>CAVYFE010000001.1:0-82444 GCA_963767695.1 uncultured Solirubrobacterales bacterium
CGCGACGCGCGGCGCCGGCGGCCAGGCGCGAGTAATCGCGTACGGGTCAGACCGCCACGAGGCCGACAGCGTCGCCGCGGCGATCGCTCAGGCGCTCGCGCAGGGCGTTCCCGCGGGCGAGGTGCTCGTGCTCGCCCGCACCGGGTACGCCACCGGGCCGGTGCAGGCCGCGCTCGCGCGCGCCGGGATCCCGCACCGGGTGCTCGGCAGCCTCGGCCTCTACGAGCGCTCCGAGGTCCGCGATGCGCTCGCCTACCTCACGCTGCTCGCCAACCCCGCCGACGCGCAGGCATTCCGCCGCGCCGTCGGCTCGCCGAAGCGCGGCGTCGGCACCGCAACCGCCAACCACGTCGTCGCGCACGCCCGCGACACCCACCAGGGCGACCTGATCGCCGCGAGCGCGCACGCGGCGGCGATCGAGAGCATCCGGCCGCCCGCGGTGCGCGACCGGCTCCGACGGTTCGGCGAAGGACTCGAACACGTCCGCGGGGACCTGCGCGCGGGGCGGTCGATCGGTCACGTCGTCGTCGCCGCCGTGATGCTCGACGGCGGACTGGTCCAGCACCACCAGCAGCGGCGCGACACCTCACCGAAGGCCGAGCAGCGCCAGGACGCCGAACGGGTGCTCGAGGACCTGCGCTCGCTGTGCCGCGCCGCCCAGGCCCACGAGGAGCAACACGGCGACGACGCCATGTTGACCGGGTTCCTCGAGCAGGCCGCCGGCCTGCACGCCCACGAGATCGCGCCAGGCGAACCCGACCGGCGAATCACCGTCTCGACCATCCACAGGTCGAAGGGCACGGAGGCACAGCTCGTCGTGCTGCTCGGCTGCGAGGAGCGGCTGCTGCCCTTCTGGCGGGCGCTGCAATCAGCGGACGGCGAGCAGCTGGCCGAGGAGCGCCGCCTGTTCTACGTCGCCTGCACCCGCGCCAAGGACCAGCTGATCCTCACCCATGCGGCCACCCGCAGCGGCCGCCCCACCGCCGGCCCGTCCCGCTTCCTCTCAGAAGCCCGGCTGATCGACCCGCCCCAGGCGCTCGCCGCCTGAACAACAAACGAGCTCGGAAGGAGCACAACATGCCCAACCCCAGCACCGACAACACGACGGGCGCCGGAACGGCGCCCGCGCGCACGCACGCCGAGGCCGGCGAGCTGCTGCGCCGGCCGTTCGCACCCGGCGCGATCGGCTTCCGCGCCATGACCAAGGTCACGCTCAACGGCGTGCAGTACGGCGGCGCGCAGGTCGCCGCGTTCCTCGGCGCCCAATCGGTCGTGCAGCGCCTGAACCACGTCGTCCCCGGCCGCTGGCAACAGCAGTTCACCCCCGTCCCCGCCGAGCTCACCCCAACCAGCGACCGCGGGCCGAGCAGGCTGTACATCGCGTGCCGGCTGACGATCACCCTCCCGGTGGAGGTCGGCGGCCCCGACGTCGACGCCGTCTACGAGGACGTCGGCGAGATGGACGCCGGCTCGTTCGCCGGCCTGAAGGCGCTCTACTCAGACGCGCGCAAGCGCGCCGGCGTCGCCGCCGGAATCGGCGCCTACCTGTACACGTCGCTCGCCCCGGTCGTGCTGCCGATCGGCCCCGGCGACCGGCAGGTGCAGTCGATCCGCCGCGGGCAAGGCAAGTCCGACCTGCTCGCGATCTCCGCGGCCACCGAGCAATGGCTCAGACAGGGCTACGAGGCGCGCATGGACACGCCCGCGGTCAAGCGCGACCTCGGCGAGATCCTCGCCCACGGCGAACCCGAAACCGGCATGGGCCAGGGCGAAGCCGCCGAGGCAAACCAGCCAGCCAACGACACCCCCGAGGGGCCCGTCACCGCGGCGCCACCAGCACCGGAGGGCAGCGGCAACGGTGTGGTCAGCGTCGACTTCGGCGGCCTCGGACCCGCCGCCGCGTGAGCACCGACGCGCGCAGCCGGCTCGCCGCCCAAGCGGCGGCGGCCGGCTACCCGCCCGACGTCCTCGCCCTGGTCGCACACGCCACCCTGCCCGCCCACCGGGACGGCGAGCAACTCGAGGACACGCAGATCGAGCAGGTCACCGCCGCGGTCGAGGTGCTCGCCCAAGCCGGCTACCGCGCCGAGTCGCTCGCCGAGCAGATCGCCGACTACCGACGCCGGCACGGCGAGGACTGGCGCCATCGACTCTGGTCCCGCGCGCTCAGGCTCGCGTGCCTCCGCTACCGCCACCCGGACGCCTACGGGCTCTCACCCTGCGAGACCGACCCCGACCGGCTCGCCCAGCACGCAAGCGCACCGGCCGGCACAGCGCGAGCGCCACGCGCCGCCTGAACCCAGCCCCTCTCGACACTGAAAGGAGGGCGAGATGACCGATCTCGCGCTCGCCCCCGCCCGCGCCGCGGCGCCGGCGACGGGCGCCACGTCAGCAGCCGGGCTCGCCGCCCGGATCGAGGTGCCACGCCGCCTACCCGTCCGCTACGACGGCCAGCCGATCAGGCACCTGTCAAACAGCTCCTACACGCTGTTCCTCGCCTGCCCGGACGCGTGGCGGCGCCGGTACCTGCTCGGCGAGAAGGAGCCGCCGAGCGGGGCGATGTTCCTCGGCTCCCGCATCGACGAGACGCTGACCCACTACTACCGGCACTGGCTCGAGCACCGGGAACGACTCGGACTGCGCGAGCTCAAACGGTTCTTCGGAGCCAACTGGAAGCAGCAGCTCGCCGCCGAGAACGACAAGCGCGGCGTCGCCTGGGACGAGCGCCTGGACCGGCACACGGCGCTCAAGCTCGGCGTCAAGGCGCTCACCATCGCCTTCGAGGAGCTCGTGCCGCAGCTCGGCGAGCCGGTCGCGGTGCAGCGACGAGTCGAGTTCCGGCTCGCGCCCGAGATCGAGTGGACGATCGAGGGTCACCTGGACCTCGAGACCCGCCGCCCGGTGCTCGGCGCCGAGGAACTCGTCGAGGAGATCGTCGACTACAAGGTCAAGGCCGGCAGCGCGATCACCGAGACGACCGCGGCGCGCAACCCGCAGGCCAGCCTGTACCTCGCCGCCCGCTGGCTCGAGGGCCGGCCCGCCGCACGCTTCCAGTTCGCGCAGACCCTGATCCCCGGCGCCCGACGCAAGACACTCGCCACCTCGCTCGTCCCCACCGAGCGCAACGTCGCCGCGCTGCGGTCGACGCTCGCGCGGATCGCGCTCGCGGCCAGCCAGATCGCCGCTCTCCACGACCGCTACGGGCCGGACCGGCCGTGGGGCTTCGCCGACCCGACCAGCTGGAAATGCGGGCCGCGCTACTGCCAGCACTGGGCGACCTGCCCCGGCGGCGCCGGCCTGTAACGGGGCCAGCCGGCCGTGCCCCCGGTACCTACCACACGAACCACGAGCACAGGGAGACACGATGCCCACACCGTTCGCCGACCGCTACCGCGAAGCCATGCGCCAAGCGGGAGGCGCGTGCCCGATCGAGTCGGGCGTGCTCGGCCGCCTCGCCGACAACGAATGCGACCACGGCCGGCTGCCCGGCGACCGCACCGGAAAGTGCGGCTGCTGGCCGCAAGAGAACGCACCCGTCATCGCACTCAGCCGGCGGCCGCAACCGCAACCGCCGCCCGCCAGACGGAAGGCCGCCTGACCAGGGATGGTGAGCGGCGATCGCATGCACCGCTGTCCAATCGGCGACTGCACCGTGCAGGTGCCGCGCGAGCGGCTCATGTGCCCGCGGCACTGGCAGCTGGTGCCGGCCAAGCTCAAACGGGCACTGCGCCGCGTATGGCGCAACGGGCAGGGCGCCGGCACCCGCGCGCACCGCGCGGCGGTCCACGCATGCATCCACGCCGCGCGCTCCAGCTGCCACCCGTCCTGTGATCAGAACCTGCGCGGAATGGTCCGCCGGTTCCTCGCCGGCTACCGGCACCCCAACCACATCAACGGCGAGAGCTGGGACGAGGAAGACATCACCCGCGTCATCCAAGTGATGCGCTGCCACCCGCACAAACCCGACCCCCGAACCCGTCGCTGCCTTCGCTGCGGCGCCACCCTCGCCCCGTGACGAACACCCAACCGACACATCCACCACTCCAAACGTGAAGGAGACACTCACCGATGCGAGACATCGCCACCGCCACACTGTCAGGAAACCTCACCCGCGACGTCGAACTGCGCCAGCTGCCCTCCGGCGCCGACGTCGCCCGACTGCGCGTCGCGACCACCACCCGCCGGCGAAACGGCGAGGAATGGGTCGACAAGACCAACTACTTCACCGTCGAGGTGTTCGGAGCCCAGGCACGCGCCTGCGCCCAGTACCTGGCCAAGGGCTCGCGCGTGCTCATCGACGCCGAGCCCGACTGGCGCGAATGGACAGACCAGCAGAACAACAAGCGCGAAGCAGTCACCTTCAAAGCCCGCCAAGTGCTCTTCGAAGGCGGCCGGCGCGACCCGACCCTGATGGCAACGACACCGCCCAGCCGACGCCCAGTCCGGTGCCCGGTGCGGGCACCCAACCGGCCGCCGCGCCAGCGGTGAGCGACACGTCCGGCAGCGCCACCGCCGACGACCTGCCGTTCTGATGGCCAGCAGGGCGCAGCGGCTCGACGGCGATCGCCCCGAGCAACGCCCGGCGAGCCTCCACAACCTCCGGCCGCGAAGCATGGGACCGCGGCTGAAAGTCGCCGCGGTGGAGGAGCTTCACCTGACGGTGGACGACCGCGCGTTGTGCGGACTGCTCACCGTCGAACCGGTCGACGTCTATCAGGACGAGGCCGGGTTGCGCGCGTGGAACAACGGTCCGCTCGAGCAATGCAGTCAATGCGCGGCCGCCCTCATCGCGATGACGCACCAACCAGTGCAGCCGGACGCCGGGATCTGCGGACCAGAGGCAGCCAGGTAAGATGCACAGCGACGACAGCAGCTTCTGGGTCAATGAGGACGTCAACGGCATTCGCGTCGACGTGTGGGAAATCGGGCCGCCGGGGCCGAACGACCATCCAGAGCATTACGACGCGATCGCGCTCGACATAGAGACGGTCGACCGCTATGGCGGCATCGTCGCGCGCACCACGCTTCGCCTCTCCCCATACGAGGCCAAGAAGCTCATCGAGCGGATCCACCTCGCGCTCGACGCCGCGAAGGCGAAGGGGGCGACGCGATGACGCCCGCCGAGCAAACCAGCATGCCGGTCCCGGCATCGCGGCCGAGTGACCGGACCATCGAGAAACAGCTCGGCGTCTCGCTCGACGAGCACGCATCGCTCGGCGTCGTGGTCGGGTGGTTCGTCCACGAGGTGCTGAGGGATCAGCCGGACGCCTGGCCGCAGGTCATCAAGGACGACTTGGCGGCGATTCTGAAGAGGGAGTGGCCATGGAAGGAGAGTCGCTCATGACTCAACGCCTCAGGCCGGGGGCGAGCGACGCGTCAATGCATGACCGAGAGGAGGGCTCGATGAGCGCAAAGTGCTACGTGGGTCGGCGCAGGCGGATGACAGCTCAAGACTGGGCGCGGCTCGGCTGGGACCAGGAACACGCCGAGCGCTACGCACTGCTGGACCACACGGCCGCGGAGGTCGTCGTCCTCGAGGAGGACGGGGTGCGGCCCCTTGCACATCACGTGCGCCACTCGCCGGACGGGTTCAGCTGGGGCTACGCGGGCAGCGGGCCGTCCGAGCTCGCGAGGTGCATCCTGCTGGACCACTTCGACCTTCCAGGCGGCACCGATACCGACTGGGACTCGCCGCGACTTCCGGTGAGCTATCAGCGGTTCAAGTTCGACGTGATCGCGCGGCTTGACCAACACCAGCCCTGGTCGATCACCGCCGAGCAGATCGAGGAGTGGACGCGTCTCCAGCGACCGCGCGAACCCCGGCCGGAGCAATGACATGGCGGGCTCGCGCAGTCGCGGCGTCCGAACGCCTGCCGGCATCGCTGGCACGCGTTCTACAAACGAGCAGTCGTCCACGGCGGTGTCCGTAACAGCAAGCTTGACGCGCGCGTCCTGCGTGCGACGAGACCCGACGCGACACGCGGTCCGCACAGCGACAACGGGAGCCGTGCGTGATGGATGACCATTACGACGATCGCGAGCTCGACGGCGAGCTGGGCGAAGGGTCCGCGCGCTGGCCGCTGGGCTGGCAGGGGCTGTATCCGCGGGAGCGGTGGCTGTGGTTCGAACAGCTGTGGACCGACGTGTGCGGGCTGCGCGAGCGGTATCGGCTGCCGATCCGCTCCGGCTGGTGGAAGGACGGATTGCAGGTGGAGGCGCTCGCTGCGCTCGCGGCGTGGGTGGAGCGCTACGACTCCGGCGAATGGGATGACCCGCCCGGCAAGCTCGCGCTGCTGTTCGACCTCGAGCGCATCGCAACGCTGCTGCGCGACGGAAGCGAGCCGTTCGATCCCGACCGCGACCGGCGGGCGTTCGCGCGCCATCTGATCTCGCTCGGCTGCCGACCGCCCACGAGCTGACAGCCAGAACGTGCTCTCGCCCGCCGCCGGCGGCGACACCCAACCAACCGATCAATGCCTCGTCCCAAAGGAGGGACTCATGACCAACCATGCGACCACAGCCGTCGCCGCGGAAACGCCAACGCGATGAGCACTCAGGTGCTGTCGAGCGCCACCGGGACGGCTCTGACGCTCAGGCCCTACCAGGTCGAAGCGATCGCTGCCGTCGAGCGGGCACTCGAGCGTGGGGTGCGGCGGCAGCTGCTGGTCCTCCCCACAGGTACCGGCAAGACGGCCTGCTTCTCGGCGCTGATCGCGCGCAGAGGCGGCAGCGCGTTGGTTCTCGCCCATCGCGACGAGTTGCTACGCCAGGCGGCCGCCAAGATTGCGATCGCCGACCCGACGCTCGCGCTCGGCGTCGGGTTCGTCGCCGCAGCTCGCGACGACGTCAGCGCTCCCGTCGTGGTCGGCAGCGTCCAGACCCTCGCGCGTCAGAGCAGGCTGCAGCGGCTGCCACGGCAGTTCGACACGGTGATCGTGGACGAAGCACACCACGCGAGCGCCCGGTCCTACCGGCGGATCCTCGCTCATCTGGAACCCTCGCCGCTGATCCTCGGGGTGACCGCAACCCCGCAGCGCTCCGACGGGCAGCTGCTCGGCGAGGTATGGGAGGAGATCGTCTACCAACGCGGGATCGCGGAGATGATCCGCGCCGGGTACCTCGCCGACGTCCGCGGAGTCCGCGTCGGCCTGGAGTCCGTCGATCTCGACAAGGTCGCGCAAGCCGGCGGCGACTACCAGCCCGACGCGCTCGGCCAGGCGCTCGAGCACGCGGCCGCCCCGCAGCACGTACTCGCCGCCTACCAGGCGCACGCCGCAGACCGCACCGCCGTCGTGTTCGTCCCAACCGTCGCGCTCGCGCACCACATGGCGAGCGTCTTCCAAGCCGCCGGGATCCCGGCAGAGGCGCTCGACGGAACGACCCCCAGCGAGCAGCGCCACGCGATCCTCGAGCGCCTGCAGACAGGCCAGACACGAATGCTCGCGAACGTCGCGGTCCTCACCGAAGGAGTCGACGTCCCATCGGTCAGCTGCATCGTGATGGCGACGCCGACCCGCTCACAGGTCAAATACACCCAAGCCGTAGGGCGTGGGCTGCGCACCTTCCCCGGCAAGGACGACTGCCTGGTGATCGACGTCGTCGGCGTCTCGGACCGCCTCGACCTGCAAACGCTCCCGAGACTGTTCGGACTGCGCAAGCCCATTCGGGCCGAGGAGTCGGTGATCGAGGCGATCGACCGCCAGACACGCGAGGACCAGACACGACCGCACGCCGGCGCGCCGTCGGGACACCGCAAGCGCGAGGGGCAGATGCGCAGCCGCGACGTCCAACTGCTCGGCCGACGCGGCCGGGAGCGCAAGCTCAGCTGGCTTCGCCACGGCCCGTACTGGCTGTTGTCGGTCGGGCACGGAGCCGTGCTCGCGCTGGCGCCCGTCGGCGAGCGGTGGAGCGTCGTGCGACTCGACCGGGAGCAGATCGAGCGGATCGCGGTCGATGTCGACCTCGCCTACGCGCACGGCATCGCCCAGGACTACGTCCGCCACACCGGCGCGACCCAGCTCACGAACGCGTCCGCCCGCTGGCGGCAAGCGCCGATGAACGACGCGCAGGCCAAGCTGCTGCGCTGGCTCGGAATCGAGCCGCCCGAGGGGGCAACCAAGGGCCAGGCGTCAGACCTGATCACCGTCGCCCGCGGCGCCGCCCTGCTCGACCGGCTCGCCCGCCAAGCCGCCTGAACACCACCCGTGCGGACCGCCGGGCGCCCCACGCAGGCCAGGCAGCCCGCAGCCGCCACCCACCGACGCCCTGAACGGGCTGAAAGGAGCGACACGGTGAGATTCCTAAGCGAGGACGACCACGCCGCCGCGATGCAGGACGCCGCCTACGACCGCTTCCTGGAGACAGCAGTGCGGTGCAGCGAGTGCGGGACCCGCTACGACCAGGGGCACCATCCGGCCACGCGCCACGCGCCAGCCTGGAGCGAGCGCGAGGAGTGCCCCAACTGCGGGTCAACAGCGATCCAGGAGCCATGAGATGGCCCACCGGCACAGACACCCCAGCAGCGACCAGTCCCCGGCCAGCGTCGCCGGGACCTCCGCGACGCGCTCGATCAAGATCGGCCTCGAGGTGGCCGGTCGCAACGACGACGAGGCGAGCCCAGCTATCTTCGCCGCGATGAGAGGACGGCAGCGCCGGGGCACCAAGGCCAGCGCAGTGACCGCAGCCGTCATCGCAACCGCACTGGCGGGCTGCGGGCACCAGACCGCCGGCACCACCGCGGCCAACGCAACCGGCGACTCGACGGCCAACATCAGTCCCGCTGCCACGCGCGAAGCCTTGACAGCCGAAAGGCCCGGACGCCGGCCAGCGCGCGGCGGCAAGCACAGAGCACGAGGCCTTGCCTACTCGAGCGCCTCGGCCCATGTCGTGCAGGCGCAGCCACCCCCGGGCTCGTGTCACCCGATCGGCACGGGCCTGTATTCGCGCCCGGACCCGCGCTGCACCCCGGGTGCGCTCAACCCCGCGGTCACCCAGGCCTCGATCGGAACCACGATCTGCGTGGCGGGGTGGACGGCGAGCGTTCGTCCGCCCGAGAGCGTCACCGAGCCAGAGAAGGACGCCAGCATCGCCGCCTACGGCGACACCGGACCGATCAGCTCCTACGAATACGACCACTTCGTGCCGCTCGAGCTCGGGGGCGCCGTCAACGACCCGCGCAACCTCTGGCCAGAGCCCGGCGCCAGCCCTAACCCCAAGGACGCCGTCGAAGACGAACTCAATCAGAAGGTGTGCGACGGCCAAATCACACTCACTCAAGCCCAGCGCGCCATCACGACCAACTGGACGAAAGCGGCCGTGCCCGCACAGGCCCCCGGCGGGCCGACCTCAAGCGACAGCACGACCGGGCCGCCGCAGCGATCAGGCGGTGTTGGCGCGCGCTGCACTGTCACCGCCTCCTACAACAGCGCTCACCACGACTACGACGTGTACGTGAACTCAAACCAGCCCGACCAGACGGTGACCGTGACCGACCCCGCGGGTGACTCGCACAGCTGGCACACGAACAGCAGCGGATACGCCGACGTGTACTTCCACGCCAGCGCTGACGCGGCCGGGCAGACGGTAACCGCCCGGGTCGGCGGCGCATCCTGCTCGAGCGCGCTGTAACAACGCCACTCCCCGAGACGCTCCCGCATCCGTCGCGGTCTCGCAAGCCCAATCGAGGCGCGCCCGGACAACCGGAGTGCTGATCGCCGCAAGCCCCTCCGACGCATCCCTTGTGGGACCGCGATCGACCCTGCTCTCGCCGCCTGACCCGCAATAGGGACCGGGCGGCGCGGCAGCCGCTACCTAACCGACAGGAGGTTCCCGTGATCGTCATCGCAATCCTCGCGCTGGCGCTGGTGCTCGCCATCGTGTGGCGACTTGCACGCTTCGCCGCGAAGCTGGTGCTACTCGGTGCATTGATCGTTCTGATCGCCAAGCACAGCACGAGCGCCACCACGCGTCACCGGGCAGGCGCCCCGACGCGGTCGGCAGCGCCGGGCTCGCCGCGACGCCCATCCGGGGCCCGCGTGACGTCTCGTTTGACGCGTCGCTCGGAGGGCCTCCTTACTCAAACGACGGCCGGGCGGAAGTGATGCCTCGCAGCACGACTGCCGCACAGCCGCTCGCGCTGACACGACCGTCGGCGCGGTTGAAACGAGCCACGACGGCGGAGCGCCGCGCTCTGGAGCGCACGCGAAGGCGGCTGCTCAGCCGCCGCGCGCGGTTGCTCGCCCAGCTGGAGCCGATCGACCGCGCCCTCGCGGAGATCGACGGGCGCGTTGCGCTCCTGCAAGAGCTCGGCGGCGCGTTCCCGATCGCGAACGACAACACCGAGATCGTGAGCGCCCGATCGTTCGAGCAGACGGCTCTGCGTGGACCTGCGATCCGCGAGGCAGCGGTCCGGACGATTCGGGCGCAGCCGCGGGCGATCGGGGCGCTTCACTACCGCGACTGGTACGAGCTCGTCCGCCGCGCCGGCCACACAATCGCCGGAACCGACCCGCTCGCCGTGTTCCTGACCCAGCTCACCCGCCCGCCGGTCGTCAAGCGGTCAACCCAGCCGGGCGTCTACGCGCTCGATCTCGCAGCGCCGCAGCGGCTGCGGGGCGAGCTCGACCGGCTCGGGCGGGAACTCCGGCAATTGACCGCGCCGAAGTCGCACGCAACCGACCTCGCGGGCGCGCGGGCACGCCGACGTGAGCTTCAGCTATCGATCGACCGGCGCGAACGGGCTCTGGAGGAGGCACTGCGAACGCTGGCACTCGACGCGTTCGACGGGCGCCGAACACCTGATCCGACTCACCCGGGATACGAGTCAGCCATCACCGGACCACCGGGAGCCGGCATGCCGAGCGCCGCGATCCACAACCACAGAGAGGAGCAGGCCCATGCCCAACCCTGACACCGCCGCCGCGATACCCGGGCGCACGGATCCGCCGTGGAGCGCGGAAGGGACGGTGTACTTCTACGGCGGCTGGCTGTCGAACTTCGCGCCGACCCCCGGCCTGCGGCTGCCGTTCGGCTACCACGGCCACCACGAGAACGACCGCGTGCCCGTGCGCACGGTCGAGCACTGGTTCCAGGCATGTAAGGCGACCTCGCGCCGGCAGTTCGACGTCATCCTGGCGTCCGGGACCGCCGCCGGCGCGAAACGGGCCGGGCGGGAGACGGAGCTGCGCCCCGACTGGGAGCAGGTCAAGTTCGAAGTGATGCTGTGCGCGCTGCGCGGCAAGTTCGCGCTCGAGCCGTACCACTCGGCGCTGCTGTTGACCCATCCGCACCCGCTCGCCGAGGACAGCCCCAGTGACTTCGTCTGGGGCGCCCGCGATCCCGACGGCGGCCACGGCGGCGAGAACCTGCTCGGGCTCGCGCTGATGCGCGTCCGCGACGAGCTGATCGCCGACGTGCGCACCCGTCTGACCGCGCTCTCGCTCGCCCGCTGAACCTCCGGCGCGCCGCTGAGGCGCACCCAAGCTCATGAGGACACGCCGGCCGGACGGCCGACGTGCCCACCGCTGGAAAGGAGCCCTTATGACCGATCCCTCCCATGGCGCCGGCCCGGCGCCGGCCGCCGCCTCGACCAGCTCGGGGCGGGAGCTGAGCCTGCCCGGCTGGGGCAGAGGCCTCGATGGCGAGCGTGTCGAGCGAGACCGCCTCATCGCCCGGGCGCGCGACACCGACGCCGCACGCCAGCTGCAGCGATGCTTCCCACGCTGGGCCGCCGCGTTCGAACGCTTGAGCTGGCAGGCGCTGGTCCGGCTGAGCAGGAACGAGCCCGTCGATCCGAACGACCGCGACACCTGGCGCAGCGCCGATGAGCACGCGCAGGCGGTGCTACGCCGCCACGGCATCACGCTAAACCCGCGTCACCTGACGCTCACCGCGATCCAGGCGCTCACCGACGGGCAGGCACGAGCCGACCAGGAAGCCGGCCTCGACTGGACCACGATCACGGTGCCGGCGAGCCGCCTTGACGAGAGGCTCCGCCGTGCGCACGCGCAGCTGCCTCTCGACCTCTCGGACCCGGCCGTGTTCGGTGACGTTGGGGCGCAGCGCCACGCGCTGGCCACCCGCCTCGGTCTCCCGGCGGGCCAGGCTGATGACCTCTCACGGTGGGTGCTCGCGAACCCCGACCAGTTCGACCCCGCCCAGCTGCGGTGCTGGCGCATCGCCTCCCCCACATGGCTGCAGGTGGCCGGCGAGCAGCTCGAGGCGGTCGACCAGGTCCAGCGGCCGGTCGCGCTGTTCGTCATGCCCGCGGTCCGCGGCGATGGCTGGCAGCTCACCCCGGTGCTCTCGCTGGACGCTATCCGGCTGCTGGTCTCGCTCGGCGGCCAGCTCGAGCGCGACCTGCGCTCCGCGGTCGTACCCGCGACCGCCGCGAGCGAGCTGATCGAGCGGATCAACGTGCACACGCTGCACGCCGGCCCGAAGGAATGCCTGGACTCAGCCGGGCAGCTCGCGCAGGAGCTCACCCGCGAGCTCGGCACACCGATAGGCCCCGGCGCGCCGAAGGACAAGCGCGATCGGTGGGGACGACTGCTCATCACCCGCCGCTCCTATCGCGGGCGCGACGGCACCACGACCGCGGAGCTCGAGCTACGCGTGGTCACCTTCCCGGCCCGCGAGTACTCGCAGCGACGGCTTGGATCGGTGCGGCGTGATGACCGGTACGGCCAGGCGAGTGCGGTGATGGACCTCGGCGAGGCGGTCCAGACAGCCGTGGAGCGCGGACTGCCCCTGCTGCTCTCGACCGAGGCGGCCGGCCATCTGGCCGACACCGTTCGGGTGGGGCGGATGAAAGGCCGGCCCGGCGCGCTCACGATCACGAGCTCGGACGGTCTTTCGGCGACGACGCGGCGGGTGGTCGCCGAGCAGGCTGTCAGCGAGCTGCGCGCGCTCAAGCAGCACGGGATGAAGGTCACACTCGACGCCGGCGCGAGGCAGCTGATGCGCATGACCCTGGCACGACCGCTCGCCGATGACCCGGTGCTGCTCGGCCGCCAGCAGGAGATCGCCGCACTGAAGGTCGTCGGCTCGGGCGTCGATGCGAGCCAGGTGGGAAGCGGGAAGACGATCTCGACCGGTCGAGCACTCGCGAACCGCGCGGTCGACGACCCGTCGGCTGCGGGCGATGGTCGTCGCCGAGGGCCGGCTGCTCGGCCAGTGGCACGACGAGCTTGTGCTCGGCGCCCCCGGCCGCGGGCTGCCGCCGCTGGCACCCAACTTGGAGGTGCTGGTAATCGATGAGCGCCGTCCGATCGCCGGGCAGATCCGCGATTTCGACCGCGCCCTCGCGGACCGGCCCGGAGTCGGTGCTCGTGCCCAACAGCGCGCTCGACCGCTATCCCGCCGACCTGCAGGTGATCCCCTGGCATCTGCTGATCGCCGACGAGGCGCTCGCGGTACGCGAACCCCGCGACCGACGCCCACCAGGCGCTCAAGCTGGTGCGCTTCGGGTCGGTGGCGGACTGCTGGCTTCTGACCGCCACGCCGAGAGGCAAGAGCGCCGAGCACCTCGACGTGCTGGTCGGGCTCGCGGTCGGCGACGAGGCGATGATCACCGAGCGGCTCAACACGCGTGAGGGCGGCGATCTCATGGACGAGATCAACGCCCACCGGCTCCGCGTCAACTACGGACCCCACCTCGTGCGCGTCACCCGCCAGGACATGCAGGCCTGGATGCCGGAGGTCCGGCCCGCCAAACCGCTGGCGATCGACCCCGACCCCGCGCTCCAGGAACTGCTCGAAGCGATCCGCCAGGGCGGACGCGAGGCGTACCGCAGACTGCTCGAGGTGCTCCGCGAGCTCCGGACGCTCGAGGCCGGCAGCGAGCTGTTCAAGCAGGCGCTCGCCGAGCTCTCCAGAGCACAAGGCGTCGTGCTCGGGAACGTCGGCGTGTTCGTGGACGCCTCGGTTGACCCGGAGACGCTCACGCACTCGCAGGCGGCGCTCGCCAAAGCGCTGGTCCGCCAGGGCCTCGTCGCCGACGCGATGCGCGGCGGAGGCGACGGCCTGCCGCTGCTGCGGGGGATCACCGCGCAGACGCTGGCCGGCGTTGCCGCGGAAGAGCAGGTGATCGTGTTCGCCGAGCGCGTCTGGTGCCTGCGCCAGCTCGCCCGCACGCTCGGCGAACGCCACGGCGTGCAGGCGCACGTCGCCGACGGCCAGGTCAAGCCATCCGAGTTCGAGGCGCTCAAGCACGCCTTCACCGGCGGCGAGTTCCCCGTGCTGTGCCTGTCCAAGATTGGCCATGAAGGCCACAACCTGCAGACCGCCAGCTGCCTGGTTCACCTCGATCTGCCGTGGCTGCCCTCGGGCCTCGAGCAACGCGTCGGCCGCGCCGCGCGCCCGGGCGCGGCGCGCGGCTGGGTGCAGACCTACATCCCGTACATCCGCGGCGCCGGGGTCGAGCACATCGTCTCGATCCTCTCCCCCCGCGGCGCCGAGCACCACGCGGTGCTCGACTCGTTCGAAGGCGTCGCCGCCAACCAATCCACGGTCGCCACGCAGCTCGGGCAGATCACCGGCCAGGTAGCCGACGCCAAGCAAGACGCCGGCTACGCCGCCACCGCGGCCCGCCTGCGGGTCGCAGCAAGCGTGTTCGGCACCTGAACCGCCGGCCGCCGACCCGACGGGCCGCGAAGCCCGTCGCCGCACACCGATCACGTCAAACGGAAGGAGGTCGCGCATGAGCGCGATCGATCAAGCCCTGTCCGCCATCGACCGGGTCGCCGAGGAGGGCGACCTCGCCCCGGAACGCCCCAGCGATGCTGCTGGAGCTTGAATCGCTGACCTCACCGGTCCTGCTGCCGGACGGCAAGCGGATCTACCCGCCGCGGCTGCACGGCGAGCCGATCGACGAGCTCGCCTGCGCCCTGATCGACACCGACCGGCCGGCCGAGTCGACGTTCCTGCGCCTGATCGGACCACCCGGATCCGGGAAGTCGCAGCTGGCCAGATGTGTGGCCTACCGGCTCTGGCAGGCCCGCGGCCGCGACGTAGAGGACCGTCACGGCGTCCCGTTCTACGGGTTCGTCGAGATCACCGGCGGCCCGTCCAGCGACGAGTACCTGTTCCGCCACGAGTTCGTCCCCGCCGCCGACGACGCCGGCACCATCCGGCTCGTCGACTCCGCGTTCGTGCAGGCGATGCGCGAGGGCTGGGTGGTGATGATCGACGAGGTCAACACGATCCGCGACGTCGCCCTGCTGAGCATCAACTCATGCCTCGACGGCCGCCTGTCGCTCTACCTGCCGGCAACAGGCGAGACGGTGATCGCACAGCCTGGGTTCGCGTGCCTGCTCGCCTACAACCCGGGCCTGGTGGGCGCCACCGACATTCCGGATGCGTGGCACTCGCGGTTCCCCGCGACGCTCGAGGTCACGAGCAACTGGCCCGCGCTCGCGCAGCTCGGCGCCCCCAGGCCGCTCGTGAGCGAGGCGATGGCGCTTGACCGCCAGCGGATCGCCGGCGAGGACGGCCTGATGTGGACGCCGCAGTTCCGCGACGTCGAAGCGCTCGCCCGCATGATCGACCGCGTCGGCGAGCGCGCCGCGCTCGCCCTGTTCGTCTCCAACCTCACCGAGCAGGTCCAGGCCGGCAAGGTGCAGGACGCCGAGGCCGCCGCCGTCTGCCGGATGCTCGACCAGGCCGGCTACGCCCATCTCAAGGTGTCCGCCACCCGCCGGCTCCCCAGCCTGCACGGCTACCCGCGCGCGGTCACCTCATGAGCACGACCCAAACCACGGGCCGGCCGGCGGTGTTCGTGGCGCAGCTGCATCGCGCCGCCGCCCAGCGGGGCAAGCTCGACCCCGTCTACCAGGAGCTCTCCGACCACTGGACGGGGATCCTGCAGCGCCTGTACCCGGTGTGGGCGCTGATCGGCCCCGGCCTCTCAGACCCCGGGCACATCGAGATCCACTCCCGCACCGTCTACCTCGACTCCGACACGCTGCTCGGCACCCGCGAGCAGATCCTCGCCAGCCGGCTCGAGCGGCGGGCGGTGCTGCGCTGCTTCGGCGTCGCGCTGCACGAGACCTTCCACGGCAAGCACACCAAACGCTGGACGATCGAGCACGACATCGCGCTCAGCGAATCGGAGAACCCCGACGATCGTCAGCTCGCGATCGACCGACGGCTGCTCGAGGAGCCGCGCATGGAAGCCCACGGCGTCCGCGAGCACCCGCCCGGCACGCTCCGCGGGCGGTTCGTGCGCCACGCGCTCCAAGCGGCGGTCACCGACGTGATCCTCCCCGTGTTCGCCGGCGAGCTCCTCGCCACGGCGACGGCCGGCAGACCGCTCACGCGCGACATGGCCGGCCGCGCGACCGCGTACCTGCAGGCCCGCACCCACTACGGCATCCTCGACCCGACCGTCCTGGACGGACTGCGCAACGTGTGGCGGCAGGTTCTCGGCGACCGGGATCTCGCGGCACTGGATGAGCTGTTCGCCAGGGTCATCTGGATCCCGGACGGCGAGCTCGAGGCGCTGGACCGCGCGGCGCGCGAGTACCGCGCGATCATCGGCCCGCCCGACCCATCCCCGTCCGAAGACCGCGACACAGCGAGCAGCGGCGATCACGCATCCGACGGGAGCGGCGATCAGCCCGCAGCGGGCTCGTTGGGCGAGGCGCTCGAGCAGGCACTCGAGCAGTCCCGCGGCGGCCAGCTCGAGCAACTCGACGCGGACATCGACCTGCAGCAGGTACTCGCCGACGCGGCAGCCGGCCGCTGAGGAGAGCCCCTCGAGGCGCTCGGGACGCGGGACCGGGATGCCGACCGGCCGGATGCCCCACCGAGGCGTCGACCGACCACCGGCGCCAGACGAGGTCCAGCAAGCCCGCCGCTACGCCACCCGGCTGCGGCAGGCAATGACGCAAGGCACCAAGCGGATCGACAAGCGCACCCCCGGCGGGCGGTTCGACGGCCGCGCCTACGCCCGCGGCAAAGCACAACGACAGACCGGACGGCCCGTCAGCACCCACCCATGGCGGATCACCCGGCAGGTCACCGCGCCGATCCAGGAGCCGCACGTCGGACTGGTAATCGACACCTCCGGCTCGATGGCCGCCTACGAGTACGCGCTCGGACCCATCTGCTGGATCCTCACCGACGGCCTCAGACAGATCGGCGGACGCTGCGCCACCGCCCTGTTCGGCAACAGCGTCGCCCTGCTCGCCGACGGGAGGCGACCGCTGCCGCTCGTTCCCGGGATCAAGACCGGCGGCGGCACCGCGTTCGCCGGCGACGCGATCGAGCTGCTCTGCGAGCAGCTCGAGATGACAAACCCCCGCCGCCCCCGACTCGTGTACGTGCTCTCGGACGGAGGCTGGGCCGACACCCAGGCCGGAGTCGCGCGGGTCCGCTGGCTCGCCGAACACAACGTCCCCACCATCCACCTCTCGATCGGAATCGCGCCGCTGAGCGTCGAGTGCGACCGGATCCACGTCATCACCGACCCCGCCCAGGCGCTCGACCACATCGCCGCCGACACCGTCGCGGCGCTGCGCGCCCGCACACGCACGCGACCCACAACACCCTCCACCTGAAAGGACGCCACCGCATGCCCAACCCCAACCCCGCCCTGCTGCCCTCCCCCGCCCTGTTCGACGTCACCACCGTCGCCAAGGCACCCGTCGAGGGCACCATCGAGCGCGTCGCGCTCGAGGATCTCGAGCTCGCACCCAACCCCCGCAAGCACATCACCCACGACAGCATCCACTCGCTCGCCGCGACTGCTGATGCGCACCGGACAGCTGATCCCGTGCATCGGGCACCGCCCCGACCCCGACCAGCCGACCGTTCTCCTCTACGACGGACAGCGGCGTCTGCTCGCCGCCAAGGCCAGCCACGAGCTCGCCGGCACCGACGGGTTCGAAGGACTCGCGCCAGTCCGCACCCTGATCGTCCTGCTGCTCGACCACGAGCCCACGCCCGACGAGATCAGACGCATCCAGGCCCAGGCCAACCAGCGCGAGGAGCTCGGCCTCGCAAGACCAGCAGCAACAGTTCGCCGACTGCTGGCACGCCCGCGCCGGCCTGCCAGATGACGACCGCGTCCTCGCGGTGTGCGCCGACCTTGGCATCACCCCCAAGCGCGCGCACAACCTGCGCCGCCAGCTCACCCTTCCCGAGCCGATCCGCGAACGAGTCGCCGAGCGGCCCAACGGTCACCAGCTATCGGTCACGATGGCAAACCGCCTCGCCGACATGCACGAGATCGCGCCCGACCTCACCCAGGCCGTCGCCAAGCGCATCACCAGCACCGACCTGCACGACAGCGCACTGCGGGACCTCGGCGCGTTCGTGCACCGCACGATCGTCGAAGACGAGCACACCTACGCCGTCCGCATCGACGACGGCGCAATGCTCGACGCCGCCGAGCACATCGAGCGTGCCCGCACGCACCTCACCGCCACCGAGCGAGAACAGCTCGCCCACATCCTCGCCTGCGAACCGGACAAGGTCGACCGCGAGCTCGACACGCTCACCGCCCGCGCGAAGACCAAGGCGCTCAAGCTCACGATCACACCGCAGACCCGCGACCGCGCCCGCGCCGGACGCTTCGCCTACGTCCACCAGCGCGGACAGGACTTCGCCGACGGCATCTGGGTCGTCAACCCCCTGTTCATCATCGACCTCGTCCACGAGCAACTCGCCAACCACGAGAACGACCAGCCCGCCCGAGAAGAGGCGTTCTTCGCCGGCGCCGGCCTCGACGAGGACGAACTGCGTGCCGCCGGACAGGAAGACCGCGAACGCCGCAACGCGCAGCGCCTGCGCCAAGCCGAGGCGACCAACAGCAACCTGGGGCTCGGCCACGACCTGCGCGCCGGGCTCATGGACCCCACACCCGGCCAGCTGCACGCGCTCAAAGCGATCATCTGCCACCTCCTCGCCAGGCACTACCGCGACGTCATCGCCTACGGCGCCGGCTGGACAGACCAAGACCGCCAGCAGCCGATCGGCGACACCGGCCGCCGCGAACCCCGCCAACCCGACGCGATCCTCGACGCGGAACTCGAGCGCGCGCTCAACGACCCCGACCCCCTCCGCGGGATCGCACAACTCACCGCCAGCTGGGCCGCCGCGTTCGCACTCGACCCAGACGGCGTCACCCGCACCAAAACGCTCGGCACCGATCGCATGGCCCGCAAGCTCGCCGACGCGCTCCCAGGCGGACACAGCCCACTACGCGCCGCGGTCTGGGAGTTCCTCCGACCCATGCTCTCCCCACGCCTCGCGACCCTTCACCGCGACACGTTCGTGTTCGACGAACCACCGGAGACGACCGTCGAACTCGCCGCCCACCGCGGAGAGTCCGACCTCGCGCACCTCGACCTCGGAGACGACACCGAGCCCGCAACCGCATAACCAACGGCGCGACCGCCTGCCTCCCGTCCCGCGAGCACGCGGGACGGGAGGTCGGCACGTCCCCCCTTTTTTGCGCGCTGGGGCTGTCCAGCACGTCCGGTAGCGACCCGTCCCCTCTGCCCGTCGCCGTCGGCGTGCGCGTTTGGCTGCATGCCTACACTCGCGTCCAAGCTCCCGGGGCCAGCAGCGAGACTCCCTACGGTGCCGCCGTAGCACACGCTACGGTCTGACCGTAGTGGCGCTCGAGAACCCGTTCCGATTCAGCGCGCCGATCCAGCCAAGCGAACTGGTCGGCCGCGACGCAGAGCTCGACCGGCTGATGGCACGGCGACGCTCGACCACGCGGTCGTAGCGGCCCACCGACTCGTAGGGAGACATGTCATAGAGGTATTGCGCCCGGGTTGGCGCGGCCCCCGCATCAGCCTCGGCCGCTCGCAGGCATGCGAGGCGGTGAGTATTTAGTCAGCCACCAGTTCCAGGCCGGCCCGGGCGGCCTTATTCCGCTTCCGCGCTACGACCTGTCCGTCGACAACGGCGTCCCGCGCTTCGGGCTCGATCGTGTCGTTCGAAGGTGTCCGGGCCAGGCCGTCGAGAGCCACCGAACGTTGTCGGTGGATAGCCATCGAAGCGTGTCGGTCAAGTCGGGCCGCTGGTGGCGGGGTCGAGCTGCGCGGGGTTCTCGGATTGGGGCGGTTGCGACTGCGGTTGCGACGGGTCGGCGGCCCGCGGAGCGGCTCGTCTTCTAGCCTGCGGCGAGTCGGAAGCCGGCTATGGCGAGCGCGGCGACGGCGTCGGACCACCACCAGCCGAGCACCGTGTCGAGCGCGAGGCTGGCGAGTGTGACGGCGGCTAGAGCCGCACCGGCAAGGCTCAGGATGCCGTCTCCGCGCAGTGCGGTGCTCTGGAGCGGACCGGCGAGCCGGAGCTACGCCGGGGGGCGAGGACGGGCAGTACCAGGCCGGAAACGGCGGTGAGCGCGAGGCCGACCGGGGAGCGGTCGGGCGCGGAATGGCCGGTGGGCGCGGCGATCGCGCTCGCGACGTAGAGCCCGATCAGGATCGGCATCGCGCCGCACGCCCGTGCGGCTCGCCGCTCGACACGAACGAGGTCATGCTCGCCAGAGCGCTCACGGTTGAATCGCCAGACGAGCACCGCCGATGCGCAGCCGTCGGTGATGGAGTCAGCACCGAACGCGATGAGCGCGACCGCTCCTGCCCCGAACCCGGCGACGATCGCGCTGATCCCGGCGATCGCGGACAGCCAACGGAGAGGCCGCACCACCGAATCGCCTTGGAGACATAGGCGTTGCGCTGCGTCCTCCCCAGCATGTTCGCGCCTGCTGCGACCAACCGCGTGCGCTGCGGGGTCAGTCTGCGTCGTGTGAGCCTTACACCACTTCTACCGCTACGACCGGCTCCCGGGATGGATCAGGCGGGGACCGAGTCCGCGACACGTCGAGCAAATTCGCCGGCGGCGGTAGGATCGCTTCGGGAATGGAGGTTGTCCCGAGGCTTCTTACTGCTAGAAGCTGTCGGGTTCTGCGCGAGATTGAGAGCCACTCTGCGGCAATCGCCTGATCGACCGAGCGGACCGCGCCGCGGTGACGACGAATGTCAGCACGTGCGGCTCCTTCTGAAGGGCTTCCGCCTGCTCGAGGCGGCGGGGGCGTGCGAAGTTATCGGCAGCGGCCCCGAGCGTGGTCGTGACGACCATTGGGGTGCGTGGTGGTCAGCGCTGGCGAGGACCGTGCGCGCCTATCGGCTAGCACTGCTGGACGCGGCGCGCGAGGGCTACGAGCCCGTGAAACGCTGGGCCGAGGTCGATCTCGCTCGCGCCGATGCCTCGTACTTCGCGGACGAGCGGGCGCGCTTGAGCTTGGAATACGAATATTGGCTCAACGTGGTTCCGGGCGGAGCCGCATACGTCGTGTGGCTGAGTGCGTACGTCTCAGCCGCGGAACTCGACGGCCACAGAGTCGTCCACGCTCTCCGCCAATGGTCCGCCATCGCTTCCGAGTTCCTCGACGCCTCGGCACTCGCGGAAGCACCATCCCTATATGAGCAACTGCAGCACGCCGCCGATGGCTTGGAGCGCTTTCTGCCGCTGCCCGAGCACGCGCTCAGGGATATGCGTCGGTTTGCATTGTTGCCGGAAACGTTCCCTTCCTAAAGGAGCCCGATGCCTTCGATCTTCACCCGGATCGTCAACCGTGAGATTCCGGCGCACATCCTCCGGGAGGACGACGACTACCTGGCGTTTCTCGACGTCCGTCCAATCCGGGTGGGGCACAGCCTCGTGATCCCGAAGCGGGAGATCGACGACCTGTTCGAGCTACCGGACCCTCTCCTGTCCGGGCTCTTCGTCTTCGCTCGACCAGTGGCAAAGGCCATTCAAGAGACCACGGGCGCGCAACGAGTCGGTGTGGCGGTGATTGGGATCGAGGTCCCCCACGCTCACGTCCACCTCGTGCCGATCGACGACATCGGCGGCTTGGACTTCCGGAAGGCCCAACCGGCGGACGACGCGGAACTCAAGGAAACTGCCGAACGTATCCGCTCCGCGCTCGAGGCTTAGTCGACACGCCGTCAAGATTCCGATGGAGCTTGAACACCGACGGCTGGTTGCGGAGATGATCACTCGCCGATACGGGCGAGGTGGTGCGTGCCGAGATCGACGTCCGGGTCGACCCACTGACCGGCCACACCTCGAGGATCCTGCCCAACCGTGGCCTGATGCCGCCGAACGACTTCGACCTCGAGGCCTTCGCGCGGGAGAACCAGCCGAGCTGTCCGTTCTGCGCGGAGCGGATCGAGCGGCTCACGCCCAAGCTGCCGCCGGCGCTTCACCCGGACGGGCGGATCGCTCGCGGGCGAGGCGGTCCTGTTCCCGAACCTCCACGCCTACTCGTCGCACAGCTGCGTCTCGGTCTACTCGCCGCAGCTCCACTATCTGCCGCTGGGACGGATCACCGAGCGCCTGATGGCGGACAACCTGGCGACGCAGGTGCTCTACGCGAACGCGGTCATGGCGGCCGATCCGGATTCGCGGTGGGCGTCGATCAACGCCAACCACATGCTCCCCTCTGGCAGCTCACTATTCCATCCGCACCTGCAGGGCGTCGTCGACCCGACCCCGACGACGCTCCAGCGCCGGTTGGCCGACGTGCCCGCCGACGCGTTTCGACGACTACCTCGACACCGAGCGGCGCGCCGGTGTGCGGTTCCTCGGCAACTCGGGGCAAGTCCAGTGGCTGGTCAGCTTCGCCCCGATCGCCCCCGCCGAGCTGCGCGCGTTCGTACCGGGCCTCGCCTCGCCCGCTGAGCTCGGCGACGATCTGATTGCCGAGCTGGCGCACGGCCTGGCCGCCACGCTCAACGCCTACGCAGACATGGGCTACGAGAGCTTCAACCTGGCGATGTACGGTGCGCCGCCGGGCACGGTCGGCTACCCGCTGAACCTGCGGATCGCCTGCCGGTCAAACCTCAAGCCGTTCTACCGCTCGGACTCCACCTTCCTCGAGCGGCTGCACTGGGAAGCTGCTGTCGATCTGGTGCCCGAGGACGTGGCCGAGCGCGTCCGCGACCGGTTCCGGACGTGACGTCGCCGTTCAGACCATCGGCAAGCACCACCGAGCGCCGAGGCTCCGGGTGGACCGACGAGCGAATCCGGACGGAGTTGCGGTCGTTCCTCGTCGATCGGACGGAGTGGCCGACGTATCGGGAGTTCGAGCGCAGCGGCCTCAAGGCGCTGCGTGACGCCGTGACTCGCGCGGGCGGCGCCAGGCGCTGGGCGCGGAAGATGGGCGTGCGCTTTGTCAGGCATCCGCCGGGATACGCGCCGATCTGGACCGAGGAGCGGATCCGGCGGGACCTTGCCGAATACCTGGCCGGCCGGAGCGTGTGGCCGTCCAGAGCGGAGTTCGAGCATGCCGGATTGACCCATCTTCGAAACGCCGTGAATCGCACCGGCGGTCCGGACCGGTGGGCCGCGGAGTTCGGACTGCCACGGCAGAACCGACTCTCCGGAATCAGACGCGGGTGGACGCGGGAAGCGATCGAGGCGACACTCAGAGAGTTCATCGGCGAGTCCGACATGTGGCCGACGCGGCGGGAGTTCGAGCAGGCCGGGCTGTCGGGGCTGTTGTCGGCCATCTACGCCGGCGAGGGTCCCGACTACTGGGCGCGCCGTTTCAAGGTTCGCCGACATCGCGGGGCGTCGCCGGGTCGCCGCGCGACTTGGACCGAAGAGCGAATCCGGGAGGACCTCGAGGCGTTCTGCGCCGGCCGCGAGGTCTGGCCGACGGAACGGGAATTCCTGGAGGCCGGCAAGGGCGTGCTGTATCGCGCGGCGAGTCGCACCGGCGGCATCGGTTACTGGGCTGATCAGGTGGGGCTGCCTCGCCGCCGGATCCGCACTTAACCGCAGTCATCGCTGCGCCGGGGCAGGTGTAGTGTCGCGACGGCGCCGCAGGGATGATCCGAGCCGACCGGAGGAAACATGAGCGCGATCGAGCACGTCCACGCCCGCCAGATCTTCGACAGCCGCGGCAACCCGACGATCGAGGTGGACGTCCGTCTCTCCTCGGGCGCCTGGGGCCGCGCCGCAGTGCCGTCGGGCGCCTCGACGGGCACGCGCGAGGCACTCGAGCTTCGCGACGGCGGGGCCGCGTTCGGCGGCAAGGGCGTGAGCCGCGCCGTCGAGAACGTGAACAGCGAGATCACGCCGGCCGTACGCGGGCTCGATGCCGCGGACCAGCGGCGGCTCGATGAGGCGATGATCGAGCTGGACGGCACCGAGGGCAAGTCTCGGCTCGGCGCCAACGCGATTCTGGGGGTGTCGATGGCGGCCGCGCGGGCCGCATCGGCGGAGGCGGATGAGCCGCTGTGGCGCTACCTGGGCGGTGACGACGCAAGCCTGCTGCCGGTGCCCACGATGAACGTCCTCAACGGCGGAGTCCACGCCGACAATCCCGTCGACTTTCAGGAGTTCATGATCGCGCCGGTCGGCGCCGGCTCGTTCGCGCAGGCGATGCGGATGGGCACGGAGGTCTACCACGAGCTCCAGCGCACGCTGAAGCAGCGAGGACTGGGCACGGCGGTCGGGGACGAGGGAGGCTTCGCCCCCGCGCTCGACTCGAACGAGGCTCCGCTCGAGCTGCTGGTGAGCGCGATCAGCAGCGCCGGCTACCGCCCCGGCGACGACGTGGCGATCTGCGTCGACCCCGCCGCGAGCGAGTTCTTCAAGGACGGCCGCTACGAGCTGGCCGGCGAAGACCGGTCGCTGTCGTCCGAGGAGATGGTCGAGTACTGGTCGACGATTCCCGGACCGCTACCCCGTGGTGTCGCTCGAGGACGGGATGGCCGAACAGGATTGGGACGGCTGGCGCATGCTCACCGAGCGACTCGGAAGCCGCCTTCAGCTGGTCGCCGACGACATCTTCGTCACCAACCCGGCGATCCTGCGCGAGGGGATCGAGCGCGGCGTCGCGAACTCGATCCTGATCAAGCTCAACCAGATCGGGACGCTCACCGAGACCTTGGACACGATCGCGCTTGCTCGCGACGCCAACTACCGGGCGGTCATCTCGCATCGCTCCGGCGAGACCGAGGACACGTTCATCGCGGACCTGGTCGTGGCGACCGGTGTGGGGCAGATCAAGACCGGCGCGCCGGCTCGCTCGGAGCGGGTGGCCAAGTACAACCAGCTGCTGCGGATCGAGGAGGAGCTCGGCGAGCTCGCGCGGTACGCCGGACGGGAGGCCGTCGCGCTCGCCTGAATTTACCTGAGCCGGTCCCGCCGGACCCGCGTTCCCGGCTTCACTATGCTTCGGCACTAGGCGATGAAGCTCGCCCTGGACCGCGCCTCCTGGCGCTGATGGCTTCTACGGTCGGCCGACCACGACTGGCCGACGCAGGCAATCCCAGGAGGTGATCGTGACGGACGAGACGGCGGATAGGCAGCATTGCGAGCCGCGCGCCAGCGCCTCTCGAGCGGGGCCCGAAGCGGGCGGGTAACTGGTTGAGCCGGGCGATGCCTCGCAGTCGCGCCGGTAGTGATCCGGCCGCCAGCGCGCCGGCGGAGAGCTCCTCGGCGCAGGCCAGGGATGTCCGCCTGATCTCCGAGCTCGAACGGCTGCTCCGGGAGCCGGGCTGCCCGGTCTGCCGATGCGTCGCGGAGAGCGAGCGGAGCTTCTTCTCCTGGTTTCAGATCGAGAGCTTCACCGCCGCCGAGGTGCAGGCGCGCCTGCGTGCCGGCATGGGGATGTGCCCCCGTCACTCGCGTCGCCTCATCGACGACCTTGGCGAGGGCGAAGGCCACATCATGAACACGGTGATGCGTCACGCGCTGGCCGGCGCGCGCCAGATTCTGAGAGACCGCGCCCAGCCCGGACCGTGCCCGGCCTGCGAGGCCGTCGCCTTCGGCGCGCAGCGAGGACGCAGCGTGTTGCTCGAAGGGCTGGCGGACCCGGGTCATGCGCGCCTGTACTCCGATCACGACGGCATCTGTCTCCGACACCTTCTGCACGCCGCCGAGGTTGCCGACCGCTCAGCGCTCATGCTGCTGGCCGAGCGGCTCGCCGCGAGCCTCGAGCAGCGAGATGGCGCAGCCCTCGTGAGCCTGATCGCGGGGGTCGACCAGGACGCCGGGCGGCGCGGGGCCTGGCGCGAGCGACTGCCGGAAGACGCAGGTGGCAGCTCGACCGTGGCGCGGCTGTGTGGGCAACTCGAGTCCGAGGCGTGTCCGGTCTGTCTGGCTCGCGGACAGGCCGATCGCCGCTACGTTCATTGGTTCGTGGAGCGGGCGAGCGAGCGAGATCCCTCGCTGGAGACCGACCCGGGCCAGCTGTGCGCCCCCCACCTCCACGACATCGCGGTCGCGGACGAGGCGGGAGCGGCGTCGGCGGCCCAGCGCCAGCGGACCACCAGGCTCGGCCAGCTCCAACGGTTGCTCGATCGCCTGGAGCAGTCACCGCCACCGGCACGTCGGGGCCGACGGCGCGCAAACGAGAGTCTGGCTCCCGGGGCCGACGAGCTCACCTCGATGGAGCATTGTCCGGCCTGCCACGCGCGAGACGGGGTCGAGCGATCCCAGCTCGCGCTGGTCAACGCCTCACTTGCGCTCCGTCCAGTGCGCGACCGCTACGAACAGAGCAACGGCCTGTGCGTTCGACATGCGCTCCAGATCCCCGAAGGCCGGGCCGCTGAGGTGACGCACCGCCACGCCGACGCCCGTGTGTCCGTGCTGGCCTGGGAGGTCGAGGAGACCGCCCGAAAATACGCGTGGGCCTACCGGCACGAGCCGAGCGGGCCCGAAGCCGACGCATGGATCCGCGCCATGGGCCAGATCGACGGCCAGGCGTTCGAAGGCGCCCCGCCGGCCAGACACCTCGTCCTCGGCCGCGAGTCAACGACCGCCCCGCAATCGTGACCGGAACGTCGGAAAAGCTCGGCCTCCAAGCCGTCGCGGACCGAGCGGCGCGCATCCTCGACGAGGTCGAGCGGGCGGTGGTGGGAAAGCGTGCGGCGCTGGAGTTGGCGCTGTGCGCGCTCCTGGCGGATGGGCACGTGCTGATCGAGGACTATCCGGGCCTGGCCAAGACGCTGATCGCGCGGTCGTTCGCCACGGCGACCGGTACGCGGTTCTCGCGGGTGCAGTTCACCCCCGACCTGATGCCCTCGGACGTCACCGGCGCATCGATCTTCAACCAGCGCACCACCGAGTTCGAGTTCCGGCCGGGGCCGGTCTTCACCAACGTGCTGCTGGCCGACGAGATCAACCGCGCGCCGCCGAAGACCCAGGCCGCGCTGCTCGAGGCGATGCAGGAGCGCCAGGTCACGACCGAGGATCGCACCAGGGCGCTCGAGCGACCGTTTCTGGTGCTGGCCACCCAGAACCCGATCGAGTACGAGGGGACCTACCCGCTGCCCGAGGCGCAGCTCGACCGCTTCCTGATCCGGATGCGGGTTGGCTATCCGTCCGCCGAGGACGAGTGGGGCATCCTCCAGCAGCGACTGGAGCGTCGAGAGGACGAGACCGAGCTGCACCCGGTGATCGATCGCGACGAGCTGATCGCGATGCAGCGGGCGGTCGAGGACGTGCACGTCTCCGAGAGCATCGGTCGCTACATCGTCGAGGTGGTCGCGGCCACGCGCGAGAGCCCGAGCGTCCAGGTCGGCGCCAGTCCGCGCGGCACGCTGGCGTTGATGAAGCTGGGCCGGGTCAAGGCGCTCCTCGACGGCCGGGATTTCGTGGTCCCCGACGACGTCAAGGCGGTCGCCGTGCCAGCCCTCGCGCACCGGCTCGCCCTCCGGCCGGAACTGTGGGTGCAGCGAGTCCAAGCCGAAGACGTCGTCCGCGACTGCCTGAACTCGGTGCCGGTACCGACGACCACACTCGTCGAGTTGACTGCAGCCGAAGCAGCAAGCCATCGAAACCCGCGTGGACGCAGGCGCGGATCCGCCGCGAGCTCGAGGAGTTCCTCGCAGGGAGCGACGGAGTGGCCGTCGTACCGTGACTTCCAGCGAGCCGGCCGCCAGAAGCTGCGCGATCAGGTCACGAGGTCTGGCGGCCCGCGGGTGTGGGCGAAGCGGCTCAGGCTGCCCTACCCGGAACGCAAGCCCGGCTACGCGCCCGTGTGGACCGAGGAGCGCGTCCGCGCCGACCTCGAGGAGTTCTTGATCGGCTGGACGTACTGGCCGAGCCGACTCGAGTTCGAGGCCGCGGGACAGAAGCTGCTGCGCGACGCGATCCGGCGGCTGGGTGGGCCGGAGCGCTGGGCCGCCGAGTTCGGGCTGCCGCTCCAGAACCTGAAATCCGGCTCGAAGCTTGCCTGGACCGACGAACGGATCGAAGCCGAACTGCGAAGCATTTTGGATGGTCGCGATACCTGGCCGACCCGCCGCGAATTGGAACGAGCGGGGAGCTTCGGCCTCGCGGCCGCCGTCTCCTATCGCGGAGGGACGGCTTACTGGGCCCGGCGGCTCGGCTTCGCGGCGCCACCCCGCGCGGGCATGGGCCGACACCGCCTTTGGAGCGACGAGCGCATACGCGCCGAGCTCGAGGAGTTCTGTCGAGGCCGTACCACGTGGCCCACCGAGCGCGAGTTTCTCGAAGCGGGCAAGTCCAAGCTCTACAACGCCGCCTGCCACTACGGCGGCACACCGCACTGGGCCGCCGAACTAGGGCTCGTCCGCACCAGGGCATACGGACCTCCGCCTGCTTCGGGGCGCACCACACGCAACCACCGGTCGACGGTCGCGCGATGAAACTGCGGCGCCGACGCGACGTACGGTCCAGCGGCTCATCGCGGTTGCCCAGCCGAGGCGTCGCCCGTCAAGCGCCCGCGAGCGCCGTGACCAGCTGGCTTCGTCAGGGGCTTGCCAGCGGCATCTGTCCGCTGTGCCGGGTGGCGCACAAGGCCGATCGCGAGTACATCTGGCACTTCTACGACGAGCGGAGCAACGACATGAGCGCGGTCGACGAAGTCCGCCGGGCATTCGGGTTCTGCGCCGAGCACATCGAGATGCTCCGCCGCATCGACGTGGAGGACATGAAGACGACGCTGAGCCTCGGCGTCCTGTTCGCGGACACGTTCGCCGGCATCGTCGACCAGCTGCACGCGCTGGCCCCCGACGCGGCGTTCGAACCCGACACAGTGCCCGGCGTGCGCCAGCCGCGACGAATATCTTCACCGCAACGCCGAGTACCTGCTCGACATGCTGGCCACCACCCCGGGGTACCGCAGCACGTTCGAATCCTCGCCTGGGCTGTGCTTTCCCCACTTCAGGCTCACCTGGCAGCTCGCTCGCACCCGCGGCGATCGCGAATTGCTGCTCTCCGTGCAGCAGCGGACAGCGGAGTCCTTGCTTCACGAACTGCGCGAGCACGTCCGCAAGCACGACGACAAGTACCGCCATGAACCGAAGGGGCCGGAGCGAGACTCGTGGCAACGCGCGATCTTCCAGACCACCGGCTGGCCTCCGCCGGCGCAGTCGGCGGCCGAGCCGGAGCAGCAGCGGTGAGGGTCAAGGTGCGAGCAGTGATCATGCAGGCCGGCAAGCTGGTCGTCTCGCGCGAGCGCCGGCGAGGCGTCGAGCATGTCTTCCTTCCCGGCGGCCGCGTCCAGACCGGCGAGACGATCACCGAGGCGCTCGTCCGGGAGGTCGCCGAGGAGACAGGACTGGATGTGGTCCCGGAGCGGCTGCTGTATGTCGCCGAGGTGGTCGGGAGCTACGGCGCGCACGACCTGAATCTGGTCTGGCTCGCCGAGCCGCGGGATGCTCAGCTCGCCGATCCCGGCGCCCTGGTGGCGCTCGACTCGCCCGAGGCAGCGTCGATGATGCCCCCGATCATCGATCAGATCGCGGCAGACGCGGCAAGCGGATGGGCAAACGAGCCGCGGTGGCTCGGCAACATCCGGCGTGCGCCCGTGGATCCCTCGTCGACCGCTGGGCCCTCAGCCCAGCCTGGGAGCGATCAGCAGTAGCGCCACGAAGGCGAGCAGCAGATACAGCAGGTAGAGCCCGAGCGGTCCGGCCTGGATGTTGCGGACGAGGTCGGCGGCGCGCGTGAACGCGCCGGTGATCGGCCGATAGAGCCAGCCGGGATCGAACAGTCGGGGATCGGCGCGGATCATGCTCAGACGCTCGGGGAAACGCTGATCGCCGATGGTGCGCAGCTGCGTCCGCACGCGGTAGACGACGTTGAAGATCACCCTGACCATGTTCGCGTAGCCGATCGGCGTGTATTGAACCCGCCGTCCGGACACCGCCACCCCGGACGCCCAGACCGGCACGCGGCGCGCCCGGCGCAGGCTGGCCAGGTAACGAAGGCCGGCCGCGCCGAGGGCAAAACCGGTCAGGGTGAGCGCGAGGACGGTCGGGCTGATGCTGGCGAAGCCCGCGTAGCCGGGCTCGACCAGCCAGCCCGGCCGGCTGATGTGGCCGATCGCGGTCGCTCCGCCGACCGGCGAAAGACCGTGCTCGAGCACCTTCACGACCCAGGGAGCGGCGACGCCGATCGCCAGCGAGCCGAGCGCGAGCAGGCCGATGCCCCACCGCGCCGGCCTCGCCTCGGGCTGTGGCTCGATCGATCGGTCGCGCGGCATCCCAAGGAACGTCATCCCGGTGGCGCGCACGAACGCGAGCGCGGCAAGGCCGGCGGTCAGCGCGACCAGCGCGCCGGCCAGCGCGATCGCCAGGTGCGAGCCGGTGCCGTTCACGCGGAATCCCTGCATCAAGGCCTCGAGCCCGAGCCATTCGGACACGAAACCGCTGAACGGCGGCAGCGCGGCGAGCGCCGCGCCGCCGAACAGCGTCGCGATCGCCGCCGCCGGCAGGCGCCGGTAGAGACCCCCGAGGCGCTCCATGTCGCTGGTGCCCGTGCTGTGCTCGACCGCCGCCACCGCCGCGAACAGGCCGCCCTTCGCGATGCTGTGCGCGGTGATCTGAAACGCCGCCGCGACCAGACCCACGCCGAGCAGCCCGGGCCGATGCTGGGCCTTGCCCATCAGCGCGAGCCCGAGATCGGTGACGATCAGCCCGGAGTTCTCGATCGAGGAGTAGGCGACGAACAGCCGGAACTCGCGCTGCAGAACGCCGCCCAGGATCCCGATCAGCGCGGTCAGCGCGCCGACCAGCAGCGCGACCACCGCCCACCACACGGCGGGATGGCCGAGGAAGCCGAACCACATGCGCAGCATCGCGTAGAACGCCACGTTCAGCGACACGGCGGCGACGAAGCCCGAGCTGTCGGCATCGGTCTCGCCGTACGCGCCGGGCAGCCACGTCTGCAGTGGGATCAGCGCCGCCTTGACCGCGAACCCGACGAACAGCAAGGCAAAGCACACGCCGCGAACCGCGGCGGAGAGACCCGGGCCGGTGTGCGCCAGCTGCTCAAACGAGAAGCTGCCGCCCTCCACCCCGAGCAACACCAGACCCGCCAGCACCGCTCCCCCACCCAGCTTGGCCAGGGTCAGGGTGAGCGACGCGGCGCGGCGGGCGCCCGGATCCTCGTAGCGCACGCTGATCAGCGCGTAGATCGACACCACGGTCAGCTCGAACAGGATCAGGAACTCGAACACGTTGTCGACGACGATCACCCCGACCACGCACAACACGAGCACCGGTCGCAGCACCCGCGCGGCGCCCGGCCCCTCCGTATCGGCGGCCAGGAACAGCGGCGCCGACACGACTCCGGCGAGGATCAGGAACAGGCCGGCGAGCTGATCGACCTGCACGCCACCGCTGCCAAGGCCGAACCAGTGAAACGGCTGCCATACCAGCGGCTGGCCAAATACCGCCACGAACCCTGCGGCGGCCAGCACGACCGATCCTGCGATCGCGACCACGGTCCCCAATCGCCACGCCGCCGGAGCGCGCCAGGCCGCGAGACCGCAGACCAGCGCGAGGCTGCCGCAGCCGACGATCATCAAGACCGCCAGCGCGCTCACGCCGCACCGGCCGCAGTTCGCTCGGCTGGACCCGGGGCGCCGGCGTCCCAGCTTGGAGCCGAGACCTCCCGCGCGCGCCCGGAGGCGAGCAGGAGCCCGTGTAGGAGTGCGATCGGGCTCGGCGGGTCACCCGGGATGTACACGTCGACGGGGAGCACGCGGTCCACCCCACCCAGCACCTCCGGGCCATTCCAGATGCTGCCGCTGCAGGCATCGGTGCCGGCAGCGACCACGACGCGCGGCTCGGGCATCGCTTCCCACGTGCGACGCAGCGGTCCCTCCATCGGTTTGGTGACTGGTCCCGTGACCAGGAGGACGTCGGCGTGCCGCGGGCTGGCGGTGAAGAACAGCCCCAGGCGCTGCATGTCGTAGTAGGGGTTCAGCAGCGCGGCGATCTCCTGCTCGACGGCGCCGTCCGAGCCGGCGTCGACGTGCCGGATGTGCAGCGAGCGGCGAAACGGCCCGCCGAGGGCGACCGGCGAGATGTCGGCCTCCTGAACGTCGCCGACCACCAAGCGGTGACGAGACGCGCCGGCCAGCTCGTAGCCGGCGTCGATGGCCAGTGCGCCGTCCGGGACGGCTTCGACACACAGCCCGCAGCCGATGCAGCGGGCGGCGTCGAGGCGAAGTCGATCCTGGTGATCGAGAGTCAGCGCGCCCGGCAGGCAGGCCTGGGCGGCGAGCCGTGCCTGACGTCGGGTTGGTCGCGCTCGGGTCGAGCAGCGCCCGCGCGCGGAAGCCGGCGGGGCGCCGGCTCCTCGGCCCGTGGGTAGCGGGTCGTCAGCCGGCGCTGCGTGACGCCGCGCAGGAACCAGCGGATCATGCGTCACACCCCGCCGGGGACAGCCCGAGGCTGTGCTCGATGAACGAGAAGTCGGTCAGCACCTGGGAGTCGAACACGCGGTTGAACACGCCGAAGTTCATGAACGAGGCGGCGCGCAGCTTGCAGAACCCCAGCGCGCTCTCGCCGTCGGCCTCGAGCCAGTAGAGCGTCTCCCCGCGCGCCGACTCCGCCGCGCCGAGCGCGGATTGGCGTGATGAATGGCCCCAGCTCGGCCCTCGTGGAGCCGGGCGTCAGCGACGCAACCGCCTCGCGCATCAGCTCGAGCGAGGTCGTGCACCTCCTGGAAGCGGACCTCCATGCGAGCCATCGCATCTCCGTCGGAGTGACGCGCGACCTCGAAGGCGGGGTAGCCGTCGTAAGCAAGGTCGCGGCGCGTGTCGAGGTCGATGCCGGAGGCCCGCGCCACCGGCCCGACGCAGGCGAAATCCCGGGCGTCCTCCTCGGACAGCGGGCCGGCGCTGACCAGCCGGTCGAGGAATGAGTCGGTGCGCAGGAGCACGGCCAGGGTCCGCGTCCAGTCGCGTTCCCAGTCAGTCATGCGTCGTCGTGATCAGGTCGACCGCGCTCGCGTCGAGGTCGATGCGCGTCCCGCCGGGGACGAGCGCTCCGCGCAGGTAGCGGTTGCCGACCACGGCGCCGGCCAGCCTGTGCAGGCGTTCTTTGAGCGCGGCGAACTGGGCCTGTCCAACCGACAGCGAGGCGTCCTCGCATTCGCGGACGGTGGCCTCGAGGTGGTTGTAGAGACGCTCGAGCTCGGCCAGGATCCGCCTGATCGCCTGGGCCCGCGGCGGCACCTCGGTCTCGGCCAGCGACTCGACCGCGTGCGAGAACGCGAGCGCGTGCGCGACGCTCGAGGTGCCCGACACGCGCTCGGCAACCAGGACGGCCAGGTCGAGCGGGACCTCGCAGATCCGCCGCTCGGCTCCGCGCCGCTTGAAGAACAGCCGCTGGGCGCAGTAGGCGACGTCCTCGCCGCCGGTCTGGACCAGGAACTGCGCGGACTCGAACACGCCCGAGCGGACCGGTCCGTAGGGGATCACGAACACGCCCGGGCCGGCGAGTCGCTCCGCGCCGCGATGGGCCAGGCGGACGTCCTCTTCCTCGGGCAGCTCCACCTCGCGCTGCTCGGGCGGATGACGGACGAGCGGCTCGAGGCGAGGATGACCCTCGGGGGTGATCCCGTGCAGATCGTGGATCTCCCGCTCGAACCAGTGCGCGGCCGGAACCATGGGCGTGACGGCCGGATACGCGCTGCGCCTGGACGGGTGCGCGCAACTTGACTCACTCGCGTCGCCGGCGCGCACCAGCGCGCACAGTTCCTGCTGCCCTCCGGCGGGACCGGTCGGCAAACAGCATCATCAGCCGACCGCCAAGCTGCTTGAGCTCGGTGGCGAGCGCGCCCGCCTCGACCGCGCGGTCCTCGAGCGCGATCACAGCCGGCCCCCGATCACCGTCACCGCTCCGTGCAACAGGCGGTTCAGAGGGCTGGGGATCCAGAGGCCGAGGACCAGCACCACGGTCAGGCTCACCACCATCGCGGCCGCCATCAGCGGCTGCTCGGGACGGCCGACCCGGGTCCGATCGCCGGGGCTCGCTTCGCCCGGGGACAGCACCATCCGGTGGAACACCTGGTAGACCCCGACGAACGCGACGTTGGCGAACACCACCAGCAGGCCGGCGAGCGCGTAGCGCGAGTGCGAGAAGCCGCCGGTGACGATCAGGAGCTCCGAGCGAAAGATCCCGAACGGCGGGACCCCGGTGATCGCCAGCGCTCCCAGCAAGACCATGACCCCGGTGAACGGAGCCGCCCGGATCACGCCGCGCACCCCGTCGGCTTCGCGCGTCTCGTACCGGCTGAGCAGGCCGCCGGCGCCGAAGAACGCGAGCGTCTTGCCGGCGGCGTGCACGAGCACGTGGAAGAACGCGCCGTAGGCGGCGATCGGGCCGCCGATCCCGATCCCGAGCGACACGATCCCCATGTGCTCGATCGAGGAGTAGGCGAGCAGCCGCTTGTAGTTCGTCTGGCGCAGGGCGAACAACGCAGCGAGCAGCAGCGACAGCGCGCCGAACACGAGCAGCAGCACATGGACGTAGGTCGGGCCGACCGCGAGCTGGGCGATCGCGCCGATGCGGAGCACGGCGTACAGAGCCGCGGCCAGCAGCGCGCCCGACAGCATCGCGCTGATCGGACTGGGGCCCTCGGAATGGGCGTCGGGCAGCCAGGCGTGCATCGGCACCAGTCCGACCTTGGTGCCGAATCCGACCAGCACGAACGCGAATCCGGTTCGGACCAGCGACCCGTTCAGGTGCGGGGCGGCGTGCGCGAGCGTGGTGTAGGTCGGCGTGTAGTGATCGCCGAGCGTCGGGACGCCGGCGGCGTAGATCAGCACGATCCCCAGCAGGCCCACGGCCAGGCCGGCCGAGCCGATCACGATGTACTTCCAGCCCGCCTCGAGCGACTGATCCGAGCCCTCGCTGGTGACCAGCAGGGCGCTGACCACCGTGGTCAGCTCGACCGCGACCCAGAGCACCCCGAGGTTCGCGATGACCGGCGTAGCCAGCAGCGCCAGCCCGAACAGGTTCAGCAGCGGCCAGTACCAGCGCCGCAGCCGCACGTGGCCGATGTGCGGGAGCAGGTACCCCGCCGAATAGATCGCGACCACGGCGTACACGAACGCGACCGCGATCAGGAACACGCCGCTCAGCCCGTCGAGGAAGAACACGCTGCCGAGCGCATGCTGCCCGCGCACGGCGTCGTAGGCGAACACCGCCACCAGCGCGGCGGCAAACGACGCCGATCGCGGCGCCGCGCCGACAGCCAGCCGCTGACCGGCCGATCGCCGATCACCGCACCGGCGCGCGGCCGCCGACGAGCGGCAGCGCGAGCATGATCAGGAGCCAGACCGCCATCAGCCGCGCAGGACCGCCATGTCCTCGATGCTCGTGGTCTTGGCCCGCGCCGCGATCAGCCGCGCGAACACCCCGTAGAAGACGACCGCGGGCAGCAGGTCGAGCAGCAGCAGGAACCCGATCGCGAACGGGAGCCCGGGGGCGATCGCCACCGTGGCCAGGAACACCCCGTTCTCGAGCGTGAGCAGGCCGACGATCTGGCTGATCACGTTCTGGCGGGTGATCATGAAGAAGAACCCGATCAGCACCAGCGAGAGCGGCATCCCGAGCGCGGGCGTCGGCAGCAGCGCCCCGTGGATCGGGCAGCGCGGAGGCCGACCAGTACGCGAGCCCGGCCAGCGTCACCCCGATCAGCAGCGACATCGGCACCTGCACGACCAGCGGGACCTCGTGCTCGGAGACCTGCCGGGTGACCGCCCGATCGATCGCGACCGGGATCACGATCACCTTGATCAACGCGGTCCACGCCGCGAGCACGATCAACGCCGCGTCGACGCGGTCGATCCCGACCAGCAGCGTGTATCCCGCCGCGAACACCGACTGCACCGCGTAGGCGCGCACCTGCTCGTGGACCTGCTTGACCAGCAGCAGCGACAGCCCGCTGAGCAGCGCCAGGATCGCGATCATCGCCGCGGTGGCGTGCGCGAAGTCGTAGTGGGGCGCGACGGGCATGACCGAGATCAGCCGTTCGCCAGGTAGAAGACGAGGATCGCCAGCACCGACAGCACGAACCCGGCGCCCATGAAGTCGGGGATCCGGAACAGCCTGAGCTTGGCGAAGCTCGACTCGATCACCACCATCACGAGCCCCAGGCCGATCATCTTGACCAGCAGCCACCCAGCCCGACCGCGACCGACCCGACCGTGCGATCGCTGGCCAGCCCCCACGGCACCACCAGCACGTTCAGGAACACCACGTAGAGCAGGAACTGCTTCATGCGTCGAGGACCAGCGGAACAGCGCCATCGCCGGGCCCGAGTGCTCGAACAGCCGCGCGTCGTCGATCATCCCGAACTCGAGCGTCGAGCCCTGGCTCTCGATCGGCACCCGGCCGGTGTCGACCAGCAGCATCGCGAAGAACGCGGCCGCGGCCAGCAGATGGCTCGGGCGGAAGTACTCCGAGGAGGAATGCGCCAGCGTCGCGTTCAGCGCATACGGCAGGTCCGTCCCGGTGACCAGCGCCACCGTGAAGAACACGAAGATCAGCGTCGGCTCGACCAGCGTCGCCACCGACTGCGTCCGGCTCGAGCCGAGCGCGGCGTACACCGAGCCCGAGTCGACGCCCGGCCAGCGCCGTCACGAACCCGGCCAGGCCGAACAGCAGCGCGCCGCCGAGGATGTCGCCCGCGGTGCCCAGCGGGAGCGGGAAGTTCGTCAGCACCGGGATCAGCAGCGCGATCGAGCAGTAGGAGGCGAACGCGATCAGCGGCGCCAGCTCGAAGAACGGTGACGCCGTCTCAGGCCGCACCGACTCCTTGCGGAAGAACTTCCAGATGTCGTAGTAGGGCTGGAGGATCGACGGCCCCGTCCGCCACTGGACCCGCGCCTCGGCCTTGGCGATCACCCCGCTGATCAGCGGCGCGAACACCAGCAGGGCCAGCACCTGGCAGACCTGAATTCCCCACGGCGGCAGCATGATTGGGTGAGCGGAAACTCCTACGCGGGCGCGTTGAACGCCATGTGCGTAGGAGCTATCAGCCCGAAGGCGGTTCGGCCACGCGGACCCGGCGAACTCCATCGCCCGTACTGCAGGGACGAGGCAATATAGCGAGGCCCGCGGCCGGCGCCGCTGCCCGGGCAGCGGGCCGCCTGCGACCTCGGACCGGATAGGATCGTGGCGAGCGATGAGGCTCGCTCGGACCGCGGGGCCGCCCGCTGATGGCCTCTGCCCGACCGCTTGCCGATCCAGTGGAGGTCTTCATCCCGCCAACCCCGAGCCTGTCCCGCGCCCGCCGGTTCAGGCGGCTGCTCGCGCTGGCGCTGCTGACCTGCGCGTGCCTCATCACCACAGCGTGCGGCGGCGGGTCTGCGAAGAAGCCTCGCGTCCCGTCGACTACTCCGCCCACAGTGGGCGGCTCTCCTCCGACCGCCCCGTCGGCGTTCCCGGGGCGGCCGAACATCGTGTTCGTCCTGACCGACGACCTGTCGACCGACCTGGTCCGGTTCATGCCGCACGTCCTGGCCATGGAGCGCCACGGCCTCACGTTCACCCACTACTTCGTGTCGGACTCGCTGTGCTGCCCCTCGCGCGCGTCGATCTTCACCGGCAACTTCCCCCACGACACGCACATCTACGGCAACTTCGGATCCCAGGGCGGGTTCCAGGCCTTCCATCGACGAGGCGAGGAGCGCCACACGTTCGCGGTCGCCCTCCAGCGCGCCGGCTACCGCACCGCGATGATGGGCAAGTACCTGAACGGCTACGCGCAGGCCGCCGGGCACGTGGCGGACGGCGCCACCACGGACGTCCGCGCCACCTACGTACCCCCTGGCTGGAACGAGTGGGACGTCGCGGGCTGGGGCTACCCCGAGTTCAACTACACGCTGAACGAGAACGGCGTGCTGCGGCGCTACGGCCACAAGCCCGCCGACTACCTGACCGACGTGCTCGCCCGCAAGGGCGTCGCGTTCATCAACGGCGCGGCCCAGAGTCACCAGCCGTTCTTCCTCGAGCTGGCCACGTTCGCGCCGCACTACCCGTACACCCCGGCACCGGCCGACCGCCACGACTTCCCCGGACTGCGGGCGCCGCGGCCTCCGAGCTTCGACGTCCTTCCCACCCACGCGCCGCAGTGGCTCGCTTCCCACCGGCGGCTGACCCGCCAGGAGATCGGCCCGGATCAACTCGGCCTTCCGTCGCCGAGTGCGCTCGGTGCAGGCCGTCGATCGGATGATCGGGAAGATCGAGCAGACGCTCAGCGCCGACGGGCTCGCCGGTAGCACCTACCTCGTGTTCAGCTCCGACAACGGCCTGCACACCGGCGAGTACCGGCTGATGCCCGGCAAGCTGACCGCGTTCGACACCGACATCCGGGTGCCGCTCGTGGCCACCGGCCCGGGGTGCCGCCTCACGCGACCACGCCGCTGATGGCCGAGAACGTGGACCTGGCGAAGACGTTCGCGGCGATCGGCGGAGACTCGGCTCGCCGGCGACGGGCACAGCCTGCTGCCGCTGCTTGGAGGGGAAGTCGCCGCCAGGCTGGCGCAACGCGGTGCTGATCGAGCACCAGGGTCCGCGCGCTCTCGGTCAAGGACCCGGACTATCAGCAGCCGGCCAGCGGCAGCCCCACCACCTACGAGGCGATGCGCACCGACTCGTTCCTCTACGTCGAGTACGCGGACGGCGAGCGCGAGTTCTACGACCTCCGGACCGACCCGTTCGAGCTGCACAACATCGCCGGCAGCCTGACGCGCACGAGAGCTGGCGCGGCTGCACGCCGAGCTGAGAGCGCTGGAGCGCTGCCACGGAGGCAGGGCCTGCTGGAAGGCCATGCACGTCAAGACCTAGACCGCCGACCCACGAGCCCAGCGGAAGCGACCCACATGAAGAGCAGCCTCGAGATCGCCCAGCAGCACGCGCTGATCCCCGTTCGAGAGCTCGCCGAGCGGATCGGCCTGGGGACCGATGAGGTCGAGCCATACGGGCGCTACAAGGCGAAGATCTCCCTCTCGCTCCTCGATCGAGTCGAGCCGGCCTCGGACGCCAAGCTCGTTTGCGTCACCGGGATGACCCCCACCCGGGGCGGCGAGGGCAACACCACGACCGTCGTCGGCCTGACCGACGGGCTGGCCGGCATCGGCAGGCGAGCGGTCGCGTGCCTACGGCAAGCATCACTCGGCCCGGTATTTGGGATCAAGGGCGGCGCCGCGGGCGGTGGCCGGGCCCAGGTCGTCCCCATGGAGGAACTGAACCTCCACTTCACCGGCGACATCCATGCGATCGGTGCGGCCAACAACCTCCTGGCGGCGATGATCGACGCCTCTCTCCTGCATGGCAACCCGCACGACATCGACGGACTGCGGGTCCCCTGGCGCCGCGCCGTGGACATGAACGACCGCACCCTGCGGAGGATCACGATCGGTCTCGGGGGGAAGGCCAATGGATACCCGAGGGAGACGCGGGTTCGACATCACCGCGGCATCCGAGGTCATGGCGATCACGGCGGTCGCGCGCGATCTGCCCGATCTCCGCACGCGGCTCGGCCGGATCACCGCGGGTTACTCGCGCGAGGACGGCAAGCCGGTGACGGCCGAGGATCTCCGCGCCGCCGGCGCGATGGCGGTGTTGCTCAAGGATGCCCTCAAGCCCAACCTGGTGCAGACGCTCGAGGGGCAGCCCGCGCTGGTGCACTGCGGGCCGCTCGGGATCACCGACCACGGCAACAACTCGCTCGTCGCGGACTTGGTCGCGCTGCGGCTGGGCGAGTACGCGGTCACCGAGTGCGGCTTCGGCTCGGACATGGGGATGGAGAAGTTCTTCAACCTCGTCTGCCGGGTGGGGAAGCTGACGCCAGCCGTGGCGGTGCTGGTGATCTCGGCGCGCGCCGTCAGGCATCACGGCGGCGTTGCCGAGGACACCCGCCGATCGTCGCGCCAGGCTGAACGCGATCGAGGTCGGCATGGCGAACGTGCGACGTCACCTCGCGATCATCGACGCGTTCGGCGTGCCCGCCGTGGTGGCGATCAACCGGCGAGCGGGCGATACGAAGCGAGGAGATCGAGCTCCTCACGCGCCTGGCAATCGAAGCGGGCGCGTTCGCGGCCTGCGTGAACGACGGATTCGCGCGAGGAGGAGCCGGGGCATCCGAGTTGGCCGAGGCGGTCGTTCGAGGCATGCGAGGCGCCCTCCGGGTTCCACCACCTCTACAGCGACGATGAGCCGATCCAGGACAAGGTGGAAGCCGTCGCGCGGCGGGTCTACGGCGCCAAGGACGTGTTCTGGTATCCCGAGGCCGAGCAGAAGCTCACGCAGTTCACTCGCGAGGGACTGGCAGGCCTCCCGGTGTGCATCGCCAAGACCCATCTCTCGCTGTCTGCCGACGCCTCGCTGCTGAACTCGCCGGAGGGCTTCACGCTGCCCGTGCGAGACATCCGCGCATACACGGGCGCCGGCTGGCTCGTCCCGCTGTGTGGCGAGATCACCCAGATGCCCGGGCTCGGCAAGACACCCGGGAGCGGCGGGCGTGGACATCGACGGCGAGGGGCGCACGGTCGGCCTGTTCTGAGCCAGCGCCCCTTGAGCAGCGCGCCCGGCGCCGACCGCGTCGCGGCCGGATCGGGCAGCCGCGTAGACCGGCAGCGGGATCAGTGGCCGCGGCGCCTGGAATCGCGCACGCGCCTCGCTGATCGTGACCATGGAAACGTGCAGATATTCGGATTGCCGGAATACATGTCTCCTTTGGTCGGAGGGCTCTGACGAGGTCCGCGTCAGCGGACCTTCGTTGCCATCCAGCCGGAGCGGACCGGCAGTCAAGGGCGGCTCGACGGGGCCGAGCAGAGCGAGCCGCGAAGCGGCGCCCTCGACGGCACGGCGGCGGAGGCTACGGAAGCGGAGCTACCTGCGGGAAAGGGGGCGCGGTGCGGGATCGTGCCGATTGGTCGTGTCTCACCGGGCTGGGGGGTCTGGGCGCTGGCGGCGGAACGCTGAGCTACGCGACGCCGGCGGAGACGCCGCGAATGCTGTGACCGCGACGCGAGGTTCAAATGTACGACGTCATTCAGATTGCGCTTGCGTCCGTGGTCGTCGAGGCTGGGGGCTGGGTGAAGGTCTTGAGGGAGTTGGCCGGGAGCTGTACTTCGATTGGCGCGCCGGCTTGGAGATCGATTTGGGTTTGCTGGTGCGGGAGGACGAGGGCGGTGAGCGGAGGGTCTCCGGCGATCAGGACTCGGGTGAGGGGGACGGTCGGGAGGACTCGTTTGATCGTTCGGGTGAGTTGGACTGTCGGCTCGCGTTTCGGGGCGCCGCGGATCCGAGGAGCAGGGTTTCTGGTCGGTAGAAGACGGTGACCGGCGTGGAGTGATGAGCGGGCAGAGGGTTGGCTGGGAGGGTGAGGTCACCGAGGGTGATCTGGCCGTGCTTGGATGGGGCCGTGTCCGAGCTCGCTCCAGCCGAGCAGGCGCGCGACGTCTGCGTCGGCGGGTTGTGAGGTGATCTCGTGCGCTGGTTGGAGCTGGCGGAGTTGCCCGTTGACGATGATTGCGATGTCGTTTGCGAGGGTCAGGGCCTCGTCGCGGTCGTGGGTGACGTGCACGGCGGGAATGCCGAGACTCGAGAGCAGGTCTTGTAGGACACCGCGGAGCTCTTCGCGGGTGGGCTGATCGAGGGCGGAGAGGGGTTCGTCGAGGAGCAGGAGGTCGGGCTCGGCGGCCAGCGCGCGGGCGAGCGCGACGCGTTGGCGCTCGCCGCCGCTGAGCGAGCGGGGGCGCCGTTCGGCGTGATCTGAGATCCCGAACCGGGTGAAGGAGCTCTTCGACGTGCTGCGTGGCGTGTCCTCGCCGCGGGCCCTGGAGCGCGAAGAGGACGTTTTCGCGCACGGATAGGTGTGGGAACAGCGCGGCGTGCTGGAAGACGACACCGATCCGGCGCCGCTCGGGAGGGAGTCCGGGTGAGCTCTCGTCCGGCGAGTTGCACGCGGCCTGCGGTCGGCGGATCGAAATCCGGCGATGCTGTCAAGCAGCGTGGTCTTGCCCGCGCCCGAGGGGCCGAGGACGACGAGCACACGGCCCGAGCTCGACCTCGCAGGTCGATCGGGCCTAGGCGAAAACGAGCCGACGATGGGTCGAGACGGCCTCAAGGATCAGCCCGCGGTATGCGTCAGTCACGATCGACCGCCCAGATTCGCCAGCCGGATGCGAGTGTGCGCAGCACCAGGAAGGTGGCCAGAGAGATGATCAGCAGCAGCACCGCGGCCGAGGCCGACTGGGTCAGGCCCGAGCGCAGGAACAGGTTGTAGATCTCGACGGGAGCTGTGGCTGGGTAGTAGGCGATGATCACGACGGCGCCGAACTCGCTGATCGAGCGGGCGTAGACCAGGACGGTGCCGGTCAGCACGCCGCGTAGCGCGAGCGGCAGCGTGATCCGGCGGAACGTGTATGCGGGTGTGGCGCCGAGGCTGCGGGCGGCGCGTTCGTAGCTGGGGTCGATCGCCTCGAACCCGACGCGGGCGCTGTTGACGGCAAACGGGACGCTGACGAACAGCATCGCGGCCACGATCCCCCACTGGGTGCCGTAGAACGAGATTCCGATGTGGCTCGCTGGCGAGCCAATCCAGCCGGTGCGGCCGAAGACGAACAGCAGTGCGATCCCGGTGACGGTGTGCGGCACCGCGAGCGGCAGGTCGACGATCGCCTGAACCAGCGCCGGAAAGGGAACGCGGCGGCGGGCCAGGAGGTAGGCGAGCGGCACGGCGAACACGGTGGCGATCACCGCGGTGATCGCGGCGTCCTTGAGGCTCAGGAGGATCGCGTCACGGATCTCGCTGCTGGCCGCGGCGCGCGCAGGCTGGCCGGGGAGGAGCTGGCCGCGAGGCGCACCAGCGGCAGCAGGACGAACGCGATCAGGAGGCCGCTGAGCGCCCACAGCAGCACATGAAACCCCCCCCGCGATCGGTGTGTGCGGTCGGCTGGCGGCGGCGAGGCATCGAGAGCCATTACCGAGGCCAGCTCCTGGTGAGCGGCCGAAGCGAGGCCGGCAGCGCGCTCTCGCTGCTCGCCAGCGCGGGAGACAGGACCACGAAACCGTTGGCGCGCATGATCGCCTGGCCCGTTGGCCCGAGCACGAACGCGACGAACTGCTCGCCGAGCGACGCGTCGGGCGCGTTGGTTGGCACCGTGAGTCCGTAGATGATCGGCTTTGCCTCGACCGTGGCGCCGGTCGCTCCCTGGGTACTGACCGTGGCATAGGTCTTCGCGAGCGCGGGATTGGAGAGGCTGATCTGCGGCGGCAGGTCGATGTACTTGAAGTGGTGCTGCAGCGCGTCGGAGCGGTAGAGGGCCAGGTAGTCGATCTGGCCGCTCTGAAGCGCCCCGATCAGCGAGGTCTCGGTCTCGGCGACCGAGGACCGAGGGGAGTTCCTGAGGACCGACGCCGAGATAGAGGGGTCGCGGTAGTAGCCCGCGGCGAGCTTGAGCATCTGGAGGATCTGGTAGCCGGACGGGTCGGCGGCCGGATTGGAGCGCCCGATGTGGACGCCGGGCTGGGCCAGCACCCGGTACCAGTTGGCGGGGGTGAGCTGAGCGGCTCCCTTGCTGTGCGCGGTGTACGCGAACGTGATCTGGTTGCTCACGAAGCCGACGTACCAACCGGCAAACCGCTTACCGCTCGATCCGAACATCTCCTTCGGGATCAGCGAGTAATCAGCCACCCCGAGGACGTCGGCGGGCTCCCCCAGCTGTGTGATCGCCTTCACCCGGTCGCCGCTGGCGCCGAACTCCGAGTGCACGGTGATGCCGGGGTGCTCCGCCTTGAACGCGGCAATCTCCTGCGCGAACGGATTGGCCAGCGTCCCCGCCCCGAACACGATCAACGTCTTGCCGGCGTCACTCGAGCCGGTGCTTCCGCCGCTGCTGCTCGATTTCGACGACGACCCACACCCGCGGTCAGCGCCAGAATCACATGAGAGCGCCACCACGAATCACGCGCCCGCGAGTGCCATGCTGCTTTCGTTCTGTATTGGTGCAGAACGGATCAGCAGGGTAACGGAGCCTCGCCATCCGGATCGGCACGCCAGCCTGGCGAACAGCCGTAGAGTCATCTGTGACCTTGTACCTCGACATCAGCCGCTCGATCGCCGCCCGAGTGGTCTCGGACGAGCTCGAGCCCGGCGCTGAGCTACCGAGCATCCGCGAACTCGCCCGCCAGCAGAACACCACCGCTGCGACTGTCGGCCGTGCCTACCGCCACCTCGCGACGCGGGGGTGATCGCTCAAGGCGACCGACGTCGCGCGCGGCTTGCGCTGGACGCCACGCTGGCCGCCCGTCGCCTACTCGGGGCCGATCGTGATTTTCGTCTGGCCGGCAGCGACGACCCGGCCCTGGACGTGGTGCTACGCGAAGCCGGCCGAGCGGTCGTCACGGTCGGCACCCGGGGAAGCTTCCACGGCCTCACCGCTCTATGGCGAGGCACCGCCGACGGAGCCGCGATCCATCTGCTTCACCATTCGGGCGTGTACAACGCCCCGTACGCGAGCGCGCTCCTACGGGGCCGTCAGCCGACGCTGGTTCACCTGTGGCGCCGGGAGCAGGGACTGCTCGTTGCGCCCGGAAACCCCCGCGACATCACCGCCGCAAGCGACCTGCGCACGCTCGCGTCGCCAAACGTGAATTCGGTGCCGGCACGCGTGTCCTGCTCGATCGCATGCTCAAGGATGCGGGCATCGAACCCGACTCGGTCTCGGGCCCCGAGAGCGCATCGCACCTCGAGGTCGCGCTCGCCGTCGCCTCGGGCATCGTCGACGCCGGCGTCGGCGTCCGTGCCGCCGCCGCGGCACTTGACCTCGAGTTCATCCACCTGGTCTGGGAGCAGTACGACATCGCGCTCCCCGGCGATGCGCTGGGTGCCGCCGCGCCTCTGATCACCGCCCTGCGCACGCCCGCCGTGCGCCGCACGATCGCGAAGCTCGGCGGGTACGACACCCGACGTGCCGGAGAGATCACATCTCTGCGCGATCCCGGCGACGCCGACAACTAGCACCCGGGTCAGCTGAATCGAGCTCGACGATAAGGCGCGGACGCGTGCCGCGCTGGGATGCGGAGCGCGACGTAGTCGGCGTAGGTCGCGCCCGCAAGGCGAACCCACTGCGCTGCGCGCCCTTGGTGCATGCCGATCCGCTCGGCGACTATTGGGTCGGGAAGCCTCGCGGCCAGCGCGAGCAGCGCGGCGTGCCGCCCCCGCGGCTGGGTCCGATGCCGTAGCGCTTCAACCGGCCGCGGAGCGTGTCGGCGGTGGTGTGCGTGCCGGCGTGACGGCCGGGCAGCAACCAGCCCTCCGTCTCGGCCCGGGCGAGCAGCGTGTATCGGAGGGCCAACGCAAATCGCCGCGACCGGCTCGGGCAACGGGATTTCTTCGCGGCCGAGCCGAAGCGTCGTCTGCCCGTCGGCATCGACATTGATGGCAGTGGTCCGCAGCGCCGCGATCTGGATGATGGGCTTGCCGTAGAGGGGCAGCACGCTGCCGACGAAGCGGTCCGCGAAGATCGACGTCGCGGTCGTGCAGCAGCCGTCGCAGGATCGCGTACCGCCGGTCGTCGTCCAGCGCCGGGCGGGTTGGCAGGCGATCATCCCAGGAGACCTCGAGCCATCCGATCACACTCGCACGCTCAAGCCACGCGAGGAACAGTCGCACGCGACGGCCCATCGTCCCGCCCGTGCTGACCCACTCGTCGACGAGATCCTCACGCAGGTCAGCGAGCTCGAGCTGCTGCTCGTGGAGCCAATGCACCAGCTTGGTCGCCTCGGTGGCAAGCGACCGGGCGTATTTCAGCGACGGTAGCTCACCTCGCCGCGGCGTTGCACCGTCTGCGCGATCTGATGGGCGCGCCACGTGGCGTAGGCGCGCACACGCGCGCCGTCCGCGCCAGCCGCGATCTGGAGCACCTCGTGCCAGAGAGGGAATTTAGCGCTGTACTCGTCGCGGGGCTCGGGCACGCCGCTGTCCACGAAGCCCGCGCGCACAAACCCGGCCGGTTTCGGCGCCACGAGGGCGGGCCTCATCGAGCCCTTGATCGCTCAAAGGGATGTCGCCCGCGAGCAGCCAGCGGGTGATCTCGAACCCTGGCGTGTAGAACCACCGCAGCGTTGAGAGCGGCTTTCTCCGCCTCGGCCAGATCGCGCAGGAACGGCGCGAGCGCCACCGCGCTGGTCGGGTCGGCGCCGGCGGCGAGCTCCGCGACTTGCTCGCGCAACCGACACGCGAATCTTGAACAACCCGACCGGGTTGGCGAGCACGACGCACCCGGGGAAGGTGGGCTCGGACACGCACAGCAGACGTCGAGCGGGTCACCGTCGGGTGCGAGCGTCTCTGGAACGTAGCCGTAGTCGGTCGGGTAGACGACCGAGGCCGAGATGAACCGGTCGAGCTTGATCGCGCCGAGCTCCCGGTCGTACTCGTACTTGTTGCGACTCCCCTTGGGGATCTCGATCACGCATCTGAGCGGTGCATCGACCACTTGCCAGCTCCTTCCCTTGGCCGAGAGCACTCACGCGAGTGCCCGCTGTGCCTCCTCGCGGACCATGAACGAATCGCTCTGGGCCAACCGCTCGAGCCAGTCGCGAAGCTCATCACGCCCCGCGATCGCGATCGCACTGCGTAGCGCTGCCACCGCCAGGAACGGATCGCGATCCTCCTCGACCGCCCGCGAAGCGCCGGAACCGCCATCGACCTGACGCACCCCCCGTGACTGGGCCGCCGTACAGCCCGTCGCCGTCCGGATGCCCCAGCGCCCACACCAGCTGATCGTCGAACGAAGCCCGGGAGGAGCCTCGACGGGCTGCCCGCAGCGAACGCACGGTCCGGCCGGCCGGGGATTCACCGCGTAGCAGCAGTAGCACCAGTGCATCGGGATTACGCCCGCAGCGTCGCGGACAGCGCCATCGGGTCGAGCAGCAGGTCGAGCGCGGCAACTGCGGAGCCGCACACCACGTCGGCGCAGCGCAGCGCGGCGGCGCTCGCGCCCTCGGGCCCGAGGACGGCAAGACCGAGCGCCGCCGCCTCGAGGACGGCCACATCATTCGCGCCGTTGCCGACGACCGCGCACCGTTCCCGGCCCAGCTCGTTGAGCACGCGCAGCTTGTCCTCCCCGCTCGACGCGCGTACGGCGACTACCTCCAGGCGCTCGGCGATCGCATCGAGCGTCCCGAACGTGTCGGCGGAGACCAGCCGGATCTCGAGCGTGCCGCGCAGCCGCCCCAGCCTGTCCTCGACGTCATCGATCAGAACCCCCCGATTCGTCAGCGTGCCGTTGACGTCCAACAGAAGGTGCTCGAGCCCCAGCGCGGCGCGCCCAGGGATCGCGATCGACAGAGTCAAGCGGAGGCCTCCCACCGATCGGGGTAAACACAGCTCGGGCGCGCGAACCGCTGCTCGCGCTCCTCGGCCGGCCATGCGAACACCAGGCACAGGAGCGCGATCGCGGCCAGTTCCGCCTCCGCGCCGCCGGCGGCTACGAACTGCTGCGGGCGAGGCCTGCCGAGTGGCTCTTCCGGAACACGTGAGCGGGATTGCATGAGGACCTCCGCATCGAACTCGTTCTAGAGGCCATCAGCGGGTCTCCGCATTCCGAGCGAGCCTCATCGCTCACGCGAAAGCCTACCCGAAGGTGACGTGGAGGACGCGGCCTTCGCGCCGAGTGCGTCAGTCGAGCGGCTCGCCGAGGACGAAGCGGCCCGCCTCCAGGACGGCGACCCCGTCGACGGTCAGGCTTGCCTCGCTGACGACCGCGTCGAGGTGAATCGGAACCGACACCGTCCCGCCGATCGCGGCGCTCGCCCCGAAGGCGACATGGATCGTGCCGAGGATCTTCTCGTCCTCGAGCACGTTTCCCGTGAGCCTGGCCTGATCGTTCGTCCCGACGCCCAGCTCTGCGAGGTTCGTGCCGAGCTCTCCGTGGGCGCTCAGCCGCCGGAGGTACTCGGGCCCGAGGCCGCCCTCGGCGGAGACCAGCCTGCCGTCCTCGAGCGTCAACGCCGCCGGCTCATCCGACAGCCCGAGCGGAGCGAGGCTCGCCGCGACGATCCGGCCCGCTCCGCGCATGGGCGCGATGAACGCCTCTCCGCACGGCAGGTTGCCGAACGCGCCCGGGGCGGTGAGGTCCCCGTCGTCGGCGATGCCACTGCGGCCACGGAGCGCGATGGTCGCGTCGGTGCCGCGGGGGCAGGTGATCCGAGCGACCTCGCCTGCTGTCAACAGCTCGGCCGCGGCCCTTGATCGCCGGGCCATCGTGTCGAAGTCGACCGCCATCACCCGGCCGAGCATCTCGGCCGTGACGCCCGGCATCGTCGCGCCGCGCGCCCCGGCGTCGGTGGCCTTCTTGCGGGCGGCGGTGTGGCTGAGTGATCTGGTCGTCGCCGCGATGTACAGGTCGCAGGCACCGAGCGCGGCGGCGATCGGGGGCGGCGGCTCGGTCCCGTCGGTGGCGCGCTCGTCCATGATCACCAGCACCGCGTCGGCGCCCCGTTCGGCGGCCGCGTCCCGCAGCGACTCGCCGATCGCGCGGGTGCCGGGATCGACGACCACGAGCGCATTCTCGCGGGGCCTGATGGCCAGGCAGCGATCCAAGATCGTGGCGACGGCGTCGCGAAGATCCGCCATGGCCGGGATCCTATGCCGCCCGCGGCGCCGAGCGTGCGCCTGACCGCCACCGGCCGGAGGCCTCATCCAATCCGTCCCCGCCGCTATCGTGCGGTAAGGCGCGATGAGGCTCCGCGCACAACCGCCTTCGGGCTGATGGCCTCTGGTCTGACTGATGACCCCGACCGAGGAGTCCGATGGAGCCGACCCGATCCCGCGCCCCTGATGACCTGGGCGATGACTCGAACGGAGGCGGCGTAACCGCGAGGCTCTCGCCGGCGGTGAAGTTCGTGCTGATCGTCGGCGTGATGAGCTTCTTCGCCGACTTCACCTACGAGGGCTCGCGGAGCATCATCGGCCAGTACCTGGGGCTGCTCGGCGCCGGCGCCCTGGCCATCAGCATGGTCACCGGCTTCGGCGAGCTGCTGGGGTACGGCCTGCGGCTGTTCTCGGGACGGGGCGCGGACCGGACCGGCCGGTACTGGCCGATCACGATCGGCGGCTACATCCTGCAGATGTCGGTCGTGCCGCTGCTCGCGCTCGCCGGCAGCTGGCAGATCGCGGCGCTGCTGATCATCCTCGAACGCGTCGGAAAGGCGACCCGCAATCCGCCCCGCGACGCGATGCTCTCCCACGCCGCCAAGGAGATGGGCTACGGATGGGGCTTCGGCGTCCACGAGGCGCTCGACCAGGCCGGCGCGCTGTTCGGCCCGCTGCTCGTCGCCCTGATCATCGCGACCAGCCACCACGACTACAAGGCGGCGTTCGCCGCGCTGGCCGTGCCCGGCGCTGATCACGCTCTCGCTGCTCGCCGTCGCGCGACTCCTCTACCCGCGGCCGCAGGACCTCGAGGCCGGACCCGCCCACGTCGAGCACCGGGGGGCTCCCGGGCGTGTTCTGGATCTACCTCGCCGGAGCGGCGCTCGTGGCGGTCGGCTTCGCCGACTTCCCGATCATCGCGTACCACTTCCAGCGCTCGGGCACCGTCCACGCCGACCTCACCCCGGTCTTCTATGCCGCCGCGATGGCGGTGAGCGGCGCCGGCTCGCTGGTGTTCGGGCGCATATTCGATCGACACGGGATCGGGATGCTCGTCCCGCTGACCCTCGTTTCGGCGCTGTACGCGCCGCTGGCTTTCCTCGGAGGGTTCTGGGGCAGCCTGGTCGGCGTCTGCCTGTGGGGGCTCGGCATGGGCGTGCACGAGTCGATCATCCCGGCCGCGGTCGCGCCGATGGTCTCGCCCGACCGGCGAGCTTCCGCCTACGGCCTATTCACCGGGGCGTACGGGATCGCCTGGTTCCTCGGCAGCACCGCGATCGGCGCGCTGTTCAGCGTTTCCCTCGGCGCGGTGGTCGCCTTCGCGGTCCTCGCCGAGCTCGCGCGATCCCGCTGATCCTGATCGTTCGCCGGCGCACGGCGGCCGCCGCCGCCAGCGATCATGCGGACCACGCGGAGACTGACGTGACATGACCGGCGGAAGCTGGCCATACCTGCCGGCGCAGTGCCCGCACTGCTTCTACTTTCAGGCCGAGCAGCCGCCGTTCACCGATGACTCGGGCTACGAGATCCTCGGGTTCTGCCGCCACCCGCGGATCGGCATGGAGCTGTTCCGACCCCAGAAACTCGACGTCTCGCGAGCCGATCCCTGCCGGCTGTTCGTCCGTCGGCCTCAGGGCCTCGATTCGACTGCAGCCTCGGGTGCCGCGACATCGCCGAAGATCCTGCGGTAGGAGTCCTCGCCATAGCTGGTCGGCAGCGGCTCCCCCTCGAGCAGCTTGAACGTGCGCCGGCCGTCCGGCTCGCGTTGGGCCCGCAGGAACAGCGCGCTGTCGAGCCGCTGGGCGTGGAAGCTGTGGGCCAGGTCGTACATGTGGGTGACGTACAGGACCTTGATCTGTCTGGCCAGCATGGCGCGAACGATCTGGCGGGCGATCTCGGAGCCCTCGCGCTCGTTGGTCGAGGCAAACGATCGTTGCAGAGCAGGATCGCGTGGGGCGTGATCCGGTCGACGAGCTCGCTCATCCGGCGTAGCTCCTCGTCGAGCTTGCCGCCCTCCATCGTGGTGTCCTCCTCGCGCTTGTAGTGCGTGCACACCGCGGAGCAGACGTTGGCGCGGAACGACTTCGCGCCGACGAACATGCCGCTCTGCATCATCAGCTGGGCGAGCCCGAGCGCCCGGAGCAGGGTCGATTTTCCGCCCTGGTTGGCGCCGGTGATCATCACCAGCGACTTGCCGTCTGCCCCCAGGTCGTTGCCGATGACCCTGTCGTCGAGGTGGAGCGTCAGGCAGACGTCGTAGATCCCCTCGGCGGCGAGTGACAGCTCAGCCTCGGTGACCGGCTCCGGGTAGCAGGTCGGCTCGCCTTTCTGATCGAGCCGCGCCCGCAGGTTGAGGCAGCCCAGGTAGAACGCGAGCTCGAGCCGGAGCATCGTGAAGAAGCTCTGGACATGATCGGCCGACCGCGCGACCGCGTCAGCGACCTGGTTGATCCCCTTACCTCGGATCGCCGCGAGCGCGTTGGCGCCGGCCTGGTCACGGGGGTGCAGCTCGAAGCTGTATTCGGGCGCCTTGCGGTTTCCGACGAGCGGGAGCCGCTCCCTCCAGCGCAGCTCACGCGGTGGCTCGTGGACGACGTAGCGCTCTCCCCTGTCCCCCTTGCCCAGCTGAGCGCTCTCGAGCACGCCGCGGCCGAACTCGAGGTCTCGCAGATGGCCCTCGACCGTCTCCAGGTAGTCGTCGGCGAGCTCCGCACGGACCGTCGCGAAGAAGCGTCTGAACCCGTCCGAGCGGAAGCTCTCCAGCTGCTCGTCGGCGATCTGCCGCAGCCGCCGCATCGCCTGGAGGTAGAGCTTGAGCAGCCGCACTGAGCGGCTGAGGATCAGGTCGGGCCCTGCGCCGGTCCATAGTGACCCTACCTCGCGTTCGTAGGCCAGCGCCTCGATCGCCAGGCGATAGAGCTCCAGGACGGTCGCCGCGTGCTCGAGGCAGTCGGCGAGCACCTCCTGTCGGTAGACGATCGCCTCCGGGTCGCGCAAGCTCGACAGCACGACCCGCTTGGCCGTCTCGAACAGGAACTCGTCACCGGCGGCCATCGCGCGCCACAGCGTGTCCAGCTCGAGATCCTGCGCCAGCACATCGTGGGGCCCGGACGACGGTGGCCGCGAGCCGAGGTTCCGCTGGCGTTCGAGATTGCGCCTGACGTTGGCGAGCGCCCACAGGTTCCCGCTCACCATCGCCTCGAAGACCTCATCGCGCAGCTCCGGCTCGGGGCTGAAGTCGCGGTCGCGGTGCAGCAGGAAGACCTTCACGCGCCGATCCGCTCCATCAGCCGGTCGTACGTGAGGCCGTGCTTCTCGGCGATCGCCCACGCGTACGCGAGGCCGTCGGCGGGCTTGCGCAGCACCTTGAACGTCCGCTGGGCCGGGTTCTCCGGCACGATCTGCGACACCATGCTGACCGTCGCCTCGCTCAGCGAGGCGAGCTCGTCGACGAACGTCACGTACACGCCGAGCGCGTCGATCTCGAGGATCCGTTTGATCACCGCGGCGCCCACGAACAGCGCGTCGTTCAGCGTGGTCGAGTTGAAGCTCTCGTTCATCACCAGCACGCTGCTCGACGTCGCCTGCTCGAGGATCGCGTGGACGCGCACCAGCTCGTCCTCGAACTTGCCGCGGAGCGTCTCGATGTCCTCCTCCTTCTCGAAGTGGGTGTAGATGCGGTCGGGCAGGAACAGACGCGCCTCGCGGCCGGGGACCATCAGACCCAGGCCGGCCAGGTGGTGCAGCTGACCGACGGTCCGCGCGAACGTCGTCTTGCCGCCGTTGTTGGGCCCGCTGACCACGAATAGCCGCTCGGGCCCTTCGAGGTGGAAGTCGTTGCGCGACAACCTCGCGGCGCTCGGCCACCAGCTTGTTCGCCAGCGCGATGTCGAACGTCTGCACCGCGACCATGTCCTTGCTCTCGGTCGAGACGCGCGGATAGCAGAACGGCAGGCCCGCCGCGCGCATGCGTCCGATCAGCTCGAGATAGGCGACGTAGAACTGCACCTCGCGGTCGAACCTCGCGATCGTCGCGTCGAGGTAGTCGCGGTGGCGCTCGCAGTACTCCGCGCGCTGCGCGAACTCGTCGGGGTGCAGCCGGGCGACACGCGTCGAGGATTCGCTCCTCGACTTGGTTCATCTCGACGAGGTCGGTCAGCCTCGCCAGGTAGCTCCTGACCGCCCCCTGCCGGAACCGGGCGAACGTCTCCAGCACCTGCTCGCTGTAATCCGCGTCGCCCTCGTACCTGCTCACGGTGACTCGCAGCCCCTGGATCCTCACCCGGTAGCGGATCTCGCCGAGGGCTTGCTTGACCGCCTTTGTTTCGTCGGCGAGCGAGGCGAAGCGGCCGGAGGCGACGTACTGCGCGCAGGTACTCGCACACGCCCTGTAGGCCACGTGAGCTCACCTCGCACTCGCGCCAGCTCTTCCGCGAACGAACGCACCGCCGCGCAGTAGATCTCGACCGCGTCCACGAACCACGACTGCCGCTGAAACGCATTTCGCAGCTTCTCCACCTGGTCGAGGTGTGCGCGCATCCGCCTCATCCCGTCGGCGAACCTGGCTGAGCGCTTCGAACACCGCCGGCTGCTCGAGGTCGCGCAGTACCTCCTGCCGGTAGCGGATGCCGCCGACGTCGCGCAGCGGCGCGTAGAAGAACGGCGCCAGGTCGTACTCCTCGCGGCCCGCGGTCATCGACTGCAGAACCTGGTCGAGATTCAGGTCGACGAAGTAGTCGGGCTCCTCGCGGACGCCACCCGAATCGTGGTCTGGCCGATCGAACAGGATGCTCTCGAAGCGGCGTCCCTGTTGTCGGGGTTCAGCGCTCATCGACTCCATCCAGTGCTTCCCGGAAGACCAGATAGAGGCCATCGGCGACGGTCGTCGCGGTCCGAGCGAGCCTCACCGCTCGACAGACAGGATATCCCGTGGCCATCGCGCCTACTCGGTGGGCAAGGTGGAGCCTTCCGGGACCGGCCGGGACGGCGTGGTGGTCGGCTCTACGGCGGCGGCTGTCCCGTAGCGCCGCCGCACCGGCCCGACGATTGCGGCAAACGCCGCCACCGCGGCCACGGCGCCCAGCGCGGTCAGGGCCACCGAGCGTCCCGGCGCGGCCGTCACCGCGAGCGCAGCGGCGGCGGACGCGCAGGCGCCGATCGCGGCGACCAATAGCGCCGCACCGGTCCGAGCGCCGATCACGGCGAGCCCGATCTGGCTCACCCCGCTCAGCTCGATCGACTGGGCCGCCAGGTCGTCGATGAGCAACAGGCCGGCGCCGTAGGCGGGGGCCAGCAGCAGCCGCGTGTCGTGGCGCAGCAGGAACATCGTGCCGAGCACCGCGATCGCCGCGTGCACCGCCGTGAACGATTCACCCACGAGTCCAACCGTCAGCAACAGCGCGGCCACACCGGCCCCCAGCCAGGCCAGCTGGCTCGCCGACCCCGCATCGGCGGTCACGAGCGCCGCGAGGCTCACCAGGAGGACGCTCGCGGCGAGGCCGGTGGCTAGGCGCGCACGGCGTGCTGGGCGGAGCGGCGGAATGTGTTCACCCCCTCGAGCGCGGGTCCGAGGGTTCCGTCGCGCTCCCATACCGCGACGCCGATGCCGAGCGACTGCAGGCGGGCGCGCAGCGCCTCCCGCTGAAGGCGCCACAGCTCGTACGCCACGGCATCCGCGGCGGACGGCCCGGGAGCGATGTGATCCAGCGGGGAGACCTCGATCACGGTCAGGTCGCACCCCCGCCGGCGCAGGTCGGTGACCAGCGCGACCGAGCGCTTGTCGAGCAGGGGCGAGATCGCCAGGACCAGGGCTCCGGGTGGCAGGACCCTGCAGCGGGATGCTGTCGACGTTTCGCCACGCGTAGCTGAACGCGATGTCGCTGGCCAGCAGCGCGTCGATGATGCGGTACAGCTGGTTGGTCCCGAATCCGGGCTCCAGCCAGTGCAGCGTGCCGCCGAAGTCGACCAGCCCGACCCGGTCGCGCCTGGCCAGGTGGGCTCTGGCCAGCGCGGCGGCCGCGCGCACCGCGGAGTCCAATGTGCCGCCGGCCTGATCCCGGGCCTCCTCGAACGTGTCGAGGAGCAGCACGACGTCGCTCGAATGCTCGGGATGGCGCTCGTTCACCTGCGGCTCACCGCGCCGCGCGGTCGCCCGCCAGTTGATCTGCCGCACGCGGTCGCCGACCCGGAACGGCCGGATGTCGGCGAACTCGATGCCTTCCCCGCGGGCCCGGGCGACGTGCGTGCCGAGGAACGGCTGGGTACGCAGCGGCGCGACGAGCTCTCGCAGCCGCTGCTCACGGGGAAACGCCCGCAGATGCAACCGTCGGCCGAGACGGCCCTCCCAGGTCGTGACGCCGAGCGGATCGCGAGCGCGGACGGCCAGCGGGCCGACTGAGTGCGCCCCCCAGCGCCGCGGGCTCGCGGCGAATTCGACCTGGGCCACGGCTCCGGCCGGCAGGTCCACCGCCACCACACCCTCCGGATCGAGGGCCAGGTATCGGCTCCGCACCGGCGCCAGCTCGACCTGCACCCTGTCGGCGCCATCGTTTCGCACCAGCACGGTCGCGACGGCCGCCTCTCCCTCGAGCAGGCGCGTCCGGTCGAGCTCGATCTCGGCCGCCACCGACGGCTCTCGAGCGAGGACCAGGCCGGCCCCGGCGAAGACCAGCAACGGCATGCTGAGCAGCGCGAGCTCGGGGCGGCCGCTGGCCAGCGCGGCGATCAGACCGGCTCCGGCGAGTGCGAGCAGGCCGGGCGTTCGAGGGGCGAGTGCGCCGCTCACAGCCGCTCGAGCACCCCCAGCATCGCCCGCAGGTCGCTCGGCGGCACTCCTGGACCCTGCCGGTCCTCAGGAAACGGACGGTCCGGTCGGACGATGTCCCACAGGCGATCGCCGAGCAGCTCTCGCGCGGCCGGCTCCGGCATCCGCTCGAGGGTCTGACCTCGCGCGGCCAGACGGCGGGAGGCGATCTCGACGAGCAGCGGGCGCAGATAGGCGTGCACGTACACCGCACTGGTCCCGGCCGAGATCACCAGCCGCTCGAGCTCAACCAGCTGATCGGGCCGCGCCGGCGCCGGCGCCACCCGCCGGCGCCGCCGGATCGAGCGCGGGTCGGGCACGAGCGACACGCACACGGCGACCACGATGCCCGCCAGCACGACCAGGCCTATCTCCGCGAGCAGCCTCACATCGCCCCTCCCGCCTGCAGGCGACGCTGGAGCGAGCGCAACGCGGACAGCGCCGCCTCGCGAAACCGCTCGGGAATCGGATGCGTGCTGTAGCGCGCCTCCTCGAACAGCCCAGTCAGCGTCCTCGCCTCGCGCTCCGTGGCCCGGCTGGCCATCAGCGCCCGCTCCAGGTACTCGCGCGGTGCCTCCGCCGGCGACCGGGCGACGCCGTGTTCACCGAGCTCGCGCTGCATCGCACCGTACGCGGCGATCACCGCCCGGCGCGGATCGGCCTCGTCGTCGAGCGCGCCGATCGCCGCCTGGACCGCCGCGCGCGCAGCGCTCGTCTCCGGCGGCTCGGTCGCAGTTCGCTCTCGCCGAAGCCACAGCACGACAACGCCCGCCACGAGCGCAAGGCCCACGATCGCGAGCAACGTCCACGGAAGCCAGCCCGGGACCGTGAACCCGCCCCTGCCGCCCGATGACTGGGTGCCACCGCCGGCCGCGCCCCCGAGAGGCGCGCCCCCGAACGACTCGCCTCCGAACCCAGGCCCGGTGTGCACCGATCTGGTCCCGCTCACCGCGGCGGCGACCAGCGCCGCCCCCAGCGCGAACGGCAGGACGATCGCCATGACCTTCCAGATCCAGGGCACCTCGATTCGGGTGGGCTCGCGCTCGGGAGGGTCATCCTTGCGCCGCCGCCCAGGCCAAACGACCAGCACCAGCGCCCCGAGCATCACGACCCCGGTGCCCAACAGCACCATGAACACCGCGGTGGTGGGTGCCTGTGCGGACCGGGCGTTGACCGGCGTCGGACCCGAGAGCGGCGCGCGCGCCGCGATCGCCACGACCACGACCGCCACCGCCAGCCCCAGCGCCGCGGCCGCCGCCCTTGCCCTTGTGCTCGATCTCTGCATGCCGAGAAGGCGCCTTTCCGTTCAGTCCGGCCGGTCCGCGAAGGTCCGGCCGCAGAAGCCATCAGCGCCAGTGGGCACGGTCGACGGCGAGCTTCATCGCCACGTTCAGCATACCGTCGAGGCCCCGGTCGAATCCTCGCTCGCCGCGGCGGCAACCGGCGTCAGACGCGGACTCGCGGGCTAGACTGCTGGGCGAGCGATGAGGCTCGCTCCGGTTTGCGGCCCCGGCCGCTGATGGCCTCTACCCACTTGTTCTTCTACCGGTGGAGGTCAAGACCGCCATGGGACTGTTCTCATTCGGGTCGAGCCATCCCGACGACGAGCCCGATCAGGACGCCTTTCGCGCCAGAGCCGGGGGCGAGCGACACGACAGCGGAGGACGACTTCGGCCGCGGCGACGGCGACCGCAACGACGGCCCGGACGACACCTCGCGGGTCTCGGTCGTCAACGAGCATCCTCCGCGCCCCGCTCCGCCCCGCGGCGCCTCCGAGGACGAGTACCAGTTCCACACCTATAAGGTGTATCCCTCGGGGCGGCCGGACGCGGTCGAGTTCGTCGACGTCTACAAGGCGTTCGGGCGCGCGCACATCCTGCGCGGGCTGAGCATGGGCCTGCCCGAGGGGATGGTGTCGATGATCCTCGGGCCGTCCGGAACCGGAAAGTCCGTGTGCATCAAGCACATCGTGGGCCTGCTGTACCCCGACGAGGGGGAAGTGCTCGTGCACGGAGAGTCGGTCCCGAACATGTCGGACGAGCGGCTGTTCGAGCTGCGCAAGCGATTCGCCTTCTGTTCCAGGACGGAGCGCTGTTCGGCTCAATGAGCGTGTATGACAACGTCGCGTTCCCGCTACGCCAGCACACCGAGAAGGGCGAGGACGAGATCGAGGACATCGTGATGCGCCGGCTCAAGGAGGTCGGCCTCGGCGACGCCAGGCACCACATGCCCAATGAGCTCTCGGGCGGGATGCGCAAACGAGCCGGGTTCGCTCGCGCGCTGGTGCTCGAGCCCGACATCGTGCTGTTCGACGAGCCCGACTCGGGCCTTGACCCGGTGCGCACGGCGCTGCTCGGCGAGCTGATCCTCGAGGTCCACCGCGACGCGATGGACGAGGCGAAGGCCAAGGGCAAGGAGCATCTGCCGACCTACTGCGTGGTCACCCACGACATCATGAGCGCCCGGCGGGTGGCGGACTACATCAACGTGATGTGGAAGGGGCGGATCGTCGAGGCCGGCCCTGCCGAGGAGATGCTGAACTCCGACAACCCGTTCATCCGCCAGTTCCTGTCCGGCGAGTCCGAGGGGCCGCTGGCGATGGATTAGCACCGGCGCGCTCAGCCGTGGCCGTTGACGGTTGCCGCCCAGCGGGCGGCGGCATCGTCGATCGCGGCAAGGGCGTCGTCCCGGGAGCACCACGCCACGCTCGGGCCCACGCCGCCCCGCGGCGCTGCGGGCGATCAGGAACTGCTGGATCTCGTCGCGCAACTGCGCCGGCAGATCATGCGCTCGCTCGATCGTTTCCCAGGATGGGTCGTCGAGCGCCACGCACAGCACGACGTCCTCCCAGCCCCGACGACCGTGCACTCGCAGCAGAGCGACCGGCTTGACCGAGACCTGCCCGCCCGGCGCCCCGGGCTGTGAGGTGCACACGATCGCCTCGAGCGGCCGGCCCGCGCTGTCGACCGTGTCCGGGAAGTAGCAGCAGTCGGCCGGAGAGGGCATCCAACGCTCGAGCGGCGCGCGCTGCGCGACAAACGCCCCCTTCGGTGTCTCGATGCGACAGTAGAGCTCAGACCCGTGCACCCAGTGTTTCGCCTCCACGAAACATCGCTGCTCTGTAGAGGCCATCAGCGGCCCTCGCCGCAGTCTGAGCGAGCCTCATCGCTCGAGGCGACAGTATCCCATGCTCGACTCACCGACTCAAAGGCTCATCCCGTGCTTCGCGCAGACCAGGTGGACGGGCGAGGCGATGCGGGTATGATCGAAGCAGGCGATGAGGCCCGCCTCTTGAACCGCCTGCGCGGCTGATGGCTTCTACCGACATCCGGTCTGGTGGAAGCTGATGAACTCATCTGATGGCCGCGGGGCAGTCGCGGCGTCCACGTTTCAGAGCATCCTGTTCGACCGCGGCGAAGGCGGTGCCGGCGACGCGCCCGGCGAGCCGGATTTCTTTGCCGACCTGCGTCTCGATCAGGTCGTGGCTGCGCTCACCAGCGGGCGCGAGGAGTATGACCTCGCGAGCTTCTTCTACCGGCCGCTGCACGACGTCGAAGCCGTTCACTACCGCCATCACGTCCTGGGGGACCTGGAGCAGGAGCCGGTGCTCGGAGCCGTGCGCGAGTTCGCCGGCGGGATGCGGCAGATGCGCAAGCACCTCGCGCTCATGGCCAAGCTCCGTTACGCCCGCCAGAAGCAGCGCTGGTTCCTCGAAGCGGCCTCGGTGTACCGCCGCACGATCTGCGCCTTCCACGAGCAGCTCGAAGCGCTGGAGCTGCGATCACGCGGTTTCCTCGGGCTGCGCGAGTATCTGGGCGGGTACGTCGAGTCCGACGCGTTTACCGCGCTCACGCAGGACACGCAGGCGGTCGAGGACGATCTCGCGGCGGTCAGGTACGCGGTTCACATCAGGGGCAATCGGGTGCGGGTGAGCCGGTATGAGGACGAGGCGGACATGAGCGCGGAGATCGAGCGCACCTTCGAGAAGTTCCGGCAGGGTGCCGTCAACGACTATCGGCTGCGGTTCCGCGAGCAGGCCGACATGAACCACGTCGAAGCGCAGATCCTCGATCTCGTCGCGAAGCTGCACCCGGAGACCTTCGCCCGGCTGGAGCAGTTCTGCGCGCGACACGAGCGGTATCTCGACGAGACGATCGGCCGCTTCGATCGGGAGGTTCAGTTCTACCTCGCGTATCTGGAATACATCGAGCCGCTCAAGGCACAGGGCCTGGCGTTCTCGCTGCCGCGGGTATCGACTCGCTCGAAGAACATCGCAGCCAGCGAGACGTTCGATCTGGCGCTGGCGGCCAAGCTGACCAGTGATGGCGCGCCGGTGGTGCGCAACGACTTTCGGCTCGCGGATCCCGAGCGCGTCCTGGTCGTCAGCGGACCGAACAACGGGGGCAAGACCACGTTCGCGCGGACCTTCGGGCAGCTGCATCATCTCGCCAGCCTGGGCCTGCCGGTGCCGGGGGCAGACGTTCGCCTGTTCCTGCCCGATCGGATCTTCACCCATTTCGAGCGCGAGGAGGAGATCGAGACGCTGCGGGGCAAGTTCGAGGACGAGCTGCATCGCATTCACGAGATCCTCGAGCGTGCGACCAGCGCAAGCGTGCTGATCATGAACGAGAGCTTCGGCTCGACCACGCTTCGCGACGCCGTGCTGGTCGGTAGTGAAGTGGTCAGGCAGATCATCGACCTCGACGCGCTGTGCGTGTTCGTCACGTTCGTGGACGAGCTGTCCCGGCTCGGCCCGAGCACGGTCAGCATGATGAGCACGGTGCTGCCCGAGGATCCCGCGGTGCGGACGTACAAGATCGTTCGCAAGGACGCCGACGGCCTGGCCTACGCGGCGGCGATCGCCGAGAAGTACGGCCTCACCTACGACAGATTGAGGAAGCGGGTCGTGCGATGAAGGCGTTCCTGATGCACGCCGACAGCGACTTCGACTTGGCCGCCGACCTGCCGGCCCAGGAGCCGGCGCTGGTGCAGGACCTCGAGCTGGAAACCCTGCTGAGGGCGATGGCGGCCGGCGATGAGCTGATCTTCGACGTGGCCAAGCGAGCGCTGCTGCTGAGCCTGCGGGACCCCGAGGCGATCGTCTACCGCCAGCAGGTGCTGACCGACTGCCTCGAGCATCCGGAGGTGGTGCGCGAGCTCTACGGCCTGGCGGGCGAGGCGCTCAAGGCCGAGAAGGCCATCTGGGGGTCTCTGCTCAGGGACTCGCCGCGGAATCTGCTTTCGACCTCGGTTCAGAGGATGGAGGCGTTCGTCGAGTTCCTCAGACGGCTGCGGGCGATGGCCGACGAGCATGCCGAGAAGTTCAGCTCCCGCGGATTCACACGTTTCTTCGCGATGCTCCGCGAGGAGCTCGACGAGCCGTATTTCGAGCTGATCGAGAGCCATCTGAAGGCGCTCAAGTTCAATCGCGGGATGCTGATCAGCGCCGGGCTGACGGCCGGCAACAAGGGGACGGGATACACGCTTCGCCAGCCCCGGGAGCAGAGCCTGCTCGGGCGGATGTTCGACCGCTCCGGCTACAGCTTCACGATCCCCGACCGCGATGAGAATGGCTTCAGGGCGCTGAGCGCGCTGGAGGAGCGGGGTGTGAACCTGGTGGCCAACGCCACGGCGCAGGCGGTCGAGCACGTGCACAGCTTCTTCGTCATGCTCCAGGTCGAGATCGGGTTCTACGTCGGGTGCCTGAACCTGGCCGAGCGACTGGCCGAGCTGGGGGAACCGACCACGTTCCCGGTGGCGGTAGCGAGGGGCGAGCTGGCGCTGTCGGCGCGCGGGCTCTACGACGTGTGCCTGCGCCTGACCACCTCCGAGACCGTCGTCGGCAACGACCTCGACGCCGACGACAAGTCGCTCGTGATGATCACCGGAGCCAACCAGGGCGGCAAATCGACCTTTCTGCGCAGCATCGGCTTGGCGCAGCTCATGACCCAGGCCGGCATGTTCGTCGGTGCCGACTCACTGCGGGTGAACGTGTGCGACGGCGTGTTCACCCACTACAAGCGCGAGGAGGACGAGACGATGGAGAGCGGCAAGCTGGACGAGGAGCTTGCCCGCATGAGCCAGATCGCCGACCACATCACGCCGAACTGCCTGCTTCTCTGCAACGAGTCGTTCGCCTCGACCAACGAGCGAGAAGGCTCCGAGATCGCTCGCCAGGTGGTGACCGCGCTGCTCGAGACAGGGGTCAAGGTGCTGTTCGTCACCCACATGTTCGACCTCGCGAGCGGCTTTCATCGCCAGGGGCGCGACCGTGCGCTGTTCCTCCGCGCCGAGAGGGGAGCCGACGGCGCCCGCCCGTTCACGATCTCCGAGGGCGAGCCGCTGCCGACCAGTTACGGCGAGGACTCCTACCGCAAGATCTTCGGCAAGCCGCTCGATGCCCCGGCGCCATCGTTGCTCCACGTCAGCCGTTCGAACGGAAATAGAATGCCGCGCCGTGCCGGGCCGCGACGGACGCGAGCTGGGGGCGATCTTCGCCGGGTGAGTCTCGGCGTAGGCCTTGGGGCGGCGGGGTTGGCCCGTCTCATCGGAGCCCACTTGTGAACACCGACTGCCTCAAGCTCACCACCTACTTCGGCGAGCGCCACCGAACCGAGGACCAGTTCGTCGCCGACGCGCTGCTCGATCTGTACGGACGCAGGGAGGTCGAGGTGAGCGTGATGCTCCGCGGCGCCGAAGGCTTCGGCCTGAAGCACCGCCGGCGGACCGATCGGCTGCTCACCCTGTCCGAGGACCTCCCGCTGGTGTCGGTGGCGGTCGATACCCGACCGCGGATCGAGAACCTGCTCGAGGAGGTCATTCGGTCAAGCGCCACGGCCTGATCACGCTGGAGCGCGCCCGGATGCTCACCGGCGAGATCCCGCCGGTGACGCTGCCCGAGGAGCTGCACGAGGCGACCAAGCTCACGATCTACGTCGGGCGTCAGGAGCAGACGGGGGCGTGCCGGCGTTCGTCGCGGTCTGCGACCTGCTGCATCGCCGCGGCATCGCCGGCGCGACCGCGCTGCTCGGCGTCGACGGCACGGCCCACGGCGTGCGCCAGCGAGCGCCACTTCTTCGGCCGCAATGCCGAGGTGCCGATGATGATCATCGCCGTGGGCGCCGGCGAGCAGATCGCGCGCGGTGTTGCCGGAGCTCGGCGCGCTGCTTGCCGCGCCGCTGCTCACGCTCGAGCGCGTCCGCGTGTGCAAGCGAGACGGGCAGCTGCTGGCGCCGCCGACGCCATCCCGAGCGAAGACGAGCAGGGACTGGCGATGTGGCAGAAGCTGATGATCTACGCCTCCGAGCAGGCGCGCCACGGCGCAGCCCGCTGCACGTGGCGCTCGTTCGCCGGCTGCGCGAGAGCGGGGCCAGCGGCGCGACCTGCCTGCGCGGCATCTGGGGCTTCCACGGCGACCATCCGCCGCATGGCGATCGCCTGCTCCAGCTGCGCCGCCACGTGCCGATGGTGACGATCATCGTCGACACCCCCGAGCGCATCGCCGAGTCGTTCGAGATCGTCGACGAGCTCACCGACGAGGCCGGGCTGGTCACGAGCGAGATGGTGCCGGCGATGGCGTCGCTGGCCGAGGGCGAGCGCCGGCGAGCGGCGGGCTGCGCCTGGCGCGCCATCGGTTCTGAGCTCCGGGGCGCTCGACGCCCCGGGCATGCGCGAGCCGCGCGGCATCCGCTATGCTTCGGGCGGAGCGATGAGGCTCGCTCGGAATGCGGCTGGCGCCGCTGATGGCCTCTACCGACGAAGTCCACAACTGTGGAGGTCCGGTGGAGCCAACGGTTCTGAGTGGTGCTGACGGGGTGCGCGCTTCGCTGGGCGGCACGGGTCAGACCTGGACGAGCGACAGGTGTGGCTGGGCGCGCTCGACGAGCTGCTGTCGCTCGCCGAGGGCCTCCTGGCCGAGACACCGCGCCGGCATCTGGCCGCAGCGCGGACCAGGGTGGCGGAGGACCGGTTCAACCTCGTCGTGCTCGGCGAGTTCAAGCGCGGCAAGAGCACCCTGATCAACGCTCTGCTCGGAGCGGAACGTCTTGCCGACGGGCGTGGTCCCGCTGACGTCGGTCGTGACCACCATCGCCGCCGGCGAGGACGACCGGCTGCGTGATCTACTTCCACGACGGCCGGGTGCAGGAGCGCCCGCTCGGCGAGCTGGCCGAGTACGTGACCGAGGCGAGGAACCCGGCCAACCGCCTGGGCGTGGAGCTGGCGCGGGTCGAGCTCGAGCACGACCTGCTGCGGGCCGGGCTGGAGCTGGTCGACACCCCGGGGATCGGCTCGATCCACTCTCACAACACCGAGGTCGCCCGCGGATTCCTTCCCCGCGTCGACGCGGCGCTGTGCGTGCTGGACGCCGGCCAGCCGCTGTCCGAGAGCGAGCGCGAGCTGTTTCGGGAGGCGGCCGAGCGCGTCCCGCGGCTGCTGGTGGTGATCAACAAGATCGACCATCTCGACCACGCCGATCGCGAGGTGGCGGTCGAGTTCATCCGCTCGGCGCTGCGCGACCTGCTCGGGCCAGCCGAGGTCGAGCTGTTCGCGGTCAGCGCCCGCCGCCGCGAAGGGCTCGCTCCCCTCCTGGCGCCGCCTGCGCAAGCTGGCCGCCGAGGAGCGCCAGGCGCTGCTGCTGCGCTCGGTCGCCCAGCTGGCCCGAGGGACCGCGGCCGAGATCGCGCAGGCGGCGCGCTTTGAGTCGCGCGCGATCGAGCTGCCCCTCGATCAGCTCGGCTCGCGGGCCGAGATGTTCGAGCAGCGGATCGCGGAACTGGCGGATGCGAGCGCCGAGGCGGAGACCTGCTCGAGCGGGGAATCGAGCGGGCGCTGGAGCAGCTCGTCAACGAGCCGCTCGAGCGATACGCGCGCAGCGAGGAGTCCCGCCTGCGGGCGGAGCTGCGCGCGCACCTCGAGGAGCTCGGAGCCGCAGGCTTCGCCGCGCGAGCTGTCGGCCGAGCTCGAGGGGTGGATCGACGCGACCGTCCGGGCCGAGTTCGAGCGGCTGGTTCCCCGCTTCGAGGCCGCGATCGCCGAGCAGCTGACCGAGCTCGAGCAGCGCTACGCGCAGCGCATCGAGCGGATCCTCGAGCAGGTCCAGCAGGCGGCCGAGGACGTGTTCGGCGTCCGCGCGAGCGAGGTTCTGCCCGACACCGGCCTGCGCGCCCCGTCGCGCTTCTCGTTCAAGCTCAAGGACGTCGAGCACGCGCTCGACATGATCGTCGGGTTCGGGCGGACGATCACCCCCGGCGCGCTCGGTCGCCGGCTGGTGATCCGAGACGCCGAGCAGCGCCTGATCGAGATGACCGACCGCCACGCCGGCCGCCTGCGCTCGGAGCTGGCCGGCCGCGTGGCCGAGGCGGTCCGCGACTACCGGCGCGAGCTGACCGCGGCGGTCGATGAGGCCGTCGAGGCGATCCGCGCCGCGATCGAGCGCGCGACCGCCGATCGGCGCCGCGGCGAGCAGCACGCGCGCGGGCGCCTGGACCAGCTCGCACGGATCGAACAGCGATGCACGCAGCTCTCGACCGACCTCGACCGCTGGATCGCAGGCCCGCCACCGACCCGCAAGGACGGCCCGTGATCGTCAAGGCGCGAGCGGTGATCTTGATCGACGGCCGGCTGATCGTCGCCAACCAGCGCCGACGCGGCCGCAGCGAGCTCTCACTCCCGGGCGGGCGCGTCAACCGCTACGAGTCCGTGCTCGACGCCGTCAAGCGAGAGGTGGCCGAGGAGACCGGGCTCGAGGTCGTCCCGCGCCGGCTGCTGTACGTGTCCGAGATCGTGCAATCGGTGCGCAGCCACGACCTCGAGCTGGTGTTCCTGGCCGAGACGAGCGGCATCCCGACCCTCAACGGGTTCAAGGCCATCGACCTCGAGGGCGGCGAGCGGCCCGCGATCCGGCCGCCGATCCTCGAGCAGATCGCCCGCGACCTGGCCCAGGATTGGCGCGACACGCCCGAGATGGCTCGGGAACATCGAGCACCTCCTCCGCTCCACCGACTCCGTCGGTTCGCGCTGAGCGTGTCCGTCCAGATCCAATCGATCCAGCGAGCCGCGGCGGTACTGCGCCTGCTGACCGGCGATTCGCGCCCGCGAGCGCGTGGCCGAGCTGGCGGCCGAGCTGCAGCTGCCCAAGGGCACCGTGTACGGGATCCTGCGCACGCTGCAGACGGTCGGCTTCGTCGAGCAGGACGCCGAATCGCGCAGGTATCAGCTGGGCGCCGCGCTGCTGCACATCGGATCGAGCTACCTGAACGGCAACGAGCTCCGCCGGCGCGCACTCGGCTGCGCGCATACGCTGGCCACGCAGACCGGCGAAAGCGTGCGGATCGGAACGCTGCACGAGGCGGTCGTGCTCATCGTCCACCACGTCCCTGGCCCCGATGAACGGCTCCAGACGCCCGAGGTCGGCAGCCTGATGCCGCTGCATGCCACGGCGCTCGGCAAGGCGCTGCTCGCTCACCACCGCACCTGGCCGCGGAGATCGGGCGCGCGCCGCTGGCGGCCTGCACCACCGCGACGATCACCGACCCCGATCGCTTGAGCCCGGAGCTCGACGCGGATCTCTGAGCGCGGGTGGGCCAGCGATCTGGGTGAGTTCCTGCCCGGCGTCGCCTCGATCGCCGCGCCGATCGAGGCGCGGCGCGGCGCGGTGGCCGGAGCGGTCGCGGTCTCGGGGCCGATCGCGCGGATCTGCCAGGACCGCTCGCCGCGAGCCGCGCTCGTCGGTTACGTCATGGAGAGCGCTCGCACGATCTCGCGCCAGCTCGGGGGACGCCGGTGGTAGGCCGTCGAGCCGCGCCCTCACCCCGTCACCAGAGGGATTCCAGCGCGCGGATGCTCTCCCGCCGACGCGCGGTGCCGATCGGGTTGTGGATACACCCGACCCGGACCAGCCCCGTCGGCCGCTTCGCCAGCAGCGCTTCGTCGATGTGCTCGCGACACAGGGCGATACCGCAGTGGCGGCAGATCGCCACCGCCTCGATAGCTCGCTCGCCGCTGTCGCACATGTAACAGTTCATCGTGATTACCTCCCGAGTTACAGGCATGGGTTAGCGCGTGCCTGCCGCCGTCGTGGCGCACGCATGTGAACGACACGGTCAGCTGTGTGTACGTGCCGGGGATCGTCTCGTCGAAGACGATTACAGAGGAACGTGACCCAGACAGCGTGCCGGCAACAACCTCCTATCTCGAACCAACTGAGATAGAGGCCATCATCCCCGCCGATTGCCGGCTTGGCATTACGCGAGCCTCATCGCGTGTGACGGACCGCATGATAGCAAGCGATATCCCGACGCGGTCAAGGCACAACCGCTCAGTTACCGTACGGAGCGAGATTTCACCTAGGAGGTGACCCTGGACAATCCGTCGCCGGCGTGGATATGATTGTGTCGCTCCACGCGATGAGGCCCGCGTAACTCCAGAGCCCGGCAGACAGCGGGCGCGGATGATGGCTTCTGTCTTGAGTTACTCGAGATAGGAGTCCGTCGGCCCAGAGAGAGTTCGCGTGGGCGATGTGCTGCAGATCATCCAGAGCGCAGTGGTGCTGTTCGCAGCGCCGCTGTACGCGGGCGTGCTGTCGCGCGCGGAGGCGATCGTGCAGTGCAAGCGCGGCCCGAGCGTGCTCCAGCCCTACCGCGATCTGCGCAAGCTGCTGCGCAAGGGCAGCGCGACCTCCGATCAGGCCTCGTGGATCTTCCACGGCGCGCCGTTCGTCGCCTTCGCCTGCTACCTGACGGTGTCGGCGATCGTCCCGATCATCACCGACGAGCCGCTGCCGCTGGCGTTCCTCGCCGACCTGATCGGCGGCGCGTTCGTGCTCAGCCTGGCGAGCTTCGCGATCTCGCTGGCCGCGCTCGACACCGCCAGCCCGCTGGGCGGGCTCGGCGCCAGCCGCACCACCTGGCTCGGCAGCTTCGCCGAGCCGGCGCTGATCCTGGTCTTCTTCACGGTCGGCGCGCTGTCGCGCTCGGACAACCCGTATCTCGAGAACCACGCGGTCGCGCACTCCGGCGCCGCCTACGTGCTGCCGACGCACCTGCTCGGCGCGGTGGCGTTCTTCATGCTGGTGCTGGCGGAGAACGGGCGGATCCCGATCGACAACCCGAGCGGCACGATCGAGATCTCGATGATCGAGGAGAGCCGCGTGCTCGAGTACTCCGGGCGCGAGTACGCGCTGGTCAAGTGGGGGTCGTGGATGAAGCTGTTCCTGCTCTCCGCGATCTTCATGAACGTGTTCGTGATCCCCTGGGGCCTGGGCGACGCGACCAGCCTCGGCGGCGGCCTGCTCGGCATCCTCGCGCTGTTCGGCAAGCTGGCGGTCTGCGGGCTGCTGATCGTGATCATCGACAGCTCGTTCGCGAAGCTGCGCTTCTTCCGGATCGCGGAGTACCTCGGCGCGGCGTTCCTGCTCGCGCTGATCGGCATCGCGACCTCCTACGTGCTCGGGACCTGAGGCGAGCCATGGCCACGTTCGCCGTCGTCGAGAGCCTGTCGGCCACCTCCCCGGAGGGGGTGCTGCTCGACATCGCCGCGGTGCTGATCCTGCTGTGCGCGTTCGCGTGCCTGGGCTCGAAGCTGTTCGACCGCTACGTGATCTACTACGGCGCGCAGTCGATCGTGCTCTCGTTCGCGGCCGCGGTGGTCGCGCGTGCACCAGCACGACGCGGGGCTGTGGGCGCTGGCCGCGCTGACCTTCGTGATCAAGGGGATCGGGATCCCCTACGGGACCCGGCACTTCCTGATCGACCGGTTCGCGCTCAAGCGCGACGTCGTCGCTCTCCACCGGGCTGTCGAGCTCGCTGATCTTCGGCGCGTTCCTGACCGCGTTCGCGTTCCTGGCCATCCGCCCGGGCACGGTTCCCAACGGGCTCGTGGCCGAGGCGGTGCTCCCGATCTCGACCGCGGTGATCCTGCTCGGCGCGCTGTGCATGGTCGTGCGCCGCCACACGATCGCTCAGCTGATCGGCTGGCTGATCATCGAGAACGGGGTGTTCCTCGGCGCGATCGCGATCGTGGCCACGTTCCCGTTCATCGTCGAGGCCGGCGTGTTCCTCGACCTCGTGGCCGCCGTGCTGATCATGATCGCGTTCGTCTCCGGGCTGGCGCGCCAGCTGGCCGAGGCGAGCGCACCCGAGCTGAGGCAGCTGAGCGAATGATCGCGCTGGCGCTCATCGTCGTGCTGCTGCCGCTGGCGCCGGCGCTGGCCACGCCGTTCACCGCCCGGGCGCGGCCGCTCGGCGCGCTCGCGGCGGCCTCCGGCCTGGCCACGCTGGCGGTGGCGATCGTGCTCGCGATCGACGTGGGCGGCGGGCACCGGGTGCAGGCGCTCAGCGGGTTCCTCTACCTCGACCCGCTCAGCGTCTTCTTCCTGGCCACGATCGCGGTGGTGGTCGCGCTGGCCAGCATCGGCTCGGCGGCGTACCTGCGGGCCGAGGAGGAGCGGCGGCGAGCTGCGCCCGCTCCAGGTGCGGCTGTACTTCATCTTCTTCGCGATCTTCGCGTCGATGATGCTGGCCTCGTTCGAGACCGGCAACCTCGGCCTGCTGTGGGTGCTGATCGAGGCGAGCACGCTGGCCAGCTGCGTGCTGGTCGGGCCTCGAGGGCAAGCCGGTCTCGCTCGAGGCGGCGTGGAAGTACATCATCATCAGCTCGTTCGGCGTGACGATCGCGCTCGTCGGGACGCTGTTCCTGTACTTCGCGGCCAGCGACCTGAGCGGCTCGCCCACCGAGCACCTCACCTGGTCCTTCCTGTTCGCGCACGCCGGCGGGCTGAGCGCGCAGAGCCTGCGTCTCGCGTTCCTGCTGGCGCTGATCGGCTACGGGACCAAGGTCGGCCTGGCGCCGATGCACACCTGGCTGCCCGACGCCCACTCCGAGGCGCCCAGCCCCGCCAGCGCGATGCTGTCCGCCGCGCTGCTCAACACCGGCATGTACGCGATCATCCGCTTCCAGGCGCTCACCCGCGCCGCAGCTCGGGACCCACTACGCCGCGCGGATCCTGCTGATCTTCGGCTTCGCCTCGGTGATCGTCGGGACGCTGTTCATCGTCCTGCGCGGCAACTACAAGCGGCTGTTCGCCTACTCCTCGGTCGAGCACATGGGGATCATCGCGATCGCGCTCGGCTTCGGCGGCGTGCTCGGCTTCTACGGCGCGCTGCTGCACACGCTCACCCACGCGATCGGCAAGGCCGTCCTGTTCCTGACCAGCGGCGACATCGTGCTGCGCTACCGCACCCGGCTCATCGACGAGGTCCGCGGCGTGCTGAGCGTGACCCCGCTGACCGGCGCGGTGCTGCTGCTGGCCGCGCTGGCGGTCGCCGGCTCGCCGCCGTTCGGCCTGTTCCTGAGCGAGTTCACGATCGTCCGGGCCGGGCTTGCAGCGCTCGAGCATCGTGCTGGTCGCCGCGCTGCTGGTCCTGCTCGCGATCGTGTTCGTCGCGCTGGTCGGCGCGGTGGCGGAATGGCGCTCGGCGGCTCGCCCGACGCGGCCCACGGCCGGGCCGGCCTACACCGAGCGCTCGGGGCGCGCTGCTGGCGGCGACGCCGCTGGTCGCCGGGCTCGCCCTGCTGCTCGTGCTCGGGGTGTGGATCCCCGGCGGCCTCGATCGGCTGATCATGCACTCGATCCACGCGATCTCATGACCGAGCACGGCCGGCCGACGACCTGAACGGCGATGGCGGTCGCGCTGCTCCCGGGACCGACCGGGTCCAGATCGAGCGCGTCGAGACCGCGCAGCTCGGCCTCGCTCAGCCATGAGCTGTGCGACCGAGCACGGCGCGCGGCTCGCCGACCTGTTCGCCGAGGACGGCACCGACGGCCGGCTCGTGCTGCGCAGCGTGTACGCGCTCGACGGCGAGAGCCGCTACCTGGTGCTCGAGGGCGAGGTCGACGGCGACCGCTTCCCGCCCCTGTCCGATCTCGATCCGGCCGCGTTCGTCGAGGAGTGCGAGATCTACGAGCACTACGGGGTGCGGCCGGACAACGGCAAGCGGCTGAACCGGGTGCTGGTGCCGCCCCACCACGCCGACCGCGTTCCCCCGGCTCGGGCGGCGCGAGGGCAGGCGGCTCGCCCGCGACTACGAGCCGCACGTGGTCAGCGGCGAGGCGTTCGAGTTCCCGTTCGGCCCGGTCCGCGTCGCGGGCTGGGAGTCGCTCTACATGGGGCTGGTGACCACCGGCGAGGAGGTGCTCGACCTCTACCTGTTCCACTGGCACAAGCACCGCGGGTATCGAGCGGCGCCTGACCGGCCTCGACCCGGACCGCGCCACGTTCTTCGTCGAGCGCGCCGACGGGCTCTCCTCGGTCGGCGACACGATCGCGTTCTGCCGGGCGGTCGAGATGGCCACCGGCACCGAGGTGCCGCCCGCCGCCGCGCATTCGCGGGCGGTGGCGCTCGAGCTCGAGCGGATCTACAACCACGCGGCGGCGATCGCCGCGCTGTGTCAGAGCGACCGGGCTGTCGGTCGGCCAGGCGCGCAGCGAGATCGTGCTCGAGCAGCTGCTGCGGCTGAACCTGGCCGCGTTCGGCCACCGCTACCTGTTCGGCGTCGTCTCGCCCGGGCGGCGTGCGCCGCGCGCCCGACGGCCGAGCAGATCCGGTCGCTGCTGCCCGCGGTGCTGGACGAGTTCCGCTACGTGGTCGACGCGCTGCTGGTCACCAACTCGCACGTCGACCGGCTGGAGGCCACCGGCGATCGTCCGCGCCGAGGATGCGCACCGGCTCTCGCTGGTCGGCCCGGTCGCGCGCGCGTCGGGCCAGGCGATCGACGTCCGCCGCGACCATCCGACCGGGGTCGGGCGACGAGCCCGCGCCCGGCCGTCCCGACGCAGCCGGCGGGCGATGTGCTCGCCCGCATGCGCGTGATGGTGGACGAGGTCGAGGAGTCCGCGCGGCTGATCGACGCCCACCTCGATCGAAGCCGGGTCCCGGCCGTGCGAACCGGTCGGGGCCGGCGACGGCGCCGGCCTGGGATGGGCCGAGTCGCCGCGCGGCGAGGCGCTCGCCTGGGTGTCGCTCGACGGCGACGGCCGGATCGAGCGGGCGCGGCTGCGCCCCGCGTCGGTCCGCAACTGGCGGGCCTTCGACGACGCCGCCCGGGCCCAGAACGTGTTCACCGACATCCCGATCATCGAGGCCAGCTTCTGGCTGACCGTGGCGGGGTTCGCGCGCTGATGGCGTTCTGGTTCTACCGCGGGCTGCGCAGGGGGATCGCCACCACCCGCTACCCGAAGACGGTCGACGCGTGGGCGCGCCGCCCTGCCGAGCCCGCCGGCGTTTCACTCCGCGCGCCTCACCGTCGAGCTGGTCGACCGGCTCGTCGCCGAGTGCCCGGGCGGAGCGCTGGCTCGCGAGCAGCGCGAGCTGCTCGTCGACCTCGGCCGCTGCACCGGCTGCGGCCGCTGCATCGAGCTCGGCGACGGCGCGGTGCAGCCGAGCGGCGAGTTCGAGCTCGCCAGCATCGGATCGGGCGCGCGCTGGTCAAGCGGGTGCCGATCCGCGGCCGAGGCGGAGGAGCACGATGGCCGGCGACTGAGCTCGAGCGCGAGCGGCGAGCTCGACGAGCTGTCCGGCGAGCTGCGCCGGCGGGTGGCGCGGGCGTTCGGCCGCAGCCTGCACATCCGCACGGTCGACACCGGCTCGTGCGCGGTGTGCGAGTCCGAGATCCGGCTGCTCGCCGCCCCCCACTACGACCTGCACCGGCTGGGGTTCTTCTTCACCCCGGCGCCGCGGCACGCCGACCTGCTGATGGTCACCGGGCCCGCGGTGCGCGCCGCCGACAACCTGCTGCTGAAGGCCTACGACGCCACCCCCGACCCGAAGGTCGTGATCGCGGTCGGAGCGCTGCGCGCTCGGCGGCGTCTACCCCGAGGACGAGCTCGTCCACGGCGCGGTCGATCGCGTCGTGCCCGTCGACGTGTTCGTCCCGGGCTGCCCGCCCAGCCCGCTGGCCCTGCTCCAGGGCCTGCTGGTCGCGGTCGGGCGGCTCGAGGAGCGAGTCTCGACGCTGTCGCTCGACCTCGACGCGGGGAGCGCGGGATGAGCCACGCGATCGGCGCGCTCGGCGATCGCCGCCGCCGGCGCGTGGCTGGCGGCCGCGATCCTCGGCCTGGGCGCGACGCGTCGCGTCGGGCTCGTCGGCTCGGCCGCGCTGTCTCGGCCTCGGCGGCGCCGCCGCGGCTGGTCTGCGGCGTGCTGCTCGCCGTCCACGGCGCCGGCCCCACGCTCACGCTCGGAGCCGGACCGGTCGGCGGCGCGAGCTTCCACCTCGCGCCGCTCGCGGCCCCGTTCATCGCTGCTGCTCGGCCTGGTCGCCGTCGCGATCGCGCTCTACTCCCCCCGCTACCACGAGCCCGGCCCCGGGCACCGCCGCCTACCTGCTGGTCTACAACCTCGCGCTGCTGGCCTCGCTGGCGGTGCTGATCGCCGGCAACGTGGTCGCGTTCCTGGTCGCCTGGGAGTCGATGGCGCTGCTCTGCTACCTGCTGATCCTGCGCCACCACACCCGCCCGGGCGTCGCTCAGGGCGCGTTCCTGTTCATCGCGCTGAGCGAGATCGGCTTCGTGATGATCGTGCTCGCGTTCGCGATCCTGGCCACCCAGACCGGCTCGCTCGACCTCGCCACGATCGCCGCGCGCGCCGGCCACGTCCACGCCGGCTGGCGCTCGGCCGCCTACCTGCTCGCGCTGTGCGGCTTCGGCTTCAAGGCCGGGCTGGTGCCCGTTCCACATCTGGCTGCCCGCCGCCCATCCGGTCGCGCCGGCCGACGGATCGGCGTTCCTGTCCGGGCTGATCATCAAGCTCGGCGTCTACGGGATCGCGCTGTTCGGCTTCACGCTGCTGCCCGGCGGGCCCGGCCTGGTGGGGGCTGGTGACGATGGGCTTCGGCGCGATCTCGGCCGTGCTCGGGATCCTCTACGCGCTGATGGAGCGCGACCTCAAGCGCTTCCTGGCCTTCTCGAGCATCGAGAACATCGGGATCATCGTCACCGCGCTCGGCGCCGGGATGACGTTCACCGCCTACGGCCAGCGCGCGATCGGCGCCTTCCTGCTGATCGTCGCGCTCTACCACACGATCAACCACGGCATCTACAAGACGCTCCTGTTCCTCGAGGCCGGCGTGATCGAGCACGCCACCGGAACCCGCGACCTGGACCGGCTCGGCGGCCTGATCCGCCGCCTGCCGCGCACCGCGGTGATCTGCCTGATCGGCACGGTCGCGATCGCCGCGCTGCCGCCCGCTCAACGGCTTCGTCTCGGAGTGGATGCTGTTCCAGGGGCTGTTCCAGGGCTTTCGCATCTCGAGCCACCTGGTCGGGATCCTGATCGTGATCGCCGGGGCGCTGATCGCGCTCACCGGCGGCCTGGCCATCAACGCGTTCGCGCGCGCCTACGGGATCCCGTTCCTCGGCATGCCGCGCTCCGGGCCGGCCGCCCACGCCAGCGAGGCTCGCCAGCCGCTGGCCGGCCCGGCGCTGCTGGCCGGCGCCTGCGTGTTCCTCGGCGATCGGCGCGCCGCTCGTGCTGACCGCGCTCGACCGGGTGGCGCGCGCGACCGCCGGGATCGACATCCACTCCGAGCTGATCGTCCCCAAGCTCGGCCGTGATCCCCGCCCACACCGACTTCTCGGAGTTCTCGCCGACCTACCTCGCCGTGTTCCTGATCGCGATCACCGCCGTCCCGATCCTGATCTATCCTCGCCGGACGACCGCGAGCCCGCAGCCGGCGCCCGCCGGTGTGGGACGGCGGGATCCTCGCCTTCAAGCCGCGCATGCAGTACACCGCCACCACCCACGCCAACCCGGTGCGCGTCACGTTCGAGCCGCTGTATCGCCCGAGCATCCACGTCGAGCGCGCCTCCGACGACCCGGCCGGGCGCTCGGGACCGGTCCACTACCGCTTCGAGGTCATGCCGATCTTCGAGCGCTACCTCTACCGGCCGCTGACCCGGCTCGCGCAAGCGCTCGCGAACCTGGCCCGACCGATCCAGAGCGGCGACGTCAACCTCTACCTGTTCTACCTGTTCGTGGTGGTCGTGATCGCGTACGCCGTGTACGCGACGTAGTCGGCGGGTAGGCCTCGGTGGGGCGATGAGGCTCGCCCGAACCGCGTGTTTCGCTGATGGCCTCTACCGCAATGACGGCTATGCGAGTGGAGGTGAGCGATGACCGCGCCGATCGAAGACGTGAGCAGCCTGCCGGGCCGGAAGGTCAGCGACCAGGCACAGACCGAGGTCGGCGAGATCACCGACCTCTACGCGACGGACAACGGATTCGCGATGTGGGTGGCGGTCGACACCAAGGCGGGGATCGGCAAAGGACCCAGGGTGTTCATTCCTCTCGCGCGCCTCAAGGAAGAGGACGGGGAGCTGCGGGTCCCGTACAGCAAATCACAATCCTGGACGCCCCGGAGGTCGAGGCCGAGGACACTCCGAGGAGTGCGACCGGGCACTTCGCAGCTACTACGGCATCGGCTTCGCCGACCAGGAGCTGTGGAGCGACAACAAGGGCTACGCCACGCTCGTCTCCGACGAGGCGGGCGCGGCGAGCCGCGTCGAGAACGTCGATGAGCTGGAGACACCGGATGCCGACAAGCGGACCGACGAGACGATGAGTCGGATGAAGGATCCCGGCCCGCCGGAGATGCGCCAGATCTCCGCTGACGAGGTCGCCGCGGAGACCTCCGATACGAACAAGCAGGGCAGCGGCGGAAACGACCGACCCTCCGAGAGCGGCTGAGGCGGCCCGGCTCAGGACTCGGTTCGCCGCGCCCGCAGCCGCCGCATCTCAGCCGCGTCGCGGACGGATCGATCGAGTCCGCGGCGAGATAACGGAGCAGAGATTCAGATTCGTCGTAAAGCGCTTCGGCGCTGTGGATCAGTGCCATGCGAACGCTCGGATCGGGGTCATCCGCCAGACGCGATAGCTCGGCACCGACTCCGCTCGCCTTCAGTCGCGCAAGCGCGTACACCGCGGCCCGACGACGCTCTGGCCGCTCGGCGCACAGCTCGTCGCACAACCGCCTCGTCGCCCCCTCTCTGGCCAGCAACTGCTCGAGCGCACGCAGGACAGCGGCGCGCACCAGCACGTCCGGATCCTCGAGGCCGGGAACGAGCACGTCGGCGACTCGCTCATCACGCATCGCTGCGAGCGCGTGCGCGCTCGCGCGCCGCACATCAGGGCCGGGATCGTCGGTCAGCAGGACCGAGAGGGAACCGAGCTCTCGCGGCCCCGCCGCCCGGGCCGCAGCCTCCCTGTGCGAGGCGGGGCGGAGCGGCTCTGGCGTTGAGATGTCCTTTCGTCTTGGGCGCGGGGCGTCGTCCGTCGCGCCGCCAGCCGAGCGGCCATCCCAGTGGATGGCCGCTCGATCTGAGACGCTTGGGTTAGTTGTTCGGTGCGCTGACGGGGGTGCCGCCCGTTTGTGCCGCGTAGCCGGTCGAGGTGCCGGAGCCGCCCAGGCTCGGGCTGTCCTGCGAGAACGCGATGTGGGCCCAGCCACTGGAGTCGGTGTCGACGCCGAAGTCGTCGAACAGGTTGCGACCGCTCGTGCAGCTCACTCCGCCCTCGCAGACGGCGCCGCTGTGGACCGCCATCAGCCGCTGGGGGGTGGCCCAGCCGGTGGTCGTCCCTGCCGTGTCTTGCGCGAAGTAGACGTACCACGTCTGGTTGGTCGTGGTGGGCGCGGCGTAGTAGACGAGGTCCACGCCTTTGTTGGTCGCAGCCAGCCACGGGAAGATGGCCTGCGCGGTGTTGGTGCTCACCGGCGCCGAGCAGGTCCACGTCTTTCCGTGGTTGCTCGATTTCGCGGTGTAGATGTTGTGGTCGTTTGACCATGCGTACCAGATGGTCCCGGCCCGGTCGACCGAGACGTTGGGGAAGTTGTGGTCGAGATCGGTGGTGGGAGATTCGGTGCTGCATGGGATCGGCTGATCGGTCCAGGTGTGGCCGCCGTCGGCGGATACGCCGAGGAACGCCTCGTTGTTGTTCGATCCGGACGAGCTGGACGGCGCTACGAACGCCTGGTAGGTGTAGAAGTTGCCGGGCCGGTGGGCAGGTTGCGGTGGTCGATGACCAGGTTGCCGAGCTCGTTGGTCTGAGCCTTGTAGTCGGTCTCCGGGATCACCTGCGCGATCTGGGTGTAGAGCTGGCCGCCGTCGTCGGAGCGCAGGACGTCGATGTCGTTGGTGGCGATGTCGTGGTAGGTGAGCAGGGATGTCTGGGCCCCGAACGCGGCGACCCACTCGCGGTCGTCGATGGGCAGCCCGGCCTGGACTGGCGTTTGCGAGAACGTCGTGCCGTTGTCCGTGGAGGTGGCGACGTTCACCGAGCCGAGGTTCAGGCTCGAGACGTACACGTTGTAGTTGCCGGTGGCGTTCTTGGCGCTCGCCAGAGCGATGTCGATGTCACCGCCTGAGGCTCCGACGCCGGAGACGACGGAGTTGGGCGCGCCGCGGTACTCAAGCCCGCATCCCGACGCGTCGGCGCCGCCGATCGCGTCCAGCCCCCGCCAGAACTGGCTGCCGCTGCCGACGCCGAGCTCGGAGCCGAGGAACACGTTGTTGGTGCGCGAGATGTGTATGGCCGGCTCGCCGGCCGCGTTCGTGCCACAGCCTTTCGCGCCGATCGTGCTCGATTGGAGCTGCCCGTAGGAGAAGTTGCCGACCGTTGCGGCGCCGGCGCTCACCGCCGCCACGCCCGCCCCGGCCACCACCGCGGCGGTCGCCACGACCAACCCGATACGTCGCACCCTGCCGTGCGTCATCGTTCCTCCTGTTTCCCTTGCCAACGCCCGAGCGGTTCCCTGGACGAGCGGCCGCGAGCGACCGGCCTTTGGCCGGCAAGGTCGAACTTACCGAGGCAGGCCGTGGCGCGCGCCGGTTGACCCTCAACTCAGACGAATCCGGCGGGCGGTCGTAAAAAGCCTCGCGGGACCACGGCGCGGGCGCATCGGGCTGTCACCCGAGCGTCCAGCGTCGCCGTGCTAGGTGCGTGCGCTCGCGAGTGAGCCGGATGTACGCATGGCCCTAGCCATCGTCATGCAAGACCGAATGGCCCGGCCCGCGACGAGCGCGCTGGCGCAGCTGGCGGTGATCGCCGCGAAGACAGCGAGCTCGTGAATGCCGCCCGGAAAATCGGCCAGGCGCGTGCCCAGAACCGTCACTGCGGCGACGTCCGCGACGATCGTGATCGCGGCCGTCGCACCAGCGCCGAGGAGGACCACCCGCGCCGATGCGTCGAGCCAGCGGGTTGCGCCGCCCGTCGTCACGAAGGTCCAGGTCGCGCAGGCGATCAGCGCGGCAACGATGTCGCTGCCGCGAGGTGGTCCGCCGGGCTGTCGAACAGGCCGTGGACGGCTGGTGTGCTGCGTGAGCGGGCGGCCGCGATCCATAGCGATGCGACGACGGGTGCGGCGGCCATAGAGCTCGGGCGATCCGGCGACCCTGCGCCGACGCCAGTTCCGGACAGAGGGACTCGGCCAAGACCTGGGGACTGCCGAGTTCCCGTACGGCCAGTCGAATCGCCTGTTCGCGCCGCAAGCCTGATCGCCGCTTGGCCTCGGCGGCTTCGATCAGCCCATCTCTGAGTTCGACCAAGATGTCCTCGCGCGATCGCGCCGGCCCGGGTAGGCGAGCGGCCACTGCCTGCAGGAACGTTTCGATGGTGTCGTTTGACGTGCTCACGGGCGCGCGGCGCTGGGAGCACCCAGTAGGGTCGAGACGGTCCGGGAGAACTGTCGCCAAGACGCGCGCTCCTGCTCGAGCCTGTGCCGGCCGGCGTCGGTCAGCTGGTAGGTGCGACGGCGGCGGCCGGCGACGACGGACCACTCGCTCTTGATCAGGCCGCCGCGCTCGAGCCGGTGCAGCGCGGGATACACGGTGCCGGTGGGAAGGTCGAAACTCGCCCGGCTGCGCTCCCGGAGTGTGTCCATCACCGCGTAACCGTGAAGGGGCTGTGCCTCCAGCGCGGCGAGCAGGATCGAGTCGAGATGGCCCTTGAGCGCCTCGGGCTTCATATATGTAGCGATTCTACTTGTGTGGTATACGTAGTGGCGCTACGTATGAGCGCCGCCGGTGAAATGCGCGAGACCGTTGCCATCGTCGCCTCGGAGCTGACGAAGCGTTACGGCGAGAGGCCCGCCGTCGATCACGTCGATTTCGAGCTGCCCGCCGGCGTGGTGAGCGGTTTCGTCGGACCCAACGGTGCGGGCAAGACCACGACGATCCGCATGCTGCTCGGTCTGATCCGCCCGACCACCGGCACCGCGCGCGTCCTCGGTCATCCGGTGACAGATCCGGCCGCGTACCTGCCGCGGGTCGGGGCGCTGATCGAGGCGCCGGCGTTCTACCCGACGCTCTCGGGTCGGCGCAACCTCGAAGTGCTGACGCGACTCGGAAAGCTCGACCGCGCCCGCATCGGCGAAGTGCTCGCGACGGTCGGCCTGGCCGATCGCGCGGACGACGTCGTGGGCTCGTACTCGCTCGGCATGAAGCAGCGCCTCGGCGTGGCCGCGGCGCTGCTGCCAGACCCCGAGCTGGTGATCCTCGACGAGCCGGCCAACGGGCTTGACCCGGCCGGCATCCGCGAGATCCGAACGCTCCTGCGCGGCCTCGCCGATCGCGGCGTGACCGTGTTCGTCTCGAGTCACCTGCTCGCCGAGATCCAGGCGATCTGCGATCACCTGGTGATGATCGACCACGGTCAGATCGTCTTTCAGGGCGACATCGACGAGCTCCTCGCCTCCCAGCGCTCCGAGTTGCTGGCGACGCCCGAGCACCCGAGGGACCTGGCGGCGCTCGCACAACTGTGCGCGGCCTCTGGACACGCGGCGAGATTGGACGGCGAGCGCGTTCGCGTGCAGGCGACCGAGGGCTGGGCAGCCGAGCTCAACCGCCGAGCGATGGCGGCCGGGATCACCCTCCGCGGCCTGCAGGCCGAGCGCCGCTCGCTCGAGGAGGCCTACTTCTCGATCACCAAAACAACCCGGCGAGGATGAAGACTGATGGTGGGCGCCTTCTCGAGCGAATGGGTCAAGCTGCGCCGGCGGAGCACGCTCGCCTGGGGTCTCGGCGGCGGCTGCTGTTCAGCGTGTTCGCGACCGCGCTGACGATCGAGCGCACCCAGAAGTCCTTCCCGCCGGGCACCGGCGCCCGGTTTCACGTCACCATCGCCGAGCTTTCGCGCCCCGACGGCTTCGTCCACGGCGTCGTCACCGCCTCGAACCTGATCGGGATCGTCGCGCTGAGCCTATTCGCCGCCGCCGTCGCCGGCGAATACAGCCAAGGCACCCTGCGCAACCTGCTCGTCCGCCAACCCCGCAGGGCCCGACTGCTGTCCGGCAAGTTCCTGGCGCTCGCGGTGTTCTTCGGCATCGCGATCGTGCTCGCCGTCCTCGTCGCAGCGGGCGCGGCGTTCGCGCTCGGACCCGGCAAGGGGATAGATACCTCCGCGTGGACCAGCGCCGCCGGACTCACCGACCTCTGGCACACCATCCTCCACATCTACCTCGCGTCGATCGGCTACGGCGTGCTCGGCACCGCCCTGGCCGTGGTGCTCCGCTCCCCCGCGCTGGCCGTCGCGGTCGGCGTCGCGTACGCGATCCCGGTCGAGGCGATCATCGTCCGGCTCTGGGACAACAGCGACAGATGGCGACCTGGACAGCTCCTGAGCGCCCTAGCGCACGGCGGCTCGAGCACCACCAGCTACGTCCGTACTCTCGCCGTCCTCACCGCGTACGCGGCAGTTGTGGCCTCGGGGACGCTCTTCCTCTTCCAACGCCGCGACGTCTAAACCAGTCTCCGCCACGCGGTGTGTGATGACGCCGGCATTGCGCCGTAGTAGGGGCATGGTTGACGCCATGACCCTCGGCAGGGCGTGGCCAGCACGCCTACGGAGGGAGCTAAATGGCCCACGGCACGAATACTGATCTGGTTCGCGCATCGGCAATGCTGCTGGTGGCGATCTTCCTCAGCGCCGGATGCGGCTCGGCGACCAGCCAAGCTACGCAAACCTCCACCGCCGTCCGGGCCGCCTCAACGGGCACAACCGCCGTCTTGCAGCCCGCAGGCTCCTCTTCGATCCGGTCCGGAGACTCCGGCATCGTCGGTCAGACAGTCGGGATCGTCTGCGGCGGCCCGTCCTCCGAACACGGCTGCCCGCGCCGCCCGGTGGTGGCAACGATCGACGTGCTCCGAATGCCCTCCGAACAACCCATCGCCACGCTCCCACCGACACCCGCGGGCACTTTCGCCGGAATCTCCCGCCCGGCACCTACCAGCTCCAGGCCCACGCCTCGAGTCAAATGATCTGGGCCCGAGCCATCAACGTGCGGATTCTTACCCACCAGATCAAGCACACGACAATCACCTTCGCCCCGCGCCACCCTCTGCCGGTAGCACCCGGTTCCGCGTCCGGTTGAGGCCCTCCCGTCATGATCACCTCGTCTGACTGACGAGGATCGGCACGTCGGCGGCGAACGGCACAACCCGTCGCGTGCCGGGGCTGCCGGCGATCAGCCAGCCTCCGAAACCGGAACCTCTTGCGGCTCCGCTCGCGATCTCTCCGAGGATCAAACGTCCTCGGCTTCAGTGTGCCGCCGGCTCGAACGCGTGAGGTTGTCCTCGACACCGACCGCCCAGACACGCCCGACGTCCCGTACCTCGAAGACGTAGATCTCGACGACCTGCTCAAAGCGCCGCCTCCCCGGGCGAAGGCGAGCCATTCGCCGTGATGCGTGCCCGAGCACGTGAATGGGCAAACGACCTTGTCTCCCTCGGCGATCAGATCGACGATCTCCATCTCAATCCGGAACGCCCTCGGAAACGGCTGGAGTCAACGCTTGGCGCCCTGCACGAACTTCCCGCTGGCCAGCTCATCGAGAACATCGGGGTTGCCGCGGCCGACCGCCTCGTGAACGAGCCGGCGCACCAACGGCCTGTTCACTCCCGTCGGCAACGAGGCCACCAGCGGGCCTACTTCAGCGTTCCCGGTCGTGCATGTCGCGCAGCCGCATGATTCGCCACGCCACGCGCGGCGCCCTTCGGTGATCGCCAGCGCGGCGATGCCGAGCGCGACAATGGGGTCAAGCCACCAGATGCCCAGCAGGGTGTTGGCTAGCAACCCGGCGAGGACGCCGACGGCCAGATAGGCGCAGATCAGATTCTGCCGTCCTTCGCCGGCCGTGGCTGGGGAGCCGAGCTGCTCGCCGAGCCGGAGCTTCGCGCGGCCGAGCCACGGGCAGATGCACAGCGTCGCGATCGAGAGACCGATGCCCAGCAGGGTCGTCTCCGCGTGGTGCTCGACCAGCAGAGCGTGGGTTGCCTCGAAGGCGATGTAGGGGGCGAGGAGTAAGAAACTGATGGCCACGAGTTGCTGTGCTCGCCGTTCCGAGCTGGTCGACAGCGTGCGCGAGCCGGAGAACCGCCACACGACGATGAGGCTGGCGAAGCCCTCGATCGCGCCATCCAGTCCGTTGCCAAGGAGCGCGGTCGAGCCGGCGAGAAGACCAGCCGTCGTCGTCGCAGCGCCTTCGAAGCAAAGCCAGGCAAGCGAAAAGGTCGCTAGCACGCGCGCACGCCGCGCCCCGCGGAGCCAATCGCTGCTGCCCACGCCCGCGTCGACGACAGTCGGAGTGAATTCAGTCACCGCACGGGCCCCTCTCCAGCCAGGTGGCTCGGCACGGGCCGGCGGATGCGCCAGCGGTGATCTGGATCAGGAATGGCTGCGCCC
>CAVYFE010000002.1:0-355386 GCA_963767695.1 uncultured Solirubrobacterales bacterium
CCCGCCAAGCCGCACTGGCTGGCCTCGGCGCCGGCTGACCATCCACACTCGGCTTTGGTGAGAATGGCTCGCTCGTGACCGACCCAGGCAGAGTCTCGAGTTTCTCCCAGGATCGTGCGCCGGTAGGCCCTGGGCTTGGCCGAGCCTTCAGCGACGAGCTGCACGGTCCAATGCCGGCATTGCTCTTGGCATTGACCGCGCTCGCCGGGATCCTCGACGCAATCAGCATCCTCCGTCTGGGCGGTGTGTTCGTCGCGACGATGACCGGCAACCTCGTGTTCCTCGGGTTGGCCGCCGCTGGCGCGAAGGGATTCGCGGTGAGCACCTCGGCGTTGGCCCTGGGCGGGTTCGTGGTGGGGGTGCTGATCGGCGGTCGGACGATCGAGGCTGCGCCGTCGCATCGCGGGTTGGCGTTGCGCAACGTGCTGGCGGTCAAGCTGTTGCTGGCCAGCGTGGTCACTGTCATCGCTGTCGTTACAGGCCCGCGCTTTCCGATCGGCGTCCGCGACGCGATGGTGGTGCTGCTGGCGATGTCAATGGGGGCCCAGCTCGCGGCGATCCGCTATCTCAAGGTTCCTGACCTGCTGACGGTGGTCCTGACCATGACGATCACCGGCGTGCTCACCGAGCGTAAACGGGGCTGGCATGACACCGCGATGCTGCGGCGCGGGCTGTCTGTGGTCGCGTTTGCGCTCGGCGCCGTCTCCGGGGGGCTGCTGATCCTCGACGTGGGGGTGGCGGCGGCGTTATCAGCTGGTCTGGCCATCATCATCGGTGTGTTGGTCGCCGCCCATCTGACGTCGCGCACGTCGGCGGCCTGGTCTGCTCCGCGCTCGGCTTAATTGCAGACACGAGGAGCAAGCTGTCAATCCGGCTATGGCGAAGCCTCGGGCGCCCGATGTCTAGTTCCACTGTTGCCGTGGCCGGGAGGCGCGCTTTCCGCGGGGGATCTCGCATAAATCGATGGTGCTGCTGGAGTCTGGATAGACGTGGGCCATCGAGTCGCTGCTATAGGCCGACTCGATGGCCCACGTCCTGCGCGATCCGCTGATAAGGACGCCAGCACCGCTCACGAGCACGCGGATAGCGAGAAACCAGCAGCGATGGTGCGGGTTAGTTAGTTAGGACGGCCGGAGACGGACGTCGCGCCTCCAGGCCGGCCAGGCCAGGCGACTACTGCCGTTTCGCCTCGCGACGGGTTCGCTCGTGGTGTTCGAGCCAGGCTCGTCGCTGAGGTCCTCCGACGAACACGCTCGGCACTTCGCTGCCGCGAATGACGCGATGGCAGGGTGCGACGATCGGAATGGGGTTTGCGCCCATGATCCGGCCCAGCGCCCGAGCGGGTAGCTCGACGCCGAGATTGCTGTAGGAACGTTGCTCGCCATACGGAATTGACTGCGCGGCTTTCAGCGCCAGCGCGGAGGATGACTCCAGAAATGTCCAGTCGACCAAGCATTCCGGCTGCCTGATCGCGCCGGCGAAATAGGCGTCCAGAGCCTCCGCGCAGGCCGCGAGATGTCGGCGCGCGGCTTGACTGCCGCGGCGGCTTTGGGCGTAAGCCCGAAGCAGCTCGGCGTCGCCGTGGCTGTCGAAGGCCACCCGTGTCAGCCCGTGCGGGGTCGCGGCCAGGCCCATCCTGCCAAGCGGTCCTTCGATCTCCGAAGCGGCGGCGCCGGGGGCGGCGAGGGCGTCAGCCGACGGGCCGGTCCGCGCGATTGCGTGAGCTCCGGCCCTCAGTCCGATGTCATAGTCGCGGCAGTCGACGCAGATACCCTCGGCGCGGGTATCGACGCGCTCGACGATGAACCCCGGGTCGGTGATCTGTCCCGTTTCCTGTAGCCCGCTGGTCAGGTCGAACACCCGTAGGCATAGACGACAGCGGAAGTGGGCATGCGGATCGGTGTTGGTCTCATACCGGACCGGTTCGGGCGCCCCGAATGCAGCCAGCAGACCCAGCTCGCTGAATTCGGCCAGCGTCGCATATACGGTGCCACGGCTGAGGTCGGGCAATGCGCCCGATACCTTGGCGTAGACCTCGTCGGCAGAAAGATGCTCCGCGCGCTCGCCACGGAACGCGGCCAGGATCGCTCGACGCTGTGGGGTGCTGCGCAATCCGCGGGCACGTAACAGCTCGCCGACCTCATCAGCTTTCGGAGTCATGCCGGCATTGTGCCGTAGCCCCTGGTGTTTAGCGTGCGCCATCCTGGGAATCCAGATCGGACATTGTCCTATCAAGGAGAAGCTCAATGATCCTGCGGATTGATCGATTGCAGACTGAACTGCCACCCCCATCGGATCCCGATCCGATCGGTGCGTCCGCTGTTCAGGAGCTGCTGGGCGGCAAGTACGGCGAGATGTCCACCTTCATGAACTACACCTATCAATCGTTCAATTTCCGGAACCGCCAGGGGGCGCGCCCGTTCTATGATCTGCTCGCGAGCATCGCCGCCGAGGAATTCGGGCACATCGAGCTCGTTTCCTCGGCGATCAACACGATGCTCACCGGGGCGGCTGAAGGAGAGCCCGGGAAGGTCGGCGACCTCAGCGCCGTAAAGGGCGTTCGGAATACGCAGCACTTCATCGCAGGCGGGGCCGGCACCCTCGTCCAAGACTCAAACGGCAAGCCTTGGAACGGCGACTACGTTTTCTCCTCCGGCGATCTGGTCGAGGATCTCACTCATAATTTCTTCCTCGAGACCGGAGCGCGTAACAACAAGCTCAAGGTCTATGAGATGGTGGAGCATCCTGCGGCACGGGCGCTGACCGGATACCTCCTGGTCCGCGGAGGCGTTCACCAGGTCGCATACGCGCGGGCGCTGGAGCGGCTCACCGGCGCAGACCTGATGAAGCTGTTTCCCTCGCCGCGGATCCCGACCGACAAGATCCCGGAGTGCCAACCGCACATCAAGCGCGGCGAGCATCTCAAGCTGTACCGGTTCTCGCCGAGCGACTATCAGGAGATTGCCGCTGTCTTCAACGGCCCGCACCCAGAGACCGGCGAGGAGCTCACGATCGCAGAAGAGGTCTCGCCCGAGGGCGCGCCCCCGTTCGACCTTCCGGCACAACCCGCGGTGTTCGCACCCGGTCCCGACCCGGAGATGATCGCCGAGGTCTCCCGCAAGCTCCGCCAGGCCGCCGGGTTGCCCAAACAGCCGACCGGGACAGTTGCCAACGACGGCCAAGGTGTGATCGGCAAGGTCAAGGAGGCTCTCAGCTGACGAGTTCGCGGTGGCCCTCGTGGGAGGGCCACCGAGTTCCGGCGTGCGGCGATACTTCTCGGGTCCGCGAGCACGAACGGCACAGCGCGAGCTCACGAGAGGGTGGATCGGTCTCGGATTCGCTGAGCCCCTACCTGCGGCCGGAATCGACCACTCTCGTTGGCGCTCTCAGGCGGAGCCCGGCTCCGCCATCCGGCGGTGCATCTCGGCCTTGACGCTGTCGGGAAGGACCCGGCTGCCGATGCCCTGGGCCTTGGTCTTGAGCGAGTGCGAGACGACGCGCTCCTTGCCGTCCATCAGCGCCTCGAACCCGTCGCGCGCGACGTCGGCCGGATCGTCTTGATCACCGGCTCCGACCTTGGTGTCGAGCATGTCGGCCCTCTCGAAGAACTCGGTGTCGGTCGGGCCGGGCATCAGGGCGGTGATCGTCACGTTGGTGTCGTTGAGCTCATTGCGCAGCGCCATGGCGAAGGACTGCACGAAGGACTTCGAGGCGTTGTACACGGCTTGGAACGCACCGGGCATCGTGGAGGCGATCGACGATGTGAACAGGATTCGGCCGTGATCCCGCGCCACCATGTCCTGCACCACGTACTTGGACAGCTCCACGGTCGAGCGGACATTGAGATCGACAATCCTCAGTTCCTGCTGAAGCTCGGTGTCGGTGGCAAACGCCCCTCCGGCGCCGATCCCGGCGTTCAGCGCTGCCGCGTCCAGCGGCCGGCCCGCATGCTGCACGTGGCGATGCAGCTCCTGGACTCCCGCTGAGGTCGCCAGATCGACCTGCACCGCGTCGACCTCCGCGCCCGCGGCCTCCAGATCATTCGCCGCCGTGGTGATCCGGGCGTCCTCGGCCGCGATGATGAGATCGAACCCGTTGTGGGCGAACTGCTTGGCGAGCTCGAGTCCAATGCCGCTGGATGCGCCCGTCACCAGGGCCAGCGAACGCGTTTGTGTCGAATCCATCTCTTAACCTCCTGGGTCTCGGTACGGGGAATACGAGTACCCAGGACCGACGCCGGCTAACGACGCCGGCGGCGCGGGCGCTCGACCGGGACCGGTGAGAGGGGAATGGGCCGCAACCTGGGGATCGGCGTGTCCGTGTGGGGGCTCGGGCTCGCGGGTATGGGTGGTGGAGGCGATCCCGAGGAGCCCGTTCATGAAGCTGCAAACCCACGTCGTCGAGGGTATCCACCGCATCGAGGATTGCTTTACGAACTGGTACCTGATCGAGCAGGACCACCGGCTCACGATCGTCGACACCGGCGTACCCAGCTCCTGGGATTCGCTCTACGACGCGCTTGGTCGCGTTGGCCGCCAGGCGACCGACGTGGAAGCCATCGTATTGACGCATGCTCATTTCGATCACCTCGGATTCGCCGAGCGAGCCCGGGAATCGTTCGGCGTGCCGGTATACGTGCACGAGAACGATGTGCCGTTGACCCGCCATCCCTGGCGTTATGACCATGAGCGTCCTCGGCCCTATTACGTCGCGACTCAGCTCCGGGCCCTGCCGATGGTCGCGGCTTTCGTCCGCAACCGCGCGTGGTGGCCCGCTCCGGTGAAGGAGGTCGTCCGCTACGAGGGCGGGACGTTGCCCGTACCAGGATCCCCGCGCGTGATCTTCACGCCCGGACATACCCATGGCCACTGCGCGCTTCACTTGCCTGACCGCGACGTGGTCATCGCGGGAGACGCCGTGGTGACGCTTGACCCCTATACGGGGCGTAAGGGACCTCGCATCATCGCGGGCGCGGCAACCGTCGACTCGGCCCGCAATCTCTCCTCGCTTGACGCCCTCGCTCAGACAGGCGCTCAGACGGTGCTCGTAGGCCATGGAGAGCCGTGGCGGCAAGGTGCCGAGGCGGCCGTCGAGCTGGCCCGGTCCGCGGGCGCCGCCTAACCCCGACGGGTGACAGTCCCACCGTTGGGTGCGGCCCTCGTTTCGTCCGTCCAGCCGCCTGCCAGGTATCGGCGATGCGCGTGGCAGCCGCCCGCTCCTCGGCCACGATGCGGTCCCCCATGGCAACCGTGGGCTGAGCGGCAACGACCCGCTATGGATGGCCGCCGACGAGCACGAACTGCTTTCCAGACGCAGCCGGAGCCCACGGGTAATTGCCCATCGGGAGCGACGCGATCTGGAACCAGTACGAACGGTGGATGGCCGGGTCCCCGAGTCCGAATGTGTACGTGGTCGTGAAGCGTCCCTTTCCGGTGACGTGCTCCTGCACCCCGTACGTGGTGTAGGCAGTGCCGAATCCGATCCGGAGGCGCACCAGCGCCCCGCCGGGCGGCAGGTACCCGCCCTCGAGCTGGCCCATGATCCGGACCGTGCCGCCCCATGCAACGCGTCGCGGCAACACGCGGATCAGCTTCACCCGTGCCGGCACGATCACCCGCGCCTGCCCAGACAAGCTTGGCTCCAGCGTGGGAGCGCCGTCGTACATCGCCTCGACCAGCCGCGTGGGGCCCGCAGGGAGCCGCGCGCTCCAGCTTCCGTTCGGCGCCGTAGTTGCCAGAGCCGCCTGTGTGAAGTCGCCCAACCCATTATCGGGGGCAGTCAGGACGCGCACGATCTGGCCGCCGAGCGCCGTCCCGTCCGGCATCCCCAACCAGCCATTAACCGTTGTTGCCCTGCCGTGTCCGACGCGTTTGGAGTCATGGGTAACGGCATGGGGGAGCTCAACCACGCGGATCGTCTTGTGCCGTTTGACGCGGATTGGCTTGCCGTATCGGCTGATCGTCGTCCAGACGACGATCGTTCGGCGCACGATCCGAGGTTGACACCGGGTCACCGTCACAATCTTGCTGCGATGGTGCCTGCTGACTCGGCGCTTGTGCACCTTGCGGCACCGCAGCGCGTCGACAAGCTTCGAGAATCCAATGCCGCTCACCGTCGGCCGGCGGACGCTCAACGACCACGTTTGAGGCGCCGAGGTCGCGACGTGGCCGAACGCGTCCCTGGCGTTGTTGGCGGCGTAGCACGTGACCGTGTGGTCGCCCACGCCGGCAACTGGAATCTGCGTACTCGCGTGCGGATACCACCGATAAGGAGCCCCATCAAGTGAGCACCCAATACCTGACACGCCCGAGGGCCCAGCTGCCCCGGCCGCCGTGACGTACGCCGTGCCGGCGGTCGACGGCGCGTCCGTCGGACCCGAAAGACTGACGCTCACCGGATCGTTATCGATGTTCACGTCGTGGACACTGGTCCCGGAGAGATAGAAGCCCCCTACGAAGTCATAGGCCGCATCCCGGGCCCACATTACGAGCGGCACCGAGGCTCGCGAGTCCACGGAGGCCGTGTTGAACGACTGATCGAAGGAACCAGCGGGGCACTGATGCCATGTCACCTGATTCTGCGGCTCGTTCACGGGCTGTGAGACGCTCACGCCATCGAGCGTCGCCGCGAGCTGGCAGGCCCCTGAGGGCCCGTCGGCAGAGAACGCGATCGGCCACGTACCGCGCACCCACCCGCCGGACGCGCCCAAGCTGCCAGCCGCCGGATACACCGTGGGACCCGAGCTCTCCCCAGCCTCGATCTCGAGCCCAAGGATGCTGATCTCGCCAGGCTTATCGATACCATCGCATGTGCTCCAGCCGCAGATGATCTGCCAACCGAAATATGGCGAGAAGAGAACCGGGGAGCTGTAGCCGATCTGGCCGGAGTAGGTCCCGGTTCCCCCGCCGGCCCAATAGAAGCCGCCGCCCCAACCCATGCCCGCGTCAACCCCGTCGCTGACCATGCCTGCGCCCTCGGTGTGCACCTGCAGGATCACGAGCCCGTGTGGGGCATCGATCTCCCAGTACGCGCGTCCACCTGCCGGCACATTGCCTCCGCCTCCAAACACCTCCATCCCATACGCCGCAGCACCAGGAGTGCCCGGAGGGCACTCGAACGGGGTCGTGACCCCCGGATTGGACGTCCCCGAGCGGGCGACCCCGAGCGTGCCCCACGTCGAGCCCGCGCCGGGGGTAAAGCTGCCGCAGAGATGAATCCAGATGACCCCCGCCGCCGCGGCTGTGGCCGCGACCTTAAGCATCGCGGCACAGACGCCGCGGCCCCGCCCAACAGCCGCAGGCCAGACGCCGGTTTACCTCCGAGCGGCAGAGCATGCGAGCCCGGACTTCAGCAGACCACGGCAACATAGAACGGTGCTGGCGATCGGACCATCGCTGATTAAACGTCCACACAAACGGCGTGTCGTCCCATGCCCGGGCCCGGATCGTCGATGCCCACCCCAATGCTGTCAGCGACCGGCGCGATGCCGGGCACAGCGGCGGGCGTGACCAGCGGCGCGCATCGGTAGGAGAACTGGCTCCCCAGGCCACCGTGTACTGGTCGCCTGCGACCGAAGCGTGAGCTCCACGACTGCCGCTGAGGACCTGGCCGGTCTGGCTTACATGCGCCCAATTCCGAATCGATCCCCCCAGCGCACGAGCGTCGAGCTTCGCCGGCGTAATCGACCCGTTCGCCAGCTTGCTCGACGTGACGGCACCGTTGCGAATTTGCTTGGTGCCCACGCTGTCCGCCGGGATGCTGATCGCGGCGTACGAGGTGCCGCCAAGCGCCACGAAGAGCGCGATGTATGCGACGAGATTGCTCCCGACGTGGTTGAGGATTCGCGTCATATCCCTACCTTCTGGTTGTGTTGGGTGTCACCCATTCCCGGAAGATCCTGGGCCGAGTACTCCTGAAGGTCCGAATGCTTTGGCGCCACCCGCGGCGGCGGAAGTGGCCGGCGCGTTGTACGTGGGTGCTGTCGACGGCGGCGTGCTGGCGACATCTGTGTCGGAACCGCCAGCCGGGCGCGGGGCAGGCGCGATATATCGCGTCGTCGTCGTCGTCGTCGTCGTCGGCGGCGGCGGCTGGCTCGGCGTCACGGCGCTGCTTGTGCTCACGGGGATGTACCGCTGTGCCGGCAGCGACCTGATCCGGCGAGATGGTGAAACGCGAACCCGACGGACCGCCGGCGCCGGATGCCGAGCTGCGCGTATGTGCGACAGCGGCCAGTTCTCTACGCCGAGCAAGGCCGGAGGGAAGACGACCGCCAAGCCGCTGGCCTGAGAGGCAGGCCTAGCGCTGCCCACCGGATGTGAGGAGCCCAGCAGCCCGAACTGGAACACACCGACCGCGAGTAGCACGGCCGCGATTGCGACCGCGGCCGCGGCTAACGCCCGTGAGGTGCCAGCCCGCGGCGGAATAGCCCGAGCTCGGGTACGCCACCGTGGGGCCTGAGGGATCGGTGACTCCGGCGCGGGTGCCGGCGCCGGCAGTGCGTCCTGAACCGCCGCCGATTCCTCTCCCCAGAAGTCCGCTGCCCGGGGTGGCGGCTCCGGGGCGCGGCTTTCGCCGCCGGCGGTCTCGGTGGGTCCCTCTGCGCGCGTCCCGAAGGGGACTAGCTCCTCCCGGGGACCAAGCCAGTCACGCGGCAGACGTATGACGTTGCTTTCGGCAAGCGCCTCGCCCGTCGCTTCGTCGCTCTGCGGGCCTTCAGTTTCCAACCGATTTGCAGACCTTCTTTGCCGAACCACGAACGATGACGTCCGCGCGAAGGAGTAGTATAGCTATCTGAATTGGTTCCAGTTTGTCTCAATTAGAGTTCTGACAATGGAAAGCAGCGATCGCGAAGAGTCGTTTCTGACGGTGGCCGAGGTTGCGGAGATCCTCAAGCTGAACCAGCAGACGGTCCGCAACTGGATTGATCAGGGATCGCTGCCGGCGCTCCGCATGGGTCGGCGGGTGCGGATCAAACGATCGGACTTCGAGCGTGTGCTAGAGCAGAACTACAGCCCCGGGACAGGAGCGGCGACTCAGGAGCGCGGGCCCAATGCGGAGGATTTCTGGGGCGGGACCCCCGTCGGCCTGGCCGAACCAGACCCGCTGGCCGGACCTGACCCGCTTTGGCCGAACCCGGGCGTGCACTCGGCGCCGGCGGGGTCGACGGCGATGGATCCGCTACGAGTGCCGGCGATCCCGCCGGCTGACACGACGCACGGGCCCATGAGCTTCAGCGACGATCTCGACCGGCAGCGCGCGCAGATCATGCGGCGCGTCCGCCAGGCGAGCAACGAGTGGGCCGGCGCGATGCGAGCGCACAAGCTCGCTCCCCCAGACCTCGGTTTCTCGGGACGACTGGGAGCGCTCGCGGATGCCGCCGCCAACGAGCAGGTCGCGTGGGAGCACGCTCACGCGGCCGGGCTGCTTTGGCGGCCGGTTCCAGGCGCCGAAGGAGCCGAGCCTCCGTATGAGCTCAGGCCGGGGACCGGGCGGCGCGGACCGCCGGCGCTGTGGGATCGGTTTGACGCGGCGGTCGGGGCGCTGAACCGCGCGATCACCGGCTCTGACGCGGCCGCGGTCGCCGATGCGTTCGGTGACATCTCCGAGGCCGCTCGCGATCTGGCGGACGCCATAAAGCAGGAAGATGAGGCGGCGGCCAGAGCCGGCGCGCGCGGCGCGGCCTGAGCTCGGGGTGCCCCGGCGCTGATCCCCACGGAGCGACCGCGCCCCGCGGCGGGGGCAGGGCGCCCAGGCGCCAGGCATTACCAGTGCGACGGCGAGCCTGCTGACGTGGGCGGGCTGCGCCGATCACCCGTGGCCAATTGACCAGCGATCTCGACGGCACCGCCGCGTTCGCGGACGCCCGTCGGAGCCGGGTTCTGGCGATGGGTCCGGGAACACATCCGAAGTTGGTTCACCACACAAAGGTCCGCGCGCCACGAAATGTTTACTAACCATGTAACTGAGGATGCGAACCTCAACGCCGAACACGATCGGAAAGAGAGAGACGAATGCCGCAGATCATGGTGACGGCGGACAAGAACGATGACCGCAGCGACGGCGCGGTCCTTCTGCGCGAGCGCGTGAATGTGGCCGATTTCGAGAGCGACCACTTCGCGGCCCAGCTCGTCGAACGCCTCGGGTGGGCAGTGGGCGATGCCTCCGAGGCCGAGCATGATCCCGCCAAGCGCGGCTGATCAGCGGGCACCGGGGCAAGGGGTGACGGACTCGGGCCTCCGGGGCAGGGGCCTCCTAAACCCAGGGTCGGGGGCGAAGCCCCCGACCCCCTAAACCATGAAACTAAATTCGTTCCGCCAGCGTCGTCACGACAGCTTCGTAGACCCCTGCGCCGTAGCTTTCGCTGGCCACTCGAACGCCCCGACGGTCCACCAGCTCGAGCTCCAACGTCGGATCTTTCTCCAGCGCGTTGGCCACGAGCCAGAACGTTTCCACGGCGGCCGCGACTCCCGCGTCCTCGCGCGAGTCGCCAACCGCGATGCAGTCTGCCCGGGCGTAACCGCGCGCCTGCATGTGGCGCGCCACCGCGCGGGCCTTCGACGCGCCGGCGGGAACGAGGTGATAGGCGTGGATCACGGGCAGTCCCGGCATCTGCTCGGAGTGCTCGCGCACGATGCCGTTGTCGACCAGCCGCAGCCAGCCGCAGCCGTCTCGGTCCAGCACCAGTCGCACCGCCTCCAGGTCGACGTCTCCCCTGAACAGGTGCGAGACCTCGCGCCCGATCGACCACGGCGTGTGGTACTCGAGCCGCCCGGCGAACCGCTCGAGCAGCAGCGCCGGAGCGCCTGAAGCCTCGACCTGCTGATAGATCGAGCCCAGCGCAGCCGAGGGCACGACGCCGTCGGTCAGCCACTCGAGCTCGCCGTCGAGGACCAGTCCGCAACCCAGCTCGAAGATGTACGCACTCGAGCCGATCAGCCGCGCGGCCTCGAACACGCTCGACTGCTTGCGACCCGAATACAGGACCACCTCCACCTCGGCGCGCCAGCAGGCCTCGAGCGCCCGCACCGCGAGGGCCGAGAAGCGCCCCTCTGCGCTGCGCAGGAGCGATCCCCCGGGCCCCAGCAAGGTGCCATCGAGATCGACGTAGAGGCAGTGCATGGCGCCGGCGACCATACTGGCCAGCGGTGTCGATCGCGCGCGAGACAGAACCCTGGATGAGCCTGCTGGAGACCGGGCGAACCGATCAGCGCCTGGTCCACGAGGATATTTATGGGGCGCGCTCCGCGCGCCTGGTTTCCGTCCCGGGCAACCTCAATGGCGCGGTTGGTTCGGCCCTCGAGCAGGCCGGCATCACTCACCTCTATGCCCACCAGGCGGAGGCGGTGGAGAGGGCGTTTGCCGGACCGACGATCATCACCACCGGGACCGCGTCGGGGAAGTCGCTGTGCTTTCAGCTGCCGACCCTCGAGGTGCTGAGCAGCGACCGCACGGCGCGCGCGCTGTACCTGTACCCGACCAAGGCGCTGGCCCAGGATCAAGCACGATCGCTGCACTCCTTCGGGCTGCACAAGGCGATCCGGCCGGCGATCTACGACGGCGACACGCCGCGCCAGGAGCGAGCGGCGATCCGCAAGCGCAGCAACCTCGTGCTGACCAATCCCGACATGCTCCACGTCGGGATCCTGCCCAACCATCCCGCCTGGGGAGATCTGTTCGCGAACCTCGCGTTCGTGGTGGTCGACGAAGCGCACGTCTACCGGGGGGTGTTCGGGTCCCACGTGGCGAACGTGCTCAGACGCGTGCGCCGGATCGCCGCCATCCACGGCACGGCGCCGCGGTTCCTGCTGGCGAGCGCGACGATCGCCAACCCCGTGGAGCTGGCCGAGCGGCTGACCGGCCTGCCCGACTTTCAGCTCGTCGACCGCGACGGCGCGCCGCGGGCGGCACGCCGGGTCGCGATGTGGAATCCGCCGCTGCTGGACGAGCAGCTGGGCCTGCGGGGCTCGGCGCTGTACGAGGCGGCCGAGGTGTTCTCCGAGCTGATCGCCGCGGGGGCGCGGACGATCTGCTTCATGAAGTCGCGCAAGGGGGTCGAGCTGATCCTGCGCCACGCCGTCGACCGCCTCGACCCCGAGCTGGGGGAGCGGATCGCGCCCTACCGGGGCGGATACACGCCGGCTCAGCGCCAGGACATCCAGCGACGCCTGAGCGACGGAGAGCTGCTCGGCGTCGTCGCGACCGATGCGCTCGAGCTCGGCATTGACATCGGCGAGCTCGATGCCGCCGTCTGCGTGACCTTTCCGGGAACCGTCGCCAGCCTCAAGCAGATGTGGGGCCGAGCCGGGCGCAGGGGACGGGGGCTGGCCGTCTACGTCGCCGGTGAGGACGCCCTCGACCAGTTCTTCTGCCGGCATCCGGACGAGTTCCTGACGCGTCCGGTCGAGGCCGCGATCCTCGACCCGCACAGCCCCGAGATCCATCTCGAGCATCTGGTTTGCGCGGCGCACGAGGCGCCGCTGAGCGATGGCGATGAGGCGTACTTCGGGGCGGGCTGGCGAGGCCACGCCGAGGCGCTCGCGAGCGGCGGAGTGCTGCGCGAGCGGGCCACCGGGTTCGTACCGCGCCGTGCCGATGACTACCCCGCGGCGCGGGTCGCGCTGCGATCGGCATCTGCCGACAGCTTCGTGCTGATCGACGCGAGCTCCGGCGAGGTGCTCGGCACCGTGGAGGCCGGGCGCGCGTACGGCACGGTTCACGAGGGGGCCGTGTATCTGCACCTCGGTCGCTCCTACGAGGTGCTGGAACTCGACCTCGACAGCCGCCGCGCCCTGCTCGAACCATTCCGCGGCGACTACTTCACCCAGACCAAGCGCGAGAGCATGGTCTTCATCGAGCGCCTGCACGAGCGCCGCGAGCTGCTCGGGGTCACGCTCTCGTACGGGTCGGTGGTCTATTCGGAGACCGTCCTCGGCTACCAGCGCAAGGGCCTCCAGGACCACCAGGTGATCGACTTCCAGACGCTCGACCTGCCGACCGTCGAGTTCGCCACGCGAGCGCTGTGGTACGAGCTCGATCAGCTGCTGGCGGCCGAGCCATTCCCGGTCGATCGGCTGCTCGGATCACTCCATGCGCTCGAGCACGGGCAGATCGCGGTGCTGCCGCTGATCGCGATGTGCGACCGGTGGGACATCGGCGGGCTGTCCACCAACGCCCATCCCCAGACCGGCGGCCCGACGATCTTCATCTACGACGGTCACCCCGGCGGCGTTGGGATCACCCGGCGCGGCTATGACCAGTTCGAACGGCTGGTGGCCGACGCGCGCCGGCTGATCGGTGAGTGCCCCTGCCGGGCCGGCTGCCCGTCGTGCGTGCAGTCGCCGAAGTGCGGAAATCTGAACGAACCGCTGTCGAAGCGGGGGGCGCTGGAGCTGTTGCGGCGGCTCGAAGGGGCCGGCTAGCGCAGATCGCGCGGGCGTACGACGTCGACCAGCTTCGCGCTGCCCGCCGACAGCTCGCGCCACGGGCAGTCGAAGGCCAGCGTGACGAGCGCGCCGGTCGGGAGCTTTCGCTGCAGCTCGCTCAGCTTGGCGTCCACACCGCGGTCGCCGGCGCCGGAACGCGTTCCGCCGTCGCCCCCCGCCAGCCTCAGGACCAGATTCTGCATCGCCGGGTTGTGCCCGATCACCATCACCGATGGCGTGCTTTCCGGCACGCGGCGCAGTCGCTCGAGCACCTCGTCCCAACTCGCTTCATACAGGTCCGGCTCGATCAGCAGCTCCCCGCCGGGAGCGACCCCCTCGAACGTCTCCCGGGCGCGACGGGCGGATGAGCAGAGGACCCGGACAGGTTCGATGTGCTCGGTGCGCACGTGGTCGGCGAGCAGCTGCACGGCACGGCGGCCTCGCGGGGCGAGCGGCCGCTCGTGATCATCGAGCCCCGGATCGTCCCAGCTCGATTTCGCGTGGCGGAGCACAAACAGCTGCTTGGGCGCGGGCATCGCTCGTGAGGATTGTGGCGCGGAAGTCGGCGTCAAAAGTCAGACAGCGCGGCGTCGCAGCCGCTAGCATCGCCCGCCGAGGCGAGATAGCTCAGCTGGTAGAGCACACGACTGAAAATCGTGGTGTCCCCGGTTCGAGTCCGGGTCTCGCCATCGATCGATCAATCGGGGGATAGGCGCCTACGTGGTCATCGAGTGCGTGTTATTCCCATACTCGATGGCCCACGTCAGCCAATGCGGCTGGGCGCCTGGGGCGTGCGGCTCGCGCCCGGGGGCCCCGGATTCAGCTCGCCGGACCGTAGCGCCCGAAGCCGCTGCGGCGTATGCGGCCCTGGTCAACTGCCGCGCGCAATGCCCGCGCGAAGCGTCCGGGACCCCAGTACTTGCATGCCACGACGTCGCCGAGCTCGCCGCGGCGCATCTCTCCCTTGTCCTCGAGGGCGCCCTCGAGCAGCGTCATCTCCCGGTCGAGCCAGTAACGATCCTCGTTGGGGTCGTAGCTGGAGCCCGGCTGAAGCGGCGACCAGCTCCTGGGACCTCGGTCCCGGAAGGTCGACGAGCGCCGGCTCGTCGCGCGACCCGGTTCCGCTGGGCGGTTCTGAGCTGAGTTCTCCATCGTTCACACTCCCGTCTTCACTTGCGTGGGCTGTGGACGCCAGCCTCCGTGTTCGAACTCCGCGTCTCCCACGACGTCGCCGCGTTCGATGACCGCCGGCCCGACGGGCTGCCCGTGCTCGCGCGCCCGCGGCTCTTGCGTTCCGCCGATGGTCAGCGGATCCGCCACCTCGGCGGTCTGCTTCTCTTCGGCCTCCTGGGCGCTCAACGGCGCGGCGATGTCCTCGAGGTCGCGGCCGGCGGCCTCCACGCCGAGGCCAACTTCAACCAACCCGGCAGCGATCATCAGGGCAGCCCCGATGACGTAGCCGACGAACACGTCGCTCGGCTTGCCGCTGGCGATGAGGGCACCGAACAGGATCGGGCCGCCAACTCCGCCAATCACGGTTCCGAACGCGTAGAAGAACGCGATCGCGATCGCGCGCGTCTCCATCGGGAAGACCTCGCTGGTGGTCAGATAGGCCGCGGATGCGCCCGCCGAGGCGAAGAAGAAGATCACGCACCAGGCGAGCGTCTGCGTCACCGCGGTGAGGGTCCCGTTCTTGAACAGGAACGCGGTGATGACCAGCAGCACGCCCGAGAGGATGTAGGTCCCCGCGATCATGGGCTTGCGACCGACCGAGTCGAACAGGCGCCCGAGCAGGAGCGGACCAGCGAAGTTCCCCGCCGCAAACGGAAGGATGTACCAGCCCACCGAGCCCGACCCGACGTGGTAGAACTTCGTCAGCACCAGCGCGTAGGTGAAGAAGATGGCGTTGTAGAGGAACGCCTGACCGGTGAACAGCGAGAAGCACAGGATCGTGCGCCGGGGGTAGAGCCGGAAGAACGTGCCGGCGATCTCGCGCATCGGGATGCTCTTGCGCTGCTTGATCCTCAGTGTCCTGTGGGGCGGATCGAGTTCGAGGCCGGTCGAGGCGATGACCTGCGACTCGATGTCGGCCACGAGCACCTCGGCTTCCTTGTCGTAACCGTGGATGACCATCCACCTCGGGCTCTCCGGCACGTTGCGGCGCACGAGCAGAATCGCCACGCCGAAGATCGCCGCCAGGAAGAACGACACCCGCCACCCGACGTCCTTGGCGAATATGCTCGGGTTGAGCAGCACAACCGACAGACACGCGCCGATCGCCGTGCCAATCCAGTAGGAACCGTTGATGATGAGGTCAACCGCGCCGCGGACACGAGCCGGGATGAGCTCATCGATGGCCGAGTTGATGGCCGAGTACTCGCCGCCGATACCGGCGCCCGTGACGGCGCGGAAGAGGATGAACCACCACACGCTGAACGAGAAGCCGGTGGCGATCGAGCCACCCAGGAAGACCAACAGCGTGATCATGAACAGCTTCTTGCGGCCGATGCGGTCAGCAAGCGAGCCGAAGTACAGCGCGCCCGCACAGGCGCCCACGATGTACGCCGAGCCGGCCAGGCCGATCTCGGCGGGGGTCAGCTTGATGCCGCTGCCGTGTTCGGTCAGCCGCCCGGCGATCGAGCCGACGATCGTGACCTGCAGGCCGTCGAGGATCCAGACGGTTCCGAGCCCGATCACGACCAGCCAGTGCCAGCGCGACCACGGTAACCGGTCCATCCGCGCCGGAATCGAAGTCTCAACCGTCCGAAGCTCCGCCTGCGCGGACGCGGCCTGCGCCATCATCCTCACCTCCCTCACGGCACCGCGTGCCGCTCGTCACGAACGTCCTCTCTCGGCGGCGTGCTACCCCCTCCCGCCCGAGAGTGAAACCGCGACGCGCAAAAAAATTTCCGACCGCCAGATCATGGCGTGATCGGCCTCGGCGGAGACGATCTTCACGCCGGCGGCGATCGTGTACGAGCGTCCGGTGATCAGCGGTTCGGCCGACTCGTTGTCCGCCAGTTTCCTGGATTGCGAGCGACCGAGATCGAGGTGAGCAGCCGGCCTCCCATCAGCTTCGCCTGACCGTCGAGTCGCAGCATCGTTGCGCCGGCGATCAGCGTCGGGTTCAACTAGGTGGTCAGCGACAGAAGGGTTACCTGTCCCATTTCGTCAACGCGCTTCCGGTGAGGCACCGTTACGACGGCTCGGACCTATCAGGTGCCCATACCGATGACCGAACACGAGCCGCGCTACTCGGGGCGGGCGTCGCGGGGATCGAGCTGTTGACCGCCGTCCCCTACTTCGCGGCGATCGCGATCATCGCCGGCGCGTCGGTCTCGAACGTCACCAAGCTGCTCCTGCTCGTTCTCTACAACATCATCTACATGCTGCCCCTGTTCGCGATCGTGGCTATGTGCTTCGTGATGGGGAACCGGGCCGGCCACGTGCTCGCGCCGATCGGCGACTGGATCAATACGCACTGGCCGATGGTCGTAGCCCCGCTCGCGGCCGTGGTCGGACTTGCGCTGATGACATACGGGATCGTGAAGCTGGCCTGACTCTGGTGCTCAGCCGCGGTAGCGGATCATTCCGCTACCGCGTTTACGTCGCCGCGGCTGCATCGCCGCGCTCTCAGATCTCAGGCTGTGATCGGCACTGCTTTGGACGGCGACTTAACCGCGAAGCGGTGCAGTTGGTCGTCGCCGTTGCCAACCACCCCATACGAGGACTCGGGCACCTCGTTCCAGGCGCCGGGGAGATCGCCGATCGGCTCGGAGACCACGAAGCGGGCGTCATCGGAGACCTCGAACAGAACCTCGCGCTCCGGATAGAGCTTGCGCAGCGTGGGGACGTGGCCGGTGAAGAACAGCGACCGTGATTTACCCTCACTGGAGTAGCGAAACGCCCACATGCGCTCGCCGTCAGTCGTGGCGATGGTGCCCTGGAACGGATACTTGACGCCTTTCCGGCGCCCCACATCCTCGACCAGCCCGATCGCGCGCGCGACGGCGTCGGGGGGATCGTCCTCGAGCCCGAGGGTCAGCGCCAGGTAGAACAAGATCTCCGTGTCGGCCTGTCCGGCGATCTGGGGATACAGCGATTCGTCGACCGCGAGCACCAGATCGCGCTTGATCGTCGCGAGGTCGGCGAGGTAGCCATTGTGCATGAACAGCCAGCGACCGTGGCGGAACGGATGACAGTTGGTCTGCTGAACCGCCGATCCGATCGCGGCACGGATGTGCGCGAAGAAGTGTCCGGAAGTTATATGACCGGAGAGCTCGCGGAGATTCTGGTCGTTCCACGCCGGCTCGATGCTCCGGAACACGCCCGGCGTTGGCGAGTCGTCATACCAGCCGACGCCGAACCCATCGCCGTTGGTCGTCTCAGCACCAAGGGTCGAGTGCAGGCTCTGGTCGATCAGCGAATGAGCCGGCGCGTATAGCGCTCGCTCGAGTAGTACAGGCGAACCACTGTAAGCAAGCCAGCGACACATTCAGTCGCTCCTTCCAAGTTGATCTGTCGAATATAGGACGCGAGCTTTCGCTGCGCGGTGAACTCTCTCGTCGCGTTAGCACACCAGCTTCGATGCGCCACCGCCTCAACCAATCTGGGTGATCAGTCCCGGCTCACCAGCGAGCGCGCCGTGGGCTCAACAGGAGTCGGACCTTTCCGGAGGGGGAGCGTTAGATCACTTCTCCTTCGGCGGCTACGAGCACAAACGTCCGCTCGCGGTACGGTTCGGGCTGATGGCCCCGGACGATGACAACCGGCTCGAGCGGCGCCTCGCCCGCGCGGCCGAGGAGGCGCTCGAGGAACGCAAGTTCGTCACGGCAATCGACGTGCTGATCGGCCTGGGATGGCTGCATGCGGTCCATCTGGATCCGTGGCGGCAGCGTCGAGTCGACAGTCTCGGGGAGCTCGTGCAGGTCGGCCCGGACAAGGTGGCGCTGGCGTTGGGAATGCTTCGTCGCTGGGCCACGACGCGGGGCTTGGAGCCAACAGAAATCGAATATCGGGACCGATCGAGGGCTCGGCAGCCGCTGCGATTCTCCGCCACGGGCGACGAAACGATCGAGCGGGCGTTTCGCACGCACTGGCTATCGCCCGAGCTCACCGATCGTGAGCGATCTCGGCTGTCGGAGCGCCACAGTCGCCCGCCCGAGCTCGTCGTGATCTGGCCGCTGAAGGAGTTCACCTGCTCGGTATGCGTGACGGAGGGCAGCGACCTGCTGATCATGGAAGGCACCGGGCCGGTCTGCCTTCACTGCGTGGAGATGGATCACCTGGTGTTTCTGGCGGCGGGGGATGCTGCGCTGACCAGACGCGCCAAGGCCGGCAGCCGGTTATCGGCGGTCGTCGTCCGCTTCAGCCGCTCACGACGGCGTTACGAGCGCCAGGGGATCCTCGTCGAGGAGCGAGCGCTGGAACGCGCAGAAGTCGACTGCCTCGCCGACGAGCAAGCGCGGGCGCGCCGACGTGAGCGAGAGGCGGCCCGGCGCGCGGAGCAGGACCTCGACTTTCAGGAGCGGATGGCCAGCGATGTAAGGCGGATGTTCCCCGGCTGCCCGGCTGAGCGCGCGCAACAGATCGCGCGCCACGCCGCCACGCGCGGCAGCGGACGTGTCGGCCGCACCGCGGCGGGGCGGGCGCTTGATCCGCGCGTGATCGAGCTGGCGGTCGGCGCCTCGGTCCGACACCAGGACACCTCCTACGACGATCTGCTGATGTCCGGGCTAGACCGCGATGCCGCCCGCGCCGAGGTACGCGACGAGGTCACGCGCACGCTTGGCAGCTGGCGCATACCCCGCGAGGCAGACGTGGCACCGTCCACGTAGGCGGATCCCACCCCCCCGCGAGAATCTGTCGGGATTCCCGCCATGCGAGCCCTATGGTCAGCCGCCAGGCCGACGCGTCGAATTTATGATTTGGATCGTCGTGACAAACGGCGAGCATGATCGAGCGGACGCCGAGCCTCGCCGCGCCGAGCGCGCAACGAGAGGAAGACGCGATCCAGCGTGAGGTCGCCGCGAGCGAGCGCGCGGAGGCGGGCGAACCAGACCGTCAGGAGCCAAATGGCCCCTGACGGCTCCTCACCGGGCGGAGGATCTAGGCGGGCTACGAAGCCGATCGCGAGCTGTGAGCCATGATTAACGTCCCGCGGCTCGGCTCCCGCGGCTTCCCCGGGACCTTTCCCTGCCACCCGCGGGTCAACGTCCCGCAGCTCTCATCGGGGGCCCGGGACGTTTTCCACGTTGCCCGCTCACCAGGGCTGCAGCGGGCCGTCCACCCGCGTCACGGAGGCAGATGAGCCCGCTCAGACGCCCGAGCCGACCGGCTCTCATCGCGTTGCTTTCACAAAAAAAGGAAACCAGCGTGGGCATAGACAGCGCGGGTAGCCTCTGTGGCGTAAGCCAGAATCGGAGACGCTGATGAGCACACCCCTTCACTCCCTCGCAGACCATGGCCAGAGCCCGTGGATCGATTACATCTCACGCCCATTCGTGCGCGACGGTGACATGGACGAGCTTGTGCGAGACGGGATCCTCGGGATGACCTCGAACCCGACGATCTTCCAAGGCGCGATCGCCGATGGCGATGCCTACGACGACCAGCTCCGTGAGGTCCTGCAGACGCAGACCGACCCCAAGGAGGTGTTCCTGGCGCTCGCTCAGGAAGACATCCGGGAGGCATGCGACAAGCTGCGCCAGATCTTTGACCGCGGCGACTCGACACGTGACGGTTGGGTCTCGATCGAGGTCGATCCAAACCTCGCCAACGATTCCGCGAGGACGGCGAAGGAGGCTCGGCGGCTTCACGCGATGATCGAGCGGCCCAACCTGTTCGTGAAGATCCCGGGCACCGAGGCGGGATTGCAGGCGATCGAGGACACCATCGCCGCCGGGATCCCGGTGAACGTGACGCTGCTGTTCTCGCTCGAGCGCCATCGCGCTGCGGCTGAGGCGTACATGCGCGGGTTGCGGCGGTTGCACGAGGACGGCGGCGACCTGCATTCGGTCGCGTCGGTTGCCTCGTTCTTCGTCTCCCGCGTCGACACCGAAGCCGATCGCCGGCTCGACGAGCTCGGGGGCCACGACGATCTCAAGGGAACGCTCGCAATCGCCAACGCGAAGCTCGCCTACGAGACCTATAAGGAGCTGTTCGCCGGCGCTGATTGGGAGGAGCTCGAAGCGGCCGGGGGGTCGCCGCAGCGCTGCCTGTGGGCCTCCACGTCGACGAAGAACCCGGCGTACCGGGACGTGCTGTACGTCGAGGAGCTGATCGGGCCACACACGGTTAACACGATGCCGCGCGAGACGATCGAGGACTTCAAGGACCACGGACGGGTGGCCGCCACGCTCGAGCGCGACGTCGACGAAGCGCGGCGCACATTTGAGCGCCTTGCGCAGGCCGGAGTCGACTACGACGATGTCGTCGCCGTGCTCGAGCGCGAAGGAGTCAAGAAGTTCGCCGACTCGTTCAAGGAGCTGCTCGACGGCGTCGCCGCAAAGCGCGACCAGCTCGTGGCGGCGTAAGCCAGGGAGGTGCGGCCGGCTCCTGACCGCCGCGCCTCGACTGCCCGGATCGCGATCGTCTGGCTGATCGCCGTGGCGGCGGCGAGTTGGCCGGGGTGGTCGAGCGCCGCCGCCAGACCCGATCGCCGTGGCGCGCTGGCGACGGCGCCCACGCCGGCGTGGATGACGAGGGCGGCCGATCGACTCGAGCCAGCCAGCGTCGCGTTCCCCAACGATCCGGGGTTTGCCGGCTGCGAGCGGGAGGATCCGGTGACCGGCTGCACGGACAGCGAGCAGTGGGACCTGTTCGGCCCGCTCCCCGGCAACGACTGTCCCGCCGCGGGAACGCTCGCGCCGGTACTGCCTCACCCCGATGGCGGCCTTCCGTGCTGGGCGCCGAAGGCCACCGACCCGCTGCACGCCGCGGGCGTGAACATGACCGGCGCCTGGGCCCAGGGCAACCTCGGTCGTCCGGACATCCTGATCGCCTACATCGAGGGCGGCGTCAACTACAACAGCGACTCGATCAAGGACGGGCTCGATTCGGTGTTCCTGAACCGCGGCGAGCTGCCATGGCCGCAGGACAGCCACGGCCGCGACCACCACACCTACGACCTCACCCACGACGGGCGCTTCGACATCCGCGATTGGGCGGAGGACCCGCGCGTAAACCCCCCCTGTCCCCCCGCCGTTAAGCCGTTCGTCCACCACCAGGAGGGCGTCACCTGGTCGTGCGTCGCCCACGGCCGTCACGCCTATCTGCACAGCGTGCACGTCGGCGGCGTCCTGACCCCCTACCTATCACCCGAGGACCTGATCGCCGTGTTCGGCGACTGCCGGATCGTCCACCACCGAATTCGGTTCTGCCGGTCCGGCCGCCACTACGACAACGACGGCAACGGCTATCCGAATGACATCTCCGGCTGGAACTTCGAGCGCAACAACAACGACCCGCAGACCGAGGACAGCGCCTATAACCACGCGCCCAGCCTGATCTCACTGCTCGGAGGCGAGGCCAACAACGAGTTCGCCGGCGTCGGGGTGTGCCGGGCATGCATGGTCGTGCCGATCAAGGACGATGCCGAGCCGCTCGGGCGCTCGGACCGGTGGGGGGAGTCGATCCTGTACGCGACCGATCTCGGCGCGAGCGCAATCTCCTCTGTGGTCGTCGAGTACAGCTACTCCTCGTTCTCCCAGGCGGCGGTCGACTACGCCTACCGCCACGGGGTGCTGCTGTCACTGGACTCCAACGACTTCGATTCGATGGACCACAGCGACGGCATGTTGTTCGCGCACGTGTTCCCGGGCAATTCGCTGAGCGAGGACCAGCCGGCTCCCGCCACGCAGTGGTTCCGCGCGCGCTCGAACGTCACCAGCTACGGGACCCACAGCCTCTTCTCGGGCGAGGAGAACTCGACCTCGGGCGCGACGCCGTTTCAGGCCGCGATGCTGGCGATGGTCCAGTCGGCCGCGCTCGACGCACGCGCGCGCGGGATCATTCCGGACCGCCTGACGCCCGATGAGGTAAAGCAGGTGCTGATGGACACAGCCAGCCCGGTGATCCCCCAGACGCAGGCGCCGGGAGTCGCGCACCAGTGGCCGGGCGACCCGCAGAGCGCGACCAACGCCACCCACACCAACTGGTCGACGCAGTACGGATACGGCCGTCCCGATCTCGGTGCCGCGACGCAGCTGGTGCTGTCGGGGCGCGTGCCGCCGAGCGCGGAGATCGACTCGCCTCCCTGGTATCAGTACGTCGACCCCGTCCGCCAGCGCTCGCTGCCGGTCACCGGTTCGCTCGCCCCGAGCCGCTGGCGCTCGGGCGGGGGCGTGCGCTGGTGGCTCGAATGGGCGCTTGGCGCCAACCCAGCCGACAGCGCCTTCCACACGATTGCCCACGGCGTCAGCCGCCGGCGGCTCACCGGGACGCTCGGCACCCTCGACCTGCGCCGCGTGCCGCCCAGCTTCTACGACCACGCGCCGGGCTCGACGCTGCCCCCCGACGGGCCAGAGCAGTACACCCTCACGCTGCGCCTGCGGGTGGTCGACGCCAACGGGCTCAAGGGTGAGGACCGGCGCACGATCGGCGTCCGCCACGATCCGGCGCTGCTACCTGGCTTTCCGAGGCGGATCGGGGGCGAGATCGCTGCGGGCCCGAGCTACGTCGACCTCGAGGGCCGCCACCAGCTCGACGTGGTCTACGCCACCGCCGACGGCGACGTGGACGCGCTACGACCGGACGGGAGCGAGGTCCCGGGCTTCCCGGTCCACACCCGCCGCGACCGCCAGATCGATCCTGCCAACCCGGAGAACCTTCCCGCGCGCGCGTACCAGACGGTGGCGGCGCTGCGCGACGTCCGCGACCCGATCGTCGGGATCGCGGTGGGCGACCTGTTCGCCAACGGCACACTCGACGTCGTCGCGACCACCTCGAACGCCGACCTCTACGCCTGGGACGCCCACGGCCACCCCCTTCGCGGCTTCCCGGTCGCCTCGGCCCGGCGCTACTGGACGCTCCCGGTCCCGACGCCCCGGGCGGCGACGGCGCACAGCCGCCTGCCCTCGCGCGGGGACTGGGCGCCGCCCGTGCTCGCGTCGCTCGAAGGCGGCCGCCGGCTCGACATCCTGATGAGCGCGTACGACGGGCACGTGTACGCGTGGCGGCCCGATGGCCGGCCGGTGCCCGGTTGGCCGGTCGAGGTGAAGTTGCCCGCGCGCGACTTCGCCCGCGACGGCGTTGACCCGAGTCAGTACATCCGTGACCCGAAGCTGATGTACGCGGTCGCGGTCGGCGACGTGCTCGGGGTCGGGCGCCCGCAGGTGTTCGTGTCGGGCTTCGAGTGCGACAACGCCCGGCCGGCGGCGTTCCTGTACGGGATCTGGGGGAATGGCAACCGGCATCCGGGCGGCCCCTACCTGCCCGGCTGGCCGGTCAGGCTGCCGAGTCTCCAGGAGTGCTATGACCAGTCGATCGACTTCGTCGGCGAGGGCACGAGCCCGCCGGTGATCGGCAACTTCGGTGCGGGACATCTGCAGGTCGTCTCGAGCCCGGTCACCGGACCCGTGGACGTGATCAACGGTGACGGCACGATCGCCCGCACGCTGTCGCTCGCTTGCCAGAGCGCGGCGTGCCGGCCCAATCCTCCCTACCGTCCGACCGGCGACGCGGCCACGGTCACGCTCACCGGCCAGGGCGGGCTCGGCGACTTGACCACCACCGGCGCGCCGCAGTTCCTCCAGAGCTCGATCGGCGCCGAGTCGTTCTCCAGCGCGCTGGGCTCCTCGGGTCAGGCGGCGCTCCCCCAAGCGTATGAGAAGGCGTGGAACGTCGCCACGGGTGCCGTGCTGCCAGGCTTCCCGGTCCGCCAGGACGGCTTCCCGTTCTTCGACGCGCCGCTGGCCGCCGACCTCTCCGGCGACCGCACCCGCCAGGTGATCGAGGGCAACGACTCCTACTGGATCCATGCGTGGGACATTCACGGCGGTGAGGCCCCCGGCTTCCCCAAGTACACCGGCCAGTGGCCGAGCTTCAGCGGCGTCGTCGGCGACGCGACGATGAACGGCCGGCTCCGCTTCGCGGTCGGTACGCGCGAGGGCTGGCTGTTCGTGTGGCGGGTGCGCGGCGACGCGCGGCTGGATAACTCGTGGTCGCACCTGCGCGGTGACGACTACAACGCCGGGCTGTACGGATTGGATACGTTCCGGCCAGCGGCGATTCTCGACCTGCGCCGGCGCGGCCGGACGCTGATGTGGCGCGCTCCTGGCGGCGACTACGAGCTCGGCCGGGCCTCGGTCTACCGCGTGCTCGCTTGCTTTGACCGCGGCTGCCGTCGCGCCGTGACGCTGCCCGGCGCGCCGCGTCCGGCGGTGGCGGGCACACTGCAACGGCTGCGGCTGCGGGCGCTGCCACGTGCGGCCCGCTACCTCGCGGTGCGCACGCTCAACGCCGCCGGCGACCTGTCGGCATTGAGCAACATCGCAGCGGTGCCAGCGGCTCGCGTCAGTTGACGAGCTGGAGCAACTGTTCACGGGTCGGGCCGGGGAACGGCATGCGCTCTTGGTCGCTCGCCACCGCGTGGATCTGCTCGACCATCTCAGGACGCGCCAGTGTCTCCTCCAGCGTCGTGATGCAGGCTCGGGACTCGAGGAAGGCGCGGAACAGGTCGGCGTCATGCGGCACCGCGAGGAGCAGCGCCGTGCGCAACTCGGCGGACGGCTCGCTCGGCTGCGCAGGCGCCAGCCCGTGACGCAGGGCCTCGATCTGTCGTACCTGTTCGCGGTCCTCCGCGACGGTCTCTCGATACCACGGCGTCAGCTCGGCCTCGGTCACCGAGTCCCAGGCCTCGGCGAACCGGCGGGGATCATCGAATGGGTTCGTACGACGTCGCGCAGGTGCTGGCCATGCACCAGGCCCAACGAGATGCCGCGTCCTTGTGAGGGATTCGTGCACGCCCAGGCGTCGGCTACCGGCGCGACGCCGGTAGCCACCGGGTGCCCGTCGACGATCAGGCGGCGGTAGCAATCGACGATTCCACCCATCGCGAGGACGCCAGTGATCGGCTCGCCTTCCAGCCAGTGCGCGTGAAGGGGGCATGCCGCGACGACGGAGGTCCAGCGATCGGCATCGCGCAAGCGCTTGAGTGCCTGGTCGCCCGTGGAGATATACACCATCGCCGACCAGGTCTGGTTATCGCTGGGAATCGTCAGCACCGTCAAGGTGCCGATGTGGATGAGCAGCGGAGCGCGAGGCTGAGGCAGCGTCCCGTTCGGCGAGCGGAAGAACCGCGTGTAGTAGATGAAGCCCGAGTCTTCGGCCTCCTCGTGCACCGGGTCGGCGCCGGCCTCGCTCAGCCACCACGGGAGCGGCGAGCGCCTGCCGTCGCGTCGACCACGAGATCGGCGCTCAGCTCTTCGCCCGCGTCGGTTCGCACCTCGGTCACGTGTGGCGTGCCGTTGTAGGTTCGCGTGATGAGCTCTTTGACGCCCACGCCGCGGCGGATGTCGATGCCCGGCTCGGCCTGCGCCGCGCGGCCGACGACATGCTCGAGCGCCGGACGGCGTGAGGTCAGCGTGACGAAGCGCTCGTCACCCGGGCGCGGCGCACGATCGATGATCATCGGCGGCAAAAGGCCCACCATGTTGAACCGCAACCCTCCCGCCGCCTCGAGCGCCGCTGCGACGTCGGGCGATGTCGACTCGAGCACCTCGCGGCCGCGCGGCTGCAGATAGTGCGCTTGGCGAAACTGGGTCACGCCGTCGGGTGACCACTGCTCCCATGCGTCCTCGAGAGATTCCGGGACCGCGCTCGGATCCCGCTCCAGCATGGCCACCTCGTGACCGTCCCGCGCCAGCATCATTCCGCTCGCCAGTCCGCACACCCCGGCGCCCAGCACGATGATTCTCAACACTGTCCTTACCCCCTTCTCGATCCCACGCGCGCCGCCCTCGATCGGCACGACCCGCCCGCCCGCGCCCAACCGCGAGCGAGCGTACTGCGCGGGGATGAGAGTCGCAAACGGTCGCGGCTTATGCGGGCAGAAAGTCGATCAGCAGTCGGCTGACCTCATCCGGGGCCTGGAGTTGCATCCAGTGTCCGGGACCATCGAGGCGCTCGTAGCGCCAGGTTCCGGCGACATTCGTGGCCGAGTTCGTCATCTGCGCCTCGGTGAGCGCCATGTCTGCCGAACTCCAAACGCCCATCGTGGGAGCCTGGATCGGCGGCAGTTCCGGCGCGGGTCGAACGTAGGACTCCGGCGGGATGTTCGCTCGGTAGTAGTTGAGGCCGGGAGTCAGCGATCCATTCGCCTCGAGCTCGGCGATCACCGCGTCGGCGTCCGGGTGGCCGGCCCACGCGCGGAAGTGCCTCCAGCCGTTGCCCGACAGCCACTCCTCGCCGATTCCTGGGAACTGGAACAGGAGCATGTACCACGACTTCTGGTACTGCTCATAGCCGCCGGCGCGGAACGTCGCCGGGTGCCCCACCGACAGCGCCACTAGATGGTCGACGTTGTCAGCGGCAAGCGCGGCAAGCACCCACGCAAGCGCCGCGCCCCAGTCGTGCCCGACCACGTGCGCCTGCTCGGCGCCGGCATCGGCCATCACCGCGAGCACGTCACCGGCGAGCCGGTTCATCGCGTAAGCCTCGACCTCCGCCGGCTTGGCCGAGCGGCCGTAGCCCCGAAGGTCGGGGACGATGACTCTGAACCCCGCCTCGGCCAGGGCCGGAACCTGGTGTCGCCACACTGTTCCGGAGTCAGGGAAGCCGTGGAGCAGCACCACCGGGCGTCCCTGACCCGTCACCTCGTACTCAATCCTCACACCGTCGACGTCAACGCGCATCGAGACGACGCTATGGGCGGGACCGCCGCGTGTCAAGCGAACGTGGGGTGCTTGGCGGGGTGGCGCGAGCGTGGCGTGGTGGTGGCGCGTGAGCGTGCCGCGGTGGGTGGCGCGAGCGCGCCGTGGTGGTGGCGTGAGCGCGGCGCGGTGGTGGCGCGAGCGGACCGCGGTAGGTGGCGCGAGCCCGCCGCGGCCCCAATGTGACGCGGAATCAACGCCTGATGATGCGGGTCACTCTACGGCCGTCTGAGAGCCCCAATGTGACGCGAAGTAGAACCAGGCGCAACGATGTCACGTTGGGGCCGTTCTTGGTGTTCGCGCTCCGATCCGCCCCGGCGTCCCGGCGTCCCGGCGCCCCGATCAGTCCCGGCGACCCGGATCAGTCCCGACGCCCCGACGCCCCGACGCGCCGCGCGATCGTCCTGCAGAACTCAGTAGCTCACCCCGACGCCTCCAGGACGACGGCCAACCCCTGGCCGACGCCGATGCAGATCGCGGCCACGCCGTAGCCCCCGCCGCGGCGCTTGAGTTCATGGGCGAGCCCGCCGAGTACACGCACTCCGGACGCTCCGAGTGGATGACCGATCGCGATCGCGCCACCGTTCGGATTGACCGCGTCCGGGTTGAGCTCGTGCCACTCGCCGATGTCGGCGAGGCACTGCGAGGCGAATGCCTCGTTGAGCTCCACGACAGACACCTCCCCCCAACCGACCCCAGCGCGGCGCAGCGCAACGTTCGCCGCCTCGACGGGCGCGATCCCGAACACATCGGGGTCGACCGCCGCGGCGCCGCGGGAGACGATCCGGGCCAGTGGCTCGCGCCCGGCGGCCTGGGCGCCGTCTTCGTCGGCGAGCAGCGTCGCCCCGGCCCCGTCGTTGAGAGGCGACGAGTTCCCGGCGGTGACCGTCCCGGCCTGGGCGAACGCGGGTTTCAACTTCGCGAGCTGCTCGAGTGACGTATCGGGCCGGATGTTCTCGTCGCGCTCGAGCTCGGTCCCGGCGACGGGGACCACCCACCTGTCGTAGAACCCATCGTCCCAGGCAGCCGTCGCCCGCTGGTGGCTGCGGAGCGCGAACTCGTCCTGCGCTTCGCGCGAGATGTTGTAGATGCCGGCCAGCTTTTCGGCGCTGGCCCCGAGCGAGATCGTCCACTGGTCGGGCATCTGCGGATTGACCATCCGCCAGCCGAGCGTGCTCGAGTGAAGCTCCTCGTGCTGGCGCGCGAACGGACGGTCGGGCTTCAGCAAAATCCATGGCGCGCGGCTCATCGATTCGACGCCCCCGACGAGCACGATCGAGGCATCGCCGGTCTCGATCATCCGGCTTGCCTGCATCGCGGCGTCGAGGCTCGATCCGCACAGCCGGTTAACCGTCGATCCCGGCACCGACGTTGGCAGGCCGGCGAGGAGGCAGGCCATCCGCGCGACGTTGCGGTTGTCCTCCCCGGCTTGGTTCGCGTCGCCGAACAGGACGTCGTCGATCCGCTCCGGGTCCAGCGAGGGGGAGCGGGCGAGCAGCGACCCCACCGCGTGAGCCCCCAAGTCGTCAGGGCGCACGCCCGAGAGGCCACCGCCATAGCGGCCAAACGGAGTCCGTACGGCGTCGAGGACGTAGGCGGCGGTCATCTGGTCAGCATCTCCTGCGGCCCGGATTGTGCGCATTGCGAACACTTGACCGCGCTGCGCACACTATATAGGCTGCCGAAATTCCGAGAAGCATGAGGATTCGAGGAGAGGGATGAGCGAGGAACGAGACCGTCGGTTCCCAAGGCGGGAATTCGTCAAGCGTGCTGGTTCGGCGGGGCTGCTGCTGAGCTCGGGCGGTGTGCTTGCCGCTTGCGGCGTGAAGAAGAGCTCCTCGAGCACGGGTGGCAGCACGATCAAGATCGGCTACGTCAGCCCCGAAACCGGCGAGGCCGCGGCGTTCGGCGAGCCGGACGGATACATCCTCGGGCTTGTCCGCAAGGCGGTGGCCAATGGCATCACGGGCGGCGACGGCAAGCACTACAGCATCGAGATCATCAAGAAGGACAGCGAGTCAAGCCCGCAAACCGCCGCGTCGGTGGCGAACGACCTGATCAACGGCTCTCAGGTTGACCTGATGCTGACGAGCTCCACTCCGGAGGTGACCAACCCGGTTTCTGACGCCTGCGAGGCCGCGGGCACGCCGTGCATCTCCACGGTCGTGCCGTGGGAGGCGTGGTACTACGGCCGAGGGGCAAAGCCTGGGAACAAGGCGGCCTACAAGTACACCTACCACTTCTCCTTCGGCGTGGAGAACTTCGCGATCTCTTACATCAGTCAGTGGCATCTGCTCCCCACCAACAAGGTCGTGGGGGCGCTTTACCCAAACGACGCCGACGGCAACGCAATCAGAATGGGCCTGATCCCACTGCTCGAGAAGGGCGGCTTCAAGGTGATCGACGCCGGCCCGTACAACGACGGCCTGAACGACTTCTCCTCCCAGATTGCCAAGTTCAAGGCCAACCACTGCCAGATCTTCAACACCTTCCCGCTGCCGCCGGACTTCGCCACCTTCTGGCGCCAGGCGATCCAGCAGGGCTACAAGCCGATCATTGCCCAGATCGCGAAGACGGGTCTATTCCCCTCCCAGGTCGAGGCGCTCGGGAACCTCGGGCCGGGTTTGGCGACCGCTGCCTTCTGGCATCCGGTGTTCCCGTACTCGTCATCGCTGACCGGGCTCAACGGCAGGCAGATCCAGGCCGGCTATGAGGCCACAGGCAAGCAGTGGACCCAGGTGCTCGGGACCGGTATCGGGCTGTTCGATGTGGGCATCGCCGCGCTCAAGCACGCTCCGAATCCGAAGGACAAGGCTGAGCTCGCCAACTCGATCCCCACGCTCAAGGTCGACACCCCCGTCGGTCATCTCGACTGGAGCAGGGGACCCGTGAAGAACGTGGTCGACACGATCATCCCGGGATCCCAGTGGTTTAAGTCGCCGCCTGGCAGTAAGTTCCCGCTGCAGTTGCTCATGACCGAGCACGCGAATGACCCCAGCGTCCCGATCCAGGCGAAGCTGAGGCCCTACGGATCTGTCTGAGAAGTGGAGGCCTTACGGATCAGTCTGAGAAGTCAGCGCCCATCAGCACGGAGGCTCACGCACCGTCGCCGGGTGCGCCGCTGCTGGCAACCGCCGGGCTCGGCAAGCACTTCGGCGCGCTCGTCGTCCTCGACGACGTATCGATCGAGCTGAACGCCGGGCGCGCGCTGGGGATCGTGGGTCCCAACGGCGCTGGAAAGACGACGCTGCTCGACATTCTGGCCGGAGCGCTGCGACCGGACCACGGCACGGTCGCTTTCAATGGCACTGACGTCACGCGGATCGGCGCGGCGAGGCGCTGCCGGCTGGGCATCGGGCGCACCCATCAAGTCCCGCGGCCATTCGTCCAGATGACGGCATTCGAGAACGTCCTGGTGGGAGCGGCTCTGGGGGCCGGATTACGCGGGCCGCGCGCGGAGCGCCGGGCGGTGGAAGCACTCGAGCAGACGGGCATGGTCGAGCTGGGCAACCGTCGTGCCGACACGCTCGGGCTCCTGGACCGAAAGCGGCTGGAGCTCGCCCGGGCGCTGGCCACGGGTCCGACCGTGCTGCTGCTGGACGAGATCGCGGGCGGCCTCACCGAGGCCGAGACCCACGTGCTCGTGGATCAGATCCGGCAACTCCTCGCCGGCGGGCTAGCGATCGTCTGGATCGAGCACGTCGTCCATGCGCTGTTGCGGGTGGCGGAGCAGATGATCTGCCTGGCCGCCGGCCGGATCATCGCGGCGGGGAACCCAGACGCGGTGATGAGCCACCCCGCCGTCATCGAGGCGTACCTGGGAAGCGCGGCGTGACGATCCTGTCCGTCGAGGATCTCGATGTGCGGCACGGGCTGTTGCAGGCCGTGCGCGGTGTGACGCTGAGCCTCAGTGAGGGCGAGACGGTGGCGCTGGTCGGTGCCAATGGCGCGGGCAAGTCGACGCTCCTGCGAGCGATCGCGGGCGCACACCGGCCGACCAGCGGGCGGGTGCTGTTTGACGGACAGGACATCACCCGCGCACCGGCGTACAGGCGCGTCGAGCTGGGGCTTTCGCTGGTGCCCGAGGGCCGCCTCCTGTTCCAGAGCCTGACGGTCGAGGAGAACCTTCAGGTGGCCGCGCGGCCGGGCGATTGGACGCTGGAGCGCGTGATCGAGGCGTTCCCGATGCTTGCGCAACGCCGCAAGCACCGTGCCGCGACGCTCTCCGGCGGGGAACGTCAGGCGACCGCGATCGGGCGAGCGTTGATGGCCAATCCGCGGCTGTTGCTGCTCGACGAGGTCTCGCTGGGTCTGGCGCCGGTCGCGATTGAAGACGTGTATCGCTCGCTCGCGACGGTGATCGATACCGGTACCACCGTGCTGCTCGTCGAGCAGGACCTGACGCGGGCGATGCAGATGGCGGACCGCATCGCGTGCATGCTCGAGGGGCGGCTCGTGCTCGAAGGCGTAGCCGGCGAGCTGAGCCGCGAGCAGGTGAGCGAGGCGTACTTCGGGCTTGGGCGCGACGGCGGCCCCGAATCCGGTAAGCGCTCTGCATGACCTGGGTGAACGCAGTCATCCAGGGGATTTTGCTGGGCGGTCTCTACGCGCTTTTTGCCTGTGGGCTGTCGCTGATGTTCGGCGTGATGCGGATCATCAACCTGGCCCACGGAGACCTGGCGCTGCTCGGCACGTTCATGGTGCTGGTGGTCAGCGAGCACCTAGGGCTCTCGCCGTTCGCATCGCTCCTGATCGTGCTCCCGGGTGCCGCGGTGTTCGGCTACGCCCTGCAGTACGGCTTGCTTGATCGAAGCATGCGCGGCGGCGAGCTGGCGCCACTTCTGGCCACCTTCGGACTTTCGGTGGTCATCGCCAACGTGCTGCTCGAGAGCTTCTCTGCCGATACCCATTCACTCAGCGCAGGCGCGCTCACCACCGCAAGCTGGCGGATCTCTGGCCAGGTCTCGATCTCGGCGCTCAGCGCCTTGATCTTCGCGGTGGCGGTGCTGGTGCTCGGGGGCCTGCAGCTGTTCCTCTCGCACACGCAGATGGGGAGGTTCATGCGCGCAACCGCCGACGACCCGCGGACCGCGGAGCTCGTCGGAATCAACGCCAAGCGTGTCTACGCGATCGCCACGGCAATCGCGCTGGCGACGGCGGCACTCGCGGGAACGTTCTTCGGGATGCGCTCGTCGTTCGATCCAACGCTCGGCCCTTCGCAGCTGATCTTTGCCTTCGAGGCGGTGGTGATCGGTGGCCTGGGGTCGCTGTGGGGGACGCTGATCGGCGGGATCATCCTGGGGCTCGCCCAGACGCTCGGGGCGCAGGCGTTCGGGGCATCCTGGTCGATCGTCTCCGGAGACGTGCTGTTCCTGCTCGTGCTCGCGTTCCGCAGCGGCGGAATCTTCAGCGCGCGCGAGGTGAGGGCATGAGCGAGCACGCGCAGGACGTCAAGGTCCAGCGCTGGACCCCGGTGTCGAAGCTGTTCAGCGCCGCGTCGCTACTGCTGCTCGTGCTGCTGGCGCTGGTGCCGTTCTGGTTTACGCAGAACACCACCGAGAAGCTGACCGAGTTGTTCGTGCTGGTCATCCTCGCGGTGATGTGGAACGCCCTTGCCGGCTACGCCGGGCTTGTCTCCGTCGGCCAGCAGGCGTTCATCGGCATCGGTGCCTACGCGGTGATCGTGTTCACTAATCACGGCATCAACGGGTACGTTGCGGTCGTACTGGCTACTCTGTTCGCGGGGCTGGTGTCGGTGCCGACGTCGCTCCTGGTGTTCCGGCTGCGGGGTGGGCAGTTCGCGATCGGGATGTGGGTAGTGGCCGAAGTGTTCCGTCTCCTGGTCACCAACGACCAGTCGCTGGGGGGTGGCACGGGCCAATCGCTCGATGTCCTCAATGTCTACTCACCGGCGGACCGCCAGGCTTACACCTACTGGGTGGCGCTTGCTCTCACCTCCGGGCTGATCGCGCTGACGTTCGTGCTGTTGCGCAGCCGCCTCGGATCGTCGCTGCAGGCAATCCGCGACGACGAGCGGGCGGCCGAGTCGGTCGGGGTTCCGGTCGCGCGAGCGAAGCGGATTGTGTTCCTGCTGGCCGGGGCCGGCTGCGGGGCGGCGGGAGCGATCACGATGGTCAACACCTTGATCGTCACCCCAGACTCGATCTTCGGGATTCAGTGGACCGCATACATGATCTTCATGGTCCTGCTCGGCGGGCTCGGCACGTTCGAGGGCCCGATCCTTGGGGCGCTGGTGCTGTTCGGGGTTCAGCAGGAGTTCCAGAGCAGCGGCAGCTGGTATCTGGTGGGGCTAGGGGCCGTCGCGATCGCGGTCACGCTGATCCTGCCGCGGGGGATCTGGGGTGCGCTGGTCGAGCGCTTCGAGATCCGCCTGGTCCCCGTCGGCTACACCTTGCGCCAGCTGGCACGGCAGACCTCCGGCCGCGGTGACAGTGATCAAGGCGCCTCGGTCAAGGACCCGGTGCAGCAGGCGTGAAGCGGCTTTCTGAAAGAGCGAGAGGAGAGAGATGGCTACGACACAGACGCCCCGACAGCAGTTGCTGATCGGTGGTACATGGTCCGATGCGTCCGACGGACGCGAGTATCAGCAGAGCTTCCCCTATACGGGGGAAGCGGTCGGGTCCGCTGCTGCGGCCGGCCGGCAGGATGCGCGCGCCGCGGTTGACGCCGCCCACGCGGCGTTCGCGGAGTGGTCGCGCAGCGCGTCCAGGCAGCGCCGCGAAATCCTGCTGAAGGCGGCCGATCTGCTCCTCGAGCGGGGGGAGGCGATCGCGGGGCTGATGACCGAAGAGACCGGGGCCGTGTTCGGGTGGGGCATGTTCAATGTGGACCTGGCGGCGGGCATGCTGCGCGAGGCGGCCGCCCAGGCCTACGGTCTCGTCGGGGAGGTGATCCCCTCGGACGTGCCCGGGAAGCTCGCGATGGCGGTCCGCCAGCCGGCGGGAGTTGTGGTGGCGATCGCCCCGTGGAACGCACCCGTGATCCTCTCGACCAGAGCTGTGGCGATGCCAATTGCCTATGCCAACACGGTTGTGCTGAAGGCCTCCGAGATCTGTCCTCGCACACACGCGGCGGTGGTCAGTGCGCTGATCGACGCCGGCCTCCCGGATGGCGTGATCAATCTCATCACCAACGATCCCGCCGATGCCGCCGACGTGGTCGACGAGCTGGTCGCCCATCCCGCCACCCGCCGGATCAACTTCACCGGCTCGACCAGGGTCGGGCGGATCATCGCCGAGACCGCCGGGCGCCACCTCAAGCGTGTGCTGCTGGAGCTCGGCGGAAAGGCGCCGATGGTCGTGCTGGCCGACGCCGATCTCGAACGCGCCGCCGCTGCGGCGAGCTTCGGCGCATTCTTCCACCAGGGCCAGATCTGCATGTCGACGGAGCGGATCGTGGCCGACCGCGCGGTCGCCGACTCGCTGGCCGAGAAGCTGGCGCAGCGTGCAAGCGCTCTTCCGGTCGGCGATCCCGCGCGAGCCGGACACCGCGATCGGGCCGCTCGTCAACCAGGCGGCGGTCGAGCGGGTCTCGGCGCTGGTGCACGACGCCGTGTCGAAGGGTGCGAGCGCGCTGAGCGGCGGCGAGCCTGACGGGCAGTGCTTCCCGCCGACGGTGCTGACCGGGGTGACGTCCGACATGCGGGTCTACGCCGAGGAGTCGTTCGGCCCGGTGGTCGCCGTGATCCCGGTGGAGGGAGCCGACGAAGCCGTGCGGATCGCCAACGACAGCGATTACGGGCTCTCGGCGGCGGTGTTCAGCCAGAACGTGCCGGCGGCGCTCGAGCTGGCGCAGCGGATCGAGAGCGGCATGTGCCACATCAACGACACCACCGTCCACGACGAGCCGCAGATGCCCTTCGGCGGCGTGAAGGCCAGTGGCTGGGGACGGTTCGGGGGCCGGGCGGCACTGGAAGAGTTCACCGAGCTGCGGTGGATCACCGTCCAGGACCTGGCGCGCCAATATCCGATCTGATGCGCACGCAGGTGGGGATCGTCGGGGCCGGACCGGCCGGGCTGACGCTGGCGCTGCTGCTCGAGCGCGAGGGCATCGAGTGCGTAGTCCTCGAGTCCCGGAGCCGCGAGTACGTCGAGCATCGAGTCCGCGCAGGGCTGCTGGAGCAGAACACCGTGGACCTGCTCCGCGGGCTCGGCGTCGGAGAGCGGCTGGCTCGCGAGGGCCTCGAGCACGACGGCATCTACCTGCGCCGCCAGGGACGCACCCAGCACATCCCGATCACCGAGCTGACCGGGCGACACGTGACGATCTACGCTCAGCAGGAGGTCGTCAAGGATCAGATCGGCGCCGCGCTGGACCGCGGCTGTGAGCTGCGTTTCGAGGTCTCCGACGTGGCCGTGCACGAGCTCGACGGCCAACAGCCGACGATCACATTCCGCCATGCAGACACCGAGCACGAGCTGGAATGCGACTTCATCGCCGGTTGCGATGGCTTTCACGGCTGCTGCCGGCCGTCCTTTCCCGACAGTGTGCTGAGAGAGTACGACTACACCTATCCATTCGCGTGGCTCGGGATCCTGGCTCACGCGCCCCCGGCCACCGACGAGTTGATCTATGCCTGGCATGAGCATGGCTTCTCGCTGTACTCGATGCGCTCGGCGGAGGTCAGCCGCCTCTATATCCAGGTCCCGGGGGACGAGGAGATCGAGCGCTGGCCGGATGAGCGCATCTGGCAGGAGCTTCAGACCCGCCTCGCCAGCGAGGGCTGGAGCGTCAACGAGGGAGAGATCTTCGAGAAGGGGATCACCCCGATGCGGAGTTTCGTGTGTGAGCCGCTCCGCTACGGCCGCTTGTTCCTGGCCGGCGACGCGGCCCACATCGTTCCCCCGACCGGGGCCAAGGGCCTGAACCTGGCGGTCAACGACGTCCGCCTGCTCGCCGCCGCGTTCGGCAGTTGGTACGGCAGCGGTTCCGGCGCCGAACTCGACCGCTATTCGGACATCGCGCTGCGCCGTGTCTGGCGCGCGCAGGATTTTTCCAACTACATGACCCAGCTGCTCCACGATCTCGGCACCGGACGATTCGATCGGATGCTCCAGCTCGCGCGGCTGGACTATCTCTCGCAGTCAAACGCCGCGGCCACGAGCCTGGCCGAGAACTACGCCGGGCTGCCGGCGACGCCGGATTTCTAGTCCTTCCGGGGGTGTTCGATGAACGCGTCGTCCCGGCAGTCGCCGGCGCGATCCAGGCCTCGTGTAAATAAACCAAAACTCCTCAGAACTCCTGTTTCCGACGCGATTCGGGGGGTAGGGGAGGGGCTACTCGTGCACAACGAAGCTGAGAGGTCGCTATGGGACCGTTCGTGATCCACGGCGTCATCGACACCCGAACCGATGGCGCCGCAGCCGGGACGCCGAGCAGCTGGCGGATGCGTTCGCTCAGGAGGTCGAGGCCGGCGCCACCGCGACGGCGCAAAGGACGCGCTCGATCATCGGGATCCACGCGCCGGGCACTGTCCCCCTCCCGCCCGAGGCGCCGCTGACCGGGCCCCCGAGCGCCAGCGCGCGCAGGATGCCGACCGCATCCGGACTGAACGCCGACGCTTTACGTTTGGATAAATGGGTATCTGACGGTCGAGATGAGCGCCGTTGGCAAGACTCTGACTACGTGCTATCCGGCCGTGGCGGCCTCCGTACCGGAAGCGCGGCGGGTGATAAGCGAACTCGCGGCCGAGGCTGGGGCGCCGCCCGAGCGGGTTGACGCCGTCCGCCTGGCGGCGTCGGAGGCGATCACGAATGCGGTCCGGCACGCGTACCGCCGGGGCGGCGGGATGGTCCATTTGACCGCCGCTGTCGTATCGGGTGAGCTGTGGATCCTGGTCGCCGACGATGGCTGCGGGATGCAGGTGCGATCGGACAGCCCCGGGCTGGGTCTCGGGCTGGGGTTGATCTCACAGGAGTGCGACGACCTCACGATCCTGACCAGGGCGTCGGGCGGGACCGAGGTGCGGATGCGCTTCAACCTGGTCGGCGCCGAAGTGCGGGCCGCCGATCAGGGTCGTGGATCAGAGGCCTCTGCCGCGCGGCCTGCCTCGTCGCGCTTTTCCACCACCAAGTAGCCAGGCATACCCTGAACTACCGTTTCGACCTCAGCGAGCTCATGGCCGGGGAGCATCACGAAGCGGCGGGGATAGGCCCGGACGCGCTCGTACTCCTGGGGCGTCAGAGACACCAGGGCATTGCAGCCGAGCCTGGCGCACTCGCAGCGGAACCCAAGCGGCGAGCCTTCGTCCCCCGGCCAACCGCCTTTGTTGATCGCCTCGTTGACCTCGCGGAAGATCGTCTCGTTGGCGGCCAATCGCCGTTCGAGGTCATCGTCCATAGCAGGATCCTCGCACTTCGGGACCCTTCTGAGGATTCGAACTCATGTTGATCATCCGAGCTCGTGTTGAGGATTGATTAGGAATCGCGCCGAGCGCTCCACCACCGCCGGTTCTGATTTAGATTTCGGCCGGACCCCAAACCTCTGAGGAGGAGGAGCAGTGAGGAGATACACAAGATCGGCCCTGGGCTTTGTGCTCGCGCTCGGCGCGGTACTCGCCGTGGCAGCCTGCGGTAGCAGCTCGTCCAAGTCAACGACCACGTCGAGCTCGTCGAGCGGGACGACGTCGAAGTCCGGCGGCACCGTCACGCTGTTGATGGGCACCGCCCCAGATTCGCTGGATCCAGGCTTTGGCTATACGACCCAAGCGGCGGAGCCCGACTGGCTCTCATACACGGGCCTGACCACCTATACGCACGCCGCCGGAATCGCGGGAACAGTGCTGATTCCGGGTGTGGCCACGGCGCTGCCAAAGATCACCGACGGCGGCAAGACATACACCGCCACCCTGCGCAAGGGGCTCGTGTTCTCGAACGGCAAGCCAGTTACGGCAAGCGACTTCGTCTACACCGTCGAGCGGGCAATCAAGATCCCGTGGGGCGGCTCGGGCCAGTTCATCACCGCTCAGATCAAGGGCGCCACTGCGTATTCGACTGGCAAGGCCAAGACGATCTCCGGGATCACGGCCAACAACAGCACCGGACAGATCGTCATCCACCTGAACACCCCGTACGGCGCGTTCGACAACGTGCTCGCGTTCCCGTCACTGGGGATCATCCCGACGGGGACCCCGTTCAAGAACGAGCCCAACAGTCCGCCCCCGGGCGTGGGGCCGTACATGATCACGAACATCGTCCCGAACGCATCTTTCTCGCTGGTCAAGAACCCGCAGTGGTCGAAGATGAACATCCCGGGGATCCCGGCCGGTCACGTCAACGTCAACGTCAAGATCTCGTCGAACATCGACGCCAACGCGCTGGCGGTGCTCAACAACACAGCCGACGCGTTCGACTGGGCCGACACGATCCCGGGCAGCCTGCTGCCGCAGATCAAGTCGCAGGCAGCGGACCGCTTCTCGCAGGTGAACCTCGGCGGCTCGACGTACTACATCTTCATGAACGTGACGACGAAGCCGTTCTCGAGCCAACTCGCTCGCCAGGCGGTCGTGACTGGGCTCAATCAGAATGCGATGAACCGTCTGGGTTCGGGCACGCTGGTCCCCGGCTGCTTCTTCCTGCCGCCGGCGATCGTGGGCCATCCGAGCTCGCCCTGTCCGTATGGCACGCCCGGGGACGGGAACCTGGCCAAGGCGAAGGCACTCGTGCAGCAGTCCGGGATGGCCGGCACGCCGGTCACAGTGTGGAGTGAAACGCGTGCTCCCCGCCAGCAATGGATGACCTACTACACCTCGTTCCTGAACCAGATCGGGTTCAAGGCGACCCAGAAGGTGATCGCCGACGCGACGTACTTCCCGACGATTCAGACGCTGAAGCTCGACCCCCAGACGGGATTCGCCGACTGGAACCAGGACTTCCCGAACCCCGTCGACTTCTACCTGCTGCTCAGCGGGCAGGCGATCCTGCCGACGAGCAACGAAAACATGGGCCAAGTCAATGACCCGACCATCAATGCACAGATCAAGACACTCGGTCAGGTGCCCACGCCTCAGCTCAAATCAATTGCCAGCAAGTGGCAAGCGGTCGATGAGTACACGGCCAAGAAGGCGTACGTGGCGGTGTTCGGCTACCAGACGTTCCCGAAGTTCGCCTCCAACCGGATCAACTTCGGCGCGGCGATCTTGCACTCCGTCTACGGGTGGGACTGGAGCTCGTTCCAGCTGAAGTAGCGACCCAAAAGTGGGCCGGGGCATGTAGGCTGTCCCGGCCCACCCGTCATGGCAACCACATCCGCCACCGGCACCGAGTTCTCTGGCGCGTCCGCTGCGATCCTCGCCGAGGGCGAAGGGCTGCCCCCCGGAATCGGGCCGTGGCAGCTCGCCTGGCGGCGACTGCGCCGCAACAAGGTGGCCCTCGCGTTCGGCGGGCTGTTCCTGCTGATCGTCGTGCTGTGTCTGCTGGCGCCGGTCTACGCGAACAACATCGCCCACATCAGCCCTGCCACCGAGAACGTCGTCGGGACGAGCAGTAAATGTCCACCGACGTGCGTCAGCACGACCGGCGTCCCGATCGGTCCGACGTGGAGCGCCCACTACTTCCTCGGAGCTGATGGTCAGGGCCGCGACGTCGCGGTCAGGCTGCTCTACGGCGGGCGCAACTCGCTCGAGATCGGCGCCGTCGCGACGCTGATCACGATGGTGCTGGCGCTGATCCTGGGCGTCGTCGCCGGGTACTTCCGAGGCATCTCGGACGGCATCATCAATCGCGGTCTCGACATCATCTGGGCCTACCCGGCTGTGCTGCTCGGGGTGACGCTCGGCACCGTGCTCGCCGTCGGAGGCATCGGCCCGCTGAAAGGGACGACCCTGCTCGTGCCGGCGGTCGTGATCGGCATCGTCTACATCCCGTACGTCGCCAAACCGATCCGCGGCCAGGTGCTGACGCTGCGCGAGCGCGAGTTCGTCGACGCCGCCCGCCAGCAGGGCCTCGGTCACATGCGGATCATGTTCTCGGAGGTCCTGCCCAACCTGGCTTCGACGATCATCGTCTTCATCCCGTTGATCCTCGCCAACGCGATCCTGCTCGAGGCGGCGCTCACATACCTCGGTGCCGGCGTTCAACCCCCTAACCCCTCGTGGGGGACGATGATCTCAGACGGCATCAGCACGATCCCGGCCGCCTTCCACAACGTGCTCGTGCCCGGCACGATGCTCGTGCTCGCGGTGCTGTCGATCAACGTGTTCGGCGACGGGCTGCGAGACGCGCTCGATCCCCGGGCGAAGGTCCGGATCGCGCACTGATGCTCGGGGAGCGCCGGCAGCCGTGACGCGGTTCATCATCCGCCGGCTGCTGGGGATGCTGGTGGTGATGTTCGTGATCTCGCTGCTGACGTTCCTGCTGTTCGAGGCGATCCCGAACGGCGACCCGGCGCTGCGGCTCGCCGGCCGCTCGGCGACCGCGCTCGAGATCCAGACGATCCGCCACAAATACGGCTTCGATCAGCCGATCTACGTCCAGTACGCACGGACGATGAAGAACATCTTCACCGGCCAGGCATACTCCTACACGCAGGGCTTCAACGTGCTCGACGAGATCAAGGCGGGGCTGCCGGCGACGCTGTCGCTCGCATTCGGTGCCGGCATCATCTGGCTGCTCACATCGATCGTGGTCGGTACCCTGGCCGCGATCAGAGCCGGCCGTTACACCGATCGCGTGCTGACCGTGCTCGCGATGATCGGCGTGTCGTTCCCGCCGTTCTTCCTCGGGGCGGTCCTGATCTATTACCTCGGCTACGAAGCGAACATCATTCCGCTGGGCGGCTACGTGAAGTTCACCTCGGACCCGGTGCAGTGGTTCACCCACATGATTGCGCCCTGGTTCACGCTGTCGGTGCTGTTCATCGGCTTCTACTCGCGGGTGCTGCGCTCGACGATCCTCGACACGATCAACGAGGACTATGTCCGCACGGCCAAGGCAAAGGGACTCTCGGAGCGCCAGGTGCTGACCCGCCACATCCTGCGCACCAGCCTGATCCCGATCATCTCGCTGTGGGGGCTCGATATCGCGCAGGTGATCGGCGGCGGCGCGATCCTGACCGAGTCGATCTACAACCTCCACGGCGTCGGGCAGCTCGCGGCTGAGTCGATCGGCAGGCTCGACATCATCCCGATCCTGGTGATCGTGATGCTGACCGCGTTTGCAGTCGTCGTCCTGGCGGCGATCATCGACATTCTGTACGCGTTCCTCGACCCCCGAATCAGGCTCGCGTGAGCAGCGGCTCACAGAACGGCGCCCTGCTCGAGGTCGACGACCTGCGCGTCTCGTTCGCGACCGAGGACGGGATCGTGCGGGCGGTCGACGGCGTGACGTTCGCCGTCGGTCGCGGCGAAGTCGTGGCGATCGTGGGCGAGTCCGGGTCTGGCAAATCGGTGACCGCGATGACCCTGATGGGGCTGACCCGCGGGCCCAATGCGAAATTCGAGGGGGCCGCCAGGTTCGAAGGCCACGAGCTGGTCACTGCCTCCGAGGCCGAGCTTCGCAAGATCCGCGGGGCCGGGATCGCGATGGTCTTCCAGGATCCGATGAGCTCGCTCAACCCCGTCTACCGGATCGGCAACCAGATCGTCGAACAGATCCGCGTCCACGAACCGGACGTCTCGAAGGCGGATGCGATGGATCGCGCGGTCGAGTTGATGGAACGGGTGGGGATCCCGCGCGCGGGCGATCGGTTGCGGTCCTACCCGCACGAGTTCTCGGGGGGGATGCGCCAGCGCGTGATGATCGCGATGGCGCTGTCGTGCTCGCCGAGGCTGCTGATCGCCGATGAGCCGACCACCGCGCTGGACGTCACGATCCAGGCCCAGATCCTGGACGAGCTGAGGGAGCTGCGATCCGAGAGCGGGGCGGGGGTGATCCTCGTCACCCACGACCTCGGGGTGGTCGCCGACATCGCCGACCGGGTGGTCGTGATGTACGCAGGCCGCGTCGTCGAGCAGGGCACGCTCGACGAGATCTTCTACGACCCCCAGCATCCCTACACGTGGGGTCTGCTCGGGTCGATCACCCGGGTCGACCGCGACCGCGGGCAGCGCCTGCCGGCGATCGCAGGGCTGCCGCCGTCGCTCGTCAAGCCGCCCGAGGGCTGCCATTTCCGGCCCCGTTGCCCGCACGAGTTCGATCGCTGCCGTGAGGTTCCCGCGCTCGCCTCGCGGCTCGCAGAAGCGCCCGAGCACCTCGACCGCTGCTGGCTCGAGGTCGACCAGAAGCGTCGCCTGCGTCAGATCGGCGACGAAATCGGGTTGGCGTCGGGCGAGACGGTGATCTCATGAACAGCGGCAACGCGGCTGAGACTCCGCCCGCGGCGGAGGCGCAGGAGCGCGCCGAACGGTTCGCGGCTGCTCGAGGTCGACCACCTGCAGGTGCTGTTCCCGATCAAGTCGGGGGTGATCATCGATCGCAAGATCGGGGAGGTGCACGCGGTCGACGACGTCACCTTCGAGCTCGAGGAAGGGGAGACGCTGGGAATCGTCGGCGAGTCAGGATGCGGCAAGACCACCCTGATCCGGACGCTGGTGAGGCTGATCGATCCAACCGGCGGCGGCATCCGCTTCCGCGGCCAGGACATCACGAACGCCGGCCGGAAGACCCTTCAGCCGATCCGGCGCGAGATGCAGATGGTCTTCCAGGACCCACAGGCGTCCTTGAATCCGCGCAAGCGGGTCTCTCAGATCCTGGCCACGCCGCTGAAGATCCGTGGCGTCGAGAAGGACCAGCTCGAACCGGAGAGCCATGAGCTACTGCGGCGAGTCGGGCTGCATCCCGAGCACCTGAACCGCTTCCCGCACGAGTTCTCCGGCGGGCAGCGCCAGCGGATTGGAATCGCGCGGGCGCTGGCCGTCAATCCACGGCTGATGATGCTCGATGAGCCGGTGTCGGCGCTGGATGTCTCGATCCAGGCGCAGGTGATCAACCTGCTCGACGAGCTGCAGGACGAGTTCAATCTTTCATACGTGTTCGTCGCGCACGACCTAAGCGTGGTCCGCCACGTCTCGAACCGGATCGTGGTCATGTATCTCGGCAAGCTGATGGAGGTCTCGCCGGCCGAGGAGCTGTACACAAAGCCGATCCACCCCTATACCTCGGCGCTGCTCAGCGCGATCCCGATCCCGGATCCCCATGAGAACCGCGCCCGGACACGCGAGGTGGCGGGCGGGGAGCCGCCCAACCCGGTGCGTCCGCCGCCGGGCTGCCGGTTCCACACGCGCTGTCCGCGGGCGACCGACGTCTGCCGGCGGGTCGAACCGCAGCTCACCGAGTACGCGGGCGGTCACCTCGCGGCCTGCCACCACCCGCAAAACGTGAGCGCGGAAGAGATCGCGTCGGCCACGCGCTCAGCGACCAGTCCCAACAGCGCGGGCGACGAGCACCCGAATTCCGGCGACTGATCAGGGGCCGGGTGCGCCGGCGCCAGTGCATGCCGCGTACCCCGCCGGCGCCGGGGCCGCCCCGAGACCGAACTTATGACGAGCACCACTAAGGGGTTCTGCGCCCGCAAGTAAGGCCCGCGCCGGCCCGATCGGCTCCGTTCTCCCGATGTGCGATCCCGTCTCTCAGTCCATCCTGGAACGCACATGGATTTCACTGAGAGGAGCGCGGAATGCACCCGAACATCAGCAGCGCGATCGCATCGGCGCGAGCGGAGGACCTTCGGAGGATCGGCGAGCGCGAACGGCGTGCCAGTCACACCCGCGCGAGCCGAAATCGACCTCGTCACATCTTCTCGCGATACTTCGGACATGAGGGCGAGACTCACCAGCAGTCACTTCGTCGGCCGCGTCGGCGAGCTCGCGGAGCTCGAACTGGCATCGCGGGAGGCGGCCGCTAGCCGGCCCGTGCTGGTGCTGCTCGGCGGCGAGTCGGGCGTCGGCAAGACGCGCGTCGTGAGCGAACTGGAGCGGCGGATGGAAGACGCGGCAGCGCTCGTGCTGCGCGGCGATGCGGTCGAGCAGGGCGATGGCGAGCTGCCCTACGCGCCGCTGCTCGGAGCGCTGCGGCCCTTGGTGCGTGAGCGTCACCCGGCCCTGCAGGAGCTGAGCGCCGGCAGCCGGGCGCAGCTCGCGGGACTGCTGCCGGGCCTGGAGGACGGAGGACCGGTTCCCGAGCGCGATGACCCGTCCGCGCAGCTGCGCCTGTTCGAGGCGCTGCTGGAGCTCCTCGATCTGCTGAGCGAATCGTGCCCGCTGGTGCTGATCCTCGAGGACATGCACTGGGCCGATCGCTCGACCCGCACGTTCGTCGCCTTCCTGGCCCGCAGCCTTCGCCAAGAGCGGGTGATGCTGCTGCTGACCTTTCGCAGCGACGAGCTGCACCGGCGTCACGCGCTGCGTCCGCTGCTGAGCGAGCTGGAGCGGCTCGAGCGGGCGCGGCGGATCGACCTGGCGCCGTTCGACCGCGGGGAGCTCACCGAGGCCCTCGCCGACATCCTCGGTGACGTCCCGAGCGAGGATCTGGTGGAACGGCTGTTTACCCGCAGCGAGGGCAACCCCTTGTATACGGAAGAGCTGCTGGCGGCGGGCCTCGACGGACTGGGGGCGGCGCCGCAGAGCCTGCGCGACGCGTTCCTGCTGCGGATCGAGCGTCTCTCCGGCGACGCCCAGCGTGCGGCACGAGCGATCGCGGTCGGCCGGCGCCTTGACGAGACGATGCTCGCCGCGCTGACCGGGATCGAGCACGGCGCCCTGCACGAAGCGCTCCGCGAGGCGGTCGCGGAGCAGGTCCTGGTCACGGTCGCGGACGGGGCGTTCGCGTTCCGTCACGCGCTGCTGCGCGAAGCCCTCTACGACGACTTGCTGCCCGGCGAGCGGGTGGAGCTGCATCTCGCGCTGGCGCGGCAGCTCGAGCAGCGTGAGGCGGGAAGCGACGACCGGGAGGTCGAGCGGGCGACGATGGTCGCCAGCCACTACGCGGCCGCGGGCGATCAACCGGCGGCGCTGCGGGCGAGCGTCCGGGCGGCGCTGGCCGCGCGCAGGGTTCACGCCTACGGCGAGGCGGCAGATCTGGCCGAGCGGGCGCTGGAACTGTGGCCGCGGGTCGCCGATGAGGAAAAGGCGCTAGACCTCGATCACGTCGATCTGCTGCTCCTGGCCGCCAGTGCCCACTGCGTCGCCGACGACACGAGCCGGACCGAGGTCCTGTTAGAGAGCGCATTGCAGGAGCTCGCTCCCGAGCCCGACCCCCGCCGCTATGCATCGGTGCTGGCGCGCCTGGCCGACACGCAGTGGAAGCTGAACCGCGGCCTGGAAGGCGTCGAGACGGCGCAACGGGCGTTGGAGATGCTTCCCGACGGCGACAGCGAAGAGCGCGCCTCGGTGCTCGGCTGGCTGGCGCGCACGCGATTTCTCCGCGGACGATTCCGCGGCGCCCAGAGCGACGGGGAGGAGGCGCTGGCGCTGGCCGTGGCGGTCGGTGATCGCGACGCGGAAATGGAGCTCCTGAACACGCTCGGGATGACGCACATCGCGCTCGGGAACGTCGAGGCTGGGGTTGGGCGCCTGCGGCGGGCGATGGAGATCGCGCGCGAGAGCGACAACATCGACGGGCTCGCCCAGGCCTACTCGAACCTCGCCGACCTGCTCAACCTGAGAGGTCGCACGCGCGAAGCGCTCGCGACCGCGAACGAGGGCCTGGAGGCGGTCCCGCGCCGAATGGCCGTCAACCGGCAGTGGATGTTGCTGACGCTCTCCGAACTGGAGGCCGAGGCCGGAGACTGGCAGGCGGCCCGGGCCCATCTCGGCGCGCCGCCCGCGCAGCTGACCGGGGTGATGCTGATCTTCCGCCTGCTGCGCGAAGCGGAGCTGGCGCTCGGGGAGGGGGATGACGAACGGGCAAGCCGCCTCCTCCACCAGGCAGAACCACTGGTGGCGCGCTCGTCCGAGCCGCAGTGGATCGGCTCGCTTGGCTCGTTGCTGGGCGAGCTTCGCCGGCGCCAAGGCGATCTCGAGGGCGCGCGGGCCGCGGTGCAGCACGCGCTGGATCGGATCGAGCTGTGCACCGACGACGTGATGCGAATCGCCCGCGTGACCGCGGTCGGCGCTCGCGTCGAAGCCGACGTTGCGCAGCGAGCCCGAGACCTGCGCGAGAAGCGAGACGAGCGTGACGCGATCGCCAGAGCGCGGATCCACATTCAACGGCTGCGCGCGATCGCGCAAGAGGGCGGCCCGGTCGAGCGCGCGTGGAACGCCGTCGGCGCCGCCGACCTGGCCCGTGCCCGCGGCCGCAGCGATCCCGCGCTGTGGGCCAAGGCGGCGCGCGAGTGGGAGGCGATGGACCGCGCCTACCTGGCTGCTCTCGTGCGCCTGCGCGAGGCCGAGGCGTACGTCGAGGCGGGGGACCGCGCGGCGGCGGCAGCGCCGGCACGCGCGGCGCTCGACGCGGCCGAGCGGCTCGGTGCCGCATGGCTGGCGGGGGAGGTGGCGGCGCTGCGCGACCGCGCCCGGCTCGAGCTCTCGGCCGAGTCAGGCGTGCCCGAGGCGGTGAACGGCGCCGGCGCCGACGCGGATCCATTCGGTCTCACCGCCCGCGAGCGCCAGGTACTCGCCCTGATCGCCGAGGGAGCGACCAACCGCCAGATCGGGGCGGCGCTGTTCATGGCCGAGAAGACCGCCAGCGTGCACGTCTCCCGGATCCTCAGCAAGCTGGGGGTTCGCAGCCGCACGCAGGCGGCGGCCGTCGCGCACCGCATGCACCTCAGCCGCTGAGGGCTCCGCTGGCGCTAGGCTGGCCTCGGTGCGAGCGCCAGCCGAATGGGAGCCACACGAACGGACGCTGATGGCGTGGCCCTGTCGCCGGGAGCTGTGGGGCGAGACGATCGAGCAGGCGCGCGCCGATTACGCCACGGTGGCGAACGCGATCGCTGCGTTCGAGCCGGTCACGATGGTCGCCAACCCGGGTGAGGACGCCGCGCAGGCCCGGGCGGCGTGTGGCGAGGGGGTCGAGGTCGTCGAGCTGCCGCTCGACGACTCGTGGCTGCGCGACTGCGGGCCGATCTACGTCTACGGCGACGACGGCCGCCGCCTCGCCGTCCATTTCGGCTTCAACGCGTGGGGCGGGAAGTTCCATCCCTGGGACAGAGACGCCCGGGTCGGCGCTTTGATCGCCGAGCTGCTCGGCGATCAGGTGCGGCGGGCGCCGATCGTGCTCGAGGGCGGATCGATCCTCACCGACGGCGCAGGCACGCTTCTGACCACCAAGCAGTGTCTGCTCAACCCGAACCGCAACCCGTCGCTGTCGCGCGAGGAGATCGAGCAGGCGCTGGTCGCCTACCTCGGCGTCGAGCGGGTCGTGTGGCTTGGTCACGGGCTGGTCGAGGACCGCGACACCGACGGCCACGTGGATCTGATCGCGGCCTTCACCGCTTCGGGCCAGGCGCTGCTGCAGACCGTGCCGCCGGGCAATCCCGAACTACGATCACTGCCAGGAGAACCGGGACCGGCTGCGGGGCACCGGAATCGAGGTGATCGAGCTCCCCTACCTTCCCTATGTCGTCGTGGCAGACGAGACGGTCGCCGCGAGCTACCTGAACTTCTATCTCTGCAACGGCGCTGTCATCGCGCCGGTGAGCGGTGAGGCAACCGACGGCGAGGCGCTGGCGATCATCAAACAGGCGTACCCTGATCGGGAGGTAGTGCCGGTGCCGGGGGCGGTCCTGGCGTACGGTGGAGGCGGACCCCATTGCATAACCCAACAAGTCCCCAAGCGAGATGCCTGAAGAAGCCGAGCTGCTGACCGCGTATCCGGCTCCTCCCTCCCCGGCCCGGACCGAGCCCTCTTCGCGTCGGCCGCTCCGCGCGGGCCTGGTTCAGGAGCGCTGGCATCGCGATCCCGAGGAGCACGAGGCGGCTCTCGCGGCAGGGATCCGGATCGCCGCGGCGGAGGGTGCCCGGATCGTGTGCCTCCAGGAGCTCACGCTATCGCCGTACTTCGCGGTGACGCCGGACGGCCCGGCGGCCGCCGGGGCGGCACCGGAGGACCTGGAGACGGGCCGAACCTCGGCGTTCGCCCGCCGCCTCGCGGGCGCGACGGGCGTTTACGTTCACGCGTCGCTCTACGAGCGCGACGATGGCCCGGACGGCCTGGGCTTCAACACTGCGATCGTGGTCGCGCCGGACGGGCGGCTGGTGTCCCGGACGCGCAAGCTGCATATCCCGGTCACCGCCGGCTACTACGAGGACCGCTACTTCAGGCCCGGTCCGGTGGACGGCGATCCGTTCCCATTGACGGTGCTCGAGACCGGCGACGGCGGCGCAGCCCGTCTCGGCTGCCCGACCTGCTGGGATCAGTGGTTCCCGGAGCTTGCCCGCGCGTATTCCCTGACCGGTGCCGAGGTGTTGATCTATCCGACCGCGATCGGCTCCGAGCCGGACCATCCCGACTTCGACACCGAGCCGCTGTGGCAGCAGGTGATCGTCGCCAACGGGATCGCCAACGGCACGTTCATGATCGCGATCAATCGCACCGGTTTCGAGGACCCGCTGGAGTTCTACGGCTCGAGCTTCATCTCCGACCCCTACGGCCGGATCCTGGTTCAGGCACCGCGTGAGCGGCCGGCGGTGCTGGTCGCCGACCTCGACCTCGATCAGCGGCGTGACTGGCTCGAGCTGTTCCCGTTCCTGCGCACTCGGAGGCCCGATGCCTACGCTCGTCTCACTGAAAGTCTGCAAAACTAGTGCATTGGCCAGGAGCCGCGACGTGAATCGTCATCTTTCTCGCCCGTTATCGCCGACCGGCCGGGGAGCGACGAGGATCAGGACCCGCGGACCGACATGGAGCTACGCCGCATCGCATATCGCGACCACCTAACCGGGCTGCCGAACCGAATCGCGATGGCCGATCGGATCGAGGCGGCGGTCGTGCGCAGCCGTCGGGGAGCCGGCTGCATCGCTCTGTTGTTCATCGACATCGACTCCTTCAAGCGCGTCAACATCACGCTCGGTCACGCGGCGGGCGACGAGCTCCTGTGCCTGGTGGCGGACCGGCTGAGGGCGCTGCGCGGACCACGACTGCACCTTGGCCGCCAAGGCGGCGACGAGTTCGTGTTGCTGATGGACGAGCTGCCTCACGATCCGGCGCAGGCGAAGGAGCTGGTGGAGGAGACCGGCCTGCGCGTCCTGGCCACGCTGCAAAAGCCGTTCACCGTCGCCCGCTCCTCGTTCGAGATCAGCGCATCGATGGGCGCGAGCATCTTCCCGCTCGACGCCGGCAACCATCACGAGCTCGTCGACCACGCCGACCAGGCGACGTACCTGGCCAAGGGGCGCGGCCGGGGCCAGATGGCGGTGTTCGACAAGCCTCAGAACTATTCCGTGCTCGAGCTCGAGTCGACGCTGCGCATCCGTCGCGCGCTGTCCAATCGCGAGCTCGAGCTGTTCTACCAGCCGGTGGTGGAGATCGCGGACGATCATGGCCTCAGCCGGCTGGAGGCGCTGCTGCGATGGCGCGATCCCGATCGCGGACTCGTGCTGCCGGGTTCGTTCCTGCCGTTCATCGAGCATTCCTCGCTGGTGGTGGAGATCGCCGAGTGGGTGTTCACCGAGACCTGCCGGCAACTCGCGGACTGGCGCAGCCGGGGCTTCAATCCCAGGGTCAGCTTCAACGTCCCCGCACGTCAGCTGCAGCATCCCGGCTTCGCCGAGTTCGTGACCAAGACCGCGCGTGCCTACGGGGTCGACCTCACGCGCGTCGCGGCCGAGATCACCGAGACGAGTCCGATCGCGCTGGAGGAGGTGATGCCGGCGCTGAACGCGCTGCGCGAGGTGGGACTGCTCCTGTCGCTGGACGACTTCGGCACCGGCTACAGCTCCCTCGCACGCTTGCGCTCGATGCCGTTCACGCTGCTGAAGACCGACCGCAGCTTCATGACCGGGATTCCCGGGGACCCGGTCGCGGAAGAGCTGCTCGAAGGGATCATCTCGCTCGGGAAGGCGCTCGGGATGCGCGTCATCGTCGAGGGGGTCGAGACCGCCGAACAGGAGCGCGAGATCTTGCGGCTGGGGTGTCGCACGGCGCAGGGCTACCACCTCGGAGCACCGGTGCCGGCAGCGGAGATCGAAGCGCGGTGGAGCCTCCGCAGCCGCCGCAAATGGGTTGAGTCGCGCAGCGGCTCAGGTCTGTGACGCGCGGGCTCGCGCTTCCAGGTCCTGGAGTCTCAGCGGATGCGCCGGCGGGGTCTCGATCACAGTCCGCGTGACGACCTCGAGCGACGGGCTGACGTGAACGAGCTCGCCGGAGCGCAGCGCTCGCCAGCCAGGGTTCGAGTCCAGGATCTCGCTGGCGAGCACGACGGTGTCGCGCTCGACACCGTGGTCGGAATGAATTCGGGTGCCGTGACTGGAGAGCTGCTCGATCGGGTCGCCGGCGGCCCGCTCGAGCAGGTGGAGCTCGTGGACGTCGGGATACCGAAGCGCCCATAGCTCGTCGCGCTCGATCATCACGAAGTTCAGCGAAAGGACGGGCAGGTTCGCCGCCACCCAGCGGACCGCTTCGACGATGCCGGCGCCGACATCGCCGTCGTGATTCTCGATCTCGGTCGTGATCAGGGCGAACAGCCGCTCGGAGTCGGTGTCGCCTTGCACCAGCTCCATTCCGGTTCCGATCCTATGCTCCAGCGCGTTCAGGTCTTCGACGACTCCGTTGTGGGCGAACAGGCGACCGCGCTGCTCGAACGGGTGGGTGTTGCGGAGGACCAGCGAACCCGTGGAGGCGAAGCGGACGTGAACGACGAACGTCGCTGACTGAACCGTCCGTGCCTCACGCGCGAACGCCCGGTCCTTGAAGGCGGCCAGCGGTTGCTTGTCGACGCGAGGGCGGCCCCGCGCGTCGAAGTACCCGAGGCCGGTGCCGTCGGGGTCGCGGTGGCTCTGGCTGCGCAGCGAGTCGGGCGCCTGCAACAGCCAGAAGGTGGCGCTCACCGGCTCGCTGCCGGCGCTCAGTCCGAACAAGCGGCACACGTCGCGATACGGTAGGGCATTCCCGGGAGCGCCGCGGCGGGCTCCGATAGGATCCGGCGCGTGTGGTCGAGGATCGCTGAGCGGCGGGGGCGATACCGGGCGCAGGCGCTGAGTCGGGCGATCGCCGAGTTGCCGGCCCCGACCCGTCGGGCGATGCTCGAGGCGGCCGAGACCGAGCCGCTGATCGTCGGCGCCTACACCGACCGGCAGGGGCGCGTGTGCCCGATGTTGGCGGCCCATCGGCGCGGGGCTCGCACCCAGGTGAGGACGTTTGCCCGCGCCTGGGACTCGTTCGGGCAAGCCCGCCGGCCCCGACCGGCGAGCGAACGTGAGCTCGAGATCCTCAGGGCGCTCCTCCAGGAGAGCCTTGCCTGCACGCCGGCTTCGCCCCCGGCGGCGTCGAGCGGCGAGGTCGCGGGCGAGCGGCGGCTAGCGCGCACGGGCGGCTAGCGAGGACCGGTGGCGACCGCCGCGGCGTTCGGATGGCTGACCGCGCTGGCGATCGTCCCGGTCGCGCTGTGGCACCAGGTGCTCGGCTCGATCCTGGCCTCCTTCAACTGGAGCCTGACCTACATGGTCGGTGAGCTCAGCCCGTGGCTGCTGCTGGCGGCGGGGGTGGCGTTCCTGGTCCCGGTGGCGGTGTCGACCGGCCGCAGCCCGGAAAGCCGGCTGTATCCACGAGCGCGCCGGGCATACGTCGCGTGGGGGACGGTCGTCTACCTGCTCGGGCTGATCCTCGCGGTCCAGGTCGCCGAGGTGTGGCACTACGCGCATTAGGCACTGGAGGGAGAGGGGCGCGCCCTGCGGGGACGCGCCCGGTTGGGGTTTCGCCCGGGCGGGGCCAACGGTGGCCACCCCCCCCGGGGCGCGCGCCAGCGCGCCCTCTCCCAACTAGAAGTCGGACCCGCCGCTGGCGAGCGGGAAGGCGTAGTAGACCGCAATCGCCGCACAGATCGCCAGCGTCACGTACGCCGACACGAACGCCAGCGCGGTGGCGATCACGTACGGCCCGAGACCGAGGATCGAGCGTCTGAGGATCTGCCTGCGGCGCCGTTCGGGCAGCTCCTGGGCGAGCATGTCCGGCCTGCCGAGCAGGATCTGGCGGTTGAGGACCGTGAACATGATCGACATCAACAGGAACGAGCCGCTGTAGACCGCCGCAGCGACGTGCGCCTGGTCGCCGTGGGTGAGGTAGGCCGCCATCAGCGCCGTCGCGAACGGCAACACGCCGATGCTCAGCAGCAGCAACAGGTTCAGGCCCAGGATCGTGTGGTCGGTGGCCCGCAGCCGCCCGATCATCACGTGGTGGTTGATCCAGATGATGCCGATCGTGATGAACGAGGTGGCGTACGCGGCGTAGTGCGGCCACTGATGCAGGAGCGCATGGGCCAGGCCCTCGTGCGGGCGCACCGCCGGGACTCCGATGTCCAGCACCAGCAGGGTGATCGCGACCGCGAGGACGCCGTCGGAGAACGATTCCAGCCGGTTCGTGCTCACACGACGGGATTCGCCGGGACGGTGGCCGCTCCTGGTTGCTCCAGCATCGCCACCGCTTCCGCGCGCAGCTCGCCGATCGCCACCGCGAGCACGGCGCCGTGCCCAGGCCCCCGGCCGGGACCACCGCATCGGTTACCGCCACGTCAAGGAAGCTACGCGACCTGGCGGTCAGACGCCGGCCGGCGGCGGCCCAGCGCCATCCGGTAGCCGGCGGCCAGGCGCTCCAGAGCGGCCTCCCAGGTTCGACCCTGAACGGCATTGAGCGCCGCGTGCGTGAGCCGTTCGCGGAGCAGCGGCGTGTGCACCAAGCCGACCAGCGAATCGGCGAGCACGTCGGTTCGGGCCGGCTTCAGGAGGCCCGTTTCGCCGTGGTCGATCAATGACGCCGGCCCGCCCTCGGCGACGGCCAGCACCGGCAACCCACTCGCCTGCGCCTCGAGGATCACCTGCCCGAACGTATCCGTCCGGCTCGCGAACAGGAACACGTCGGCGCTGGCGTAGGCGTGGGCGAGCTCGTCGGTGGTGAGCCACCCGAGGAATGTCGCGGCCTCCCCGAGGCGCTCGCGCAGCGCCTCCTCCTCGGGTCCGCCGCCGGCGAGCACCAGGTGCAGGCGGGGATCGCGCCGGCGCGCCTCGAGGAAGGCGTCGGCCAGGAGGTCTATCCCCTTCTCCTTGGTGAGCCGTCCGGCGTACATGACGTTGACCTCTCCCGGCAGCAGGCCGGGCAGCCGCAGGGCCGGGTCGAAGCGCCGCAGGTCGACGCCACGATCCCAGCGAGCGATCCGATCTGGGGCGATGCCGAGCTGGGCGAGCCGCTCGTCGCTGGCGGGGCTCGGCGAGAGCACCACGTCGCAGCCGCCGTAGAACGCCCCGAGCGCCATCCGCGCCAGCGCCTCGAGCTGATCGAGGCCGCTGCGGAGTCCCGCGTAGGCGGCGAGCTCGGTGTGATAGCTGCCGATAACCGGGAGCTCGAGCACGCGACCCAGCAGCCACGACTCGATCCCCGCCGGACCGGGGGCGCAGAGATGGATCAGGTCGTAGCGCCCGTCCGACAGCGCCTCGACGATCGCGGGCAGGCTCGGAACCCCGACCTCGAGCCCGCGGTAGAACGGAATGTCGAACTCGGCGACCGCGCTCAGTCGCCGATCGACGTCGGCGTCGGTGCCGATCACCTCGACCTCAAACCCCGGCACCCCGCGATCGCGGATCTGCATGAGCGTATGCGTGACGCCGTGCATCCCGCCGACCCCGTCCGCGATCAGCGCGACGCGCGGCCGGTCGGCGTCGCTGCGCGTGAGCCTCGCCTTCTCGCGTCCCAGGAAGGCGGTGGCGGCCGCGTAGGGGATCGCCGGAATGCACGCATCAAACAGTCCCCGCGCCGCCCGCGAGATGTCCAGCTCCTCGCGCCCGGCCATTGCCACGATCTCCGTGACCGCGGCGGCGAGCTTGCGCTCGTGGATCCGGCGGGCGCGCCGGTACAGGTCCGGATGACTCATTTCCCCTTCTTGGAGGAGCCTCAGCAGATCGCGCTCACTGAGCTCGAAGTCCATCGACGCCAACCACGCCCGCAGCAGGGCGAGACCGTCCTGCGGGCCGAGATCGCCGGCGACGGCGCCTTGGCGGACGTCGCCCTCGCGCATCACTCGCTCGACGATCTTCAGGACGGCTGTCGGATCCGGTCGCCCGGATGCTTCGCGGCTGCCGAGCGCCCGGATCGCCAGCGCCATCGCGGCGTGGGTCCACTTGGCGGCGCTCCCTTGTGCTCCGTGCGCGTCGGCTCGGCCGGCCCGCACGTGCGCGAGAAACTGCTCGGGCGTGTGCGCTCGCGGGGTCTCCGTGAACGTGCGCCCGATATCGATTCCGGCGTGATCGTCTGAGCCCCCGATCGGGGTGCCCCCCTGGGTCTCGATGTAGACGAACGCCGGCAGGTTGAGCTCTTTGGCGCGCGATCCGTTCCGGGTCTCCCAGATCGGAAACAGCTGCGCCAGGCGGCGCCGATGGCGCGGCGTCAGCGGCGCCTCGACGGCGTAGAAGGGGTGTGCCAGTGCCGCGGTCAGCTCGCGCGCCTGGAGGTACTCGGCACAGGCCTCGACATCGTCGTTGTGCGCCTGCAGCCAGTCGTGATCGTCCGGCGTGATCCCGTAGCAGAGCACGTGCACGGCCTGCGGCTCTCCCCTGAACCACACGGTCAGCTCCTCGGAGATGAACGTGTCCGGAAGATGCTCGATGGTCAGTGCGCCGGCGATCGTATCGTGGTCGGTGATCGTCACGAAGTCCATTCCTCGCCGCTTGGCGAGCTCGTACACCTCTTCCGGGGGTGTCGCGCACTCCGGCAGCTGCAGGGAACGCTGGACGCCGAGCCTCGACAGCTCCGACGCGGTCGAGTGGACGTGCAGGTCGGCGCGGCTTATCTCGTTCATGGCCTCAAGGATTGACCTGCAAACCGCGCGATTAGTGAAGAACGCGCGCACGGACTGTGACGATTTGGTGAACGCAGGCATGCGCGGGCGGCGCGGGCGAGAATCATTCCGACATCGCGACCACCGTCTCCACCCACGGCGATCAGGTCCTACTCGAGCACGGCGGCTTGCGGCTGGAGCTGATTCTGCGCCCTTTCTCCCTGACGCTCAGGCGCGGCGGGCGGCGGCTGCTCCGCTCCGGCGGGTTGTGGGTCGCCGACGGGGAGATCCGCGACCACTTCGTGCGCTTCACCGAGGGCGTGCTGGCGAACGAGGAGCGCTCGACCCCGGAGCGGGCGCTGCGGGCCGAGCCGATCGCGAGCGGTGAGGGCTGGATCGCGCTGTCGGTCAGGCTGCAGGGCGGCCGCGAGGCGACGCTGCGGGCTCGGGTGGTGGATGACCGCCGCGTGTCGCTGGAGCTCCGCGCCAAGGCCGCGCCGCTGCGGCTGGCGCTCGACTGGGACCGCCATCCCGAGGAGCGATTCGTGGGGCTCGGCGCCCGCCACGGCACGCAACTGGACCAGGTCGGCCGCTCCGTGCAGCTCGGCGCCGACCGCCGCTACACCGGTCCTGACTGCCCGCCGGAGATGCTTTCCCAGGGCGGCATCCCGCAGGGGGACTGCGCGCCCGTCCCGTGGTTGCTCTCGAGCCGTGGTTATGCGGTCTGGGTCCGGACCGACGGCAACGGCACCAGGTTCGAGCTCGGTGAGGAGCGCGTCTCGGTCTCGACCCGCGCCCATGCCGGCCCGCTGCGGATCGAGCTGCTCTGCGACCCGACGCCCGCGGCCCGCCTGCGCGCCTTTTGCCGGCTGACCGGGTTTCCGATGCTCCTGCCCGAGTGGGGCTACGGCTTCTGGAAGAGCCGGGACGTCCACGAGCACCAGGATGACGTGCTCGACGACTTCCACGGCTTTCGCGACCACCAGATCCCGCTCGACGCGATCGTGATCGATTCCCCGTGGGCCACCCAATACAACACGTGGGAGTTCAATCCCCACCAGTTTCCCGACGCGCGGAAGATGATCTCGATGATGCGCGCCGCGGGCGTCCGCACGGTGGTGTGGGTGACTCCGTGGATCAACCTCGATTCGCGTGACGGCCAGATCCCGCCCCAGCCCGAATCCGAGCGCCTGCACCGCGAGCCCGCGGCGAACTACGCCCCCGCCGCCGACGCCGGGCATTTTGTCCGCGAGCCCACCGGTGAGCCATTCGTCACCCAATGGTGGATGGGGACGGGCTCGCCGTTGGATCTGACCAGCCCGGCGGCCAGTCGGTGGTGGCGCGAGCAGGCCAGGCGCGTGCTCGAGCTCGGGGTCGAGGGGATCAAGGCCGATGACGGCGAGGGCTACTACATCCCGGATCACGTCCGGCTCGCCGACGGCCGCAGCGGCGCGGAGGCCGCGTGGGCGCTGGGAGGCCTCCATCGCCAGTGCATCCAACAGGCCCTGGACGAAGTTCACCCCGGCCGTGGCGTGCTGTTCGGACGCAGCGGCTGGAGCACCCAGCACGCCATCGGGCACACCTGGGCCGGTGATCAGGCGTCTGACTTCTGGTCGCTGCGGGTGCTGGTGGTCGCGACGCTCGCCGCCGCTTGCAGCGGCTTCTCGAACTGGTCGCACGATGTCGGCGGCTACCTCGGGCACCGGCTGGTCGAGCGCTGTCCACCGGAGCTGCTCGTGCGCTGGCTTCAGTTCGGCTGCTTCACGCCGCTGATGCACGCCCACGGCCGGATGCCGCAGGAGCCCTGGTGCTACGGCGAGCGCGTGCTGGAGCTGTACCGCAGCTACGTGCTGCTGCACGAACAGCTGGTCCCGTACGTGCGCGCGGCCGCGGCGAGCGCCGCGCGGAGCGGCCTGCCGATCATCCGGCCGCTGTGCCTGACCGATCCTCGCGATCCGCGCGGCTGGACCACGTCGGACGCCTACGGATACGGGCCGGCGCTGTGGGTCGCGCCGGTGCTCCACGAGGGAGCGCGCGAGCGCGAGGTGCTGCTGCCCGAGGGCGAGTGGATCGAGACGTGGTCGGGCTCGCTGGTGCGCGGCGGCGCCGAGGTAGTCGTGCCGGCTCCGCTCGAGCGAATTCCCGTGTGGGTCCGGGCGGGCTCGATCGTGGTCACCTACCCGGCCGCGGTTGTCGCGCGGGGGTTGGGGGAGGAGCCGGAATCCGAGCGCGCGCTGGTGGCCACCCTGTGGGGCGAGCCGCGGTGCGGGCGCGCGGTGGCGCGGCTCGCGGACGGGATGCGGATCGCGTGGCGGCGGGGGGAATGGTCGGTGGCGCCGGCGCGGGAGGTCACCTTTGAGGTCCGTGGGCCGGTGGCGTAGGCTCGCGCGGTGCTGATCAGCGAGTCGTTCGTGATCGCCGATTGGACCGACCCGGGCACTCATCCCGGGCGGCCGATCGCCGGCCTGCACCTCCACCGCTCAGACGACGAGGCGTGGTTTGTGCTCGAAGGCCGGCTCGGATTTCGGATCGGAGACGGCGAGCGCGAGGTCGGCGCCGGCGACTGGATCCTCGTGCCGCGCGGCACCCCGCACTCGTATTGGAACCCGGCGGCGGAACCGGCGCGGTACCTGCTGGTGATGACTCCCCGGATCCACGCACTGGTCGAGGCGCTCCATGCAGGCGATCGCAGCGACTACGTGGAGATCTTCGAGGAGCACGACTCGGAGCTGCTGATCTAGGCGTGCACGCATCCCTCGGGGCTGGCCGAGAAACGGGAATATATGGCCCGTTTCGCGGCCAGCCTCCCGAGAATGGCGCTACGCGCTCGAGGTGGAGGCGGCGCGCGAGCCGGCGGGTGCGCGCCGCGCCGGCGCAGCGCTGTCCCGCCAGCCAACGCGGTCGTGCAGCCGGCGCAGCGGTCGCGGCGCCCACCAGTTGAGCGAGCCGAGCAGCTCCATCAGCGAGGGCACCAGCAGCGCCCGGACGATCGAAGCGTCGATCAGCACCGCCAGCGCCGCGCCGAGCCCGAGCTCCTTGATGAACACCAGTTGCGAGGTCGTGAACGCGCCGATCGCGACCGCGAACAGGAGTGCGGCGGCGGTGACGATCCGGCCGGTGCGCTCGAGACCGATCGCGACCGCGTCGGAGTCCGAGGCCCCGCCATCGCGCGCCTCCTTGATCCGCGAGAGCAGGAACACCCCGTAGTCGGTCGCCAGTCCGAAGCCCACCGCGGCCAGGAAGATCGGCTGCGTCGCGTCGAGCGCGCCTTCGCTGGTGTATCCGAGCAGGCCCTGCAGGTTGCCATCCTGGAAGATCAGCACGAGGATGCCGAACACCGCGCTGAGGCTGAGGAAGTTCATCACGACCGCCTTGACCGGCAACACGACCGATCCGGTCAACAGGAACAGCACGATCAGCGTCGAGGCGATGATCACCCCGAGGACCGCCGGGAGGTGGGCGGCGAGGCTGTGTTCGAGGTCGACGTACGATGCGGTCTGGCCCGCGACGCCGACGTAGTACGGCTCGCGGATCGCGCGGACCTCGTGAAGCAGCTGCTTGGTGGCACCGCTCAGCGGCGCCTGGACCGGGGCGACGGCGAGCATCGAGTTGGCGCTGCCCGCCGGCAGCGCCGGGTCCACGCCGGACACGTCGGGCAACCGGCTGAGTCGGGCGGCCAGCGCCTTGACCTGCGCCGAACCGGCGGGCCGGCCGACGACGACCTCCAGCGGCGTGGTGCGGTTCGGCGGGAAGTCGTTCGTGAGCGCGTCATTGACCTGGCGGGCGCTGGCGCTCGACGGCAGGACGCCGGCGCTGACCGTGATGAACTTGATCTGGGTGAAGGGGATCCCCAACGCGATCAGGAACGTCGCGCTGAGCGCCGCGATCGGGCCGGGGCGCCGCATCACGAACTGGGACAGGCGGTACCAGAAGCCGCTCTCGGCGGGCCGAGCGTCCCGGTCGGCGGCGCGCTGGAGGCGCTTGGGAGCGAGTGCGTTGACCCTGGGACCGAGCGTCGTCAGCAGCGCCGGCAGGACCACCAGCGCGAGCGACGCCGCCAGCAGCGCCACGAGCGCGCCCGCGATCCCCATCGAGTAGAGGAACCGCTGCGGGAAGATCGCCAATGACGCGATTGCCGCGGCCACGGTCAGCGAGCTGAACAGGATCGTGCGACCCGAGGTCTCGAGCGTGCGGATCAGCGCCTGGCGCCCGAAGCCGGTCCTCGCGGCCTCCTCGCGGTAGCGCGAGACCATGAACAGGCTGTAGTCGATCGCCAGTCCGAGACCCAGCCCGGTGACCAGGTTCAAGGCGAACACGGACAGGTCGACGAAGCTCGAGACGATCCGCAGCGCGAAGAACGTCATCACGATCGCCAGACCGCCGAGCAGCGGCGGCAACAGCGCCGCCACCAGCGAGCGGAAGAACAGCAGCGACAGCAGGAAGATGAACGGGAACGCCAGCAGCTCGGCGTGGGCGAGGTCGTGGCTCACCTGCGTGTTCGCCTGCGCGTTTGCCACCGCCTGACCGCCCAGCTTCACGTCGCCCTGACCGTCGAAGCGACGCTCGAACTGCTTCGCATCGTCCTGGATCCGCGTATCGGAAAGCGGTCTGAAGTACGCCACAACGTACGTCGAGCGGCCATTTCGGGACACCATCGCCGGGTCGTGGCTGTCGTAGAAACTGACCACGCGCGCGACGTCGCGGTTGGCGCCCAGCTGGCGGACCACCTGATCGACGCGGGCACGCGCGGAGGGACTCCGAACGTCGCCCGCCCTCACCAGCGCGACGATGCCGGCGTCGATCTGCCTGCCCGCGGCGTGCTCGAAGCGGTGACTCGCCTGGACGCTCTGCGTCGCCGGATCGTCGGCGCTGTAGGGACTGAGCCGCTTGACGACGCCGGCCCCGAATACGCCGGCGATCGCCACCACGAGAACCGCGACGAACAGCACTCGCCGTCCGTGCGCGTGAAGGAAGTTTGCGAGCTTGGTGAACACGCGCTACTCCTTTTCGGTTTCGGCCGTGAGCCGCCGCTCGGCGGCCTCGCACCACTCGATGAACCAGTTGGTGAAGCCCATCCCGAGCTCCAGCGTCAGCCGGTGACCCGGCGGACCCTGTGCTGCGTGAGGCTCGATTGCGCGCAGCTGCGCGAGCTTGCGCTGCTGGCGCTCGCGCATCGCGCGGATGTTCTCGATCCGCTGCTCGGGGGCTACGAGATCGGAGAAGAACAGCTTCAGCATCCCTTCGTCGCGCAACTCGTACACCGGCTCGTCGGCCGAAGCGAGCCATGAGAGCAGCGCCACCTGGCCCGGGTGGGTCAGCTCGTACACCATCCGGGCCCGGCCGCCGGTCGGCTCCGGGCGGCCGCGGACGAGGCCCTGATCCTCGAGCCGCTTCAGCTCCGGGTAGATCTGACCGTAGCTCGCCGCCCAGAAGTGCCGGGTCGACTTGTCGACCAGCTGCTTGATGTCATATCCGCTGCGTTTGCCCGACGCGATCATGCCGAGGATCACTCGGCCCGTCGGCGTCAGCTCGGGGACTGGCGCGACGGGTTCGGGCTGTGCCATACATCGGCAAGATATATCGGGATGGGGTATTTGTCAATAAGGGGTTTGGCCCGGGTTCTCGGCGGCGCCCGGGTTTCTCGGCGGGCCGCGGGTTCTCGGCGTCGTCGCGGGGTTCTCAGCGGCGCCGGCGTTTTCCCTCCCACGCGTCTTCGAGCAGCTCGCGCAGGACGGCCTTCTCGGCGATGCCCAGATCGACCCTTACCGCCGCGAGCCGCTTCCCCCACCACACCTCCTCGCAGATCTCAGGCCGGTCCTGAACCGCGGTCCGGATGCCCGGCTCGTCGAGCATCACGTTCATGTGCTGCTCGTCCCACAGGGTGGCGAAGATCCTGCCCCGGACCCTGAACGACGGCCGGCCGTGGTGATCGCGCTCCGCCGCGTCGGGCAGCGCCAGCGCCAGCACGGCGAGCGTCCTCGACGGAGACGGGCATCAGGCGTCAGCCACTCGGGTCGGATGGGAGGTTGTAGTCCATTTAGAACCCAAATATCCCAGAGCGCCGCAGACCGGCGAGGACCCCGATAATTCTCGCCGTGCCCGACTTCGCCCAGCCGCTGCGAGAGGAGGACGTCGACCGCGATCCCGTCCGGCAGTTCGCCGCGTGGTTCGCGGCGGCGGGCGAGGCCGGCGTCCGGGCGCCCGAGGCGGCCGTCATCGCGACGGCCTCGCCGGAGGGTGCCCCGTCGGCGCGGATGGTGCTGGTCAAGCAATTCGATCAGCGCGGGTTCGTGCTGTTCACGAACTACGACAGCCGCAAGGGGCTCGAGCTCGCGGCAAATCCACACGCGGCCCTGCTGTTCTACTGGGACTTGCTCGGTCGGCAGGTGAGGATCGAGGGGCCGGTGCAGCGAACCACGGCTGAGGAATCCGGGGCGTACGTCGGCACGCGGCCGCGCGGCAGCCAGCTGAGCGCGCTTGCCTCCCCTCAGAGCCAACCGATCGCGAGCCGCGAGGCGCTGGAGCAACGGGTCGCCGAGCTCGCGGCCCGATACGAGGGACGGGCGCTCCCGGTCCCCGAGGTGTGGGGTGGCTTCCGTCTCATCCCCCGGAGCTTCGAGTTCTGGCAGCACCGCGAGGATCGTTTGCACGACCGGCTTCAATACCTCCAACGAGCGGGCGACTGGGTGCTCGAGCGGCTCGCTCCCTAGCGATGCGTCCACCGTTTCAACGCATCGAACGCCGCCGTCTCGGGTAGCCCCGTGGCAGGCAACGCGGAGAGAGAAGGAGAGATGGGAGACCGAACACAGCGAGTCAAGGGCAAGGCGCAAGAGGTCAAGGGCCGCGCGAAGAAGGATGCCGGAGCGGCAAGCGGTCGCCCGGGCACCGAGTCCCGCGGGGCGGGCGAGGAACTGAAGGGAAAGGCCCGCAACAAGGTCGGTAAGGCGCGCAGCGCCGTCAAGAAGGCCACGCGCTGAACTCCGCTGCCAGCGCGGCGCGTCACGACGCGCTCGCGGCATCGCGGTCGCGTCCTTTTCGCTGGCTGGTGCGGGCCGGCTTCGTAGCCCGCGCGCTCACCTATGGGCTGATCGGGGGGATCGCGCTGGCGCTGGCCTTCGGTGCCGGAAGCGAGCCGGCAGCACCCAATCAACAAGGGTCGCTGACACTGATCGCGCGGGCTCCGCTGGGCCGGCTCGCGCTGGCCGCCGTGGCCGCCGGTCTGCTCGCATACGCGCTCTGGAAGCTCGTGCGGGCCGTGCACGGCCGCGGTCCGGAGGGAGGCGGCGGCTCCGGGTTGAAGGATCGCGTCGCCAACGCCGCCGGGTGTGTCGTCTATCTGATCTTTTTCGTCGTGGCGATTCGGGTGCTGCTGCACAGCGCCGGCAACAGCTCGAGCCAACCGAGCCAAGCGGCCGCCGGCGTGCTCGGTTGGCCCGGGGGGCAACTGCTGGTCGGGATCGCGGGGGCCGGATTGATCGCGATCAGCGCCTATCAGGCTTTCGAGGCGGTGCGCGGCAAGTTTGCCGACGACAGCAAGATCGGGGAGATGAACGAGGTCGGCCTGCAGGTGTTCATGGCGGTTGGGTTAATCGGGCTGGTCGCCCGCGCGCTCGTCTTCGGGCTCGTCGGGTATTTCCTGCTGCGCACGGCGATCGAGTTCAACCCGGCGAGCGCGGTCGGCGTCGACGGCGCGCTCGCCGCGGTTCATCGCGAGCCGTATGGGCCGTGGCTGCTGGGGCTGGTCGCCGCCGGGCTGCTGACGTTCGCCACCTTCTCGCTGCTGGAGGCGCGCTACCAGCGGCTGTAGGACCCGCACCGCGCCGGCGCGATCCGCCGGCGCGCCGGGCCGGGGTTATCCTCGGGCGCATGCACATCGCCGAGCTGACTGCGCCCGAGCAGCGCGTGCTCGGGTGCCTGATCGAGAAGCGCTGGACGACGCCTGATCAGTATCCGTTGTCGCTGAACGCACTGCGCCTGGCGTGCAACCAGTCGACTAATCGCGATCCGGTCACCGACTATCCGGAGGCGACGGTTCGCGACGCCGCCCAGCGGCTGTCCAAATACGGACTCGCGCGGCTGGCGAGCGGGCACGGGAGCCGGGCGACCAAGTACCGCCATCTCGCCGAGGAGTCGCTCGGATTGGGTCGGGAGGAACTGTCGGTGCTGGCGGTGCTGCTGTTGCGCGGACCACAGACCCCGGGCGAGCTGAAGACCCGTACTGAGCGGATGGCGCAGCTCGGATCGCTGGACGACGTCGAGCGCGTCCTCGCGTTGTTGATCGAGCGCGGCTACGCGCGGCGGCTGGAGCGGCGTCCCGGCCAGAAGGAGGATCGCTTCGAGCAGTTGCTCGGCGGTGAGAGCGAGTCAGAGTCGGCGCAGCCGGCGCTGGCTGTGGCTCTGGTTTCGGATAAGCCGGCCGCGGCGGCGGATTCGGCGCCGGCGATGCCCACGGCGGCGACGGGCTCCTCCGAGTCAGGGTCGCGGCGCGATGGTGACCTCGCCGCCCGGATCGAAGCGCTCGAGGCCGAGGTCGCGAGCATCCGCGCGGAGCTTTCGGCGCTCCGCGATGCCTGACCCGTCATCGGCGGGTTATGTCGGCAGCGCCAGTCCGACCAGGTAGGTGGCGCCACCCACGATCACCCCGGCCAGCGTCATCTCCAGCCCCGACGACCACCAGCTGCGAAGCGTGACCAGCGACTTCGCGGCACCGACCAGGAAATGCGCCGCCAGCGAGACGATCGCGGCGGCGACGATCGCCGTGGTGCCGGTCGTGATCATGAACGGGATCACCGGAATGATCGCGCCGGCGCCGGTGGAGACTCCCGCGGCGAGCGCGGCCTGAGCCGGATTGCCGCCGGCCTCCGCGCCGCCGCCGAACTCCTCGACCGAGAGCGCCTGCAGCATCGCATCGGGGTGCTTCGACATCCGCTCGGCGAGCTGATCGGCGGTCTTCTCATCGATCCCCTTCAGCTGGTAGAAGAGCGACAGCTCCTCTTTCTCCTCCTCGGGGTGCTCGGCGATCTCCTGCCGCTCGCGTTCGACATTGGCCGCGGCGACCTCGGCCTCCGAGCGTTCGGCGAGGAACGCTCCGGTGGCCATCGAAAGCGCCGAGGCGATCGCGCCGGCGAGCCCCGCGGTCAGCACCGAACTCGATCCACCGGTGGCGCCCGAGACCCCCGCGACGATCCCGAACACGGCCGCCAAACCGTCATTGGCCCCGTAGATCGCGCCGGAGATCCAGCCACCGCCGGTGCGGTGCCACTTCTCCCGGCCGAGGATCCGCTCGAGTCGGGTCCTCGCCCCGGGGACCGCGAGCGGTTCGATCGCACTCGGCTGCGGTCCCTCCGCGCCCGTGCCGTCCACCGAGCCGGAACGCATGTCTTGAACCGCGAGCGAGTGGGAGCGCTCCTCCTTGCGGATGTCGCGGAGCAGCCTGTCGGTTACCGGATCGCCGGTCGAGCGCTTGTAGACGTCGTCGACCTCCTCATCCTCGGCCGCCTCACGCGCGGCCAGCAGGCGGTCCACGGGGGCGATCCTCGCCTGGAGACGGAGCCAGAGGGGCACCCGCACAGAGGCCGGGTCGGGCACCGCGATCTGGAGCTCGCGCATCCGGCCCTCGAGCCGCGTTCGGTGGCCACTCTCAGCGTGCGCCATCCGCCGCAGGATGTCCGCCTCTCGATCTGGCATCCGCCGCGCAATCAGGTCGTAGACCCCACCGGCGATGATCTCCCCGCGCCAAGCTTGGAGGAGTCGGTCACGAACCTCGTTGGAGCCGTCAGCCATTGCGAAATCGGAGCGTAGTGACTCCTCGCTAGCCTTGCCCGGCGTGCTGCGATGAGTAAGCGAACGCTCACATGCCTCGCGGCTGCCGTCCTGCTCGTCGGGCTCGCCGGCTGTGGCGCCAGCGGGACGGCAGCCAACAAATCAGCTGCGGCGACGACCACTGTCGCGGATCATGCCCGTGCCCCCGGCCGCGTGGCCAAGCGTCGCGTGGCGTCGCTGATCGCGCCATCGGGCGCGCCGGCACGCGCAGTCGCGGTGCCGGTTTTGACGTACCACCGCGTGCATACGCTGCCGGCCGTCGGCGAGCTCGACCTGATCGTCGACCCGGCCAACTTCCGCGCCGAACTGGCCACCCTGCACCGCGCCGGCTACCACGCGATCAGCCAGGCGCAGCTGTTCGACGCGCTCTACAAGGGGGCGCCACTCCCGCGCAAGCCGATCATCATCTCCGTGGACGATGGCTACGTCGACGACGTGCGGACGATCCTGCCCGACCTCAAGCGGTTGCACATGGTCGCGACGTTCTTCGTGATCACCGGCCGGATGAGTGAGCCGGGCTTCCTCGATGCCGAGCAGATCCGCGAGCTAGACGGCGCCGGCATGGACGTCGGCGATCACACCGAGCACCACGTCGATCTGCGCCTGCTGACACCGAGCCAGCTGCGGATGGAGACGGCCGGATCGAGGCAGGTGCTCGAGCACGTCCTGGGCCATCCGGTGTATTTCTTCGCCTATCCGTTCGGCGCCTTCAACGCCACCGTGGTCAGCGCGGTCAGGACCGCCGGCTTCACGATGGCCTATACGACCGCCGGCGGCACGACCGAGAGCACCGCGGCGCCGCTGACGATGCCGCGGATCCACGTGGGACGCGCCGAGACCCCGAGCGGCCTGGTGGCTCTGCTCGGGAACGCGTGAGTGGCGGCGTACCGCTACGGGATCCCGACTTCGGAGTTGTCGCCGACCAGGAACCGGTAGGCCCGTGGCTGCCGCTGGTCGCGGGCGATCTTCACGTTGCGGCCGAGCAGCGAGGACTCCATCCGGCCATCGAGGTCGCGGACGGCCGAGCCGGCGAGCAGGATCGAGTGCTCGACCTCCGCGTTCTGAATGGAGCACTCCTCGCCGATCGCGGTGTAGGGACCGATGTAGCAATCGGTCAGCCGGGCGCGCGATCCAATGATCGCGGGACCGCGTACGGCGCAGCGCTCGAGGCGAGCGCCGGCCTCGATCACGACGCGACCATCGACCTGGGAATCGACGAGGGTGCCGTCGATGCGCCCCTCGATCGTGTCCAGCACGAGCCGGTTCGCGGCGAGCATGTCCTCGAGCCTCCCGGTGTCCTTCCACCAGCCACGGACAATGTGCGGCTCGACCCGATTGCCCTGGTCCACGAGTTGCTGGATCGCGTCGGTGATCTCGAGCTCGCCACGGGCGGAGGGATCGATCGCTCGCGCCGCGCCGTGGACGCATGGCGTGAACATGTAGACCCCGACCAGGGCGAGATCCGTCTGCGGGTTCGGCGGCTTCTCGATCAGCCGCACAACCTGGCTGCCGCTCAGCTCGGCGACCCCGTAGTGCTGCGGGTCGGGGACCGGCGTCAACAGGATCAGCGCGTCGGGCTCGTGGTTGCGGAACGCGGACACGAGCTCCTCGATGCCGCCCTGGAGCAAGTTGTCACCGAGGTACATCACGAACGGGGACTCGCCGAGGAACGGCTCCGCGGTCAGCACCGCATGTGCCAGCCCGAGCGGCGCGTCCTGGACAATGTAGGTGAGCCTGACGCCGAACTGGGAGCCGTCACCGGCGGCGGCGCGGATCTCGTCACCGGTCTCGGGCGCAATGATGATGCCGACCTCGACGATGCCCGCCTTGGCCATCGCCTCGATGCCGTAGAACAGAACCGGCTTGTTGGCGACCGGGACGAGCTGCTTGGCGCTGGTGTGGGTGATCGGCCGCAGTCGCGTGCCCTTGCCCCCGGACAGGATCAGGCCCTTTAGGTCTTGCATCGCGGCCGAGCGTATCGAGAGCCTGGGTCGCCGCGCGTGACACTAGTACGTACCGCCCAGCTTCCGATGGTCCCAGGTGACGATCCGCTGCGCGAGGAATTGCAGTGCCACCCGCTTGGCGGCCTGCGCGCGGACAGCCTGCACCAGCTCGGGGCCGCTGTCGGCGGTTCCGTAACGGTGCAGCAGCTGTGCACCGAACGCGGCCACCGCGGCCGTGTCCCGGTGCATGACGGTGCGGGCCTCGATCATCACCCCTCGCAGCTCCTGGTATTGCTCGCCGTCCTCGAGCTGGAGGGTGGCCCGAGGATCGCGTTCCAGGTTTCGCACCTTCTGCGACTTGGCGTAGGTCCAGGCCCAGATCTCGCGGTCGCGAACCAGGTACCAGAGCGGCATCAAATGGGGCCATCCGTCGCGGCCGTTGCTGGCACAGATGACGACCCGCTGGTGCGCCAGGAATGCGTCGAGCTCCTCGGAGCTCATGCGGATCTGATCGCGCCGGCTCAACGGGCGATGGACCCCGCCGCGGTGGCGACCGTCTCGGCCGCCGCGCGGACGGCCTCACGCGCATCCTCAGGTTCGATCACGACGGCGTCGCCCGCCTCCTTTAGGACATCGCGCACGAGGTAGCGGATCCCCGCAAACGCCCGTTCCACGATCAGCGATCCGTCCTCCAGCTCGCTGATGACCCGGCGCTCCTCGCGTGCCCAACGGGCGCGTTCCGGCGAGATCCACACGCGCGCCCGGCGCGAGGCGGGCACCTCACCGGTCCGGGGCCAGCCATCGACATCGGCGGCGGGGTCGACGTCGGGGCGTGGCACGAACGGCTCGTCGGTGACGGTCGCGGACTTGATCCGGTCCAGCCGGAAGTGGCGCACGTCGTCGCGCGCGGGATCGAACGTCGCCACGTACCAGCCCTCGCGGCCGTTGATCAGCGCGTAGGGCTCGACCACCCGCGTCGAGAATTCATCTTCGTTCTCCTTGTAGTACTCGAACGAAAGCAGCCGGCGACCGGAGATCGCCCGCGACAAGACCGCCGCGATCTCGGCATCGTCGCCTCCCGCGGAGGCGACCTGAAGGCCCTCGTGGACCGGATCCTCCCCCAGCGCCGCGACGATCTTCTCGCGAACCGACGCGAGCGAGCCCTCCGGGATGTGCTCGCCGATCAGATCGATCGCCGCCACCAGCGCTTTGGCCTCGACCGGGAGCAGCCGCGCCGGCCGGGCGAACGAGTCGCCGTACGGTTCGGGTTCGACCTCCAGCATCCCGTCGGAGGTGATCTCGGCGTAAAGCACGTAGGTGCCGGCGCCGAAGTTGACGACGTTCAGGACGGAGATGTCCTCGCGGAGCTCCTGATCGGAGATCTTGAGCGACTTGCACAGCTCATCGGCGTCGAGCCGCCGGCCACCGCGGCCGGCTTCGATCAGGATGCTGGCGAGGGTGACCAGCCGAGCGAACCGCTCGGGTCGGATGGCCGCTTCCGGATAGTGGCCGTTGCCGCTGTCGGGATCCGTGGGCATGTGCGGTGGCGGCGCGGCGCCTGGCGCTGGCATGGCGGCTGGCGTCGGGGCGCCGGCCGGCGTCGGCCCGGCGCCCGCCGCTGGACTGCCTCCGCCCGCCGCTGGGCCGCCGGCTGCCGCCCGCCCGGCCGCAGCCGGGTCGGCTGTCGCCCGCCCGGCCGCCGCCGGCACGGTCGCCGCGAGCTCCGGCTCCCCGGTGTGTCGCTCGATCAGCAGGTTGACCCGGTCGAGCAGCTCCCGTACGAGCTCTGGGGGACCGAGGATCCGGGCGTGCTCGCCAAGACCAAGCACCCACGCGATCAGCTGCCGCGAATCGGCGTAGCTGGTGAGGTACACGCGGTCCCCTCCGTCGCCCGCCGGACGCATCTCGCCGTAGGGTTCGAAATGCCGCTCTATCTGCCACGCGATCCGGCTTGCGATCCAGACCTCGGCCATCCCGATCGCGTCGCCGAACTGCCAGTCGATCCGGTTGGCGTAGGCCCGCGGATCGAAGTCCGCGGGGCGCTGGAAGTCGTGCTCGGCCTTGGTCGCATAGCCGACCTTGCCGCGAATCCGTGAGAGCCGGAAGACCCGGATCGCCCGACGTTCGTGCGCCTTGCCGACGAGGTAGAACTGCCCTCCCTGGTACAACAGCTGGTAGGGATCGACGCGCCGGGTCCCCACTTCATCACGCGCCATCGTGTAGTAGTCAAAGACGATCGTCTTGCGGCGGAAGATCGCCGTTTCGATCTTCGCCAGACGGTGTGAGATCTCATGCCCGCCGGCCGATCCGGTGATCCCGAGCGCGACCGTGTGCTGCTCCGGCGCGCTGAGCGGACTCGGCCGACCCCACGAGATCTGCTGAAGCGCCAGTCGCAATGGCTCCGCGTAAGCGAACTCTCCGTCCAGCAGGTGAAGCGCCGTGTGCAGTGCCGCGAGCTCCTGGTCGGTGAACTCGATCGGAGGCAGATGGAAGTTCTCAGATGGCAGCGAGTAGTTCTCCTGCTCGACCAGCCCGTCGATCGGCTTTTCGACCGCGAGCACGATTCCGAGGGCGTCGAGCTCGGAGCGATCGGCGTAGAACCGCCGCGCGAACGCGTCCTCGTTCATCACGCTGTATCCCTCGACGTCGCGCCGGATCTCCTGTGCGGTGACCGGACGGCGCTCCGCCATCAGATAGGAAATCAGCGACAGCTGGCGGATCAGCTTTTCCGTGTCTTTAGCCATGCCCCCTCAAACTGTAGTTGCGGGCGCCGGAGCGCCGACGCGCGGCCGCGGGTGGGCCGGCGCTATTTGCGGTCTTTTGGCACCGGGCGTGGCGGAGACGCTACAGGTCGCGGTCAGGTTTCCGGTGGATCAGGATTTGGTCGGCAGGTCGGCAGGTCGGCAGGTCGGCGTCGGCGTGGCGGGTCGGCGGGTCGGCAGGAGCCGACCGCTCAAGGATCCGGGCATCGCGTGACAAAATCGCAGTAGGGCTTCGGGAAAAACGTAGGTGGCGCAGATTTTGCTCGGTATGGGCACCTTACGCGCGCCACCGCTGAAAAACGGGCAGCCTGGCTGCGATTTTGTTCGCCGTCCGATCGTCCGCAGCCGGGACGCTGGGCGTTGCCCGCACGCCCCGGCGCCGCCTTCCCGCCACGCGCCGGCCCGCGTTCCCGCCACGCGCCGGGCCCGCCTACGCCGCCTCGCGCTCCTGATCGCGTCGGTCGGCGAAGTAGGCGCCGCCACCGAGGGCCTTGTCGAAGCCCGACCACTGCTCGCCGGCGGGGAGTTCCTTCTCGAGCCGATCGAAGCTGCCGAGGCGTCCGCCGAGGTTGTCGATCATGTGCACGAGCGTGGCCTCGCGGGTGCATGGGACCACCGGGCTGCCGTGCTCGAGCGAGCCGTGATGGCTGAGGATGATGTGCAGGACGGCCTGCTCCAGCTCGGACGGGAACCCGTCGAGGCGCTCGATCAGCCGGCGGACGAGGTAGTAGCCGAGCGGAATTTCGCCGTATAGGCGGCCGTGATCGGACATTGAGATTGCTCCGCCGTGGACCTCGTAGGCCTCGAGCTTGCCGATGTCGTGCAGCAGCGCTCCGGTGACGGCGATGTCCCGGTCGATCCCGGGGAAGGTGGCGGAGATCGCGCTCACCGCTTGCGCGACCGTCAAGCAGTGCTCCAGTAGACCATGGCGATAGGCCTGGTGGTAGCGCTTGGCGGCGGGCGCATCGCGATAACTCAGCCAAGTCGAAGAGTCCTCACCGAACACCAGGCTGAGCAGCCGGCGGAGGTGCGGGTTCTGCACGGTCCCGAGTAGCTCCCGCAGGTCGGTCTCCATGTGGTCGGCGCCACGCGTCGGTCCGTCGAGCAGCTGGTCGGTTGAGTACTCATCGCTTCCGGCCGCGCGCAGATGCTTGATCTTGAGCTGAGGCCCGAACCGGGGGTGAACCGAGAACCTGCCCACGCACCACACCACCTCGCCCGCTCGGCAGACCGGCGTGAGATCCGCCACCCCATCCCGGACGATCGCTGGGACGCAGCCGGTCCGATCGCCCAGCGTCAGCTTCAGGTAGTCGCCGCCGTCGCGGCGGCGCAGCTCGACCTCGCGGACGAGGAGCGCCTGCGCGATGTCCTTTCCATCTGCAAAATCCCGGACTCTCATGGCGCGACGAAGATAGAGTGGGCCGCGGACAGCAGAAGTGGATCTTGCAGCAGCAGGAGTGGAACGCCTCGCAGCAGGGCTGGAACGCCCCGGAGTAGGAGTGAAACGGCTCCAGAGCAGGAGTGAAACGGCCCAGAGCAGGAGCAATGGAAGCCGCCGCAGCAGCCATGGAACGCACCACAACAGCACGGCAGAGCACAGCGATCGTCACCGGCGGGACCGGCGGACTTGGCGCCGCGGTGACCGAGCGCTTGCTCGATGACGGCTGGCGGGTGATCGTGCCGTGGGTCTTTGAGCAGGAACTGGAGCGAGTCAGCCGGCGTGACGGACTCGAGCTGGTCGAGGCCGACCTGTTCGATCAGGCGGCGGTCGAACGAGTGGTGGACCTCGCCGTCGGCGGGAACGGGGCGCCGCTGCGCGGGGTTGCCAACCTGGTGGGCGGCTTTGCGGCCGGCGGCCGCGTTCACGAGACCGCCTTCGAAGAGTTCGAGAAGCAGTTCCGGGCCAACCTGCGGTCGACCTATCTGGTCAGCGCCACCGCGATTCCTCACATGATCGAGGCCGGCGAGGGTTCGATCGTGTGCGTGGGTACGCGCGCGGCGTTGCAGCCGTTCCCTGGCGCCGCCGGCTACATCGCCTCGAAGGCAGCGGTGATCGCGTTTGCGCAGGCGGTTGCGGTCGAGTACAAGGACGACGGGGTGCGCTGCAACGCGGTCCTGCCGAGCGTGATCGACACCCCGGGTAATCGCGCCGCGATGCCTGATGCGGACCGCGAGCGGTGGGTCAAGCCGGCCGAGATCGCCGGCGTGATCGCATTTCTGCTCTCGACGGACTCCTCACCGACCAGCGGCGCGGCGGTTCCGGTCTACGGGCGAGCTTGAATGTCGCCCGGCCGGGTACATCACCGGCTTATGGAACGTAAGTGGTGGACGCTGATCGTTGTTTGCATCGCGACGTTCATGCTGCTGCTCGACATCACGATCGTCAACGTGGCGCTGCCGAAGATCGCCACCGACCTGAAGGCGAGCTTCTCGGATATCCAGTGGGTGATCGACGCTTACGCGCTGACGCTCGCGTCGGTGCTGCTGACCGCCGGCTCACTCGCGGACCTGCTCGGCCGCCGGCTCGTGTTCTCGATCGGGCTGGGGCTGTTCTCGCTCACCTCGCTGCTGTGTGCGCTGTCGCCGAGCGCCCTGTTCCTGATCCTCGCCAGGGCCGGACAGGGGATTGGCGGCGCGATCATGTTCGCGACCGCGCTCGCGCTGCTCGCCCAGGAGTTCCATGGCAGAGAGCGCGGGACCGCGTTCGGGGCCTGGGGGGCGACGATCGCCGCATCAGCCGCGGTCGGGCCGCTGCTCGGTGGCTTTCTGACCGAGGACTTCGGGTGGTCCTCGATCTTCATCATCAACGTCCCGATCGGGATCGCCTGCATCGCGCTGACGCTGGCCAAGGTCGCGGAGTCGCGCAACCCGGAAGGGAGGCGGATCGATTGGATCGGGACCGTTACGTTCACAGGAGCGCTGTTCCTGATCGTGTTCGCGATCATCCGCGGCAACGCCGAGGGCTGGGGCAGCACGCTGATCGTGTCGCTGTTCGCCGGCGGAGCGGTGCTGCTGGTCTTGTTCGTGATCTCGCAGTTCGTGCAGAGCAATGCGATGTTCGACGTCACACTGTTCCGCAAGCCGACGTTCAGCGGGGCTTCGCTCGTCGCGTTCACGATCTCCTCGGCGATGTTCGCGATGTTCCTCTACCTGGTCCTGTACCTGCAGACGATCCTCGGGCTCTCGCCGCTGCAGACCGGGCTTCGATTCCTGCCATTCACCGTGGTCTCGTTCTTCGTCGCGGCCGCGTCCGGCAACCTCTCCACTCGCGTCCCGGTCCGGTTCTTGCTGAGCGGCGGTCTGCTGCTCACCGCGATCGGGTTGCTGCTGATGCGCGGCCTCACGGTCTCCTCGGACTGGACGGCGCTGCTGCCTGGCTTCATCGTCGCCGGCGCCGGCGTGGGGCTCGTCAACCCGGCGCTCGCCTCGACGGCGATTGGCGTGGTGCCACCGCAGCGCAGCGGCATGGCCTCGGGCATCAACAACACGTTCCGTCAGGTCGGGATTGCGACCGGGATCGCGGTCCTCGGCGCCATCTTCGAGAACTCGCTGACCACCGGCATCGCACCGAAGCTCGCCGGGACGGCCGCCGCCGGTCACGGAGCGGCAATTGCCCGTGCGGTGGCGGGGGGCGGCGCGCAGAAGGTGCTCGCCTCCGTGCCGGCGGCTGAGAGGGCGACCGCGAGTACGGCGATCCACGCGGCCTACGCGAGCTCGATGAACGACATCCTGCTCGTCGCCGGAATCGTGGCGCTCGTCGGCGCCGTGCTGGGGCTGGTCCTGGTTCGCGGCAGCGACTTCGTTACCTACGGGGCCGCCCAACCGGCGGCCTCGGCAGCCGCCTGAGTAGCCGGCGCCAGGCAACGCGACCGAGATTCCGAGCATCGCCTGACGCGGCCCCGCGGATGGTGCTCGCGGTAAGGCCACTCGCGGCGAGCCCCGCGGGGGGCGCGAAGCGGTGGGTCACTCGTCGAAGTGACCCGAATACAGCGCAAACACCGCGCCCTGCGGGTCCCGAACGACCGCGATCGTCCCTACGCCGATGTCCGTCGACCCCACCAGCACCGAGCCGCCGAGCTCGGAGGCCTCGCGCGCGCTCGCCTCGGTGTCCTCGGTGCCGAAATACACGAGCCAGTGCGGTGGGATATCGGGGGGCATCACCGGGCGGATCCCGCCGTTGCCATGGCCGTCCTGGTTTTGGATCGTCATGTAGGGCATCTCGGCGCCCTCCATCGGCGCGACCTTCCAGCCGAACAAATCGCCGTAGAAGTGCGCGGAGGCATCCATATCCGTCGTGGCCAGCTCATTCCAGGACAGGGCCCCGGGCGCATTGACCAGGGATGCGCCGATGTGGGTCTTCGGCTCCCAGACGAGGAAGTAGGCTCCCTGCGGATCCTGCACCACGCCCATCCGGCCGACATCCATCACGTCGAAGCCCGGGGCGTGGATCGTCGCTCCGAGCTGGGCGGCGCGCTCCAGCGCCTCGTCGGCGCTCTCGACGGTTATGTATGAGTTCCACGTCGGCGGCGCCCCCGCCTCGCGCTGCTGCTGCGGTTGCGGCGAGATCGCAGCGACGTCCTTGTCATCGATCCTGGCCATCGAGTAGTAGACGTTCTCGCCCACTGGCAGGTCGGTCGCCTCCCACCCGAACAGCGCGCCGTAGAACGTCTTCGCCGCCTCCTGATCGGTTGTGGTCAGATCGGTCCAGCTGAAAGTCCCCGGCGTGTAGTTCGTTCGTTCACCCATGGGCCGACCCTACCACCGGGACCGCGCCCCAAATCACCGGCTACATGAAATCGCTCCTAGACTCTCGGACCATGCCCAACTTCTCGATCAAGAACCTCAAGGACGTCGATGACTCGGCCGCGGATCGCGGTTCCGACATCGAGGCCCGCTTCGGCCGCAAGCACCTCGAATCCGACCATCTTGGGGTCAGCTACTTCCGCTACGGCCCCGCCTACAAGGCGCCCTTCGGCCACCGCCATCGCGAGCAGGAGGAGGCCTATGTGGTCGTCGCCGGCTCGGGACGGATCAAGCTGGACGACGAGGTCATCGACCTCCAACAATGGGATGTCGTGCGGGTCGCACCCGATGTGGTACGAGCGTTCGAAGGTGGACCGAACGGCCTCGAGCTGATCGCGATCGGCTCCGACCGGCCGGAGGGCGGCGACGGCGAGATGGTCAACGACTTCTGGACCGACTGACGGGTCGGGCTAGACCCGGCTGCGCGGCCTCAGACCCCGGGTTTTCGTAGGTCGGCTCGAAAGGAGCAGCGAGTTGCTCGGCCGTCGTGTCGGGCGTGAGTGTCATGCAGGTCAATGTGGCCTGTGGGTGTCAGACGGGCGCCAACCCTTGCGCGACACGCTCGAGTCGTTGGCGCCCTGCGGCGGTTCTGCCGGCTTGACGCGTATCCGAACTTCAGCCAGTCGCGAATGGACCCGCAAGCTGCTCGGCGGTGGTTTCCGGCCCCAAGTCCACCTGAGTCGTGTACGCCTCATCGAAGAATATGAGTTGCTGGTCCGGAGGTACCTGGCGGCGAAACCACCGCGCTACCGCGACGGCTTGGTCGACGTCGCCCTCAACGAACAGCGTAGAACCGTCTCTGTGCAAGCCGGCGATGATCGTGGGACCGTGCCCACGAATCACTAAATGGGTTGGGTGGGGCCGATCGGGATCGTCGCTCTGGCTGGCCTCAACGTCGCTCCAGTGCTCCCGGGCGAGCCGTTCGAGGTCCTCTGGGCTGATGCGCCAGTCCGTCTCACTCGGTGTGCAGATCAGAAATGCAGACATGTCCGTCTACGGCCGAACGACCACATGGCCATTGACACCTTGCTCCTGGAGCAACCGTTCAAATGTCGGTACGGCCCGGGGGTCGTTGGTGATGATGGTGAGTCGTTGCGTGGGATTAGACCCATCCGTGATCACTGCCTTGTAGCGCTGGATCTCATCAGTCACCGTGCCGAGATTCTTACTTCGAAGCCTGTCAGGAATCGAAGAGCCCGGGATGAATGGGCTGCTGTTCGGGCTTCCCACGTGCTTCGCCTCAAGATTGTCGCGTGGGCGGAATCGAAGCCATCGGCCGAGATCGGGTCCGCGCCCGTTCCCTGCATTTGAATGTTCCTGTCTCCGGTTTGAGCGATCTCGTAGTCATAGGCTGGCGTCCCTGTCGGAGAGGACTTCGTCACCAGGCCGTCGCGCCACTGCTGAGCTGCAACCTGTTCGTCGGCGGTGAGCGTCCGGCTCGTGCTGGTCGCGCCTTGGATCGCTGTGGCGCCAAGCTTCTCGCCGTCGACGACGAGCGATTCGAGGTCGATGACGGGGATCATGGCGGCGAGCTGTCCGCCGTGGTAGCGGCTGGTGTTGGGGTTGCCGAAACTGACCAGCCCGAGGGTGTCGGTGTTGACCAGGCCGCCGAGTCGGTTGATCACGCTGCCTTTTTGCTTGCGGGCCTCGGCCTGGGCGGCGCGGTAGACGGCCATCACCTGCGCGGGGCTCAGCGGGCCGCCGGCGAGGCTGCGCAGCTCCGCGCCGGGGTCTGACCAGGAGCCGGTCGGGGCTGAGGCGACCGCGGGGAGGATGCCGTTGGCGAGCGCGGTGTCGCCGGCGGTGACGGTGATCGGGACGGGCGCGCCGCCGGGTAGCCGGGGCACGGTGCGGATCTGCTCGGCGGCGCGGGTGCGGGCGGCATTCGCGGCCCGGTTCGCGGCGGCCTGTTGATCGCGCGCCACCCCCGGCCTGGCGGTTCAGCTCGCCCTGCATCTGGGGATGAACCGCGGCGGCGGCTGCGCCTGCAAGGTGTCGGCCGTCTGCCCGGCCTGGGACGCCTGCCCGGCGGCGGTGGTCATGTCGCAGTGCTAGGTCATCGCAGTCGCTGGCGGCCTGACGGGTGACCTGCTGAGCGCGCTCCAGCTCCTGGGCGAAGCTCCCCAGCGCGCCGGCCGCCTCCGACAGCGCCCCAGAGTTGGCGGCCAGCACGCCGCTGATCTGCCCGGAGTACTCGACGAACGCCGCCTCACTCCTTTTCACCGAACGAGGCCGCCGCGCTCCCGCACCATGGGAACCGCATCGTTCCCCTGATCGGCCTATCTCAAACCGCAGTGGACGAGCGGCGACGAACCGCTACAGGAACGGTGAGCGCCTTCATCTGTGGTGGAAGAAGCCGGCGCCGGAGCTCGACACCAGGAGCCCTTCATTACCCTTCAGCGCGATGCGTCTGCTGATCACCGGTGCCGCCGGCATGCTGGGCCAGGATCTGGCCGCTGCCGCGGCTGCCGCCGATCACCAGGTGGTCGCGCTGGCGCGCGCCGAACTCGACATCACCGATCCCGGCGCGGTCGAGGCCGCGATCGGCGCGGCGCAAGCCGATGCGGTGCTCAACTGTGCGGCGTACACGAACGTCGACGGCGCCGAGACTGACGTCGAAGCCGCCTTCGCCGTCAATGAAACGGGGGCGGGCAACGTCGCCCACGCGTGCACGGCGGCCGGTGCATGGATGATCCACATCTCCAGCGACTACGTGTTCGACGGCGCCAAGCGCGCGCCGTACGTGGAATCCGACCCGACCGCGCCCCTGTCGCAATACGGCCGCTCGAAGCTCGCCGGCGAGCACGCGGTGGCGCGGGCCGCGCCGGACCGGCACACGATCGTTCGCTCCTCGTGGCTGTTCGGCACCGGCGGCCCCTGCTTTCCGGCGACGATCCTGCGACTGGCCGCCGAGCGCGACGAGCTGAGCGTGGTCGACGATCAGGTCGGCTGCCCCACCTTCACCGGCGAGCTGGCGGTGGCGCTGGTCACGGTGGCGGCTGAGCGGCCCGCCGGCATCGTCCACCTCGCGGGCGGCGGACAGTGCTCCTGGTATCAGTTCGCCAGGGAGATAGTCGATGCCGCGGGTCTGAGCTGCCAGGTGCGGCCGGGGCGGACGGAGGATCTGGCCCGGCCGGCGCCGCGGCCGGCCTACAGCGTGCTGGGCAGCGAGCGCGCCGGCACGCCGCGGCTGCGCGACTGGCGCGAGGGGCTGGCCAGTTACATGGCTGCAGCGGTGAGCGTCGGATGAGGCTGCTGGTGTGCGGCGGAGCTGGATTCATCGGCTCCACGTTCGTGCGGCTCCGCGTGCGCGACCACGGAGACGAGATCACGGTGCTCGACAAGCTGACCTACGCCGGCCGGCGCGAGAATCTCCACGACGTGCTCGATCAGATCGAGTTCGTCCATGGCGCGATCGAGGATCCGGTGGCGGTCGCCGACGCGGTCGCGGGGTGCGACGCGATCGTCAACTTCGCCGCCGAGACGCATGTCGACCGCTCGATCTCCGGACCGGAGGCGTTCATCATCACGAACATGCAGGGGACGCACGTACTGCTCGAGGAGGCGTGCGCTCGGGGCCTGCGCTACGTCCAGGTGTCCACCGACGAGGTCTACGGGTCGATCGAGGAGGGTTCGTTCAGCGAGAGCTCGCCGCTCGCGCCCTCCTCGCCCTACAGCGCGACCAAGACGGGCGCCGATCTGCTGGTCTCGAGCTACTTCCACACCTACGGCCTGGAGACGCTGATCTGCCGTGGCTCGAACAACTACGGGCCCTACCAGTACCCCGAGAAGCTGATCCCGCTGATGATCCTCAACGCGCTCGCTGGTGATCACCTGCCGGTCTACGGCGACGGCCGCAACGTGCGCAACTGGCTGTACGTCGAGGACTTCGGCCGCGGGATCGGCCATGTGCTGGAGCACGGCAGGCCAGGCGAGGCGTACAACTGCGGCGGCCCCGACGAATCCGAGAACCTCGCCGTCGTCGAGCGGATCCTGTCGTTGACGGGCGCCGATCATTCATTGATCGAATACGTCACTGATCGGCCCGGACACGACCGCCGCTATTCGCTCTCCAGCGAGAAGCTTCGCGCGCTCGGCTGGGCCGCGCAGGTTGGCTTCGAGGAGGGGCTGGAGCGCACGGTGCGGTGGTATCGAGACAACGGCTGGTGGTGGGAGCCGATCCGCTCGGGCGCCTACCGGGAGTACTACGAGCGCCACTACGGTCGCGCGTTGAAGGGGTGAGCACCGAGCAGCCCGCAGCGAGGGGGCGACACGCACCGCCGCCGGAGGTTCGCTTGCCCCGCCAGCGCCAGCGGCTGCTGCGCGCGGCCGCGGCGGAGTTCGCGCAGCGCGGATACGCGGGCGCCAGCTCGGAGTCGATCAGCCGGCGGGCCGGCATGTCGAAGGCGACCTTCTACGAGCACTTCGCGAACAAGGAGGACTGCATCCTGGCGCTGTTCGACGCCGCGATGGAGATGCTCGGACGATCGATGGCCAGTGCCGCGCGCGAGGCTGATCGCGGCGATGCACTGCAGCGAATGCAGGCCGGGACGCGCGCGGTCCTCTCGGCGGTCGCCGAAAATCGCGACTACGCGCAGACGATGCTGGTGGAGATCATCGGGGCCGGTCCGCGCGCCGCCCAGCGCCGGGACCAGATGATCCGGGCGTTCGCCGAGATCCTCGACGAGTGAGAACGCGGCCGCGGCGAGGCGGGGGTTGATCTCCCGGTTTGCCTCGCCAAACGACACGGTGGCGGTCATCGGCGCGACCACCGAGCTGATCTCGCGCCAGGTCCGTCTCGGCGAGCCCGCGGACGTGCTCGAGCTCGCGCCGGTGATCGACCGGTTGATCGCCGGGTTGCTCGTACCGGGTCAGACGTGACCCCCGCGGGCTCGGTCGAGCTCGAGCGCCTCGAGCGCGACGTCGTCTCGTGCCGGCGCTGCCCGCGGCTGGTGGCCTGGCGCGAGGAGGTGGCCCGGGTCAAGCGGGCCTCCTATGCGGGCGAGGAGTACTGGGGCCGGCCGCTGCCCGGGTTTGGTGATCCGGCGGCGCGGGTGCTGGTGCTCGGCCTCGCGCCGGCGGCCCACGGCGGCAATCGCACCGGCCGGATCTTCACCGGCGACCGCTCGGGAGACTGGCTGTTCGCGGCGCTCTGGCGGGCCGGGTACGCGAACCAGCCGACATCGATCTCGCGCGAGGACGGCCTGCGCCTGTCGGATTGCTTCATCACGGCCGCGGTGCGCTGCGCGCCACCCGCCAACCGGCCGCTGCCGGCCGAACGAGATCGATGCCAACCGTGGCTCGAGGCGGAGCTTGCGCTGCTGGTGTCGGTGCGGGTGATCGTCTGCCTGGGCGGATTTGCCTGGGACGCGGCGCTGCGGGTCATGGCGTCGATCGGGTTCGACCATTCCCGCGACCCCGGCCAAGGTTCGCTCACGGTCGCGCGGCACAGGCGGCGGCGGTTCACGCTGCTCGGCTGCTATCACCCAAGCCAGCAGAACACGTTCACGGGGAGGCTGACCGAGGCGATGATCGACGAGGTGCTGGACCGGGCGCGGGAGCTGGCGGAGTGAGCGAGGGCGGGCGCGTCGAGCTGGCCGAGCTCGCGATCGCCGACCCGCCGGGGCGGTGGGAGGCGCTGGGGTTCGTGGTCGATGACGCGACCGCGCTCGTCGGTGGCGTGCGGTTGCGATTTGCCGCGCCCGGCCGTGGGATCACCGCCTGGTCGCTCCACGACGTCGGCGATCCGGGGACCATCGATGGCCTCCCGACGACCGAGGCGAAAACCCCCCCTCCTGAAAAATCTGTCACGCACCCCAACGGCGCCACGGGGATCGACCACGTGGTCGCGGTGACTCCCGACTTCGACCGGACCGCAGCGGAACTTGCTCGGGCGGGGATGGCGCTGCGGCGCGTCCGCGACGGAGGCGGCTTTCGCCAGGGCTTTCGCCGCCTCGGCCCCGCGATCCTGGAGCTCGTCGAGGCGAACCGGGCACCGGCGGGGCCGGCGAGCTTCTGGGGGCTGGTGGTGAGCGTCGAGGATCTCGACGCGCTTGCCGCGGCGCTGGGCGAGCGGCTCGGGAAGATCCACCCCGCGGTCCAGTCGGGGCGCCGGATCGCCACGCTGCGGCAGGCGGCCGGCCTGTCCCCGAAGGTCGCGTTCATGACCCCCGAGGGCCGGTAGGCGCGCTCGCTACGCTGGCACTTCGGTGCCGCTATCAGCCTTCAGTCCCGCCACCCGTAAGTGGTTCCTCGCTGCATTCGAGGAGCCGACGCCGGCGCAAGCGCAGGCGTGGCCGGCGATCGCCTCGGGCGAGCACGTCCTGATCTCGGCGCCGACCGGATCGGGAAAGACGCTGGCGGCATTCCTATGGGCGATCGACCGGCTGGCGACCCAGCCAGGCCCGGAGGCGGCGGATGTCGAGGGCATCCGCGTGGTTTATATCTCCCCGCTGAAAGCACTCTCCTACGACATCGACCGCAACCTGCGGGCGCCGCTGCGGGGGATCGGGGCCGACCTGAAGGTGGCGGTGCGCACCGGCGACACCCCGCAGCGCGAGCGCCAGGCGATGCTGCGCCAGGCGCCCGACATCCTGATCACGACGCCCGAGTCGTTGTATCTGATGCTCACCTCGCGCGCGCAGGAACTGTTCCGGGCGACCGAGTGGTGCATCGTCGACGAGATCCACGCGGTCGCGTCGACCAAGCGCGGGGCGCACCTGGCGATCACGCTGGAGCGGCTGGCGCAGGCGGCGGGGCGCGACGTCCAGCGGATCGGCCTGTCGGCGACCCAGAACCCACTCGAGGAGGTGGGGCGGTTCATGGTCGGGCCGAGTCGCCGCTGCCGGATCGTCGACACCGGCGTGCGCAAGGAGCTCGACCTCAAGATCCAGGTGCCGGTCGAGTCGATGGTCGAGCCCGAGACAACGCCGGCGCCCGGGCTCGATCCACTCCTCGGCGGCTCCGAGGCCACCCGCCGCTCGATCTGGCCGGCGATCTACCCAGAGCTGCTCGAACTGGTGCGGGCGCACCGCTCGACGATCATCTTCGTCAACAACCGCCGGGGGGCGGAGCGGCTGGCGCTGCGGCTCAACGACCTGGCCGAGCGCGAGATCGCCCGCGCCCACCACGGCTCGCTGGCGCGCGAGGAGCGGACGGTGGTGGAGGAGATGCTCAAGGCGGGCGAGCTGCCGTGCCTGGTCGCGACCTCGAGCCTCGAGCTCGGCATCGACATGGGCGCGGTCGACCTCGTGATCCAGGTCGAGTCGCCGAAGTCGGTGGCGCGCGGGCTGCAGCGGATCGGCCGCGCCGGCCACTCGGTCGGCGATGTCAGCCGAGGGCCGAATCTTCCCCAAGTTCAGGGGAGACCTGTTGGAGTGCGCGGTGGTGGCGCGGCGGATGCGGGAGGGCGCGATCGAGACGACCGTGGTTCCGCGCAACCCGCTCGACGTGCTGGCCCAGCAGATCGTGGCGATCGCGGCGGCGTCCGAGGATCCTGTCGCGCTCGACGAGCTGTTCGCGTTGGTCACCCGGACCCACACGTACGCCGAGCTCAGCCGCAACCAGCTCGAGAACGTGCTCGACATGCTCGACGGCCGCTATCCCTCGACCGAGTTCTCCGAGCTGCGCCCGCGGATCGTGTGGGACCGGCTCGGGGCCACGATCCGGGCCCGACCGGGCGCGCGCCAGCTGGCGGTCACCAACGCCGGGACGATCCCGGATCGGGGCCTGTACGCGGTCACGCTGCCCGACGGCCGGCGCGTCGGGGAGCTCGACGAGGAGATGGTCTACGAGGCGCGAGCCGGGCAGACGTTCCTGCTCGGCGCCACCACCTGGCGGATCGAGGAGATCGGCCGCGATCGGGTGATCGTGACGCCCGCTCCGGGACTGCCGGGGGCGGTGCCGTTCTGGAAGGGCGATGGGGTCGGGCGCCCGAAGGAGCTGGGTGAGGCGATCGGGGCGTTCGCGCGGTGGGCGGTGGACCAGGAGCCTTCGGAGCTCGAGCGCGACTACGACCTCGATCGCCGGGCGGCCGGCAACCTGGTCGAGTTCCTGCGCGAGCAGCAGGCCGCAACGCGCGTGGTCCCGTCGGACCGCGCAATCGTGATCGAGCGGTTCCGGGATGAGATCGGCGACTGGCGGCTGTGTGTGCTCAGCCCGTTCGGGGGCCGTGTTCACGCGGCCTGGGGGCTCGCGCTGAGCGCCCGGATCCGCGACGAGCTGGGGCTCGAGTCGGACGCGATCTGGTCAGACGACGGGATCATCGTCCACCTACCCGATGCCGACGAACCGCCGGGGGCCGAGCTCGCGATGATCGATCCCGACGAGGTCGAGGATCGCGTGGTGGCGGAACTGGCGTCGAGCGCGCTGTTCGGCGCGCGCTTCCGAGAGAACGCCGGCCGGGCGCTGCTGATTCCCCGGGCGCGGCCCGGCAAGCGCACGCCGCTCTGGCAGCAGCGGCTGAAGTCGCAGTCGCTGCTGGAGGTGGCGCGCGGATACGGCGAGTTTCCGATCGTGCTCGAGACTTACCGCGAGTGCCTGCGCGACGTGCTCGACCTCCCCGGGCTGACCGAGCTTTTGCGCCGGCTGTACCGGCGGGAGATCACGCTGGTCGAAGTCGAGACCCCCACTGCGTCGCCGTACGCGTCCTCGCTGCTGTTCGACTACGTGGCGACGTACATGTACGAGGGCGACACGCCCAACGCCGAGCGCCGGGCCGCCGCGCTGTCGCTCGACCGCGAGCTGCTGCGCGAGCTGCTCGGACAGGAGGAGCTGCGGGATCTGATCGACCCGGGTGCGCTCGCCGAAGTCGAGGACGATCTCCAGTTTCTGTCGGAGCGCCGCCAAGCCACCGGGCGCGACGCGCTTCACGATGTTCTGAGATCGGTGGGGGATCTGACTGCCGGCGAGGCTGCCGCTCGCGTGCTGGACGGCCTCGACGCTCACGCGATGCTCGCCGAGCTGGAGCGCGAACGCCGCGCGGTGCGGGTGCGGCTGGGTGGTGAGGAGCGGTGGATCGACGCCGCCGACGCGGGTCTATACCGCGACGCCCTCGGCGTCGCGCCGCCGGGCGGGCTGCCGGCAGCCTTTCTGGAGGACGTCCCGGACGCCTTGGCACGGGTGTTGCGGCGCTACGCGGCAACGCACGGGCCGTTCACGAGCGAGGAGCTGCGGGCGCGCTATCTCGTCGACTGCTCGGCCGTGCTGGCTGAGCTGGAGCGTGGCGGCGAGGTCATGCGCGGCGAGCTGCGTCCGGGCGGCAGCGAGCGCGAATGGTGTCATCCCGAGGTGCTGCGCCGGCTGCGGCGGACATCGCTCGCGGTCCTGCGCAAGGAGATCGAGCCCGCGGACCAACGGGCGCTGGCCCGGTTCGCGCCCCGCTGGCAGAACGTCGACCGTCATCCGGCAACCGGCGCCGGGATCGACCGGCTGCGCGAGGCGCTCGTGCCGCTGCAGGGATTGGCGTTGCCGGCGGAGGTGTGGGAGCGCGACATCTTCCCGCGCCGGGTCGGCGCGTACTCGCCGGCGTGGATGGACCAGCTGTGCGCGAGCGGCGAGATCGTGTGGATCGGGGCCGGCGCGCTCGGGCGCAACTCGGGGCGGGTGGCGCTGTATTTCCGCGACGACGTGGCGCTGCTCGGGCCGCCCCCGTTCAGGGGCGCGGCCCCGGACGCTCCGCAGCACGCTGCGGTGCGGTCACGGTTGGAGGCGGGCGCGTGCTTCTTCACCGACCTGCTGATCGACGTCGAGCTTGCGCCCGAGGAGCTGCAGGAGGCGTTGTGGGATCTGGCCTGGGCGGGCGAGGCGACCAATGACGCGTTTGCCCCCCTGCGCGCGCCGCGGCTGACCCTCGCCCGCGCCCAGCGCGAGCGCACGCGGGTGACCCGGAGTCCTCGCTTTGCCGCTCGCCGCCGGCCCGGCGCAGCCGCTCAGGTCCAGGGCCGCTGGTCATTGACCGCGCCGCTGTTCCGGGATCAGGTGGATCCGGTGGCGCGCCGGCGCGCGCTCGGTGAGCTGCTGCTCGAGCGCTACGGGATCCTGACGCGCGAGCAGGTCCTGGCCGAGGGGATCCCGGGCGGGTTCGCGGCGATCTACTCGGAGCTCTCGCAGCTCGACACGCTCGGAGTCGCGCGCCGCGGCTACTTCGTCGAGGGGCTGGGTGGCGCACAGTTCGCGTTGCCCGGCGCGGTCGAGCGGCTGCGGGCGGTCGGCGACGCCGCCGAGGATCCGATTGTGCTGGCTGCCGTGGATCCGGCACAACCATACGGCGCGGCGCTGCCGTGGCCCGCGCGCGAGGGGTCGCGCGCCCCGGCAAGAGTTGCCGGCGCGTACGTGGTGCTGGCGGACGGGGAGCCGATCCTGTATCTCGAGCGAGCCGGCCGGGCGTTGCAGACGCTCGTGCCGGCCGGCGACGCGCGGTTGGAGGCGGCCCTGTCGGCGCTCGTGCAACAGGTCCAGCGGGGCCTGTTGAAGCGGCTCGCGCTGGAGAAGGTCGATGGCGAACCCGCCATGGCCTCGCCTCTGGGGCCGGCGCTGATCGCGCTCGGATTCCAGGAAGGGCCCCGGCGCCTGACCCTGACCGCGTGACGCTGAGCCGCGATGCCCGAGGGCGACACGATTGCCTACGCCGCGGCCCGGATCCGGCCCGTGCTCGAAGGCCACCTGCCGGACGAGATCCGCACGCCCCATCGGCGCCACCGCTTCGACCGGTGGCCGGAGCGGCTGGCGGGTCGGCGCGTCGTGGGTGTCGAGACCCATGGCAAGCATCTGTTTCTTCGCTTTGAGGGGGATCTGGTCATTCATTCCCATCTCGGGATGAGCGGCGCATGGGGGGTGTACGGCGGTGGCCGCGCAGGGCAGCGGCCCGCGAGCCGCCCGGGCTCGCCTAAATCGGCCGGCCCCGCGTCATCCGGCTGGGGCCGGTCGGCTTCACGCGCCTGGCTGGTGCTCGCCGTGGGCGGATATGAGGTGGTTGAGTTCGATGGGCCGTTGCTGGAGCTGATCACCGAAGGCCGCCGCCGGTTCGACCAGCGTCTGGCGGCGCTCGGACCGGACGTGCTGGCGGACTCGTTTGACTCTCGGGCGTTCCTGCGCCGGCTGCGCGCCGATGATCCGACGCGGGCGATCGGCGACGCGCTGCTCGACCAGCGCAACGTCGCCGGGATCGGGAACATCTGGAAGGCCGAGGGGTGCTGGGAGGCTCGTATCGATCCCTGGCGGCCGGTCGCGCAGGTGGCGGATGCTGAGGCGGTGGCGATCATCGAGGCGATGCGGCCGCGGATGCTCCGCTCCGCTTCGGAGGGTCCGAGGATGATTCAGCCGCGCGTGTACCGCCGAGTCGGTCAGCCGTGTCCGCGGTGTGGGACACGGGTGGCCTCCCGTGGGCAGGGCGACGCCAACCGAACGACATACTGGTGCGCGGGATGTCAGCGCTGAGACGGGTTGGACACAAAGGGGCAGATCTGATCGCGCCCGGCAACACCTACGCGAGCTTCGACGCGGCGCTCGAGGCCGGCGTCGACATGATCGAGTTCGACGTCCTGCCTTCTCGGGAGGGTGGGGAGCGGCTGCTGCTGGCGCACGACCACGAGGACGCGGCGCGGCGGGTTCCGCACACGCTGGAGGAAGGTCTGGCGCATCTTTCGAGCGACGCTTTCGCCGGCATCGAGCTGGACGTCGATTTGAAGCTTCCGGGCTACGAGCTCCGAGTCCTCGACGCGCTGCGCGAGCACGGGCTGCTCGAGCGCGCGCTGATCTCCAGTCAGTACCGCTCGAGCCTCGCCGCGATCCGAGCCGCCGAGCCGGACGTCCCGCTCGGATGGTCGGTGCCAAAGCTGCGACGGGATCCGTTTCGCTCACGCGCGCTGACGGTCCCGGCGCTGCTTGCCCTGCATGCGCTGCGCGAGATCCTCCCGTTCCAGGCGGCGCGGGCGGTGCGTGCCCGCGAGTGCGACGCGCTGATGGTCCAGTGGCGGCTGGTCACGCCGCGGCTGGTCCGCAGCGTGCGGGACGCCGGCGGTGAGGTCTACGTGTGGACGGTCGATGAGCTTCCGCGCCTGCGCCGGCTCGAGGCGCTCGGGGTGACCGGGGTGATCACGAACGATCCGAGGTTGTTCGCGGCGCTGGCGGCGTGAGAGCTGATTCACGGCCCCTCGGGGCGCGAGTCGGCTGCTGATTGCAGTCCTACGCGGGTGAGGGACTCGATGACCTAGGACGTCGACCGGCTTTGTGGTATTCGTGCTGAGGTGGCGAGCACCGCCGAGCACACGATCGCGCTGCTGCATCACGTGCCTGTGTTCTCCGCGCTGGGCCGGGACGAGCTTGCCCGCGTCGCCGCAGTGGCGGTCCCTCGAAAGTTCGGCCGGGGCCAGGTCGTGTTCCGGGAAGGGGACGAGAGCAACACGTGCTACATCGTCCGCACCGGCGAGGCCCGGGCGATCCGTCAGCATCAGGACGGTCGCTCGATCACGCTCGCGCACTTCGGGCCCGGCGACATCTTCGGGGAACTGGCGATGTTCGACGACGAACGGCGCTCGGCGACGGTGGAGGCGATCGACCACACGGAGGTCATCGCGATCCTCGGCGGCGACATGCGCCGCCTGCTGCGCGAGCATCCCGACATCGCGGTGAAGCTGCTGGCGGCGCTCGGAGCGCGGTTGCGCCAGACCAACGAGCGCCTGGCCCGCCAGTCCTTTCAGACTGTGCAGAGCCGTGTCGCGACCGTGCTCGCGCAGCTGGTCGCAGCGGCGCGGGAGGAGGGCGCTGAGGGGTCCGACGTGCTGATCACCTCGAGGCAGTCAGACCTTGCGCAACTGGCCGGGTCCTCGCGTGAGTCCGCCAGCCGGTTCCTGGCCGTGCTCGAGCGGGCGGGCATCATCAGTCAGGGCAGAGGCAAGTTGATCGTTCACGACCCCGTGGCGCTGGAGCGCTACGTCTACTGACATGGCGTCCCCAGCCAGCGGCTCCGATTCCGAGTTCTCCGCCGGCGGTGTGGTCGTACGCGGCGATGAGGTGGTCGCGATCGTGCCCGTCAAGCGCGACGCCGCGGGCAACAAGGTTCTCGGACTGCCGAAGGGTCACATCGACGGCGACGAGACTCCCGAGGCCGCCGCCAGCCGCGAGGTTCGCGAGGAGACGGGCGTGGACGCGGAGCTGATCGACGAGCTCGGCGAGGTTCACTACGCGTACCAGCGCCCGGACCGGCTGGTGGCCAAGGTGGTGCGGTTCTACCTGTTCAAGTACCGCAGCGGAGACGTCGCCGATCACGATCACGAGATCGAGGATGCGCGGTGGATGCCGCTCGAGGAGGCCGCTCGGACGCTGACCTACACCGGCGAGCGGGAGATGGTCGCCCGGGCGTTGTCGCGAGTCGCACGGGATCTGTAGGCTGGCAGCGGTGCGTGTCCTGAACTTCTATTCGTCGGTGTTCGCCGACCAGCTGCGACGGGGTCGCAAGACCGCCACGATCCGGCTTGGCGACAAGTCACACAAGTACCGCAAGAACGACTGCGTGCTCGTGTCGATCGGATACCAGCACTCGCCTCGAGAGAAGATCTTCTACGCCGTCATCGACCAGGTCGAGGTCAAACGGGTCCGCGATCTTTCCCCGCGCGACATCGAACACGACAATCCGGAGTTCCGCCGGGTCGACGAGATGGTCCACTTCCTCGAGCAGATCTATGGGCGCCAGATCTCGATGGAGGACACGGTCACGGTGGTGCGGTTCTCGCAGATCATCGAGAACCCGCCCGAGCTCCGCGACCGGATTCACGGGCTGGGCGGGGCGCAGAACTAGATCTCTCGGGGTCGCGCCCGGCCGCCGGCATGCGCCGGCCCGGCCCGGAACCGCCGCGGCCCCTCCCGTTTCCTGGCACTCTTCACAAGAGAGTGCCAAGTTGCCCTTGAATCGCGCCGACTACGAGCTATAGTCTCCGTTGTTGGCACTCTGGGTATGCGAGTGCCAGGCATCAACACTTTCCACCCGGAGGTTGCATCGCATGAAACTCAAGCCCCTTGGCGATCGGTTGATCGTGCGGGCCATCGAGGAGGAGGAGACCACCGCCAGTGGGATCGTCCTGCCCGATACCGCCAAGGAGAAGCCCCAGAAGGGCAAGGTCCTCGCGGTCGGCGACGGCAAGGTCAACGAGGACACGGGCAAGCGCACGCCGCTCGACGTCGCCGAAGGTGACGAGGTCCTGTACAGCAAGTACGGCGGCACCGAGATCAAGGTGGACGGCGAGGAGCTCCTCGTCCTCCGCGAGTCCGACGTGCTGGCCAAGGTCCAGTAGGAGAACTAGAGGAGATATGGCACATAAAGAGTTGAAGTACGAGGCGGATGCCCGCAAGGCGCTCGAGCAGGGCGTCGACGTGGTAGCAAACGCCGTCAAGGTCACGCTTGGTCCGAAGGGCCGCTACGTGGTCCTTGACAAGAAGTTCGGCGCCCCCACGATCACCAACGACGGCGTGACGATCGCGCGGGAGATCGAGGTCGAGGACGTGTTCCAGAACCAGGGCGCGCAGCTCGTCCGCGAGGTTGCCACGGCGACCAACGACGTCGCCGGCGACGGCACCACGACGGCCACCGTGCTCGCGCAGGCGATCGTCCGCCAGGGCCTCAAGAACGTCGCGGCCGGCGCCAATCCGCTGGCACTGAAGCGCGGCATCGAGAAGGCCGTCGACGACGTCGTCAGGGAGATCGAGTCGCAGTCGACCGAGATCTCCGGCAAGGAGCAGATCGCCCGCGTCGCGACGATTTCCGCCGGCGATGACGAGATCGGCGACGTGATCGCCGACGCGATCGACAAGGTCGGCAAGGACGGCGTGGTCAACGTCGAGGAGGGCCAGACGTTCGGCATGGACCTGGAGTTCACCGAGGGCATGCAGTTCGACAAGGGCTACATCTCCCCGTACATGGTCACCGACCAGGACCGGATGGAGGCGACCCTCGAGGATCCCTACATCCTGATCGCCAACCAGAAGATCGGCTCGGTCCGCGACCTGCTGCCGGTGCTGGAGCAGACGATCCAGTCCGGCAAGCCGTTGCTGATCATCGCCGAGGACGTCGAGGGCGAGTCGCTCGCGACGCTCGTGGTCAACAAGCTCCGCGGCACCTTCACCGGCGTCGCGGTCAAGGCCCCCGGCTTCGGCGATCGCCGCAAGCGGATGCTCGAGGACATCGCGATCCTCACCGGTGGCGAGGTGATCACCGAGGAGATGGGCCTCAAGCTCGAGAACACCCAGCTCTCGCAGCTCGGCCGTGCCCGTCGCGTGGTCATCGCCAAGGACACCACCACGATCGTCGACGGCAACGGCGAGTCGGACGCGATCAAGGGTCGCATCAACCAGATCAAGAACGAGATCGAGAACACCGACTCCGACTTCGATCGCGAGAAGCTCCAGGAGCGCCTCGCGAAGCTGTCGGGCGGCGTCGCGGTCGTCAAGGTCGGCGCTGCCACCGAGACCGAGATGAAGGAGAAGAAGCACCGCGTCGAGGATGCGCTGCAGGCCACCCGGGCGGCGCTCGAGGAGGGCATCGTGCCGGGCGGCGGCGTGGCGCTGCTGGCGACGCAGAAAGCGCTCAACATCGACGGCCTCAAGGATCCCGACGAGCAGACGGGCGCGAAGATCGTGCATCGTGCGCTCGAGGAGCCGCTGCGCCAGCTCGCCGAGAACGCCGGCCTCGAGGGCTCGGTCGTCGTCAACGACGTCCGCAAGGCGAAAAAGGGCCAGGGCCTCGACGCGGAGAGCGGCGAGATCGTCGATCTCGTCAAGGAGGGCATCATCGACCCGGCGATGGTCACGCGCTCTGCGCTGCAGAACGCCGCTTCGATCGCCAAGAACATCCTCACCACGGAGGCGATCGTCGCCGAGGTTCCCGAGAAGGAGTCCGCGGGCGGTCCCGGCGGTGGCATGCCCGACATGAGCGGGATGATGTAATTCGCCTCAACAGGCGAGTGTTTAGGAGAGGGCCCGGCTTGCGCCGGGCCCTCTGTTTTTGGGCTCGGCTTCAGCCGGGCTCGTCGCTGCGGCTCGCTCGTCAGGCCCGCGTGCGACTGGGAGTGCCCGCCGCGGCCAGCTCGCGGTAGATGCCCGCCGTCCTGCTCGCCACCTCTGCCCAGTCGAAACCCAGGACGTGCTCCCGAGCCTCGGCGATGAGCTGCGCGCGCATCGCATCGTCGGTCAGGACCTGCTGAAGAATCTCGCCCAGAGCAGCTGAGTCGCGGGACGGGAAACGCACGCCAACGGTGCCGTCGCTTGGAACCACCTCGCGCAACCCGCCGGTATCGGCGACCACGCACAGGCACCCGGAGGCCATCGCCTCGAGCGCGACGAGGCCGAACGGTTCGTAGATCGATGGGACGATGCACAGGTCGGCGACGCGGTACAGCGAGTGGAGCATGTCGTCTCCCACCCAGCCCAGAAACGCTCCGTAGCGGGTGAGTCGCAAGCGACGGGACTGACGCTTGAGCTCGGCCTCCGCGGTGCCCGTACCGGCCACCACGAACCGGACGTTGCGCAGCCGGCGGATGACCGGGGCCAGCGCGTCGAGCGCGAGGTGAAAGCCCTTCTCGTACACGAGCCGACCGACCAGCAGCACCAGCCGCTGGTTCGGCTCGGCGTACCTGGCGCGGAGCGCCGCCAGGTCGGGGACGACCGGCTCGAGGTCCCGGGGATCGATGCCGTTCGGGACCACCGTCACGCGGCGGGGAGAGATTCCGAACACGCTCGACACGTGACTGCGCATGTAACGCGAGCAGGTGATGGCGCGGTCTGCACCCCGCACCATCGCACGCTCGGCTGCGTGGATATGCGACTGGGGATGGTTCTGCACCCATCCCTGGTGGCGCCCGTACTCGGTCGCGTGGACGGTGACGAGCCACGGTCGCTCGATCGCGCGCGCGACCGGCTCCGCCGCGCCCGCCACCAGCCAGTCGTGGGAGTGGACGAGGTCGAAGGCGAACCGATCGCACAGCTCGAAGCCGAGCTCGCGCATGTCGGCGTTCATCTCATCGACCCAGCGGACGAATGCGGTCACGTCCTTCGGAAACGGAGGCTCCTGGACGCGATGGATGAGGACCCCGTGGCGCTCCTCCTCGACCGGCAAGTGACCGCCTCCACGCGTCAGCACATGGGTCTGGACGCCCTCTCGCACCAGGTGCTCGGAGAGCTTGCGCACATGGCGCCCCAGCCCACCCTCGATCACCGGCGGGTACTCCCACGAGATCAGCAGAACGCGCATGCCGCTCCGCAACCCTACCGACGTCGGGCGCCGGGACCGGGTCAGGCGCCGGCTCGCGGCGTCAGCGCAACGCCGCCGATCTGCAACGGTTCGTATACCTCGCCGCCCGTCTCGAGCACGATCTCCACCAATCCCGGCTCCGAACCGTCGGCGCTGAACTTGATCCCCGGCAGCTCCCCAACGACGCCCCTCCAGCGGGCGGCGACGGCGTCTGGGTCTCGCACCGCGACGCGAACGCCGGCAACCCTCAGCGGCGCACTGCGCCGCTCCCACTCCGGGCCGCCCCAGCGCCAGGCCGCCGGCGGGTGGGGCCGGCTCAGCGACACGATCGCGCCCCGCATGTCGGCGGGATGGAGATGGACCTCGTCCATGTCATCGAGCGCGACCTCGAACACCTCGCGCACGCCCGCGGTGCGCGCGCGCTCGCGCGCGGCGGCGAGGTCGTCCACCTGGAGCATGACCATGTACCCGCAGTCAGCGCCGCGCCGCTCGAGCAGCCGGGCCGCCGCAGCATCGCTGCGCACGGGCGAGACGACCTCCAGGAACGTGTCGCCCAGCGCGAACACGGCGTTGTGCAGCCCGAAGTACTCGACGCCGGGATCTCGGTAGGGCTCGGCGAGCCCGAGCTCCGAACGCAACCGCTCGAGCACCGGTTCGAGCTCGCGCGCGGCCAGCACCGCCTGGCGGACGCGTGGAACCGCCGAGCTCATCCCGAAAGCCTCTCGAACACGGCGAATCCGTGCTCGCCGACGACGTGGGCGAGCGGCTCGCGCTCGCCGAACGAGCGCTCCTCGCCGCGGAGCACGTCGCGCCAGCGTCCGCGCGGGGCGGCGAGCGTCGCCTCCAGACCGGCCTCGCGCAACGCCACCGCGACCATGATCTCGCCGGCGCGCACGAACGCGCAGGCGTGCTCGCCGGCCTCGAGCGGCTCGTAGCCACCGTCGATCATGACCTCGGGTCGCCGGGCGCGGAGGCCGAGCAACCGTAACGTGACGAACAGCTTCATCGTCGCAGCGTCCGGGGGCGAGCCGCCCATCAGCCGTCGGAGCATCGCCTGATGCCAGTCCCAGTCCACCGGCCGGCGGTTGTCGGGATCGACGAGCGCCCGGAACGGCAGCTCGTCGCCCTGGTAGATGTCCGCGATGCCTGGCACGGTGAGCTTGAGCACGAGTTGGCCGAGTGCCGCGCGGTCGCCGAGCGCGGCGAGACGCGCCGCGAACGGCTCGAACTCGGCCAGGAACTCGCGATCCGAGTACAGGGCCCGGCAGAACCGCTTGACCGCGTCTTCCCACTCGGCGTTCTGCTGCACCCAGTTCGTGTTCCGCTTGGCTTCGCGCAGCGCCTTCTCCATGTAGGACTCGATTCGCTCCGGCTCGATCGGCCACGCCCCGACCAGCGTCTGGAAGATGAAGTAGCGCTCGAGCTCGTCGGGCGCGCCGCCGGAGCGGAGGTGCTCGGTCAGCGAGAACCACCGGGTCAGCTGCTCGGAGAACTCCTCGGCCACCGAGGCCAGGACCGCGATCCTCATCCGCACGTCGCCCGAGCGCTTGGCGTCGTGGGTCTGGGTGCTGAGCAGGTTCAGCGGAAACCGTCGCGCTCGCTCCAGGCACCCCTCGTGAAAGGTCGCCACCGAGATCCCGAACCGGCCCGGATCGCCGCCCACGTCGTTCAGCGCCAGCAGTCGGCCGTAGCGGTAGAAGGCGGTGTCCTCGACTCCCTTGGCCGTCACCGCGGGCGTGGTCTGCTGAAAGCGGGTGACGAACTCCGCGGGCGCCGGATCCTCGAGCAGCAGCAACCGCTTTACCACGGGATCCAGCTCGGCGGCGGCGATCACGGCGCGGTCCTCCTCGGCGACGATCCCACGCTGCGCTTCCACGTAGGTGCGATAGACCGGCAGCGAGGAGACCGCGCGGGCCAGCACCTCGGTGCTCAGCGGCTGATCGTCGCCGAGCGTCCGGGCGAGACGGTCGAGCTCCGGGGCAAAGGTTCCGCGCGCCTGCTCGAGCTTGCACTCGAGCGCGACCTCGCCGAAGCTCCGGCGATCGCCGGAGATCTGCTGCCACAACCCCGTCAGCGGCGCCTCGCCGGCCGGATCGACGAACAGCGCGCAGACGTCGTTTAGGAACTCGTAGCCGACGGTCCCGGTGACCGGCCAGTCACGCAGCCGCTCGCCGGGATCGAGGATCTTCTCGACCCACACGTGCGTGGCGCCGCGCCCGCGCAGCCGGGTCAGGTAGCCGGCGGGATCGGCGAGGCCATCCGGGTGATCGATACGAAGGCCGTCGAGGAGCCCGTCGCGCGCCAGCGAGAGCACCAGCTCGTGCGTCGCTTCGAACACCGAGGGGTCCTCCTGGCGCACCCCCGCGAGGTCGTCGATGTCGAAGAACCGCCGGTGGCGCCCCGTCACCGGGTCGATGTCGAAGAACCTTGACCGGAGCCGAGGGTCGGCCCAGTAGCGGTTCGCGTCATCGGCCGCCATGTGATTGGGCACCACGTCGAGGATCAGCCCCATGCCCGCGTCGCGGGCCGCGCCGGCCAGCCGCTGGAACTGCTCGGTGCCGCCCAGTGCGTCCGACAGGCGACCGGGGTCGATCACGTCATAACCGTGGGTCGAGCCGGACCGGGCCTGCAGCGACGGGGACAGATACAGGTGCGAGACGCCGAGGTCGCGCAGGTAGGGGACAAGTGCGCGCGCCGCCTCAAACCCGAATCCAGCCGTCAGCTGGAGTCGGTAGGCCGCGCGCAGCTCGCTCATGCGACGCGCTTGAGGATCACGATCGAACGAGACATGACCGCGACCTCGGTGCGGGCGCCGTGGCTGACGCTGCCGGGCGCCTGATCGGGATCGGCGGTGGACAGCTCGAGCCCCCACTGGGCTCCGAACCGCCGTCGCGGGAGCATGAACGTTCGATCCTCCTCGTGGGCGTTGACCAGCAGCAGGAACGAGTCATCCTCGATGTCCTCACCGCGGGGTCCGGGGGTGGGGATCTCGCGCCCGTTGAGGAACATCCCGAGCACGTGCTCGCCGCCCTGCCAGTCGCGCCGGGTCATCTTCAACCCGTCGGCGCGAAACCACCACACATCCGGAAGCCCTGAGCCTTTCAGCTCCTTACCGCGCAGGAACTGCGCGCGGCGGAAGACCGGGTGCTCGCGGCGCAGGGTGATCAGCCGCTTCGTGAACGCGCGCAGCCGCTCGCTCTCGGCGCTCTCGCGCCACGCGTACCAAGACAACTCGTTGTCCTGGCACCAGGCGTTGTTGTTGCCGCACTGGGTGCGGCCGATCTCATCGCCGCCGAGCAACATCGGCGTCCCCTGCGAGACGAACAGCGTGGTGAGGAAGTTGCGCTGCTGGCGCGCCCGTAGCTCCAGCACCGAGGGCTCGTCGGTATCACCCTCGACGCCGCAGTTCCAGGAGCGGTTGTCATCGGTCCCGTCGTGGTTGTCCTCGCGGTTGGCCTCGTTGTGCTTGTCGTTGTGGGACACGAGGTCGGCGAGCGTGAAGCCGTCGTGCGCGGTGATGAAGTTGATCGACGCGAAGGGCTCGCGACCGTCGGCCTCATACAGATCCGAGGATCCCGACAGCCGCTCCGCGAATTCCCCGCAGTTGGCGAACCCGCGCCAGTAGTCGCGCATCGTGTCGCGGTAGACCCCGTTCCATTCCGACCACAGCACCGGGAAGTTGCCGACCTGGTAGCCGCCCGGACCGACATCCCACGGCTCGGCGATCAGCTTGACCTGGGAGAGGACGGGATCCTGGTGGATCACGTCGAAGAACGCCGACAGCCGATCCACGTCGAAGAACTCGCGGGCGAGCGCCGATGCCAGGTCGAAGCGAAAGCCGTCCACGTGGCACTCGGTGACCCAGTAGCGCAGCGAGTCCATGATCAACCGCAGGACGCTCGGGTGGACCGGGTTCAGGGAGTTGCCGGTGCCGGTGAAGTCCATGTAATGACGCCGGTCATCGGGCATCAGCCGGTAGTAGGAGCCGTTGTCGACGCCTTTGAACGACAGCATCGGACCGAGGTGGTTGCCCTCGGCGGTGTGGTTGTAGACGACATCCAGGATCACCTCGATGCCGGCGCGGTGAAGCGCCTTGACCATCCCCTTGAACTCCCGGACCTGCTCGCCCCTGCGGCCGGTCGCGGCGTACTCGGAATGTGGAGCGACGTAGCCGATCGTGCTGTAGCCCCAGTAGTTCGTCAGGCCACGCTCGAACAGGAACGACTCGTCGGAGATGTGATGGACCGGCAGCAGCTCCACGGCGGTGACGCCGAGGTCGACGAGGTAGGCGATCGCGTCCTCCGAGGCGAGGCCGGCGTAGGTGCCGCGCAGATCCTCGCGCACGCCGGGATGCTTCATCGTGAACCCCTTGACGTGCGTCTCGTAGATGACCGTGTCGGCGAACGGGATTCGCGGCGGCCGATCGCCCTCCCAGAAGAACGCGTCGTCGATCACCACCGACTTCGGCATCGCCGCGGCGTCGTCCTCGTCGTCGGCTTCGAGGTCCGCATCCTCCGCGCCGGTCGGGACGTAGGGCAGGACGTTCGCATCGTGGGCCCAGTCGACGACCCCTTCGATCGCCTTCGCGTAGGGGTCGATCAGGAGCTTGGCGGGATTGAAGCGATCGCCCGCGGACGGCTCGTAGCGTCCATAGACGCGAAACCCGTAGCGCTGGCCCGGCCCGACACCGGGCAGGTAGCAATGCCAATTGAGCGCCTGGCGCTGGGTCAGCTCGATCCGGGTCTCGACGCCGTCTTCGTCGAACAGACACAGCTCCACCCGCTCGGCGTGCTCGGAGAACAGCGCGAAGTTGGTCCCGCCGCCATCCCAGATGGCACCGAGCGGGAACGGACGTCCCGGCCACAGCTCGATCATCGGATCAGCGCTCCGGCCAACGGCTCGAGCTCGATCCGCCCGTCGGCGATCGCCGGATCGCCGTGCGTCGCCAGCTCGACGGCGGCGCCCGCACACGGGACCCGACAGCGGTCGGCCGCGAAGTTGCAGACGAGCTCGAATGGCCCGCGCCGGACGCGCAGCCAGCGCGCGCCTTCATCGAACTCGATCGCCTCGGCGTCGCCGGGCGGAAGCCGCGCGCGGGCGGACATCAGCCGTTCGTAGAGCCGCGCGATCGCGGGGTCGCGCTCGCGCGTGAGCTTCGAGCGCACGAATGTCGCCACGTCCTGCGGGTCGGGGATCTCCCGCGCGAACTGCGCGAACGCGCTGAACTCGGCCCGCCGGCCCTCGCGAGTGGCCTGCGCGATCTCCTCGTCGATGTGATCGGAGAAGAACTGAAACGGGGCGCCTTCGCCGTACTCCTCGCCCATGAACAGCAGCGGCACGAACGGGGAGAGCAGCGTGCAGAAGCGCCGCCAGCGGCCGAGCTGGAGCGGGCATCCGGTCACCGAAGGCACGATTTCCGACCTGATCGTGGTTCTGCGAGAACACCACGAAGCGCTCGGGCGCAACGTCGTCCGCCGGCGCGCCGAACCGCCGCCGGCGGAAGCTCGAGTAGCTGCCGTCGTGGACGTGGGGCCGGTGAAACGCTTTGGCCAGCTGCGCGACGGTGCCGAAATCCGCGTAGTAGCCATCGCGCTCGTCGGTCACCAGCGTGCGCAGCGCGTGGTGAAAGTCATCTGCCCAGGCGCCATCGCATGCGTAGCCCTCGCGGCCCCGCCGCATCACGCGCGGGTCGTTGAGTCCGCTCTCGGCGATGAGGAGCGCCTGCGGGCGTGCCTGGTGTACGCGTCGCGCGAGGGCGGCCACGATGTGCTCGGCGCTCGAGTCGAAGATCGCGTGGATCGCGTCCAGTCGCAGCCCGTCGATGCCGAACTGACGGACCCACCCGGTGGCGCTCTGCAGCACCCATTCGCGGACCGGATCGCCATCGGCGTCGTCGTAGTTGATCGCCCGGCCCCAGGGAGTCTCGTACTTGTCGGTGAAGTACGGGCCAAATGCCTCGAGCGCCTGCACCCCCGACGCCCCGACGTGGTTGTAGACGACATCGAGGATCACCGCGAGACCGTGTTCGTGAGCCGCCGCGACGAGCGCCGAGAGGCCCGCCGGTCCGCCATAGGAGGATTGCGCGGCGGAGATGTAGACCCCGTCGTATCCCCACCCGTGCGCTCCCGGAAACTCCGCCACGGGCATGATCTCGATCGCCGTGATGCCGAGCTGCGCGAGCTCGCGCAGGTGCGCCGTCGCGGCCTCGAACGTCCCCTCCGGCGTGAACGTGCCGACGTGCAGCTCATAGATCACGAGCTGCTCGAGCGAGGGCGGATCGAACGGCTCTCCGGGCGCGGCCAGCTCGAGCACCCGCGAGGGGCCCCGCAGCCCCTCCGGCTGCCAGCGCGAGCATGGATCGGGAGCCGCTCGCCCGTCGAGCACAAACCAGTAGTCGTCCCCGGCGCCAGCCGGGGCGACTACCTCATAAACCCCATAACCGGCTGGCGTGAGCGCGAGGTCCTCGTCGCCGAGGCGCAGCGAGACCGATTCAGCGCGTGGCGCCCACACGCGGAACTCGACGCGGCCGTCCCCAGTCGGGTGCGCGCCGAGCGGGCGTTCCCATGGATAGTTCACTCGGGCACGAGGTACACCGCCCCGAGTGGCGGCAGCGTCACCTCCGCGGACACGGGCTGGCCGTGCCACGGAACGGGGTCGGGTTCGACGCCACCGAGGTTGCCGACGTCGCTTCCCCCGTAGTAGGTCGAATCGGTGTTCAAGGCCTCGCGCCAGCGACAGGCGCGCGGCAGCCCCAGCCGGTAGCCGGTCCTCGGCAGCGGGGAGAAATTCGCGACGAACACGACAAGTCGTGTTTCGTCGCTAGAGCCCGAGCTGGCGGACGCGCGGGCGAACGCGACCACGTTGGCGTCGGCGTCGTTGGGTTCGATCCACCAGAACCCGGCCGGATCGGAGTCGATCTCCCACAGCGCCGGCTCGTCCCGGTAGAGACGGTTGAGATCACGCACCAGGCGCTGGACGCCGGCGTGCTCGGGACGCTCCAACAGGTGCCAGTCGAGCGAGCGCTCGTGGCTCCATTCCTGCTCCTGCGCCAGCTCGCCGCCCATGAACAGCAGCTTCTTGCCCGGATGCGCCCACATGTACGCGTACAGCGCGCGCAAATTCGCGAGCTTCTGCCAGCGGTCGCCGGGCATCTTCGAGTACAGGGACCCCTTGCCGTGGACCACCTCGTCGTGCGAGAGCGGCAGGATGAAGTTCTCGCTGAACGCGTACATCAGGCTGAAGGTCAGCTCGTGGTGGTGGTAGCGGCGGTAGATCGGATCCTGCTGGAAGTAGCCGAGCGTGTCGTGCATCCAGCCCATGTTCCACTTGAACCCGAAGCCGAGCCCGCCGAGATAGGTGGGGCGTGAGACGCCGGGCCACGCGGTCGACTCCTCGGCCGCCGAGATGACCCCCGGCTCACGGCCGTAGATCACCTCGTTGAGCTCCTTCAGGAACGCGACGGCGTCGAGATCCTCGCGGCCGCCGAACTGGTTCGGGACCCACTCGCCCTCTCGGCGCGAGTAGTCGAGGTACAGCATCGAAGCGACGGCGTCGACCCGGATCCCATCGACGTGGTACTCGCGCAGCCAGAACAGCGCGTTGGAGGTCAGGAAGTTGCGGACCTCGTGGCGGCCGTAGTTGAACACCAGCGTGCCCCAATCCGGGTGGGCTCCGCGGCGCGGGTCGGCGTGCTCGTAGAGCGCGGTTCCGTCGAAGCGCGCCAGCGCGAAGTCGTCGCGCGGGAAGTGGGCGGGCACCCAGTCGAGGATCAGGCCGACCCCATGTGAGTGCATCCGGTCCACGAACGCTCGAAACTCGTCGGGCGAGCCGTAGCGGGGCGTCGGCGCGAAGTACCCGCTTACCTGGTAGCCCCAGGAGCCGAGGAACGGGTGCGCCATCACCGGCAGCAGCTCGACGTGCGTGAACCCCATGTCGTTGACGTACGCGCACAGCTCGTCGGCCAGCTCCAGGTAGCTGAGCGAGCGGTTGTCCTCTAGCGCCTTCAGGCGCCAGGAGCCGAGATGAGCCTCGTAGATCGAGACCGGCTGCCTCAGCGGCTGGTGCTCGGCGCGGGCGCTCAGCCAGTCGCCGTCGGGCTGGCTCCAGCGATGGCCGGTCTGGAACACGACCGACGCGGTCAGCGGCGGCAACTCGGCCTGCAGTGCGTAGGGGTCGGCCTTGAGCTTCAGCTCCCCGTCGGCGCCGAGGATCTCGTACTTGTAGCGCGTGCCGGCCTCCACCGCCGGCAGGAACAGCTCCCAGATCCCGCTTGAGCCGAGCGAGCGCATCGCGTGCAGCCTCCCGTCCCAGGAGTTGAAGTCGCCGACGACGCTGATCGCGCGGGCGGCGGGTGCCCACACGGCGAACGCGGTGCCGACGATGCCCTGGTGCTCGCGTACGTGCGCGCCCAGCTTCTCGTAGATCCTCTCGTGGCGGCCTTCGCCGATCAGGTGCAGGTCGAGCTCGCCGATCGTCGGCGCAAACGCGTACGGATCGTCGATCGTGAACGTCCCGGCGGCGCCGTAATCGACTTCCAGGCGATAGCGCAGCGGCATCTCCGCGCCCTCGACGACGCCCTCGAACACGCCGCCCGCGTGAATCTGCTCGAGCTCGATCGTCTCACCGTCGTCGAGCTGGAGCTTGACCTCGCTCGCGGCCGGACGGAACACGCGGATCGCCACCCCAGTGCCGTCCGGGTGGGCGCCGAGCACCGAATGAGGGTTGGAGTGCTCGCGCCGGACGAGGGCGTCGAGCTCACTGGTCGCGACCGTCATCCCTCCTCCAGCAGCCGTCTGATCCCCGCGACCGGGATCGACACCCAGTCGGGACGGTTGTCGAGCTCGTACTGGAGCTCGTAGATCGCCTTCTCCAGCTCGAAGATCGTCAGCAGGTTGGCGATCGCCGCCTCGCCCGGCGGCAGGATCGTCGAGTCGACCTCCGCGAAGTAGCGCTCGAGGAACCGCTCGCGCGCCCGCTGCTCGAACTCCGGCGGCGCCTGCCCGCCCCGCTGGAGCTCCACCGCCGAGGTGACATACGCGAAGGACCGCAGCATCCCCGCCACGTCGCGCAGCGGCGAGCGCTTCGCGCGGCGCTCGGGCAGCGGCCGCGCCGGCTCCCCCTCGAAGTCGATGATCACCCAGCTCTGTGGCGTGTGCAGCGTCTGTCCCAGGTGGTAGTCCCCGTGGACACGGATCACGCGCCCGCCGACCCCGATCTGGGCCCGGGCCGCCAAGCGCTCGCGCACGTCCTGCCCACGGCCGATGATCGGTTCGACCCGCGGGTCCTCGGGCAAGCGGACGAAGATCCGCTCGATGTCCTCGTCGACCGTCGCGGTCAGCAGCGACAGCGCCTCCTGGCTTGACTCCTCGGGCGAGAACGCGGGGTCGCTGTGGTCCGATGCGAGCACGGTATGCAGCTGCGCGGTCACCGCGCCGAGGCTTCCCAGTTGATCCAGGAGCCACTCGGGATCGTGCTCGATCTTGTCGAGCGCCAGTTCCCAGCCGCCGACCGCGCGAGGGAGGAACTGCTGGGCGACGCCGAGCGTCGACGCGAGCGCCTGGCCGTCGTAGTCGTACCACCCGTGCAGCGCCGCGATGTTCGGGAACTCGCGGGCGGTGAGGAAGCGCAGCAGCTCGAGCTCGGGATTGATGCCCGGCTCGAGCTTGCGGAACACCTTCAGCACGAGCTTGTCGTCGATCACGATCGAGGAGTTCGATTGCTCGACTCCCATCAGCCGGACGGAGGAATCCTCGGAGACCGTGGCCACGCCATTGACGCGGTGGAAGCTGAACCGTCCCTCGGCGGTCTCGATCTCCTGGCCCGAGTCCATCCGCAGCACCAGCTCGAGCAACCGGCGGGGCTCCGCGAGCGCGTCGTACGCCGTCCATCCGCCCGTCTGGGCGATCGCGTCGGCGAGCACCTCGTCGCCGTAGGGCCGCAACGCGAGCGGCAGCTGATAGAGCTCGTGGGTGCCGGTCGCGAACCGGGTCTGCACGAGGGCCAGGAACAGCAGTGGGTCTTCGCGCAGGGTGATCGCTTCGACGATCTCGATGCCCGCCACCGACCGCGACTTCGACGCGTACCAGCGCTGCTGCTGGACCCAGTCGCGCAGGCTCTCATCGTCGAGGCACCTGCTGATTTCTGACGCGTGTATCTGCACCGGCTCACTCATCCGGCTGGGTGGCCGCTTCCTCGGCCAGCTCGAACCAGTAGAAGCCACGCGGCGCGAGCGTCAGCAGGTACGGCAGCTCACCGATGCTCGGGAAGCGGGAGCGCCCGAACAGCTCGACCGGGTAGCGGCCCTGATAGGCGCTCAGGTCGAGTTCCACCGGCTGGGCGGAACGAGCCAGGTTGTGAACGCAGAGCACGAGATCTTCCTCGAACCTGCGTATGTGGGCGAAGATGCGGCGGTTCGAGGGCTCGATCGGCTCGTAGGTCCCGAAGCCGAACACCGGATGCTCCTTGCGCAGCGCGATGAAGCGGTGGATCCAGCGCAGCAGGGAGGTGGCGGTCCGCAGCTCGGCCTCGACATTGACAGCCTGATACCCGTATACCGGGTCCATCAGCGGCGGCGCGTACAGCTGCGCGAAATCGGCGCGCGAGAAACCGCCATTACGGTCGCTCGTCCACTGCATCGGCGTCCGCACGCCGTCGCGGTCGCCGAGGAACACGTTGTCGCCCATCGCGATCTCGTCGCCGTAATAGAGCACCGGAGATCCGGGCAGCGAGAACAGGATCGCGGTCATCAGCTCGATCTCGTCGCGGCCGTTGTCGAGCAACGGGGCGAGCCGCCGGCGGATCCCCAGGTTGAGCTTCATGCGCGGGTCCTTGGCGTACTCGGAGTACATGTAGTCGCGCTCCTCGTCGGTCACCATCTCGAGCGTCAGCTCGTCGTGGTTGCGCAGGAACAGCCCCCACTGCGCGTTGTCCGGGATCTGCGGCGTCTGCTCGAGGATCTCGTAGATCGGCACCGCCTCCTCGCGGCGGACCGACATGAACATCCGCGGCATCACAGGAAAGTGGAACGCCATCTGGCACTCGTCGCCCTCGCCGAAGTACTCGACCACGTCGGCTGGCCACTGGTTGGCTTCTGCCAACAGGACGCGGTCGGGGTAGCTCTCCTCGACCTCCTGGCGGACCCGCTTCAGGTACGCGTGGGTCTCGGGGAGGTTCTCGCAGTTGGTTCCCTCGCGCTCGAACAGGTAGGGCACGGCGTCCAGCCGGAACCCGTCGAGCCCGAGGTCCAGCCAGAACCGCAGGACCTGGATCATCGCCTCCTGGACCTCGGGGTTGGCGTAGTTGAGATCGGGCTGGTGGGAGAAGAAGCGATGCCAGTAGTAGGCGCCCGCGACCGGGTCCCACGACCAGTTCGAGGACTCGGTGTCGACGAAGATGACCCGCGCGTCCTTGTAGCGCTCGTCGGTTTTCGACCACACGTACCAGTCTCGCTTTGGCGACTCGGGGCTCGAGCGGGATTCCTGGAACCAGGGATGGTCGATCGAGGTGTGGTTCATGACCAGATCGGCGATCACCCGGATCCGGCGCGCGTGCGCGGCGTCGATCAGCTCGTGCACATCGTCGACCGAGCCGTAGTCGGGATGGACGTCGGTGAAGTCGGCGATGTCATAACCGCCGTCGCGCAGCGGGGAGCGGTAGAACGGCAGCAGCCAGATGCAGTCGATGCCGAGCCATTGGAGGTAGTCGAGCTTCTCGGTCAGACCGCGGAAGTCGCCCGAGCCGTCACCGTTGGCATCGAAGAAGCCACGGATGTGGATCTCGTAGAACACCGAGCGCTTGAACCACAGCGGTTCGGCCTCGAACCACTGGCGGGCCTGCGCCTGCGGTGTCGGTGGCGGCTCAGGGTGGGTCCGGATCGGCAGCGATCGCTCCGCGGCGATCAGGTGAGTGAGGGTTGGGGGTCCGGTCATGGTTCGGAAGCTATGGCTGGATCGGTAGCGATGGCTCGGCAGTTATGGCTCGATCGTTGGTTATGGCTCGACCGCAAGGACGTGCGCTTGCCGGGTGCCGGGTTCAAGCCGCACATAGTTTGGCCCGATCCGCCAGCCGAAGCGTTCGTCCGAGAGTAGGTCGTGGACGGTGAAGCTTGGCGCAAGGCCGAGCTGCGCGGGTACGATCGCGACCCCTTCCTGGGGCTGGTGGGGATCGATGTTCACCACCGTCAGCACTGTATTGCCCGGCGAACGTTTGGCGTATGCGATCAGCGCGTCGTTCGCGGTATCGAGGAAGGTCACGTTCGAGAGCCGATGGAACGCCGGGTTTGCGCGGCGGATCTGGTTGATCCGCCGGATCAGCGGCAGCAGTGGTCCATCGAGTGCACGTCGCTTGAGCTCGTACTTCTCGGAGTGCAGGTACTCCTCGGAGCCCTCTCTGAGCGGCACGTTCTCGAAATGCTCGAAGCCTGAGTAGATCCCGTAGCTCGGGCTGAGCGTGGCCGCGAGCACGAGCCGCGCCTCGAACGCCGGCGGGCCGCCGTGCTGGAGGTAGGCGTGCAGGATGTCCTGCGTATTGGTGAAGAAGTTCGGGCGGAAGTACTCCTGCTCGCCCGAGTGCGCGAGCTCGGAGAGGTACTCGGTCAGCTCCCAGCGTGAGTTCTTCCACGTGAAGTAGGTGTAGGACTGCGTGAAGCCGAGCTTCGCCAGGTGGCGCATGACCGCCCGGCGAGTGAACGCCTCCGACAGGAAGATGACGTCGCGATCGCGGGCGTGGACCTGCTCGATGAGCCATGTCCAGAACGGGAACGGCTTGGTGTGGGGGTTGTCGACCCGGAACACCTTGACGCCGCACTCGACCCAATGGAGCACGATCTTCAGCAGCGCGTCCCACAGGCCGCGCCAGTCGGGCGACTCCCAGTTGACGTTGTAGATGTCCTGGTAGCGCTTCGGCGGATTCTCCGCGTACTTGAGCGTTCCGTCGGGCCGGCGATGAAACCACTCGGGGTGCTGTGTCAGCCACGGGTGATCGGCCGAAGCCTGGATCGCGAAGTCGAGGCAGATGTCGATGCCGAGTTCTCTGGCGGCTGTGGTGAGCGAGATCAGGTCTTCTCTGGTGCCGAGGTCTGTGTGGATTGCGTCATGGCCGCCGGTCTCATCGCCGATCGCCCACGGTGAGCCCGGGTCGTTCGGGGCGGCGGTGAGGGAGTTTTCGCGCCCCTTGCGGTTGGTGTGGCCGATCGGGTGGATCGGGGGCAGGTAGACGACGTCGAAGCCGAGATCGGCGAGCGCTGGGAGCTGGCGCTCGACGCCCCTCAGCCCGCCCCACGAGCGAGGGAACAGCTCATACCATGAGCCGAACCGGGCTTTGAGCCGGTCAACCTCGATCCGCAGCGGCTCGGCTCGGACGCACCCGTGGCGCTCCTGCGTGCGCTCGACGGCGGCGAACAGCTCCAGCCCGAGCACGACGTCGTACTTGGCCGATTCCGGGATCGCGTCATCTCTGAGCGTCATAAGCGCGTGTTCGATCAGCGTTCTGTCGCCGGCGTTCCGGGCGTTGCCGGCGGCCGCCTCGAGCAGCAGTGCGCCCTCGGAGATCTCGCCGGCCAAGTCGTGCTGGCCCGCGTTCACCTTGCGCTCGAGCTCGTCGCGCCAGGTGCCGAACGTGTCGGTCCACGCCTCGATCGCGTACTCCCAGCTGCCCATGCGCTCGACCGGAAACTCGCCCGCCCAGCGGACGCCGCCGAGGTGGGCGTCGATCCGATGCATCTCGGTCTCGCGCCACTGCGGCGTCTCCGGGCTTCGGTAGCGGATGACCGCGCGGAGCAGGTCGTGTCCGTCACGGAAGATGTCGGCGGAGACGGTGACGGTGTCGCCGACGCAGCGCTTGGCCGGGAACGTGCCGCCATCGACCATCGGAGCCGGGTATTGGATCACGATGCGGTTGGGCGACTTCTCGGCCATGCCAGGCCCGAACATATCCTTGTCGCCCCATCGGGTAAACAGTGGCGCGTGAATCCGCCTACCCGGTCGAGTGGCGCCCGGCGCCGGACCGCGCCGTCGCGGTCGAGCGGGGTCCAGCTCCACCTGACTTCGTTGCCGGAGGGCCGCCTCGGCCGCGGGGCGTACGAATTCGTCGACTGGCTGGCTGGCGCCGGGCAGTCGTGGTGGCAGGTGCTGCCCCTCGGTCCGCCCGATCGCTATCGCTCTCCCTACAAATCCCGCTCCGCGTTCGCGGCGTGGCCGCGCCTGTTGGAATCGCCGCGGGCGCTCGTTCGCGCTTGCGAGATATCGGAATTCCGCGAGCGCCATGCGTTCTGGATCGGTGACTGGGAGCGGTTCGCCGGCCGCGGCGCCGTCGAGGGTCAGGTGCGATTCGAGCGCGAGTGGGGCGCGCTGCGCGCGTATGCGGCTGCGGCCGGGGTGCGGCTGTTCGGCGACGTGGCGATCTACGTCTCGCCGGGGAGCGTCGATCACGTCTCGCATCCGGAGCTGTTCCAGGCGGGTCTGGTCGGGGGCGCGCCGCCTGACGCGTTCTCCCGAACCGGTCAGCTGTGGGGCAACCCCTTGTACGACTGGCCGGCGATGCGCCGGCGCCGCTACCACTGGTGGGTGGAGCGGATGCGGCGGAGCTTTGAGTTATTCGATCTCGCTCGGATCGACCACTTCCGCGGGTTCGTGTCCTACTGGGCGGTGCCGGCCGGCGCGCGCACGGCGGCGGCGGGCCGGTGGAAACGGGGGCCGGGACGGCCGGTGTTCGACGCCATGCGCGGCGCGCTGGGCTCAGACCTGCGGTTGATCGCCGAGGATCTGGGCGTGATCACGCCCGCCGTCACGCGACTCCGCGACCAGCTCGGGCTGCCCGGGATGGCCGTCATCCAGTTCGCGTTCGACGAGGAGGATCCCGGCAACCCACATCGCTTCGAGAACCAGGTTCCAAACCAGGTCGTCTACACGGGCACCCACGACCACGACACCGCCCGCGGCTGGTATGAGTCGCTTGACGAGGCCCGGCGCTCGGCGGTCGACGCGGAGTTTTCGTTGCGCGCGGTCGTCGATCGCGAGCCGTGGTGGAGCTTGATCCGCCTGGCGATGAAATCGCCGGCGCGGATGGCGATGGTCCAGGCGCAGGACGTGCTCGGGCTCGGCAGCGAGGCGCGGATGAACCATCCGTCGCGGGCGCGCGGGAGCTGGCGCTGGCAGCTGGAGCCGGGCGCGTTGACCCCCGGGCTGGGCGAGCGCCTGCGGGAGGCGAGCCTCGAGGGGCGCCGGGTGGCCTGAGCGGGCGGGTCGCGGTGGGCTTTGAGGGAGGCGACCCCCGCCACGACGCGGCACCGTGGGACGTTTCCCACGCCATGCCCCCCGTCGCGCCTCAGGATGGAGGCTCGAGAACTACGGCCGCTCCTGCAGGGCAAGGGCGGCCTGGATCGCGGCCGCGCGGAGGCTGACCTTCGCGTGCCGATAGGCGAACGTGATGTCGCCGAGGAGTCGCTGCCGCCGGCTGGGCTGGTAGCTGATCAGGGCGCTCGGCCTGACCCGCGTGGGGAGGCCGTCTCGGGCCAGCACCGCCAGCGCCCGCTCGGCGATGGCGATCTGTCCGAACGCCGTCGGGTGAACGTGATCGGTCATCACCAGGTTGCGGCCGTCGAAGTCACTCAGGTCGAGGAGCAGGGCCCCCGACTCCGCCGTGGCTCGCCTGACAACCGCGTTCAGCTCGCCGACCTTGGCGCCGGCCCGCGGGCGTCCGAGATCAAGTGGTGCGCTCAGCGCCAGCACCCGCTCGCAACGGCTGGCCAGCGCTGAGAGCGCGGTGCGGAAGTCTCGTTCGAACCTGGGCGCGTCCCAGTCAAACGAGCGGACGTCGTTGACGCCGATGTACAGGCAGCCGAGGTCGTAGCTGGCGTCCGATCGGGCAGTCGCGCGCTCGTAGGCGGGGATCTGGTGGTCCACCACGTCGGCGGCGGTGGCGCCGTCGACGGCATAGCTCGTGAACGGCACCCCCAGCCCCCGCGCGACCCACAGCGCCCACGACTGCAACGCCACGCCCCACTGGAGCTCGCCGCCGCCGTTGGTGATCGAGTCGCCGAACGCGAGCACGCCGAGTTTGTTAGCGCTCAAGGGCGCGAGGGTACCGGGCTGTTTGATAATCCCGCCCTTGCACTCGCCGACGACAACCGTGCATGACGGCCGCGAGGATGTTCGGCGCGCTGCGAACGAGCTCGCCGAGCGGCTCCCGGACCCCCTGGCTCCGCTTGCGCGCCTGGCCTACAACTACCGATGGTCGTGGTCACCCGACGGGCCGGAGTTGTTTCGCTCGGTCGACCCGGCGCGCTTCGAGATCTGCCGGGAGAACCCGGTTCGCCTGCTGCAGGAGGCATCGCTGCAGGCGCTGCGGCGTGCCGCGACCGATGAGCAGCTGCTACAGCGTGCCGCCGCACTCGAGGCGGCAGCGGCGAGCGACCTCGACCGCCCGCCGTCTGGCGGCCCGGGCGACGGCGCCGGCCCGGTGGCGTTCCTGTGCGCCGAGTATGGGGTCCACGTGTCACTGCCGATCTACTCGGGAGGCCTCGGCGCACTGGCCGGCGATCTGCTCAAGGAAGCCTCCGACCGTGCGGTGCCGATGGTGGCCGTCGGGCTCATGTACCGCCGGGGTTACTTCCGCCAGCGGGTCGACGCCGGCGGCTGGCAGCACGAGTATTGGGTCGACACCGATCCGGAGCGGCTGCCGGCGGCGCTCGTAACCGGTGACGACAGGGCTCCGGTGACGATCGAGGTGCCGATCTACGGGCAGCGGGTCAGCGCGCGGATCTGGCGCGTGGAGGTCGGAAGGGTGCCGCTGTTCCTGCTCGACACCGACGTGCCGGAGAACGGGCCGCTCGAGCGCTGGATCACCGCGCGGCTCTACGACGCCGACGCCCAGACGCGCCTCGCGCAGTACATGCTGCTCGGGGTCGGCGGTATCCGGGCGCTGCGGGCGCTCGGAATCGAGCCGAGCGTGATCCACCTCAACGAGGGTCATGCTGCGCTCGCGCCGGTCGAGCTGACGCGCCCCGGCCTGCGCGAGCAATCACTGCACTCAGCCCTCCAGGAGGCCCGGGGCCGGACGGTGTTCACGACCCACACTCCGGTCCCGGCGGGAAACGACAGCTACCCGCCCGAGCAGGCCGCCGACGCGCTCGACGGCTTGGCCACGGAGGTCGGTGTCGAGAGCTCGCAGTTGATCGCGCTCGGCCGAACGAATCCCGATGAGCCCTCCGAACCGTTTGGAGTCACCCAGGCGGCGCTCCGCATGAGCCGGACCGCGAACGCGGTCAGCCGCCGCCACGGCGAGGTCGCGCGCGCGATGTGGCACTCGCTGTGGCCGGGCAGAGCACTCGAGGAGGTGCCGATCGCGCACGTCACCAACGGCGTCCACATCCCCACCTGGATCGGCGCGCCGATGCGCGAGCTGTTCGATCGCGTTCTGGGGGACGGATGGTTTTCGCGCGCCGGCGAGCCGCAGACGTGGGCGGCGGTCGAGCAGATTCCGGATGCCGAGCTGTGGAACGTGAGAGGGCGCCAGCGGGCACGGCTGGTGGAGTTCGTGCGCGGCCGGAGCATCACCGACCGACTGCTGCGCAACGACGTCCGGGAGTACGTCGGAGCCGCCGCGCGCGCGTTTGACCCCGAGGTACTGACGATCGGCTTCGCCCGCCGGATCGCGACCTACAAGCGGCTCGAGCTGTTGACGCGCGATCCCGAATGGACGATGGCGCTGCTCGACGGCGATCAGCCCGTGCAGGTGGTGCTGGCCGGCAAAGCGCATCCTCGCGATGAAGAGGCCAAGCGCTCGCTCCAGCGTCTGTTCGGACTCAAGTACGCCCGGATCATCGGTCAGCGAGTCGTGTTCCTCGATGACTACGACCTCGCCTCCGCGGCCGAACTGGTTCGCGGCTGTGACGTGTGGCTGAACCTGCCGCGGCCACCGCTCGAGGCGAGCGGCACGAGCGGTATGAAGTCGGCGATCAACGGTGGCCTCCAGCTCAGCGTGCTCGACGGCTGGTGGGCCGAGGCTTACGAGGGGGCGAATGGCTGGGCATTGCCGGGAGACATCGAGCCCGATCCCGCCCGACAAGATGAGCGGGACGCGGAACAGCTCCACCGGCTCCTCGACGACGCGGTGGTGCCGACGTTCTACGGCCGTGAGCAGGACGGAATCCCGCGAGACTGGGTGCGGCTGATGAAGACCTCGCTGCAGTCGATCGGCCCGCGTTTCTCGGCCAGCCGCATGCTGGCGGAATACGTTTCCGGGCCGTACCATCGGTGAGCAGCAGGGAAGCGCTTTCAGGAAGGTTCGGAGCTTCCTGAGCGTCTTTACCATCAGACCTCCCCATGGCATCCACGGCCGAACTCACTCCGCAGCAGCTCGCAGACCTCTCTTCGCTCGCCGACGGGACGCTCGATCCTGCTCGCCGGGCTGAGGTCGAAGCGTGGATCGCGGGCGCGCCGGAGGTGCGTGCCCTTTACGAGCGCGAGCGCCGCGCGGTCGAGATCCTGCACCGGGCGCGCGCCACCGACCGTGCGCCGGCGCGGGTCCGTGCCCGGATCGAAGCGGAGCGGCCGAGCCCCCGCGTGCGCACCCGGCGCCGGCTGGGCTACGCCGGCGCGTTTGCCGGCGCCATCGCCGCGATCGTGCTGGCGCTGGTGCTGGTCCTGCCGTCCGGTACGCCTGGGGGTCCGTCGGTCAGCGAGGCGGCGGCGCTGGCGCTCGCCGGCCCGACCGCGCCCGCGCCGAGCCCCGATCCGAAGGCTCCGACCTCGAGGCTCAAACAAGACGTCCAGGAGGTCTACTTTCCCAACTGGAGCGCCCGCTTCGGGTACCAGGCGGTGGGCCAGCGGATCGATCGCGTGGGCGGTCGGGTCGCGATGACCGTGTACTACCAGTGGCACGGGAGGCTGGTGGCCTACACGATCGTCAGCGCTCCGGCGCTGAAGGTCCCGGCGGCACGGGTCACCTACGTGAACGGGACCGAGCTGCGGACGCTGAAGTTGGACGGCCGCTGGGTCGTCACCTGGGAGCGCGAGGATCACACCTGCGTGCTGTCGAGCACGGGCATCCCGCCATCGGTGATGGGCCAGCTGGCCGCGTGGAAATCGTCCGGCACGGACGCCTGACAGCGATCACCGTTCGAGCTGCTCGGATCGCTCCGGAGCGAGCTCTCTCGCCACCCGCTGGCGCGCGCGGTGCAGCCTGGTGGTGATCGTCGCCTCGCGGACCCGCAGCGCCCGAGCCGCCTCGCGATATGACAGCCCGACCACGTCGATCGCGATCAGCGCGTCGCGGAAATCCTCGGGCAGAGCTGAGATCGCCGCGTACAGCTCGGCTGACTCGAGCCTCGCCTCCGGTTGGATCGCACTGCGGTCCTCGACCAGATCGAGATCGTCGGGCAGCGCGCTCGTCCGTGGGCGCCGGGCAGCGGTCCGGCGCGCGCTGAAGAACGTGTTGCGGAGCACCCGCAGCAGATAGCCCAGATCATCCTCGGAGTGGAGGATCCTCGGCTTGCGCAGCACGCGCGCGAACGTCTCCTGAACCAGATCCTCGGCCTCCTCGCGCGACCCACAGAGGCTCCACGCGGCGCGATACAACCGATCGATGTGATCGCCGAGCGCCTCGGGGTCAAGCTGACGTTCGGGGGTCATGCGGTGGCCCGGCCAGCTTAGACACTGTGACCGGGCCGATGCGCCCGTCCAGTTATCAGTCGGTTAGGTCGGATAGAGCTCGCCCCGGCGGGCCCACGTACTTGGCGGTCGGGCGGATCAGGCGGCCCTCGCGCTTCTGCTCGAGGATGTGCGCCGACCACCCGGCGGTACGGGCGCAGGTGAACATCGACGTGAACAGCTCGGACGGAACCTCGGCGAAGTCGAGCACCACCGCGGACCAGAACTCGACGTTGGTGGCCAGCACACGATCGGGCTTGCGCGCTTGGAGCTCGGCCAGCGCGGCCTCCTCGAGCGCCTCGGCGACCTCGACCCGCGGTGAGCCGAGCTTGCGCGCGGTTCGCCGCAGCACGCGGGCACGGGGGTCTTCCGCCCGGTAGATCCGGTGCCCGAAGCCCATCAGCCGCTCGCCGCGATCGAGCAGGTCCTTGACGTAGCGTTCGGCGTCGCCGGATTGTGCGACCTCGTCGAGCATCCTCAGCACCCGCGACGGGGCGCCGCCGTGGAGCGGACCGGACAGCCCGCCAACGGCCGCCGACAGCGCCGCCGCCACATCCGCGCCGGTGGAGGCGACCACCCGCGCGGTGAACGTCGAGGCGTTCATGCCGTGCTCGGCGGCCGAGATCCAGTAGGCGTCGATCGCCTCGACGTGCCTGGGGTCGGCCTCTCCGCGCCAGCGGATCAGGAACCGCTCCGGGATCGACCTCGCGGTGTCGATCACGCGCTGCGACACGGGGGGACGGCCGATCCCGCGCGCCGACTGGGCGACGAACGACAGCGCCATCACCGAGGCGCGGGCCAGGCTGTCGCGCGCCTCCTCGTCGGAGATGTCGATCAGCTCCTGAAAGCCCCACTGCGGCGCGAGCATCGCCAGCGCCGCCTGCACATCGACACGCGGGTCGCCGGAACGCACGCTCAGCGGGTGGGGCTCGGCCGGAGGCAACCCCGGCAGCAGCCTGCCGTCGACCAGCAGCCCCCACACCTGCTCGAACGGGACGTTCCCGACCAGTTCCTCGATATCGACCCCGCGGTAGCGCAGGGCTCCCCCCTCACGATCTGGCTCGGCGATCTCGGTGGCGAAGGCGACCACGCCCTCGAGGCCTGACTGGACTTCTGCGGTTGCGGTCATCTCGTGGCTCCTGGGCGGCGGTGTCTCCGATGAGAGTCGAGCACAACAGGCTATAGGCAGGTAGGGTGCAGCCTCATGTCCGAGCTGCTCTATCGCCCCATCGGTGAGCTGGCAGAACTGGTCCGTTCCGGCGAGCTGAGCGCGCGGGAGCTGGTTTCGGAGTCGCTCGAGCGGATCGAGGCGTTGGAGCCGGTGATCAACGCCTTCACGTACGTGGCAGGCGAGGCAGCGCTGAGGGCTGCCGACGAGATCGGGCCGGGCGATCCGCGGCCGTTCGCGGGGGTCCCGATCGCGATCAAGGACAACCGGCCGGTAGAGGGGATGCCGATCACGATGTGCAGCGATCTGTTCGGCGACCACATCGCCCGTCACGACGCGTTCCTGGTTCGTCGCCTCCGGGACGCCGGATTCGTGATCGTCGGTAAGACCGCCCTCCCGGAGATGGGAATCCTGCCCACCACCGAGTCACGGCGGTTCGGGCCGACCCACAACCCGTGGGCGCTCGATCGCACCCCGGGTGGCTCCAGCGGCGGCTCCGCGGCGGCTGTGGCCGCGGGCATGGTCCCGATCGCCCACGGCAACGACGGCGGCGGATCGACCCGGATTCCCGCCGCCTGCTGCGGCCTGGTCGGCCTGAAGGCCGCACGCGGTCGCGTCTCGGTCGGTCCCGACGGGGGCCAGAGCTTCCTGACCATCGACGGAGTGCTCACGCGAACGGTCGCCGAGACGGCCGCGGCCCTCGACGTGATGGCGGGTTACGAGCTCGGGGACGCGAACTGGGCACCGCCGTTTGACGGCTCTTATGCGTCTGCCGCCACGCTCGCGCCCGGTCGCCTGCGGATCGGGCTGGCTCTGAACATGGCGCTGGAAGGGGGGGTCCTGGATCCCGTGTGCGAGGCGGCCGCCGTCGATGCCGCCGAGCTGCTGGAATCGCTCGGGCACTCGGTCGAGGAGATCACGCCGCCGTGGTCCGGTCTGGACCTGCTCTCGGACTTCACGCGGGCGTTCGGACCGATGGTGGCGATGAGCGTGATGGTCGGCGGCCGGCTCGCCGGCCGCGAGGCGACCGAAGACGACGTCGAGCCGCTGACCTGGGCGCTGTGGGAGCGGGCGCGCCAGCAGGACACGGTCAGCTACCTGGCCGCGGAGGGACGGCTCGAGGCGATCGCCCGGCGGATCGTGACCGCGATCGCGCCCTACGACGTGGTGGTGACGCCTGCGCTGGCGCGACGCCCGCTCCCGATCGGCGAAGTGCACGGGCGCGGCCCGGACCAGTGGGAGCACTACCAGCGCTCCGGCCACTTCACGCCCTATACGGCGATCGTCAACGTGACCGGGTTGCCGGCGATTTCCCTGCCCCTCTATCACGGCGAGGACGGGCTGCCGACCGGCGTGCAGCTGATCGGGCGACCCGCGCGGGAGGAGGGGCTGCTGGCGCTCGGGGCGCAGCTCGAGGAGGCGCTGCCGTGGGCAGGGCGCCGGGCGGAGGTGGCGGTGGCGTGAGGCCATCCTTCAGACCGGGACCCGGCCTGGCCCGGGATTGGGCGCGAGAAGCTTTTCGATGGCCTTCTGTCCCGGACTCGCCACGGTTATGCCCCGGAGACACCACAATCGAGCTGTTCTACTGCCCAAATCGAGCACTTCCGGCCAGGAATGGGCGAGCGAGCAGGCATATCGTGTTCGATCGCACATTTCTCGCCGCATCGGCGCAGTTTGGGCACTGGAACAGGCGCGAACGAAGCCCGGACGTTTCGATCGGGGCCTGAGGGCGTTTCGAACGGGGCTAGAGACGCCTGAACGCGCCAGCGCGCCCCCTCGCGCACCAAGCCGATCACCCACGACAACAGCCCGGAGCGCCCGGGGGCGCGTGGCGCGTCAGGCCTCGGCGCTAACCGATCCCGAGCACGGCCTCCATCGGCCGCGGCACCACTCCCAGGCGCTCCGCGTCGGCGGTTCCGTGGCGCGCGATCATCGGGACCTCGAGCAACTCGGCCTCGTCCCAGGTCGCGAAGGCCGTCGGACCGGCCAGCAGCTCGACCAGCTTCAAGCGTTCGCCTCACCACGGGCGCGGGGACGCTGACGATCGGCCGGCGGCGGTGAAACGACCGCAACGCGATCCCGATGATGTCCCGATAAGTCAGGGTCTCGGGCCCGGCCAGCTCGTAACGCGCGCCGTCTGACTCGGCCTCCAGCCGCCCACCGGGAAGCGCGGCGAGGACGCAATCGGCCACATCCTCCGACCAGATCGGCTGGAACGCCGCGCGACCGCGGCCCGGGATCGGTATCACCGGCAGCAGCGACATCCGCTCGGTCAGGGTGAGGAACTGATCGCTCGGCGAATACACCCACGACGGCGCGAACACCGTGTGGGCGAGCGAGGACTCGATCAGGGCCCGTTCCGCGATCGCCTTCGCTCGCATCAACCGGGCGCGGCTACGCGTCGAGGCACCGAGCGCCGAGAAGAACACGAACCGCTCGACCCCCTCCCGCTCGGCCGCGCGCACGAGCCTCCAGGTCGCCACCCCAGCCAGCTCCTCGATCGAGCCGGTGGGTTGATCGCGGATGACCGAGGCGAGGTGGACGACCGTGTCGACGCCGCGCAGCGCATGCCTGAACGAGAGGTGGTCCGAGAGGTCCCCGAGGGCGATCTGGACGCGTACCCGCTCCGCGCCGAGGCGCCGTGGGTCGCGGACCAGGCAGCGGACCGGGGTGCCGGCCGCGGTCAGCCGCCTGAGCAGCGGCAGTCCGATCGTCCCGGTGGCGCCGGTTAGGAGCAGCACGCCCGGGAGGCTATCCGTCCCTAAAATGAGCCGCCCCGACCCGGAATCCCCAGACAGGAAGACTGAAAAGAGCCATGGCCTACGTGATCGCCGAGCCCTGCATCGGCACGAAGGACAACTCGTGCGTGGAGGTTTGCCCGGTCGACTGCATCCATCCGACCCCCGACGAGCCGGATTACGATCAGGTCGAGATGCTCTACATCGACCCGGAGGAATGCATCGACTGTGACGCATGTGTCGAGGCGTGCCCGGTCGATGCCTGCTTCGCCGAGGACCAGCTCCCGGACGAGTGGCAGAAGTACTCGCAGATCAACGTCGAGTACTACACCAATAGGTGACATTTCCCCGCGGTGGCGCGCGTGCCACTCTGAAGGGGGGCTCTGCCTCGCGGGCTGGACCTAGGTCGCGCTGTGTATCGCCAGCACAGCGCTTGTGGGTCCCACCGAAACGTTCCACCGGTTATGGCGGCCCCGGATGACCGCCAGGCTTTGTCCTCGAATCCTCGCGGAGCGCTGCTGCGCGTCGGATTCTGCGTCCTCGCCTGACGGCCCCCGGGTCTCGCCCTTCCCGGCGGCACGTTCCGGCGAGACCCACTAGGCCATCGGCAGCGACATCCCCGCCGGCTTCGGCGCCGCCGCGGGGGCCGGCGGCTGCATCACCGGCAGCTCGACCGGGGAGAGTGCGACGAGCCCGCGCGCGCCCTGATACAGCGCCTGGGCGGCGGGGTCATCCGGATTGGAGAACACGAGCGGGACGCCCGAGTCGGATTGCGCACGCAACGGCATCGTGAGCGGGATCTTGGCCAGCAGCGGTACGTCGAGCTCCTCCGCGAGCAGCTGACCGCCGCCCTCGCCGAAGATCGGATAGCGCTCGCCGTCCGGGGTCACAAAGCCGGACATGTTCTCGATCACGCCCGCGATCTCGAGCTTCAGCTTGTTCGCCATCTCGGCCGAGCGGCGCGCGACCTTCTGCGCCACCGGCTGTGGCGTGGTGACGATCAGGAACTTGGCCTGCGGGAGGAGTTGCGCGAGCGTCATCGAGACGTCGCCGGTGCCGGGAGGGAGGTCGATCAGCAGGTAATCGAGCTCGCCCCAGTCGACGTCCTCGAGGAATTGCTGGAGCGCCTTGTGAAGCATCGGGCCCCGCCATACGACGGCGGCGTCCTGCTCGACGAAGAACCCGATCGACATCACCCTGATGCCGTCGTGGGCGGTCAGCGGCACCAGCTTGCGCTCTGCGTTGACCCGTGGGCGCTCGCCGCCGAGCCCCAGCATCCGCGGCTGCGAGTAGCCCCACACGTCGGCGTCGAGGACACCGACCTGCTTGCCCGTCGCCGCCAGCGCGGCCGCCAGGTTCGCCGTCACGCTCGATTTCCCGACCCCGCCCTTGCCCGAGCCGACGCAGATCACGTTTGAGACCTGCGCGAGCGCGCCCTCCGGCAGCGATCCGCGCCCGAGCTTGCGGCCGAGCGCCGCCTTCTCGCCGTCGTTGAGGACGTCGAAGCTGACGTTGACCCCGGTCACGCCCTCGAGCTCGCGCACCGCCTGTGCGACCCCGGTCTGGAAATGACTGCGGATCGGGCAGCCGGGCGTCGTCAGCGACACCATCACGTCGACGACGCCGTTCTCGTGCAGGCCTGGATCGAGCGGACCATCTCCAGCTCGACGATGTCCCGGCGCAGCTCTGGGTCGATCACGACGCGAAGCGCTTCGATTACCTGGTCACGGGTGGGCATGGCTTTCATTCTGGCAGACGCCGCATCCGGCTCTGGGCCGGCCTGCGCTCCGCTCCAGGATTCCGAGAGACCCTCGGGCCAGCCGCGCGCTCGGCTTCCGGCCTCGCCACTTGCGCGGCGCCCGAGTCATCCGGCTGCTTGGCCGGCAATTACCAGCGCCGGGCATCCTGCCCGGCGTTTAACGACCGACCGGGGCGCCACATACGTGACGCCCCGGCGGTTGAGGGAGGAGAGGGTGCTACGTTCGCCGGCGGAAATATGAGGCCGGCGAACCTTTCCCGCGGCGGCGCTCTCCTGGGCGCGGGCGGGGGAAGTTGGCGCTCAGACCGCCGAGTTCAACAGCTCCTGAGCGTTCGCGACGAGCTTCTCGAAGCGGGATCCGACGGCGCCCGACTGACGGTCGAGATCACGCCGGGCCGAGCGGACGTCGCGCTCGAGGCGGCGGCGATTCTGCGTGACCGTGCGCTCGACCCGAGTGCGGCGCTGACGGACCTCGCGCTCGACCCGAGTACGGGTCTTGCGGATCTGGCGCTCGACTCGGTTGCGGGCGGTCACGCCCCGGCGCTCGTAGCGCTTGAGCTCGCGCTCGAAGCTCGCGCGGGTGCGGTACTTCGTGGCGAAGCCCTTGACCGTCGAGACGAGGTTGTCGCGGGCGAGCAGGCTTGCCCCGACCGGCACCAGGACCGCTCGCTCGGCGAGCTGCTGCGCCTGGCCGACCTGGGTCTTGGGCTGCGTCGAGGTGGTCGTCGAGGACCTCGGCCGTCTCGTGGCCGTGGTCTTCCGAGTGGTCGTGGTCTTTCGCGCCGCGGTCGTCTTGCGCGGTCTGGCGGGGGTCTTACGAGCCCCTGTCGTGGTGTCGCTGTTGGTGGCCATGTCGCTCATGCGCTCCCGATAGGACTAAGGATATTAGAGGGAAGGGATCGAACATGTGTTTGTAAACCGGGCGGCGCACTTCGTTACATTGGTTTATGTCGGAATCCGAACTTCGACCCGGCGACTGCCGAGAGCGAGCTGGGGACCGTTTGAACAGTCCACCGACCCACTACGCGCACAGCGGCGATGCCAGCATCGCCTATCAGGTGTTCGGCCGCGGCTCGCACGATCTCGTCCTCGTCAATGGCCCCGCCTCGCATCTGGAGCTGGCGTGGGAAGAACCGGGCACTGCCCATTGCTTCGAGCGGCTGGGGTCGTTCGCGCGCGTCGTCATGTTCGACCGCCGCGGCACCGGTCTGTCGGATCCGGTTACGCGGCCGCCCACGCTCGAGCAGCAGATGGACGATCTGATCGCCGTGCTCGATGCGGTGGGGATCGAGCGCACGGCGCTGTGGGGAGCAAGCGATCTCGGGCTCTCGGCGCTGTTCGCCGCCACCTATCCGGAGCGGGTAACGGCGCTGGTCCTGTCCTCGGTATCCCCCCGTGGCGTCGTGACGATGGCTCCCGAGCTCCGGACGCAGTTGCTCGATGCGATCGAGAACCGCTGGGGAGAGGGGACGCTGCTGTCGATCTTCGCCCCCAGCCAGGTCGGCAACCGGGCGTTCGAGGAGTGGTGGGGCCGGATGCAGCGCTCGGCGGTCAGCCCCGGGATGGCCCGCCAGCTGGTCGAGATGCTCCGGCAGACCGATGTAACCGCCGTGCTGCCGACGATCCGCGTGCCCACGCTGGTCACCCACGAAACTGACGACCGGTACATCCCGATAGAGGTCGGACGCGAGGTCGCCTCGCTGATCCCCGGCGCCCGCTTCATCGAATACCCGGGCCAGGACACCTACGGGTGGGTCCAGGCGCCGGCGATGGAGGACGTCGAGGAGTTCCTCACCGGCCGCCGCCCCCCGCCGCAGGAAATCGACCGGGTGCTGGCGACCGTGATGTTCACCGACATCGTCGACTCGACCGGGCACGCCTCGCGGCTTGGCGACGGCCGCTGGCGCGAGCTGCTCGGGGAGCACAACGTGCTCGTGCGCAACCGGCTGCGGCGTTGGCGCGGCACCGAGGTCAAGACGATCGGCGACGGATTTCTCGCCACCTTCGACGGCCCGGCCAGGGCCGTCCGGTGTGCGGCGGAGATCGTCGATCACGCCGGAGATCTCGGGCTGGCGGTCCGTGCCGGGCTGCACACCGGCGAGTGCGAGCTGGTGGGCGAGGACGTGGCGGGGATCGCCGTCCACATCGGCGCGCGCGTGATGACCGAGGCGCAACCCGGAGAGGTGCTCGCCTCGAGCACGGTGAAGGACCTGGTGTTCGGCTCGGGGCTTCGCTTCTGTGACCGCGGGCTGCACGCCTTCAAGGGCGTGCCGGATCCGTGGCGGCTCTACGCGCTCGAGCGCGCGAGCATCGCGTTGCCGTCGAGGCCGGTGCGGGTCAGCCAGGCGGCGGGGTCTTCCAACTCGACCAGCGTCGGCAGCGCGTCGGGGCTCGAGAACAGGTGACGGAGGGCCGCGACGCCGCGCGCCTCCACGATCGCATCGCAGAAGAACTTTCCGCGCTCGTACTGACGGAGCTTCAGATCCAAGCCAAGTAGGCGCGCCAGCAGCCGGGAGAGGCCTGACTGTGAGCGGCGCCGGCGATCCAGCGCGGCGCGCAGCCGGGGCAGGGACGGCAGCAGATCGGGGGCGACCGCATCCATCACGTGCTCCGCGTGCCCCTCGATCACCGCCATCACCGCCTGCACGCGGTCGAGCGTCGCGCGCTCGCCCTCGTTGGTGACGATCGAGATCAGGTCGCCGTGACGCAGCGCGCCCGCGATCCGGCGCAGCTCGTCCCGGCTCGGGACGCGCAGCCGACCCGGTGCCTCGATCCGCACCTCGGCGCTGCGCAGCAGCTCTTGCACGAGGCTCGCAACGTGGCCGTGAAGCCACGGCACGCCCGCGAACTGCACCGCGTGCGTGACCTCGTGCAGCGCAACCCAGGTCATGAACTCCTGCTCGTCGGCCCCGAACGCCTCCACCGCCTCGCCGAGGTTCGGGAGCACGAACAGCAGCCTGGGCGGCCGGTCCTCGACCGCCTCGTCGAGCAGCACGAGCTCGTACTGCCCCAGCACCCGCTGGGCAAGGTACCCGAGGACGACGCCGACTTCGGTGGTCAGCGTCAGGCCCATCGCCAGCTCGATCGCCGGCCGCAGCGGCCCGAGGTTCTGGCCGGCCCGCTTGAGCACCGGATCGAGCAGCGCCCGCATCGCGCCGATGTTGCTCGCGACCCATTCGCGACGGCCGATCCCCTCGGGCTCGGGCAATCGCCGGGTCGGCTCGAGCCCCGTGTAGGCGCTGACACGCGACTCGGATTCAGCGGCCAGCGCCGCCAGGTCGGCGGTTGGCAGCTTGCCGTTACCGCTGCCGGCGACGTAGCCGGCGATCCGCTCGGCGAGGATCCAATCGATCATGCCGGGATCCCCTCGAGCTGGTGCAAGGTCTCGGTGGAGCGGGCGGCGATCACCGGAGAGCGCGGGGCCGCGTCCAGCGGCGCGGCGAGCGGATCGTCGCAGCGCGGGAAGCTGACCACGCCGCCGCCCTCGCGCACGATCAGCTGGCCGGCGGCTGCGTCCACCCCCCGGGAGCGCTTCAGGGAAACCATTCCGTCAAAGCGCGCGGCGGCGACCTGGCACAGCGACACCGCGATCGTTCCGAGCGCCCGCAGGCGATAGGCGGCGTCCACGAGCGAATCGATCGAGGCGGCGACCCAGCGAGGGTCGGCCGACTCGATGCCGAGCACCTCGAGCCGTCCATCGTGGTCCCGGCGCTCCTGCAGCGAGGAGTCGAGTCGCTCGCCGTCCAGCCAAGCGCCTGCGCCCCGACGAGCCCACCACTCCTCCGACGGGCCGAAGTCGTGAACGAAGGCGAATGCCACGTCGGCCATCGTCGGTCCATCCGCCACGGCGAGCGACAGCGCGTAGTTCGAGATCCCGCGCTTTGCGTTCAAAGACCCGTCGATCGGATCGATGATCACGCGGATCTCGGGATCGCCGTAATCGATTGCTCCTCGTTCCTCGGACAGCGCCACGAACCGGTGGCCCTCCGCCTTGAGGCGGTCAAGCTCAGCCAGGACGAGATCCTCCGCGGACTGATCGATCACCAGCGTCCGGTCGCCACCGCTGCCGCGAGAGCCGGTCTCGATCGCCCGTTGGATGGTCGTGGGCCGCTCCGAAAACACGTGCTCGAGACCGCTCACCACGCGTCGGCAGGCGGCGAGCCAATCGGCATCGAGGGCAGAGCGGGTGGAGGTCATCGTGGACCTATGCTGTCAGAGTGGGCGTGAGTCCCGATGCGCAGTTGCTTCCCGCTCAGCGCGAGGCGGTCACATTTCGAGACGGGCCGTTGCTGGTGCTGGGGGGAGCGGGCACCGGCAAGACGACCATGATCGAGTCCCGTTTCCGGTGGTTGGTGAAGGCGGGACGCCGGCCGGAGCGCCTCGCGGTGCTGGTTCCCTCGGCCGCGCGGGCGGACGCGCTGAGGGAGCGGCTCGAGGCTGGCCTGGAGCATGGTTACGAGCAGCTGTTCGTCGTGGGAGCAGTCGAGCTCGCCTCGCTGGTGCTGGGGGAAGCGGGGGCAGAGGCGCTCGACTCGATGCTGGGGCCAGGCGATCGTCTGGCGATGCTGCTCGACCGGATCGACGAGCTCGCGCTCGAGCACCACGATTTCGGCGGCAGCGCCAACGCGCTGATCGGCGGCTTCGTCCGCAGAATCGATCAGCTCAAGGCCGAACTGGTCGGTGTCGAAGCGTTCGCCGCCTGGGCGCAGGACCACCCGGATGGCGCCATCGCCGCCCTGGAGCGAGAGTTCGCTGCGATCTACCGCATCCACGAGCAAATGCTCGCGCAAGCAGGCGCGATCGATGCCGGCGACATCGTCCTCGGCGCCTTGCGGTTCGCCGCGGAGGGTCGCGGCGGCGGTCGCAGCTTCGACCATCTCCTGATCGACGATGTGCAGGAACTCGATCTGGCGCCGGCGCGGCTCGCGCTCGAGGTGGGGGGTCGGGAATGGACGGCGGCAGGCGATCCGAGCCAGTCCCTGCGCCGTTTCCGCGCCGCGGGGGAGGCCCGGATCAGAGCACTGGAGCGGCGCGGGCCACGAATCATCCGCCTGCAGCGGAGCGTCCGGTGCCGGGAGCGCGTGCTGGCGGCGGGGTGCGCGGCGGCCGGGATCTCGCCGCCCGCCGGCGAGCCGGGCGGCGAGGTCGAGTTCTGGCGCTGCGCGACTGATCGCGCGCAGGCCCAGTCGGTCGCCGCCGACATCGAGCGCCTGATTTCCCGAGCGGGCGTCGCGCCCGATCAGGTCGTGGTCCTGGTGCCGTCGATCTCCCGCGAGGGGCAGGCTGTCGCGGTCGCCCTCGAGGAGCGGGCCGTCGCACATCGCCTGGTGGGCGAGGAGGCATTCTTCCAGCGCGCCGAGATCCGGGACGTGCTGGCGTGGCTGCGGCTGCTGGCGGATCCCTCCGACGCCGGAGCGGTGGTTCGGGCGCTGGCGCGCCCGCCGATCGAGCTGCGCTCGGTGGACATCGCGCGCTGCACCCAAATCGCGCGAAGGCGCAAGCTCGACATGGTCGCGGCGCTGGCGGCAGCGACCGAGTCGCCACAGGTGCCGCCCGAGGCGCGCGAGCGGATCCGCGTGTTCCTGAAGCTCTACCGAGCCGGTGTGATCGCGATCGACAACACCCGCCCCGACCTGTACGTGCATCGCCTGATCGAGCGTCTGGGGCTCCGGCGCCAGCAGCTGTTCGCGGCCCAGGCGGATGTGGTCGAGCGCCTGCGAGCGCTCGCCCGGTTCGGCGAGCTCGCTTCCTCCTACGTGCGCCGAGCCCCGCAAGCCACGCCGCGCGAGTTCGCTCGGCAGATCGGCGCGGTTGCCGACTTCGGCCTGCGCGAGCAGGAGCAGCCCCAGCTGACCGGGGCGAGGGGTGTCCAGGTGCTGAGCTTTCAGGCCGTCGGCGGCCTCGAGGTGGAGCACGTATACGCGGTGGGGTTGCAGGCCGGCGTCGCGGCCCCGGGTTTCGAGTCGGTTCCAGACGAGCTTCTGTCCGAGCAGCTGCCGGCGGACGACGAGGAGTGTCGGCGGACAGCGCTGCGTCAGGCGCTGTACGCGGGGCTGACGCGTGCGCGCAGCCGCGCGGTGTTGGCATACCCGAGCGCGAGCGACCGCGGCGCCCGCCTGACCCCCTCGCCGCTGGTCGAGGAGATCCGGATGGCCCTCGGCGCCGACTGGCAGGACCGCGAAGAGGAGCTGTTCGGGCCGGCCGAGACGATCCCCTCGACCTACCGGCTGCTCCGGGACGAGCTGCTCGAGAGCACGATGCGCGCCGGCGGTCGCCTCGGTGAGCTGCGGTTCGACACCGATCTCGACGTCTCCCACGCGGTGGTCCGCTACCTCGAGCTGCTCAAGCTCGCGGCGCTGATCGCGCGGCCGGAGGGCCAGAGCGTCGCGGATGGGCTGCGCGACGTGAACTCGCGGATCCTGCAGGCGGTTACGGCCGAGCAGCGCGAGATCTTCACCTCCTCGGCCCTCGATGACTACCTGCTGGACGCCGAGCGGGACACTCGCCGCAGGGCGCACGCGATTGCCGCCCGGGACGAGCCATCGCTCGAGCCGTTTCTCCCCAGGCGCGGCGCCGGCGTGGTCCTCTCGGCCTCGGACATCGACACGTACCGCACGTGCCCGCTGAAGTACAAGTTCGCGCGGGTGTTCCGGATCCCGCAGGAGCCGACGGTCCATCAGCGGTTTGGGATTCTTGTCCACCAGGTGCTGGAGCGTTTCCACTCGGGGGGAGGCGGCGGGACGCTGGCGGAACTGCTCGGCCTGCTCGACGCCGGCTGGCGGCGAGGAGGCTTCGGCGACTCCGAGGAGGAGCGCCAGCTCCGGGGCAAAGCCGCGACGGCGCTGAGCCGATACCACGAGCGCTTCCAGTCCTCGCGCTCGGAGCCGGTGTGGTTCGAGCGGCAGTTCACGTTCAGGCTCGGACCGCATCTGCTGCGAGGACGGGTCGACCGGGTCGACAAGCTCCCCGGTGGCGAGTACGAGCTGATCGACTACAAGACGGGCCGTCCGAAGAGCCCCGCGCAACTGGCCGATGACGTACAGCTGTCGCTTTACGCGGTCGGCGCGCGCGAAGCGTGGAGGCTCGAGGCATCGCGCCAGGCCTACTACTACCTGCTCGACGACGAGAAGGTCGCGGTCCCGGTTTCTGCGGGGGATGGGGATCGCGCAGAGTGGATCCGCGAGGTGGCGATGGAGGTGGCCGAGGGGATCCTGGCGCAGGGGTTCGAGCCGACGCCGTCGTTCGCGGCCTGCTCGGTGTGCGATTACCGGCTGGTGTGCCCGGCCGCGGAGAGGTGATCGGCTGCGTGTGGCCTAATGCGGCGCGGTTCCGGGGGGCTCGTCGCCACGCTGGCGCAGGAAGCGCTGGAGGTCCCGGGCGATCGTCTCGCCGGAAGGAAGCTGAGTTGGGTCGTCGCTTGACTCGGAGCTGACTGCCTGCTCGAGGCGCTCCACGAACGCCTGCACGTCGGGGTCGCTCTGGACGGCGAGATTGACCTGGCGTTCATAGTCGGCGCTCGCCGTCTCGAGCTCGGAGGCATCGACCGCGACCCCGACCAGGCCCTCGAGCTTGCGGACCAGCGCCAGCGCCGCCTTCGGATTCGGCGTGGCCGCGATGTAGTGAGGCACCGCAGCCCATAGGCTCGCCGACGGGAGGCCGGCCTGTTGGCAGGCGGCGTGGACGACACCGAGGATCCCGGTAGGACCCTCATAGGAGGAAGAGGCGAGCCCCAGCCGGGCGATCAACGACGCATCGGACGCCAAGCCGGTGATCGACACGGGGCGGGTGTGGGGGACGTCGGCCAGCAGCGCGCCGAGGGTCACCACGAGCTGAGCGCCGAGCGCCTCGACGAGCTCGACGATCACCTTGCTGAACGTGCGCCAGCGGAACGAAGGCTCGCTCCCGGAGATCAGGATCAGGTCCCGGGGGGCCCGCGGGATGCGCGCTTCGTGGAGCTCCACCGCGGGCCATTCGATCTCGCGAGTCCGGCCCTCGGTCAGCTTGATCCGCGGACGCGTGGCCTGGAAGTCGTAGAACTCCTCGGGATCGATCGTCGCGAAGCGCCGCGCGCCGAGCGCGCTGCCGACGAACGTGGCCGCGCTCGACGCAGCATCGGCGGCGTCGTTCCAACCCTTGAACGCACACACCACCGCGGGCGCGCGAAGACCATCGGGACGGTACTCCCATTGCAACGGCTGCATCCGGCTCACCGTACATCATGCGACGATGGCCCCAGTGCAGACCGTCAGCGCGCTCCGCCCTGGTGAGGAGGTCAACGGCCTGTTCGCGTGCACCCGCAAGGACCGCCTGGTCACCCGCGCCGGCGCGCCGTACCTCGCGCTCGAGCTCCGGGACCGGACCGGCTCGGTGCCGGCGAGGGCGTTCCGCGAGGCGGATTCACTCGGCGGGCGCTTCCAGCGCGGCGACCTGGTCCGCGTGGCGGGCCGGGTCGAGCGGTTCCGCGACCAGGTGGTGCTGGAGGTCGTTGACATCCACCGGGCGGGCAGCGACGGCGAGGTCGTCGATCCGGCCGCCTTCCTGCCGACCGCGTACCGAGATCTGGATGAGCTCGAGGGCTTCCTGGAACACCTCGCCGGCGAGGTGTACGACCGGCGCTATCACGCGCTGCTCGACTCCCTGCTGGGCGACCGGGTGCTGCGGGAGGCGTGGCGGCGAGCGCCCTGCACCCGCGCCGGCCACCACGCCTACCTGGGCGGCCTGCTCGAGCACACCGTCGCCATCGGGACGCTCGTTCAGTCCCTGTGCCAACTTCATCCACGACTGAACTCCGACCTGCTGCTGACCGCGGCGCTGGTCCACGATCTGGGCCGCACCCGCGAGTTCACCTACGGGGCCGAGATCGGGTTGACCGAAGAGGGACGTCTGCTCGGCCACCTCACGATCGGGCAGCAGATGCTCGTCTCGCGCTCCGCGCCCCTGGACGAGGAGCGCAGGCTCGCGCTGCTGCACTGCGTGCTCTGCCACCACGGTCCGTCGTCGGCGCCGGGCGGGCGGTTCGGGTCGGCGGAGGCGGTCGCGCTCTACCGCGCGAACTCCCTCGACGCGGGGGTCAAAGCTGTGATCGAGCATGGCCTCGGCCCGCCCGCCGCGTGAGGGGACCGGCTCGGCCCGCACCCCACCACGTACTCAGCGACGGGTCCCTAGGATCAGGCGCGGCGCGGCACGGGCCTGGTGGCCCATCCGGTCTTCAAAACTGGCAGGGCCGGGCAACCCCCGGCTTGGAAGGTTCGATTCCTTCGCCGCGTCGTAGCTGGAAATCAGGCGTTTTGGGCAATCTGCGCTGGTCCGGAAACCATGCCGAGATCGCCAATTTGTCCCAAATTTGTCCCGACTGAGCGGTACGGCTTGCCTCAGATGCTCGTGCCGACCGGCCATGTCTTCCGCCGCGAGGGAAAGCGCGGCGCCGTGTGGTACGCCAAGTACAGGCTCCCCTCGGGCCGTCAGGTCCAGAGGAAGCTGGGGCCTGCGTGGTCGAGCCGCGGCCGCCCTCCGGCTGGCTACTTCACGAAGTGGCTCGCGGAGGTGTGGCTCGACGACACCCTCGCGCATGTGCGAAGAAACGAGCTGCCCGGCATGGTCGCAACGGGGGCGCTCGTCGCGGACGCCGCCGCTGAGTGGCTGCGCTATTGCGAGCACGAGCGGGCGGTCAAGGCCTCGACGCTTACCGAATACGGGCACACGGCCGATCGGATCGTGCGGGACCTCGGCGGCGTGCGGGTCGAGGACGTGACGCCGGAGATGCTCGAGCGCTGGAAAGGGACGCTCCAGCTGTCGAACCGACGAAGGAGACATCCAGGTTCGAGGGCGCAAAAGGCATCCCCTTGGGCTTGCCCAGAGGAGCGTCATCAGCGGAACTGACAGTTGCGTTCACGCGGACGCGACAGCCAGGCGTCGTGGTCGTTCACTGCTGCTTGACGCACGCGGCCGCCGCGCGCGAGTGTTCCAGGTGGCCTGGCGGTCAAGTCTTGAGGCAAGCGGCCGGACATCTCGACGGCGCCGCTGCTTGGCCCGGCGGAGCGGCGCTGTCGCTCAACGCCTAATCGCGCGCGATCGAGCTGCTCGCTCGGGTCGACTTGTGAGACGCCGGGCGGAACCAGCGGTGTCACGCTCGCGATGAGACCATCGCGGCTAGCCCGACGGAGCAGCAGGGAAGCCGGCTCGAAGAGTGTTGCTTCAGCGGCGAAGCGGCCGTCTCGCCTCCCCGTCGGAGACTGCTGCGATTTACTGGGCACACTGACGACGATTGGCCCGAGAAGGAGATCCACGTATGAGCGAGACGCTGTACGAGCATGCCGGTGGAGATGTGGCCCTGCACCGTCTCGAGGAGCTCTTCTACGACAAGGCTCTCGCCGATCCGGTGCTCAAGACCCTGTTCACTAAGCGCGTGCCGACCCACGTCGAGCACCTGACGTGGTTCACCGCCGAGTCTTTCGGTGGCCCGGACCGGTTCACGCATGAGCTCGGCTTCCAGCACATCATCGACGTCCACCGCCACCTGAACATCACCGAAGAGCAACGCGCGCGGTTCATCGCGCTCTACTTGGAAGCCCTCGACGAAGCCGGCATGCCCGACGACGAACCCTTCCGCCAGGCAGTCCGCGAGCACGTCGAGTTCGGCGCCCGCGTCGCCCAACAGAACTCTTGGGCCGAAACCGACGCCGACCTACACCCGATTCGCGAGGTGCCGCACTGGCAGTGGCCAGGTTGAACACCGGTGCCTGGTGCGGAACTTTGGGCGCCCCCAATCCGCCCAAGGACCGGGGAACAATAAACGTCGGGTAGTCGCAGCCCGCAACGGCTGCTCCGCCGCCAACTCAGTAGTCTCGATCACACACGGCGAGACAGTCCCTCCGATCGACGAGCAGCAGTGCGGCGCGCTTCACAACGGCACGAGACCTGATCTTGCAAACTGCTTCGACCTTCGAGGGTCCAGCAGGGAATCGGTCGCGTCAGCGGCAGTTCCTCGCGGATGCGGCGCCTGAGCGCGGAGTGCAGCCCAGCCGCGTTAGTTCTCCTTGCTCCAATCGTGCCGGTGCTGTTTCCCGCCCTTCATCCGATCCACGAGGTGCGTCCAGCGACTCCGCTTGACACCAGGCTCGTGGACGCGCCAGGCCGGCGCGGCGCCATGCGGTTCGGGAAGCGCGGCCGCCAGCGTGGCATCGGTCCGCAGGTCCACTCCGTGCTCGTGCAGGGAGGCGACATCGTCGGCTGATACGAAGCGTTGGCCTCCTCCGCCGCGGTTCACGATTCCGTGGAAGATGTCTTCTGCGGGGGCGGAGACTACGTGGTCGACCGTCCCCACCTGCTCGCCGTCCGAGGCGAAAACGAGAACCTCCTTCTCCAGTACCTGGTAGGCAATCGGAAGCCCTTCGTCCACGCGCAGGGGCCTGGTGCCGATCGCTCTCGACCCTTGGCGCCCGGCGATGCGGCCGGTCTCGCAACTGGCGATGAGCAGGTGCGCAGCAACGCGCGGGTCGAGACCCGCTTTCGTTCTCTCGCGGGCATCGGGTGCACGACATCGTGGCTGGTTGTGTCCGGGAGCGTTCGCGCTGAGCAGCAGCCAGGCCGTAGCCGGGGTGGCTCCTTTGCTGCGCAAGCGACTCCGGAGCAGGGCGAGGTCGCTGGCGTTCAGCTGAGGTCGGAAATTCCGGAGATCAGTAGGTAGGTGCCGATCGCTCCGGCGAGGAAGACGATCACGATCCGCCGGTGAGCCGTCATCCAGGCGTTGAGCTTTTCGGTGAGCGAGCGCGTGCGCTCCGGCAAAAGAACAAGGCCTAGCAGCGGGAGCTCAATTAGGGCGAACTGGATCACGTTGAACCCGAGGATTACCAGCACGTTCGTGGTTGTTGACACGTTCTGCTTGGCCAGAAGCGCGAGGCCGGCGAGGTAGTAGGCGCCGGGCACGCTGTACAGAGCACCGGCCGCCCACGCGATCCACAACGAGTCGTGGCCGAGGGCCCGGTCGTGGAGGCTCTGGTGCCCCGAGCGATCGGCGCGGGCTTTGCGAGTGCGGCGGGGGTGCCATTGCACCTTGCGGCCCAACCACTCGCCGACCGCGACCAAGATCAGCAGAGCGCCCGCCACCACCTCGATGACCCCCTGCGTCGATCGGCCGAGACGCAGGCCCGATCCGTGCAGCGCCAGCACGATCAGCAGCCCGAAGATGATCGAGAAGCCAAATCCCCCGATCAGGTACGCGCCGAGCTTGCCGGCCGGCCGCGGGCGCCCCAGCAGGACGACGGCCGCGGTGAGAAGCCCGGCGTCGAGCGCGGAGACCACTGCGATGAGGAACACTTGACCCATGCCGGCGTGCGACCGCGAGCGTAATCCAACAATTGCCGGCCCGTGTCGTTGCGGCCGGGTGGCAGTGGGCTCGCGACATGGGATGAGGATCCTGGCATCGGGGCTGGCGTGCGATGAGTGAGGAGAGCGGGAGCGCCAACCTGGAGAAGGTCGATCACGTCGTGGTCCTGATGCTCGAGAACCGCTCGTTTGACCACATGCTCGGCTACCTGTCGCTCGAGGGCGGCCGCGGTGACATCGATGGCCTACGGGCGCAGTTCTCCAACGAGCACAACGGGCGCGCCTACCCGGTCCATCACCTCGACACCACGGCGATCGAAAACGACCCGGATCACTGCGCCGACGCGGTCGACCTTCAGGTCGGCCACGGCGCGATGAACGGCTTCGTGGCGAGCTTCGCAAAGACGCTAGCGGACCGCGGGGTGCAGGACGCCGACGCGGGGCGCGTGATGGGTTACCACAACGGCGCGGATCTGCCGGTCTACGATCACCTCGCGAGCGAGTTCGCGGTCTGCGATCGCTGGTTCAGCTCGGTCCCCGGCGCGACGTGGCCCAACCGCCTGTATGCCGTTTCCGGTGGCGCCGCGGGCAGCCGCGATGACCTGCCGCTCAACCTGCCACCGCTCTACCACCGCCCGTCGTTCGTCCGGCACCTCGACGCTAACGACATCTCCTGGCGCTGGTACTCCTTCGAAACCGGCAGCTTACGTCTCGTCGACCGCCACTACCGCCTCGGCCACCAAGATCGGTTCGCCTTCTTCAGCCATACGGTCCTGAGCTGGAAGACTCGGCTCGAGCACAGTATCGACCCGAAGACGCCGAGCTTCATCGAGGACGCCGCCCGGGGTGCGCTGCCGTCGGTCGCTTGGATCGACCCGAACTTCAGCAACTTCGACCCGATCGGCTTTCGGCCCAACGACGATCACGTACCGGCGGACATCAGGGACGGCCAGGACCTCGTACTCGCCGTCTACCACGCGCTCGCCACGAGCCCGCACTGGGAGCGGACACTGCTGATCGTCTTTTACGACGAGCACGGCGGATTCTTTGATCACGTCGCGCCGCCGGAGGCGCTCGACGACGACCCTCGGACATTTGGGCGCTACGGCGTCCGCGTACCGGCACTGATCGTCTCGCCGTGGATCGAGCCAGGCGCCGTCTCGCACACGTTGTTCGACCACACGTCGATCATCAAAACGATTCTGTTGCGATTCTGCCCGCACGCGCTCAGACAGCCGTCCGGGCACGACGCGCCGGGCGCGCTCAAGCGCCCTGGGGCCCCACGCTACATGGGACTGCGCCTGGCGCAAGCCAATGATCTCGGGGAACTCCTCACCCTTGCCGCGCCTCGACCAGCGTCGTCTCATTCGGCGCTCATCGATGGGGCCGCGAAACGGGCCGCAGAAAGACCGCTGCACCTCCGGCTGGACCAGGAGCGGATCGAGCGCGCGCCGATGACCGACCTCCAGGTCCGCATTGCCGCAGCGAGTCGCGAGCTGAGAAGACTTGGGCATCCGGAGGGCCAGCCGTAGATCGAATCGGCAGCGGGCTCGTCGAACTTTGGCGCGAGCTGTGAGTTGGGGGCATCGTCTTCGTCGTCAACCCTTAAGTTGATCGCGAGCGCAGGGAGTTCCGCCGCCCTTGACTGGCGCAATGTCCTGGGAGAGTCGCACTCGGATCCAGGTGCACGCGACCGTGGCAAAGAAGAACGCCAGTTGGTCGAATCCTGCCCGCCCAACAGCACATCGCCGACCTGCACCGAGCCGCCGACCACAACCGCCTCGTGCACACCGCCACCGGCGCCGCCAGCAGCCACACCGTCCCCGCGCCCCGCCACGCCGCCGCCGCGCCAGTTTCGTTCCTGCGCTGGCTCCGCCGCCTGGCTTAAACGCGCCCGTTGCTCAGGAGCGCTAACTCGAGGTGGCCAGCCGCAAGCACGTAAGCGGTCACGGGCGGGTCGGCAGCAGCGCTACCGCCTGAGGCGTCGAGCAGCAACGCGTGACCAACGGACGCGCTGACGGCCGGCCCGGCATCGGTGGCGGTGAGGGCATCTAGGCGCCGGAGCGACCAGTCTCGCAATGCGCGGAAACCGCGCACTGACGGATGGAGAGACGTTGGTCACGTGGCGGGAGGGTCAGTGGAGGATGGGAGACTGTGCCGATGGAAGCCTTCGTGCATCGACCTGGTGAGGGGGAGCGCCACATCGCCGGCAGTTCGGAGATCGTCATCAAGGCGACTGGCGACGAGACAGCGGGGACGTTCTTCCTCTCGGAATCGACGTTCGCTCCTGGATTCCCTGGACCGCCTCCGCACCGCCATGAGCGGCTCGTCGACATGTTCTACGTGCTTGATGGCGTTTTGACGGTGCGTCTTGGCGAGGCGACGCACCAGCTCGGGCCGGGATCGTTTGTGTGCGTCCCTGCCGGCGTTGTTCACACGTTCAGCAACCCGAGTGACAGCCCGGTCCGGTTCCTGAACTTCAACACGCCCGCGGGCTGGGAGAACTACATGCGCGACCTGGCCGAGGCCGCCAAGGCTGGGCCGCTCACACCCGAGGTGATCGGCAGCGTGGCCGCGCGTTACGACTTTCACCCGACGTAGCCGACCGGCACGGCGCTCAGTGCTGCCTTGCTCGCGGCGCGGTACTTCTCGCCGCCGGGCCGAGCGCCTCCCTTTGCGCGGGTTGCGCAACTGGCGACTAGCGGGACAGCCGCCCGATCCAGGTGAACACCTGCTTTGCCGCAAGGACGGCGCTTCCCAGGACGGTTGGCGCGCGTCCCGCTCGAGCCGCGGTCCGGGCGGGCGTCCTACTGGCGAGCCGCGTCGTCGGTGGGGGGCTACCGTGCGCTGCGGAATACGTCGCGCAGCGTTCGGGCGAGCAGTTCGGGCTCGGCGACGGCTGGAAAATGCCCGCCAACCGGGTGCTCGGCCCAGTGGGTCAGCGTGTAGTAGCGCTGGGCCAGCTCGCGTGGTGGCTTTGGGAACGGGACTCGCTCGCCTCCGAAAATGCTGACCGCGGTTGGGACCGGGGATGGGTCATCGGCTGGCAGGGCGGCGTCGGGGCTGTGGCGATGGGCCCAGTAGGGCAGCAGCGATGTGGTGATCGTGCCGGTGGTCCAGTAGAGCGTCAGCGTGGACAACAGTAATTCGCGGTCAAACGCCGGACTCCCGTCCGGGAGCGTGCTGCTCCAAGCGACGACTTTCTCGGCGATCCAGGCGGCCAGGCCGGCGGGGCTGTCCGACAAGGCGGCGCCGAGGGTGGCGGGCTTGGTGGCGTGCTCGTGGGCGTAGCCTCCCTCCTCCGCGGTCCAAGCCTCGACGGCCGCGGCATAGGCCGCCTCGGGCTGCGCGCGGGGAGCGGGCGCGGGCGCAAGACTGGGCGTGGCGACGTGGATCGCACGGACGGCCTCGGGGTGATCACGGGCGAGCCAGGCGGTAACGCCGGCGCCGAGATCGCTCCCGTGCGCCAGGTAGCGCTCATACCCGAGGCCGGATGCCATCAGCGCGTGCCACAGCGCTGCCACTTGCCGTCCGGTCAGGCCGGTTGGCGGCGGCGGGCCGCTGAACCCGTAGCCGGGGAGCGACGGGACGATCACCGTGAAGGCGTCCGCCGGGTCCGCGCCGTGAGCGCCCGGATCGCAAAGCAGTGAAAGCAACCGGAGGTACTCGAGAAACGAGCCGGGCCAGCCATGCGTCAGCAGCAGCGGCAGCGCGTTGGGCCCACGCCGGTCTGCGACCACGACGTGCAACGTCTGCCCGTCGATCTCGGCCTGGAGCTGGCGCAACCCGTCGAGACGCTGCTGAAGTACCGCGGGGTCAAAGGCGCGCCAATCCTCCAGCAGGCCGCGCAACCAGTCGGCCGGCACGCCCTGCTCCCAGCGTGCCCCCAGGTGCGCCGGCAGGCGCGTGCGAGACAGCCGCGTCGCCAGGTCCTCGACCGCGTCGGCCGGTAGCGCGAATCGCTTCTCGGCTATCTCAACGCGCGACATCGACGCGAAAGACAGGTCACTCGGGTCCGCTGAGTAAGAGCGCGGCCGTGCCCAGCATGACGGTTGCCGTAGTGCCGTGCACCCCGTAGGCGGTGGCCTTCGGGCCGTTGCCCCGCAGCACGATGACCGCGTCGCCGATCGGGATGATGCTAGCCGCGGCCATGTATCTGCCCAGAACGTGCGGCTCACCCGCTGCGAGCAGGACGAACGCGACAACGCCAGAGGCGATATCGCGCACGCCCTTGACAGCAAGGTACGGGTCGCTGGCCGCGGCGCCTTGCTCGGTGGTAATGCCGTACGCGGCTGCCGCCGCCTGCGGCGCGGCAAGGAACCGGGCGCCGAGCACGATGATGCCCGCGCCCAGCAGCCCAGATAGTCCGTATCCGAACTTCGTCGTCACCTTGGCACCATGTCCTGTCCCAGTTGCTCTAGCTTTCATTCGTGGTCCTCTCCGAGGCTGTTGCCGGTTTCCGTCGGGGCCCTGGTAGTGCGCGGGATTCGTAGGCCGAGCAGCTTGCCTGCGGCCGCCAGGATCGCGAACAGCGCTCGGTCCAGCGCGCGCGGTAGGGGCGTCGGGTGCTCGACGTCCGGGAATTGGTTCATCACGAGGGCCGCCGTCAGAAGGTAGGCGAGGCCCTCACGTTGGGTGTTGTTGGCCGCGGTGATCTCGGCGAGGAACTCCTCGAAGCGACCCGCTGGACGCATCTCCGCGAGAAAGCGCAGCTCGCCGTCGCCCCCGTTGCGCGGCAGATGCCTCGCGCCGGGTTCCACCACGAACGAGTCCCCGGGCCCGAGCAGATGTTGCTCACCGTCGACGGTCAACCCGAGAGTGCCCGAGAGCACCTCGAACCGCTCGCGCTGAGCTGGATGGGCACTCATCGGCCGTCGGCTGGGACCGGGCGCCGCCGTGTCCTCGATCCTGACGAACTCCCCGCCGCTGTCCCGCGCGGCCTCGAGTACTAGGTATCGCTCGCCGAACCGCTTGTCGTAGAGCTCGTCACCCTGGCTGAACATGCCGCCTGTCCTTTCGCTGTTGCCGACGCCAGGCAGAGACTCGCGCCCGGGCGGCTGGGTTGGTGATTCGAGTTGCTTGCATCGGTAAACCCGCGGCGGCGCGCGCCGGTTGGGGCTGGACGAGGCTGTCTCATGCTTGGGGCTCAGGCTGTCCCGCTCGCCCTGGGAGCGCGCCGCGCTCGGAGCGCCGGATGCCTATCGAGGCAGCGGCGAGGATCGCGAGGAGCACGAATCCGGCGGCGGCAAGGAATGCGGTATGGAAGCCGAGGGTCAATGCCTGGCTTACCGAGTGATGGCTGGCGAGAAGGTGGTTGGTCCTGCTGGTGGCGATGGTCGCGAGGACGGCGAGGCCAAGGGCTCCGCCGATTTGCTGGGCTGTGTTGACCAGGCCTGAGGCGAGGCCGTATTCGCGGTCCTTGACGCCGGTCACTGAGAGGATGGTGATTGGTACGAATGCCAGTCCTAGTCCGAGGGCGATGAGCAGCGACGGACCGAGTAGATCGGCGAGGTACGCCCCCTGGACGGGCACCTGGGCGAACCAGACGAGACCGCTGGCGAACAGCGCCAGCCCAGCGATGAGCACGGTTCTGATGCCCGCGCGGGCGACGAGCGGCGAGGCGGCCCCGGCGGCGAGAATGATCCCGACTGCTAGAGGCAGTTGAGAGGTGCCGGCCTTGATCGCGGAATAGCCGAGCACCTTTTGCAGGTAGAGCGAGAGGAAGTAGAACAGCCCGATGACGGCCGCGCCGGTGGCCAGCATGGTCGCGTCGGCGGCGCGCACGCTGGGGTTGCGAAAGAACGCGAACGGGACCAGCGGCGCGCTCGAGCGTCGCTCGATCACGACGAATCCCGCGAGCAGGAGGGTCGCGGCGGCGAGCACCCCGATCGTCTGCGGCGAGCCCCAGCCGACCGTCGTGGCGCGGACCAGGGCGTACACGAGGGCCGAGAGTCCGGCCGTTACGGTCACCGCTCCAGGGAAGTCGAAACTCCGGCGGGCGAGCTCGGCTCGGCTCTCGGAGATGAGCCACGGGGTCAGCAGGATCGCGGCGATCCCGATCGGCACGTTCACGAACAGCACTGAGCGCCAGCCGAGCGCGCTCGTGAGCACGCCGCCCAACAGCACGCCGGCGGCGGCGCCCGAGCCCGCGACCGCCCCCCAGACCGACAGCGCCCTGTTGCGCTCGCCGCCCTCGCGGAAGATCGCCGTTACCAGCGAGAGCGCGGCCGGGGCGAGGAGCGCAGCCCCGAGCCCCTGGATCGCCCGGGCACCGATCAGCCACGCGGGACTCTGAGCCAGCCCGCCGGCCAGCGAGGCCAGCGAAAACACAGCGAGGCCGATCACGAACACGCGTCGACGGCCCAGCAGGTCGGCGATCCGCCCACCGAGCAGCAGGAACCCGCCGAACGTCAGCACGTACGCGTTGACCACCCACGAGAGGTTGGCCAGCGACAGGTCAAGCCCCCGCCCGATCGACGGCAGCGCGATGTTGACGATCGACGCGTCGAGCACGACGACGAATTCCGCCATCGCCAGCAGCGCGAGCGCCCACCACCGGTGCTCACTCGCGACAGGCTGGGTTCGTTTCTTGTTGAGGAGCGACATGATTTGACCTGTCTCCTTGGCTCGCCACCGCTGCCCTGGGACTTCGGTGATCGGTCTTCGTTCGGCCGACAGCGTCGCGCCGGGCGGGATGAGTCGTCCTCGCATAGGTCATGTGATTTGGCCGGTCGCCCCGGCACCGCCAGACCTTGGGCAGCGGATCTCCAGCAGCTGCAGGCCGAGCGCCTCGAGCTCGTGGATGACGCCGTAGAGGGCGGATTGGTCGGGGAGCGAGCCGGTGAGCAGCGTGTCGTGGCCGCTTCGGGTTGCGGTCAGGGTCGGGAACGCTTGCATGATCGTCGGGCCGATCGGGCCGCGGACGCGGATCTCGTAGCGCTGCGGACCGCCGGTCGCTCGGTCCTTGTCGGGCATGCGATCAAGAGTCGGCGTGCGGGGGATGAGCGCGCATCGCATCGTTCGGGTGAATCCGCTGGTCCGGGAGCGCGGCGGGGGTGCAACCATGTGCGTCGTGTCCGACTCGGGAGTAGCGGTCGAATCCGCCGCCTCTGGTGTGAGGTCGTGGTTGGTTCCGCGGCCCGGCCTGTTCGAGCTGCTGGGCACCGCGGAGCGGGTGGTGCTCGTGTCGGCGCCGGCGGGGAGCGGGAAGACGTTTCTGCTGCGCTCCTGGATCGCCGCGGAGGGTCAGGGCGACCGCACGGCGTGGGTGTCGGTGGGACGTGGGGAGCGCGATCCGCAGGCGTTCTGGCTGTCGGTTCCGGATTCGCTGCGGGGGACGCGGATCGGGTCGGAGCGGGTGCGGGAGCTGACCGCCGCGCCCGGTCTGGACGGCGCGACCGTCGTCAGCGGCTGCTGGAGGACCTGGGCTCGCTGGATGAGCCGCTATGGCTGGTGATCGACGATCTGCACGAGCTCCATACGGAGGAGGCCATCCATCAGGTCGGGCTGCTGCTCGGGTCCGCGCCGCCGCAGCTGCGATTCGTGCTGTTGACGCGCCGGGATCTGCGGCTGGGGTTGCATCGGTTGCGGGTGGAGGGGGAGCTGACCGAGATCCGGGGTGAGGAGTTGCGCTTCACGCCGGAGGAGTCACGTGCACTGTTTGAGGCGGCGGGAGTGCGGCTGTCCGACGGCGCGCTCGAGTCGTTGGTCGCGAGAACCGAGGGGTGGGCGGCGGGTCTGCGGCTCGCGGCGCTGTCGATGGAGAGGGATCCGGATCCCGAGCAGTTTGCGGCTGAGGTTCTCGGGGCGTGAGCGCGCGGTGGCCGAGTACCTGCTGGCCGAGGTGCTCGAGCGTCAGCCGCAGGAGGTCAGCCGGTTTCTGCTGCGGACTTCGATCCTCGAGCGGGTGAGCGGGCCGTTGGCCGACCGGCTGACGGGGTGCTCGGGGTCTGAGCGGATCCTGTGGGAGCTGGAGGACGCCGGGGCGTTCGTGGTGTCGCTGGACGCGGAGCGTGCGTGGTTTCGCTACCACCGGCTGTTCGCGGATCTGCTCGCGCTCGAGCTGCGACGGACCGCGCCGCAGGAGCTGCCCGGCCTGCACACGATCGCCGCCGAGTGGCTGGCCGAGCACGGGCATCCGGTCGAGGCGATCCGCCACGCCCAGGCGGCCGAGAACTGGGATCTCGCCACCCGGGTGCTCGCCGACAGCTGGCGCCAGATGTATCTCGACGGGCGGCTCGCCACCGCCCGCGAGCTGCTGTCCGGATTTCCCGCCGGCATGTCGCGGCGGATGCCGAGCTGGCGGTGCTCGCCGCGGCGACAGGCGGGCGGCCGGATCGCTGCACGAGGCCGAGCGGTATCTGGCGCTGGCGGAGCGCATGTCGGCGTCGGTGCCCGAGAGAGCGCCGGCACTTCCAGATCTGGCTCGTGGTCGTGCGGCTGGCGCTCGCGCGGGCCCGCAACGATCTGGACGCTGTCGCCGAGCAGGCGCAGCGACTGCTCGAGCTGGCCGGCAGTCCAGAAGCGATCGAGGCGGGAGTCGGCGACGGCAGCCTGCGAGTGACGGGGCTGATCGACCTCGGGGCCGCTGAGATGTGGACGGGCGACCTCGAGGCGGCCGAGCGCCACCTCGAGCAGGGGCTCAGGAGGCCCAGGAGATCGGCCAGCCGTGGCTCGAGCTCCAGGCGCTCGCGCACTCGGCGCTCCTGGGCCAGTATCGCTATCAGGCGATCGAGGAGCGGGCCAGGCAGGCGATCGAGCTGGCGCGAGCACACGGGTGGGAGGAGACCGCGTCGGCCGTCGCGACCGCCTACGTCGCGCTTGGCAGCGCGGCGCTGTGGCGCGGGCAGCTGGCCGAGGCGGAGGAATGGCAGGGGCACGCCGAGCTCGTCCTGCGGCACTTCGCCCAGCCGACGACCGCGATGACGCTGTACGCGGCACGGGCCTGGCTGGAGTTCGCGCGCGGCCGATATGAGGAGGCGACGGGCGCGCTGCGACGGCGCGAGAGCATCGGGAGCGGGCTCGCGATGCGGCACATCATCGCGACGAGAGCGCAGGCGCTCAAGCTGGAGATGCTGGTGCGCTGGGCGAGACCGATCTGGTACAGCGAGCCCTCGACGAGATGGACGAGGAGGTGCGTGGAACGACCGCGATGCGGGTCGTGCTCGCCACGCTGAGACTTGCTCAGGAGGATCCGGAGGGCGCGGCGGCGGCGCTTGAGCCGATGTTCGCGGGCGCCTCGCCGATCGAGAATCCACGGTGGGAGATCAAGGCGCTGCTGCTCAAAGCGCGCGCCGAGGACGCGCTCGGGGACACCGGTGCGAGCTCGCGGGCGCTGGAACGCGCGCTCGACGTCGCCGAGCCCGACGGTCTGCTGCTTCCGTTTCTGCTGCACCCGGTGCCGGGGGCTGCTCGAGCGCCACCCGCGGCTTCGGACCTCTCACGCCGGGCTGATCTCCGAGATCCTTGGCCTGCTGTCGGGACACACTCCGGCGGCCCGGTCCGGGGACGCCGAACCGCTCCGCGAGCCGCTCTCGGAGAGCGAGCTTCGCGTGCTTCGCTACCTGCCGACTAACCTGCGGGCGCCGGAGATCGCCGCGGAACTGTTCGTTTCGCTGAACACGATCAGGACGCACATGCGCAACGTCTACGCCAAGCTCGGTGTGCACAGCCGCGCGGACGCGGTCAAGCGGGCGCGCGAGCTCGGCCTGCTATCGCCCTCCTCGCTCAAGCGCTGATCCGCGCCACCGTCAGCCGGCCAGCGCGGGCGCAGATCCTCGAGCCGCGTCCGGATCGGGGAGCCGTCGCTCGAGCACGCTGATCCGAACCGCATCAAGCGTGTGAGGCGCACTCACATCAACAGCACGGAACCTGCGCCTCACACGTCGACACCGAGCGTCGTCGTGTCAACGAAAGGTCAGCGCCGTGCAATTCGCCTCGATTCGCATCATCACCGACGATCTCGACCGGCTGGTGTCGTTCTATGAGCAGGTCACCGGCGTGACCGCAGAGCGGCCCGCGCCACCCTTCGCCGAACTCGTTATGCCGTCGGCCACGTTGGCGATAGGCCATTCGCAGACTGTCGGACTGTTCGGCGCCGGGTCGGCCAGTGCTGCCGACAATCACAGCGTGATCATCGAATTCCGGGTCGACGACGTCGACGCGGAGCGCGCGCGCTTGGAGAACCTCGTCGAGGTCTGGATTGAAGACCGACGACGATGCCTTGGGGCAACCGCTCCATCCTGTTCCGCGATTCCGGCGAAATCTCGTCAACTTGTTCACACCGGTCTCCGAGGAAGCGATCCAGCGCTTTGAAGGGCGCTAACGCTCGGCCTGCCGCCGATCCGAAATCGCATCAAAGATGTGGTGCTCACTCACATCGCGACGGCGCAACCTAATGACAGCCGGCATAGAGCCGGGATTCAAGTGAACGAAGGGATCTGTCATGTCCACGGTTATCCGACGCCCCCCCGCCAGTGAGCAGCAGCAGATGGACGCGGTCGTAATCCAGGCCGGCGGGCCGCCGGCGGAGTCGCTGGCGGTTCGCAGTGAACCGGTGCCGGAGCCGGGCCCCGGGGAGGTGCTCGTCGAGGTATCCGCCGCAGCAGTGAACCCGCTCGACGCCGTCAACGCCCTGGGCCTACTTGGCACGCCGCTGCCGATGATCCCCGGCGTCGACTACGCCGGGGTCGTCGTCTCCGACGGCGACCACACCGGCCAGCAGGTTTGGGGCAGCGCGCCGCAACTGGGCATGCAGCGGCCGGCACACATGCGCGCTTCGTCGCCCTTCCCGCCACGTGGCTCTCACGCCAAGCCCGAGCGGCTCACCATGACCGAAGCCGCCGCTGTCGGCCGACCGTATCTCGCAGCCTGGCAGACGGTAATCGAAGACGGGGAGCTCAAGCCCGGCGAGACGCTCCTGATCACCGGCGGAGCAGGGTTGGTCGGTCGAGCCAGCCACGGCGATCGCGCGCTGGCGCGGCGCGGAGCCGATCATCGCCGACCGGCGCAGGCCGACGGCATTGAGCACTTCATCGACACCAGCCTCGACGACCTCCGCGAGGCGGTGCACGAGCTCACCGGCGGACGCGGCGCCGACATGGTGCTCGACACGGTCGGCGGCGCGCTGTTCGAACTCGCCCTCCTCAGCCTACGTTTCGGCGGTCGGATGGCCGGCTTGATCAGCCACGAACCGCGGGTGGAGTTCGACCTCGTGGAGTTCTACGGTCGCGAGCTGCACCTCACGGGACTCGCCAGCGTGTTCATGGACGGCGCCCACGTCGCGAACATCTTCGACCAACTACGTGCGCTGTTCGACCGCGGCGTCCTCGCCCCTCCCGGCCATAAACACGTGGCCGCTCGACAACAGCGCCGAGGCCTACCAGACGGTGCTTGACGGGCCGCACGGGATCAAGCAGGTGCTGTTGATCGGTGGTGAGGCATAGGAAGGCCCGCCCTGATAATCGATACCGACCGTCTTCCGACTGCATGCGAGCGCCGCGCTTCACCGAGAACGCAACCGCGGCCGCGGGCGAGTCGCTTGCCGTCGCTGACGACGGGCTGCTCAGCTGGTCCGAGTCCTACACCGAGGCCTGGGGCGGGCTGCTCGAGACGCACAGGAGCCTGACCCGAGAGCTCGACGCCGAGCTCGAGGCCGAGCATGGGTTGACACTGAGCGCGCTCGAGGCACTCGCTCGACTGCGCGCGGCGGAGGGACACAGCCTGCGGCTATCCGCGCTGGCCTCGCTGTGCGGCCTGAGCCTCAGCCGGATATCCCGGATAACCGACTCACTTGAAGCTCGCGGCCTGGTCGAGCGGCGCACCGTCGATGCCGATCGCCGAGCGGTCCAGGCTCATCTGACCGAGGCGGGGGTGGAGCTGGCGCGGCGGGCCCAGGCCACGCACGTCGCCTCCATCCAGCGGCTCTTCTTCGAGCGGCTCAGCGACCGAGAGGTCGCGCTCCTGGCTGAGGTCTTCTCGCGCTTTGCCACCCCTACTAGCTAATGATCCTTACCACCGAAGGAGGACATCGATGGCTTCCAACCATCAACTCGCCGAGCGCTATGCGCAGACGTCACCGACCACGATCTCTCAGCATTTGCTGAGCTGCTGCACCCCTACTACGTCAACCACAACCGCTACGCGGCGCCCGGCAAAGACGGCTCCGTTGCGATCTTCGCAGCGTTCTTCGACGCGTTCGAGGGCTTTCGAGTCGAGGTGGACGACGTACTCGAGGCCGGCGACAGCCTTGTCGGGCGCTACCGTTCCGTGGCCGCCACACCGGCGAGTTCCTCGGCATCCCAGCGAGTGGGGCCGAGATCAAGCTGCACTCGATCGACATCTGGCGCGTCTCCGACGGCCAGCTGGTCGAGCATTGGGACGAACTCAACACCCTCGAGTTCTTCCAGCAGATCGGCGCCGTACCCGCCCTCGCCCCCGCCTAGTTCGACGCCTGACCGCTCAGCGGCCCGCAATCTGCCGTCCTCGGCCGGATCGCGGGCCGCCGCCACCCGGGCCACCTCGCCATCAAAGGAGCACCGTGAAATCTCCCACCACCAACTCCATATCCAAACTTTCTTTAGACGGCCGCATTGCGATCGCCGAGGACTCGGACTGGGACGACGCGCGTGCCGCTTGGAACCTGGCTGCCGATCAGCGGCCGTTGGCGGTTGCCTACGTGGAGAGCGCCGACGACGTCTCGAAGGTGGTCGCCTTCGCGCGTGACAACGGGCTGAGGGTGGCGCCGCAGGGCACAGGACATGGCGCGATGGCGCTCGAATCGCTGGAGCACGTGGTTCTGCTGAAGACCGAGCGTATGCTTGGCATCGAGGTCAAGGATGGAAGGGCGCGGATCGAGGCGGGCTTGTGGTCCTCCGCCGTTGGGGAGGCGGCGGCCGAGAGCGGGCGCTCGTTCCTGCCCGGCACCTCGCCGAACATGGGCGCGGTCGGGTACACGCTAGGGGGTGGGCTCAGCTGGTTGGGGCGCAAGTACGGGTTTGCGTGCAACCGGGTGATCGCCATCGAGCTCGTGACTGCGGACGGTGAGCCTCGCACCGTCCATGCCACGGCCGACGCCGATCTGTTCTGGGCGCTGCGCGGCGGTGGCGGCGGTTACGCCGTGGTCACCGCCTTGCATGTGGACCTGGTGCCCGTGGGGGAGGCTTACGCCGGGGCGCTGCTGTTCCCGCCCGAGTTCGCGGAGGAGGGGATCCAGGCCTATCGCGACTGGACTGCGAACGCGCCGGATGAGGCCGGAAGCCTTGTCCGCATGCTCAACCTGCCCCCGATCCCTGACATTCCCGAGCCGCTGCGCGGAAAGAAGTGGCTGGCGATCGTGGCCGCGTGCATCGGAACCAAGGATCAGGGGGAGGAGACGATCGCGCCGCTACGCCAGATCGGCGAACCGCTGGTCGACACGTTCGATCCGATCCCGGCTCCCGGACTGAGCCGGATAGCAATGGACCCCGAGCCGCCCGCGCCGTCACTCGGACACCACCGAGTGCTCACCGAGCTGCCCGACGACGCGATCACCGCCCTAGTCGACGTTGCTGGGCCCGAGTCCGGCACACCCCTTCTGCTCGCTGAGCTGCGGCACCTCGGCGGAGCGCTCCGCCGACCGGCCGAGAACGCCGGCGCGCTCGAGAAACTAGATGGCGAATTCACGGTGCAAGGGGTCGGAGCGCTGATGGACTCGGCACTGCGGGGACCAATCACCGACGCCCTCGACAGGCTTGCGAGCGCGATGAACCCGTGGGCCGCGGAGCGGGGCTTCTTCGACTACGCCGAGCGGCCCTGCGACGTCGACGCGCTCCTGCCCGCGGAGACGTGCACGCGCCTCGCTGGGGTGAAGCGCAACTGGGACCCGGACGAACTCATCCTGGCAAATCACTCGGTGGCGCCCCGACGGCGTAAAGCGAGCGTTTGCCTCGTGTCAATCTCGAAGCAGGACATGCAACCCTCGCCGGAGCTTCCTGTCCCCGGCGCCACGCACCACCTGGTCAGCGTCAATGGCACGGACCTGCACTACGTCGTGGCGGGCTCCCCGGGATTCCGCGCGCTACCACGGCGCGAGGCTCTGCCTTCGTTCTTCGGCGAGGGTCCGCCCCAGCGCCGCCGGCGCCCTGCTTGGCGCGGAAGGCAGAGCACTCGGGGGCGCCTCCGCTGCTCCCGTGCGTCGTTGGCGCTTGTGGCGAAATGGAGCACGTACGCTTTCGCGGCCAGCTGACCTCTCGCTGGATCAGCGGAGCTCTTTGGGCGGAGAGCTTCCTCGAGCGGGACGATACCCGCGATCGGGTTGGGCTTAGTCCGTGTTCGCGACTGAGCGTGCTGCGGTCGTGATCCGTTCGAGCGCCTCGTCGGGGTGGGAGACCATAGCCACGTGGTTGGTGGCGACCTCGATGGTGTCTGCACCCATCCGTGCGGCGAACTGTCTTTCGGCGTCCGGGGGGATGGCTTGGTCGCCGTCGGCGACCAGGTACCAGGATGGGAGCGACTTCCAGGCCGGAACGCCCATCACGTCGGTGAGGGCGGAGGAGTGCAGGGGTTGCTGTACCGCATACATAACCCTGGCCTGCGCGGGATCGACGTCGGCGGCGAAATGGTTGACGAAGTCGTCCTCTGGCAGCCAGGCAAAGCCCTGGGCGTCGATGTCCAGGTGCGCTAAGGCCGGGGTCGGAGGACCTTGCTGCAGGAGCGCACCGATCGACTCGCCCTCATCCAGGCCGAACGCGGCGATGTACACCAGACCGACGACGTTCAGCGCGTCGGTGCCGAGCGCGGTGATGATCTGGCCGCCGTAGGAATGGCCGGCGACGATCGTCGGACCGTTCTGGCGGCCGAGCACGAGCCTTAGACGCGAGACATTGTCGGCGAGGGTGTTCATCGGGAACTGGGGCGCGGTGACGTTGTAACCCTCGGCCTGCAAGCGCCCGATCACGGCGCTCCAACTCGAGCCGTCTGCCCAGGCCCCGTGCACGAGTACCACGTTCGGCAAATCGCTCATCTCAGCCAGTCCTCTCTGGTCGGGGTTACGAACCTACAGACTGTCCCCAGCTCGGAGGTAGAAATCGCGTGCACCGATCCCGCATCGGCGTAGAGTAGGCACATGGTCGAGCTGACCGCCAAAGGCGATGCCGACCAGGTCGAGGCGCGGCTACGCGAGGCGCTCGACGCGCACGGCCTGCAAGTGTTCGCGCGCATCGACCATGCGACCGGCGCCCGCAAGGCCGATGTCGAGCTGGGAGCCAACGTACTGCTGATCTTCGGCAACACGCGCGTTGGCACCCCCCTGATGCAGGCCGACCCCCGCGTCGGCATCGAGCTGCCGCTGCGAATGCTGATCTGGCAGGACCCCGACGGAACGCATCTCGGCTACCTCGACCCCCGCGAGCTGGCCGACCGCTACGCCCTCGACGGCCACCAAGAGACGCTCGAGCGCCAGGCCGCGGTGCTCACTCAGCTGGCCGCCGCAGCGGCCGGCTGAACCGCCCGGACCGGACGCGCCCCGCGCCGACGGGCGATCAACTCGCCCAGGCTGCCGTAGCGCTGCCGCCTGGACCTGCCTTCATCTCACGACGCGCATCCCGGGGGGCCAGGGTGGCGCACCTGCCTTGCGCGGATCTCAAGATCGGTGCAGCTCTCCGGCTTGCCGAAGTGCTGGCGCCGGCCGCTGAGTCGCCCTTCCCGCGCAAGGGACGTGCGCCGGCGCACGCATCGGCATACCCCTTGCGCGGATGAAGCAGGAGTCGAGGCCGGTTTGCCCGGCGCCTGGAGCACACCGCTCCTAGACTGCGAGGCTGTGTCTGCGGCGGAGATCGACGAGTACCGGCGCGGTGTCGACGAGCCGACGCGCGTAACCCTTCAGGCGCTGCGCGGCCTGATTCTCGAGATCGTCCCAGAGGCTGAGGAGGGGATCTCGTACCGCGTTCCCGCCTTCCGCCTGCACGGCAAGGTCGTCGCGGGCTTCGCAGCGTTCAAGGACCACCTGAGCTACCTGCCGTTCAGCGGGTCGGTCCTCGGAGAGCTTGGAGATGAGCTTCGCGGATACACGATGACTAAGAGCTCTCTGCACTTCCCGATCGACCGCCCACTGCCAAAGGCGCTGGTGAAGAAACTGATTGCGGTGCGCCTCGACGAAATTCGTCACCGCCGGCGTTAGCTGCCGCTCCAGCTTCCCCCGCGTTGGAGGTCTCTCGACCCCGTCGAGCTCCGGATGCCCGTGTCAACATGAGAGCAGGGCTCGGACGGTCCAAGCGCGCTGCCGGATCACGCCTAAAGGAGCAGCGCGGCGGCAGGGCTCGGGATCGGCCCGTGCGTATGTACGTGTGCCGCGCCGTCGTCGATGACGCGTGACCCCTTCAGCGGCAAAGCGGACGTCTCGGCGCCGTGTCGTCGAGCTCGTATTAGCCCGATGCAGCTGTCTCGCCTTGCGGTCGAGTATTGCTGGCGGCCCACGACAGGGGCCAGCAATCGGCTCGACCTAGCAGGCGATTTGTGCCTTGGTTTCCGGCGAGAGTTCGATCGTCAGCGGAGCCTCGATCAGCTCCTGCTCGGTCACAACGATGCCGGTGCCAGCCAGAACATCGATTAGCCCGCCCCAGGCCAGACGCGGCGGGCGATGCAACTCTGGATCTCGACCAAGCATCTGGTTGATCAAGCCCTCGATGTCGCGAGTCAAGTTCTCGATGGGGCTGGAAGTCCAAAGCGATCGGTGTCGTCTGGGGACGCGCCGGGGCAGAGTGATGCCGAAATCGTCACGGTCGCTCGTCACCGACGCGCCGTCCGCGGTCAGCGCCGTGAGCCGCACACTGACGTGGAGTTTGTCCGGAGCGCGCCTTCGTTCCGTGAAGGCCGACTGGTCGTTGTGGTCCGAATCGCCGTTGTCCTCTTGGACCAGGACCTGGAATCCGGACCACGGCGTGACCCCGGCAATGATGCGATCGACCGTTGCTCGGGCCAGTCGGTCTCGTTGCGTAGGCACCGCAACGAGCGTACCGGTCGCCCACGGTCCGCACAGCCGCCTGATCGATGAGGAGCAGCGGACACCCCTGCCGCGTTTAGCCCAAAGCGATGCTCGCCTGGTGCAACTTCTCGAGAGCCAGGTCGTTTCCGTGGGTGTGAGAGTGTTCTGCCGTTCTATCGGGCTAGCTGGGGCTCTTCTGACGGCGCTAACCGCCTCGGCACTCGCGGTTCAGGTCAAGCCGCATTGGCACTTCGATGGATATGTGGGCTCGGTCATCGTCGGCAGTCGGTACGCCTTCATGGGCTCCCCCCCGAGCGTGTCGGACTACGGGTCGGGGGGAACGCTGCTTGACGAGGCCACCGGGAAGCGTCGTCATGTAGACCAGGCAGGGTGCGTTCCCGCTGGGCTTGGCGGCGGATGGCTCGCCTTCTTGTGCAAGTCCGAGAGCGAGATCCGCCTGTATCACATCTCTCCTCGCAGCTGGCGGACTCTGCCTCTGCCGTCCGGTGCCCTCAGCGTATGGGCCGTTGGCCAGCGCTGGCTTCAGCTGTATATCAACAAGAGCCCCTACCAGTTCGTGTTCGAGAACACGACCACTGGCCAGCTCCGCACCTTGGAGGGCTTCCTCCCTGGGGATCAGACGATCCCGAACCTGGATTCGCCGGCACTCGGCCAGCGCCTGTGCTCGCCGTTGCGCATCCCCGATACATGGAATTACACCGGCGGAACCGAAGGTCCCGGCACCGTGGCGTTTGGGAACCTCGCGATGTGCCGACGCAGCGCCGCTGCTGCCGCCCAATCGAGCATCTGCTGCCCTGGGTCGGCGCGACTGCTTTGTTCTCGCCGTGCCGATGCAATGCCCGACGGTGCTCCAGAGGCCGCCGTCCTGCACGGCTCCGACGAGCGCGGCGAGCCCGACCTCAAGGACGCGGCCGTGGGACCACGTCAGACCGACCTCGACTCGGCCGAATAACAGACCACCACCCGGAAACCCGGCGATCAGCCGCGACCGCAGGGCGCGGGCAGTCAGTCTGATGGCCGGTAGCGCAACCCGTCCAGGGCGATCCGGAGCATGTGCTGGGTCTGGGCGGGGTCGGTGGTTGGGATCTTGCCGATCCCCATCACCATCTGGAGGATCTCGCCGAACTCGACGTCCGAGCGCACCTCGCCGGATTCCTGCGCGCGCTTCAGCAACGGCTCGCCGGCGGCGTACATCGAAACGCGGGAAGCCTGGAACAGGGGCGCGTTCTTGTCCATGTAGTTCAGCAGCTCGTCGGCCAGTGCTCGCTTCGTCGCGAGATAGGCGATGAAGCGCTCGAACCAGAGGCTCAGCGCCTGCCACGGATCCTCCCCGTCGAGTTCCGCCGCCGAGCGGGATAGCTCCTCGACCTCGCCAGCGTAGAGCGCCTCGAGCAACGCTTGCCGATTCGGGAAGTGCCGGTAGAGCGTCCCGATCCCAACCCCTGCTCGGCGGGCGATCTCCTCGAGCGATGTCGCCGCGCCGCCCTCGAGGAAGGCCTCCCGGGCTGCGGTCAGGACCTTCTCGTAGTTACGGCGCGCATCGGCTCGCTTGGGCCTGACGACGAGCTGTTCGGGTTGTGCGGTCGGGCTCATGTGCAAGAAGTCGGTTGACAAACGGAGGACTCCTCCGTATAGTACCGGAGGATGCCTCCAGTTATTTCGGAGGCGGCCTCCATTTTATCTCACATCTGGCCGATTTTCAACCCCCGGGAGATTCATGAGCCTCGTTTCTCTACCAACCCCCAAGCCGGATCAGCGCCGCTGGGCGACCCTCATGGTCGTCTGCCTGGCGCAGCTGATGATCGTCCTCGATGTGACGATCGTGAACGTCGCGCTGCCCTCGATTCAGCATGACCTCCACTTCAGCCAGGGCAACCTGACGTGGGTCGTCAATGCGTTCCTGGTCACGTTCGGCAGCCTGCTGCTGCTCGCCGGCCGGCTGGGCGACCTCGTCGGGCGCAAACGGGTATTCCTCGCGGGCCTCACCATCTTCACCGCCGCCTCGCTGCTATGCGGGCTGGCGCCCAGCCAGGGTGTACTGATCGGCGCGCGCTTCCTGCAGGGCGTGGGCGCGGCCGCCCAAGCCTCCGTGATCCTGGCGATCATCATCGCCGACTTCCCCGAAGCCGCAGAGCGCGCCCGTGCGATGAGCGCCTACGTGTTCGTGTCCGTCGCGGGTGGGTCGCTTGGCCTGCTGGCCGGCGGCGTGCTCACCGAGACCCTTAGCTGGCACTGGGTGTTCTTCGTCAACCTGCCGATCGGGCTGCTCGCGTTCGCCCTCGGCCAGGCGCTGATCCGGGGCGACCGGGGTCAGGGGCTCGAGCACGGCGTCGATTGGCTCGGCTCGCTGCTGATAACGACCTCGCTGATGAGCGCGATCTACGCGATCGTCGAGGCGACCAGCCACGGCTGGGGCTCGACCGACGTGCTCGGGTTCGGCGCGCTGGCGGCGGTCCTGATGGCCGCGTTCCTGACGCTCGAGAGCCGAATCGAGAACCCAATCATGCCGCTCCGCGTCCTGCGCCTGCGGGGGCTGGCCCACGCGAGCCTGGTCCGCGGGTTCCTGGTCACGGGCATGTACTCGACGTTCTTCCTCGGCACGCTGTACCTGGAGCACGTCCGCCATTACTCGGCGCTGCAGACCGGGGCGGCTTTCCTGCCCTGGACGATCACCGTCGCGATCCTCTCGCGCGGAATCACCACGCGGCTCGTCGAGCGGTTCGGGCAGCTGCCCGTGCTCGTGGCGGGAATGGCCAGCGCGATCGCCGGCCTGCTCCTGTTCAGCACGGTCGGTCCGCAGACCGCCTTCTTCCCGACGGTGTTCATGGCCTGCTTTGCGATCGGCCTCGGGATCGGCATGGCCTTCATGCCGCTGCTGACGATCGCGATGGCCGATGTGCCCGCCGGCGATGCCGGACTGGCGTCTGGGATCACCAACGTCTCCCAGCAGATCAGCGGCGCGGTCGGGCTGGCGGTTCTGAGCACCGTGGCCGCCAACCACACCAAAGACCTGATCGCCGCCCATCACGGGCACATCAGTTCGCTGATCGGCGGATACCACGTGGCGTTCCTCGTCGGTGCGGCCGCGATCACCGTCGGCCTGGCGCTGGCGTTGGTCCTACTGCGTCCGCGCAACCGGACCGCCATGCAACTGGCGCAGACCCCAGACGAGGCCGACGCCTTCATCACCCACGAACTCGAAAGCGAGGCAGCATGACAAGCGCCCAACTTGAATATCCCATTCGGCCCCGCGAGCGGCGAGCCCGCAACCGCGGCGACCGTTCTGCGGCCCCCGCGTCGCGCCCGCGACGCACCGGCATGGCGTCCGAGGCCGTCGTCGCCCGCTACATCCAAGACCTTGCGGGACACGGCCGCCGTGTCCACGTCGCAGCCGGGCGCCCGCAGAGGGGCAGTCTCAGAGTCAGCCCGCCGCCGGCCCGAGAACCAACCGGATGGGTCGGACGTCACCGCCCAGACCTAGAGGACGATGACAGTGAGGAAGTCTCAGCGAACCTTGGGCAGTTGAGGGCTACAGCATGATGTGGACGTATCGACTTGCGCATCGGCTGCGAGCACTCGACCGATTGCAACTCGTACAGTTCGCCGACTCTGTTGCGGGCAAAGGAAACGCTGAGCATGCGGCCGGCGATGTGCCGTGGCCCCTCGGGCGAACCGGCCCACCCCTCATGCCGCAGACCGCGAGTCGGCCCTTACCCCCGCGCAGGGGCCGGGGCCGGTCTCGAAAAGCCCCGGCGCGCCTTAGCTTCAATCTTGCACCGGGATGCCGATCACAAACACCAGCCGCAGCGATCTTCTCCGGAAGCCACTACACCCCGTGACCCAGCCAACCTAGACCGAATGACCCGAGGAGCACGGGTTCCTGACGCCGTCGGCCGGGAGCATGCTGCTGCGCCATCTGATCGTCGCTACTGCTTCGACTCCGCGGCCTCATGAAGCAGGAGCCGATCCGTCGCGGCTGCTGCGGCGACGAGCGGCAGCGGGGCGCTGCGCTGTCGAGCACGCGTGGAACCGCGAGCAGGTTGGTGGGTCAGTGGTAGCGGTCGAAGTCGGCCGGCCATGGCAGCGGGAAGAGATGCCGATAGGGCCGGGCGTCTGCGATCACCTTCGCGAAGGACGGCCGCTGCGCGAGCGCACTGTAATAGCGCGTCAGCCGCGGGAAGGTGTCCGCGTCCCATGGGTGGACCGACAACGCATAGAACAGTCCCGGCGCCGCGGCGCAATCGGCGATCGTCAACGTGTCCGCCGCGAGGAACTCGTGCTTGGCAAGCTGAGCTTCGAGCATCCGGTATGCCATTTCGAGCTCGTCCCTCGCCCGCCCCACCGCGCGCTCGTCGAAGCGCTCCTCGAGCGTGTCGGAGACGATCGCCTGGACGGCGTCGGATATGTACTCGTCGCAGATGCGGTCCCACAAACGGGACTCGAGCGAGGGCACCAGTCGATCACCGGCGACGTGCTCGATGATGATTGAGGTCTCACCGATCACCCGATCGCCGTCGCGCAGCACCGGGATCGATGCCGGCGGCCACAACTTCGCCAGGTCGACTCGGTCAAAGTCACGCTGCTCCTCGAGGACCTCATAGTCGACGCCAAGCTCGTTGAGGGCGATCAGGACTTTCTGGCAGTACAGCGCGAAGGGGTGCTCGTAGAGCGTGAGCATCTCGTCTCCTCGATCGGTCGTGTCGGTCTATCAACATCACAGACCGGGATGCGCCCGCAGACTCATCGCGCCCGCGCCGGAGAACGCGTCGGCAACGAAGCGGAGCGCGGGGATGACGCACCGGCGCCTGCGAGAGCGCAGTCGTGGCCGTGTCCAGTTGGGCCGTGACGCTTGGCGAGGCGCTCGTTTCCTCGTTTGTAGTTTCCGCTGACCGCCATAACGTGTTGGGGATCGGTCGTGGCGGCCTCGGTGAAGAAACGATTAGCTGCGCCAGCTCGAAGACCGTCACCACTTGCCCATAGCGCATCATGCGGACCTCACCGTTCGCACCCGTCAAATAGGCAACGCCATCAGGAGCCAATCCCACCGGAACATGATGATGCTTCGCCGTCCCACTGCCCGAGCCACGAACGCTGGGCCGCGTGGTCGGCCGAGCTTCAACCGACGAGGTACTAGTGGTCTGGCGGCGATGTGATCCGATGCCGTTCGCTGGGGATCCGCTGCCCGGCGTCCTCACATCCTTGGCCGCTGGTCACCTCGAACACCCGCGGTTCGGGTACCGGAGCGAGGGGACGGCCCAGGCGGGGAGGAGCAGCATCGCCCCTGGGCCGGCGAGGAGGGCACGTTGTCAAGTGTGAGCCTGGGCGCGCGGGGCTCGGTCGGATCGTCATCGGGTACCGGTCCATCCCCTCGATCGACGCGTGCGTCCGGTACGCCTACGAAGTGATGGCTGCCCGATCCGGCGGTCAGACCCAAATGATTCCACCCGAGCCCTGCTGTGCCAATGCCCGCGCCCGTGAGCACCAACCAACTTCGAAGTCGCGGCGGTCGAAGGTCAGCACTTGGCCGCCCTTGCCCTCGGCGCAGACGATCACCGCAGCGTCTGCAAAGCCGAGCGGCAGGTCCTCGTAGCGGCGCACGAGCGAGCGGATTCGTGTCGACTGTGGCTTGGGTCGCGGTCGACCGCGGAGATACTCGTCCAGTGCCTCGCGCACCAGCTCGGCCTGCGGGCGCCCTTCCCGCCGTGCGGCGTCGCGGGCTTCCGAGCTACGGTAGGAAGGTGTGAGGATGCAACCCAAGCTTGATCACTGCGTGATCCACGTCTCGAACTGGGAACGATCGAACGCCTTCTACCGCGAGGTGCTCGGTGCGGAGCTCGTTGAGCGAGGCAACGGCACCTGGGCGTACAGGTTCGGAACCGAGCAGCTGAACGTTCATGGCCCCCGGGTCGAGCCGCACCCGCTTGCGCGGATTCCCGTGGCGCCGGGCAACAGCGACCTGTGCTTTGAATGGGGCGACTCAATCGAGGGCGCCGTGACACATCTAGACCAGCACGGTGTCCAGATCGAGGAGGGTCCGGTCGCCCGAAACGGCGCCAAGGGAAAAGGCAGGAGCGTGTACTTTCGCGATCCCGACGGCAGCCTGCTCGAGTTTATCTCTTACGCCGCGTAGGACGAAGCAGCGCCGGCGATCCGACCGACGAGGCCACCGCGATCGGAAGGCATCGGGGGTCGCTGGCTACGGCGCGCTTAGGGTGACTGGCTGGTGTCGATCATCCCGGCGCGGAGAAACCAAGCGTAGAGCCCGACGCAGGACGCGATCAGGCTGCCGACGCCCAGCACGAGAAACACCCACAGGGACGTGATGTGTCCGACCATCCAGCCGAAGTTCATGCCGAAGAATCCGGTGACGAACGACAGCGGCAGGAAGATGGTCGCGATCACCGTGAGCTGCTTCATGACGTCGTTCTGCCGAACGCCGATCTCGTTCTGCTGCAGCGAGATCACGGCCATGTTGGCCTGCAGTACGACCGCCAGGGATTCGCGCTGCCCGAGCACCTCCTCGTTGACGAGCTTGAGGTGATCGTTGACGTCCCGAAAGAAGGGGACGAGGTGCTCATCCACCTGCCCGTAGGCGCTGCGCTGGAGGTTATCCAGCCCACCGAGGAGTGGATGCACCGCGCGATAGAAGTCAGTCACTTCGCCGCGCAGCCGGTAGATCCTCTCGGTGGCCGCGGGCGATCCTCCGAACACTGTTTCCTCGACCTGGTCGACATCTTCCTCCAGGCCCTCGATGACGGGAACATAATCATCGACGATCCTGTCCAGGATCGCCCATAGAACCGCCCCGGTTCCGTGCTGAATCAGATCGGATCTGCGCTCCAGCCGCTTGCGAGCACCGCTCAGGTCACTGGCCGCTCCCTGACGCACCGTGATCACAAAGCGCCGCGACAGGAAGATCGACACTTCGCCGAACATAACCTCCTCCCGCTCGTCCACATAGGCCGCGGTCCGCAGCACGCAAAACAGGATTTCGGCCTCGTCGTACTGCTCCACCTTGGGCCGAAGATGAAACGACTGCGCATCCTCGACCGCCAGCTCGTTGAGGCCAAACTCCTGCTGAACCGCGGCTAGCTCGTGAGGATCGGGCTCAAACAGGCCGATCCAAACAAGATCACGGTCATCCTCCCGACGGGTCACCTCCGCCGCGTGAGCGAGCTCCATTGGCCCTTCGTGCTGGCGACGCCCGTCGCGATAATGCGCACAGTCGACGATCACGCCAAACCTCCTTATCCACCCGTATTGAGCTGCTTATCAATCCGCAGGCTGATGAGCGAGTCTCGCTGGACTGATCTCCTACCGCAACCGGAGCTCGCGGCGGTCGCTGACGCCACCCTTCTGCATCTTCAACGCCTCCGCCAGGCGCCCGGCGGGAGCGCGGTGCACGGGCTCGGCGGCGCCCTGATTTGCTCAGGATCCGGATGAAGCCGACCGGCGCTTCTGCCCGACGGCTCGGATCAGCTGAGCCTTGCCCATCTTCGAGCGACCGCTGATGTCGAGCCTCGCCGCCTCGCGACGCAGCTCGGTGACAGTCATGGCGCCGGCGCCGCTACCCGTGCCGCGCGAGGCGCCCCGCTTGCGGGCCGCTGCTTTGGCCCCTTCGCGGCCCAACGCAGACCGCGTCTCGCTCGATAGGTTGGCGATCGTCCGCTTACTACGCGCAGCAGTCTGAGCCTTCTTGACGTTCTTTCGTGCCGCTTGACGTTGCTTCTCGCTGGCCACGTACCGGCACTACCCGAACATCGCGACCGTAATCGGGTCCGCGCCACGTTTGGGGCCGATTCTCCGGCGCCGGCATCAAGCCGTGGCGGCCCCGTGGAGGGGCACGTGAGGCCTAGCATCCACGTCCGTGTCCACCGCGCCGCGGATCACCGTCGTCGGATCGGCAAACGTCGACCTGGTCGCCCGTTGTGAGCGGCTACCACGCCCCGGCGAGACCGTCACCGATGCGGTGTTCGAGCGGGTACCCGGTGGCAAGGGGGCCAACCAGGCTGTGGCGGCCGCGCGGCTCGGCGCACGCGTGCGGTTCGTCGGACGAATCGGAACCGATGATCTCACGTTGCGGTCGCTGGAGCGCGAGGGGGTCGACACGAGCGGGGTCATCCGCGACGACGGCGAAGGCGGGGTCGCGCTGATCCTGGTCGACGCGAGCGGGGAAAACGTGATCGTGGTGGCACCGGGTGCCAATCGGCGGCTCGCCCCCGAGGATGTGCAGGTGGGGGAGGCCGATGCGGTCATGTGCCAGCTCGAGATCCCGACCGAGGTGGTGGCCGCGGCCGCTGCCGGGGCGCACTTTTTCTGCCTGAACGCCGCGCCGGCTCGGGCCCCTCTCGAGTTCCAGCCCGATCTGCTGGTCGTGAACCACTACGAGTACGAGACGGTGGGCCCGTACGCGGGGCTGGTCGCGCTGACCCTGGGTGCGGAGGGCGCGGTGCTGCTCGACGGTGGCGAGGAAATCGCGCGGGCGCGGCCGCCGCGGATCGAAGCGGTGGACGGCACGGCGGCCGGCGATGCATTCTGCGCCGCCCTCGTCGTGGGACTGCTCGAGGGAAGGGAGCGGGCAGACGCCTTGCGGAGGGCGTGCGCCGCCGGGGCGCTCGCGGCCGCTCGCCCGGGCGCCCAGCCGTCGCTGCCAACGGCAGCCGAGGTGGACGCGGCGATCGTCAGATGACGCAGCGGCCGCCAGGCGACGCAAATGATGGCGGCCTTACGTGGCGCCAGCCGCTGGCTGTGTCTCGGCCCCGGGCTCGCCGTCGTCGCCCGACGATTGCTTCCATACCGCTTTCGCGACGGCGATCAGCGGGATGATGATGAGAACCTCGAACGTGAGGACCATCACCCCGAGGCCTACGTGGCCTCGGGCGATCGGCTCCGCCCACCTCGCAGTCTGAGGAATGGACACCAACGGAATCATGTTCGCGAAGTGATAGAGGTACACAGCACCAAACCGTCCGAGGCTCGGCGCGTGGCTTGCATGAAAGCCGAGCCAACCGTGAACGGCGAAGCGGTGCGTAGCGCCGGCGAACCACACCACTCCGAGCGTGTAGAGGTAAAGAGCGATTCCCACCATGGTGACCGTGGCCCGCAGTCGGCCGTCATCGCGACGCTGCCTGTATCTGAACCAGCACCTCAGCCCCTCTGGGATCAGCGCGGCGGGCAACGCGATCGAGAGGATGAGAGTGACGACGGCGAGGGTGAACGAGTGAACCACGTTTGCCAAAGCGCACAGGCCCAGTGCCAGCAGCAGTGAGATCGCGTTCGCTCGCCTCCATCCATCTTTGACGACGACGTTGATTTGCCGGTGGTACCCCCCGATGATTTTGGTCGGCACCGGTTTTGCAGATCGATGTGCGGACGGTTGGGCGTTGGCGGCGTCAGGAGCGCTCGAGCACATGTCGGCTGCGAGCGATATCGGCTGGGTCAGAGGTCTCATGAATTCCCTCTGGTAACTGATACTGGATCTGAAGCCGACAATGACGTGACAAAGCGCACGTCGGTCTTTCCGGAGCATTCGCTCGGGGTCGCCGCTACCTTCGGGGCGGATGCCAGGCGCGTTCGGAGAGAATTCGGTTGTCTTGGCGCCCGGCCACAGCCCGCCGGCGTGGCTCGATGCGCCATCTGTCGCGGGGACGATCGAGGACATCGCCACGCGCGTGCTCGGGAACGACCTCGCCGTGAGCGTGTGGTCACCGAGCGAGGGCAGCCTGCGGCTGCTGGTCGCCCACGACGGTCCTGCATATGACGAGCTCGCCGCCCTCACGCGCTACGCGGGCGCGATGATCGAGTGCGGTGTCCTCGAGCCGTTTCGGGTCGCGCTGCTCCCACCGGGCAACCGCGACGAGTGGTATTCGGCCTCGGCCGCTTACGGCCGCGCGCTGTGTTCGACGATCCTGCCCGCCGTACGGGACCACATCGACGTCGCCGGTCGACCGGTGGGGATAGGCGCCAGCCTTGGCGCCCTGGCGATGCTGCAGGCGCAGCGGACGTGGCCGGGCGTGTTCGCCGGCCTGTTCCTGCAGTCGGGCAGCTTCTTCGTCCCCCGCTTTGACCGCCACGAGTCGAGCCTCCCGCGCTACGGCCGGATCACGCGCTTTGTCAGTCGCGTGTTGCGTGCTCCGTCGCACGCCGATCCGGTGTCGGTGATCATGACCTGCGGCGCCAAGGAGGAGAACGTCGACAACAATCGCCTGATGGCCTCCGCGCTGGATGCCCAGGGTTACGCCGCGTGTCTGCACGAGGTATCCGACCTGCACAACTACACGAGCTGGCGGAACGCGTTTGACCCCTGGCTGACGGGTCTGCTGGCGCGTCTGTGGTCGCCGCGGGATGCTTGAGGCGCTTGGCGCCCTGCTCGGGCATGGTCCCGTTCATCCGCGGCGACGCTGCATACTGAACGATCCGATGGACTACGTCGCCCACCTCGAGGGTGATCACCTCGCCTGGCCATCGTGGCGCGCGCAGCTCGCGCACCATCTCCGGCGCGGGCGCTGATGGTGGGGAGCACTCACCTGATCGGCCTGCTGCTCGGCACCGAGGAGGACTGGCCCACGGCGCTCGAGACCCTCGTCTCGCGACTGGGGACGATCACCGATGGATCTGGGCACCGCCACCGGATTGCCACCGAACGGATCACGATCGAGCCATTCGACCTGCGTGACCGCCCTCAATACGAACTGGTAATCGACCGGCTCGCGTATTGGTACTACCACCCCCGCGAGTGGCTGAAGAAGGTCGCGCTGATGAACGACGTGTACCTGCTCAACAGCCCGTTCACGTTCCAGTCGATGGAGAAGCACGCGGCGTACTGCGCGATGATCCGCCTGGGCCTCAAGGTGCCGCCCACGGTGCTCGTCCCGCACAAGGACCCGCCGGATAACTCGCGCTTCCAGTTCACCGCCGCGCGCTACAACCGGCCGTTCGACCTGGCCGCCATCGCCGCGGGGATCGGTTACCCGCTGTTCATCAAGCCGTACGACGGCGGGCAGTGGATCGGGGTCAGCCGCGTGCGCAACCGCGACGAGCTGCAACGAGCCTACGATGCGTCCGGCCGGCGGATCATGCACCTGCAGGCCGCCGTGGAGGGGTTCGACGTGTTCGCCCGCTCGCTTTCGATCGGTCCCGAGACGATGATCATGAAGTTCCGCCCCGAGAAGCCGATGCACGAGCGCTACGCGGTGGCCCACGACTTCCTGTCCGCCGAGCTTGGCGACGAGCTGCTCACGATCAGCCGGCTCGTCAACGCCTTCTTCCGCTGGGAGTTCAACTCATGCGAGTGCCTGGTGCGCGGCGATCAGGTGCACCCAATCGACTACGCCAACGCGTCTCCGGACGTCGCGCTGACGAGCCTGCACTACTACTTCCCGTGGGCGATCAAGACGCTGCTGAAGTGGTGCACGTTCTGCCTGGTCACCGGCCGGCGAGGGCAGCTCGACCTCGACACTCGCCGCTACTTCGAGATCGCCGATCGCGAGGAGCTTGACTATGGGGAGAAGCTGACCGCCTACCGGCGCCTGGCCGACGACTACTTCGAAGCCGATCGCTACCACGACTTCTGCGCCAGCCGCTTGCTCCACGTCGACGAACTCGTGCTCGAGTGGGTGACCTCGGTCGATTTCGACCGCCTGCTCGTGACCACCGTCCGCTCGACGTACCCGGCGCACGAGCACGAGCGGTTCATCGCTCATCTGCGCGGACTTGTCGGGCAGTGGGTGCGCGAGCAGGGCGGAGCACCGCAGTGGGCCGCCTGACTTTGGACCATGGGTGTGTCTGAGGCAACGATCATCGACGCCGGAGGTCGCGATTTGCGGGTGTCCAGCCCCGACCGCGTGATCTTCCCGGCGACCGAAAGCACAGCGGCGGTCACGAAGCTCGACATCGTCAAGTACTACCTCGCGGTCGACGACGGAATCATGCGTGCGCTCGCGCGGCGACCGACGACGCTCGAGCGCTGGCCGAAGGGCGTGCACCCCGGCATCGTCCTCTCGACCCGGGAGAAGGGTGGCGGTGACGCCTTCTTTCAGAAGCGCATTCCCGCGCGGAGCTCCGGACTACGTGCAGACGGCGCGGATCCAGTTCCCGTCGGGACGCCACGCCGATGAGATCTGCCCCACCGAGGTGGCGGTCGTCGGCTGGGCGGCGCAGATGGGCACGATCACGTTTCATCCCTGGCCGGTTCGCCGCGAGGACGTCGACCATCCAGACGAGCTGCGAATCGACCTCGACCCGCAGCCGGGCACCGACTTCGCGGATGCCGTCCGCGTCGCCGCCGAGGCACGGGTGCTGTTGGACGAGCTCGGGATCACCGGCTTCCCGAAGACCTCCGGCGGCCGGGGGGTCCACATCTACGTCAGGATCGAGCCACGCTGGACGTTCACCGACGTCCGCCATGCCGCGATCGCGTTCGGGCGTGAGCTCGAGCGACGCCTTCCCGGCCAGGTGACGACCAAGTGGTGGAAGGAGGAGCGTGGCCAGCGGATCTTCATCGATTACAACCAGAACGCGCGTGATCGCACGATCGCTTCGGCCTACAGCGTCCGGCCGAAGGCCGGTGCGCCGGTGTCGGCGCCGCTGGCCTGGGACGAGCTCGCCGGCGTCGTGCCCGAGGACTTCACCGTGGCGACGATGCCGGCTCGTTTTGCCGAGGTGGGTGATCGCCACGCCGCGATCGACGACGCCGCCTACTCGCTGCAGCCGCTGCTGGACATGTACGAGCGCGATGCCGCCGAAGGAGAAGCCGACATGCCCTACCCGCCGGATTACCCGAAGATGCCGGGAGAGCCAAAGCGCGTACAGCCCTCGCGCGATCGCGACCGGCCGCGGCCCTGAGCTCGCACACCCGCTCGAGCAAGGCGGTGGCGCGTCACCGTGACTGGGGCAGCTTCGCCGAACGGCGCCTGGCCGCCGGCGCGGACGGCGGCGGCACCACCGGCCCGATGTCACCGTCGGGCGCCTCGTCGAGGTCGACGATCACCGGCGCGTGATCGCTCGGACCGCTGCCCTTGCGAGCCTGGCGGTCGACCCAAGCGGCCCGAACCCGTCCGGCGACTGCCTCGCTGGCCAGGACCAGATCGATCCGCATCCCGAGGTCCTGGTGGAACATCCCCGCCCGGTAGTCCCAGTACGTGAACACCCGCTCGTTCGGCCACCGGTCGCGAACCACGTCGCGTAACCCGAGCGCCTGCAGATCAGCCAGCGCGGCCCGCTCGGGCGGCGTGACGTGGGTCTGCCCGACATAGGCCTCGGGATCGAACACATCGTCGTCAGTCGGGGCGATGTTCATGTCGCCACAGACGATCATGGCCTGTGGGTCAGCGGCGAGAACCTCCCGCAGGGAAGCCAGCCAGGCGAGCTTGTAGTGGTAGTGCTCGGAGTCCGGGACGCGGCCGTTGGGCACGTACACGGAGACCACTCGGATCCCGCCGCATGTCGCCGCTACCGCGCGTGCCTCTGGACGTGGGAAGCCAGGAGCGCCGGCGAGTCCCGGCACGACGTCGTCCAGCCCCACGCGCGAGAGGATCGCAACCCCGTTCCAGGTCGCCTCACCGTGGACGGCGGCCGTATAGCCGCGGTCCGCCAGCGCGTCGCCGAGCACGTCGAGAAACGCGTCGTCGGCGAGCTTGGTCTCCTGCAGACAGACCACGTCGGGACGGCGCTGATCCAGCCAGGGCAGCAGCCGCGGCAGGCGCTGCTTGAGGGAGTTGACATTCCACGTTGCGATTCGCACCGAAGCTACGGTAGCGCCACGTGGAGCGCTGATCAGTGCAGTCCGGGGACGGGTCGGCCATCCTCGAGATACAGGCACCGTTTCGCACCGACCGCGGCCGCCACGCGACGCCGAACCGGCCCGCTCAAGAGCTCGGTCGCCTCGGCCAGCGCCACCAGCCGATGCTCGGTGATCTCGCGCTGGTCGAGCCTGAGCGCGCCGAGCTGCGGCTCGCTGAAGGTGCCGCAGTCGAACAGGAACCGGACGCCGCCGGGTCGGTCTGGCTTCGGCCGATCGAAAGTCGACGCACACCAGCCGGCCCTGAGCGATCACCAGGCCGCACTCCTCCTCGGTCTCGCGCCGGCAAGCCTCCCACGGCGACTCGCCATTAGGTTCGATTTGACCGCCGGGAATCGTCCAGCCCTTCTTGTAGTTGGGTTTCAGGATCAGCAGTCGCCCGGCCGCGTCGAAGATCAAGGCGCCCGCCGACGCCGGGATCCGAGGCACATCGTGGACAGGCTCGACGCTCACCGGATCGCCCTCACGCGGGGGGGAGCCGGGCAGGAAGTGCGCGATCGCGTCGGTGACGAGCCGGGCCTCGCGCGAGGGCGTCCAGCAGCGCTTTGCGAGCGGGGAAATGCACCACCGACATCCCTGACATGGCCGGCGAAGCGTAATCCTCACCGGCACCGGGAGGGGGAGAGGGCGCGCTGCATACTTTGGCTTCGGCCCGCCCCGGCGAAACCCCACCGGGCGCGCCCCCGCAGGGCGCGCCCTCCTAATCACGCAGCGCCCGCGTCAGCTGGTCTGGACGATCATCAGCGTGTTGCCGTCGGGATCGCGGAACCAGAACAGCGGGGGCACCGGATCGCCCATTCGCGACACCTCGGCGTCGACGTCGACGCCGCTTGACTTCAGCTGCGCGTGGGTGGCGTCGATGTCGTCGGTGGTCAGGCTGATTCCCGTCTGCACGGCTGTCGGGTCGCCGGGCCGCGGCGGGGCGAGGGCGATCCCCGTCGTCCCGCTCGGCGGGTAGACCTCGACCCACCGGTACTCGCCGCCGAACGGAATGTCGCTGCGCTTCTCGAAGCCGAGCGACTCGTAGAACTCGATCGATCGGTCCTGGTCGGTCGACGGGATGACGACCAGGTTGATCTCGCGGATCCGGCTTGCTGTGGTGCTCACGTCGTTCCTCCTGGGTGATGGGCTCAGACGTTATGACCCGCTCGACCGCGAGAACTCATCGACCGAGTTCGCTTAGGTGAAACGCGGGCGCAGGATCGGCCGGAACCGACGACGGGGGCGCGCCCCTGACAGATGCTTGGCCCTCAGGCGAAGGAGCGCGACCGCGTTCTCGGTGCGGACGAACGGATTCGCCACGACCCGTCCGTCGAGGAGCGACAGCGCGGCAACTGCCTCGCCGTCGATCAGGGCGATCAGGACCTGTCCCTCGAGCTCGGGCGCGTCGTCCAGCTGGGCGAGGCGGGCGACGACATGACCCTCATCGGCGTGCGCGGAGCGCAGCACGACGGAGCGCGCTGGACTCAGCTCGCGCGACGATTGCGGGCTCGGGTGGGGATATGTTCGCGCAGCGGCCCGGTGCAAGTCGGCGCGATGTTCTGCGGCGGCGATGGCATTTATCGAGGTCATTGGTGTTCCTCTCGATCGGTGTGAATTCAGCATGGACCTAAGACGCCTCCTGCACATCGGACAAAAGGAGCGACCTGCCGGGCGACACCCCTTAGGCGAGGCAGCGCTCAGCCCTTATGCGAACTCGACGCCCCCGACCACGGGTCTACTCCGCGAGCTTGCGATTGAACCGTCGCACCGCGAGCGGGGCGCACACGCCCACCAGTGCCAGGCACCACAGCGCCATCGCGAGCTCGGGGTGCGTCAGCTGCCAGGAGCCGGTCGAGTGGACGCCCTGGGTCAGCTCGCGTACGGACGCCACCAGCGCCGAGACGGGGTCCCAATGGGCGATCGTCCGGGGCACCGCGGCCATTCCCGCGATCGGCACGAAGGTGCCGGCCATGAAGCTGAGCGGGAAGATCACGATGAACCCCACTCCCTGCATCGCATCTGGCGAGCGGACGAGCATTCCGAGCAGCACGCCCGCCCAGGTGAACGCGAACATCCCGAGCAACAGCAGGCCCACGAGCTCGACGCCGTGAACCGGGGTGAGGTGAGGGCTCCAGCCGAGCAACAGCCCGAAGCCGACCACGATCACCATTCCCAGCAGCTGCTCGCAGAACTGGCCCATCACCTGTCCGGTGATGATCGAGAGACGGCTGATCGGGAGCGAGCGGAAGCGGTCGATCACGCCCTCGGTCATGTCGTGGGAGGTGGCAACGCCGGCGCCGATGATCCCGAACGCGAGCGACTGGGCGATGATCCCGGGGAACAGGTAGTCCTTGTAGCTGACCCCTGGCACGTGGATCGCCGAGCCGAACACGTACAGGAACAGCAGGATGAACACGATCGGCTGAATCGTCACGTCGAGCAGCCGTTCGGGGACCCGGGGGATGGCCCGCAGGCTGCGGGCGGTCAGTAGTGCTGCGGTCACGCGGCCGCCTCCTCAAATTCGTAGTCGTCCTGGTCATCCGTCTCAGCGGGCTTGCCGGTCAAGGCGATGAACGCGTCGTCGAGCGTTGGCCGTCGCAGCGCCACCTCGTCGACCGCGATCCGCGACTCGCCGACGACTGCCGACACTCTCGTCAGATCGGCGACCTCGTGCGGAGCGGGAATCGAAATCGTCCGCTGCTCGGGCAGCACGGTGAGCTCGAAGCGACTCCCGAGGGCCTCCTTGAGCGCTTCGAAGGCGAAGTTGTCGGCCGCGACCACGTCGATCCGTTGGTCGCCGACCTGAGCTTTCAGCTGTGCCGGCGCGCCGGCGGCGATCTCGCGACCGTGGTCGATCAGCACGACCCGGTCAGCCAGCGCGTCCGCCTCTTCGAGGTACTGGGTCGTCAGCAGCAGCGTGATGCCCTCGGCGACCAGCTCGCGGACCGTGGCCCACACGACCTGGCGGCTGCGCGGATCGAGGCCGGTGGTCGGCTCGTCGAGCACGAGCAGCTGCGGATGGCCGATCAGGCTCGCCGCGAGGTCGACCCGGCGGCGCTGTCCGCCGGACAGGTTCTTGACGAGCCGAGGGGCGAATTCGGTGGCATCGAAGCGCTCGATTTGCACGTCGGCGATCTGGTTTGCCTCGCGGCGGCCGGATCCGCGCAGCCGGGCCATCAGCACGAGGTTCTCGCGCGCGGTCAGGTTCTTGTCGAGCGCAGCGAACTGGCCGGTGAGCGAGATCACGCGTCGGACGTCGGCGGCGTGCGCGACGACGTCGTACCCCGCAACCGTGGCCCGTCCGCCGTCCGGACGCAGGAGCGTCGCGAGCATCCGGACGATGGTGGTCTTGCCGGCCCCGTTGGGCCCCAGGAGCGAGACTACGGTCCCGGCCTGCACGATCAGGTCGAGACGGTCGACCGCGGTGAAGTCGCCGAAACGCTTGGTCAGCGCCTCGGCCTCGATGGCGTGAGTGTTCATAGACCGTAAATATACAGAGTCTGAAATATTTCTGCAACTGAAATTTTGACGCTATGCTTCTGGCGTGTCCGATTCGCTTCCCCAAGTCGATGAACTTCCGGCCGACGAGCAGGTCGACCGGGCGCTGGAGCGCGTGCTGGGTCCCGAGATGGCGGACGTGTTCGCCCGCGTCCGGCGGACGGAGGAGCGGCGCGAGCGGCGCCCGGACGAGGGGCTGCGCGAACGCAAGCGGAGGCTGACCCGGCAGCGCATCTCGAACGTGGCGACGGCGCTGTCCATCGTCCGCGGCTTCGACAACGTGACCGTCGCCCAGGTCGCCGAGATGGTCGGCGTGTCGGAGAAGACGGTCTATAACTACTTCCCGACCAAGGAATCGATGATCCTCGACATGGCCGATGAGTCGGTCGAGCGGCTGGCCCGGACGTTGAAGAACCGCGCGGAGGGGGAGTCGCTGACGAGCGTCGCCGTGCGGGCGATCCGGGAAGACGAGGAGCCGCTGGACGAGCTCCCCGACGGGATCTACGAGTGGTTTCCGCGCTTCCGCGACATGATCTTCGAACACCCCTCCCTGCGGGCCGCCTGGCTTGACCTCCACAACCGACTGACCGACGTCGCCGCGAAGGAGCTGGCGGCGTCCGCGGACGTCGATCCGCGCGATCCCGAGCCTCTGATCGCCGCCCGCGCACTCGTCGACCTCGGGCTGGTGGCGTTCGACTCGCGGATCCGCCACATCGAGGCGGGGCTGCGCGGAAGGGAGCTGGGCGCCGCGGTCAATGCCGACGTCGAGCGAGCGGCGCGGCTGCTCGAGACGGGACTCTGGTCGTTCAACCTGCTGGCCCAGGGAGCCCGGACTCGAGCTCAGCTGGTCGAGGCGCAGAAGGCGTTCGACCGTGCCCGCCGGCAGGTCGTCTCGGCGCTCAAAGAGGCCCGGCTTGCCTACCGTGCGGCGCGCCGTGAGGCGGGGCGCGCCACGCGCGGCGGCGACAGCTAGCTCTGCCCAGCGGCTCCTGACCCCGCGAGGCTCGATCAGAGCGACGCGAAGTCCTCGAACAGCGCGCGCGCCGCAGCGATCCCGAGCGGCACGTACTCTGCGCGCAGCCGCTCGTTGGGCGAGTGAATGTTCGCGTCCGGAAGCGAGAAGCCGGTGATGATCGTGGCGATCCCCTTGTCCGCGAGCGCAGGCACGATCGGAAGCGTGCCGCCGGAGCGGACGAGCGCGGGCCGGACGCCGAGCACCCGTTCAAACGCGCCCAAGCCGAGCTGAACCGCCCTGGCGTCGGGTGCGACGACGCCCGCCGGGGCCGAGGAGAGCAATTCGAGCCCCAGCTCGGCGCCCCGCGGCGCCGCGTCGCGCAGCAGGCGCTCAAACGCGGCTGCGATCTCGTCCACCCGCTGACCGGGGGCCAGCCGGAGCGAGACGTTCGCGACCGCCACGACCGGCAGCACGGTCTTCTCGAGGTGAGGCGAACCGGTCTCGATCCCGTTTATGTCGAGCGCGGGCTCGGCCAGAGTCCGCAGGTAGAACTCCTCGGCAGCGTGGTCGTCCATCGGCTGCGCGCCGAGCTGGGCGAGCTCGTCCGCACCCGGCGGCAGTTCGCGCCAGCTCTCGAGCTCCTCTTCGGTCGGCGGCTGAATCCCCTCGCGCAGCGGCTCTGGCAGGCGACCGTCGACGGCGAGCACCGAACCCAACGTGCGGGTCAGCGCGTGCGCCGCGTTGAGCGCGGCGCCGCCGCACAGACCGGAGTGCAGGTCGCGGACCCCGGTGCGCAGCGTCACGTGGAAGTAGATCAGTCCGCGCGTCGCGACGTTGAACGCCGGAAGCCCGGGCCGGATCATGCCGCTGTCGAAGATCACCGCGGCATCGGCCCCGCGCGCATCGCTCTCGAGGAACTCGACGATCGAATGGCCGCCGGTCTCCTCCTCGCCGTCGCAGGCGAAGCGGACATTGACCGGGAGCCGGCCGGCCTGCGCCAGTTCGCGTGCCCCCGCGAGCAGCAGATACAGCTGCCCCTTGTCGTCGGCGACGCCGCGGCCGTAGAGGTAGTCGCCGCGGATCTCGGGCTCGAACGGCGCCGATTCCCACAGCTCCAGTGGATCCGGCGGCTGCACGTCGAAATGGCCGTAGCAGAGGACGGTCGGGGCCCGTTCGTGATCGCTGGAGGCGCGCAGCTCTCCGATCGCGAGCGGCTGCCCGTGCCAGTCGACCAGCTCGCTCCGGCCGCCCGGCGCGGCGCAGCAGCTCGCACACCCAGTCGCCCGCGCGCCTGACGTCCGGCGCATGCGCCGGGTCGGCGCTGATCGACTGGATGCGCAGGAACTCCGCGAGCTCGTCGAACCAGGCCGGCACGGCGAGGAGCCTACTTCACGCGGCGATCGCCTAGCGGTGCCCGCCGCGCCGGCTTCTCGAACACGTCCAGGCCGTCGCGGGCGGTCATGCCGGCCCGCTCGTAGAGGCGCAGGGCGCGGGGGTTATCCGAGGCGACCTCGAGCTGGGCGTCGTGCAGTCCCGCCCGAGCGAAGGACGCGAACGCCGTCAGCAGCAGGACCGTCCCGAGCCCTCGACGGCGTTCGCGCTCCTCGACGGCGAGCAGATCGATGTAGCCGGTACTCGGCTCAGCGCGACGGCACAGCGTGAATCCGGCGACGGCCGGACCGCGTCGAGCCACGCGGCTGAGCCCGGGGTCGAGCTCTCGGCTGCCGAGGTGCTCCTCGCGGAACGCTTCCAAGCTCTCCGGCTCGTAGTCCGGGTTCTCGGCAAACGCCGCTCGGTCGGCCGCGTGCAGCGCCTCCGCGTCGCGGATCACATCGAGCTCGTGCAAGGTGATCCCGTCCGGTGCCCGGGGGACCGGCGGCGGCGTCCGAAGCACTCGCTCCATGCGCAACACGGTTCGTACCTGGCGGTAGCCGGCGCGCTGAAGCAGCGCGTGCCCGCTGGCGTTGCGTTGCGCGACGGGCTGGCGGTGGGTCTCGCGCCCGAGCTCGCGTGCGCGCGTCTGCACCCACGCCAGCAACGCCGTCCCGATCCCCTGATCCTCGTGCTCGGGATCGACGAACGCGAGCGCGCCCGGCGTGAACACCGCGCCAAAGCCGACGAGTACGTCGTCATCCTCGGCCACGACCGCATCGGCGCCAGGGTCAAATTCCGCCGTGCGCCACTGGCCGAGGAGCAAGTCGCGCGTGAAGTCGGTTTGGCCGAGGTCGTGTGCGTCGCGCGCCGCGAGCACGTGCAACACGGCCCGTTCGTCATCGTGGGTGGCGGGGCGCAGGTGGAACACGGGCGAAGTCTGCCATCTCTAAGCTGGGCAAATGGAGAGGGAGACGCAGCTCGCCACGGCTCGTCTGCCCGGGCTCGAACGCGCGACGATCCAGCCTTACGAGGACGCGACGCCCGGTCCGTTCTACTACCAGCGCATCGCGCACCCGGTCGGGGCCGAGGCCGAGCGGCTGCTCGGCGCGCTCGAGGGCGGCGAGGCGCTCCTGTTCCCCTCCGGAGCGGCCGCCACGACGGCCCTGGTGCTGGCGATGCTCGAGCCGGGGGCGAAGGTCGCGGTCGCCGACGGGGGCTATTGGGGAACCATCGCCCTGTTGCGCGGCGAGCTGGCCCGCTGGGGACTCGAGGTGGCGAGCTTCGACCAGACAGGCCCGCCGCCGCCGGCGGACCTGGTGTGGCTCGAACCGTGCTCGAACCCGCTGCTCAGCTTTCCGGACCTCGACGCGGCGATCGCCGTTGCGCACGCGGCCGGAGCCCGCGTGGTCGTCGACAACACGGTGCTCAGCCCGCTCCTGCTGCGCCCGCTCGAGCACGGCGCGGACTTCGTACTGCACAGCGCCTCGAAGATCCTGGCCGGCCACCATGATGCGCTCCTCGGCGTCGTCAGCTGCGCACGATCCGAGGATGCGGCGCGGCTCGAGGCGTTCCGGACCGCATCGGGAATCGTCGCCGCACCCGATCCGGTGTGGCTGATGCTGCGCGGAATCAAGACGCTGGCGGTGCGCGCCACGCGCCAGTCGGAGAGCGCGCTCGAGCTGGCGCGCAGGCTCGCCGTCCATCCGGCGGTCGAGCGGGTGCGCTACCCCGGGCTCGCTGACCCCGTGGCCGCGCGCTACGTGACCGCGTTCGGACCACTGCTCTCGTTTGACGTCGCCGACGCCGAGCGCGCCGCCCGGGTCGAGCGTTCGCTGCGGTTGATCGAGAACGCCACCAGCCTCGGCGGGGTCGCCTCGACGCTCGAGGCTCGCGCTCGCTGGGAAGGCGCGCGGGTCCCGCCCGGCCTGCTTCGGCTCAGCGTCGGCCTCGAGGACGTCGAGGACCTGTGGGCCGACCTGTCGCAGGCGCTCGAGCGCTGACCGGCGCCGCTAGCGGCCCAGCGTTCGCAGGAGCTCGCGAGATCGCGCCGGCAGCGGCGCGATCAGCTCGCGTACCCTGGTGAGACCCGCGCGGAGCTCTTGATCTCCGACCTCGACGGGGAGCATCGAGTCCTGGAGCTGCGAGATCGTCTCATCGGCGGTGCGGATCTCCTCGGCCGCGCGCTCGATCTCGTCTCTCGGCCCGGCGGGCAGGCCCGGCGAGGACTCCTCCGGTGGACGCGCGGAGATCCCGTAGCGAGCTGAGAACTCGGCGTGCGCACGTCGAGCCGCGCCGTACGCTGCCTGCAGCGGGCGGAACAGCTCTTGCTCGAGCTGGTCGGCGGACTGCTCGTCCATCTCCTCGTAGGCCTCGCCGAGGCGCGAGACCGCCGTGCCCAGATGCTCGGCGGCGCTGGCCAGCTCGTCTAGTACCTGCTCACGCGCATCGGCGGTGCTGTAGCTCATGTCACGATTCTTTCAGGCCATAAGTGAAAATTTGTTTAGAGCTTGATGCGCGTGGGCAGTTTCGTGCAAACGGTCAAGGAACTGCGCCCCCACTTCCTTGACCACTCCGGGAGGACTCAGATGGAACTGAGTCCTCCCGGAGACCCCTCTGCCGCACGGCTCACGACTTCCTGCGCGACTGCTACCGTCGCCGCGTCTCGTGCCTGAGCAGATCGCCGAAGCACCTCGGTTTCTGGAACCTGGTCCCACCCGCCATGCCGGCGCGGGTCGCCGCGCGCCGGCGCTGGAGCTCGTCTGGAGACTGCGATGGGTGCTGACCGCGCTGGCCCTGCTGCTCGCGGGCCTGCTGATCGTCCTCTGGGCCCGCACGCGGCCGGGATATGACCCGTACGGCTGGTTGGTGTGGGGCAACCTGACGGTCCACTGGAAGCTCGATACCAACGGCGCGCCGTCATGGAAGCCACTGCCATTTCTGTTCACTGTTCCCTACGCGCTGATCGGTCACCGGGCCGTGTGGCTGTGGATGATCACCTCGGTCGCGATCTCGCTGAGCGGCGTGCTGTTCGCAGCGCGGATCGCTTACCGGCTCACCGATCCTCCGGCTGGACACCGGTGGGCGGGATGGGCGGCGGGCGCATTCGCCGGCGCGGCGCTGCTCGGCGTCAACTACTACACGCATTTCATCCTCAGCTCTCAGTCGGACACGATGATCGTGGCGCTGTGCCTGGGGGCGATCGACTGCCACCTCTACGGCAGATACCGCTGGGCGTTCGCGTTCGGAATCCTGGCCGCGCTCGGCCGTCCCGAGACCTTTCCGTTGATCGGTATCTACGCGATCTGGCAGTGGCGGAGGTTCCCCTCGATGCGCTGGCTGATCGGGGTCGGGCTGGCGCTGCTTCCGGTGATGTGGTTCGGGATTCCGGGGCTCACCTCCAAGAGCTTCTTCACCGCCGGCAACATCGCGCTGAAGTCGCCACGCGCGCTTCACCAGAGCAAGTTCCTCGGCGAGCTCGACCGGTTCTTCGATCTGCACGAGACGCAGATCTACCTGGCGGCGCTGCTGGCAATCGGCCTCGCGGTCCTCCGGCGCGACCGCACGACGCTGCTGATTGCCGGCGCGGCGGCCCTATGGGTCGTGGTCGAGATCGCGTTCGTCCTGCACGGCTGGCCCGGCGTGCCCCGCTACCTGTTCGAGCCGGGTGCAGTGGTGTGTGTGCTCGCGGGAGTCGCGATCGGCCGGATTCTGCTCGATCTCCCGGCGCTGCTCGGCCGGGTGCGGATCCCCACCGTGGTCGGGAGCCTCGGTGCGCTCGTACTCGTGGCGGCGATCGCCGGATCGCTGATCCCGGCGGCACGGAACCGAGTCCACATCGAGCGCGCCGACCTCAAGACGCAGCGGCTGCGGACCAAGTGGGTCGATCACCTGCCGAGCCTGATCGCCCGGCTGGGAGGCCCGGCCCGGATATTCGCGTGCGGGCAGCCGAGCGCTCCGATCGGCGACCAGAGCCTGCTGGCGTGGGATCTCGGCTCTAACGTCGGCCAGCTGTTCTGGACACCTCGCCTCGGCAGGATCAACCCTCATCCGGTGGTCTTCTTCCAGCCCACGCCGCACGCCTGGAAGGTGACCACGGTCGACCCCTCACCCGCCAAGCGGGCGCAGTGTCAGAGCCTGAACGTCGTCAGCCGGGTGAGCTGAGCCAGGCGCGGAGTCGGGCGGGTTGCAATCGTGCGCGGGCGGGTAGCCCGCAGGCATGAGGTCCGAGGTTCCCCAGCCCACCGAGCCAGCTACGCCCGCGGTTCCGGATGCCCCGGTGACCCCGGTGGATCCAGACCCGGGAACGCCGGCCGACCCCGAGGAGCCGGCGACGGTTCCCCCGGCGGAGGAGCCCCCGGTCCCGGTGGTGCCTGAGCCCACCGAGCCCGACCGCACCAGCGCCGCCTGACCGCGCCACCGCGCCCGCGATCGCCCAGGGCGGGCTACACCCGCCTCCACCCGATCCCCGATCGCCGCTACGACCAGGTCCCAATCGCCCGCGCTGCCCGGCTTGCCACGTGTAGCAGTAGGACGGCGGTCAAAGGGCGGCGCCCGGCGGCGCGTTCCCGCGAGGATCGCCCCCGACGCTCTGGCCATCGCGACCGACGTAGCCATCCTTGCCTCCGGCTACGACCACGATCGCGTCCTCCTTGCCGGCATTGCGCATGCCGCGGTGGGTCCTGGCGTCGACGCGTGCCACTCCGCCTGGGCCGACCAGGTGCCGCGAGCCGTCCCCGAACCGGAACTCGATCTCGCCCCGGTGGACGAAATAGGTTTCCTCCTGCTCGTCGTGGTAGTGGACGCCCGTCTCAGATCCCGGTGGCAGGACGATCGCGTTGATCCCGAACGCGGTCACCCCCACCTCTCGGCGGATCTTCCGGAAGCCGTAGCCGTCGCCCATCTGCTCGAGGCTCGAAACCGCGTAGCCGTCGCCTTGGACCGTGTTGTCCATCGTCGGCGCCCAATGCTATTGCGATTGCGGGGAGTGCGGCGGAGAGCCATGCGGCGGCATACTAGTGCTGTGTCGTCAGCGCTCCTCTCCGAGGCGCTCGCGCCGCTGCGATCGAATCCATCCCGTTCCGCGATCCTCCTCGATATCGATGGGACGCTGGCACCGATCGTCGAAAATGCGGCGGCCGCCCACGTGCCCGAAGCCACGCGCCAGCTGCTGATCAAAATCGCGCGGCGATACCAGACGGTGGCGTGCGTGAGCGGGCGCAAGGCTTCGGACGCCCGCGCGATGGTCTCGATCGGAACGATCACCTACCTCGGCTCCCACGGGGCCGAGCTACTGCGCGCCGGCTGGAGCGAAGCGGTGCTCGAGCCCGGACTCGAGGACTGGGCGCGCCGCATCCGCGAGTTCGGGCGCGAAGCCGACACCGCGGACCTCAGGCGGCGGCGGGTCCGGCTGGAGGACAAGGGCCCGATCGTCGCATTCCATTGGCGCGGCGCTCCGGACGAGGAGGCCGCGCGCGCTGCGATCGATGCGGTCGCCGCTCGGGCGCAGGAGGCCGGGCTGCGCACCCATTGGGGGCGCAAGGTGCTGGAGGTCAGGCCGCCCGTCAAGATCGACAAGGGCGCCGGCATCGCCACATTGCTCGCGGACGCCGATCTCGACGCGGCCCTGTACGTGGGCGATGACGCGACCGACCTCGACGCGTTCCGGATGCTGGAGCAGATGGTGCAGGACGGCCGCCTCAAGCAGGCGGTTCGCGTCGGCGTACGCTCTGAGGAGGGCCCTTCCGAGATCGCCTCTCAGGCGGATATCGTGGTCGACGGGCCCGACGGCGTGCAGCAGCTGCTCTCGCTGCTGGCCGCAGACTGAGATGCGATTTCCCGATTTTCTACGCACCACCGTATTGATCAGCGCCGCGGCGGCGACGGTGCTCGGCGCCGTGACGCTGGCGGGCGCGAGCGGGAACGGCGATGACACGCTCGTGCCGTTCGCCGCCGGCTGGTGGGCGCTCGCGGGGTCGATCGGCGTCTGGTTGGGTCGCCGGGCCACCGCCTCGCAGCAGATCGCGTCGCTGCTCGCAGCCGCGCGCACCCAGACGATGCTGCCCGAGCTCAACCCCGGACGGACCGTTCTGAACCGGCTCTGGCCACTGCTCGTGTCCACGGTCGGGGCCGGGGCGGTGGCCTTCGTCCTGCCCCAGGTGCCCGGCGTCGCCACCGGCTTCGCGATCATCTGGGCGCTCGGATGGCGCCGCCAGGCGTCGGCTGTGACCGCGATCGAGGAACGCGACGGGGCGCGGTTCTATGTGGAAAAGACCTCGCCGCTTCAGCCGATCAGGCTCGTCCGCACGCCCGGCTTTCGCTCGAACCTGTTCGAGCTCAACGGCGCCTCGGGCAGGCGCCCAGCGCGGCCGCGCGCTTGATCGGTTAGTGCTGTGCCGCGCACAGACGTGCCAGGATCTGTAGGCAGATGACAGCGTTTATTCCCAGCCCGTCTTCGAACGGCTTCTACATCGGACCGCTGTTCGTCCACGCCTACGGGCTCGCGTACGTGTTCGCCGTCGCGGCGGCGATCCTCGTCACGACCGTGCGCTGGGAGCGGTTGGGAGGCAAGCGCGAGCTCGTCTACGAAACCGCGATGTGGGGATTTCCGGCCGGCCTGATCGGCGGCCGGATCTACTTCCTGATCACCACGCCGAGTCAGATCCCGCCGCATTGGTGGGGTCCGTTCGCGATCTGGAAGGGCGGCTTGGGCATCTGGGGCGGAATCGCCGCCGGGGCGGCCGCCGGGCTGTGGATTCTGCACCGCCGCCTGGACAAGCCCGACGTGTTGAGATTCATGGACTGCGCGGCGCCCGCGTTGCTGGTCGCGCAGGCGATCGGCCGGATCGGCAACTACTTCAACCAGGAGCTGTTCGGCAAGCCGACGACGCTGCCGTGGGCGCTGAAGATCGACCCGGCCCACCGGCCGCCCGGATTCGCCCAGTATGCGACCTTCCAGCCGACGTTCCTGTACGAGATCATCTGGAATCTGTCGCTGGCCGGGTTCCTGGTGTTGCTCGGCCGCACCGGCAAGGTCCGTGCGCCCGGGCTGTTCGCGCTCTACGTCGCTGGCTACTCCGCGTTCCGGATGTTCGAGGAGACCCTCCGGATCGACTACTCCAACCACATCTTGGGCCTGCGACTGAACTTCTTCGTCGCGGCGTCGCTGTGCATCGCGGGGTTGGTGTGGTTCGTGGCGATCCAGCGCGGCCGGGGGGTTCCCGCCCGGAGCGTCCGCCGGAGGGCGGGCGAGCCGGCGGGCCGGAGCCAGCCCAGCGCGGCGGGCAAGCCGGCGGGCCGCAGCGAGCCGCGCGCGAGGCGGGGCGTGATCAGGTAGGGAGCGACTTCACGCCGCCGAGCGGCTTCGCTTGCGCATCGCCGCCACCTCGGCCCACGGCCGCGAGTTGGCGACATCGGCAGCCGTCAGCCAGCCGCGCCGCGCCGTGGCGATCCCGTAGCGCGCCACCTCGAAGCCCCCGACCCGGTGGGCATCGCAGTTGATCACGATCGGCACACCGGCTGCGGCCGCCGCGCGGGCATTGATGTCATTCAGATCGCGGCGATCCGGGCTGGCGTTGATCTCGAGCATCGTGCCGGTCCCGGCGGCGGCTTCGATCACCTGCTCGACGTGGAACTCATACGGCGCTCGGCGCTCGATTTTCCTACCCGACGGGTGGCCGATCACGTCGACCAGCGGATGCTCGATCGCGCGCACGATCCGTGCGGTCATCTCGTTGGCGCCCATCCGGAACGACGAGTGGACGCTCGCGACCACCCAGTCGAGCTGCGAGAGGACATCTTCGTCGTAGTCGAGCGTGCCGGTGGGGAGGATGTTGACCTCGCTGCCGGCGAGCAGCTCGATTCCGTCGACCTCGGTGGCGCGGATCCGCTCGACGTGCTCGGCCAGCCGATCCGGGGAGAGATCATCGCCAAAGCCGAAGCTCGCCGAGTGATCGGTGATCGCGAGGTATTCGTAGCCGGCGTCGCGCGCCGCGATCGCCATCTCCTCGATCGATGCGGTGCCGTCCGACGCCGTGGTGTGGCAGTGGAGATCGCCGCGCAGATCACCAAGCTCGAGCAGCTCAGGGAGCGTCCCGTTGGCCGCCGCCTCGAGCTCGCCACGATTCTCCCGCAGCTCCGGCTCGATGTATTCGAGCCCCAGCAATCCGTAGACCTCGGCCTCGGTCTCGCAGCGATGAGTCTCGCCGGTGGCGTCATCGAGCACGCCGTACTCGGAGACGTGGAGTCCCTTGCGCACCGCGGCGTCCCGGAGCGCCATGTTGTGTTGTTTGGAACCGGTGAGGTGCTGGAGCAGGTTGCCGAACTGGTCCGGTGCGACGATCCGCAAATCGACGTGGAGACCCGTGTGCGTGCGCAGACGGACTCCCGCCTCGCCCGGCGAGGCTGACATCTCGACGACGTCGAGCTCGGTCGCCGCGCGGGCCAGCGCCAGCGGATCGCGGGCGGTGGCGATCACGTCGAGGTCCTTGACGCTGTCGGTCATCCGCCGGGCCGAGCCGGCCAGCTCGACGCGGTCGGCGCTCGGGTGCTCGCGGAGCGCCGCGACGAGTTGCTCGCCCACGCCCAGGGCCCGGTCGAGCACGATCCGGACACGCGGCTCGCCCGGGTTGTGCGCGGCGATCGCCGCGAGGATGCTCTCCTCAGCCTTGGGCCCGAATCCCTTCAGGGCGCGGATCCGCTGCCCCTCCGCGGCCTGCTTGAGGGCTTCCAGCGAGTCGATCTGGAGCTCGTCGAACAGCCGCCGTGCGCGCTTGGGGCCAAGTCCGGGGAGCCGCATCATCTCGACCAGGCCGGGCGGGAACTTCGCGCGGAGCTTGACCGCCGCCGGGATCGCGCCGTCGTCGGCGAGCGCCAGCACCTTCTCCTGGATGATCGCGCCCACCCCAGGCAGCTCGGTCGCGCGTCCTTGCCGTGCCAGTGCGGTCACCGACACCGGGGCATCGCGCACTGCCTTGGAGGCGTTGCGATACGCGACCACGCGGTAGGCGATCGCTCCGTCCAGCTCGTAGAGGTCGCCGAGCTCGTCCAGCGCCGCCGCGATCTCGCTGTTCGTCGGTTCCGCCATCCTGCAACGTAGGCTAGTGCGCCGACCCGCTATACTTTTTGAAGTATCCCGCAGATCACAAGGAGCCCGACATGGCAGGCAACATCGCCGAAGTTACCGATAACAACTTCCAGGCCGAGGTCATCGAGTCCGAGCTCCCGGTGCTGGTCGACTTCTGGGCGCCGTGGTGCGGGCCGTGCCGGATGGTCGCGCCGGTCGTCGAAGAGATCGCGCAGGAGCGCGAAGGCGAGCTGAAGGTCGTCAAGATGAATACCGACGAGAACCAGCAGACCGCCGTGGCGTTCAACATCATGTCGATCCCGACGCTGATCCTGTTCCGCAACGGGCAGCCCGCGAAGACCGTGATCGGCGCCTATCCGAAGCGCAAGCTCGAAGCCGAGCTCGAGCCGGCGCTGGCGTAGCCCTACGCGAGCGCGACTCCCACGCGCAGCACGAGTCCGTCGATCTCGACCGGCTCGACCCCGTTGAGCGACTCGTAACCGACCTGCACGGCCAGCGTCTCGCGGGCGAGGTAGGCTTCGTGAGCCCGCGCGGCGAGCAGCAGTGTGGAGTCCCCGTCGAGCGTCAGCAAGATCCGGTCCGTTACTTCGAGGCCCGCCGCCCGCCTGGCTGCCTGGACCGCGTGGACGATCTCCCTGGCCCGGCCCTCGTCGCGTAGCTCCTCGCCGATTTCAAGCTCGAGCGCAACGGCGTGCGATCCCTCGCGCTCGACCTGGTAGCCGGCAAGCGGCTTCATCGAGACGAGCAGGTCCTCGGGCGCGAGGGCATGATCCTGACCGCCGACGGCGATTGCCACGGTTCGACCCTCGCGCAGCGACCGCGCTACCAGCGCCGGCTCCAGCGCCGCCACCGCGGCGGCGACGAGCGGCATCTGCTTTCCGAACCGCGGCCCGAGCGTCCGGTAGTTGGGTTTGATCTCCACCTCGCCGAGCTCATCGGCCTCCGAGACGAATCGCAGCTCGCGCACGTTGAGCTCATCGCGGACCAGCTCGCCGAAGCGCTCGATCGCCGCACGCTCCAAGCCGGTCGCGACAACCGCCGCCGCGCGCAGCGGCTGGCGCACCTTGAGCTTTGCCTGAGCGCGGGCGGCGAGCCCCAGCCGCACCGTCTCCCGGGCGACCGCCATCGCGAGCTCGAGCTCGGGATCGCGCTCGCGCGGAATCGGGAAGTCGCACAGGTGCACGCTCGCCTGCGACCCGTCGAGGTTGTCGTAGATCTCGTCGGATAGGAACGGGCAGAACGGTGCGAGCAGCTTGGCGAGCGTCAGCATGCACTCGCGGAGCAGGCCGAAGGCCGTCGGATCGCCGTCCCAGAAGCGCCGGCGCGATCGGCGCACGTACCAGTTCGAGAGCTCATCGACGAACTCGGCGATCGCGCGACCCGCGGTGGTCGCGTCGAATTCATCGAGGCGATCGATCACGGTCTTCACCGTCGCCTGGAGGCGGGAGTACGTCCAGCGGTCCAAATCGCTCGCCCGCGCCATATCGAGCGGCTGGTCGCGGTCGATCGCGTTCGCGTTCGCGTACAGCACGTAGAAGCCGTACGTGTTCCAAAGCTGGAGCAAGAACTGCCGCACCGCCTCGCCGATCGTCTCCAGCGAGAAGCGGTAGCCGTCCCACGGCTGCTTGGAGGTGAAGAAGTACCAGCGGAAGGCGTCGGCTCCGTAGCGGTCGATCACCTCCCACGGCGCAACCACGTTGCCGACCGACTTCGACATCTTGCGACCCTCCTCGTCGAGGATCAGCCCGAGGCACACCACGTTGCGGTAGGAGGAGCAGTCGAACAGCAGCGTCGAGACCGCGAGCAGCGAGTAGAACCAGCCCCGCGTCTGGTCGAGCGCCTCGCAGATGAAGTCGGCGGGGAAGCGCTGCTCGAAGTGCTCGAGGTTCTCGTGCGGGGCGTGATATTGCGCGAACGGCATCGACCCCGAGTCAAACCACACGTCGATCACCTCGGGCACGCGGCGCATCTCCTCGCCGCACTCCGGACACGGGAACGTGACCTCATCGACGAACGGCCGGTGGGGATCGCTCAGCGTCACCCCGGACAGCTCGGCCAGCTCCTCGAAGGCGCCCACCACGTGCACGTGCTCATTCGCGCAGCGCCACACCGGCAACGGCGTCCCCCAGTAGCGCTCGCGCGACAGCGCCCAGTCGACATTCCCCTCCAGCCAGTTGCCGAAGCGGCCGTGCTTGACGTGCTGCGGATGCCAGTTGACGGTCTCGTTTGAGGCCAGCAGCCGGTCCTTGATCAGGCTTGTGCCGATGTACCAGGAGGGCTTGGCGTAATACAGCAGCGGCGTGCCGCACCGCCAGCAGTGGGGGTAGCTGTGCTCGATCGTCTCCGCGCGCAGCAGCCGTCCGCGACTTCTCAGATCCTCGATCAGGTCCGGGTCGGCGTCTTTCACCCACCGTCCCGCGTAGGGTCCGATCCGCTCGTCGAAGGTTCCGTTGAGCCGGACGGGGTTGACGACGTTCAGCCCGTACTGCTGGCCGAGGCGGAAGTCGTCCTCGCCGAACGCGATCGCGGTGTGCACGAGCCCGGTGCCCTCCTGGTCGCTGACGAAATCCGCCAGCAGCACCGTATGCCCGCGCTCACCGTAGGCACTCGCCGGGATGAACGAGAACGGCGGCTCGTAGCGGACACCTTCGAGCTCCGTCCCCGGAAAGCTCGAGAGGATGTCGGCGCCTTCGAGCACCCGCTCGAGAAGCTCCTCGGCGAGGATGAACACCGGGCCCCCGTCCGCCTGGGCGCGGACGTAGATCAGCTCCGGGTGGACAGCTACCGCCGCGTTTGAAACGAGCGTCCACGGCGTCGTCGTCCACACCAGCAGCTCGTCCCCGGGATGTGCGGCCCCGCGCTGTTCGCTCACGGGGAGCTGCACGTAGATCGACGGATCGACGACCTCGCGATACACGTCGGGCTGTCCGAGCTCGTGGCTCGAGAGCGTGGTTTCGTCACGGGTGCAGTAGGGGACGACCTTCAGGCGTTCGAACAGCAGCCCCTTGTCATGGATCGTCTTGAGCGCCCACCACACCGACTCGATGTAGTCGGAGTCGAGTGTCCGGTAGGCGTTTTCGAGGTCGAGCCAGAAGCCAATCCGCTCGGTCACCCGATTCCAGTCCTCTACGTGGCTGAGCACCGTTTCGCGGCAGCGTGCGTTGAACTCGGCGATGCCATAGCGCTCGACGTCGCTCTTCGAGGTGAAGCCAAGCTCCGCCTCGACGGCGAGCTCGACTGCCAGTCCGTGGCAGTCCCAGCCGCCCTTGCGCTCGACATAGAACCCGCGCATTGTCTTGTAGCGCGGAAAGATGTCCTTGAACACGCGCGCCAGGACATGATGGGAGCCGGGCGGTCCGTTGGCGGTGGGCGGACCCTCGTAGAACCCCCACGGAGGACTGTCGCGCCGACGGCGCACGGATTCTGCAAACACGTCACGCTCGCGCCAGCGCTCGAGTACACGTTCCTCCAGCTCGGGGAACGAGGCGCGGGGATCGACGGCGCGATGGGGAGGCGGCATGGCGGCGGATTGTAAGCGGGCCCAAGCCCGCGTCCCACGCGGTTGCTGATGTTCTCGAGCGCCCGCGAGCCCGGCCGTGGCGGTCCATCCCGACAGCGACAAGATCGGCGTCTGGCCGGCGACCAACGCGACAAGGTGATGGGGCGCCGCGCCGACGGCAACGTGGATTACCACGAGGGCGAGCGCTAACGCCCCTGCCGCCGGCCGGTCCTCGCCGGCCGGCACTCGTCGCGACCGACGTGTTCGATTGCCCAAATCGGCCGAACGCAAGGCAGAAATGGGCGCCCTGACACGACAATCGTGTTCGATGGCCCGGATTGCCGAGGCACGCGCGCGGTTTGGGCGGTTAAGCACGCCGGCGCCCACACGGCGCCCGCCCACCCGGCGCCCGTTCACCCGGCGCCCGGCCACCCGGCGCCCGTTCACCCGGCGGCCGCTCACCCGGCGCCCGCCCACCGGGCGCAGCACCCCAGCCTGCCCAAGCGCCTCTAGGTGACGAGCGCGACCGCCGGCCGTGCCGGCCGCGCCGGAGCCTGACCCTCCAGCCGCGCCAGCAGCAGGTCGCGCGCCGCCACCGGCGTCTCGCCGAGCCGCAACACGGTGCTGGCGCCGGTGTCCGGCACCGCACCGCGATAGTCGAAGACCACGACCTCCTGGGCGACCCCGCGCACGGCGTAGACGAGCCGGCCGATCGCGTCGAGCGTCACCCGGCGCCCCGTCAGCACGACCGCCTTAGGGTCAAGCGCCCGCAGCGCCCGGCCGAGACGGGCGGGGTCGGTCGCCGGCGAGAGCGAGAGGGTCCGGAACCCCGCACGGCGCAGGATCAGCTCGAGCGTCTGGGCGTGGAGGGCGTCGAGATCGAGCGGAGCGGAAGCGTCGAGCAGGAGAATCCCCTCCGGGCGGCTGGCCGGCGGCGACAGCCGTTTGAGCGCCGAAAGCCAGCCGGTCGCGAATCGCCAGCCGAACTCGAACTCGACCGTGGGGCGATCCGGGCCGGCGTGGTCGGCAACCGCCTGAAGCAGAACCTCTTCGATCGTCCGCTCCACCGAGCGCAGCGCGAGACTCTCCTCGAGCAGCCGTGCCGCCCGGTCCTCGTCGAACGCCGCGAAGACGCCGGCCAGACGAGTCGATGAAGAGGGGCCCTCGCCGCGATCCCGCGCGAGCGAGACCGCCGAGGAGACGTTGTGGGTCTCGGCGAGCGCCAGCCGCAGCGACTCGATTTCCGTGATGGCGTACTGCCGGTGCCCACCGGGGGAGCGCAGGGGGCGCGGGAACCCATAACGTCGCTCCCAGCTGCGAAGTGTGTTCGGGCTGATCCCGAGCATCACCGCCGCAGCGTTCGTCCGGATGCCGCTCATTCGCCGAAGTTATCGATGGGACAGGCACGCTTTGCAAGAACCGCAAGCCGCCGTGCAGGCTGGGTGCAAGCGTGCAGAGGCAGGACCTACCAGCGCGCCGTCGTAGCAGCGCACGACCGACCAGCGGGAAGCGGCAGGGCTGACCGGAGCCGCGTCGTGTGGTTAGTCGAACACCAGGAGCGCCGCGCGCGGCGGCCCGCAACTGGCGATCCGCGCACGGATCCGGACCCCGAAGGTATTCGCGGGGCGAACGGTGACCCTCTGGACTCGCTCATCGCCGCGGGCCGCCCACGTCAGCGCGACGGCGAGGTTCTCCGCAAGCCGACGCCTCGGCATCCGCGGGCACGACCAGCTCGGTCACGAGACGGTTGACCGCATCCGTCTCGCTGGTGGCGAGCAGCTGCTCGGCCGCCGCCGAGACGGCGCAAACGGACATCGAGCCGTCGATCACGATGAACGGGCTGCCGGGAGCCGGCGCCACGTCCCCTGCAGCCGTGAGCAGCAGCCCCATCTCGCACGTCGTGCACACGCGCGAGCTCGGATTCGGGCCAGGCGATGAGCCGCAGTGGCTGCAGAACGAAACGTCCGGAGCCGGCTCCAGCGCCGGTACTACGGTTAGCGCGCCCCGTCGGCGGTTCAGTTGCCCGTTGGTCATCGGTCCCTTCCGGAAAGCTGTTGCGGGTTTACAAAGTTGCGGTGCGAGCACCTCCGGGTAGCTCGCCCGGTTGCCGCGGAGTTGGGGCGACGGTCACTGCAGGGCTACCCGTCTCTTCGACTAATTCGAGGATGCGTCGCTGGGCGGCTCCCGGGCCGCTCGGCAGCACCCCATTACCCGTTGTGCGGACTCTTACGCGCTGTCCAGGCCGGCGGTAGACTGCCACCGGAAGCGCTCCTGCTGCTAGTCGTACCGCGTAGGCCCATCTTGCGACTGCGTCGTCATTCAGGTGCCCCCCTGCGAGCACAACAAGGTTGGGATGGTGCACCGCGAGGGCATCTCCGATTCCCGCCACGCCCCGAGCCGACAGACTCAGGACGCTTACGCCTGCTCGGACGCAGAACAGCTCGAGCGCGCGGATGTGAGGAGCGTCCGGATCCAGCTCGTCGCGGGAGGCATCCCCGACAACAATTGACGCGGGACGCACCGGCGGCGGCGCCAGCCGCTGGGCGCGCCTCAGCCAGTCGGCACCCCAGTGGGCCGCGAACGCCCACGCGGCTGAGTCCACTGTGTACTTGCGGGCGATCTCGTCGAGGGTCGGCAACAGCACCTCCTCGACCGACCGCTCCACCGACCGCAGTGCCAGCGCCGCTTCGATCGCGGCATCAGCGCGTTCCCGCTCGTAGGAGACCAACGCTCCAACCAGCGAATTGCTGTCCGCCGCGAGACCCTCCCGCGCTCGCGAGACGGCCGAAGAAATCGAAAGCCCTTCCTGCAACGCATCTCGCAAGGCTGCCACTTCGCCGTGCGTGAACAGGCGATGCTTACCCGGCGAGCGTTGTGGCTTCGGGAAGCCGAACCGGCGCTCCCACGCACGCAGAGTGTTCGGGCTGACGTTGAGCAGCGCCGCCGCTTCACTCGTCTTCAGGTAACGCATGCACAGGAAAAGTCGGGGAAAACGTTGCGATGCTGATGCACGCTACGGGACAATTGAACAAATATACGGCTCGAATCTGCCCGCGTCGAGTCGGCTTCTCGGCCTTTGTACCAGGTCCCGGTGTCGGATCCAGGGTCTTGGCTGAGAGGTCAAGACGGGAGATCGACTGGCCATAGGCGGGTAGGAGCCCGCCGCGACAACCAGTGAGGAGGAAACATGGTCTGGCGCGACAGCTGATCTAGTCTGCAAATAGTTGGTTTTCCAGCACCCTTCGCGGTAACGTGCAACTCATGCCCCGCCCGCTGGGCGAACGCGTCGTGGCGCGCTGGAGGCTTGGCGTCTTTGTGCTCGTGCCTGCGTGCTTGGTTGCCAGCCTCCTCGTCGCTGTCCTCGACACGGCCCACGATCAGCTGACCAGCCTCAGCGTCGTCCTTGCTGTGGCTGCCGTCGTTTCAGGGCTGATCGTGGCCGGCCCCGCCGGCGGGGTGCCGACCGTGTCCGCGACGTTCATGGTGATCGTGCTCGCTGCTGCGTTCCTCGGACCGGCCAGCGCGTGTGCGGCTGCGGTCCTCTCCGAACTTGCCGGGGCGGCTCGCCTGAGGACATCGCGACGCTCGATCTTCCTGATCAATCTGCCCGCTAGCGTGATCCCCGCCGCGGCGGTCGCGGTGCTGATTGAAGCGCTGAGCGATAAACCGACGGACACCGTCCGGTTCTACGTCGTCCTCGGCCTCGCTGCCTCGGCTGCCTACACCCTCAGCTTCGTGATCTACGCCGCTTGTCGCCGCGCATTCCGTCCTCGGGCGACGCCGGTTGGGATCCGCGACTTCGCGGAATCGCTGCCGGGAGCGGGATTGAGCGTCCTGCTCGTCCTCGCCGGCGCGAGCATCTACCTGAAGGTCGGCCTCCGCGGCATCGCGTTCGCGCTCTCGGCGGTGTTCGCGTTCTCCTACATGGCCCACCTGCTCCAGCGCGCGCGCCACCGCTCCGAGCAGTACGTCTCGCTCTCCTGGGGGGTGCTCGCGGGGCTGATGCGTTCGCTGGACATCCGTGACCAGCGGGCGGCGCGCCATGCCGCCGCGGTCGCGCGGTTCGCGAGCGACATCGGGCGCAAGCTGGGGATGAGCGAGGTGGAATGCGAGCTCGCCCACACCGCCGGCCTGCTGCACGACATCGGTCATTTTGCGCTGTCGGATCGGGTGGCCGAGCGGGGCCGGACGCTGACCGACGAGGACTGGGCGGCGATTCAGCGTCACCCGGAGCTGGGCGCCGACATGCTCAAGGACCTCGGCATGTACGGTCCCGTGGCCGAGATCGTGCTCGCCCACCACGAGCGGATCGACGGACGCGGCTACCCGCAGGGACTCCCGGCGCAGGAGATTCCGAGGATCGCGAAGATCATTTCCGTGGCCGAGGTCTACGACACGCTCACCGCGAGCGACACGTACCGGACCAGGATGAGCTCATTCGAGGCCTTGCGCGAGCTGCGGCGCGTCTCGGGGTCGCAGCTCGACGGCGAGTATGTCGAGGTGCTCGCCCAGCTCCTGAGCGGGGAGGGAGTCGACTACCGGCACGCGGACGCGGCGGACTTCGACACCGAGCTCGCGATGGAGCGGCGAATCAAGGAAGCGGGTGCCGGCTAGGCGCTGATGCGCGAGGACCGGCCGCGTTCCGGTTGCGGGTCGCGCTGCAGCGAGCCGATGAACTGCTCGATCTGCTGGTGACTGAATCGGCGCTGACCGCCCGGCGTGCGGTAGGACTCGAGATAGCCCATATCCGACCACCGGCGAATCGTGCCGAGCGAGACCCCGAGCGCGCGCGCGGCCTGGGAGGTTGAGAGCCCAAGCGGGCTGGTGCGGGTTTGCTCCATGTGATCATTTCAGCCACCTTGGGGAGGGTTCGCGAGGGTCATACAGCAATTGCACAACCTCGCGATGCCAACATCACAAATCCAATCACTCCACATAGAAGTTCTCACATGAAGCTGCGGCTCTATCACCACCGTGACGGTGCCCGGATCGCGTATCGCGAAACCGGCACGGGGCCCGGCTTGGCGCTGCTGCACTCGCTCGGCCTCTCGCATCGTGAATGGGAGCCGGTGGTGGCGCCGCTGTCCGCACGCTTTCGCGTCGTGCTGCCCGACCTCCCGCTCCACGGCGACTCCGAGGATCGCCCTCGTCACCCCTACACCCCGGAGTGGCTGACCGAGGTGCTCGTCGGCTTTTGCCGCGAGGTCGTCGGGCCGCGTCCGCTGCTCGCCGGGCACGACATCGGCGCAGAGCTGGCGTTGCGCGCCGTCAGCGATGGACGGGTGCGGCCGAACCGGTTGGTGCTGATGCCCAATCGGCTTCACCACCGCGACACGAACGCGGGCAAGCGGGCCGCGTGGCGAGCCGCCTGCAGGACGGCGGCGGTGCCGGGGCTCGATCGCGTGCTGGCGCACGGCGCCCGGCTCGTGTTCCGGCCATCGCTCGGCGAGCGACTCTCGGCGCAGCGCAATCCTGCGGCCCGGGACCTCGTCCGGCACGCGTTCGCGGACGTCGGGGGGAACGGGAACCGGGCCCGTTCGTGGGCCAAGTTTGCCCGCTGGTGGCCGGTGGCGGCCCAGCGCCAGCTGCTCGACGCCTACCCGCGGATCCACTCACCGGTGCTGCTGCTGTGGGCCGAGGAGGACCCCTCGCACCCGATCGAGAGCGCGCAGGAGGCGCTCGACCTGCTCCCCGATGCGCAGCTGCGAACGGTCCCCGGCACGGGTTTCCTGATGGCCTACGACGATCCCGTGGCGGTCGCGCGCGAGTTGATCTGGTTCTGCGGCTAGTCCAAGCCGTGCGAGCGGGAGCAGTGGGGTAGCGTGTTCCTCAGAACATCGGCGAAAGGACAGGCATGGGCGTGCAGGAGAAGGAGCAGCTCTGGGGCGGGGAGACCGCGAAGGCGGTTTCGAACTTCCCGATCTCGGGCGAGACCGTCCCGGTGCCGGTGCTGCGCTGGCTCGGCCGGATCAAGGGCGCGGCGGCGCGCGTCAACCTCGAGCTCGGGCTGCTCGACCAGGATCGCGCCGAGCGGATCGCCGCCGCCGCGGACCGGGTCGCCGAGGGTGAGTTCGACGACCAGTTTCCGATCGACGTGTTCCAGACCGGCTCGGGGACCTCGACGAACATGAACGCCAACGAGGTGATCGCGCGGATCGCCGGCGAGGGCGTCCACGCGAACGACCACGTGAACATGGGGCAGTCCTCCAACGACGTGTTCCCCTCGGCCGTCCATCTCGCGGCGCTGGGCGAGGTGTCCAGCGGTCTGCTGCCCGCGCTCCAGCAGCTCGAAGCGTCACTGAGCGCCAAGTCCGACGCGTTCCGCGACATCGTCAAGTCGGGACGCACTCACCTGATGGACGCCGTGCCGGTCACGCTCGGCCAGGAGTTCTCCGGCTACGCCGCGCAGGTGCGGCTCGGCGCGCGGCGGATCGGCGACACGCTGGCGCGGGTGTCGCAGATCCCGCTCGGGGGCACCGCCACCGGAACGGGGCTGAACACCCACAGGGAGTTCGCGGCTCGCACGCGCGCGCGGCTCACCGAGGCCACCGGGCTCGAGATCCGCCCGGCCGAGGATCCGTTCGAAGCGCAGGGCAACCGCGATGCGCTGGTGGAGCTCTCCGGCGCGCTCAAGGTGCTGGCGGTGTCGCTGATGAAGATCGCAGGCGACCTCGCGCTGATGGGCTCAGGACCGCGCGCCGGATTCGGCGAGCTGTTCCTGCCCGAGCTTCAGAAGGGCTCCTCGATCATGCCGGGAAAGGTCAACCCGGTGATCCCCGAAGTCGTGATCCAGGTGAGCGACCAGGTGATCGGCAACGACACCGCGATCACGCTCGCCGGCTCCCAAGGCCAGTTCGAGCTCAACGTGCGAGTGCCGGTGATCGCTCGCAACCTGCTCGAGTCGATCAGGCTGCTGAGCACGACCTCGCGCGTGTTCGCCGAGAAGTGCGTCGACGGGATCGAGGCCAACGAGGAGGGCTGCCGCCGCTCGGCGGAGTCGACGCTCGCGGCAGCGACGGCGCTGAATCCGCACATCGGCTACGACAAGGGCGCCGAGATCGTCAAGGAGGCGTCCAGCTCGGGCCGGATGCTGCGGGAGGTCGCCTACGAGAAGGGCGTCGACGAGGAGACCTACAACAAGGCGATGGATCTGCGGGCGATGGCGCGGGGAAATCTGGGATAGGGGGCTCTGCCTCGCGGGCCCGCGGGAGTGGCGCTGTGTATCGCCGGTCTTACATCGCCACCGTCTCGGCGCCGAGCTCCTCGGAGATCGCGACGTCGAGCGAGTAGTCGATCGGGACCACGATCAGCGACGGCACATCGAGCGCCAGCGCGGCCGTCAGCCGCTGGGAGAACTCGTCCGCGGAGGCGCAGCGCCAGGCCGGCATCCCGAACGCCTCCGCCAGCTTGACGAAATCCGGGTTGCCGAAGTCCACCCCGAAGTGGCGCCCGAACTTCTTGTCCTGCTTCCACACGATCGAGCCGTACTGACCGTTCTCCCACACCACGTTGACGACTGGGGTGCGCAGCCGCACTGCGGTCTCGAGTTCCTGGGCGTTCATCAGGAAGCCGCCGTCGCCGCTGACCGAGACGACGTTGCGCTGTGGGTAGACGAGCTTCGCGGCGATCGCGGTCGGCACGGCAAAGCCCATCCCGGCCAGGCCGTTGGCGATCAGCACCGTGCCCGGCTCGTGTGCGGGGAACATCCGCCCGATCCACAGCTTGTGCATGCCGACGTCGGAGACGAGCAGATCGTCGCGGCCGAGCGCGTGGCGGATGTCGAGCAGGACCCGGGGCGGATACATCGGGAAGTGATCGTCGTCGCGGGCCTCCCCGAGGGCGCCGAGGACGACGTCGCGCAGACGGGTCGAGCCCGAGCTGCCCGCCACCCGGTTGCAGCCGGCGGCCAAGCGGGAGAGCACATGCGCGATGTCGCCGATCAGCTCGACCTCGGGTACGAAGAACTCGTCGATCTCCGCGGCGACGCTGTCGATCACGATGATCCGCTTGTCGGCGCGAGGGTTCCAATGCTCGGGTGAATGCTCGACCAGGTCGTAGCCGATCGCGATCACCACGTCGGCGTCCTCGAACCCGGCCATCGCGTAGTCGCGCGACTGCAAACCGACAGTCCCGAGCGAATGCGGATCCTCGTAGTCGAGCAGCCCCTTCGCCATGAACGTCTCCGCCGCCCCGATGCCCGTCGAGGCGGCGAAGTAGCGAAGCGCCCGGCCGGCGTGGGCCCGGATCGCGCCGTTGCCGACCAGGGCGATCGGGTTCTCCGCGGTGGCGATGATCTCCGCCGCGCGCTGCAGCTCCCGCATCCCCGGCTCGGGCTGCACGGGATCGCGCCGGGGCAGCGGAGAAGCGTCGAGCGGACGCGCCATGACGTCCTCCGGCAGCTCGAGATGCGTCGCTCCCGGCTTCTCGGATTCGGCGACCTTGAACGCCTTGCGGACGACCTCCGGTACGATCTCAGGACTGGACACGCGCGCGTTCCACTTGACGATCGGGCGCAGGATGCCGATCAGATCAATGTATTGGTGCGATTCTTTATGCATGCGCTCGAGGTCCGACTGGCCCGTCAGGGCGACGAGCGGTGCGCGGTCGAGAAACGCGTCGGCGACCGCGGTGACGAGGTTGGTGGCCCCGGGGCCGAGGGTCCCGAGGCAGACGCCGGCTCGACCGGTCAGACGGCCGATCGCGTCCGCCATGTACGCGCCCCCCTGCTCATGACGGACGGGGACGAACTGAATCGAAGAATCGGCCAGCGATTCGCTCAGGTCGAGCGTCTCCTCGCCGGGAATCCCGAATACGTACCGAACACCCTCAGCCTCCAGGCATTCGACGAACACATCTGAAGCTTTGCGCTCGGCCACAACAGCAGCCTACAAGCACACGATCCGGCTCGCCGCCCCTCGCCGCGGCGAGCGCGCTGCTGCTCGTGGCCGCGGCGGGGGCACGCGCCGCCAGCACGTTCTACATCCAGGGCGGCGGCAACGGCCATGGGGTCGGGCTGAGCCAGTACGGGGCCTACGGCTACGCGCTGCACGGGAAGAGCTACCGCTGGATCCTCGCCCACTATTACCGGGGCACTTCGATCGGGACGGTCGATCCGAGCCGGACCGTGCGGGTCCTGCTGTCGACCGGCTCCGCGGCGTTCAGCGGCGCGAGCCGGGCGGGGGAGAAGAAGCTCTCCCCGGCCACCACCTACATCGTGCGCCCGAACGCCGACGGCTCGCTGACGCTGCTCGCCGTCGGTTCGGGCAAGAAGGTGGGGCCGTTCGCCGCGCCCCTGACCGTCACCGGGCCGGGCCCGCTGAGCCTCGCCGGCATGGGGGCATACCGCGGGGCGCTGCAGTTCCAGCCGGACGGCTCCGGCGGGGTGCAGACCGTGGACGTGGTCGGGCTCGACGACTACGTGGCCGGCGTGATCGCCGCGGAAATGCCGCCCAACTGGTCGGCCGAGGCGCTCAAGGCGCAGGCGGTCGCGGCCCGGACGTACGCGATCACCAGCGACGCCGGCGGCGCCGCGTTTGACCTCTACGCCGACACGCGATCGCAGATGTACGGCGGCGTCGGCGCCGAGACGGCCGCGACCGACAGCGCGACGGCGGCGACGCGCGGCCAGGTCGTCACCTACGGCGGCGTCCCCGTCGTCACCTACTTCTTCAGCAGCTCCGGCGGCCACACCGAGAACGTCGAGAACGTGTGGCCCGCCGCGGCTCCGGAGCCGTGGCTGCGCGGCGTGGCCGACCGCTACGACGGCGCCGGCGGCGACCCGTATCACCGCTGGAGCTCTGAGCTGTCGCTCGCCGCCGCGGCGGCGAAGCTCGGGAGCTGGGTCAAGGGCAACCTGATCGGGGTCGCGATCACCAAGCATGGCGTCTCCCCGCGGATCATCTCGGCCGCGGTCGTCGGGACCGGGGGCCGCACGACGGTCACCGGCAGCCAGCTCCAGAGCGCCTTGGGACTGCTCTCGACCTCGGCCTCGTTCACGACGATCACGACGGCGCCGGGCCGCGCCGGGGGGTCGCCGACCGAGTCCGCGGGCGCGGACCGGCGATCGCCCCCGAGCGCGCAGGCGCGGGCCGTGCTCGCGCTGGTGCCGCTGGTCGAGGCCCTGGTGGGGGCGGTCAGCGGCCTGCACGGAACCGTGTTCCCGGCGCCCACGCACGGTCACGTCGCGATCCAGCTGAGCACCCGGCGTGGCTGGCGCACGGTCCTCCACGCGCGCATCGGCCGCCGCGGTGCCTACGACACGGCGCTGCCGGGGCCGGGCACCTACCGGATCGTGTACCAGGGGCTGCCGGGGCCCGCGGTGACGGTCAGCTGAGGCCGCGAGGCAGGACCTGAGCCCGTGCCCGGACCGCTGCTGGCGATCGACGGACCGTTTGTGCTCTACCGCTCGTTCTTCGCGCTGCCCGATTCGATCAAGGGCGTCGACGGCCATCCCGTCAACGCGCTGCTCGGCGCAGCCAACGTGATCCTGCGGATCGCGGCGGATCGGGATCCGCGCGCGATCACGGTCTGCTTCGGGGCGGAGGCCGCGGCCTACCGGGTGGAGCTGTATCCCGAGTACCACGCCCAGCGGCCTGCGGTCCCGGACGCGCTCGGCTGGCAGTTCGACCAGGCCCCGGGCTTCTTCTCGGACTTCGGCTGGAGCTCGCTGACCAGCCACGGGCTCGAGGCCGATGACCTGCTGGGGTCACTCGCGCAGATCGAGACCGCCGCCGGGGGAAGCGCGCTGATCATGACCGGCGATCGCGACATGTACCAGTGCGTGGGCGAGCGCGTGAGCGTGCTGTATCTGAAGTCGGGCACGACCGGGTTCGAGGAGGTCGACGCCGACGAGGTGCGGCGCCGCTACGGGATCCCGCCGTCGCTGGTGCCGGACTTCATCGCCCTGCGCGGCGATCCATCCGACGGCCTGCCCGGGGCGCCCGGCATCGGCCCGAAGACCGCGGCCGAGCTGCTCGGCAGGCACGGCTCGCTCGAGGCGACGATCGCCGCCGCCGACAGCGAGCGCCCGCGGACGGCGACGGCCCTGCGCGACAACGCGGCGGAGCTGCGCGCGTTTCGCGACATCGCCACGCTGCGCCCCGCCGAGCTCGAGCGTCCCCCGGACCGGCCGACCGATCTGGACGGCGGCGCCAGCGCGGCTCGCCGCTACGGGATGAACCGGCTCGCCGAGCGGCTCGAGAAGGCCGAGAAGCTGAGCGATCTGTAGGCCCCGGTGGGTTCGCGAGCCCTCGCTCAGGGCGTGAACTTGACCGTGATCACGTCTCCGTCGGCGACCGCGTAGTCGCGCCCTTCGAGCCGCAGCGTTCCCCGGTCCCGGGCGCCCGCGTAGCCGCCGGCGGCGACGAGTTCGTCCCATGGCACCACCTCGGCGCGGACGAACCCGCGCTGGATATCGGTGTGGATGAGGCCGGCGGCACGCCACACCGACAGCCCGCGGCGCAGATGCCACGACTGCGCCGGCTTGTCCTCGCCGGCGGTGAAGAACGCGATCAGCTCGAGCAGCGAGAAGGCGCCGCGGACCACCGCCTCGAGGCCGGATTCGGCGAGCCCCAGTTCGGCGCGCATCGTCTGCGCCTCGGCGGGGTCGAGCTCGGCCAGCTCGGCCTCGAGCCGGGCGGAGATCGCCACGGCGCCCGCGCCCTGGGCCTCGGCGTGGGCGAGGATCGCTGGTGGCACCTCGGTCGATCCCTCATCGACGTTGGCGACGAACAGCACCGGCTTGGCCGTGAGCGGCTGCAGCGCGCCCAGCGCGTTCGGAGCCTCCGCGGGCGCCGGCACCGTCCGCGCCGGGCGCCCTGCCCGCAGCGCGTCGATCAGCTCCTCCAGCCAGCGGGCCTCCGCGACGGCCGATCGATCGCCGCTCTTGGCGGCCTTCGAGACGCGCTCGAGTCGCCGCTCCGCCTGCTCGAGGTCGGCGTACAGAAGCTCGGTCTCGATCGTCTCGATGTCGGCCAGCGGATCGACGCGTCCTTCCGGGTGAACGACGTTCGGGTCCGCGTGCGCGCGCACAACGTGCAAGATCGCGTCGGTCTCGCGGATGTTGGCCAGGAACTGGTTGCCGAGTCCCTCGCCCCGGTGCGCGCCGGCCACCAGCCCCGCGATGTCGTGGAAGGCGATCGTGTCCGGGACCACCCTCGAGGACCGGATCGTCTGCGCCACCGCGTCGAGCCGCGGGTCGGCCACGGGAACGACCGCGAGGTTCGGTTCGATCGTCGTGAACGGGTAATTGGCGGCGTCCGCGGCGGCGCCGGTGAGCGCCGTGAACAGCGACGTCTTGCCGGCATTCGGCATGCCGACGATCCCCACCTTCATCGCCGCACACCGGTGATCGCCGTGCCCATTGCGCCCGCTCGGGACGCTCAGGTCCCGAACCCGACCCGGTGCTCCTCGTCGTCGACGAGCACGTACACGATCCGGCTCAGGTCGAGCGCCACCGTGCCGTCCTCGGCCGGGAGGTCGTGCCAGCCGGTCGAGCCGAGCGCCTGGCGAAGCCGGGTCAGCTCCCCGGGAGCGACCCGCGCGGCGAGGACCTGGCCGCCCAGGAAGCCGATGGTGATCTTTTGCGGTTTCGCGCCTTGCATCGTCAGTGGGGCCCCGCCGGCTGGACGATCTCGGTCAGCACGCCGCCGGTCGACGACGGGTGCACGAAGGCTACGCGTGAGCCGCGGATCCCGGTGCGCGGGTGCTCGTCGATCAACCTCAGGCCGGCCGCGGCGAGCGAGGCCAGCGCGCCCTCGACATCGGCCACGCGATAGGCGACGTGGTGCAACCCCGGGCCTTGGCGGGCGATGAACTTGCCGACCGGTGTCTCCGGGCCGAGCGGCTGGAGCAGTTCCACGTGCCCATCGCCGACGTCGAGCAGCGCGGCGTCGACACCCTGCTCGGCGACCGTCTCGCGGTGCACCAGCGGCATCCCGAGCGCGTCGCGGTACACCGCCAGCGCCGAGTCGATGTCCTCGACGGCCACGCCGACATGGTCGATGGTCGACAGCATGCGGCCGGGAGCATACTGAGGCGCGACGGGCCGGCTCTCGAGGGCGAACACGTACAGCGAACCTCGGCACCGAGTCGTGCTACTGAACCCGCTCCAGCCGTGGATTGGGCGAGTACGTCCGCCCCACCTTTGCGCACGGGCGGCCTTCGACGATCACGACATCGGCGGTGAAGTCGTTCTGGCCCCGGATCAGCGAGGATCCGACGCCGTAGGCGTCGACGGGCACGCCGGTCGCCTCGAACTCGTTGATCCGCGCCGCGGTGAAGCCGCCGCTGGCGACGATCCGGACCTCGCCGAAGCCGGCCCCGTCCAACGCCCCGCGGACCTTCTCGACGAGCCTCGGATTGACGCCGGTCGGTTTGAAGCCTCCCATCTCTCCCCACAGGGCCCGGTCGACCAGGTCCTCGGAGGTATCGAGCCGCACGCCCCATAGCCTCGGGCCCAGCGCGTCCGCCACCTCCAGCGCGGTACGGACGGAGTCGTTCTCGAAATCGACCAGCACGGTGATGTTCATCTCGCCGTGGAAGCGGTCGGCGAACACGGTCGCGGCCTTGATCGTGTCGCCGCCGTAGGCCGCGATCAGTCCGTGCGGGACGGTCCCGATCCCGCGCCCGCCCCACCACGACGCCTGCGCGTCGGTGGAGACGCCGATCGCGCCGGCGACGTGGGCGCTCCAGCCATCGCCGGTCTGCACGAGCCAGTGGTCATGGCGCGCGGGGAAGTAGAAGATCTGCTTACCGCGGGCGGCCTCCACGACCTCGAGGACGTTGCTCATGACCAGCGAGCGGCGCGCCATCACCCCGAGGTAGGTCGTCTCCAGGTGCGCGAACAGGCTGTAGTCGCCCTCGATCGTCATCACGGTCTCACGCGGGAAGATCCGGTCGCCCTCGTGCAACGCGTGAACGACGAGCTCCTCCCAGCCGGGAACCCACCGCTCGCCGTCGGCGTGACCCGAGCAGAGCTTCAGGATCGCGATCGCCTCGTCGATCCCGCCGAGCACCGATTCGCGCTTCTGAAACACCTGCATCATCACGCGCGGATGGTGCTCGTCGTCCTCGAGCAACCGCTTGGTCAGCACGAAATACGCGTCGGAGTAGTACCCCGACCGGATCCTCTCCACCGGCAGGCGGAACACCGATGGATCGAGACGACTCGAGGTCTCCGTCGCCATGGGGGGAGTCTATTTAAGGGGAGCGCATTCGCGCCCCCGTGGTGTCGCCCCGGTTCACCCCACGACCGTGAAGGTGTGGATCGCGCTGGCTACCTCACAGCCCTTGGCAGCGCACAGCGGCGCGACGTGCTGAGCCTGCCAGTAGTACTTGCCGGGCGTCACCGCCCAGTAGCCGGGGAAGTTGAACTGCGACTTGTAGATCCATTCGCCGGCGTGGTGGCGCCAAGGCTTGAGGCCCACGAAGTCGCACTTGGACCCGCACCCGGCGTACTGGAACAGCCGCCCGTACCGGTTGAGCTTGCGCCTGGGTGAGATCGTGACGTAGACCGGGCGCACGTTCTTTGGCACGCCCGGGTCTTTGACGACCAGCGTGATCACGCCGGCGGGGACCGATTTTCCGTTGCCGGGTGACTTCTGCACCGGGCGTGAGAACCCAGATCCGAGTGCGACGGCCGCGCCAGCGAGCGCGATCGCCACCGCTCCGATCGCAAGCGAGGCTGCCCTGGGCCACAGACGCGTGGTCACTTCTCCACCTCCTGGTTGACTGGCTCGGCCGCGACGCGCAATTTATCGCCAAATGAGCCCTCTGGTAGGCTCGGTGGGCGATGATTTTCCGCTCCCGACCGTGACTGCGCTCCGAGCCGCCGCGCGCTGACCGCGCCGGCCGCCCGAGCCGCCCCGTCGTTCCTGTCCGTCCCGTCGAGAGTGCCTCATGAGTTCCTATCTGCGCGTTCTGCGCCACCGCAGCTTCCGATATCTGTTCGCCGGTCAGACCGCCAGCGTGGTCGGCGATCGGGTCGTGGTCGTGGCGCTGGCGCTGTTCATCACCCAACGGACCGGCTCGCCGACCGACCTCGGTCTGGTGCTCGCGGCGCAGACGCTGCCGTTGGTGGCGCTGCTCCTGTTCGGTGGCGTGTGGGCCGACCGGCTCCCCCGCCACCGGATCATGATCGCCACCGACCTCATCAGGGCCACCCTGCACACCGCGGTCGCGATCCTGATCTTCAGCGGCGCGATCCGGATCTGGCAGCTCGTCGTGATCGAGGCGCTGTTCGGCGCGGCGCAGGCGTTCTTCCAGCCCGCGTACAGCGGCCTGCTCCCGCAGACCGTGCCCGAGGAGCTGATCCAGGACGCCCGCGCGCTGACCGAATCGACGGCGAACCTGGCGTTCCTGATCGGCCCCGCGCTGGCGACAGCGCTGGTGCTCGGGGTGGGTGCCGGCGAGGCGTTCGCGTTCGACGCCGCCACGTTCGTGCTCAGTGCGCTGCTCCTGGCCCGGGTCGCCCCGCGGGCCCGCGGCGAGGCGGCGGCGCCCGCTTCGGTGCGCCACGAGCTTCGCGCCGGCTGGCGCGAGGTCCGCTCGCGAGCCTGGGTGTGGGTCACGATCGCCGTGTTCGCCGGCGCGGTGATGTGCGTTTACGCACAGTGGTATGCGCTGGCGCCGGTGATCGCGCGCGATGTGTACGGCGGCGCCGGCGTGTTTGGCGTGCTGGAGAGCGTCGCGGGAGTGGGCGCCGTGTGCGGCGCCCTGCTCGGTCTCAGCTGGCGGCCGGCACGGCCGCTGCTGGCGGGGATGGTGCTGGTGCTCGCGTGGCCGGTCCAGGACGGCGTGTTCGCGCTCGGCGCCCCGCTGGCGCTGGTCGTGGTGTGCGCGTTCGCGACCGGGTTCGGGTTCTCGCTGTTGATGATCTGGTGGGAGACCGCGCTGGCGCGCCACATCCCGGCGGGCGCGCTGTCTCGGGTCAGCGCCTGGGACTGGATGGGATCGCTCGCGCTGCTGCCGCTCGGCTACCTCGTCGCCGGGCCGCTGGCGGCGGCGTTCGGGCCGCGCACGGTGCTGGGCGTGGGCAGCGCGATCGGCCTGGTGCTGATCGCCGTGGGCCTGCTGCCGCGCTCGACGCGGGAACTCGGCGAGGACGCTTCAGCCCAGCAGTTCCCGCGCCAGGTCCGCGTAGAAGCTCGCGGCGAAGCCTAGATCGCGCACGTCGATCCGCTCGTCGGCGCTGTGGATCAGCGGCGCGGACTGCAGCAGCGGCATGTAGCGCTGCGGGAAGAAGCCGTAGGCGACGCAGTCCGGGAACGCGTTGCGAAACCAGCGCGAGTCCGAGCCGCCGGGCAGGATCACCGGGACCGTGTCGGCCTCCGGATCGTTGGCCTTGACCCACCGCTCGATCGCCGCCATCAACTCGGTCTGAAGCGGCGAGCTGTTGCCAACGATCGTCTCGGTGAACTCGAGCTCGAGCTGGTCTGACTGCTCGCCGAGCACTTCCTCGATCCGGCGCCGGGCGGTCTCCTCGCCGTGCCCCGGCGGAACCCGGCAGTCGACCGTCACGTACGCCCGGGACGGGATCACGTTTACCTTGTCCGATGCGTGCACCATCGTCGGCGTCAGCGTCACGCCGAGCATCGGCTCGATCACGGTCAGCAGCGCCGGCTCGATCGCCCTGATCCGCTCGAGCGCCGGCTGCGGATCGCCGGGATCGGCGCCCAGCCCTCGCAGCAGGCCCGCCGGTCCCTCGGTCACGTCGAAGCCGGGCTGCTGGGTCGCGAACCGTTGCAGCACCGGGGCCAGCTTCAGCAGCGCGTTCTCGCCGGTCCTGGGCAGCGACGCGTGGCCGGCGGTCCCACGGGCGGTCAGCTTGAAGCGGAAGATCCCCTTCTCCCCGCAGCACAGGCCGTAGCGACGGCGCCCGTCGAGCTCGAACGTGTCGCCGCCACCTTCGTTGAGCAGCATGTCGCAGCGCACCCGGTCGGGGTGCTGCTCGGTCAGCCAGCGGGCGCCGAGGTCGCCGCCGGTCTCCTCGTCGGCGACGAACACGAGCTTCAACGTTCCGCGCGCCGGTCGCCACCCGTCGCGGGCCAGCGCGCCGGCCGCGACCGCCTCCGCGGCGACCTGGGACTTCATGTCCAGCGCCCCGCGCCCCCACAGAAACCCGTCCTCGACGTCCCCGGACCACGGATCGTGCTGCCAGTCGGAAGGGTCGGCGAGCACCGTGTCGACGTGGCCGAGATAGCACAGCGTGGGGCCCGGTCGCGAGCCCTCGAGATCGGCGATCAGGTTCGGGCGATCGTCGGTGGCGCCCAAGATCTCGATCGCGAACCCCACCCCCCCTAAATAATCAGCCAGGTACTCGATCGCTTCTCGCTCGTTGCCCGGCGGGTTGACGGTGTTGAAGCGGACGAGCCGCTGGAGCACCGAGGTCGTCTCGTCCTGGAGGTCGGGCGACATGTGCCCCGCACCCTACCGCCACTACGATGCCGCCCTGTGCCGGACGACCTCGCGTTGGCGCTCGAGCTGGCGGATCTCGCCGATTCGCTGACGCTCAGCCGCTACCGCTCGACCGACCTGGTGGTCGAGACCAAGCCGGACCTGACGCCGGTGACGGAGTCAGACCGCGCCGTCGAGCAGGCGCTCCGAGAGCGGCTGGCCGGCGCTCGGCCCGGCGACGCCGTGCTCGGAGAGGAGTTCGGCGCGCAGGAGGCTCGTGGCAATGGGCGGCGCTGGATCATCGATCCGATCGACGGCACCAAGAACTACGTCCGCGGCATCCCGGTGTGGGCGACGCTGCTGGCGCTCGAGGTGGACGACCGGCTGATGGCGGCGGTGGTCTCCGCGCCGGCGCTTGGCCGCCGCTGGTGGGCCTCGCGGGGAGCAGGGGCATTCGTCGACGACCGGCCCGAAGCGCTGCATGTCTCACGGGTCCGCGAGCTCGCCGACGCGCAGCTGTGCTTCTCGGGCTTTCGCGGCTGGGATCAGTCGGTCGGACTCGATTCGCTGCTGGCGCTCGGCAGCGCCTGCTGGCGCACGCGCGGCTTCGGCGATTTCTGGAGCTACATGCTGGTCGCCGAAGGCGCCGCGGAGATCGCCTGTGAGCCGGAGGTCTCGCTCTGGGACCTGGCGGCGCCGCGAATGATCGTCGAGGAGGCGGGCGGTCGCTTCACCGATCTTGGCGGGGTGCCGACCGCCGGCGGCGGCGACGCGCTGGCGAGCAACGGGCTGCTGCACGAGGCGGCGCTGGCGATCGTCGGCCGGCTCCGAGCGCCTTAGCCTCTACGGCTCAGAGCCGAGGACGGGCAGACGCCGCCCAAGCCTCTGCCACCGGTAGCAGAAGTGCTACCGTGCTGGCAATGGAAACGATCCCTCAGAAAGAGTTGCGCAACAACGTTGCCGAGGTGCTTCGTCGCGCGGAAGCCGGCGAGGAGTTCACGATCACGGTGGCGGGTCGGCCGGTCGCCCGGCTCGGGCCTGCGGCGAGGCGTCGCTGGGTTGGCGGCGACAGCCTGAGACAAGTCTTCGCGTCTCCCGCCCCGCGGACTCTGGCGGAGGATCTCGAGCGGCTCCCCGCGGCGCTAGGCGATCCGTTCGCGTGAGCCGGGTTCTGCTCGACACGTCTGTCCTAGTCGGGACGAACGATCCTGGTGAGCTCGAGGGAGCGATCAGCGCGGCGTCGCTCGCCGAGCTCCATTTCGGGACGCTGATCGCCGCGGACCCCGACGAACGGGCGCGGCGAGCGCAACGACTTGGCGTCGTCGAAGCGACCTTCGACCCGGTTCCGATCGACGCCGCCGTCGCGCGCGAGTGGGGCCGGCTCGCGGCAGCAGTCGCCGAGCGCGGCGGGCAGCCGCGCCGGCGCGCGATCGACCTCGCGATCGCCGCCACGGCGAACGTGCACGGCGTCCCCCTGCTCACCGCCGACCTCGCCGACCTCACGATCATCGACGACCTGGTCACGATCCAAGCGCCCGGTTAGCCCTTACCCGGTGCAGACCGGCCGCGCCCCATACTTTGTGGCATGGAGCGCCTGTTCGATGACGAGCTGAGGGACCGCGGCCCCAGGGTGGCCGCCGACGCGCCGCTGGCCACCCGGATGCGCCCGCACACGCTCGAGGAGTTCGTCGGGCAGGAGCGGTTGCTGGCCGCCGGCTCGGCCCTGCGGCGGGCGATCGAGGAGGGCCACCCGCACTCGATGATCCTCCACGGGCCGCCGGGCAGCGGCAAGACGACGCTCGCCCGGCTGGTCGCCGAGGCCTCCGGCGCCGCGTTCGAAGAGGAGAGCGCCGTTCAGGCCGGGCGCGCGGAGGTGCGGGCGGTGATCGAGCGGGCGCGCGAGCGGCTCAGGGGAACGGGGACCAAGACGATCTTCTTCCTCGACGAGATCCACCGCTTCAACAAGGCCCAACAGGACGCGCTGCTGCCGGCGGTCGAGGATGGGCTGCTGACGCTGATCGGCGCCACCACCGAGAATCCGTACTTCGAGGTCAACTCGGCGCTGATCTCGCGCACGCACGTGTACGAGCTCGAGGCGCTGACGGCGCTGGACATCCGGGCGCTGGTCGCTCGCGCGCTGGCCGGCGGGGAATGTGGCGATGGGAGCCGGGTCGATGCCGAGGCGCTCGAGTTCCTGGCCGAGCGCTCCGGCGGAGATGCTCGCACGGCCTTGAACGGGCTGGAGCTGGCGTGCGAGGCGGCGGGGGCCGGTGAGCGGGTGACGCTCGCCCACGCCGAGGATGCGCTACAGCGGCGAGCGCTCCTGTATGACCGGCAGGCCGATCGCCACTACGACACGATCTCGGCCTGGATCAAAGCCACCCGCGGCTCGGATCCGGATGCGTCGCTGTACTACCTGGCGGTGATGCTCGAGGGCGGCGAGGACCCACGGTTCATCGTCCGCAGGATGGTCGTGCTGGCCTCCGAGGACATCGGCAACGCCGATCCGCAGGCGCTCGTCGTGGCCACCGCCGCGGCTGCCGCGGTCGAGCACGTGGGGATGCCGGAATGCCAGTTCGCGCTCGCCCAAGCGGCGATCTACCTGTCGCTGGCGCCCAAGTCGGACGCCGCCAAGCGGGCCGTGATCGCGGCGCGAGCCCACATCCGCGAGCGCGGCGCCGACCCGCCCCCGCCCCATCTGCGCTCGTCCACCCGCAGCGATCGCCAGTACGACAACCCCCACCGCCGCCCCGGGCACCTCTCGCCCCAGGAGCTGATGCCCGACCCCGCGATCGGCGCGCGCTTCTGGGAGCCAGACGACGCCGAGGCGGCGCTCAGAGACCGGCTCGAGCAGATCCGCCGCGAGCGGGGCCGCGCGTGAGCGGTCAGCTCGAGTCCCGCAATCCCGCCACCGGCGAGCGGCTCGGCGCGGTCCCGGTGACGGCACCGGAGCAGGTCGAGGCCGTCGTCCAGGCCGTCGCCAAGGTGCAGCCGTTCTGGGCTGAGCTGACGCTCGGGGACCGTGCCCGCTACCTCGAGCGGGCCGCGCAGGTCGTGATCGACGAGTCCGACGAGCTCCGCGACCTGATCGTCCGCGAGCAGGGCAAGCCCCGCAACGATGCATTCACGATGGAGATCCTGCCCACGATCGACGCGCTGCACTGGATCGCCGGCGCGGGTCTGGAGCTGCTCGCCGAGGAGAAGATCCCGATGCCGCAGCTGTTCCTGAAGACGAAGCGCTCGGCGTTCATCTACGAGCCGCTCGGGGTGATCGCGGTGATCTCCCCGTGGAACTACCCGTGGAGCATTCCCCTCGGGGAGGTCGCGCTCGCGCTGATGGCCGGCAACGGCGTCGTGCTCAAGCCGGCGTCGCTGACCCCGTTGACCGGCGAGCGGATCGGCCGGGCGTTTGAACGAGCCGGGATCCCGGAGGGCCTCGTGCGGGTCATCCATGGCCCGGGAACCGGTCAGGCGCTTGTCGAGTCAAGCGTCGCCAAGGTCTTCTTCACCGGTTCGGTCGGGACGGGCCGCCAGGTCGGAGAAGCGTGCGCCCGAGCGCTGAAGGGCTCGGTGCTCGAGCTCGGCGGCAAGGATCCGATGATCGTCCTGCCCGACGCGAACCTCGATCACGCCGTGGCCGGCGCGCTGTGGGGCGGCCTCGCGAACGCAGGCCAGACGTGCTCGGGGATCGAGCGGGTGTACGTGATGCGCGAGGTTTCCGAGCGGTTCATCGCCGGCGTCGCGGAGGGAGCTGCGCGACTGAGGGTCGGCGACCCGCTGGGCTGGGAGACCGAGATCGGTCCGATGGTCTCGGGCGAGCAGTTCGAGCTCGTGCGGGAGCTGGTCGATGACGCTGTGAGCGCCGGGGCGACGGTCCACTGCGGCGGGCCGGTCGCGCCCCCGGCCGGACTCCAGGGCGCGTTCTACGCGCCCACGGTGATGACCGGGGTCACCCATGAGATGCGGATCATGCGCGAAGAGATCTTCGGTCCGGTGATCCCGATCGTCGTCGTCGACTCCGAGGACGAGGCGGTCGCGCTGGCCAACGACTCCCGGTTCGGGCTCGGCGCGTCGGTCTGGACCGCCGATCGGAGCAAGGGCGAGCGCATCGCGCGCGAGCTCGAGGCGGGGATGGTGTGGATCAACGACCACATGTTCAGCCACGGCGCGTGTCAGTGCTCGTGGGGAGGGATCAAGGAATCGGGACTCGGGCGCACCCACTCGAAGTTCGGTCTCTACGAGTGCGTGAACGTGAAGCTCCGCGTGTGGGAACCCTCGACGGTCCGCGACGCCTGGTGGTACCCCTACGACGAGACGCTCGGGCGCGCGATGCGCCAGGCGGCGACCGTGCTCTACGGACGGCCCTCGATTCGCGCCGGCGCGCTGCGGGCGGGGGTCGGGCCGCTGGCGAAGGTGGGCGCGCGGTTGGCGCGCGACGCGCTCAAGCGTTAGGGGGCGGGCTACCCTATCTACATGCCCGCCCAGGCGTACCTCGGCAAGGAGTGCGTGTGCCAGCTTCGCAGAGGCATCTGCGACCAGTCGTGCGTTCAGGACATGCTGGCGACGCCGTTCTACATCGCCTGCCTGCGGCTGAAGGGCCGCCGCTGCCTGGTCGTCGGTGGCGGCGACGTCGGCCTCGAGAAGGTCGAGGGGCTGCTCGCGTGTGACGGCGAGGTGACGCTGGTGGCGCCCGAGGCGCACCCGGAGCTCGTCCAGCTGGCGCTGGAGGGCTCGATCCACTGGGAGCGGCGCGAATACCAGGCCGGCGACCTCGACGGCTGCCTGATCGCGATCGCGGCGACCGCCGACACCGACGTCAACATCGGCGTGTTCGAGGAGGCGGAGGCGCGCGCGATGCTCGTCAACGTCGTCGACGTGCCGCCGCTGTGCAACTTCATCCTGCCGGCGATCGTCCGGACCGGTCCGCTCGCCGTGGCGATCTCGACCGCCGGCGCCTCGCCGGCGCTGGCCAAGCGGATGAAGCGGGAGATCGCCGAGCTGTTCGGCGAGCCCTACGCGCTGCTGGCGATCCTGCTCAACGATGCCCGCGGCTGGGCCAAGGCGACGCTCCCGACCTACCAGGACCGCAAGGAGTTCTTCGAGTCGATCGTCAACGGGCAGCCCGATCCGATTGACCTGCTGCGGGCCGGGGACGTGCAGGCGGTGCGCGATCTGATCGCCGCGGCGCAACGCGTCCATGCACCGGCGTGAGCTGACCCACCTCGACGCCTCCGGGCGGGCGCGGATGGTCGACGTCGGGGAGAAGCCGGCGAGCGAGCGTCGGGCGCTGGCACGGGCCGTGGTCTCGGTCTCGCCCGCCACGGCGCAGGCGGTGCTGGCCGGCGACACGCCGAAGGGCGATGTGATCGGCGTGGCGCGGATTGCGGGCATCCAGGCCGCCAAGCGCACGGCCGAGCTGATCCCGCTGTGCCACCCGCTGGCGCTGTCGTTCGTGGGGGTCGAGGGTGCCGTGGACGCCGGCGAGGGCGAGATCGTGCTCACCGCCGAGGCGCGCACGACGGGCCCCACCGGCGTCGAGATGGAGGCGATGACGGCGGCATCGGTGGCTGCTCTGACCGTGTACGACATGGTCAAGGGCCTCGAACGGGGCGCCGAGATCGCGTCCGTCGTCCTGCTCGAGAAGTCCGGCGGGCGGTCAGGAGAGTGGCGTCGTCATTAGAGTCGCGGCCGATGAAGACCGCGATTCTCACGATCTCGACCTCGGTTGCTGCCGGTCGGACCGAGGATCGGTCGGGCGCCGAGCTCGCCGAGCGTGCCGCCGCCGCCGGCGCCGAGATCATCGCGCGCGAGGTCCTTCCCGACGATCGCCAGGCGATCGAGCAATGGCTGCGGCGCCACGCGAGCGGCGAGACCTCGCTGATCTTCACGACCGGCGGCACCGGCCTGACGCCCGACGACGTGACCCCCGAAGCGACCCGAGCCGTGATCGACCGCGACGCACCCGGGTTTGCGGAGGCGATGCGCGCCGAGTCGCTCAAGTACACCCCGATGGGGATCCTGACCCGCGGCGTGTCCGGAATCGCCGGGCGAACCCTGATCATCAACTTCCCCGGTAACCCGAAGGCGATCGGCGAGCTGTTCGGAGTGATCGAACCGACCCTGCGCCACGTCGTCGCGACGCTGCAGCGCGAGGGCGGGCGGCCCGGCGGGGCCGGCGCTGAACACGAGGCCGGTGGCCGACACTCCGGCCATTGAGCTGCGCGGACTCACCCGCCATTTCGGCGAGCGGACCGCGCTGCGGGACGTGTCGGTGGAGGTGCCGGCCGGCCAGACGCTCGCCGTCCTGGGGCGCAACGGCGCCGGCAAGACGACGCTGCTGCGGATCCTCGCGACGCTGCTGCGTCCCCACGCCGGCGAGGTGGCACTGTTCGGCGAGCCGCTGCCGCGGCAGGCGTTCGCGGTCCGCGGGCGGCTGGGGCTGCTGGCCCACGAGCCGCTGCTCTACAGCGATCTGAGCGGACGCGAGAACCTCCGCTATCACGCCCGCCTGCACGGCGTGCAGCCCGAGCGCGTCGAGGAACTGCTGGGCGCGGTGGCGATGGAGCGCTACGGAGATGAGCCCGTGCGCCTGCTCTCGCGCGGGATGGTGCAGCGGGTCGCGGTGTGCCGGGCGGTGCTCCACCACCCCGAGCTGCTGCTGCTCGACGAGCCGCGCGCGAACCTCGATCCGGCCGCCAGCGAGCTGCTCGAGCCGCTGATCGGTCGCGCCAGCGGCGCCACCCGGGTGATGACCAGTCACGACCCGCGGGCGGCGCTCGCCGAGGCCGATCTGGTGCTCGGGCTGAAGTCGGGCCGCGCGGCGATCGTGGCCGGCGCGGGGCAGGTCGCTGAGGCGCAGCTGGCGGAGCTCTACGGATGAGGGCCGCGACCGCCGTTCTGCGCAAGGACCTGCTGCTCGAGCTGCGGACGTTCGAGACCGTGCCGGCGATGGTGCTGTTCTCGCTCGCGACGTTCGTGATCTTCCATTTCGGGCTGAACCGGGAGACGATCGACGGGCAGCTCGCCGGCGGGGTCCTGACCGCGACGCTGCTGTTCGCCGCCATGCTCGGCGTCAACCGTCTGTTCGTGGCCGAGCGCGAGCAGGGGGGATTCGAGGCGTTCCTGCTGGCTCCTGTCGACCGCACGGCGCTGCTGCTGGCCAAGGCAGCGGCGCTGTTCGCGTTCCTCGCGGTGCTCGAGGTGATCGCGGTGCCGGCCTTCGGGCTGCTGCTGCTCGGACCGCCGCTGGGACCGGCGCTGCCCGGGTTGATCGCGGTCCTGGCGCTCGCGGACCTCGCCTTGGCGGTGATCGGGACGCTCGTCTCGGCGATCGCGGTTCAGACCCGGGCGCGTGATCTGATCGGGCCGGTGATCGGGCTGCCGCTGCTGATTCCGGCGCTGATCGCGACCGCCAGGGCCACCGGTCCGCTGCTCAAGGCGCACGCCTCCGGCTCGCCTCCGGGTAAGTGGCTGGCGATCCTCGCTCTTTATGATCTGGTGTTCGCCCTGCTCTCCTACGCGGTGTTCGACTTCCTCTTGGAGGACTGAGTTTTGACCACGTACGGCCGCGGGCTTCGCGGCCTCACACTCGCCACGATCGCCACGATCACCGTCGCGCTGGCGCTGGTGTTCTTCTATGCCCCGCTCGACGCCGATCAGGGATTCATCCAGAAGATCTTCTACATCCACGTGCCGCTCGCGATCGTCTCCCTGTGCGGGTTCATCGCCGGCGGCGTGTTCGCGATCGGGCACCTGCGGACTGGCGATCGGCGCTGGGACATGCGTTCCTACGTGGCGATCCACATGTCGCTGATCTTCGCCGTCGGCGGGCTGCTGACCGGCTCGATCTGGGCCAAGGCCTCGTGGGGACACTGGTGGGTTTGGCAGGAGCCGACCCTGGTCTCCTACCTGATCGTGGTGCTGATGTATGCCACCTACCAGCCGCTTCGGTTCTCGATCGATGACTCCGAGCGCCAGGCGCGCTACGCGAGCGTGTTCGCGATCGTCGCCGGCGCGTTCGTGCCGCTCAACTTCCTCGCGGTCCGGCTCGCCCAGCAATACGTTCATCCGCGGGTGCTGACGCTGACCGGCGGCAACCTGCCGGGGTCGATGCGGCTGACGTTCCTGGTCTCACTGGCGGGCATCACGCTGCTGTTCGTCACACTGTGGAAGTACGAGATGACGGCAAAGAGTGCCCGCATGCAGCTCCGCGCGCTGCGTCGCGCGATGCTCGGGGAGGACGCGCTGAGGCCCCTGGGCAGGAGTGCCTCGCCGTCATGACCTCGCTCGTGTTCGCCGCGCCGGCGCTGCCGTTGCACACGGCCGGCAAGTACGTGGCCGGTGCGTACATCGTGTTCGTCGCGCTGGTGCTCGTGTACGTGGCGATCATGGCCCGCCGGCTGAACCGGACCGAGCGCGAGCTCCGCGAGCTGCGCCGCGAAGCGCAAGCCCGCGCGGATGTGGGCGAGCGGCAGTCCGAGCGTGAGCGGGAGACCGTGGGGTGAGCGAGCTGCTGGCGATCGGCGTCTCGCACAAGACCGCGCCGGTCGAGGTCCGCGAGCGCCTGGTCCTACCCGAGTCGAGGGCGGCCGATTTCCTGCGCGACCTCCGCGGCGCGGCCGACATCCACGAGGCGGTGGCCGTCTCGACCTGCAACCGGACCGAGCTCTACCTGGTCGTAGGAGACCCCGTGGAGGCCGAGAGCAGAGTGCTGGCGATGCTCGCGACACAAGCCGGAATCCGCCCTACCGCTCTCGCTTCGGCGATCTACTCGCACCGCAACTGCGACGCGGCGCGGCACCTGTACCGGGTCACGGCGGGGCTCGAGTCGATGATCGTCGGAGAAGCGGAGATCCAGGGCCAGGTCAAGCGCGCCTACGACGCGGCGCTGGCCAAGGAGACGGTCGGACCGCTCACCAACCACCTGTTCAAGGCGGCGCTGGCGGCTGGCAAGCGGGTGCGCAGGGAGACCGCGATCGGGGAGCGCCAGCTCAGCCTGCCGGCGGTGGCGGTCGCGCTGGCCCGCGAGCTGCTGGCTCCTGTTGGCGAGTCCGGACGGCGCTCGGGAGCCGGCGGGGACGGCGGAAGTCGTCCGGTTCTCGACGGCCGCGAGGTGGTGATCATCGGCACCGGCGAGACGAGCGAGCTGACCGCGCGGGCGCTCGCCGACAGCGGTGGCCGCACTGTGTTCGTCGCCAACCGCCGGCGCGACCGCGCGATCGGCCTCGCGCGCCGCTACGGCGGCACGAGCGTGAGCTTCGATGAGCTTCCTGGCGCGCTCGCCCGCGCGGACATCGTCGTCGCCGCCACGGCCTCGCCTCACCTGCTGCTCGAGGCGCGCGAGCTGGCGGAGGTGATGGAGGCCCGTGGGCAGCGGCCGATGCTGCTGATCGACCTCGCGGTCCCGCGCGACATCGACGCCGCGTGCGCCGAGCTCGAGGGCGTTTCGCTCTATGACATCGACGACCTCCAGGCGGTGATCGATCGCAATCGCAAGGTCCGCCAGGCGGAGGCGCGCAAGGCGGAGGGGATCATCGAGGAGGAAATCCAGCACTTCGCCGCCTGGCTCGGCTCGCTCGAGGTGCTGCCGACGCTGGCCGCGCTCCGGGCCCACGCCACCGAGGTCGCCGAGCAGCTCGTGCACGAGAACGACGGGAAATGGGAGACGGCCTCCCCGCGCGACCTGGAACGGATCGATGCCCTCGCGCGGGCGATCGTCAACCGGCTCCTGCACGAGCCGACGCTTCGGATGAAGGAGCTCCGCGACGATCGGGTCCACGCCCGCGCGGCGATGGTCCGCGACCTGTTCGGGCTCGCCAACGACGAACCCGCGCTCGCGGCGCAGGGGCTCCCCGAGCAGCTCGCCGAAGTTCACGCGATCTCGCACCGCCGCCGGCGTTGATGCGAATCGGGACGCGCGGCAGCGCGCTCGCGCTCGCGCAAGCCGAGTCCGTGGCGGCGCGCCTGGGGCAAGCCAGTGAGCTGGTGAGGATCACCACGTCGGGGGACCGCGACCGGGCGGTCGGAGACAAGGCGCGGTGGGTCTCGGAGCTGGAGCGGGCGTTGCTGGAGGACCGGGTCGATCTCGCGGTGCATTCCGCCAAGGACGTACCGGCCGAGCTCGCGGCGGGCCTCGAGCTGGTGGCGATCCCGCCGCGGGCCGATCCGCGCGACGCGCTGTGTGGCGCTGACTCGCTCGCCGCGCTGGGCCCTGGAGCACGGGTCGGGACGAGCAGCCTGCGCCGGTGTGCCCAGATCCGTGCGCTGCGGGAGGACGTGGAGGTGGTGAGCGTCCGCGGCAACGTCGACACGCGGCTGCGAAAGCTGGCCGCCGGCGAGCTCGACGCGCTCGTGCTCGCGTTCGCCGGACTGCAGCGGCTGGGCCGCGAGTCCGAGGCCGGCGCCCTGCTGGACGAGCTGGTGCCGGCCGCCGGTCAGGGCGCCCTGGCCGTCGAGGCGCGGATCGGCGCGGTCGAGCCCTCGCTGGTCGAAGCGCTCCGCGATCAGGATGCGATGGCGTGCGTCCTGGCCGAACGGACGCTGACCCGCGCGCTGCAGGCGTCGTGCAACACGCCGGTCGGTTCTCATGCGCGGCGGGTCGGGGATGGGGCGCTCGAGTTGCGGGGGTGGGTCGGTCTACCGGATGGCTCCGCATGGCTGGAGGATCGGCTGCGGGGTGACGCCGAGCGGGTCGGCCACGAAGTGGCCGAGCGGATGCTCTCGGCGGGAGCCGGCGAGCTGCTGCGCCAGGGTTCGTCGATGGCCGCGCGGAGCTTCGAGGCTTCGGCGTGACGGTCTACCTGGTCGGCGCGGGACCCGGAGATCCCGGGCTGCTCACGGCGCGCGCGCTAGAGCTGATCGCGGCCGCGGACGTGATCATCTATGACCGGCTGATCCCGCGCGCGGCGCTCGAGGGAGCCCGGTCTGAGGCCGAGCTCGTTTACGCGGGGAAGGAGGGCGGGGGTCCTTCGGTTTCGCAAGGCGAGATCGAGCGGCTGCTCGTCGAGCACGGGGTGGCCGGATCGACCGTCGTGCGGCTGAAGGGGGGCGACCCGTTCGTGTTCGGGCGCGGCGGGGAGGAGGCCGAGGCGCTGGTCGCGGCGGGAATTCCGTTCGAGATCGTGCCGGGGGTGACCGCCGGGGTGGCTGCGCCGGCGTACGCCGGGATCCCCGTGACCCACCGGGACCTCGCCAGTGCGGTGGCGTTCGTCACCGGCCACGAGGATCCGGCCAAGCCCGAGTCCGCGCTGCACTGGGGAGCGCTGGCGGCGTTCCCCGGGACACTGGTCGTCTACATGGGGGTGCGGCAGCTGGAGGCGATCGCTCGGCGGTTGATCGCGGGCGGACGTTCTTCGACCGAGCCCGCGGCGGTGATCGAACGCGGCACCCTGCCCGGGCAGCGAGTGGTGAGCGGGACGCTGGGGACAATCGCCTCCGTGGCCGCGGGCGAGGGCGTCCGCGCGCCGGCGATTTTGGTCTTCGGCCCGGTGGCGGGTGTACGCGAGCGGTTGCGGTGGCTCGAGCACCGTCCCCTCGACGGGGTGAGCGTCGCGGTGACCCGGGCGCGGGCGCAGGCCAGCGGGCTCGCCGCCCGCTTGCGGTCGATGGGGGCGGAGGTGGTGGAGGCGCCGGCGATCCGGATCGTCGCGGTTTCCGGGCCGGCGCCGGCGATCGAGCGCTACGACCTGGTCTGCCTGACGAGCCCGAACGGCGTACGCCTGCTGTTTCTTCGATTGGCGGCGGCCGGCCACGACGCCCGCGCGCTGGCGGGAGCGCGGGTCGCCGCGATCGGCCCGGGAACCGCGACTGCGCTCCGCGAGCACGGGGTGATCGCGGACATCGTCCCGGAGCGCTTCGTGGCCGAGGGGCTGGTGGAGGCGCTGAGCGAGGTGCCGGTGAAGCGGGCCCTGGTGGCGCGCGCCGCCGACGCGCGCGATGTGCTTCCCCACGCCCTGGAGGCGCGAGGCGTCGAGGTCGACGTGGTGGCGCTGTATGAGACGGTGCCCGAGCCGCTCGGCGAGGCCGAGCTGGAGGCGGTTTCGAGGGTCGACTACGTGACGTTCACCTCGTCCTCCACGGTCAAGTTCTTCTTCGAGGCGGCCGGCGCCCGGCTCGGGGAGCAGGCGCGGCTGGTGAGCATCGGGCCGGTGACGAGCGACGCGCTGCGCGAGCGCGGGCGGGAGCCCGACGTCGAGGCGGCTCGACACGACATCGAGGGGTTGGTGCAGGCGCTGGTGGCGGATGTGGCGGCGCGGAGGGGTTGAGGCGGGCGTGGCGCTGAGGTGACCGGGCGGGGCGTGGCTGGGCGCGTGGCGGGGGGCCTGGCTGGGGGCGTGGCGGGGGCGTGGCGGGGAGGCGTGGCGGGACGAGCGGGGCGATGAGGGGACGGCCGAGGGGGGGCCGCAACGTGACATCGATTCATCCAGGTGGATTTGGCGTCACTTAAGGGCCGCAGACGAGCCCTAAAGTGACGGGAGCAGGGGCCCGGTGATTCGCCGTAACACTGGGGCCATCAAGAGGCCGGGTTCTGGGGTGGGGCTGGGCGAGCCGCGACGCTCGGCTCGGTGGCGCCCCGGTGGCGCGACTGCGACGCTCGGGCCGGTGGCGCCGGTGGCGCCGGTGGCGCCGAACGCACGGCCGCGTCGTCGCCCGCAACTCGGACGCCGGCCGCGGGTTCGAACGCCAGTCCCGCCAACAAAGCATCCAAGGAGAGACAGATGTCACGAATTTCCCGCAGCACGCTCTCGATCCTGGCCGCCACGGTGAGCCTCGCCGCCGTCGCGGCGCCGGCGCAGGCGAAGGTCGTCCACCAGCCGAAGATCTTCCACGTCACCGGCACGCAGACGACGATCACCCCCAGCGCGCCGGCGAAGCAGTTCCTGTCCAACCACCACATCACCGTCACGGCACTCGGTCCGGCCACGATTTCGAGTGGTTCGCTGACGCTGCCGATCTCCGGCGGGTTCGTCACGAAGTCCGGGAAGGCCGGCCTGCTCCGCCACACGGGCGGGGTCGAGTTCAGCAACGGCTCGCGCTCGGTGGCGCTCCGTCACGTCGTGCTGGTTGGCGGCGCTCACCGCGGTCTCCTCACGGCTCGGGTGGGCGGCCATCTGATCGTGCTCGCTCAGCTGATCGATATCACCCGTACGGTCTCCGGCAAGTCCGGGACGCTCAGCGGTGAGCTGACGCTGTCGAGCGCCGCGGCCCACCGGATCAACCGCCTGTTCGGCAAGCACCTGGTCAGTGCCGGCGCCGACCTCGGCAGCCTGACGAGCTCGGTCACGGTGGCGTAAGGCTCATCGCCGGCCAAACCCAACTTTGGCGCTTTGGTTCCGGGGGGCGGAACCAGAGCGCCAAAGTTCGCGCCTCGGGGAGCGCGAACGCCCGACCCGACCGCTGGCAACCGGCGCACTCCGCGCCGAGGAAGCTTAGGATCGCCGCCATGAAAATTCGAGCGTTGTTCGCAGGCTTGACCGTTGCCGCCTTCGCGGCCCTGATCGCCGCGGCGCCGGCCGGCGCGCGGACCGTGTGGCTGTGCTTCCCGGGTAAGAAGCCCGACCCGTGCACGCCGGGCCTGTCCACGACCGTCTACACGCCGACGCTGAAGAAGCTCCGCGTCGAGCATCCGCAGGCGGTCAGGAAGCCTGCGATCGACTGCTTCTACGTCTACCCCACGGTAAGCGACCAGAAGACCGGCAACGCCAACCTGCACATCGATCCTGAAGAGCGGTCGATCGCGCTCTACCAGGCGGCCCGGTATTCGCAGTACTGCCGGGTGTTCGCGCCGATGTACCGCCAGCTGACGCTCGACGGCATTGGTCTTGGCGCGACCACGACCAAGCCCAACCCGGCCCTGGCGCTCGCCGATGTCCGCGCCGCCTTCCACACCTACCTGACCAGGTACAACCGCGGCCGCGGGTTCGTGCTGATCGGCCATTCGCAGGGCTCGTTCGTGCTCCGCGAACTGATCGCCAAGGACGTCGATCCAAAGCCGTCGGTGCGACGCAGGCTGCTGTCGGCGATCCTGATGGGCGGCAACGTGCTGGTGAAGACCGGCAAGGACGTCGGCGGCGACTTCAAGCACGTTCCCGCTTGTCGCTCGAAGACCCAGCTCGGGTGCGTGATCGCGTTCTCGACGTTCGACACCCCGGTCCTGCCGAACAGCAAGTTCGGGCTCTCCACGGTGCCGGGCGAGTCCGTGCTGTGCACCAACCCCGCCGCGCTCGCCGGCGGCAGCGCGCTTCTCGACCCGATCAACCCCAGCGCGCCCTTCGACCCCCAGAGCACGCTCGCCGCCGGGATCAAGCTGCTCGGCATCACCCAGCCGACCCCGCCGACGGTGTGGTCAACCGAGCCGGGTGCCTACCGGGCTCAGTGCTCGTCTGCGAACGGCGCCAACGTGCTGCAGATCACCCCGCAGGGGGGAGCTCCGACCCCCAAGCCGAGTCCGGACGGGACCTGGGGCCTTCACCTGCTGGACGCCAACATCGCCCTCGGCAACCTGATCGGGGTCGTCAAGTTGGAGGCCGCCGCGTTCATCAAGCGCGACGGCTAGCGTTCGGGGCGCGATGAGCGCTCCGGTCATCACATTCCTGTCGGACTACGGCTTGGAGGACGACTTCGCCGGCGTCTGCCACGGGGTGATCGCCACGATCTGTCCCGACGCCCGGGTGATCGACATCACGCACGGAGTCGGGCGCCACGATGTGCGGGCCGGCGCGGTAATCCTCGCCGGCGCCCTGCCGTACATGCCGATCGGCGTTCACCTGGCGATCGTCGATCCCGACGTCGGTGCCGAGCGGCGGGCCATCGCGTTGCGCCTCGCGGACGGGCGCATGCTGGTCGGACCCGACAACGGGCTGCTCGCCCCCGCCGCCGAGGGAGGCGGTGGCGCGATCGAGGCCGTGGAGATTTCGACCTCGCCGTTTCGGCTCGAGCCCGTCTCGGCCACCTTCCACGGTCGCGACATCTTCGCGCCGGTGGCGGCGCGACTGGCGGCCGGCGCCGTGTTGGGAGAAGCGGGCGAACCGTGCGATCCGAATGGCTACGTGAAGCTGGAGCTGCCGCGGCCGCGCCGCGAGCAGGGGGCGCTCGTGAGCCACGCGCTGTACGTCGATCGATTCGGCAACGTCCAGCTCGACGTCCAGCACGACGACCTTGCCGACACCGGCGTCAAGCTCGGGCATCGCGTCGAGCTGGCGGTGCCTTCCGGCCCTCCGCAGGAGGCTCAGGTCGCCCGGACGTTTTCGGATGTCGCCCCCGGTCAGCTGCTGGTCTACGAGGACGCATACCGGAGGCTGGCGCTCGCCGTCAGCCACGGAAACGCGGCCGAGCGCCTGGAGTTGGCAACCGACGATGAGGTCCGGATCACTCCCAAGTGAGCGCGATCCTCGGCACGCCGCGGCTTCACCTGCGCCTGACCGATTCGACGAACGGACGCGCCGCCGAGCTGGCGGCGCGCGGCGCGCCCCACGGCACGCTGGTCACCGCGCGCGCGCAGTCCGCCGGCCGCGGCCGCCAGGGGAGAACGTGGGTGGCGCCGGCAGGACGGGCGCTGCTCTGCTCGGTCCTGCTGCGCGACCCGCCACGGCTGCTGCCGCTCGCGGCCGGGGTGGCGGTGGCGGACCTCGCGGGCCCGACGGCACAGCTCAAATGGCCCAACGACGTGCTCCTCGAGGGGCGCAAGGTCGCCGGGATCCTCGTCGAGGGCCGTCCCCAGGAGCGCTGGGCCGTGCTCGGGATCGGTCTCAACGTGGCGATCCGGCCCGAGGACTTCCCGTCCGAGCTGCGTCACAGCGCGGGAACGCTGGGACTCGAGCCCGATGCGATCGAGCCTACGTTGGCGCGCCTGCTCGAATCGCTGGATCGGTGGATCAGCGCCGAAGCGGATGCCGTCCTCGATGGTGTGCGGGCGCGCGATGCGCTGCTCGACAAGCATGTGCGCTGGGCCGAGGGCGAGGGGACCGCGGCTGGAGTCGATGCGGACGGGCGGCTCGTGGTCAGCACCGCCGGGGGGCGGGTGGCGCTCGACGCCGGCGAGGTCCACCTCGGCTGAGGCTAGGCAGCTTCCTCGGCGCCGTGCTCGGCCGGTGAGGGATCCACGAGCTCCTCGTCGGCTGCGTGGTCGCCGAGATCCTCTTCCGCTTCCTGGTCGCCGAGATCCTCTTCCGCGTCCCGGTCGCCGAGTTCCTCTTCCGCTTCCTGGTCGACGAGATCCTCGTCCGCTCCCGGACCGAGCTCGTCCGACAGTGACGGCTCGGCCAGCTCTACCTCGTCGCCATCATCGTCCTCGACGGCGGTGAACTCCTCGAGCTCGTCCCCCGCCTCGACCGGTTCCGCATCGGTTTCGACGGCGACCCGGACGTTCGCGCTGTCGGCGTCCGGCACCTGGCTCTCGCCGCCGGCCTTACGGCGGCGCCGGCTCTTGCTGCGCCGTCCCTTCGGGAAGTTGCGCAGCAGCTCGCGTGCGAGCGCCGCGGGCTTGCGCGCCATCCTCGTGCGCGCGCCTCGCAGCGCCTCCTCGGCCTCCGGCGTGTGCGCCAGCGCCGCGGCGAGCAGCGCGGCCGACAGCCGCCGGTCCTCCTTGCGCGCGGCGTGCACGAGCCGGCGGGCGTTGCGGGCGTGGGCGGCGCCGCTCGAGTTGACCAGCAGTCCGAGCAGCCGCTTGGTCTCCGGCCAACGCTGCACGGCGTACTCCTCGTGCACCTCCCGCGTGTATTCGGCCATCCGCCAGATCCAGGCATTGGCCTGATCGCGGCGGCCGATCCGCCGCTCGGCGAGGGCCTGAAGCATGATCTTGACGCCCTCGCGCCGTTCGTCGCGCGGCCAGCCGGCCATGATGTCGATCGCGGTGTCGAACGCCTCGGCATCGCGGCTGGCGGCGATCTCCTGGAGCGCCCGCAGGCGCAGCTGTGAGTTGCGGTTGCGCTGGACGGCGGTGATCAGGAAACGCCGCTTGAGCTCGCCGCCACGATCGAAGTGGAGCATCGCCTTCGCGCGGCGCCAGCCGTTGGGGGCGACCCGGGCGCCGGCCAGCGCCGCCCATACGTGCTGCTCGCCATAGTCGAGGTGCTCGACGGCGATCCGCCACAGCTCACGCTCGAATACCTCGGCGCGGCGCTCTGGATCCGGAGTGACGGGCAGCACCCGGCGCTCCACCCGCACCCGGCGACCGCGGCCGCGGCGGACCGGGCCGACGACGATCGCGCCGCCGCGGTAGACGTCGCGGTCGAGCAGCGAGTGCAGGGTCACGACCGGATCGTCGTGCTTGGTCGCGGGATGGACGAAGTCGACGACGATCCCCGCCTCCTTGCCCTGATTACGACGCGTGACGCGCCCGACGCGCTGCTGATAGATCCGCTTGGAAGCGGTCGGCGCCAGGTGCATGCAGATCGTCGCCCGGGCGCTGTTCCAGCCCTCGGCGAGCAGCTGGGCGTTGACGAGCACGTCGATCTTGCCGGCCTCGTAGTCGGCCAGGATCCGCGCCAGCTGGCGCTTGGGCGTCTCGCCCGACACCGCCTGGGCCTTCATCCCGAGGTCCCGGAACGACTGCGCGACGTTGTAGGCGTGGCGCACCCCGGCGGAGTACACGATCCCCGGCACGCCGTTGAAGCGCGTCTTGTAGAGGTCCGCGATCGCGACGTTGAACGGGGTCTGGTCGAGCAGTTCGGCCAGCATCTCCTGGTCGAATTCGGTGTCCACCTCGCCGCGCCGCAGCGGTACCTTGGCGATCGTCCGCACCCCCGGTCCGGGCGGTATCCGGATGCAGCGCAGCGGGGAGATGACGCCGCGCCGCGCGGCCTGGGCGAGATCGAAGCGCGAGGTCTGGGTCGGGAACAGGTCGGTGACGTGCCGGGCGATCAGGGCGCCGGTCGCCGTCATGCCGATGAACACGGGCCCCGACCAGGCGCGGATCGAGGCCGAGGTCTTCTCTCCCAGCGCGGTATGGGCCTCGTCGCAGATGACGATCGTGTAGGCGTCGGATACCTTGCCCGCGTTGCGGACGAACCACTGATAGGTCTCGACCGTCACCGGGCCGTTGGCAGCGTCGTGCCCGTTCAGCAGCGGCGCCGAGATCCGGTCGCGATAGCCACGGTCGCGCAGCTCGCCGTTGAACTGATCGACGAGGTTGCGGCGGTGGGTGAGGATCAGGATCCCGCCGGTGCGCGAGGCCTCGACGAAGCCGAGCGCCGCGACGGTCTTACCGGCGCCGGTGGCGTGCTCGAACCAGAAGCGGCGGGTCGCATTCGGATCCTCCGGTTCCTCGCCCAGGTCGATGTCCTCGTCGACACCGTTGTCGTCCTGCCAGTCCAGGGGCTCCTCGTCCTCGGGCTCATCCCCGTCGAGCTCGAGTTCGGCGTCCTCTTCTCCGGGAATCGCCGCCGACGCGAGCTGGGTGGGCTCCGGGGCCAGACCGTTACCGGCGCCATTGCCGTTGCCGTTGCGTTGGGCCTCGGCGAGCAGCGCGGTCAGCGTGCCGGACAGCGCGTCCACCTGATGGGCGGAGAGGACCGTGCCGTCGACCAGGTGCGGTTCCTCCTCGGAGAGCAGACGCTCGAGCCCGAGCAGGAGCGAGAAGTTCCGCCGCCACTCGATCGAAGGCTGCTTGGCGCCGGCCTCGACTTCGCTCAGGGCAGCATCGAGTGCCCGGCGCCTCGCGGAGCCCGGGAGGAGGGCGTCCTCGAGCGTCTCGCCGTCATAGACGAACCGTTCGCGCGTAAACAGCTCAGCGCGCGCGATCGCGGCAGGACTTGGAAAGGGGGTGGAAGCACCCATCGGAATTGAAAGGTTTGCGTTCGAGGTGTGAGCCGCGGCGACTTGTCTCGGCGACTCCATGTGTTCTCGGCACGGTGCCGAGAAAGGCGAGGTAAGTCCTCAGAAACGGTGCCCCCTCGCCGACTCTCCCTTAGAAGATAACGTCTATTTAAGCAGATCGGGTGCGGCTGGACCAATCTCGGCTGTGGCAAGCTGTTGCGCGTGGCAAAGCGCGAGTCGTGGTCGGCGTGCACCAGGGCGGTGATCCTGCTCGTCGCGCTCGCCGGATTCGGCCTCGCCGGGTGCGGTGGAAGCACCCCTCACAGCGACGCGCCCGCGAAGGACACGGTCGCCGTGGCCTTCAAGGACTCTCCGGCTCCGCTGGCCAGGATCCATGCGCAGGCGAACGAGCTGCTGGGGGGCGGCCCGAAGGCGTTCAAGGCGCGCCTGCACTCGCTGCGGGGCTTTCCGGTCGTGGTCAACATGTGGGCTTCGTGGTGCGAGCCGTGCCAGTCGGAGTTCCCCACCTACCAGCGAGCGTCAGTGCTGTTCGGCCGCCGGGTGGCCTTCATAGGCCTCGACGCCAAGGATCAGAACGGGAACGCGACGACGTTCCTGCACCAGTTCCCGGTCACCTATCCGAGCTACACCGATCCGAACGGGAGCATCGCCTCCGCGATCAACGCCTACCCCGGCTATCCCCAGTCGTTCTTCTTCGACCGAACGGGGAAAGAGGTCTACGACAAGGCCGGTCCGTACCTGAGCGTGGCCGAGCTGGAGCGGGACATCCGCCAGTACGTGCTCGGATGACGCTGGTTGGGTATGAGATCCGTCGGGTTCGCGGCGAGCGTGAAATGGAGGCCGCGCTGCAGCTCCGCTACGACGTGTTCTGTGTCGAGCAAGGGGTACCGGAGCACGAGGAGCTCGACGGGCGCGACCAGGACGGAATCCACCTGGTCGCGGTCTCGGGCGGCGAACTGCTGGCCACCTGCCGGCTGCTGATGATCGGCTCTACGGCGCAGTTCAGCCGGCTCGCGGTCACGCGGTCGGCCCGGCGGCGGGGGATCGCGACGGCACTGCTGGAGATGGCCGACGAGGAGACGCGAGCCGCCGGCGGCCGGCGCATCGTGCTTCACGCGCAGACCTACGCGCAGGAGCTCTACGAGCAGGCCGGCTACCGGCCCCGGGGGAGGGTCTTCACCGAGGCCGGGATCGATCACGTCGCGATGGAGAAGCTGCTGTGAGCCACGTGCGCCAGGGATGCCGGAGCTTCGAGTCGACCCGCTGAGCGGGCAGCGGTCGATCGTCGCGGGCGACCGCGCCGGCCGACCCGGGGGTGGCCTGTCGGTCCCGCCGGCTGCGCCGATCGACCCGGAGTCCGACCCGTTCGCCGAGGGGCACGAGGACCGGACGCCGCCGGAGCTCTACGCGGTGCGGCCGAACGGGGGCGGAGCGGACACGCCGGGCTGGACCGTACGCGTCGTGCCGAACCTGTATCCGGCGCTGGGTCTCGACGCGCACGAGCCCGAGCGACATGCGAATCGCGATCTGTTCTGGGCAGCGCCGGCGCGAGGAGCCCACGAGGTGATCATCAACTCCCCCAAGCCGGTGGTGTCGCTCGCCCACCTGTCGGTGGCCGATGTGCAGGGCGCGGCGGAGGTGTGGCGCGAGCGAATGCGAGCTCACGCCGGCGCGCCGTACGTCCACCTGATCGTCAACGAGCTGCGCGAGGCCGGAGCCTCGCTTCCGCACACCCACGCCCAGCTCTACGCGCTCGACTTCGTGCCGGCTGCCGTGGCACGCGAGCGGGAGCGTTTCGGCGCCTACGCGACGCGGACGATGGGCGGCAACCTGCTGGCGGACCTGGTCCAGGCCGAGGTGCGCGAGCGCGAGCGGATCGTCGCGATCGATGACGAAACAGTGCTGATGGCCCCGTATGGGGCCCGCGTCCCATTCCAGCTGCTGATCGCGCCCCGCACGGCGCGGATGCGCTACGAGGACAGCGGGCCGTCGGGCGCCGCGATGCTCCACGAAGCGCTGAACCGCCTGCAGCGCCGACTCGGCGGGACACCGCCGCTGAATCTCTGGGTCCGAACCGCCCCGAGCGGGGCCGAGCACTTCTGCTGGCGGATCGACATCCTGCCGCGGCTCACATATCTGGCCGGGTTGGAGCTGGGCGTCGGCGTCCACCTGAACATCGTCCCGCCCGAGCAGACCGCGGCCGAGCTGCGCGAGGCCTAGCGGCATGCGCGCGCTCGTTCAGCGCGTCACTCGCGCCACGGTGGCGGTCAACGGACGGATCGTCTCGCAAGTCGGACCGGGGCTGCTGGTCCTGCTCGGCGTGGCTCGCGACGACACCGAGCGCGACGCCGACTGGCTCGCCGACAAGGTGCGGGCGTTGCGGATCTTCGGCGACGCAGAGGGCCGGATGAACGAGCCGCTGGGCGAACGCGAGGTCCTGTGCGTGAGCCAGTTCACCCTTTACGGGGACGCCCGGCGGGGCAACCGTCCGAGCTATGTCGCCGCCGCGGCCCCAGACGTGGCCGCGCCGCTGTACGAGCGCTTCTGCGAACGGCTCGGCGCCCATCGCGGGGTGTTCGGGGCGATGATGGCGGTGGAGTCGGTCAACGACGGGCCGGTGACGATCCTGGTCGAGTCGCCCGGCGAAACGCCGTCGGACAGACCGTGAGCGCCCCCTGGCGCCGGATGTGAAAAGTGCGTGCGCGATGTGACGGCCGCGTGCCAAATTCACCGGTGGGACTTGCATCGTAATCAGGCTGCCGTAGCGTCCGTGGAGTGCCGAAGCTGCTTCGTCAACGAACCGCGATTGCGCTGTTGCGGGATAACGGCTGGACTGCATCGCGTGGCGGCAAGCACGTGGTCAAGATGATCAAGACCGGAGAGCGTCCGATCACGCTGCCGAAGCACCGCGGGCAGGACTACGACAAGGGCCTGAGCAACGCGATACTGAAGCAGGCCGGTCTCAAATCGATGGAGGATCAGTGGAGCTCACGGTCGTCGTACATCAGGAGCACGAGGGCTTCTGGTCAGAGGTCAAGGAGCTACCGGGATGCTTCGCGTCAGGCCGAACTCTAGGTGAGCTGGAGGAGGCGCTGGCCGAGGCAGTCGGGTTCTGCCTGGGTGACGAGCCTGTCGCGCTCGAGCACGCGCCGCTGGGCCCAGGTGAGGTGCCCGCACGAGTGGTGGGGCCTGCATCGGCGGCCTGAGCAACGGGCGAAGGTCGGGGCGCGAACTTTGGCGGTTTGGTTTCACCCCCCGGAACCAGAACGCCAAGGTTCGAGTTGGGCGTCGCGCGCTACGGTCGGGCCGGATGCGGGAGTACTACGAAGAACTGTGGCGGCAACTCCCGGAGGAGCTGGCACTCCCGGACTTCGATCGACGCCGTAGGTTCCTGCTTGACGAGGTGCGAGAGGGCGACCGGGCGCTCGATCTCGGCTGCGGTGCCGGCGCGTTCACGGCGATGCTCGCGGAGGCCGGCGCGCACGTCGTCGGGGTCGACGTCGCCGAGGCGGCGATCACGCGGGCGAGCGCCGGCTATCCGCAGCTGGACTTCCGCCTGATCCCGATCGACGGTCCGCTGCCGCTCGAGGACAACTCGTTCGACCTCGTGTGGGCGAGCGAGGTGATCGAGCACGTCGCCGACACGGCTCGGTGGCTGTCGGAGGTCAGGCGGGTGCTGGTTCCCCGGGGTCGGCTGCTGCTCACGACACCGTCTCATGCGCGGCTGAGCGTCGCCGCCGGCGGGATCGAGCGGTTCTCCGAGCCGCTCGGCGACCACCTGCACCTGTACACCCGCCGCTCGCTGACCGAGACGCTGCGAGCGTTCGACTTCGACGTGATCGACATCCGCGCCGTGGGAGGACCGCCGCTGCTCAGACGGATGCTGCTCGCGAAGGCGGTGCGATAGCACCCCGCTCAGCGCGTCGTCGTGCGCGCGAGCGCCGCACGGGCCTGCGAAAGCGCCTGGCTCACCTCGGGCGAGCCGAGATCGAGGGACCTGGCGCGCGTCAGCGGGCCGAGGGCCGCCGCGGGCCGATCGAGGTGGAGATAGAACTCGCCGAGTTGGAGCCATGTCTGCGGGTTCTCCGGTTGCCGGTGGACGGCGCTCAGCAGCTCGTCGCGGGCGGCCTGCTGGTCGCCGATCGCCGTGTACATGACCGCGAGCTGGAACAGGGGGTCGACCGTGACGGGATCCTCGGCGGCGGCCGCGCGGGCGTCGTTGATCGCCGCTTTCGTATCACCCTCGCCAAGCGCCGCGATCGCCGCCGAGTTTGCGTCGGCGGAGCGCAGCGGCTGCCACATCGCCCAGGTCAACAGCAGCGTGACCGCCACGATCGCGATCACCGCGGCGCCGATCCCGGGCGAGGCGATGAGCCGCCGGCGCTCCGGTGCCCGTCCGACGCCGTCCGTCGACGGGCCGCGGCCGGCCAGCCACCCCGCACACAGCAATGCCGGCACCGCGGTCCCGGGCACGAACCACGTCCAGTCGATCGCGGAGTGCACTCCGAACGTGATCACGACTGCGAGCAGCGTGAGCAGCCCGACGCGCTCGGTGAGCCGTTCGCTGGTGCTCGCGCCCGCGAGCGTCCGCCACGCGGCGAGGCTCCAGGCAGCGACCAGGCCGATCATCACCGCAATCCCGATCAGGCCGAGGTCGGCGAACGTCTCGATCACGAAGCTGTGGGCGTGCGGGACGACCATCGGGTCGGTCGTGTAGCGCGTGGCGGCAGTTCCATATCCCGCTGCACCGGACCCCTTCAGCAGCGCGTGCTCGCCGACCTTCAGGCCCTCGCTCCAGTACCGCCCGCGGGTGTTGCCGAGCTCGACCAGGCGCCCCGGCGTGTTGCTCGCGCCGCCGTTGGTGCTCGTCAGCGTCGAGAAGATATGCGACACCTCACCGGTCAGGCCCCGCGAGGACGCCGCGAGCGCGGCCACGCCGAGCAGCGGAAGGATCGCCACGCCCGCCAGCAGCACGACCGCGACGCGCCGGCGCAGAGGGTCCGAGAGGGCCGTTCGGTCCATCCCGGATGCGGCGAGGAACCCGGCGGCGGTGGTCAGGGCGAGCACCGCGACGAGCACCAATCCAAACGTGTGTCCGGCGCTCGTGCGCGAATGGAGCGGAACCTGATCGTGGGTGAGGGCGTGGGTGGCGAGGGCGTAGGCGCTGAGCGCGGCTGCGCCGGCCGCGGCGAGCGCGAGGACGAGCGCGCCGCGCAGCCGCAGCGGCACGGTCGCGAACCAGAACACGAGCCCGACAATGGCCACCAGCAACGCGCCCCTGGAGTAGGAGAGCACGATCACGGTCAGGAGAATCGAGATCGCCGGGACCGCCAACGCGCGCGTCCAGCGGGCACGGGCCGCCCGGGCGCCGGCCCACAGGCACGGCGCCAAGCCCAGCGCGGCGAGCAAGCCGGTGGCGTTCCAATATTCGAACGGAGCCCGGAGTCGCCCGAACGGGTCGCTCGGGTCAAACGTCGCCGGGAACACCTTGACGAGCAGCGCGTAGCCGCTGATCACCGTAGCCATGACCGCGATCGCGCCGACGAGCGCTGGCCACCGCGCCGGCCACAGTCGCGCCAGCGCGGCACCACCACCGAACACGGCGAGATAGGAGAGCGTGCGATTGGCCTCGATCCAGGAGCTGTTGGGCGCCACCGACCAGGCGATCGATGCCGCGGTCAGCACGGCGAGCACGGCGAACCAGGTGACGGCAGCCACCCCCCAGGCGCGCGCTCGCGCGCCAATAATCAGAACGGCGGCTGCCAGTCCGGCGCCGATGAACGTCAGCGTGATCTGCGTCCAGGTGTTCGGCGCGAGCTCGTCGCCGCCGGTGGTCACGAGCGCGAGCACCGCCAGGCCGGCGGCCAGGACCAGGCCGAGGATCAGATCGGCGCCCAATCCGCGACCGCGGGCGGAGACACCCGAATCCGGCGCGCGGCGCGCCCGCGCCGTGGCTGGTGACGACACGGCGGCGAGCGTAGCAACGCGCAAATGAGGCCGACGCAGGCCCTTAGCCGCGCGCCGCCCGTGCGCCGACGGCTATCGTCGCCGCATGCCCGCCACGGCGACGCTCGCGGTCCAGGTTGTCAACTACCACACGCGATCCTACCTCGAGCGCTGCCTGGCCACGGTCGTCCCGGACCTCGACCGCAGCGGTCTCGAGTACGAGATCAACCTGCTCGACAACGCCTCCGGCGAGTCCCTGGAGGATCTTGGCCGCCGCCTTCGCGCCTGCCGTACGTTCACCTCCGAGCGCAACCTTGGCTTCGGGGGCGGCCACAACCTCCTGGCCAGCGAGACCGAGGCTCCGTACCTGCTGATCCTCAACCCCGACGTCGAGTTCCTGGTCCCCGACACGGCGAAGCGGCTCTTGGTGGTCCTCACCGGCGGCGACGGGATCAGCGCGGCGGGACCAAAGCTGCTGACGGCGGCCGGCAACGCGCAGCCCTACGACCATGGGCGCCTGCGGGGAGCGAGGGCCCAACTCGCGCTCCGCGGTGGCCACAGCTACTGGCGCGACACCGACACCCGCCAGGACGTGGCCTGGGTCGCCGGTGCGGTAGTGCTGATCGACCGGGCGGCGTTTGTCCGAGTGGGCGGGTTCGACGAGAACCTGTTCCTCTACAAGGAGGATGAGGACGTTTGCCTGCGCCTGCGGCGTGCGGGCGGCCGGGTGATCTATGAGCCGTCGATCGTGGTCCGTCATTACGGCTCGGTGGTGGCCGACCGCCAAGTCGCGCTGAAACAGGCTTCTGCGTACTTCGCTGCCAAGCACTTTCCCGATCGGCGGTCCCGAAAGCTGTTCGCGGCCGCCCACAGATCTTTGGCCTACCTGAGGCTCTGATGGTCACCAGGTCGCTCGGCCGCGCCGTCGCCGCTGCGATACCGGCGTAGCTTGTAAGACGTGCGGTAACCGAGCCTGAGGGCGCGAAACAACGGCGTCCCGATGCGAGGATGTGTCGCCAGCGCCAGCAGCGGTCGTTGCACGTCCTCCGGGAGCGCCCCGCCGGGTCCCATCAATCGCAGCGCGTCCTCGCTCATCCCTCCGGTCAGCAGGCGATGACCGCGCTCGAGTGCTCCTGCCGGCGGCGCCGGCGCATCGCACGTGGACTCGTAGAGCTCCAGTAGACGCTCGGCGCTTGCATCCCAGCTCAGCCGCGTCGCAGCGCCGCGGATGGCCGCCACGTTGCGCTCGCGGGCGGCGGCGTCGCGCAGCAGCTCGAGCGCCCGATCGGCGGTGAGGACGACATCCCAGGCCACGATCTCTGCGGCGCTATCGGGGAGTACCTCGCTGAGCGATGTCCCGGCCGCCCACATGCACGGGACGCCGTAGCCGCCGGCCTCGAACGGGACGAGCCCGAAGCCTTCGTGGATCGTCGGATAGATCACCAGGCTCGCACGATCGAGCAGCCACGCCTTCTCTTCCTCGCTGACCGGCCCCAGCTCAACGACGGCCTCGGCCACCGCCGGGGCGCCGGCCAGCACGCGTTCCTCGTCGGCAGCCGAGGAGCCGTGCGCCACCCGCGTCCCCGCAAACACCAGCCGGCCTCCCCAACCGTGCCGGCGCTGAAGCTCCTCCAGCACGCGCAGCGCGAACGGCCGGTTCTTGTGACGGTAGTCGGTGCCGAGACACAACATGACCTCCGCGTCATCCGGCAGCCGGGCCGCGCCCGGCGGCCGCGCCGGGGGGTGGTCCGATCGGGTTGCCGCGGTGGTCGACGCCGTTGGGCACGACGTCCGCGCGCATGGGGTCGACGAGCTCATCGGCGAGCGCGTCGTCCCGGGCGTGGGCAGACAGGAACAACACTCGGTCTGCGATCGCCAGCGCGATGCGGGTCAGTCGACAGTAATCGTGCCAGGCGTCCCGCGACGCGAAGTACGACGGGTTGAAATAGCTGATGAGGTCCTCCTGGGTGACGACCAACCGATCGCCAAGCCCGAGCAGGAATTCGAGGTCTCCGGGGTCGTTGACCTGGAACGGACGGTGAACGAGATCCGCCTTGCGCCCTGTATGGCTCGCAGCTTCGTCATGGGTCACGAGCGACAGCGGCGTCGATCGCTTCAGGCTCTCGGCGGCGTCGTCGTTGAGGCGGTCCGGCACGAGCACGGTCAGCCGCACCCTCCCGGTTCGTCCCAGCGCGGCGATCGTCTCGAGGACCTGAATCTGCGTGCCCCTGGGCGGTCCGGCAAGGATCCGCGCGTCGATCAGCACCGACAGGCCGCTCAGCGCGCGCCGCACACGGCTCAACGAGCGCGTCACCGGACCCGAGCCGTCGGCGCGAGGAAACGATCCACCGGCGTTCGCGACCATCAGGCTCCCGGTCGCGAACCAGGACGTCGTCGGCCAGCGTGTGCGACATCCCGCTGCCTACGCATCGCGACGAGAACTCGCTCTCGTCGCCGCGGCCGTCGACGAAGGCGGCATCGAGCGCTCCAACCAGCTCCAGCGCGCTGCGTCGTACGTACACGCAGGGCCCGCTCGCGCTCTCGAGCCGGGGTCGCAACCGCAGCGACCGAGAGCGGACTATCGCGGCGGCATCGTCAGCATTCGCGCCGTCGTCCACGAGTGCCGTGGCAGTTGCAACCCTGCTGTCCGCGTACGCTGCTCGACGCAGGTCGTGCAGCCACTGCGCTGCGACTTCGCACTCGCTGCTGAGCAGCGCGACGTCGGCCGGGGCCGCGACGTCTGACGCGGTGTTGACGGCGGCGCTCAGACCGTCGGAGTCGACGGTCAGATACAGCCGCTCGTGGCCACCGATCGGCAGCGCGCGCATCGCCTCGATAGCCTGGGCGTGCCGTGCCGAGTCGGCACAGACGACGGTCGGGACGTCGCTCGAGGTGTGCTCGAGCACGCTGTGCAGGCAGGTGGTGAGGCGGCTCGGCGCGCCGTGGAACGGGATGCAGACGACGACGTCACCTCGCTGGACGTCGAGGCTCGCCGTGGCGTCGATGAGCGTGACCTGCACGCAGCGATTATCACGCGGGCCCGGCGCTCATCCGCTCAGGCCGTACGTTGAGGCCGGCGCTCGGTCGCGAGCTGGCGGGAGAACGCCGCAACAAAGCGCGGGTTGTAGCGCAGATAGCGTCGCCACAGGCGGCGCGGCTCGTGAACCAGCCGGTATGCCCACTCAAGCCCCGCTTCCTGCAGCCAGTTGGGTGCCTGCGGCACCAAGCCGGCGTGGAGATCGAATGCGGCGCCTACGCCGATCAAGACCGGCGCATGCAGGCGGCCACGCATCTGCGCCATCCACTTCTCCTGCTTGGGCACGCCGATCCCGACCCACACGACATCCGCGCCGGAGTGGTTGATCTCTGATGCGATTGCGTCCTGCTCCTCCTGGCTGAGCGGACGATGTGGAGGCGAATAACCGCCGACGATCTTGATTCCGGGGTAGCGCTGGCGGAGGTTGAGCGCGAGCTGCACCAGCGCGCCCTGATTGCGTCCGCCGTAGAGATAAAACTGCTGCCCGGAGACGGCGGCGCGCGCGCAGGCCCGAGACATCAACTCGGGGCCGTAGACCCGGTTGGCCAGTGGATATCCGAGCGCGTTGATGGCCCAAACCAGGGGCTGCCCGTCGGGGACGTTCATCGACGAGCCCCCGAGCGCGGCGCGGAGCCCGGGATCTTCGTGCGAGGCCATCACCGTGTGAACGTTGCAGACACACACGTAGCCCCGCGCTTCGCGAGCGCGCATGTCGTCGATCCAGTCGAGGGTCAGCTCGTAATCGGTCAGCGCGAGCGGCACGTCGAGAACGTCGACCGTTCTCGACGGGACAACAGCTGATAGCTGGACCCTCGGATAGCGTCCCGGGCGCATCACTCGCTCTCTTTGATTGTGCTCACAAACGTCCCCGCACCGGACACGGTAGTTGTGAAACGGCGAAAAGTGTGCGTGGTTGCGGTCTTTGTTCGGCAAACGTGGCGAGTTTCCGGCTAAGTGTGTCCGCGTTTAGGAAGCGGCGCGGTATGCTGTTCTTGACACGGAAGTCGCTCGGACCCGCGAGCATCGCCCCCTTTCTCGCGGGTCTCGGACGGCCCCCAGCCCTACCAGGGTCGTCCTTCGGCCGGGCCCGTACCGCATCAGCGGTGCGGGCCCGCCATCCCTTCCGAGGAGGACAGACAGCCGTGCGGCCCGCGAACGGGCCGCACATGGTTCCCTGCCCTCGAGTGCTTCCCGAATTGGACGAGGGCTAAGCTTCCGCGGCCTCATGGATTGCGTGGTCACAGGCGGCGCCGGATTCATCGGGTCAAACCTCGTGGACACACTCGTCGCACGCGGTGATCGGGTGGTCGTGATCGACAACCTGTCGACCGGCCGGCGCGCCAACCTCGACAGCGCTCTCGACCACGGTGTATCGCTGCGCGAGCTCGATGTCCGGGACGCGGAGGCCGTAGGCGAGCTGTTCGCCGCGACGCGTCCGGAGGTCGTCTTCCATCTCGCCGCTCAGATCGATGTTCGCTACTCGGTCGAGCATCCCGCCGGCGATGCCACGACGAACGTGCTGGGCACGATCGCGGTGCTGGAGGCCGCCCGTTCCAGCGGCGCAAGGCGAGTCGTCAACAGCTCGACCGGCGGCGGTCTGTACGGAGAGGCGGAGCTGCTCCCGACGCCGGAAGACCACCCGATCCGTCCCTTGGCACCTTACGGTCAGGGCAAATACGCGGCCGAAGGCTACTTCGAGCTGTACACGCGGCTCCACGAGCTGCCGACCGTCTCGCTGCGGTACGGGAACGTCTACGGCCCGCGTCAGGACGTCCATGGCGAGGCGGGCGTAGTCGCGATCTTCTGCGGGCACCTGGTCGAGGGCCGCACGCCAACCGTGTTCGGCGATGGCCGTCAGACGAGGGACTGGGTCGAGGTCGGCGACGTGGTGCGGGCCAACCTGCTCGCCGCCGAGTCAGATCTGACCGGACCGGTCAACATCGGCCGGGGGCAGGAGACCTCCGTCCTGGAGTTGCTCGAAGCGCTGAGCGAGGTCAGTGACCGCCAACCGCTGGCAGACCCCGAGTTCGCTCCCGCGCGGTCCGGCGAGGTGCGTCGCAGCTGCCTCGACGTCGCGCGGGCGCGCCGCGAGCTGGGGTGGGAGCCCCAGGTGGAGCTGCGAGCCGGTTTGAATGTGGTCTTGGGCGCGCTCTAGAGGTGTTCGGCCACGCGAGGCGCCTCGCGTATGAAGACCCACCACCCGAGCCCGAACAGACCGAACAGGATTGCGATTGGTACGAGAAGGTGTGCCGCTCCGCCCGCCGCCGTGGCGGCGCTGGGAAAAGCCGCCGGACCGTAGCGCAACGCCGCGGCACCCTGGAGCGGGACGTATCCGATCACGGCGTGGCCCAACTGGGTGTTGAGCATGGCGATCGGGCTCAACATCATGAGGTGTTGGAGACCGACGGTCGGCAAGTAGCCAACGGTGTAGATGATCGGGGAACCGTAGAAGAGCAATTGCGACAGGACTTCCCAGATCGGCTGGATGTCCCGATACGGTACGAACAGCGCGCACAGCAACATCCCCACTCCGCTCGCGAGGACGATGTAGGCCCCAACGATCGGGATCAGCTCCAGCCAGGAGAGCGTCGGCGTGACGCCGTTGGCGAGCGCGAACACGAACACGGCGATGAAGTTCATTCCGAGGTTGAAGACCGCCGTCAGCGACACTGACAGCGGCACCACCATCCGCGGGAAGCGCACCTTGCGAAGCAATCCCTCCCGCGCGAGAAGACACTGGACTGATCCAGTGGTGGCCTCAAGAAAGTAATTCCACATCACGATCGACATCAACAGATAGACCGGGTAATGCGGAATCCCCCTGCCGAGCCTGAAGACTTTGCTGAAGACGAGATAGAGCACGCCAAAGAACAACAACGGGCGCATCAGCGACCAGACGTAGCCGAGCACCGAGCCGAAGTAACGCAGCTTGAATTCGGTCCGCGCCAGCGTCAGCGTCAGTTCGACGAACCGTCGAACACCGCCGCCAAAGGCAGAAGGTCCATAGACACGTGCACTCTCAACGCTCATCGCGGGCAAGGTAGCATCGCTCCCCGAAGAGGCAGGGCTCAGGTTAGCCAGGCTCGATTTCGAGCTCATACGGCAAGTCAGCCTGGCCCCCGGTGATTTTTGTGCCGTGGACTATGAACGTGGTGTAGTCGTCGCGCATGTCGAGTGGGTCATGACCCAACCCGCCGCGAACCACCCCTGGACTGAATGTATAGCGGCCGGGAGCCAGGAGATTGGTCAAGCGCATGCGGACCAGCGTCCGCTGCCCGGCCGCGAAACGGCCGCTGGGCCCGTGGTCCCAGTCCGTCCGGGAGGCGACCGCGATCTGACCTAAGTCGTTCACGAGCCGAAAGCCGAAGATCGGGTCCTGCAGGTCCTCGTGGAACGCGATCTCCATGCACAGCGAAAACGGCTCGCGCTGGGCAACGGCGCCGGTACGCTCGCCATTCTCATCCTCGATCCAGGCGTCGAGGATCTCGGCACGGCGGTCTCCGTACCGTCGCTCGTCACCTTCGCTACCGGGTTCTGGCGTGCGCCCGAAGTTCAGCTCGTGATACTCGCGGGCCACGCGGTCCGGATCGCCCAGGCACACAATCTGACCGCGCTCCATCAGCATGGCCCGGTCGCAGTACCGCGAGACCGAGCCCATGTCGTGGGTGACGAACACGATCGTCTTCCCGGCTTTCCTGAGGCGGTGAAATTGATCGAAGCACTTCTGCTGGAATGCGGAGTCCCCCACGGCCAGTACCTCGTCGATCAGCAGGACGTCGGCGTCCACCTGGACGGCGACCGAGAAAGCGAGGCGGACGTACATGCCGGAGGAGTAGTTCTTAAGCTTGAGATCGAGGAACTCCTCGAGCTCCGCGAAGGCGATGATCTCGTCGAACCGTCTGCGTGCCTCCTTCAGCGTCAGCCCCAGCATGATCGCATTGATGATGACGTTGTCTTGCGCGGTCAGGTCGGGATTGAAGCCGACCCCGAGTTCGATGAACGGCGACAGCCGGCCGCGCACCTCCAGCACTCCCGCGCCGCCTCTCTCGTCTACGCCGTAGATGCCGGCGAGGCACTTGAGCAAGGTGCTCTTCCCGCTCCCATTCCTCCCGACGATCCCGAACATCTCGCCCTTGGCAACCTCGAACGAGACATCGCGAACGGCATGGAGCTCGTCGAAGTCGTGGAAGCGAAATGGATGCAGGGCCCGCTCTTTGAGCGTGTGGGATTGCAGGCGCGGGATCCGGAAGGTCTTGCTGACCCCCCGAACCAGGATCGCCGGCGGCCCTGTCGTGGGCGGCGCCCCCGCCAACGGGCGCTGTTCGCTTGAGACTGTGGCCACTGCCGGGCGAACAGTAGCAACGGCCTCTCGGGTCCGAGCCTGTGGCACGATCCGGGCCTCGGATGACCACCTTCGGCTCGATTGCGGCACCTTTGATGCTCCCGTCTGCGCCCGGGTCATGACTGGCGTCGGCTCCGCCGAAGACGCGCGGCTGGCGGTGAACGTCATGGGTTTCCTCGATGACGCGCTTGGACTGGCGCAAGCGGCGCGCCTATACATCGCTGCGCTTCGCGCCGCGGGCGTGCCGGTGGCGACGACTGCGATCGCTCCTGACGGCCCGACTGGCCCCCGGCGGAAGGTGATCGAGCGCTACGGCAACCGAGCCCACGAAGAGCTGCGGACCCCGTTCGAGCCCGCCTTCAATCTGGCTTGCATGAACGGCGACCATCTGGTCAGGCTCGCGCAGAGCAGCGGCGGGGAGGTGCTCGTACAGCGCCCGACGATCGGGCAGTGGGCATGGGAGACCGACGTCCTTCCGACCACCTGGCTCCCGGCGTTCCGGTTTCTCGACGAGATCTGGGCGTTCTCGACCTTCGTCGCCGACAACCTGGGGCGGCTCTCCCCGGTGCCGGTGGCGGTGATCCCGATGGCGGTTGTGGTCCCCGATCCATCCAGGGTCCCACTCCCGATCGCCGGCGATGACCGGTTCACCTTCCTGTTCATGTTCGACTTCTTCAGCACCTCGCGACGAAAGAATGCGGATGGCCTGATCGACGCCTTCGCGCGGGCGTTCGGCCCGGGGGAGGGCCCGCGGCTGCTGCTGAAGACGATCAACGGCCGCCTTCGGCCCGAGGCCGAAGCCGAACTTCGCCGGAAGATAACCGAGCACCCCGACATCGAGCTGATCGACGCGTATCTGGAGCCGGCTCAAAACGCGGCGCTCATCGCCCATGCCGACTGCTACGTGTCGCTGCACCGCAGCGAGGGTTTCGGGCTCACGCTCGCGGAGTCGATGGCACTCGGGACCCCCGTGATCGCCACGGGCTACTCGGGGAACACCGACTTCACCACGCCGGATAACAGCTACCTCGTGAACTGGACACCGACCCGCGTCGGACCCGAGTGCGAGATCTACCCCGCCGAGGGCAACTGGGCGGAACCGGATCTCGATCACGCCGGCGAGCTGATGCGGCGTGTGTGGCAGCGACCCGAGGAGGCGCAAGCCAAGGCGGAGCGAGCGCGACTGGACATCGATCGCCGCTATGCACCGGAGGTCGTGGGTCGCCTCGCACGTGCTCGCCTGGAGCGCCTCGCCGATCGATCCACGGGAGCGTCGCGTCGTCTCTCGGGGTCGGATCTGGCCAGCCTTTCGGAGCTCCGCCTGGCTGCCGTCGAGGACGAACTGGCGCTTGACCCGGAGCGCGGGGCCGAGCCGGTTCCAGGCGGCCTCCGAGGCATGTTTCGACGTCTCGTGCTGAGGCTGATGCTTCCGTTCACCACGCACGAGCGCAAGCTCGACCGCGCCCTCGCCGTCGCGCTGCGCGGGCTCGAGGCCGAGCTCGCGCGCGAGCGGGCGCTGCGCGTCGAGGATCGGGCGCGGATCGACCGTCTGGCGGAGCGACTGCGAGAGCTCGAGGATTCAAAGACGGAAGATGGCCGTGAACGTTAGGTTCGGCGCGGTTATGAGGTGGAGATCGCTCACACCTGGTAGAGCAGGACGCCACCGAGCGACACCGGCCTGAGCCCCAGCGCCGCGAGCGCCCCGGGCCACTGCTCGGGCTTTCCTGGATCGACGATTACCGCCCCCACACGCCGGCGAGTGAGAAATGAGCGCAGTTCCTGCGGATTCGGCTTGCCCTGTCCGTAGAGGGCGGGCAGTAGCGGATCGCGGACGTAGTCCGTCGGGGGCACGGGGTTCAGATATCCCTCTGCCATACGGAACCACATGCCGGTCTCCGCCTGCCAGAGCATGCTGACATCTAGGTAGCCGTAAGGCAGCACGAGCACTGTCTCCCCGCGCCTGAGAACGCTTCGGTACTCGTCAGTGGTGAAGAACGGTGGGTTGGGTGGGCTCCACCGCCACAGGCCGCTGCCGATGTTCGGCAGCAGGAACACGATGCTCACAGCGATCAGGGCCCACTTTGCCAGGGCCCACCTGCCGGCGCGGGGCTGCGCCAGCCACATCGTTGCGATCGCCGCCACGATCAGGAACATGTACAGCCCCAGTCGGGCCGGCGCGGCCTCGCGCAGCAGTGAGCGGCCAATCACTTTCCAGGGAAGGGGAATCGTAGGGTGGCCAGCGATATGGAGGTGCGACCCGAGCAGCAGCACCACAACGACCGCCAGCATCACGAACAGGATCCGCGTGGAGGCGAGGCGCCAGCGCGTGATCGTGTAGCGCGCGACTATCAGCGCCAGCGGTAAACCAACATAGATTCCGCTCTCGGAGACATCGCCGCTCGTGAACCCCGCCGAGACCACCGCGAAGTACTTCATGCCGAGGCGGATCACGGTCGTGGGCACCAGGAACCCGAGCGCGTCGCCGCCAAAGGCGTCGCCGATGCCCTGGGTGCCGGCGGTCACGTTACCTTTCAGCCCGTAGTAGATCACTGGGCTCGTCACCAGCGCCGCAACGGCTCCCGCGGCGAGAATCGGCTTGACCGCGGCGATCAGGCGCTCTTGGTCGCCAGGCGCGAGGGCGAACGCTACGACGAGGGCGAGCGCTCCGAGAAGCACGAATGTCAGTGCAATCTCGGTCGAGAACAGGAGCAGCGCGGCCAGCGTCAGCGCCATCAAGGCGATGAACTGCCGTTCGCCGATGCGGCCGTCGATCAGACGCAATGTGAGGTGGACCGCCGCGGGAATCGGAAATACCAGCACGAGGTGAAGATGGCCAAGCAACTGGCCGAACATGTAGGCCGAGAAGCCGAACAGATAGCCGCCGACCAGGCTCGCCGCGAAGTTGCCGCTGATGTACCGGCACAGCAGGAAGGCGAAGAACGCCGCGAGCACCGGGCTCGCGAGCATCAGCACGTTATAGGAGACGATAGGTCCGGCCAGGAGCGTGAGCGGCGCCATGACGAGCGCGGCCCCGGGGACCGCGGTGACGCCGCCGAGATCGACACGGTCCGGTACGAACACCGCGTTGGTGAAGAATGGGTTCCAGCCATGGAGCAGCGCATGCGGCCACCACGCCAGGCTCCACATAAAGATCGACGGATCCGATCCGCCAGGCTCGCAGACGCACACCCTTCCGAGATGGGGAAGTACGTGCAGGCCGAAGTAGCCGACCCCGATCGCCGCGTACAGGAGGAGCGCTGCGATCGCCTGGTGGCGCCTCGACGCGAGCCAGTCGCGAGCGATGTCGAGTGTGCGGATGCCCCCGGACGCGGTATCTGCCTGCCTCGTCGTCACGGGCGCGAATCGTAGGCTACCGTCTCTCGTGGTCTGATGGAGCTGGAACGTCTGCAACAGCACTGGACCGCCTTCGGCGAGCAGGATCCGCTGTGGGCGATCCTCGCCGACCCCGGCAAACGCGGCGGCGGGTGGGATCTGGAGGAGTTCTTCGCCACCGGTCGCGGGACGGTCGATGACGTGCTTCGAGAGCTTGCCGACCGCGGGGTCGCGGTCGAGCGCGGTCGCGCCCTCGACTTCGGCTGCGGCGTCGGACGGTTGACGCAGGCGCTGGCCGAGCACTTCGAGTCATGCGACGGGGTCGATTTGGCAGCGTCGATGATCCAGCGCGCTCGAGAGCTGAACAAAAACGGCGACCGCGTGCGCTTTCATCACAACGACGCCCCGGGTCTGCGGCTGTTCGGCGACGGCAGCTTCGACTTCATCCTCTCGCTGATCGTGCTCCAGCACATGAAGCCGGAGCTGATGCGGGGCTACATGGGCGAGTTTGTGCGCGTGCTGCGGCCCGGCGGTGTGGCGGTCTTCAACGTCCCGGTGTGCGTCGTTCTCGATGAAGCGCTGCCGCCGGAGGCATGCCGGGCGTCGTTGGCCCTGATCGGAAGGGTTCCGCCGCTCGCGCCTGGTCACGTCGCTCCGCTGAGGGTCAGGGTGCGCAACGACAGCCCCCTTCCGTGGCCCGCTTCGGCGCAACTGCGGGTGGGTGATCACTGGCGCACTTCGGAGGGCAGGTTGGTCGTCTTCGACGACGCCAGATCCGGGATCGAGACTGCCGTCGACCCCGGCGGCGAGTGCGAGGTGCAGCTCGATGTCGTCGCCCCAGCCGAGCCTGGCGATTACGAGCTCGAGATCGACCTGCTCCAAGAACTGATCGCCTGGCTCGCCGACCGAGGTTCGAGCACGCTGAAGCTGCCGGTGAAGGTCGCGGCTGAGCTTGAGGGGCCGATGAACGAACGAGCTGCACCGGGTCAGCGACAGACGAGCCAGAGCGGGCAGGCCGGGTTCATGCCGGAGATGGAGATGCATATGATGGCGCGCGACGAGGTGATCGCGACGCTCGAGGACGCGGGTGGCGTGGTGCTGGACGCGATCCCGAAGGACCGGTGCGGTCCCTCGATGCTGAGCCTCGACTACGTTGTCGCGCGAGCCGCGGGGCCAGCGCGGACGCGAGGCAAACGGGGCGATCCGCAAGACGTGATCGAGGCGCGCATCCGGGGATCGCTTGAAGACAGCCGCCGCGCATCGCATGTCCCTTCCAAGCAACTGATGGCTGCGGACCCGCAGGGTTCGGAGTGGCGCGGACGTGCGCTGCGGTTGCTCGACGAGCGTTCCGACCTCGTTGGCTTCGGGCTGACCAGCACGCTGAAAGGCGTCGGCCGCGCGAGCACCGCGGTGCGAGGGGCGCTGCGCAGGGCGATGTTCCAGGTCCTGCATCGCCAGACCGAGCACAATCGGGCCAGCAACGAGTTGATCCGGAGCCACGAAGCGCAACTCGAGGCACTTGGCGCCACTGTCCGGGCCCAGCTTGACATCCAGGCTGCGGCCGACGAGCGCCTCGATGCGCTCGAGCAGAGGCTCGCCCGGGTCGAGGCCAACTTGGTCGAGCTGATGCGCCGAACCGAGCCCCGGACGTGAAGTACGTGCTGGTGATCCGCACGCCACGCTGACCCGACGCATGCGGGTTCTCATCGCCAGCCCTTTCCGGCCATCGTGGGAGTCGGGCCAGACGGACCTGGGTCGGGCGCTCGAACTCGCGATGAAAGACCACGGGCACGAGGTGGACGCGATCCGGATCCCGTTCGATCCCGATCCCGCTGCGCTGTGGGCGCAGCTACTCGCATTCCGACTGACCGATCTCAGCGACGAGGCCGAGCTGCTCGTGGCGACGGGCACCCCCTGCTATCTGCTGCGCCACCCGCGCAAGATCCTGTGGCTGACCGAGCATTATCCATGGATCGACGATCGGGGCACGGCGCTGCACTCCCTCCGGGCTGCCGACCGTGAGGCGTGCGGTGAGGCCACGGCGACGTTTGCCGTCTCCCAACTTCTGTGCGATCGGATCACTCACTCGACCGGCTGTGCCATCGGGCTGGTAGCGCCGCCGCGGCAGGGGTCGTGGCACTCCGTCGTCGCGACGTTGACAGGCGACACTCGCGGCGCCATGACTCGATGAGGATCGCTGTCGTCAATACCCAGACCCCGTTTATCCGCGGCGGCGCCGAGCGGTTGGCACAATGGCTGGTCGACCGGCTCCGTGAGCACGGTCATCGCGCCGAGCTGGTGAGCTTGCCGTTTCGCTGGCGCCCGCCTGAAAAGCTCCTCGAGCACGCGCTCGCGGCACGCTTGATGCGGGTTGGCGATGTCGACCGCGTGATCGCGCTCAAGTTCCCCTCCTATTACGTTCCCCATGACAACAAGGTCCTGTGGGTCTTGCACCAGTACCGCCCCGCGTACGACATGTGGGGCACCGACTACGGGCTCCCCGACACCACGGCGGGGCGGTACGTACGCCGCGCGATCATCGAGGCCGATAACCGCCTGCTGGCCGAGACGCGTCGCGTGTACGTCATCTCGCAGGAAATTGCGCGGCGGATGCGCATCTCCAACGGCCTGGAGCCAACCGTCCTCTACCCGCCGCTGGGCGACGAGCAATCCTACTATTGCGCGGAGCCGGGAAATTACCTTTTCTTCCCGAGCCGGATCAATCCGGTCAAGCGCCAGCACCTCGCCGTCGAGGCGATGCGCCACGTGTCATCGGACGTCCGACTGGTGATCGCTGGTGACGCGGACTTCCGAGGGACCGATCTCGATCATGTGTCGAAGCTGGTCGCTGATCCGGAGCTGCGCGGACGCGTCGAGCTGCTGGCGGGGTGGCTTCCGGAGCGGCGCAAGCTTGAGCTGCTCGCCCGCTGCCTCGGCGTGCTGTTCACTCCCCACCATGAGGACTACGGCTATGTGACGCTCGAGGGCTTCCTGGCGTCCAAGCCGGTGATCACGTGCACGGATTCCGGAGGCCCGCTCGAGCTGGTGGAGGACCGAGTCTCCGGCTGGGTCGCGGAGCCTGATCCACGCTCGATCGCCGAAGCGATCGACCGGCTGGCGGCCAATCGCGAGCGCGCCGCACGGATGGGAGTGAGCGGCCGTGAGCGCGTCCGAGAGCTCGGGATCAACTGGGATCACGTGGTCGAGGAGCTGACCGCTTGAGGGTCGCCTGGTTCACACCGGTTGACGACGGCGCCATCGCCGACTACAGCCGAGGGGTGCTGGCCGAGATGCTCCGCCTGTGCGACTCTCGCCTGTTCTGCGTCGGTCTGCCAGATCGATTCCCGGCGGGAATCCCCGCGGTGGACCTCGCAACCCAGCCGCAGGCGCTCTCAGACCTCACCTCGTACGACGCGGTCTTCTACAACCTCGGCAACGACTTCCAGCAGCACGCGTGGATCGTCGACATCGCCCGGCTGCACCCGGGGATCGTCGTTATGCACGACGTGACGCTGCACCGGCTGTTCCTCGGCTACTACCTCCAGCATCTGCGCCGGCCGGACCTGTACATAGCCCGGATGGCCGAGCACTACGGGATCAGCGGTCTCATGGCAGCGCATCGCATGCTCGGGCCCTGGTTGGACTCCGAGAGCGCCCAGATCGACGACGACGACCTGCGTCGCTACACGTTCACCGAAGAGGCGCTGCGATCGGCGAGGGGCACTGTGGTCCATTCCCGGTGGCACCGCACGATCGTGGGAAAGGTGTGGAGCGGTCCGGTGTGCGAGACCTGGCTCCCGGTCCAGCGACCGAGTGCGTCATCCATCCCGGCATCGTGGGCGCGGGCGGACGAGCCCCACGAGGACCGAATGACGTTGATGGCGGTCGGCCCGGTGGAGCCTCGCACCCACGTTGCCGACATGATCGATCTCCTGGCTGAGGATCCGGATCTGGCCCGGCGCTCGCGGTACGTGATCGTCGGGTCCTACGATCCGGCCAGCCTGTACGTTCGCGAGCTCACCGTGAAGATTGCGGAGTCCGGCCTCGACGCCAGTGTGCGGCTGCTCGGACATCTGCCGCCGCACGAGGTCGACCGGTGCGCTCGCGCTGCGGATCTGTTCATCAACCTTCGGCACCCGGACGATGAGGGATGCTCGATGTCGCTCATGTACCAGCTGCCGTTCGGCAAACCGGCTGTGACGTACGACGGCGGGTCGTTCGCCGAAATTCCGAACGGGGCGGTCGCGAAGGTCGCGATCGGGGATCGGGAGGCACTACGTCGAAATCTGCGCGAGATCGTCTACAGCGCGGCGCGGCGCCAGGCGATCGGCGCTGCCGGGAAGCGATTCGCAGATGGTCACCGAGCCCGCGATTACGCTCGAGAGTTACTGCGGTTTGCGCGCGAAGATGCTTGTCCTGCCGGCGCCGAGCCACTTGCGCAAACCGCGGCGCGCGCCGTCGCCGAGCAGATCGCGTTCCATGTTGGCGAGACACTGTCGAGCCTCGGGGCGACGCCGGGCTCGCCGGGCGTGGAGGCGGTGATCAAGGAGGCGCGCAGCCTTCTGTGGCCGGCCGCGGGCTGATCCCGCGAAGCCATTGTGATAATGCCGCCGGATGCCGTTCGAGCTCAACCGGGTAATCAAACTCGAGGACTTCCAGGAGCGGGTTGTCAGGGAGGCGATCCGCGAGGTCTTCGCGCGGGAGGCCGCCGAGGCACCGGAGTTCCCGACCGGCCATGAGCACCGCAAGCAGTGGGAGATCGCGTTGGCCGTGCTCGCACTGCGAGAGGGTGCGACGCTGCGATCCGATGCCGAAGTGCTTGGCATCGGCGCCGGCAGCGAGGCGACTCTGTTCTGGCTGACAAATCACGTGCGTCGCGTGTGGGCGACCGACCTGTACGCGGATCCCGGCAAGTGGGTGGGCACGGCGCCGCCGACAATGCTCACGAATCCCGGGAGCGCCTGGGACGGGCCATGGAACCCGCGGCGGCTCGTCATTCAGCACATGGACGCTTATGAGCTGGCCTACGAAGATGAGACGTTCGACGGCATCTTCTCATCGGGGTCGATCGAGCACTTCGGCGGGCTCGAGCGCATCGGCATTGCAATGGACGAAGCGTTCCGCGTGCTCAAGCCGGGTGGCACGGCCTCGTTTTCGACCGAGTTCCTGGTCGAGGGCGATCCGCTCGAGTTCGAGAGCGACATGGTGATGTTCACCCCCGAACTGATCGAGCGCTTTCTGGTCGGCGACCGAGACTGGGCCCTGACGACGCCGATCGATTACACGCTCACGGAAGCCACGCTCGCGACCGAGATCGAGACCCACGAGTACTTCGCCCGGGAAGCGCGCGGAGAGTCGGTATCTCCACATTGTGTGCTGCGGGTCGGGTCGAACCGCATCACGAGCGTCCACATCGCGTTGCGCAAGTCCACCAACCCGCGCCCACTGCCGGTTCGCTCACGTCCGGATAGCACCCCCGCACGGCCCGCCGAGAGCCCGGTGGTTCCTTCGAGTACTCGGCCAGGTCGAGAGCACTCCCCCGGCAGGGTCGGTACGCTGCCGCGCGTGAACAACCGACCTGAGTCGAGTCTGAAGCGGGTCGCGAGACGGCTCGCACGACCGGTGCTCTCGCCGATCGATGGGCGAGTGGCCGATATCAACCGCCGCGTCGAGTACCACGGCGCCATGGTCGAACGGTCGGTTGAGTCCTACGCCCGCAGCTCCTCTGAGGCTTCTTCGTATGTCGGCGTCGAACTGCGTCGGCTCAACGACCAGATAGCCGGGCTCCAGGATGTGCTGGCAGGCTCGTTCGAGGAGTACTACCAGCTGCGGCTCGCGCAGGCTGCCGAGCTGCCACTCCAGAAGCTGGATGGGTCACTCGCTCAGGCGATCAACTCCGCCATGAACCATCAGGGCTTCTACGCGCAGGCAGGTCTGTGGTTCAACCCGCCAGTTGCGGTCGCCCTCACGGCGGGTGGCGCGGTGGCGGCCAACGTCAACGAGCGGATCGTCGAGATCCCGTTTGCGATGGCGGCGCTGAGTCGCCTCGACCGAGGCGCTCGCATCCTCGACGTCGGCAGCGCGGAGAGCACCTTCCCGCTCTCCGCGGCATCACTTGGGTACAAGGTCACCGCGATTGACCCTCGGCCGGTGGCCTATTCACACCCTAACCTCGAGAGCCACGCCTCGCTGCTCGAGGACTGGGACGCGCCTTCTGAGCCGTTCGCGGCTACGTTCTTGATATCGACGATCGAGCATGTTGGCCTTGGCGCCTATGGGGAAGGCGTCTACGGAAGCCCCGAGCACGGCGCAGGCGCCGATGTGGCTTTCCTCGACCGGGTGCGCCGGCTGCTGTCGCCCGAGGGACTGATGATCCTCACTGCGCCCTACGGCACGCGTGAGATCACCGAGCTCGAACGGATCTACGACGAGGAATCGCTGAACAAGCTGCTGGCCGACTGGGAAGTCCTCGAGCGTCAGATCGTGGCACGGCGCGATCCGCTCATCTGGGAGGCGGACGAGAAGGTGGTCACGGGCGCACGTGGCGTGGTGATGCTGATCGCGTCGCCGAAGCAGCCGCAATGAGCTGAACGAGTTCGGAGCCGCAGCGATGACGCTCGCGAACCGGTCCGTTTGTCTGTATGTCGATGGGGCCCAGAATCCCATCTACTTTGATCGCGGAATCCCGCGACAAGTCTCTGAGCATGCGCACGCGATTGACGATCTCGCACCGTCGCTCCTTCACTCGGTTTTGCTCAATCCCGGGCTGCCGCTGACGGGCAATCTCAGCTCGTTTCTTGGCAAGGGGCTTCTGTCGTGGAATTCGGCATCGCGAGCGTCTGACCTTGCGCGCAGCGAGCCGCCGCTCGTGTATCACATCATGTCGCCGTTTGAGTCCACGGCGATCGATGTGATGTGGCCGGGCTGGGCGCGGGACTCGCGAATCGCCACCGTCGTCACGTTGCACGACCTGATACCGCTGATCTTCTCGCAGCAGTACCTGGGCCATCCAATGCACCGGGCGCCTTACGACGCTCGTCTGGAGCTGATCCGTCACGCCGACGGCGTGCTCGCCGTTTCGGAGCATACGGCTGAGGATGCGGTGGAGCGGTTGCAGGTCTCCCCGGAGCGTGTGCATGTGATTCACGCGGGCACGAGTGAGCATTTCGCGGGGATGTTCCCGTCGGTGGCGGCGGCGTGGGCGCACCTGTCGCGCCATCTGAAGTCCGTGCGACCAGGCTTTGTCCTCTACGTCGGGCCCTTTGAGTTCCGGAAGAACGTCGAAGGGTTGATCACTGCCTACGGGCGGGTGCCGGCGGCGCTGCGTGCGCGGCACCAACTCGTGATCGTTTCGGCTCATCTCAAGCTCGGCCAACCCGAGTTGCTCCGGAGCGTGGCGGATCATGCGGGACTTGGCCCGGACGAGTTGGTGCTGACTGGGCACGTGAGTGACTTTGAGCTTGGCGCTTTGTATCGCGCGTGTACGTTGTTTGTGTTTCCGTCGTTTTATGAGGGGTTTGGGTTGCCGATGTTGGAGGCGATGTCGTGTGGCGCGCCGGTTGTGGCGAGTGCGACGACGACGGGGCCCGAGGTGCTGGGTGATCTGGAGGGGACCTTTGAGCCTCACGATCCTGATTCGATCGCTTCGTGCCTGGCGGCGGTTTTGAGTTCCCCGGAGGCGTTGGAGCGGTTGCGGGCTCGTTCGCGGCGCCGGGTGGCGCAGTACACGTGGAGGCGGGTGGCGGAGGAGTCGATCGTGGGTTATGAGAGAGCGGTTGCCGGCATTGCTCGGCGTCGGTCTCGGCGCCCGCGGATCGCGCTGGTGACGCCGTGGCCGCCGGAGCGCTCGCGGGTCGCGGAGTACAACTTACGGTTGGCGGCTGAGCTGGGGCGGCGGGTCGACGTTGATGTGGTGGTTGGGCGTCCGGTCGATCTGTATGCGGCGCCATCTGGGCGCGGCGTCCGGCTGATCGACGTTCGCGAGTTCGAGCAGCTTGGCGAATTGCGTCAGCACGATCGGGTCTTGTACTGCATGGGGAACTCCGAGTTCCATTGTCATGTGTATGAGCTGCTCCGGCGCCTTCCGGGCGCGGTTGTGCTGCATGATGTTCGGCTGACCGGGTTTTATCGTTGGTATGCGGGTGTGGAGCGTCCCGAGGAGCCCGAGCAGGCGCTGGTCGAGCGGATCGGCGCGATGTACGGCGATCGCCTGCCGGCGGAGGCGTTGCAGGGGCTGGGGTCGGCGTTCGATCGTCAGGCAGCTCTCGGTATCTATATGACGCGGGAGCTGCAGAGCTACGCGGAGCGGTGTTTTGTGCATTCGCGGTTCGCGCGGGAGGTGCTGGAGCTCGATCGTGGGCCGCTGGATCGGGAGGTGCGGGTGTCCGTGCTGCCATTGGGGATTCGCGACGCTGACGGGGCGCCGCGTCAGGCGGCTGGGCCGAGTCCGCTGGTCGTGAGCTTTGGTTTGGCGCCCGAGGTGACAGAGATCGCCACCCTGATCGACGCGTTCGCGCTGCTCGCGGGGGCGATGCCGGCCGCGCGGCTGGTTGTCGCGGACCGGGCGGGTGATCCCGCCGAGTCTGATCGTTGGCAGGGCTACGTCCGCGAGCATGCCCCCCAGGCGAATATCGACCTTTCGGACGAGTTCAGCGCGGACCGGTATGCCGAGTTGCTGGGGTCGGCCGACCTGGCGGTACAACTGCAACCCAGCTCGGGCGGCGAGGCGCCAGCGACGGTCAGTGACTGTCTCGCCGGTGGGCTTCCCACGATCGTCACCGACCTGGGCTGGGCGAGTGAGCTGCCAGCCGAAGTGGCGGAGAAGGTGCCGCCGGGCGTGACAGCCGGTCAGCTCAAGGATCGGATCATCACCCTACTCGCCGACAACGGAAAGCGGGCCGCGATCAGCCGGGCCGCGCTCGAACACGCCCGCGCCTGTAGCTTCTCCACAGTAGCCGACGCCTACCTACACGCCCTCGGACTCGGCTGAGCCGTGATGATGCCACGGCGTAACCGATGACGCTCCGGAGTCGGTCCGTTTGCCTGTATGTCGACGGGGCCCAGAATCCCTTTCAGATAGAGCGCGGAATTGGGCGCTACGTGTCGGAGCACGCGGGCGCCATCGAGGCGCTCGCACCGTCGCTCCTTCACTCGGTTTTGCTCAATCCCGGGCTGCCGCTGACGGGCAATCTCAGCTCGTTTCTTGGCAAGGGGCTTCTGTCGTGGAATTCGGCATCGCGAGTGTCTGACCTTGCGCGCAGCGAGCCGCCGCTCGTGTATCACATCATGTCGCCGTTTGAGTCCACGGCGATCGATGTGATGTGGCCGGGCTGGGCGCGGGACTCGCGAATCGCCACCGTCGTGACGCTGTATGACCTGATCCCCCTGATCTTCCCAGACCAGTATCTGCGTGACGTGGGCCTGCGGGCTTTTTATGCCGGTCGTCTGGAGCTGGTCCGTCACGCCGACGGGGCGCTTGCGCTTTCGCAGCACACCGCCAACGATGCGGTGGAGCGGTTGCAGGTCTCCCCGGAGCGTGTGCATGTGATTCACGCGGGCACGAGTGAGCATTTCGCGGGGATGTTCCCGTCGGTGGCGGCGGCGTGGGCGCACCTATCACGCCATCTGAAGTCCGTGCGACCTGGCTTCGTGCTGTACGTGGGCGGAGCTGACTTCCGCAAGAACATGGAGGGGCTGATCGCCGGCTTCGGGCGGGTGCCGGTGGCTCTGCGCGGGGAGCACCAGCTGGTGATCGCAAACATCCTGATGGGAGGGCAGGCTGAGTCGCTCCGTGACCAAGCCATTGTCGCGGGACTTGGCCCGGACGAGTTGGTGCTGACTGGGCACGTGAGTGACTTTGAGCTTGGCGCTTTGTATCGCGCGTGTACGTTGTTTGTGTTTCCGTCGTTTTATGAGGGGTTTGGGTTGCCGATGTTGGAGGCGATGTCGTGTGGCGCGCCGGTTGTGGCGAGTGCGACGACGACGGGGCCCGAGGTGCTGGGTGATCTGGAGGGGACCTTTGAGCCTCACGATCCTGATTCGATCGCTTCGTGCCTGGCGGCGGTTTTGAGTTCCCCGGAGGCGTTGGAGCGGTTGCGGGCTCGTTCGCGGCGCCGGGTGGCGCAGTACACGTGGAGGCGGGTGGCGGAGGAGTCGATCGTGGGTTATGAGAGAGCGGTTGCCGGCATTGCTCGGCGTCGGTCTCGGCGCCCGCGGATCGCGCTGGTGACGCCGTGGCCGCCGGAGCGCTCGCGGGTCGCGGAGTACAACTTACGGTTGGCGGCTGAGCTGGGGCGGCGGGTCGACGTTGATGTGGTGGTTGGGCGTCCGGTCGATCTGTATGCGGCGCCATCTGGGCGCGGCGTCCGGCTGATCGACGTTCGCGAGTTCGAGCAGCTTGGCGAATTGCGTCAGCACGATCGGGTCTTGTACTGCATGGGGAACTCCGAGTTCCATTGTCATGTGTATGAGCTGCTCCGGCGCCTTCCGGGCGCGGTTGTGCTGCATGATGTTCGGCTGACCGGGTTTTATCGTTGGTATGCGGGTGTGGAGCGTCCCGAGGAGCCCGAGCAGGCGCTGGTCGAGCGGATCGGCGCGATGTACGGCGATCGCCTGCCGGCGGAGGCGTTGCAGGGGCTGGGGTCGGCGTTCGATCGTCAGGCAGCTCTCGGTATCTATATGACGCGGGAGCTGCAGAGCTACGCGGAGCGGTGTTTTGTGCATTCGCGGTTCGCGCGGGAGGTGCTGGAGCTCGATCGTGGGCCGCTGGATCGGGAGGTGCGGGTGTCCGTGCTGCCATTGGGGATTCGCGACGCTGACGGGGCGCCGCGTCAGGCGGCTGGGCCGAGTCCGCTGGTCGTGAGCTTTGGTTTGGCGCCCGAGGTGACAGAGATCGCCACCCTGATCGACGCGTTCGCGCTGCTCGCGGGGGCGATGCCGGCCGCGCGGCTGGTTGTCGCGGACCGGGCGGGTGATCCCGCCGAGTCTGATCGTTGGCAGGGCTACGTCCGCGAGCATGCCCCCCAGGCGAATATCGACCTTTCGGACGAGTTCAGCGCGGACCGGTATGCCGAGTTGCTGGGGTCGGCCGACCTGGCGGTACAACTGCAACCCAGCTCGGGCGGCGAGGCGCCAGCGACGGTCAGTGACTGTCTCGCCGGTGGGCTTCCCACGATCGTCACCGACCTGGGCTGGGCGAGTGAGCTGCCAGCCGAAGTGGCGGAGAAGGTGCCGCCGGGCGTGACAGCCGGTCAGCTCAAGGATCGGATCATCACCCTACTCGCCGACAACGGAAAGCGGGCCGCGATCAGCCGGGCCGCGCTCGAACACGCCCGCGCCTGTAGCTTCTCCACAGTAGCCGACGCCTACCTACACGCCCTCGGACTCGGCTGAAATGACTCTGCTGGACAACATACCCACCCACGACCTCAACTTCTTCCTCCATGAGCTGCGAATGCGCAGGCTGGCACTGATGCCCGCCGACGCGCCCGTCGTCCTGAGCGCGGGCGCGGCAAACCAGATCTACTTCGAGTGGTTCGCCGAGCACTATCCCGGCCGAGTCGAGCGGCACATCGCCGTCGAACTGTTCTCACCCGCGCCCGATCCTCTGCCGGAGCGAGTGGAATGGCTCGCCCGAACGATCGGCGATCTCTCGCCGGTGAGCAACGGCGAGGTAGATCTCGTGTTCGCCGGACAGGTGATCGAGCATCTGTGGCCGGACGACATGGCCGGGTTTCTGTCCGAAGCGCACCGGGTGCTGCGTCCCGGCGGCGCTCTGGTGATCGATAGCCCAACGCGGTTCATCACGAAGGGCCTCGCCTGGACACAGCCGGAGCACACAATCGAGCTCGAGGTCGACGAGATCGTCGAGCTCCTCACGCTGGCCGGATTTGGCGACATCGACATGAAGGGGATCTGGCTCTGCTACGACCGCGACCGCGCTCAGATGCTGCCACTGGACATCTTCGGCGGGGGAGATGACTGGCCATGGCAGCGCCGTGTCATCGAAGCCGAGAACCGTCCCCACGACTCCTTCATCTGGTGGGCTGAGGCACGCAATGGCGGCGGCCGCGGCGAGGCCGCGGCTGTCAAACGCAGGGTGCGTGAGATCTATGAATGGGTCCGCCCGACGTACTTCGAGCGCATGCGCAGCGAGATCGGCGAGCCTGCGGACGATTCGCTCGGCCGCCGCTTCAGGGCCATGCGTGGGCATCCGGGGCTTCTGTTACGAGGCCCGTCAATCGCGATGCCGCCGGGTCGTCACGAGGCGAACTTTCGGCTTCGGGCCGAAGCGACGAAATCGCTGCCGGCCCCTGGCCAGAAGATCGCGGAGGTCGAAGTCACACGTGACGACGGGCGAGTGGTTGCCGGCTGGTCGCTTACTGCGCGCGACCTGCCTGCCGGCGGTGTCGAGCGAGAGGTGGTGCTCCCCTTCGAGCTCCCTGACACAGCTTTCAACGGTGAGCTCCGTGTACGGTCTATAGGAGCCGTGCCCCTGACCGCGAGCGTGCCGGTGGCGGTTCACGAGGGGGTCGGGAGCGGTCGAAGACCGAACGCGCGACCGCTCGGGCGTGATGCTCCCGGTGTTCACGCTCAAATGGTCCTCAGAAAGCTCCAGCGCGTTGTGGGCTGGCCGGCGCGTCGGCTCCTCGATCCGCGGTTGGAGGGACTGCGCAACCACACCGAGTGGGCGGCCGCGACCATCGGCGAGAGGATCGATGCGCGTGCAAGCGAGCTCGGCGGCCGCATCGATGGTCTGGCGGAGCGGGTTCAACCTCCGGCGATCGACTCCACCGAGAGCGAGCGCACCGTCATACTGCCTTACGTGCTCGGCGCAGTTGGGAGGTTGACGCCCGGCACCCCCGTCCTCATCGCCGGCACGGCCCCAGGTGCAGTTTCGCTCGTGCTCGGGTCCCTTGGCTATGACATTGTGACGACGCCGTTACACGAGGCATCTCGACACGTCGCCGCGGCAGTGATACGGACTGAATCGGTCGACGACTCCACCGTCGAGCAAGTGGTCCGGCAGGTGCAGCCTGGGGGTGTCATCGTGCTGATCGCCGAGGAGCGCGATCACGCGGAGATGGAGCAGCTGCTGGACGGATGGCAGATCGAAGACAAGACCGTGACCGAGCCGCAACGCGCGAGCGCTCCGAGTTTGAGCCTCATGCGGGCATCTCTTCCAGCAGCGACGGAGAGTGGCCCCAATCGCTAAGAGCGGCTGCTTAGGGTACGCTCGTGCGCCTTGTGATGTGGCGCTTCGGGCGGCAAGTCCTTGCGCCGGTAGTCACCCCGGCTGAGGTGGTGCTCCAGCCACACGTACAAGATGATGAACGCGTAGCGGCTCCCCATCTCCTGCAGACGGAGCTTCGAGACGCCGTGCTGGCGGTTGGTCCAGGTGACCGGCACGACTGCGTAGTTGTAGCCGCGGACCACGGCCTTCAGCGGCATCTCGACGGTCAGGTTGAAGTGGTTTGAGAGCAGCGGCTGGAGCTGGTCGATCACTTCGCGCCGATAAGCCTTGAACGCGTTGGTGGTGTCGTTGTAACCGTGCTGAAAGAGGACCCGGATTCCGGCGTTGACGATCCGGTTGAGCACGAGCTTCAGCCTCGGATAATTTTGTGTGCTGCCGCCGTGGCCGAAACGCGTCCCGAAGGCGCAGTCGTACCCCTGCTCGAGCACGCGGTAGTAGAGCACCAGGTCCCTCGGCGAGTCCGAGTGGTCGGCCATCATGATCGCCACGGCATCGCCGGTATAGCGTTCGAGCCCGGCCCGGACGGCGTGGCCGAAGCCGAGGGGTAGCCGTGAGCGAATGCAGATCACGTTGGGATTGGTCTCGGCGATCGTCCGCACGATGTCGCCTGTTGCGTCTCCACTGGCATCGTCGACGACGACGATCTCATAGTCGATTTGGGCACGCTCGAGCTCGCCGATCGTGGCAGTAACCGTCTCGCCGATCGACTCCGCCTCGTTGTGGGCCGGGATCACCACCGACAGCTTCATCCGGCGGTCACCCACTGCTCCGCGTTCTGCTCGTGAATCTCCCGCAGGACGTCCTCGATGTCGTAGGTGATGTCCCAGGCGGGGTAATCGCGGCGGAACGGATCGAGGTCCGAGATCCACCAGCGGTGATCGCCGATCCGGTGCTCTTCGGAAAGCTCCCAGCTGAGCTCGCGCCCGGCGATCGCCTGGCACATTTCGATCGCTTCGAGCATCGAGCAGTTGCTCGCGCGCCCGCCGCCGATGTTGTAGATGGCCGCGCTCCGAGGCGCGCGATGGAACGCGTCGAAGGCGCTGACCAGGTCGGCCGAGTGGATGTTGTCGCGCACCTGCTTGCCCCCGTAGCCGAGCACCGTGTACGGCTCCCCGGTGACCGTGCAGCGCATGACGTAGGAGAGAAAGCCGTGCAGCTTCGCCCCCGCGTGATTGGGACCGGTGAGGCATCCGCCCCTGAAGCAGACGGTGGGCATGCCGAAGTAGCGTCCGTACTCCTGTACCAGGAGATCGGCGGCCGCCTTGGAGACGCCGAACAGCGAATGGGTGGATGCGTCAATCGACATCGAGGTGTCGATGCCGCCGAAGTAGCGGTGATCCCGGGGTAGCTCGAGCCGTGTATCGAGTTCGAGCAACGGCAGGTGATTGGGAAGGTCGCCATAGACCTTGTTGGTCGAGCAGAAGATAAAGGTCGCGTCTGGGACGTGACGGCGGGTCGCCTCGAGCAGGTTCATGGTGCCGTTCGCGTTGACGGTGAAGTCAGTCTGGGGCGCGGAGGCGGCCCAGTCGTGAGATGGCTGCGCGGCAGTGTGGATGACGAGCTCGAGCGAGGCGGCCTCCCGGGCGAATATCCGATCCACCGACTCGGCGTCGCGAATGTCGAGTCCCAACGGCTGGAAGGAGTCCCGGAGCGTCTGGGCAAGACGCTCGGTGGTCGGTCCGGTCGAGGCTGTCGGTCCGAAAAAGTATGAGCGCATGTCGTTGTCGAGCCCGATCACGTCGAATCCGGCCTCGACGAAATGCTGTACGGATTCGGACCCGATCAGGCCACCGGATCCGGTGACGATCGCTGTGGGCATTCGGCCGGTGAGGTTATCCAGTTCGCGGCCGGGTGCCGATCTTCATAGGCTCCGCTCCAGAGCGTGCTCGTGGTCCCGGATCCAGCCGTGAATGTCGGTGAGCACGTCACGGGCGGACCGCCGAGGTCGATACGCGGTGAGCGAAGCTAGCCGCCTGGAGTCGGAGATGTAGATCGGCACATCGCCCGGCCGGGTCTCCGGGACGGTGGTGATCTCGACCGCGTTGCCGGTGATCTCGGCGCACAGCGTGGTCGCCTCCCGCAGCGACAAGCTGCGCTCGCGGCCTCCGCCGACGTTGACCTTGACGCCGTCCCATCGCTGCGGATGAGACAGCTGCTCGTCGAGCAGTTCCAACAGGTCGTCGACGTGCAGCAGGTCGCGGACCTGCTTGCCGGTGCCGCCGAAACCGACGTAGCTGAGCGGCCTGCCGAAGTGGTGGGCCAGCATCCAATAGGTGAACACGCCCTGATCGACCTTGCCCATCTGCCAGGGCCCGGCGATCACGCCGCAACGATCGATCACCGCCCGCAGACCGTAGGCGTCCCGGTACTCCTCGATCAGCAGCTCCGCCGCGAGCTTGGTCGCGCCGTAGAGGGTGCGGGCCCCGTCGAGCGGGAACTCCTCGGCGATACCGTGGGACGAGGCCCCCGGCTGAGGCTGATCCGCCACGAGCTCGAACCGCGTCTCGGCGTCCTCGAGAGCCAGCGCCCGGAGCGTGGCCACGGGATAGACCCGGCTGGTCGACAGGAACACCACGTAGGCCCCGTGGCGCCGCGCGAGCTCGAGGCAGTTGTAGGCGCCGACCAGGTTGGATCGCACGACGTAGTCGGGGCTGCCGCCGAACCCTGCCAGCGCGGAGGGCTCGGCCGAGCACTCCAACAGCGCGTCAGCCGGCCCGGCGCTCAACAGGTCGTCCAGCACGCGGATGTCTCCGTGGCTGAAGGCGACGCCGGCCTCGCGCAGACGCGGGAGATTCAGCTCGGAGCCCCGCCGGCGAAGGTTGTCGAGCGCGGCGATCTCCCAATCAGGGTGCCGCTCGGCGAGCCGGATCGCCGCGCTTGCACCGATGAATCCGGCACCGCCGGTTACCAGCACTCGCATATCGCGCGGCGATTATGCCGAGCGGGACGACTTGAGGCTGGTCGGCTCGTGGGCCGACCGGGGCTGTCCACTAGATTGCTGCCCCGTGCGCTCCCTGCCCACGCGCCTGGATGGGCCGATCCTGATCGAGCCGGTGGTGCACGGCGATGCCCGCGGTTTCTTCCTGGAGACCTACCGCGAGGATCTGCTGCGCGATCTGGGCATCTCGGATGTTTTCGTCCAGGACAACCATTCCCGCTCTCGCAGAGGAGTGGTGAGAGGGATGCATTTTCAACCCGGGATGGCGAAGCTGATCCGCTGCGGGCGCGGCGCGATCTTCGACGTGGTGGTCGATCTCAGGCGCCAGTCCTCTACGTTCGGCCAGTGGGAGGCGTTCGAACTGAGCGACGAGGACCATCTCGCGCTCTACTGTCCGGATGGATTCGCGCACGGTTTCTGCGTGCTGAGCGAGATCGCCGACGTGCTCTACAAGACCACGACCTACTACGCCCCGGAGCTCGAGGCTTGCTTTGACTTCAACGATCCCGAGGTGGCGGTTGCCTGGCCGCGGGATCTCGAGTTGACCGCCTCGGCACGCGATTCGCAGGCCCCCAGCCTGTCTCAGATCTCTGACCGGCTGCCGTTCTGAGCTCTCCAGTTAGCATCCAGGGCAGCGTGCGCGCTCGCCTAGCCGTCACACCCGTTCAATATCGCCGCGTCGCTTACGTGACGCTCGCCGCGCTGTCGTTGATCGTCCTGACCGGCGCCGCGGTACGGCTGACCGGCTCTGGGCTCGGCTGTCCTGATTGGCCGAAGTGCGGCGGGAACGCGCTGCCGCCGCTCAGCACGCACGCCCTGATCGAGTTCGGCAACCGGGCGGTATCAGGGCTCGTGGGGGTGATCACGGTGGTGGCGACCGTACTCGCGTTCACCCGGCGGCCCTTCCGCCGCGACCTCGCGCTGCTGGCGCTGGTGTTGCCGCTCGGGGTGCTCGCCCAGGCGGTGCTGGGCGGCTTCACGGTGCGCGAAAAACTCGCGCCGGGCTTCGTGATGGCGCACTTCGGACTTTCGATGATCATTCTGATCGCCGCCGTCGCGCTCGCGTGGCGAAGCCGGTACGAGCCGGGCGCCCGCCCCCGCTCGACCGACCGCCTGGCTGTGTGGTCGGTGCGAGGATTGGCTCCCTTCGCGGCGCTGACGATCTTTGCGGGCACCGCTGCGACCGCCGCCGGGCCCCACGCCGGCGGCTCGCCCGGACAGCGGATTCACAGGCTTCACTTCAAGGGCCAGGACACGCTCACGTGGGTGGTCCACCGCCATGCCACGATTGCGGCGCTGTTCGGCATCGCGGCGATCGGCGTTTGGCTGTTGCGCCGCCACCGCGGCGCCAGTGAGGACGTGCTCGAGCCGCTCACGGTGCTCGGCGTGCTGCTGGCGGCGCAGGGGCTGGTGGGCAGCGTCCAGTACGAGCTCAAGCTGCCCAGCGACATCGTCTGGGTCCACGTGATGCTGGCCACGCTCACGTGGCTGACGGTGCTCTGGGCGGTCGCGGCCGCGGGCACGCTGGTGCCTCGGCGCCAGCCGGTGCCCGCCGGCGAGCGACGCCCGAGCATGCGCGAGCTCGAGCCGGCGTAGCGGGCTTTCGTCGCTCGGGGCGGGCGCAGGAAATGAGGCGTCGCTAAGGCCTGATCAGCGTGACGCCGGTTTGGAGCGGCCGCTGATCGGTGCTGAAGACCGCGCGCAGCGTCGCGTGGAGCCGGCCGTGGCGAGCATTCCGGAACAGCCCCCCGCATCGGCCCAGCTTCGCGTGGACCGTCTGGCGGCGAGTGGCCGAGGTCGAGAGTCTGCCGTTGCCACAGCTGACCGTCGTGACGTGCCGCCCGACCTTGCCGCGAGCCTTGAGCGAGACCTTGCCCTTGCACAGAGCTCCATCGACTCCGGTGCATTTGAATGGAATCGCCGCAAACCCGTGGTGGACCTTGAGCCCCCGGCTGGTCAGGGTCGCACGACCGTTCGCGGCTGGCGTCGTGAACGAGAGGTCGGCGCCGTAGTTGGGCGTGACGCTGCTCTGGAGGACGACCAGCCGGAAGTGATAAGTGGTTCGAGGGCTGAGGTGGGTCGCCGCCGCTGACACGGCGTGGAAGCCTTGACCGACCTGTTGCTGCGGAGTCGTGGAGCCGTAGGCGGTCGTGCGGCCGTATTCGAAGTACGCGAGCGAGCTGGCGTCGCTGGTGTTCGCCACTCCGTTCAGCTCGGCCGACTCTGCCGTGACGCCGGTCGCTTGCCCGGTGGTGGCGATCGTGCCGGGGGTGGCAGCCGTGGTGAAGGTCACGATCTGACCCGTGGCGCTGTCTGCGGCGTTGAGGCCCTGTATGACCAGCTGAAATTCGTAGGTGGTGTCGGGCAGCAGGCCGTTGACGCTCACCGGGACGCTCTGAGCCGTCGAGATCGGCTCGGGGCTGGTGGTGTTGAACGACGTCTGAGTCGTCGTCCGGTACTGAAAGTAGTAGCTCGAGGAGGCGTCGCTCGGAGTCGCCATCCCGTTCAGCGTCGCGGAGGTGCTGGTTACGCCGGTCGCCGGTTCGGTCGTTGCCGTGGCCGCTGAAGCGGTGGCAGGAGCTAGCCCCAGCAGCGCCACGACGGCGACGACGACCAGCAGGCCCCGGCTCGGACGGCTCTTCCCCATTGTCGAGCGAGAGGGTAGCCTGCTGATGGCGGAACGTGTCGCAGACAGTGCGACCTCGTTGCGGGGTCGACGCCGACGCAGCGGCTCATATTAAGAAGGCCGGTCGCTACGATCGGCTCAAGCATGTCGCTAGAACACCCTGCAGTGCCTCAGAATTCGGTCAGCCGGGGCAGCGACGCCTCGCTCAGTATCCTGGTCGTAGACGACGAGTCCGATCTCCGCGAAATGCTGACGCGCTCCTTCTCGAGGGAAGGCCACCGGGTGATGGCGGTAGCGGATGGTCGTGCCGCGGTCGATCGCGCAAGCACCGATCACTTCGACATCATCCTGCTCGACGTTGCGCTAGGTCCGGGTCCCGATGGATACGACGTGTGCCGGACTCTGCGCGGACGCCGGAACGTCGTGCCGATCATCATGCTGACGGCCCTCGATTCGGAGGCGGATGCGGTGCTGGGCCTGGAAGCGGGGGCCGACGACTACGTGACCAAGCCGTTCGGCCTGGCCGAACTGCGCAGCAGGATCCGCGCGGTGCTCAGGCGAACGGGGACGCGCGCGATGGGCGATGAGGTGCTGGGGGTTGGGAAGATCGTGCTCGATCGCGCGCAGCGAGAGGTCACGATGGACGGCGAGCCGGTGCGCCTGACGTTCTCGGAGTTCGAGCTGCTCGACGCGCTGATGGCGGATCCCGGCCGGCTGCTCAACCGCCAGGAGCTGCTCCGCGCGATCTGGGGGGACAGCGCGTACCGCGACCCGCGGGCGATCGACGTGCACATTCGCCATCTGCGCGAGAAGCTCGAGCCCGAGCCCGAGAAGCCCCGCTACATCCTCACCGTGCGGGGAGCCGGTTACCGGCTGCGAGGGCCGTAGCCGTGCGAGGCAGACTGCGGCGAGGTGCGTTCTTCGGCCTTCGCGGTCGGATCGTCGGTGTCGTGCTGGTGACCGCAGCCGCGACGCTGGTCGTCGCGGCGGTGGCGCTGCTGGGGCCGCTGGAGCACTCGCTTCGCGAGGCGGAACTCAACACGCTCAAGGGGCAGGTTACGACAGGGTCGACCAAGAGCTTCATTCGCGCTGACCCCGGAGCCGCCGTGTACTACGCGGTACCGCCACTGCACGCTGAGGGCAAGTCCGTACGTGAGACCCTGTTCCGCGACGGGCGCGCGCTCGGTCAGCGGATCGGGGCGTCCGATGTGGCGCTGCTGAGCGATGCAGACGCTTCCGGGCGCGCCAACACGATCGTGGCCTGGCCCGACGAGGACCTTGCGGCGGTCGATCCGTACAAGGATGCGGCAGCCGCGTTCCGGACCAACGCCCCCAAGTACACATTCGGCTCGATCGGCGGCGTCCAGTATGCGCAGGCCGCGATCCCCTTCAGGACCACCAGCTTCCCGCCCGACAAGGGCAGTCCGTTTACAGAGCGTTGGGTCCTGGTCGTGCGAAAGCCGCTTGACGAGGTCAATGCCGCGGTCGCGGCAGTCCGAAAGGCGTTCCTGTACGCGGCGCTCGCAGCCCTCGTGCTGACGCTGATCCTCGGAATCCCGTTGTCCGGCCGGCTGATCCGCAGGCTCCGGCGCCTCAGCCAGGCCGCGCTGCAGCTGGCGCAGGCGGGGCCGGCGGTCGACGTTCCGGTCGACCGAACGCGGGACGAAGTCGGCGATCTCTCGCAGGCGTTCGCGATCATGCGCCGCCGGCTCCAGCAGCAGGAGGAGGCTCGCCGGGCGTTCGTGGCCACGGCATCGCATGAGTTGCGAACGCCGCTCACCTCGCTCGAGGGGATGCTCGAGCTGCTCGACGACGATTTGAGCGAGGGTCAGCCCGACCTGGCGGACGCGCGCTCGCTGCTGGCGCGCGCGCGGGCCCAGTCGCGCCGTCTCGGCCGGCTGGCCGCCGACCTGCTCGATCTCTCACGGCTTGACGCACAGGTCGAGCTGCGCTCCGAGCCGGTGGAGCTCGGCGAGCTCGGTCGGGCGGTGCTCGCGGAGTTCGAGCTCGGGACATCGGCGCGCCAGCTGAACTCGGTGCTCGATGACTCCTCCGGGCCGGTCTGGGCGTGGGGGGATCCGGGCAGCGTCGCCAGGATCCTCCGGATCCTGCTCGAGAACGCGGTCCGGGTCGGTCCCCATGGCTCGAGCGTGAGAGTCGAGCTGCGCAACGGCGATCGCGCCTCCCTGAGCGTCAGCGACGAGGGGCCGGGCGTGGCGGTCGAAGAGCGCGCGATGATCTTCGAGCGGTTCAAGCGGGGCCGGGCGACCGGCGGCCAAGCGGGTTTCGGGCTGGGGCTGGCGATCGGGCGCGAGCTGGCCCAGCGGATGGGTGGTGAGCTGGTGCTCGAGGATTCACGCGGGACCGGGGCCACCTTCACGCTCAGGCTGCCCGCGGCGCACGCACCGGAGGGCGAGCTGCTGCTGCAGATCTGAAGAACCCGCGGCACAGGCAGACGGCGCCCGCAATCACCCCGGCGTCGTCCAGCTGGCAGCATCAGTGCTGATGGACGAACGGCTTATGAAGGCGATGCTCGAGCTCGACGAGCAGCACTGGTGGTATCGCGGCCGCCGCAGAATCATCCGCGCGGAGCTGGATCGGGTGGCGCTCCCTGACCGGGCGGTGCTGCTCGACGCGGGATGCGGGTCAGGCAGAACGCTGGACGAGCTCGAGCCCTACGGTGAGGTCCACGGGATCGAGCTCGATCCTGAAGCGGCCCAACTCGCCCGCAACCGCGGGCTGGGCGAGGTCAAGATCGGCCGCCTGGAAGCGCTTCCGTGGGATGCGGCTACATTCGATCTGATCACCTGCCTCGACGTGATCGAGCACACGCCGGACGATCGACTCACGTTGCGCGAACTGCGGAGGGTGTCCAAGCCGGGAGGGTGGCTGCTCGTCACCGTCCCCGCGTATCAAGCTCTGTGGTCGCTGCACGACGAAGCGAACCACCACTACCGCCGCTACGGCCGCGCTGACTTGCGGCTCGCGGGACTCGCGGCTGGCTGGCAGGTGGAGCGGATGACCTCCTTCAACACGCTGTTGCTCGCTCCCGCGGCCGTCGTTCGCCTCGCGCAGCGACGTTTCCGCCGCAACGGGGAGTACACGCCCGATCTCAAAATCGGTCCCGATTGGCTCAACGGGACGCTCGAGCGACCGCTGCGGCTGGAGGCCCGCTGGCTCGCGCGCGGCGGAACGTTGCCGGCAGGACTGTCACTGCTGGCGATCATGAGGAATCCTCCGGCTCCGCCGGAGCGTTGATGCTCGCGCTGGCAGCGATCATCAGCGTTTCGAGCAAGCTTGGTTATCTACTCCCGGCGATCATCGGTCTCGAGTCGATGGGAGTGCCCTCACCGGGTGAGACGGCCCTCGTCACGGCAGCCGTCCTCGCCAGTCAGGGCAAGCTCCAGATCTGGTTGGTGATCTTGATCGGGATCGCTTCAGCGATTGTTGGCGACAACATCGGCTACCTGCTGGGCCGCCGGTTCGGTCGTGAGGTGCTCGAGGCTCCCGGGCCGTTCTACAAGCGGCGGCTGCTGCTGATCCGGACGGGAGACAGGTTCTTCGAGAAGCACGGCCCGAAGGCTGTGTTCCTGGCCCGATGGGTGGCGCTGGTCCGCGTGGCGGCCGCATGGCTGGCCGGAATCAACCGTATGCCGTTCAAGCAGTTCTTCTTCTGGAACGCTCTCGGTGGAATCACCTGGGGAATCACATTCGGGCTGGTCGGCTACTTCGCCGGCCGCGGCGGCGCTCATCTCTTGTCCCAGATCGGAATCGCCGGTGCGGTAGTCCTAGTGCTGATGCTGATCGGCGGCTACATCGCGCTGCGCAGGCACGAGCGCCGGATGATCGAGCCCGAGCGTCCGGCGGGCGATCAGGACGAGTGACTGACGTCGTCCGGATCGAGCTCCAGCGCGCACGAGTTCATGCAGTACCGCAAGCCTGTCGGCGCGGGACCGTCGTCGAACACGTGCCCGAGGTGCCCGCCGCAGCGACGGCACAGGACTTCGGTGCGGCTCATGAAGAGGCTGCGATCCTCGCGCAGCTCGACGTTCTCCGCGACGGCCGGCTCGTAGAAGCTCGGCCAGCCGGTGCCCGAATCGAACTTCGTATCGGAGCTGAACAACTCCGCGCCGCAGCCCGCGCACCGGTACGTACCGTCGTCCTTGACGTGGACGTAGCGACCACTGAAGGGAGGCTCCGTTCCATGACCTCGCAGCACCTCGTATTGCTCCGCAGTCAGCCGCTCGCGCCACTGATCGTCGCTCAATCTCAAGTCTCGTTGGGTTTCGGCCATACCTCTAAGGTAGCGCGCGTCGGATAGGGTGCGGCGGGATGGAGTTCGGAGTGGCCATCTTCCCGACCGAGGACGTGCCGGCACCCGGCGAGCTTGCCCAGATGGCGGAGGAGCGCGGCTTCGAATCGCTGCTCTTCCCCGAGCACACTCACATCCCGGTGAGCCGCGAGTCGCAGTACCCCGGCGGCGGGGAGCTGCCGCCCGAATACAGCCGCACCTACGATCCGTTCGTCGCCTTGGCGGCGGCGGCTGCCGCGAGCACCCGCCTGCGAATCGGAACCGGGATCTGTCTGGTGATCGAGCGCGATCCGATCGTCACCGCCAAGGAAGTCGCCTCGGTCGACGTGCTCTCCGGCGGCCGCTTCCTGTTCGGTGTCGGCGCGGGCTGGAACCGCGAGGAGATGCGTAATCACGGCACCGATCCATCCGAGCGGTTCGCGATCATGCGCGAGCGGATCGAGGCGATGAAGGCGATCTGGGCGCAGGAACAGGCGAGCTACAGCGGCACCTACGTGAGCTTTGACCGGATCTGGTGCTGGCCGAAGCCGCTTCAGCGACCCCATCCGCCCGTGCTCGTCGGTGGGAACGGGCCGCGGGTGCTCGACCGGGTATTGGCATTCGGCGATGAGTGGATGCCCAACCGGGTACGTGACGATGAGATCATCCCGAGGTTCGAGGAGCTGGCTCGGCGGGCGGCGGAGGGCGGCAGGGCTCCGATCCCGATCACGGTCGCGGGGCTGATGCGGGATCCCGCGCGGATCGAACGGTTCGAGCGGGCGGGGGTCCAGCGGGGGCTGTTCTGGCTGCCGGCCTCGAGCCGAGACGAGGTCGAGCAGGCCTTTGATCGCTATGCGAGCGCCGCCGAGGAATACCGGCGCGGCGGCGGGTGAGAGTCCGAGCCGGGACACGATCTCGCGGATCAAGTAGGTTCGCGCTGATGATGATGATGCGTCTGGGTATCGCTACCGCTGAGCGCGGAAACGGGCGGATCAAGCCGCATCGGGCGTTTGACCCGCGGCGCGTGGGGCATCTCGAGTCCGACGCGTGGGTCAGCTACTACCGCCGCGAGTGGCTCTCTTTCCTGCGCTCGGCGGTTGCCCTCACGCGTCATACCTTCGGCCTGCCGTGGCCCGCAACCGTCTGGGGTGCATGGCTCGTGCTCCGGGCCAATCAGCTGTGGGCGCCGTTCCCCGCCAACGATCCCGACACGGCGCGTCGGATGATGGAGCGCTTCTACCGTCTGGTGGCCAGCCGCTATGACGAGCCGTTTGACGCCGCCCAAGCGGCGGCGTTGGAGGTCGAGTGGTGGCGGGTCCATCGCGAGAATCAGCGCGGCCCCGAGGACAAGGAGGCTGCGCTCGTGGACGCCCTCGCCGCGCTATATGCCCAGGTCTACGAGGTTCCGGACTCCAGTGTGCGTCTCGCGGCCGAGCAGCGCGCCCTGGCGATGCGCTACTCGGATCGCTGGGTACGGGAGGGATGCGATCCGGCGAGCCCGCTGATCGAGGAGGAGCGGGCAGCGCTCGTGCGGTCTTACGCGGGATTGCTGGCAGCAGTCCACCGATGACCTAGGCCTGTCTCGCGCCGACCTACACGGCGGGCGAGCCCAGCAGGTCGTACAGCGCCTCCAGATCATCATCGGTGGGCTGCCAGCGGCCGGGGGCGGCGTTGGCTTGAACCTGCTCGGGCTTGGTCGCCCCCGCAATCACCGACGACACCACCGGGCGCCCGAGCAACCCCCCGATCGCCACGTCGAGCATCGACACGCCCCGCTCATCCGCATAGCGATCGAGCGCCTCGAGCAGGTCGAACTGCTCGTCGCTGGCGACCGCCTCCCGGGTGGAGAGCCGCGCGCCTTCCGGCCCGCGCTCGCCGCGGCGATACTTGCCTGTCAGCAGCCCGGAGGCCAGCGGGTAGTAGGGGACGAATCCGATGCCGAGCCGCTCGCAGGTCGGTAGCACTTCGCGCTCGGCCTCACGGTTCAGCAGGTTGTATTCGTTCTGGACCGCCACGAACCGCGCGAGGCCGCGCTCGCGGGCAACCCCGTCTGCCTCCTCGATCTGCTCGGCGCTGACATTCGAAGCGCCGATCGCGCGGACCGTGCCGGCGCGGACCAGCTCGTCGAGTGTCTCCAGCGTCTCGGCGACGGGCGTCTGGCCATCGGGCCGGTGATACCAGTAGACGTCGATCACGTCGGTCCGAAGTCGCCGCAGCGACCCTGCGACGGCCTGCCGGATGTAGTCGCGCGAACCGCGCGGGCCCTTGCCGTCGCCCATATCCATACCGAACTTTGTCGCCAGGAGGACCTGATCGCGACGAGCGGCCAAGGTCTCTCCCAGGAGCTCCTCGCTGCTGCCTCTGCCATACGTGTCGGCGGTGTCAAAGAAGGTCACGCCGGCGGCCAGAGCCGCGTCCACCACGGCCCGCGTCCCGTCGAGATCGACCCGGCGGCCGAAGTTGTTGCACCCGAGGCCGACGACGGATACCTCGATGCCTGAGTCACCGAGCGGCCGGGCTGGCAGATCCGCCATTGCGAGGTCTATAGCAGAGCGGTCACCGTGAAGTCGCCGAGGCTGCGGGAGCCGGTTCAAGGTTCATGACCGGGCTCGATCCACTTGGCTCGGCGGAAGGTCAGGGGGAAACTCGATTGACCGCTCTGACCGTCGGTCGGCTCGAGCAGGAACCCGCAATGGTCCCCCAGGTCCAGGCGTTCGAGCACGCGGCCGGCGAACCAGTTCTCGAGCCCGCCAATCACCGGCGCCCCGCTCGGGCCAGGTCGCCACTCGCAGCGCGCGAACTTGTCGACCTCGTCACCCGTCTCGCCGCCGAACAGGAGTGCCAGCTCGTCCGCCTCCTGGGGCACGAAGTGCACGACCAGGCTGTCGGCTCGCAACGCAACCCGATACGTCTCGTTCTTCACCGAGATGCAGATCAAGAACCGAGGAGGATGGATTGACACCTGCGAGGCAAAGCCCACCAGGCAGCCGGCGCGATGCTCGTCAGCGGCGGCCGTGACGATGAACATCGAGTAGTCAAGTTGGCCAACCAGCGCCTCGAACTGCGAACCGTCCTCGCTCATCAGCAGCGTCGCTACCCGTGACGGCGCCCGCTGACCCGTGCTCGCCGCATCGTGAGTCGAACGGCTGCTCTCACCGACCGACGTAGCTACCCCCACCGTCAGGTTAGCCGGGACTCGCGCAGGGTATGGGCCAGCATGTGGCCAACACGGGAGTCATGCGCCGCCAGTTGACGCCGCTTGAGCCGATCATCCGCAGGATCGAGGCGGCCGGCGCCCTTGATCCGGTCGGCAAGGCCGTCGGGCGCGCCGTGCGCCGTGTCTTTTCTGCCGGAAAGCTGAAGGACGCGGCGAGCGGCACGTGGCTGGGACATGCGGTACACCCGATGCTGACCGACGTTGTGATCGGGTCGTTCACGAGCGCCTCGCTGCTCGACCTCTTCGCCGGAGAGGATGGCCATCGGGCCAGCGAGCGGCTGATTGCTGTCGGGATCGGCGCCTATCTCCCAACCGCGGCCACCGGAATCAACGACTGGGCCGATACGGAGACGGTCGATGACACGATCCGGCGAGCAGGTCTGGTCCACGCGGGCTCCAATGCGTTCGCGCTGTCTCTGTACGCGGCCTCGCTCGGCAGCCGGCTGCGAGGGTCGCGGGGCAAAGGCAAGCTCCTCGGCGCCGCTGGTCTGACCGTCCTTATGTCCGGCGGCTACCTCGGCGGTCATTTGTCGTTGACCAAGGGCGTCGGGCCCGATCAGACCGTGTTCGATCCGGGTCCGGAGGAGTGGACTCCGGCGGCGGACCCCTCGCAGCTTCCTGACGGTCGGCCGACGCGCGTGGTGGTGCAGGACACGCCGGTCCTACTGTTGCGCGAGGGCGAGCGCGTGTTCGCGATCCACGACCGCTGTTCGCATCGCGGGTGCTCGCTCAGCGACGGCCAGGTCGAGGGGGAGGAGATCGTTTGCGCCTGCCATGGCTCGCGGTTTGACCGCCGCGATGGCGCGCTCAAGAACGGCCCGGCTACTGGGCCGCAGCCGGCATTTCAGGTTCGCGTGCAGGACGGGCGGCTGGACATCCGCCGGCTGCGCCCCGGCCTCACGTAGCGACAGGTGCGGCTCCTGCGGCGCGAGGCGGGCGATGAGTCGCTCGGAGTACCACTGCGGCCACGGCTCGTCCGGGCTCGAACAGAGGTTCAGCAGCCAGCCGTAGTTTCACAGAGGTTGGATCACCTCGTTGAGCGCGAGAACGTTTCCCTCGCTGTCACGCAGCCACACCGACTTGACCGAACCGTAGTCGGTGATGACTCCCTCGACGCTGCCGGGGCGATCTCGAAAGCTCGATGCGCCCAGCTCGAGGAACACCACGTCCCGGGCCATCAGGTGGCTCACGAGTTGCTCGATATCGGAAACCATGAACGCTACGACGGGGTAGGGGGGTGGAATGCGGTCGGGAAGCTCCGTGAGCGCGATCGTGGTGCCGTTGCCCGCTCCGAACAGCATCGGGTCGGCTCCCGGCGGGCTCAGCTGCCGGAGTCCCAGCGCGTCGCGGTAGAACGCCTCGGCGCGACGGCCGTCTTGGGCGGGCAGGATCGGATTAAGGGGATACGCGTCGAGCATGGCGGGTTACAGCGCCCAGCGTCTGTCGCAGTCCATAGGCCCGATCCGCTGCTGTGTGTTCCCTCAGAAGCCGGGCTTGAGCCACGGCTTGGAGTCGAAGTCGCTCTGGACCTTGGCGATGTAGCTCTGCGCCTCTGAGTCGTACCAGCTGCCTGAGTCCCACGAGCCGATGCATCCCCACAGGGCGTAGTCCTCGCCGTGCCCGGCGATCACCGCGGCGATGGTCTGTCCGTTGTAGAGCCATTGGCCGCCATCGTAGAAGGCGCCGTCGAGGCACGCGCGCAGACGCGCGCCCCAATAGTCGGCGTCAAGCGCGGTGTCGTCCTGCGTGTAGGGCCACCCGCCATGGACCCAGCTTCCGGAGCAGTCTTTGTCCTTGACCTGCAGGATCCCGTACGACGCCTCGCCCGCCACACCGCAATTGTCGCCGACCGTCGACTCGACCCAATCGGACTCCACCACCGCGTCGGCGCGCACGATGTCCTCGTCAATTCCCCATTTGCAGGCCACCCACTGCAGGATCTCGTCGGTGGTCCCCGTGTAATCCCCGGTGACGTGGTTGCGGTCGGTGACGAAGTCCGTCCAGTAGTTCAGGGTCGGGCTCCACGTGATCGAGGAGGGGTCGGATGGGACGCTGTGGTTGGCGGTCTTGTTCTGCGGTCGATTCTCCGGCGTCGGCGTGACCCGCGCGGCGCACGCCGCGTCCGGCCGCGGGATCCCAGCGGGCGGCGAGCCGGTCTCAGAGGACGGCACCGTCGAGAAGTAGGCGGGAGTGGTGCCGCCGACAGTCGGAGGCGGGCTGGGGGTTGAGGTGGGGCTGTGGCCCGCAGCGGGCGGCGGGCGGCCCGCCTTCCTGACGACGGCCGTGGGCCGCGAGGTCGCCGAAGTCCTTCCCCAGGCGTTCGTCGCCACGACGGTCACGCGGATCCGGTGGCCTACGTCAGAGGCGGTCAGCATGTGCGTCCGCGCCGCGTACCGATGGCGGCGGTTTGGTCTGTTGATCAGCCTGCAGCGGGCGGCGGCGGCGTTGCACCGCTCCCAGCGGTAGCTGAGCTTCCGAGCCCGGTTCCAGCGGCCGGGCGACGCCCGGAGAATGTCGCCCACGCCCGGCCTGCCCGCGATCGTGGGCAGGCTGCGATGCACCGGTGCTCGGCCCCGGCGACTGCCTGTTGCCGCCGAGGCGGATCTGACCACGACCGGAACCGCCTCCGAGACGGCGATCACGCAGACGAGTAGCAGCAGACGGTGTCTCACCATGATCAGCTCTAGCGGTCAGGCCCGGCCGGCCGCTGGCGACGGCATACCGTAGCGAGCTTCTACCCGCAGCCCGTATTGAACCCGCAGCTCGAGCACGTGTAGCAGCTTCCGGTTCGCTGCATCATGCCGCCGCATTGCTGACAGGCGGGTCCGAGGTCGAGGCCGTGGCGAACCGCGGGAAGAACCGGCGGCTCGTCGGTCAAGGCGGCGGTGGCTGGGCGGGGCGCGGTCGCCGCTGGACCGCTCGCGCCGGTGCTCCCGCCATTCGTACCGGAGCGGTTGCCGCCACCGTCTGTGCCGGTGCCGGGCGTGGCATCGGGGCCGGCGGTGTCGCCGGCCCGCGAGCTGGCCGCGTCCTGTGCCGCTTTGCGCGCGCGAACCTCCGGCGTGAGGATGCCGAGCTCCTCCTGCAGGTCGACGTCGAGGAAGCGAGAGGCGAGCCAGCGCATGATGTAGTCGGGCATCGACTTGGCGAACGGGATCTCCGGGTTGGAGGTCATGCCTTCGGGCTCGAAGCGCATGTAGCTGAATTTCCGTACCAGCGTCTCCAATGGCACGCCGTATTGCAGTGCGATCGAGATCGCCGTCGCGTACGAGTTCATCATCCCGCGCAGAGTCGACCCTTCCTTGCCGATGTCCGTGAGGAAGATCTCGCCGACGGTTCCGTCCTCGTACATGCCGGCGGTGATGTATCCCTCGTGGCCGCCGATCGAGAACTTGTGGGTGATCGACTGGCGCTCGCGGGGCATCCGCCGGCGCTTCGGTGGGGCCTGGGCCAGCGCCTCTGTCACCGCCTTGTCGATCTCCTCTTGGCTCGGAACCGGGGCAGGTGCGTCCTTCTGCGCGTCGGTCCGCAGCGCCTGCGCGGTCTTCGAGCCGTCGCGATAGATCGCGAGCGCCTTGATCCCGAGGTGCCAGGCCTGGAGGTAGGCGTCCGCGATGTCGCCGACAGTGGCCGTCTCAGGCAGATTTACGGTCTTCGAGATCGCGCCGCTAATGAATGGCTGCACCGCGCTCATCATCTTGATGTGGCCCATGTGTGAGATCGCCCGCTCGCCGACCGCGACGTCGAACACGGGCAGATGCTCGTCGGCCAGGTCGCGCGCGCCGACGATCGTCCCGTGCTCGTTGATGTATGCCTCGATCTGCTCGATCTGCTCGTCGGAGTAACCGAGCGTCTGGAGCGCCAGCGGCACCGTGCGGTTGACGATCGTCATCTGCCCGCCACCGACGAGTTCCTTGAACTTGACCAGCGAGAAGTCAGGCTCCACGCCGGTCGTGTCGCAGTCCATTAGGAACGAGATCGTGTTGTGACTGACGAAGCCGTTCGCGACGTATGTCACGTTGTCCGGCACCGAGAGGTCGAACGTCGGCTGATCCTCTTGCAGCTCACTGCTCGCGACGGTGTCGTAGAAGTAGCCAAGTAGACTCTCCAGCTCTACGCTCGGCGCCCGTTCCAGCAGCGCAGTCGCTGACCGTCGCGACACCGTCCCTGTTCGAGCGAGATGTCCCAGCATCGTCTTGCGCAAGCTGTCGTTATCCGGCGCAAGCTTGTCGACCAGTGCCCGACTCACGGGGATGTAGTCGTGCCGCGCCGCCTGCGGGTGGTCATCGACCATCAGAGCCTCGTTCTTGCGTTCAGAAATGAAACTGATCTCGTTGACGAACCGAGCGGCAGAGCTTGTGTTGAGCAGCCGGAGCCTGTGGGCTGGACCGCCGAGTCTGCTCCACGAATCCTGCACGTCCCGGGTCGACACAAAACCGAGGGTCAGAAGCAGTGTCTGCACGTCGCGAGAAAACTCCTCGCACGACGTCATCCAGTAAACGTACCCGTGGTTCGCGTTGCCGTCCGCTTCGAACAAACCTCGAACGAAAGCGGCATACACATCGCGATCGTTCGAGTGCAGGATCGCGTCGGGAACGTGCGGTAAGTAGCCCTTACCCCGATGGAACTCGTTTGGGCGGACCTTCGAGAACCCGCAAGCCTCCCACCAGATCGCGAGCGGGACCGAGTGGAAACCGACTTCGGTATACCCCTCTCGGCACTCCGTGTACCCGTTGAGACCGAAGAGCTCCTGTCCCAGCTCCAGCAGGCGCTCAACGACATCATCGTCGCCGTCTGTCACGCACATGCGAATTCCCTTCGAATGGAGCGAGCCGTCGCCCATGAAGTAGCCAACGAACTCGGCCAGTTCCGGGTTCATTTCCCGTGGCACGCGAGTGCGGTGGTCGGCATTCCAGTGCAGGTCACCTAACGGCGGCAGCGGCACTACGCACGGGTCGCCGAGCAGACCACCGAGCATCATCGGCAGCCGGTCGCCCGTTCTGACCTCGGCGATCCGTCGCCAGGTCCAGTTGCCATTATCGTCGATCACCTTGATCCGGTGAGTGGGCGTTCCCTGGATCCGGAAGCCACGCGCGGTTTCGATCGAGACAACCTGCTCCATGCCATTGACATAGAACTTGGTTGCGGTGCGGGGCCCTTCGTCGGTCGCGACCTGGACGTCGAGATCCTGCCATTTCGGTCCATCAACGTTCCCCAGGCTGCCCAGGCGCACGAGCCCACGGCTCGTGGATATCAGCGAGCCGGCGACCAGGCAGCCAGTAGGCGCGAGCACCGTGGCCTGGGCGTTGCGATAGCCGTGCTTCTCGCCGGCCAGCACCGCCTCGTCCCAGTTCGAGCGGGCCGCCCGGAGCAAGCTGGTGTCAGGGCAGGTCGCATCATCGACGGCGTACGCCGCATCCCGGTGCATCAGCATCGCCGAGTTGTGTGCTTCACGGTTCTTGGCGTACTGCTCGTACGGTCCCATTGCCGCCGCGATCCGCGCCGAGCCGAGGTATCCGCGCCCCGTCATCAGCGCGGTGATCGCGGCCGCGACCCCGCGACCTTGGTCGGAGTCGTATGGGACGCCATCGGCCATCAGATATGCGCCGAGGTTTGCGTAACCCAGGCCGAGCTGGCGGAATGCGCGTGCGTTGGTGGCGATCTGCTCGGTCGGATAGCTCGACGGTGAGACCACGATCTCCTGCGCCAGGAACACGATGTCGACCGCGTGCTCGAAGGACTCGGCGTCGAATGTTCCGTCGGCGCGCCGGAACTTCATCAGGTTGAGCGATGCGAGGTTGCAGGCCGAGTCGTCGACGTGCATGTACTCGGAGCAGGGATTAGATGCGTTGATCCGCCCCGAGTTCGGGCACGTGTGCCACCGGTTGATCGTCGTGTCGTACTGCACGCCCGGATCCGCGCACCGCCACGCAGCCTCAGCGATCTCGCGCATCAGCTCGCGCGCCGGGATCGGATCGCCGATCGGCTGACCGGTGGCTCGCGAGAGCAGGTGCCAATCCTCATCGTTCTCGACCGCTCGCATGAACTCGTCGGTCACCCGCACGGAGTTGTTCGCGTTCTGGTACTGGATCGAGTGGAAACCGTCGCCGTCGATCGACATATCGAATCCCGCATCGCGTAGCGCCGCGGCCTTGTCCTCTTCCTTGGCCTTGCACCAGATGAACTCGCGGATGTCGGGATGGTCGATGTCGAGCACGACCATCTTGGCGGCGCGACGGGTCCCGCCGCCGGATTTGATCGAGCCGGCCCAGGCGTCGGCGCCGCGCATGAAGGACACCGGCCCGGAGGCCGTGCCGCCGCGGCTGAGCGGCTCCATCGAACCACGGATCTTCGACAGGTTGATGCCCGAGCCCGATCCGCCCCGGAAGATGATCCCCTCCTTGGTGTTCCATTCGAGGATCGACTCCATGTTGTCCTCGACGGACAGGATGAAGCAGGCGCTCGCCTGCATCTTCGGGCTGCCGACCGGGTGCCAGCCGACGTTGAACCACACGGGGGAGTTGAACGCCGCCATCTGGTGGAGCAGGATGTGGGTCAGTTCCGCCTCGAACGTGTCCGCGTCCTCGTCGGTGGCGAAGTAGCCGCCCTCGCGGCCCCAGCTCGTGATCGTGCCGGCGACGCGGCTGATCATCTGCTTGACCGAGCGCTCCCGCTCCGGCGAACCGAGCTGCCCGCGGAAGTACTTCTGCGCGACGATGTTGGTCGCGTTCTGAGACCAGCTCCTGGGAAACTCGACATCCCGCTGCTCGAAGGAGACCTTGTCTCCGTGGCCGATCCGCGCCTCCCGCAGCTCCCACTCGATCGCATCGAACGGATGCTTTCCGGGCGTCGTGAAATAACGGCGGATCGAGAGGCCCTCGCCCACCGCTGAACCGGGTGTCATCTGGGTCTGCGGGGTGTGCTCCATGCCTGCCTGCTCCTCTCGGTTTCCGCTTCTTCTGCGTCTCTCGCCCAGCGCCGAAGTGGCCAAGCGGGCAGCGAATGTAAGCGGACGGCCCGGACGGAAAAACGACCTCTGGGCCGTCGCCGGAGCCGCTCTGACGGAGCCTGCTTTTCCCATCTGATTTTACTCCGGTCGAGACCGGTTTCCGGCGCCGGAACGACCTCGCGCGGAGTTGACCCGGCTCCGGGGAGGAGCCGCCAGATCGCCTGCCCCTAAAGGCGATTGGGAAGCCCGCTCACCGCTCCGGCGCAGAGATCTCCGACGGCCTGGGATGATCGCCAGAGCCGGCCCGGGCCAGTTTCGCGCGGAGTTCGTCGGCCTCTGCCCGCAACTGGGCGTGTTCGAGTCGCACCAGCTCGGCCACACTCTCGGCTTCCGCCCGTGCGGCGGCCTCGTGTTCGAACTGGCGAGCGACCTCGAGCGCTTGCAGGTTCAGGCGCTCGAGCTCGCTCCGGAGTTCCGCGACGGTGCCCTCGGCCTCGTGTATCCGTCGCTCCAGCTCGGCGCGCTCCTCGACCTGTCGGGCTGCGCCGCGTCGTCCTCGCATCCCGCACGATTGTAGGTCTGTTATATGTGCTTGGTTCATGGCCCAGAGGATCATTCGCAGAAAGAGGCGCACGTGAAGCTGCTGGTCACGGGTGGCGCGGGCTACATCGGCTCGATCGTCGCTGCGCAGCTGCTCCAAGACGGGCACGAGGTCGTGGTGCTCGACAACCTCGAGCGTGGTCATCGCGAGGCGGTTCCCCGAACCGCGCGGCTGATCGAGGCCGACCTGCTCGACCGGGAAGCTGTGTTGGTGGCGCTCGGCGAAGGCTTCGACGCGGTGCTGCACTTCGCCGCGCTGGCGCTCGTCGGCGAGTCCGTGAGCCATCCCGAGCGCTATTACCGCACGAACGTGGGCGGGACGCTGAACCTGCTCGAGGCGATGACGGCCACGGGGATTTCCAGGCTCGTCTTCTCGTCGACCTGCGCGGTGTACGGGGAGCCGGACGAGGTACCGATCGCCGAGACCGCCCCCACCCGGCCAAGCAACGCCTATGGGGCCTCGAAGCTCGCCGTAGACGGGATGATCCGGGACTTCTGCCGCGCCCACGGCCTCGGCGCCGTCAGCCTCCGATACTTCAACGTCGCCGGCGCCAGCGGCGAGCTTGGCGAGGACCACGATCCGGAAACGCACCTGATCCCGAACATTCTGTTCGCAGCCCTCGGGGTCAAGCCGCGCGTGGAGATCTATGGAACCGACTATCCCACGCCGGATGGAACCGCGATTCGCGACTACATCCACATCGAGGATCTCAGCGACGCTCACGTACTCGCGCTCGACGGCATCCGCGCGGGCGAGCACCGGATCTTCAATCTTGGCAATGGCAGCGGCTTCTCGGTGCGCGAGGTGATCGCCGCGGCGCAGGAAGTCACCGGCCGCGAGATCTCCACGGTCGAAGCGGCTCGGCGCCCCGGCGATCCGCCGATGCTGGTCGCGGCGGGGGCGAGGATCCGCTCCGAGCTCGGATGGAAGCCGCGGAAGCCGACACTGGCCGAGATGGTCGGCGACGCCTGGGCGTTCGCCCAGGCGCACCCCCGCGGATATTCAAAATAAGTCGGCGAGTTCGCCGAGGGCCGCGTCCCGAACGCGGTCCGGGTGCTGGCTGGCGTCGAGTGTGCGGATCCGTTGCGGCTCCTCGGCGGCCAGCTGCTCGTATGCGGAGGCGATCCGCGCGAAGAACTGTTCGTCCTCTCGCTCGAGCCGGTCCACCGGCTCTGCCCGCATGCGTGACCGGGAGCGCCCGACCGCCGGATCGAGCGCCAGCAGAAGCGTGCGGTCCGGTCGTAGATCGCCCGTGGCGAAGTCGTTGATCGCGCTCACCGGACCAATCCCGAGCTCTCTTCCAGCCCCCTGGTAGGCGAGCGAGGAATCGACGAAGCGGTCCAGCAGGACCCAGCTCCCAGCAGCAAGCAGTGGCTCGAGCGCCTCTTCGACGAGCTGCGCCCTCGCCGCGGCATACAGCAGCGCCTCCGCCCGTGGCCCGACCTGCAGCAGCGGATCCTTGACCAGCTCTCGCACCCGTTCCGCCACCGGCACGCCACCAGGTTCGCGCAGCATCCGGGCGTCGATCCCGCGTCGCCGCAGCGCCTCCGCCAGCGACGACGCAAGCGTGGTTTTGCCGGCCCCATCGAGGCCTTCGATAGTGATCAGCTTTCCGCGGGCCATGGCCGAGGTGCGACCCTACAGGGGAGGTAGCATCGCCACGAGTGTTGCCAGAACTCGACAACCAACCTCATGCCCGCAGCGTGCTTGCACCGGCACTCGCGCCCGGGCTGCAAGCCTCTCACGCCTATCTGTTCCACGGCCCCGGGGGCGCGGGCAAGCGCTCGGTAGCGCGGGCCCTCGCCGCCGAGCTGCTCGCCGCCGGATCGCCCGACCCGGACGGGGCACGCGTCCGGGTAGCCTCGGGAACGCACCCGGACTTGACGTGGATCACTCCGAGCGGAGCGCACGAGATTCTCGTTAGCGATATCGACGGTCCGGTCGTTGGGTCGGCAAGCAAGACTCCGTTTGAGGCAAGCCGCCGCGTGTTCGTGATCGAGCGCGTTGACGAGCTCGGCGACGAGGCAGCCAACCGGATGCTGAAGACGCTCGAGGAGCCGGCATCCTTCGTGCACCTGATTCTGCTCACGGACAGGCTGGGCGAAGTCCTCCCCACGATTCGCTCGCGCTGCCAGCTGGTGCGCTTTGACCCGCAGCCACTCGAGCAGGTCGCTGCCGCCCTCCACGAGCATGGGATTCCGGTGGACACGGCTGCCGCGTGCGCCAGACTGGCGCTCGGCGATGCAGAGCGCGCCCGAGAGCTCGCCAGCGGCGAGGGAGACGCGCTGAGGGCGGCGGCCGAGGTCTTCGCTCGCGCCGCTGTCGCCGGCGAAGTCTCCACGCGCGCGCCGTGGTTGGGGTTGCTGGCGGCAGTGCGGGGCAGAGGGGAGACAAGTCGCAGCGAGCTCGAGGCGCGCGCGGCGGCGGAGCTGGAGCTATATCCGCGCAAGGAGCAACGGCGGGTCGAGACCGAATGGAGCGAGCGGATCCGGCGCGCCCGGCGACGCGTCGAGACCTCGGCACTCGATCTCGGGCTCCAGCTCGTCTCGCTGTGGTTCGCGGACCTTGCCTATCTGGCGTGGGGTGGCGAAGATCTCGTCCGCAACGTTGACCGCTTTGCCGAGCTCGCGTCAGATGGGGGGACGGCTCCTCGGCAGTTGCAACGTGCGATCGAGCTCGTCGAGGACACGAGAATCCGATTTCAGCTAAACGTCTCAGAGGACCTCGCGTGCGAGGCCCTCGCGTACCGGCTGGAGCACGCGCTCAGGTCGTGAACCAGCAGGGACGCGTTTATCTTCGCGGGCCCGCCCGGGCGGACCAGAATGAGTTCGTCACCCTGATGCGGAAGAGCCGATCCTTTCACCGACCCTGGGCATCGGCTCCCACCGACCTGGAGCGTTTTGCCGCCTACCTGGCCGACGCCCGACGTCCGGACTTCGAGGCAATGCTCGTATGCCGCTACGAGGATCGCGCGATCGTCGGGTTCTTCAACCTGTCGCAGATCACGCGGGGTTACCTGCAGAGCGCCTACCTGGGCTACGCCGTTGGCAAGCCATTCGCTCGGCAGGGCTATATGCGAGAAGGGCTCGAGCTCGTGCTCCGGCACGCCTTTCAGACGCTGCGCCTGCACCGCATCGAGGCGAACATCCAGCCGGGCAATCTCGCCTCGCTCGCGCTCGCCCAGGGCGGCGGGTTTCGCCGCGAAGGCTTCTCGCCCCGCTATCTCAAGATCGGTGGCCGGTGGCGCGACCACGAGCGCTGGGCGATCCTGCTCGAGGATTGGCGGCGGAGCACAGACGGCGCGGGCCCGCTCCCGGGCTGAGCCCGAACCGCCGATACACTCGCCGACCAGGCCGCCGACGTAGCTCAGCTGGTAGAGCACTTCACTCGTAATGAAGGGGTCCGGGGTTCGAGTCCCCGCGTCGGCTCTAAAACCAGCTGGTCATGGCTCACTTTCCAGCTTCCTCGGATCCGCAATCAGGCAGGCGTGTCCCCAATATGTCCCCGATTCGGCGTGCGTGAAAGCAGGTACCGGGGCAGGCGTGCCGAGTACCGCTACCGAGTCCGAGTACGTGTGGCTGTCCGCGCGGTCTCGATGAGTGTCGGAATCGTCAGATGGTCGACGTCGACGAGATCCGCAACCACTGCTGCCGCACGCAGATCCGGATCAGCCTCGACCAGGATGCTCGCGGCGCGGTCGGCCGAGAGGGTTCGCCCACTCACACAACCGCGACCGGCTCGTTAGCTGCCCTCAGCCAGCGCCGCGGCATCGGACCCCGCCGTCGGCTGCGCCGTTGCCGGCGTCTCAGTCGGGTTGGCAATCGCGAGCCACTGGATCGCGATGTGCGCGATCGGTCCGATCCCAAGCGCGTACACGACCGTGCCGACGCCGACCGAACCGCCCAGAATCCACCCGACGGCGAGGACAGTGAGCTCGATCGAGGTTCGCACGACGCGGATCGAGTGACCCCGAGCGCCGAGCCCGGTCATCAACCCGTCGCGTGGCCCCGGCCCCAAGCCGGCGCCGATGTAGGCGCCGGTTGCAATCCCGTTGAGGGCGACCGCTCCCAGCATCACCGCGATCTGCGCCGGCAGTCCGTGGACCGGGTGGATCGTTGCCAGCATCACGTCGATCACCAGCCCGACCACGATCACATTGCAGACCGTGCCGAGCCCCGGGCGCTGGCGCAGTGGAATCCACAGCAGCAGGACGCCGACCCCGACGATGATCGCCCACGTCCCGACCCCGAGCCCAAGCCTGCGTGACAGGCCTTGGTGGAACACGTCCCACGGGTCGACGCCGAGCCCGGCCAGCAGCAGCATCGAGCTCGAGACGCCGTACAGGATCAGGCCGACGACCAGTTGTCCCAGGCGACAAGTGCGGGGCGGAGGAACCACCCACCCAAGTCTGCCAGCGCGACACGCCACAGGCGTTCCGCAGCTCTAACGAAGCTGCCGCAATGTCGCCCGCCCGGCAGACTGCCCCTCTCCGCGGGGAGCGGTACCCGCGCCGGCGCGACGGCTTCAGGCGTCAAGCACCGGCGGCTGGTCCGCGACGTTCGTGGCTGCATTCAGCTGCCAGCGATCGTCGTCGCGTGACGAGTGCTTTGACCGCGGCGCCGGGCACCGGGCCCGCGATCGCAAAGGCGACGCCCTGAGATTGGCGAATAGGGGCCTCCTGCATCGGGCGCCGCGAGCCCTGCCTTCGTGTTGGCGCGGGCATTTCAGCTGACACGGAGCTCGCGTCGCCCCTTCGGCGACGCGATCAAGCCCCACCGATCAATGACCGCGCCTTTGCGGCGCCGATATTCACTCGGACTCCTCGGCGGGCGTACTCGATGGCCAGTGAGCGGGCGTCCAGTCGCCGTCTGGGTCGGTGGTTTGTCCCACTTCGATCAGATGACCGTCGGGGTCGCGGATGTAGCAACGGATCTCGTACTGGTGCTGTTTCGGCGGCGTCAGGAAATTCGCACCCCTGGCGGTCCATTCGGCGTACACGGCCTCGATGTCTTTGACCCGGATATTGAGGAAGCTGCTGACCCGGTCGGGATCGCGTGGCGTCTCCAGGCTGACCGACGGCTTGTCGTCCGTCGGTCCACCGCCCACGCTGATGACGATAAAGCTGTTGGATAGTGCGACATTGGTCGGCTCTCCGGACGGCTTTCCGGAGAAGACGACCCTGCCGCCGAGTACTTCGGTGTAGAAGCGCCGAGAGCGCTCGACATCTTGTGAGACGATGAAGTGGGTCAGCACAATCCCCTCGGGGGGCCGTGGGAGCTCGGCCATCTGGTACCTCCACTGGTTGGTCTCGTACCCCGCCGGCGGCGGGGTCTGCAGCCGATGTTGTGATGATCGGGGATTCCATCTCTTCCACGGCGCCGCTACAGGCCACCACGGCGCCTCGACGATCGGGAATTCAATTCCCAGCAACTCGCACACAGGCGTGTGGGCACTCATTGGGATGTCCCCTTTCTGGCGCCCGCGGCGCCGGTTGACGGCAAGCGATCAACCGCCTGCGATCAGTGACCGCGCCTCTGCGGGGCCGACTACGAGATCGTGAAGGTCGCCGCCGACCTCGAGTCGACCCGACTGTTCGATCCCGCCGACCTTCACAGGCTCGAAACCGGCGGTGCGGATCAACCGCTCGACTTCCTCGCCAGCACGGTCGTCGTCGGTCACGTAAAAGAGGACCGCCAGCTCCGGTGACCGGTTGCCAGAGGACTCGAAGACGTCGGCCGACATGGTTCCAAACGCCATCGCCAAACACGCCCGCGCCGGCAACCATCCTGTTACAACCTCGCCAGAGGATTGGCCCTTCGGCAGGAGACGCGAGACGTTACCTTCAGCGTCGATGCCGACCGGGTTGCTCGGAACGACGACGAGCTTATCGGTTAGCGGATCGGCGATCTCGTCTATGACGCCCTTCAGCACGGCAAACCGCAGCGCGAGGACGACGGCATCGGGGCCCTGCAACGCGTCACGGTTATCGACGGCGACGACCGCAGCCGGACCGATCTCTGCAGCCAGCGTTCGTGCCGACTCATGGTCGGCGCTCGAGAGCCGGAGGGTCTCGCCACCCGAGGCCAGCTGGCGGGCGATGACGGATCCGATCCCTCCAGTGCCGATGATCGCGGTGGTCATGACCGAGACCTCCCTGTGCGGACCGTGCCGGTACAGTCTGGAAACGAGTGGTCGGGGAACAGGGCGCCTGGTCGAATGTCAAAACGCACGGGATGACCGTCTCTTCGGTGGCCTAGTAGTCGGAAATGACTGGTAGGGATCTCAGTGTCCGGAGAGCTGGCCACCTTCGACGTGAGCGATTTCGCGGGTGATCTCGGCATTCACTCGGACTCCTCGGCGGGCGTGCTCGATGGCCAGTGAGCGGGCGTCCAGTCGCCGTCTGGGTCGGTGGTTTGCCCCACTTCGATCAGATGACCGTCGGGGTCGCGGATGTAGCAACGGATCTCGTACTGGTGCTGTTTCGGCGGCGTCAGGAAATTCGCACCCCGGGCGGTCCATTCGGCGTACACGGCCTCGATGTCTTTGACCCGGATATTGAGGAAGCTGCTGACCCGGTCGGGATCGCGTGGCGTCTCCAGGGTGACCGTCGGCTTGTCGTCCGTCGGTCCACCGCCGCCATTGATGATGATCCAGCTGTTGGATAGTGCGACATAGGTCAGCCCTCCGGGGCCGGAGAAGGCCACCCTGCCGCCGAGTACTTCGGTGTAGAAGCGGCGGGAACGCTCGACATCGTCTGAAACGATGAAGTGGGCCAAGACCAGCTCCTCATCGATGTTGTTCATCATGACCTCCGTTGTTGGAACGGCCTCGATAGTCCTGCCTTACGTCACGCATCCGACCTGTGTGCCCCTTGGTCCGATGCCGGTCGCTGCTCACGTTGGCGCCGAGCTCGCGCGGTACCTCACGGTGGCGCCATGCGCCGTTGATGCCGGTCACAGATCGAGCACGACGTCGTCGCGGGGCTGTGAGCAGCAGATGAGTGCGCTTCCGTCTGCTGGGGGTTCGACAGGGTCGGGGCTGTATTTGACGTCGCCGGCGATGAGGGTGGTCTCGCATGTGTGACAGACGCCGGTCCGGCACGACCAGCGGACGGGAACGTCGCATGCTTCGGCGATTTCGAGCAGGCTGCCGTAGTCGTTGTCCCATGGGATCGCGAGGTCGCTGCGCGCGAACTCGATCGTGGGACCGTTTCCGGGTTTGCCGGCGGGTGGGTGGGGCGCCCTCGCGGGTGTTGCTGCGATGCCTGGGGTCACACCCGGTGCGGGGCCGAATGGTTCGGTGTGGATGTGGGAGGCGTCGATCCCCAGCGCCGCCAGAGCGGCACTGATCTCGTCCATGAAAGGCGGGGGCCCGCACAGGTATGCCTGGCCATCGCGGGGTGGCTCAAGTTCGGCGAGCTGTGCTCCGGTAAGACGGCCTGTGGCGTCGAAGTCGCGGCCTTCGACGTCTTCGGGACCTGGACGGCTGTAGTACACGTGGGTGCATGCGTTCGGGAGCGAGGCGAGAAGAGCCCGGGCCTCAGCGGCAAACGAGTGCTCGCGGCTACTGCGCGCGGAGTGCAGCGCCCAGATCTCGCGATCGGAATGCTCCTCGGCTAGCGCGTGAAGCATGGCGAGGACTGGCGTGGCGCCGATCCCGGCGCTGATCAGCAGCACGGGCGCATCCGTCCGGTCGAGGATGAAGGCGCCGCGTGGGGCTGCGATGTCGAGTTGGTCGCCGACGGTGAGCCGGTTGTGCAGGTAGCCGCTGGCGGCGCCGTGGGGTTCGCGCTTGACGGTGATGCGGTAGTAGCCGGCGTCCGGTGGTCCGGACAGTGAGTAGTTGCGGAGCAAGGGCCTCTGTTGCGTGTCAGGCTGGATCCGCACCGTGAGGTACTGACCCGGGCGGGCGGCTGGCAGTGCCGCGCGCTCGGGGTCCTCGACGCGTATGGAGATCACCGAATCGCTTTCGCGGGTGATTGCGGTGATGTTCAGCTGACGGAAGCCGGGCCACGCGGGCGGCGGGCTGGTTACCGTGAGACCGGCGTTGCCGCTACCGGGTTCTTCCTCGAGCAGAGCTCGGAACGAGGATTGCCAGCCGGGGCTGAGGGCAGGGATCCTGAGCGCGCGCAGCAGCTGCTGGCGCGGGTGCCCGGGGAGATACAGCAGCGCGTCGACCTCCGCGATCCGCATCTGTTCAGGGCCAGAGGCGAGCTTGATGATCTCGTCTCCCGCTTGTACGTCGCCTTCGTCAAGCACGCGGAAGTAGAAGCCCGGGCGGTGGTGCGAGACGAGCATCGCGGGGATGCGCGGGTCGTTCATGCGGATCCCGACGCGGTAGCAGGTGACCCGGGGTTGCGTGACCTCGAAGACGGCGCCGCCGATCCGGTAGCGATCGCCGACACACACCTCGTCATCGGCGAGTCCTTCCACGGTGAAGTTCTCGCCGAACTGGCCGTACGCGAAGTCGTTTCGTCCGAGCTCGCGTTCCCAGTACCGATAGGAGTCGATCTGGTAGACGAACACTGCGCGCTGCTCCCCGCCGTGTCCGGCGAGATCGCCCTGACCGTCACCCTCGACGTTGAGCTTTCGAACGCGGCGAGGGCCGACCACGGGGTCCTTGAAGACGGCGGTGAAAATCGTCTTGCCTCGCCAGTCCACGTTCTTCGGCATGCCGACGTTGACCGACAGCAGCCGCCCGACGATCTCACCAGATTCGCTGTCCGGCGTCAAACGTTCATGCGGAGCCGCTCGGCCAAGGGTTCCCATTCCGCTCCTCACCGCAGGTTCAGGCGGCTCGCGGGTCATCACTGGGGTTCACGTACTCAAGGCCGAGTGGTCCGATCGCGGTCACCTGAGTGACGTACTCACCGGACCGCGCCCAGTGAAAGTGAGCCGTCCCGCCGGGGAGAACGATCACGCTGCCTGGCGGGTATGACTCCAACTTCTCGCTGTCGAAGTGTTTCCCGAGGCCGATGTAGAAGACACCGGAGATCACCGTGTAGACGCGATCCTCCGGGTGTACGTGCGGCATCAGCTTGACCCCAGAAGGCAGCTTGACCCTGATCACGTAGGGCCCCGGCTCAGTCGGGTCACCCACCACGACGGCGAGGCGCGCAGACGGCGGGAACGCCGGGAACGGCTTCCACTCGATGTCCTCCGGCAGTACCCCCCGGAACACGCTCCCATCGATCTGATGACTCATTGGTCAGCCTCCCGGCTCGGATGTCGATGTCGCCGGCACCATCGCGACGAGTTCGGTCACGATTTCCGCAGCGGGCTGCGTCCGTTTGGCGAGCGCGACGCTCTGTCCGGCCCACAGCGATAACGGTTCTATCTCACCGGTAGTTCCAACCATCGGCGGCGCTGGTTCGTATCGAACGATCGGTTCGCCGGAAGCGAAGTGCGCTATCACCTCGCCCTCTCGGGGTCGACCGCCCAGTGCCGGGCGGCCCGCGGCCTCCCACATCTCGGCCGTCGAGTTGTGGATGGCACGGTGCGAAGCGTCCGGCCACCCCACCTCGTAGAGGTTGGGGTACCACTCGGCTTCGGTCTCGGTCGCGTCTACCAGACGACGCCGGTACTCCTCGTGAATCGGCATTTCATCGGATAACAGGAAGCGCGTGCCGAGCAAGGCGGCTTGCGCGCCGAGGGCGAGAACGGCCGCGACTCCGCGAGCGTCGCCGATCCCACCAGCGGCAATCACCGGTACCGGTGCCACGGCGTCGACGACGGCCGGCACCAACGGAAGCGTTGCCACGCGACTCCAGACGTGCCCGCCGGCCTCCCAACCCTGCGCAACAACAATGTCCACTCCACATCCGACAGCGCGCCGCGCTTCCTCGACGCTGCCGACCGTATGCATGACAAGCCCCTCGGCGTCATGCACAGAGTCGACGTAGCTTTGGGGATCGCCCCAGAAGAGGGACACGACCCGCAGACCTGCCGAAAGCGCCTGATCGACTCGATGGTGCTGATCGAAGGCGAGAACGAAGTTGCCGGCAAACGGCCGATCGGTAAGGGCTGCCGTTTCCCGAACCACGGCTCCGGCATCATCGGCCCACCCCAGCCCCAAGGTGCCGAGGCCGCCTGCATTTGAGACAGCGGCCGGTAGGCGAGGATCTGCAGACAGCGGTGCCTCGACGATCGGGAGCTCGATCCCCAGCAGCTCGCACACCGGCATTCGCCTGCGATCGGTCATGTCAGTCTCCGGCCGGCCGAGGACGGCACTCGGCACTCAACACCCATGTGGGCCTCCATTCAGTATGCGTCCGGTCGCTCTGCGGTTCGGACGACCTGCTTGTTCCAACCGTGGAAGGGCGAGAGGTCGCCCGCATCCCATCGCTCGTGCAGGCCGGGCGTTGCTAGGTCCCAGTCGGGGCGGATCTCGCTCGACACGTCACGCAGGTCGTGCCAGAGGTCCACGAACGACGGTCGTCCCCAGAACCAGTAGCCGTTATAGATCCTGTAGATCACGAGCCCGGGCTTGAGCACGAGCGTGTGCGGGATCATCGGGTCGTGCTCGGTGTCGGTGTACTCCTGGATGTCGAGGTCTTTCTGGACGATCCGATCCGGATCCTCGAGGAACGGCCACTGGGCGCCGATCGACGCGCGGAACTCCTGGCTTGAGTGGTGGGTGTCGGTCGATATCGTGGCGACCTTGGTGTAGGACACGGCGATCTTCGGGTAGTTGGCGGCGAGTTCGAGGTGCTGTTGGTGCTCTTTTGGGCAATAGTTACCGCGCGCAAGTGTCAGGATCAGCGGATCCTCGCCCTGGATCTCGCTGAGCGTGCGAGTGACGCGATCTTGGTCGGGCAGCTCGTAGTCGGGGAATGTGCCGCCGGGGGTGATGTCCGAGCGCATGGTTCAAGTCCTTCCGGTCGGGTGAGGTTGGTTGGTGCTACTGGCCGGCCGCCTGGCCGCCGTCAACGTGCAGCGTCTCGCCAGTTACGAACGTCGCTCGCTCGAGATAGAGGATCGCATCGACGACGTCGCTGACTTCGCCTACGCGCCCCAGCGGGTGGAGGGCCTCGAGCCCCTCGTAGGACGCGGGGTCGTGGGCGGGTGTCTTGACAATTCCGAGCGAGACCGCGTTGACTCGGACGCCGCGCGAGGCGTATTCGATCGCAAGCGAACGGCTGGCCGCGACGAGTCCTCCCTTGGTGAGGGCAGGTAGCGCAGACGGCCTCGTGCTGTCCGCGTTATCGACCAGGCTCGTGGAGACGTTCACGACGTGCCCGCTGCCCCTGGCGACCATCTCCGCGATCGCCAGCTGGGTGATGCGGAAGAAGCCGGTGAGGTTCACGGCCGTGATCGCCTCGTACTCATCGAACGTGTACTCCGTGAACGGCTTGCCGATGTAGATGCCGGCATTGTTGATCAGCGCGTCGATCCGCCCGAACCGGTCGCGAGCCTCGTCGACCGCGCGCCGTGCGGTTTGCGCATCTGCGATGTCGCCGGCGACCGGGACGTAATCGCTCTCGTCTTGCTCAGCTGTCGGGAACGACAGTGCCACGCCAACGACGGCATAACCCGCACTGCGGTATCCGGCGACCAGCCCGGCGCCAATGCCCTGGGAAGCGCCCGTGATGATCGCGACCGGCGGGCTCATCGCGAGCCTGCACCGGGCGTGCTCCCTGCCGCCGCGATCTGGAGCCGGAGTGCTTTCAGTGCAGCGGCGTGGATCTCCGAGAAGCTCGGGAACGGCTGGATCGTGTCGCGGAGCACGTCGAGCGAGACTCGGGCGCGGATCGCGAGCGTCGCCTGCTGCATCCATTCGCCGGCGTCCGGGCCAAGCGCGTAGGCGCCGGACAGCCGCTCGCCGTCGCTCAGCAGCGTCAAGAACCCGTTCGACTTGGCGTACGCGTGCGTGTAAGTCGCGGTCTTGGCGACCTCCGACAGCAGAGCGGTGGCGCTGAACTCGGCCTCAGTGGACCCGACGGCCGCGGCCTGCGGATCGGTGTAGGTGACGCGCGGGACCGCCTCGTAGTGGGCCTCGCGTGGTTCACCGAGGATGTTCGACGCGACGACCTCGCCCTGGTACTCCCCGACGTGCGTCAGTTGCCAGATGCCGGTGATGTCACCGACCGCCCACAGCCGCTCACCCGCACGCATCTGGGCGTCGACCGGGACTCCGTGGGCGTTCGCATCGATGCCGACCGTCTCCAGACCGATCCCCTCGACACGCGGACGCCGTCCGGTCGCCACCAGCAGGCGACCACCGCGCAGTTCCCGTCCATCCTCCAGTTGCAAGACGAACTCCTCGCCATCGCGAGATGCCGCCGTCGCGTGGATACCGAGCACGAGCTCGATTCCGTCCCGACGCAGCGCCTCGCCCAGCGCCTCACCCAGGGGTGTCGGCTCCCGCGAGAGCACGCGCTCGGCCCCCTCGACGAGTACCACCTCACCGCCCAGACGACAGACCACCTGGGCGAGTTCGACACCGGCCGCGCCACCTCCGAGTACGAGCAGTCGTCGCGGCACGGCCTTCATCCCGGTCGCCTCGTTCGTGCCGCAGACGCCCTCGAGCTCTCGCAGGCCTGGCACCGGCGGAACGAACGCGTCGGCGCCGTTGGCAAGTACGACGTGGTCAGCCGTGTAGCGAACGCCATCGACCTCGACCACCCCTGTCCCGGCGAGACGACCGTGACCGCGCAGCAGCGTGATCCCCCGGTCCGCCAGCCACTGCACAGCTCCGGTATCGGAGTAGTTCGAGACCACGAAGTCGCGCCAATCAAGCGCCGCATGCACAACCACCTCAGCGCGCGCCGCGGCCTCGCGTGCGTCGTGCACGGCCTCGCCCGGACGCAGCAGCGACTTCGACGGGATGCATGCCCAGTACGTGCACAGGCCACCGACCAGGTCGCGCTCGACCACAGCCACGCGCAGACCGCCCTCCGCAAGGGCGGCGGCGCAGTGCTCCCCGGGCGCCCCGCCGCCGAGGACGATTACGTCGTAGTCGGGAGTCACGATGGCAGCTCCCGGCCCGCCTGCTCGTAGACCACGTACGCAGCGTATCTGCCCCGCCACTCCCGGCCGATCCGAGCCTCATGCGAGACGATCAGATGGAGTCCGTCCGCCGATCCGGCGGCGGCCGAGCCGACGCCCTTGCCGAAGATGATCGAGCACGCCAACTCAGGAGGTGTGATCTGCACCACCCGGAAGTCCTCGTCGGTCAGGGTGGCTGCTCCTATCTTGGCTGCTTGCGCAGTGGTCCGAACCCGGCGCGCATCTCTTCTGAGAAGAGTTGCGGCTGTTCCCAGGCGGCGAAGTGGCCGCCTCGGTCAAGCTGATTGAAATAGATGAGGTTGTTGGGGTACGCGCGCTCTGCCCAGCTTCGCGGTGCCTCGTAGAGCTCGTTTGGGAAGACGCTTATCGCGAACGGGATGGTGATGCTCTTAGCATCGAAGAAGTCGGCCTTGTTCTCCCAGTAGAGGCGGGAGGCCGAGACTCCGGTGTTTGTCAGCCAGTAGAGCGTGATGTTGTCCAGTAGGTCGTCTCTGGTGAGCGCGCTCTCGTAGGTCCCGTCAAGCACCTTTTCGACAAGCCCGGGCTGGCCGGTGCCGTCGCCGTGGTCAAGCGCGAACGCCGCGAGGTCGACGGGCGAGTCGGCCAGTCCGTACAGCGTTTGCGGGCGCGTGGCCATGATCTGCGCGTACGCGACGTGCTTGGCGTAGAAGTTGCTCAGTTGCTGGTACGCGCGGAGCTCCTCAGCTGAGAGATCAGGGGGCGGTGGGTCGCCGCGCTCGAACCCCTTGACGAGCTCGGCTGGAGCGGTGCCGGGCATGTTGGAATGGATGCCGAGCAGCCCTTCAGGGGCCTGTATGCCCATCGTCTGTGTGACAGCCGCACCCCAATCCCCGCCCTGCGCCACAAACCGGTCGTACCCGAGACGCTTCATCAGCACGACCCAAGCGCGTGCGATGCGGACGGGATCCCACCCCGTGGCGGTCGGCTTGGCAGAGAAACCGTGGCCCGGCAGCGACGGAATCACCAGATGGAAGGCGTCCTGCACGCTCCCGCCGTGGGCGGTGGGATCGGTAAGCGGCTCGATGATCTTCAGCTGCTCGATGACCGAGCCCGGCCACCCATGCGTGACGATCAGCGGGAGCGCGTCCTCGTGCCGGGACCGAACGTGAATGAAGTGAAAGTCGAGCCCGTCGATCTCCGTAATGAAGTTCGGCAGGGCGTTCAGCTTCGCCTCGCAGTTGCCCCAGTCGTAGTCTGACCCCCAGTAGCGCGCAAGCTCCTGCATCATCGCGAGCCCTACGCCCTGCGAGTTGTCGCTGACCGTCTCACGCTCAGGCCACCTGGTCGCGTTTATGCGCCTCCGCAGCTCGGTGAGCTCCCCCTCCGGAAAACCGATCTCAAACGGCCGGATAGCGCTGTCGCTACCTGTCTGTTCTGCAACTTCAGTGGCGGACATCTGCTCCTCCAAAAGTTGTGTTGTGCTCCGAGGCCACGGCGGCAGGTCAGTTCGATCGGCAGCCGAGCCCGAACTGGGCGCATGCAGGTGCGCGGAGATGCATCAAATGGAGCTTCCGAGAGGTCGGGTAGCGTGAAGACCGTTGGGTCTCGCATATGCCGACCGCTTGCTGGAGCCGGGAATGCGCGGTCGCCGAGGGCTGAGGCGAACCGGGACGTTCATGTTAGTCCTAGAAACCGAACGGCGAGGACCCATTGTGTTAAGGCGAGCGAGATTTTTAGAATCGCCTCGTGGACCCGCTCGCTCACGCCGCCGACCACCTCCGCGTCTTGATCGCTAACGAGCGCAAGGACCGACTCGCGCAAGTCGCCCCGATCGTCATCGCCCTAGGGCACGAGGTAATCGCACGAGAGATCGACGTCGAGGACATCGGATCCGTCACTGGGCGGGAGCGACCCGACGTCGCGCTGGTCGGACTCGGTGAGAGCGCTCAGATCATGCGCTCGGCCTGATCGACAAGATCGTCCGCGAGGCCGCCTGCCCCGTAATCGTCCTCCTCCACGCCCCCGATCCAACGTTTCTCAAAGAAGCCGCCAAGCGAGGCGTGTTCGCCCACATCTCAGACGACGACGTCGAGGACTGGCCGGGGTCGATCGATATCGTCCTGCGCCGATTCGCCGAATACCACGATCTCCAGGGAGCCTTCGCACGTCGCGCGGTAATCGAACGAGCCAAGGGCATCCTGATGGAACGCCACTCGATCGACGCGGACGCCGCGTTCGAGAAGCTCCGCGAACGCTCACGGATCGACAACCGCAAGCTGATCGACCTCGCGGCGGCCGTCGTCGATGGCCACCTCCTACTCCCAAAGCAAGCGGCGGCTCACCAGAACACCGAGCTTCCCTCAAATCCGAACCTGCCAGCGACGGACCGATAGGCAATCTCTCTGGTGATGCGACCCTCGCCGACGACGACCGGCAACGTGAAGCGAGCGCGAACGCTGATAGAGCGCTCGCGTGAGGAGCGGTTCGCCTCAGCGCATTCAAACTCGACGACCAGGACACGTTGCTCGCGATCGTCCGGGCCGCGCAGGCGAACGCCGGTGCTGGTCAAGATCAGCCATTGAGAGTCAGAGGTGATCGGCTGGCGAACTTACCCTCCTACTCGATTCGGACGGATATCGCCAGCGCTGGGCGAGCGCTCCGCCACGCGACCGATGGTCCGCGCCCGGACCCCGCTTTGATGCCCGAGCGCGCCTGTCAGCCCAGAGGCTGGCTGTCCTGCATGGCGGGCTCGCCGTTCTGCATCGCGATGCGCACTTCGATCGGCTCGCTGAGGTGCTGGTGTCCCAGAGCCTCGAACTCCCCGTGCCGTAGTCCACAGCGCCCCGAGTTTGGCGCATAGGAGGTCGGACGGGGCATCCGCTGGTGCGAGTCCCTGCTTCGCCGGCCGTGCGGATATTCGGGTAGAAGTAGTAGTCGGTGTTCGAACACTTCGAGCTTGAGTATGTCGACCTCGGAGAGGTGACGCTGCGCGTGCGTCATGGGGGGCGGGGCCAGCCAGTGGTGCTGCTGCACGGCCATCCGCGTACGCACACGACCTGGCACCGGGTAGCACCGCGGCTCGCCAGCTCGTTCTTCGTGGTCTGCCCTGATCTGCGCGGCTATGGGCGGTCGACGCTACCTCCCGATGCGCCGGAGCACGCTCAGTCCTCCAAGCGGGCGATGGCCTGCGACGTGGTCTCGCTGATGCGGCACCTCGGCTACGAGCAGTTCGCCGTGGTAGGCCATGACCGAGGCTCGCTCGTCGCTTTCCGCGCCGCGATGGATCACCCGCACGCGGTCACGCGGCTCGTGGTGATGGATGGTCTTCCGGTCGTGGAGCATCTCGAGCGGCTCAACGAGGCGTTCGTACGGACCTGGTGGCACTGGTGGTTCTTCGGCCAGACCGAGAAGCCGGCGGAGCGGGTCATCAGCCTCGATCCCGATGCCTGGTACCGGACGCCCTCACCGGCCGAGATGGGTGAGGGGAATCACGCCGATGTCTGGGCGGCGCTACGCGATCCCGCTGTCGTGCACGGCATGTGCGAGGACTACCGGGCGGGCCTGGGCATCGATCGCGCGTGTGAGAAAGCCGACCGGGCCGCCGGTCGCCGGATCGCCTGCCCGATGCTGCTGCTTGCCGCGACCGAGGACGACATCGACATCCACGGCGATCCCGAGGAGATCTGGCGACCCTGGGTGACCGGAGTGCTGCGCAGCGGGGCAATCCACTCGGGGCACCACCAAGCCGAACAGGCGCCGGAGGAGCTCGCACAAGCGCTGCTCGAATTCCTCTCCGACTCAGCTCCCGATCGGTCGCCACGGCGCGTAAGCCAGACGCGCTAGCCGCGCTCTTCCGGGTTTGACCCGGTTCGCGCGGAACTCAAGCATCCGTTCGTATGCGTTGCTTGCAGGTTTAGGCGAGCCATTCAAGCCAGGCTGCGCCTGGGTGGCCGAGACCGAGCACTTGGCTCGTCGCGTGGCCGTGCCTGAGCGTGAGCCGCGCGAGGAGTCCGAAGACGCCTTCGTTCTGGGCGCGGGTGAGCAGTTCGGGTGGGAGGCGCGCCTTGAGGACGCTGGTTCGCGGGTTGGCGCCGATCGGCACGAGCGGATCGAGCGAGATCCAGTCCAGGTCGCGGCGGTGCCCGAGGCGCGTGACCTGGTCGCGAAAACGCGCCTGTTCCTCTGGGGTGAAGAAGACGTTGACGTAGGCGTCGAGCAGGCAGGGGTGCACGTCGTCGGGGAGCTGCTGGAGCACTTCGGGCAGAACGGTGAGCGCATCGGCCCGGAGCATCGTCACGGGGTGGGTGGCGGCGTAGTCAGCGGCCTGATCAAACCGCGCCAGCGCCTCGGCCACCGGGGGCGTGCATGCGCGCAGCCACGCACGCACTTCAGGATCACCGATGTCGAGCGCCTCGGTGTCGATGCCGATGCGCACGGTCACGCGAGGCGGTGAGGACGGCAGCACCGGCATGCGGGGTCCCCGCAGCCTCGTGTGCAGCGTCACCGGCGCGTCGGAATCGCCCACACTGAGCACTCCGCCGCCAGGACGGTGGTAGCAATAGCGGTAGGCGTCGAGATGCAGGGCGAATCCCGCCCCCGTGCCGATGTCGATGAGGGCCAGCGGCCGCCGCGTTTCGGCGGCGACGGCAGCGACAGCAGGCAGCAGGTGAGCGCAGCGGGCGGGCTCGCTCATCTGGTAGCGGTGGGCCGCGGCCAGGGCCAGGAGGTCGTCGCCGTGGCGAAGGCAGAACGCCCGGAGCTCGGCGGCGAAGTCCGGGGGCAGCGGCGGTTGCTGATCGCCTCGTACCGGTAGAGCGAGCGACAGCGGGTCTGGGCTTTCGCGCGCGATGAGCGCTATCACGCTGGCGACGAACAGCAGCGCGGGCAGCCGGTCGGCGTCGATCCGCGCTGCCAGCTCGAGGAGCTGTGGGTCGTCGCGCAGCGTGGTGAAGAGGGTGGCAGTCAACGCCCACGACGTCGGCGCGCCCTGGCTGGACCACGCCGTGGCGAGCTGGTCGGCCTGCTCGCGGACTGCCGCTTCAGCCGACCCGGTCATCGTACTTCCGCTCAACTGCGGGGCACGCCTGTGCACGTGAGCGAGGACCGGTACCGGTGGCGTGAAACAGCGCGTCGTTGGCCGCACCTCCGGACGCGAACCTGTCAGCAGACGTGATGGGAACGACGGTGTTCACGTAGCGTTCGTTGATCTTCAGCGTCTCGCGCCGGCAGTGACCGGCTGTCGTACGGTGAGCCGGAGGCGGCCGCGGGTGTCGGTACCCATATCGTACGTACGGTCGCCCCGATGTGCAAAGCGGTGCCTGTTCCGTTGGAACGGACCCCCCAACTCTTTACCCCAGTGCACTCGATGCGGAACTGGCAGCCGTCGGCCGCGTGGCGATGTCTGACGGCCGCTCTAGTGGAAGGGGACGCTTCGGTAGGTTGTCCAGGCCGGCAGCCGACGCAGCATCGCCAGCTCTCAGTCGACTAGCATCGCCCCCATGTCCGTGGATGATCGCACCCAGTTCGATTTCATCTTCGGGCGGTGGCAGGTACGCAACCGCAAGCTGGTTGACGTCGCCGATCCAAATTGCGAGGAGTGGGTTGAGTTCGACGCGGTCAGCGAGGCCTTTCCCGTCCTTGACGGACTCGGGCACGTCGATCGTATGTACGTCGCTGAGCCCTCGGACGGCAAGCCATTCGAAGGCTTCACCCTTAGGCTGTTCGATCCGGCGAGCGGCACTTGGAGGATCTATTGGAGCTCGACCCGTGCCCCCGGCCTCCTCGACCCGGCTGTCGAGGGCCGGTTTGAGGACGGCCACGGTACGTTTCAGTGTGAGGACGAGATCGCGGGGCGCGCGGTCATCGTTCGATTCGAATGGCTCACCGCCGACCCGGAGTCTCCTCGCTGGCAGCAGTCCTTCTCATATGACGGCGGCCAGAGCTGGAAACTCAATTGGGTGATGGATCTCAGGCGAATCAGCTGAGACGCACGGGCTTTACTGACACAGGGACCGGCTGGTGCAGACGGGCGTGGAGGTCGCCGACACGCTTCTCGTCTGCCGGGGTTGCATGATCGGATCGTTCTCGGAACCAAGTTCTTCACCACCTGCATCCCGTCACGTGGGTCATCGAGTGCTGCTTATTCGACACTCGATGGCCCACGTTGCCCTGCCCGGAGGCTCCGGTTCGGCGCGGACTCCTCGCCGCGGAGAGCGAGCCTGAGCTGTGCCGAAGAGCCCGCGGTCGGTTGCCGCCGTCGCTATCGTGGTAGTATTCTGGTGATATCACAACCGAAGAGGCTCCGACGGAAGCTTCAGGACGGACATCCGCCGCATGGGCTCGCGGGCGACATCACCGCGGGCCCATGTCTCCACTCAACGTTCAGATGGCGCTCGCGCAACTCTTCAGGAGTCGAATTAGATGAGAACGAGCTTCAATGCCCGCGCCACACTCGGCGTCGCGCTGCTGACCGCGGGCAGCTTGCTGGTCGCGGCGTGCGGCGGCAGCACGACCACCGACGCTTGCAGCCTAGCAAGACCGCCACCTCGGCGAACGCGGCACCTGCCGGAGCGTCCGGGTCGTGGCCGTACTCAAACGCCGACCTCGCGAACACTCGGGACGCGCCCGGCTCGACGATTTCGTCGGCGAACGTGTCCAAGCTGCGAGAGGCGTGGACGTTCAAGCTGACGGGAACAGCCGCCGCCGGCGCACCGGGGTACGGTTCGTTGTCCGCGACCGCGATCGTGCAGGGCGGCGTCGTTTATTTGCAGGATCTCGACTCGAACGTGTATGCGCTCGCGCTCGCGACCGGAAGGCTGCGGTGGGAGTATCAATGTAATCAGCCGGAGAGGAGTGGACCGGGACCGAACGGCGTGGCAGTTGTTGACGGAAACGTGTACGGGCTCACCCCGACGGCGGCCTTTGCGCTGAGTGCCACCACTGGCCGGAAAATCTGGGTCAAAAGCAATCTCCTCAGCACAGGCCAAGGTACCTTCGGGATTCAGCCACAAGTGGCAAACGGGCGAGTCTATTTGGCGAGCCAGTATGGCTCGGGGCCAGGCGGCGGGGTGCTTCTCGCGCTGAACGCGTCGACCGGCGGGCTGCTTTGGAAGTTCAACACTGTCGTTGGCCCTGAGCAAGGCGTGCAGGCGCTGGGCGTAGGATCGGGTGGTGCCTGGGAGACGCCCCTCGTCAGTCCTGACGGGTCGGTGACGTACGGCGTCGGTAATCCCTATCAAACGGCCGCGGCGGCGATCGAGCATCCCTCCGCACAGCTCTACACCGACAGCGATGTGAACCTCGATGCGGCGACCGGGAAGCTGAGGTGGTACTACCAGGGCGTACCCAACGACTTCAAGGACTACGACATGCAGGCTTCGCCGATCTCGGCGAGCGTCAACGGCGTCTCGGTCGTCATCGGCGCCGGCAAGATGGGCTACGTCTACGAAATGAACGCCGCGACCGGCAGGCTGATCTGGAAGACGCCGGTCGGCGAGCACAACGGCCACGACAACGACTCGCTCCAGGCGCTCGAGCACAGGAGCACGCTGAAGGCGCCCTACACGATCATTCCCGGATCGTTGGGCGGCGTATTGACCAACCTGGCCCTCGCCGGCAACAGCCTCTACGTGGTGACCTGCGATCTACCGCTCACCTTCACAAGCTTGAATCAGGCCACGCCTACCGAGCTCGCCGGCTCGGTTACCGGCGAGGTAGAGGCTCTCAACCTCGCGACCGGAAAGGTCGAATGGGATACGAAGGTGGCGTCTTTGCCGCTCGGTGCGGCCACAGTCTCGAACGATCTCGTCTTCACAACGCTCCTTCATGGGACCCTGCTCGCCCTCAACCGACACACCGGCACGATCGTCTATCAGCGCAAGCTACCCACAACGACGAACTCTCCGATCGCGATCGCGGGCCAGACGGTGCTCGTCCCGGCGGGTGGTCCTGGAGCGAAGGTAAGCCGCGATCCGCAGTTGGTGGCATACACGGCGCCTCAGCAGTTCAAGCAAACGCCATAAAGCGCCGAGTGCCCGACCTCCCAGACCGAGGGGAGGACCGCCGCGTGTCGCGGCCGCCGCCGACCGCGACGAGCCAGCGATTGTGACCGGGCGTACCGGGTGGCCAGGATCGATCTGACGGAAGTAGTTTGCGCTGTGTGAGGACCCGCGGCGAGTACCCGGCTTCCAGCAGGACAGCTCCGCACGCGTCCTCGAGCTCCGGCGCGTGCGTCTCGACGATGACGTGAGGGCGCATCAGCGCGAGAAAGCCTGCGGCGCCCGAGAGGACGCCGAGCTCGCCTCCATCGACATCGATCTTCAGCATCCACGCCGCCGGACCCATATGCTGAGTCCTGGGCATGAGCTCCGCGTCAAGCGTCACCGCTCCCGGTCCCGGGCGGGCGCCAACCGCTACCGCGTGGAGCTCGATCAATGGAGCGAATGTCGGGTTGAGCGCCAGGTTGCGGCGGCTGCGTGCGACGGCGTCAGGGTCAGGGTCATAGCTCAACACGCACTCCTGTGTGAGCTTGGCGAACATCAGCGCGTAATAGGCGTTGTAGGCGCCAATATCCACGCAGCGAGTTCCGGTTCGGCAGAGGCGGCGTAGCCAGGACGCGAGCTCAGACTCGTACAGTCCTAGCCAGAAGTCGAGCGAGAGATGAGAGTCGGCCTCGAAGGTGATCCCGCTGGCACGACCAAGCGGCAGCCTCCGTATAGCACCGGGTCTCGGTTCCAGGAGCCGGCGCGCCAGACGTCGTGCTGGGTTCAACACGTCGCCGACTCTAGCCGGGCCCGACGGCGCCTTGGTAGCTCGGCAGCGTAACCTAGGATTGCGGTTTCGAACCCGTCGCGAGGAGTGTGAGTCTTGGAGCGTGTGAACGTCACGATCTTTACCGATCCGGGCTGCCCGTTCGGCTTCAACGCGCAGCGCCAGGAGGCACAGCTGCTGTGGCACTACGGTGACGGCTTGGACGTCACACGGCGGATGATCGTGCTGAACGAGAAGAGCTCCTCCTTTGAAGAACTCGGCCTCCCGCGCGACATGGTGGTTGCCAACGCCAAGCGGCTGCGTGCGTTGTACGGGATGCCGATGCTGACAGACCCCCCGGCCCGCCTCCCGTCGACCTTGGAAGCCTGTCGGGCGTATGTCGGCGCGCGCATACACGATCGCGCACGCGCTGAGGTGCTTCTGCGCGCGCTGCGTCGTCGCGCGTTCTCAGACGGCGAGCCGCTTGACGACGTCGACGCGCTCCAGGGAGCCGGACGCGACGCCGGCATAGCGGAGGAGGCGATAGACGCCTGGCTGGCAGATGCGGAGGTCGCAGCTGCCCTGCGCGAGGACATGGCCGCGACGAGGGCGCCGCTTCCCGAGGCGCTCGCGCTCGCTCACCGGCTCTCGAAGAGCAACGGGGGGTTGCGCTATTCCACGGCCTCGGCCGTGTTCGAGCACGGTCAGCGGCGAGTCGTCATGCCCGGTTTTCAGCCGTTCGCGGTGTACGAGGTGGCGATCGCGAACGTCGGCCCTGAGCTTGAACGCCGCCCGCCACCGCAGACGGTGGAAGAGATCCTCTCGTGGGCCCCCTATCCGCTGGCGACCGCAGAAGTGGCCGAGCTCCGCGGCGTCGGTCTCGAGGACGCCCGCAGTCAGCTGCAGCAATCAGGGGCGCAGCTCACGCCCGTCGCGGGTGACGGTTATTGGTCCCAGCCATGACAGCCGTCGTCATCGTCGCGACCTACTGCTGACCGACCGCTTCCGCGGCGAGGAAGTCGGCGACCAGGCCGGCGGTTTCGGTGGGGCGTTCGAGCAGGAACAGGTGGCCGCCGCGGTGGATGATCTCGAGCCGCGCGTTGGGGATGATTCTGGCGAGGATCCGTCCGTTGATTGGGGGGGCGATCGGGTCGTCGTCGCCGGCGAGGACGAGGGTGGGCTGGGAGAGCCGCCATAGCCAGGGGAGAGCGGTCCAGAAGCTGATCGCGTAGAGCTGGTCGATATAGCCGCGCACGGACGGTGCCTCGGAGAACCGCGCGAGTGAGCCGTGCAGCAACGCATCGGGGTCGCGTCGCGCTTCGCCGCCGTATGTGGCGCCAAGCACCCCAAGATCGCAGGGCGATTAGCATCGACCTGTGAATCTCAATCGGCGGATTCTGGCTCTGTTTCGCCCCTATCGGGCGCGGGTCTTGCTGATCGTCGCGGTGATCCTGGTCAGCGCCGTTCTGAGCGTCGTGGCAGCGTTGTTGATCAAGGTCGTGTTCGACAAGGCGCTGTTCCCGCCGGGCGGGCCGAATCTCACGCTTCTGTTTGAGCTCGTCGCGGTCCTGATCGCGATCCCGATCATCACCGGCGTCCTGAACATCGTCCAGACCTACCTCACCAACTGGGTTGGCAACCGGGTGATGCGGGACCTGCGCAACCGGCTGTTCGGGCATCTGGAGCGGATGTCGCTCGCGTTCTTCACCGCGACGCGGACAGGCGAGGTGCAGTCGCGACTCGCCAATGACATCGGCGGCGTTCAGGAGACGATTACGAGCACCGCGTCGACGGTCGTCTCCAACGTCGTGATCGTCGCCTCGGCGCTCGTCGCGATGCTGCTCCTGTCACCCGTGCTGACGCTGCTGTCGGTTGCGCTTGTCCCGGTCTTCGTCCTGGTCAGCAACCGTGTCGGCCGGACCCGTCGCGCGGCCCGCCGCGAGACCCAGACCTCGCTCGCGGAGATGAGCGCGATCACGCAGGAGACCCTCTCGGTGTCGGGGATCCTGTTGACCAAGGTTTTCGGACGACAGAACAGCGAGATAGCCCGTTACGGCGCCGAGAACGCTCGCCAGGCTGACCTCCAGGTGCGTCAGGCGATGACCGGGCGCACGTTCTTCGCTGTGACGCAAGCGTTCTTCGGGATCAGCCCGGCGCTGCTCTACCTGGTCGCCGGGCTCGAGCTCCATGGGAATCCCCACTCGGGGCTGAGCGCCGGCACGATTGTCGCGTTCACCACGCTGCAGACGCGGCTGCTACAGCCGATCATCCAGCTGCTCCAGGTCTCGGTGGACGTGCAGTCGTCGTTGGCGCTGTTCGGGCGAGTGTTCGAGTACCTCGATCTGCAGCCGCAGATCACCGACCGCCCGGTCGCAGTCGCGCTCTCGCCCGAGGAGGTCCGCGGGGAGGTCGAGCTCGACAGCGTCTGGTTCGCCTATGGATCCGGCGAGGGCGCGTCGCAGAACGGCGATGCGCCGCCGAGGCGCTGGGCGTTACGGGACGTGAGCCTCAAGGTCGAGCCCGGCCAGCTCGCCGCTCTGGTAGGGCCAAGCGGAGCCGGCAAGACGACGATCTCGTATCTGATCCCCCGCCTTTATGAGGTGAGCAGGGGGGCGGTAAAGATCGACGGCCATGACGTGCGAGAACTGACGCTCGCGTCGATCACCGACATCTGCGGGATGGTCACGCAGGAGAGCTACCTGTTCCACGCCTCGGTACGCGACAACCTTCGCTACGGGCGTCCCGACGCAACCGACGCGCAGATCGAGCAGGCGGCGCGCGCGGCCTACATCCACGACCGCGTCCTCGAGCTCGACGAGGGCTACGACACGATCGTCGGCGAGCGGGGATACCGGTTCTCCGGCGGCGAGCGCCAGCGCCTCGCGATCGCGCGCGTGATCCTCAAGGATCCCCGCGTGCTGGTCCTCGACGAGGCCACCTCGGCGCTCGACACCGAAAGCGAGCGCATCGTCCAACAAGCACTCGAATCCCTCATGCACGACCGGACCACGATCGCGATCGCCCACCGACTCTCCACGATCCGCGCCGCCGACGTGATCTTCGTGCTCGACCACGGACAACTGGTGGAGGGCGGCACCCACAGCGAGCTCGTCGACCGTGGCGGCCTCTACGCGCAGCTCTACGAGGAGCAGTTCGGCGACGGCACCGTGCAGGCCTTCTGCTCAGACGGCGTCGTGCTCGCCGACGGCCGGTGTGTCCGGCCCGCGCTGGCGGAGACACCGAGCAGTGTGGCGACGCCTCTGCCAGGAGATTAGGAGGGCGCGCCCTGCGGGGGCGCGCCCGGTGGGGTTTCGCCCGGGCGGGCCCGAACTTCGAGCTCGCCGCTCAGGCTACCCACCACGGCGATAATGCCCGGAGTGCCGAACACGACGCGAGCTCGTGCCCTAGCCCTCGCCCGCACGCCCACCCGGCCCGCGACCGACGGCGCCGTGGCGGCCGCTGATCACCTCGCGGCCTCGGCCGGCGCCTCGGTCCTGGAGCGCGGCGGCAACGCCGTCGATGCCGTGATCGCTGCCGCCGCGGTGATGGCCGTCACCTCGCCGAACATGTGCGGGCTGGGGGGCGACCTGTTCGCGCTGGTCGCCCGGCCCGGCGAGGCGCCGGCCGCGCTCAACGCCTCGGGACGATCCGGCTCGGGTGCCGATCCCGACCGGTTGCGCGCGGAGGGACATCGGACGATGCCGTTCCGGAATGACATCCGCGCGGTCACCGTTCCGGGGTGCGTCGACGGCCTGATCGCGCTGCACGGCCACTTGGCGACGATGGATCTGGGGGAGCTCCTGGCGGACGCGCACCGGCTCGCCGACGCCGGGTTTCCGGTATCGGCTAATCTCGCCGGCGCGTCGCTGGCGCTCGGCGCAGATCAGCGGGCGGCGATGTTCGGACACACGAAGCCCCTGCGCCCGGGTCAGCGCCTCCAGCTCCCGGGTTTGGCCGGAGTGCTCGCGACCGTCGCCGAGTCCGGGCGCGCGGGGTTCTACGAAGGCGCTGCCGGACGCGAGCTGGTTGCCCTCGGCGGGGGCGAGTTCAGCGACGCCGATCTGCGCGCCGGTCAGGCCGAGTGGGTGGCGCCGCTGGAGCTTCATGCATTCGGCCATCAGCTGTGGACCGCGGCCCCCAACTCACAGGGTTATCTGACGCTGTCGAGCGCCTGGATCGCCGAGCGGGTCGGCGTGCCGGCTGACCCCGACGACGAGCGCTGGGCGTTCGTGCTGGTCGAGGCCGCTCGGCAGGCGGGCTTTGACCGGCGCGCCGTGCTGCACCAACACGCCGATGGGCCGAGCCTGCTGGCGCCCGACCGGCTGGCCCCGCGCGCCGCCGCGGTCGGCGAGCGAGCGAGTGCGCAGCTGGCCGACGTTTACCGCAGCGGCGGCACGACCTGCATCTGCACGATCGACCGCGACCGCACCGGGGTCTCGCTGATCATGTCCAACGGCGCCGGCTTTGGGTCTCATCTGACGCTCGGCCGGCACGGGATCTTCTTGCACAACCGCGGCTTGGGCTTCTCGCTGGTCCCGGGACACCCGGCCGAATACGGCCCGCGCCGGCGGCCGCCGCACACGCTCAGCCCACTCGTCGTGACTGACGCCGACACCGTCCTGAAGGCCGTGCTCGGCACGATGGGAGCCGACGCCCAGCCGCAGATCCTGCTGCAGCTGCTCGCCAGAACGCTCGCCTGCGGCCAGGGCACCGGCGACGCGATGCAGGCACCCCGCTGGATCCTCGCGCGCGAGGATGCGACCGCGTTTCAGGTCTGGGATCACGACGAGGCGCCGATCGTCCGCGTCGAGCACGGCAGCGCGCCGGCGTGGACGACTGGATTGCGACGACGCGGCTACGAGGTAGCCGAAAGCCGTGCGGGCGAGCACTCCTTCGGCCACGCGCAGATGATCCGCATCACCGATGCCGGCCTTCTGTCCGGAGCCTCGGACCCCCGCTCAGGCATCGGCGCGGTGGTGGGCCGGTGAGTGCTCGGTGGCCGGCGGTCGCGTGCAGCGAGCCGTCGAATCGCTAACCCTCGGGATCCTCGAGCCCACCGACCGGGTCCCCGGCGCCGGCGCCGCTGAGGCGTTCGGCGACGAGCGTCAGCTGTTGCACGGCGTCGGCGATGTCGTCGCGGTCGGCTTTGTGCTCGATCGCCAGTCGCAGCGCGGCGATCTCTCGGGCGAGATAGTCGGTGTCCGCGAGCGCGCGGGCGTTGGTCTCGCGATCGCGCTCGGTTTCCGCCCGGTCGCGATCGGTCTGGCGGTTCTGGGCCAGCAGGATCAGCGGCGCGGCGTATGCGGCCTGCGTCGAGAACATCAGGTTGAGCAGGATGAACGGATAGGGGTCGAAGCGGAGCGCGACCGCGGCGACGTTGACCGCGATCCACACGACCACGAGTACGGTCTGGAACACCAGGTAGCGCCCGGTGCCGAGAAACCGCGCGACGCCCTCGGCCAACCGCCCGAACGCGTCGGGATCGTACTGCGGTCCGCCGGGCGTGCCGCGCGGCTTGCTCAGGTCGTCTCGGCGTGCCATCTAGACGTGCTCCTCTTCGTGGCGGATGCGCCAGCCTCCCGGAAGTACCCGATCAAGGACATCGTCGATCGTAACCGCGCCCAGCAGGCGTCCTTGGTCGTCGAGGACGGCGATCGCCATCACGTCGTAGGCGGCGAGTCGTTCGGCGACTTGACGGTCGCTGGCGTCGGCGCTGATCGTTTGCGGCTCATCGTCGAGACAGCGGCCCAGGGTCTTCGACGGGGCCTCGCGCAGCAGGCGCTGGAAATGGGCCACGCCGAGGAATCGCCCGGTCGGTGTCTCGGTCGGAGGGAGACAGACGAAGGCCTGGGTCGCCAACGCCACCGGCAACTCGTGGTCGCGCATCCGCGCGAGCGCCTCGGCGACCGACGCCTGCGGACCGAGGACGACGGGCTCGGGTGTCATCAGCCCGCCGGCGGTGTCGGGCTGATAGGTCAGCAGGCGACGGACCGGGGCCGCTTCCTCCGGGTCCATCGCACCCAGCAGCTCGTCGCGTCGCACGGCCGAGAACTCGCCCAGCAGGTCCGCGGCGTCATCGGCCTCCATCTCGTCGAGGACCCGGGCCGCCTTGTCGAGGTCGAGGTCCTCCATGATCCGTACCTGCTCCTCCTCGGAGAGCTCCTCCAGCAGGTCAGCGAGCCGATCATCGTCGAACGCCGCAGCGAGCACGCGGCGCCGGGAGAGAGGCAGCTTGCGGATCGCTCGGGCCATCTCGACCGGATGGAGCTGACCGATCGCCGCGGCCTGCCGCGAAGCCGGCGGTTCGCCCTCGAACAGCTCGCCCGCCTCGCTCCAGTCGGTGATCTCGGGCGGACGCCGGCGCGGCGGAAGACCGCCCCCGCCGAGGGCGATCGTAGCGAGCTCCCAGCTGTAGGGCTCCGGCGCCGGCGTGATGCCCGCGTCGGTGACCTTACGACCGCGCAGCCGCCGGCGAAACAGCTCGCCCACGACCAGCTGCTCGCCCGCCCGCAACTCAAACTGACGGAGGTTGACGGCCCCCCGGCGAAGGCGGACTCCATCGATCTCGATCTCGGCGATGCGGCCGATGCCGATGAATACGCGTCGACGCTGGACGCCGACGACGAAGCCATTCACCCGCGGGGGCGCGCCACCTCCCGACGGCGTGAGGACGACATCCGCCATGTGGCCGATCTCGGCCCCGTCGGCTCCCACCAGCGGCAGCTGGACCAGACGCGAGACGTAGACGATGCGGCCAGCCATGAGCGCATTGTGACTCGTCCGCTACGTGAATCGCGCTTTGCCTGAGGATCAGCTCCCCGGGTGCTGCGGATCGTCTCCTCAGTCCATCTCGTGCAGCGGATTGAGATGTTCTCGAAGCCGCAGCAGGCGCGGCTGGGGCTCGTCTGAATCGATCAGCACCGCGCTGCCCGGCCAACCGTTTCTCAAGTACGCGAGGTATGCCTCGCGCGAGCTCAGGTCCGGCTCATAGATCCACGAGCCGGTGTTCCAGTAGCGAATCGTGCCGCCCGGCGCGGTCACCCCATCGAGTGGCTGATGGGTGTGCGCAAAGACGATCTTGTCGGTATCGCGCCCCCACCCGAGGGTCGCGACGACCTGGTCGATCGCCTCGACCGCCGGCCCGGCCGGGTCGCTTGGGTTGACCAACCGCGCGAGCGCGTAGCTCGCGGCCTCGCCTCCCGCCGGGGCCCCCGTCCGCCGCCGGCGCTCGACCTCTTGCGAGCGAGCGCCTCGATATTCCGCGCTCGCCCGCTCGCTTCTGCTGCGGCGCCTTGCGCCCGCGGCCGCGGCGAATTGGCTTGTCAGCCAGTCACCCGCCTGCTCCGCAGCTCGGACCGGCGCCTTGCCGAGGCGGATGGCTCGTTCGATCCCTTCGAACGCCGCGAACGCGCGCCGCTGTGCGCGCGTGCCGTTCGGCAGCTGAGCGATCGTGAACAGCAGCGCGGTCAGCAACGTGATCGTCGCCTCGTAGTCCTCGATCGTCGGCGTGTGCTGTTCGCCGCCGACGGCGATCGACCACAGCGCTCGCGCGAGCAACCGTCCCGGTGTCGCGCCGCTGCGGCGGGCGTGGAAATCGAGGTAGTGCCCGTGCGTGCAGAGCACGCCCGCGAACGTGTATGTCGGATAGCGGATGTCGACCTCGACCCCCTCGAGGCGATCCGCGAGCAGCCGGCGGAAGTAGTCGCTGCGACGCAGTTCTCCGCGCAGCTCCTCGGGCGGCTTGCCGGTGGCCAGCTGCAGTCCCAGCAGCTCCTCGGCCTCGCGTCTGACCAGGTGGTGGTCGTGGTTTCCGGCCAGGAACACGAACCGCTTGCCCTGCAGCTTGTCCCGCAGCAGCGCCAGCAGCCCTTCCGCGGCGCCGACGGCGTCTTTCACCGAGCTGAACATGAAGTCGAACATGTCGCCGAGGAGGATCACCTCGTCAACGTCGAGGTGGGGTTCGAGCAGCGCCAGCGCCTCGGGCTGACACAGGATGTCCTCGCCGGTCCACGCGCCGAAGTGGGTGTCCGAGATCACGAGTGCACGCACGTTGTTACCTCCCTGGTCAGCTCGGCGCGCAAGTCGGGGGCCGAGATGAAGTGCAGCGCACGCAGGCCGGCCTCGATCGCGCCTTTCACGTTGGCGGGACGGTCGTCGATGAACAGGATCTCCCGCGGTCGCCGGCCGAGCTGCCGGACGGCGGCGGCGAACACCGCCGGGTCGGGCTTGGTCACGCCGAGCCGCGCGCTGAAGATCAGGTGATCGAAGAACGCCAACGCGGGAAGGTCGCTGAGCACGGAGGCGAGCTCGTGCGGCGCGTTCGACAGCAGCGACAGGGAGTGACCGCGCCGGTGAGCGTCGGCGAGCAGCTCGAGCGTCTCCTCGTTGAGATGGCTCCAGCTCGCCATGTCCACGCGGATCAGCTGCTCGAGTGTTCGGTCTTGCAGCTCCTCGAAGCCGACCACCTCAGACCAGTACGCGTGCGCATCGGCACCCGCGTCGTAGAAAGGCCGGTGCTGCCAGTAGCGCTGGACGAACTCGGGGACCTCAAGGCCGGCCAGTGACGCCATCGCCTCGATCGCCTCCGCAGGTTGGGGTTCGCTGATGACCTCGCCGTAGTCGACGAGCAGCGCGGGGGTGGCTGGCTGGTGCACGGCTCGGATGTTAGGGTCGCGGCATGGCGGACGTATTGCTCTACGGCGACACCGAGCGGTGCGCGTCGCTGCGCCACGAGGTCCCGATCTCGATCGGTGATCCGTTCCTGTACGCCGAGGTCGGCGGACGGACCTACATCATGGCCTCGAGCCTCGAGCGCGAGCGGCTGGCGGCGGCCCGCCCGGACGCGGAGCTGCTCGACATCGGCGAGCTGGGCTTCCACGAGCTGGCGCGCAGCGGCCTCTCGCGCGAGCAGGTGTTCACCGAGCTGGTCGCCCGCGCCGCCGCGCGGACGGAAATCCGTGCGGCGATCGTCGATTACGACTTCGCCTTGGGGGTCGCCGAGCGACTGCGCGCCGACGGGATCGCGCTGACCGTCGACGATCCGGCGATCAAGGCGCGGCGCCGGGTCAAGTCCGAGGCGGAAATGGAAGGCATCCGGCGCGCGCAGCGTGCCGCCGAGGTCGGGATGGCCGCGGCGGCGGCGCTGCTGCGGCGCGCCCAGCCGGTTGACGGGGCGCTGCACGTCGACGGCGCGCCGCTGCTCGCCGAGCACGTCCGCGCTGCGATGCGCGACGCGTGCTGGGAGCAACGCGCGCTGCTGGCGCCGGAGGTGATCGTCGCGTCCGTGTGGCAGGGATTCGGCCACGAACCCGGTGTCGGTCCATTGCCGGCAGACCTGCCGATCGAGATCGATCTGTGGCCGCGCGACGAGGCGACGGACTGCTGGGCGGACATGACGCGCACGTTCCTGATCGGCGAACCCGCGGCGGAAGTCGTTCGCCAGGAGGAGCTGGTGCGCGAGGCGATGGAGCAGGTGCGGGCGGCGGTCAAGCCGGGGGTGCTCGGTCGCGAGCTGCATGCAATGACCTGCGATCTGTTCGAGGGCGCCGGCTACCGCACGCAGCGGACCGGGCCCGGCGAGGATCCCTCGGAGGGGTTTCAGTTCTCGCTTGGTCACGGCGTCGGCCTCGAGGTCCACGAGGATCCCGGGTTGGGCCAGTCCGGACACGAACCGCTGGTCGCCGGCGACGTGCTGGCGATCGAACCGGGCCTGTGGGATCGCCAGTTCGGGGGAGTGCGGTTCGAGGACCTGCTGCTGGTGACCGACGACGGGTGCGAGACGCTGACGTCGTACCCGTATGACCTGGGTCCCTGACGGTCTCACGGCGTTGTTGTGATCGACGTGGGCCATCGAGTCCCTGCAATAGCGCGACTCGATGGCCCACGTCCGGCGCTCACAGGCTCGCGACCGCGATCAGCCTGCGGGGCGGTAGCCGGATCACGAGCCGTGGATCGCCGGCCCGCTGCTCCGCGCGCCCGGCGGCCGCCGACCCGGCGAGGTACTTCTCCGTGATCCGCCGGGTCCATGCGCCGCGATCGTCCGGAAACAGCTCCGCCTCGCCGATCGCCCGAACCTGGCGGTTGGGCCGCTGGCCGTCCCCCCGGTCCGGCGCCTCGACGTCGACGCACAGCCCAGCCCGGCGGTCAACCGCGAGACGCCGAAGGTGCGGCCGGTCGACGATGCTCGTCATGTGGAATGCGCCGTCGGCCCAGATGAACCACAACGGCGTGACGTGCGGAAAGCCCGCGCGGTCGAGCGTTGCCAGACGGGCCGGGACGTCGAGGGCAAGCAGCGCCTCGATCTCCTCGCGCCCCATCGACCTCGGTGCGTTGCGCAACGCTAGCTCGCTCCGAGCTCGCCGACGGGTGAGCGCAGCCGGTCGGCGAGGCGGCTGTGGCGCCGGCCCGTGTCCGGCGTGCGCGCTGCGCGGGTGATGGCCTCCCGGGTGCCGACGATCACGGTGGCGACGCGTGCCCTCGTGACCGCGGTGTAGAGCATCTCGCGGCGCAGGAAGAATGCGCCGGCCGCGGGGTGCGCGACGATCACCGCCACCGGAAGCTCGATCCCCTGTCCCCGGTGCACCGAGCAGGCGTAGGCCAGGCGAAGACGATCCGACTCCTCCGGCGGGAGGCGGAAGATCGCCTCATCGGCGCTCAGCAGCAGCGCGCTGTCGTCGTCATCGGTTGCCGAGACCTCGTCCAGCAAGCGCAGCAGGGTCCCGTTCATCAGTCCCAGATCGTGGAGGTTGCGGCCGGTCATCATCAGCTTGTCCCCGATGCGCAGCCGTCCGCCGCGGATCCGCGCGCCGTCGGGGTTGAGCGCCTCCCGGAGCGCCTCGTTGAGCGCGTCGATCCCCAGGTCCCCCCGGTACACGGGCGCGAACACCTGGATGTCACGGATCGGGTCGACGCCGTAATGGTTGGGTAGTCGCTCGCTCACCAGCGACACGATCTCGCCACGCGCGACGCGCGGATCGGCGCGCTCGATTAGGAACAGGTCGCGCCGCATCTGCGCAGTGGGGGTGAAGTCGGGCGGCCTGCCGCGCCGGATCGCGTGCGCGCCCTGCACGATCATGCTGCCGGCGGCCTGGCGGAAGATGTGGGTCAGACACGTGGCCGGCACGACTCCTGATGCCATCAGTTCCGCGAACGGCTTCCCCGCCCCCACCGGGGCTAGCTGGTCGGCGTCGCCCACCAGCACCACGTGGGTGGTGTCGGCGACCGCGCGGAACAGGGTCACGAGCAGCTCCAGGTTTGCCATCGAGGACTCGTCGAGGATCAGCAGATCGCAGCGCAGGGGATCGTGCTCATCGTGCGTCGGTCCCTCGCCGGGGATCCACCCCAGGGCGGCGTGGACGGTCATCGCCCGCAGCCCGCTGGCCTCCGACATCCGGATCGCGGCTCGGCCGGTCGGCGCGACCAGCAGCACTCGCGCTCCCTGGCCGGCAGCGAGCTCGGAGATCGATTTGATCGACGCGGTCTTGCCGGTCCCCGGTCCGCCGGTGATCAGCGACAGGCGGTGCGCGAACGCCCCGATCACGCCCGAGCGCTGCTCCTCGGTCAGCTCCGGGCCGAGCGCCACCTCGCGCTCGAGCTCGCGCAGCCGTCCGCTCGCGGGCGAGGTGAGCATCGCGTCGACTCGCCGCGCCAGCTCGGCTTCGAGCGCCGCGGTCTGGGCGCGATAGACCCACCCACCGGCGCGCGCAAGCGCGCCCCTCAAAACGAACTCGTCGATCATCGACTCCGTGACTTGCACGCCCAGAAGTCCGCTCACAGCGGGCTGCAAGAGCTCGAGCGGCATGCACGTGCTGCCGCTCCGCTCCGCCTCGGACAGCGTGTGCAGGACTCCGGCCCGGATTCGCTCGGAGCCGTCCGTGGGAGCTCCGACGGTGCGGGCGATGCGGTCGGCGATCAGGAACCCGACTCCGAACACGCTGGTCAGCTCGTACGGATGCTCCGCGACGACGCGATGGGCGGTCGGGCCGTAGTGCTCGCTGATCCGCGCTACCAGGTAGCCGAGGCCGTGCGGCGCGAGCAGGAGATGGAGCTGGCGCATCACGCGCAGATCCGCCCACGAGGCCGCGGCCTCCTTCACGCGGCGCCGGCGCAGCCCCACGGCAGCAAATGCGGCCTCGGGATCACGGTCGATCGCATCGAGCACCGCTCCCTGTCCGTAGCGCTCGACCAGCGACGCGGCCCGCTTCGCGCCCACGTGCTTGACCCGCCGCAGGTAGGCGACCAACGTGTCGGCATCGGCGGGGGGCAGCGGCCGCGCCTCGCTCACCTTGACCTGGAGCCCGTAGCGGCTGTCGTCGACCCACGTCCCGACGATGTGGGCGCGCTCGCGTTCCTCGAGGTGGATCAGCGGACCGACGAGCACGATCGGGTCGCCGTCCGCGTCATCGGCGTCGAGCACGGCCCACCCCGTCGCGCCGCTGGCGTAGCGCGTGCGCCGGACCGTCACCTCGGCGTCGAATTCGACCATTTGGGCTCACGTTAGCCGTCGCGCAGCCGGGATCGCTACGGAGGTGACAGAGACGTCACCATCTGCCTGTGGGTGTCCGGCGCTCACCCGGGCGCGCGGCTAACGCTGTTCCGCCAGGCGGACGGCCGCCTCGATCCCGTCGCTTCCGACGAGCGGGTGGAAGGCCCTGATCATGGGTCGGACCGCGCGCAGCCCGACCCGACCCTGCGCCCCGATCGACCGCACGCGAGTCTCCGACGCCAGCGCCGAGCGCGCACCGTCGAGCGACTCGACCCAGTTCGCGAATACCACCTTCGCCGTCCCGCGCTGGGACCAGGCGAGGAACTCCTCGGGGGTGGCGAGCTGCGGATAATCGCGGCGGAGCGTCCAGATCCGCCCGACGATGCCCGACACGAGCGCCTGCTGCTCCTCGTGAAGGATGATGAACGGGGGGTTGCGGAACAGCTCGTCGAACGACTCCGCCAGCTTCGTCCCCGGGATCCGCCAGCGCACGAGGCGGCCCAACAGCGAGGTGTCGGTCAGCCGCACCGACCGGGCCGCCTCCCAGAGCCGCTCCGGGCGAGCGCTGCTCTCGCGGCGGTGGTCGATCCGCAGCGCCGGGTCGGGCAGCCAGTGGTCGAGGTCGGGTTTCATCTGGACAGGACGTTATGTCAGCTCACGGTGACCAGACGCGGGCGCCTCGGCGATCATTCCCGCCGTGATCCGAAACGTCCTCGCGCCAGTGATGCCGTCCGCCGCACGGGCGCTGGGCGTTGCCCGCACGCTGACCGGGGCTTCCGGGGTCGCGCTCACGTTCGACGACGGACCCCATCCGGAAGGCACGCCCGCGGTGCTCGACGTGCTCGCGCGGGCTGGGGCGCGGGCGATGTTCTTCATGATCGGGGAGCAGGCGGAGCGGCGGCCGGCGCTCGCGGCGGAGGTGCTCGCGGCCGGGCACGTAGTTGCGTTGCACGGGCACCGGCACCGGCTCCAGCTGCGTCTCTCCGACGATGAGGTGCGTGGCGATCTACTGCGGGGCACGGTCGCGATCGAGGACGCGACCGGGGCCAGACCGCTCTGGCACCGTCCGCCGTTCGGGATCTACAGCAGCGCGGGACTCGGCTATGTGCGCGAGAACGGCTTGCGGCCGCTGCTGTGGTCGCGGTGGGGCAAGGACTGGCGCAAGTTCACGAATTCGCAGCGGATCGCCGCGCGGGCCACGGCAGATGTACGTCCGGGTGATGTAATCCTCCTGCACGATGCTGACTTCTACAGTTCCCGCGGTTCCCACCGACGGACGGCCGACGCCCTCGGAGTGATCCTGTCTGAGCTGAAATCGCGCCAAATCGCTACCGTCCTCCCTGTCTGACAGGCTTGCCCGCGCGCACGACGAACTGAGAGGATGGGCAACCGAGGTACCAGATGTCGCCGCCGCCGGCCGGCTGAAGCGCGCGCGATCTCGCCACGGAGCCTCGCCATCGATGAGAACTGCTTCTGTCACCCCTGATTTCGGACGGTTCGCGATCGGCTTCGACGGCCGTGATCGAGCCCGTCTGCACGCGCTGATCGACGAGGTGCTGGATTCGGGCCGCTGGACCGAGGCGTCGATGACCGAGCGCTTCGAGGCGGCCTGGGAGCGCTGGAACGAGGCTCCCGCGGTTGCGCTCTCGAGCTGGGCGGGAGGCGCGATGGCGGCGCTGCACTTCGCGGGGGTCGAGGGGGAAACGGTGCTGTGCCCGTCGAACACGTTCATGGCGACGCCCCTGGCCGCGATCCGCGCCGGGGCGCGCGTGCAGTTCGTCGATTGCAACCGCGAAGACCTGTGCATGTCGTTCGCAGATTTCGTAGCCAAAGCGGAGAGGTTCCGCCCTCGCGCCGCGTTCCTGGTCCATATCGGCGGCCACATCGCGTTCGAGGTGGAGCAGATCGCCGCCTACTGCCGCGACCACGGCATCTTCCTGATCGAGGACTGCGCCCACGCCCACGGCGCTTCGTGGAACGCGCGCAAGGCGGGTACGTGGGCCGATGTGGGCGTCTACTCGCTCTACGCGACCAAGACGATCTCCACCGGCGAGGGCGGGGTGCTGGTCTCGCAGCGTCCGGAGGTGATCGAGCACGCCCGGGCGTTCCGTAACTACGGCAAGCCCAGCCACACGGTGCACGGCTTGAACTTCCGCATGAGCGAGTTCACGGCGGCGCTGGGGCTGGTCCAGACCGAGCGCCTGCCTGAGATCGTCGAGTGGAAGAACGCGGTCGCCAACGAGTATCTCGACCCGGACTACCCGAGCCGGCTCGAGCTGCCCGACGGGATGATCTCGGGCCTCTACAAGTACATCGTGTTCGACTCGCTCGAGCGATCCACGGGTCGGGTCTACGACGAGCCCTGCCACCGGATCCTCGGCCACGACGTAGAACTGCCGAACAGCGACTGGGTGGCGTGCAACCACTCGTGCGTGCCGCTGTATTACAGACCGGGGCCACAACACTCGTGAGAGTTCTCGTCACAGGCGGATCTGGCTTCATCGGCTCGCACGTGGTCGACAAGCTGCGCGCGCGCGGACACGAGCCGGTGATCTACGACCTGCGGCCTTCGCCATGGCACCCGGCCGGGACGGTCGACACCGTGCTCGGCTCGATCACCGACCGCGAGGCGCTGGAGCGGGCGCTGCACAGCTGCGATGCGGTCGCCCACCTGGCCGCCGTCGCGGATGTCAACGATGTTCACGCTTCGCCCGAGGACGCGGAGCGGGTCAACGCTCGCGGCACCGTCGCCGTGCTCGAGGCCGCCCGCCGCGCCGGCGTCAAGCGGATCGTCTATGCCAGCACGATCTGGGTCTACTCAGACTGCCAGGGCGAGGCCGTCGACGAGGAGACGCTGCTCCCCGCCCCGAGCCATCTCTACACCAGCACGAAGCTCGCCGGCGAGCTGTACTGCAAGGCCTATCAGGAGCTCTACGGGATCGACTTCACGATCCTGCGGTTCGGGATCCCTTACGGCCCCCGCGCGCGCGAGGCGGCGGTGGTCCCGGCGTTCGTCAACAAGGCGTTCGCCGGCGAGCCGCTGACGCTGGCGGGCGACGGATCGCAGTCGCGGCGGTTCGTGTACGTCGAGGACCTCGCCGATGGCGTCGCGCTCGGGCTGAGCGAGGTCGCCAGCAACCGGGTCTACAACCTGGCCAGCGACGAGAACGTGACGATCAAGCAGATCGCCGAGACCGTCAAGGAGCTGATCGCCAACGTCGAGATCGTCCACACGCCGGCCCGTCCCGGCGATTTCGGCGGCAAGGTCGTGTGCAGCAAGCGCGCCGAGCGTGAGCTCGGCTGGACGGCCGCGACGCCGTTCAGCGAGGGCGTGCGCAGATACGTGGAGTGGCGTCGCGAGCAGGCGGCCGCCTCGCGTGAGACCGCTGAGGTGATTCCGGCCGGCGAGCCCGACGCCGAAGCCCGGCCGCGCCAGATCCTAATCATCTCCGCCGACATCGGAGAGGGCCACGACCTCCCGGCGCGGGCGGTGGCCCGAGAGTTCGCCGACGAGGATCCCGACGCCCAGATCTCGATCGTCAACGGCCTGCCCGCGATGGGACTGATACTGACCAAGATCCTGCGCGAGAACTCGGCGTTCATGTTCCGCTGGGTCCCGTGGTGGTTCGACTTTCAGTACCGGCTGTTCATGTACTTCGCGCCGACGCGGTGGATGTCCAAGTGGCTCCTGACGGCACTCGGGCGGCGCGGACTGATGCGCCTGATCCGCGCGCACAATCCCGATTTGATCGTCTCCACCTATCCTGGCGTGACCGCCGTGCTCGGCGAGCTCCGACGAAAGGGCCGGCTCGAGGTCCCCTGCTACTCGTCGATCACCGACCTCGCGGGACTGCGGTTCTGGGCCCATCCAGGGATCGACCGCCACTTCGTGACCCATCCGGAGTCGATCGAGGAAGTCGAGCAGATCGCCGGCCCCGGCAGCGGGATCTGGGCCAAGCCGCCGACTTCGGCGGCGTTCCTGGCGGCTCGGTCACGAGCGGATGCCCGCCGCTCTCTGGGACTGCCTGCGGAGGGGAAGGTGATCGCGGTCTCGGGTGGCGGCTGGGGCGTCGGCGACCTGTCCGGCGCGACCCGCGCGGCGCTGAGGGAGTCCGACGCGATCGTCCTCTGCCTGTGCGGACGCAACGACAAACTGCGCGCGCGGGTGGCGAAGCGGTTCGCCGGCGAGCCCCGGCTGCGGCTGATGGGGTTCACCGATCGGATGGGCGACGTGCTCGCGGCGAGCGATGCGCTGATCCATTCCAGTGCCGGGCTGACCGTGCTCGAGGCCCTGATCCGTGGCTGTCCGGTGATCTCCTACGGCTTCGGTTACGGCCACGTCCGGGCATCGAACGCGGCGCTGAAGCGCTTCGGCCTCGCCCAGGTCGCCGGCTCGGAGCCGGAGCTGGGGCCGGCGCTGAAGCGTGCCCTGGAGCACCGACCCGACCCCGACGGTTCCTTCGCACGTCGTCCCTCCACCGCGTCGCTGATCTTGAACGACGAGCGCCGGGCCCGCCAGCTTCCCGTGTGGCGCGTGCGGACCGCGCGAGTCGTGACCACCGCCGCGGCGACGATCGCTGTCCTGGGCTGGACGCTTACGGCTGGTGTCTCCTACAAGCTCGTCTCGCACTTTGTGCACATGCGTCCGACCACCGCCGTGGCTACGAGCCATCCTGAAGTGGGGGTGCTGGTGGACGCGCCGGCTCGCGAGCTCCCGCTGATCGCCGACCGGCTCGAGGCGGATGGGATTCATGCTTCGTTTGCGCTCAACCAGGCTACGTCGGGCGGTGAGCAGACCGCGCTGGGCTACGGCGATCAGGCGATCCCGCTGTTGCCCACCGGGGGCCTCGTGCGGTGGCTGGGCACCCGCGACCAGCTTCACGACGTGCTGCACCGGATGGGCTTCCGCCGTCATTTCCTCTATGCCTCAAACGGTCCCAGCGTCGGGCAGTGGTGGCTCGCGCACGGAGCGGGCGGTCACCTGATCGCCGGAGCCGTCCGGCTCAGGGATCGAGATGATTCCGTCGGTCCGCTCCATTCGGGAGAGGTAATCGAGGTCACGCCGCTATCCAGCGCCTATGTCGGCGTGCTGGTGCAGCGGCTGGAAAACGCGCTGGCCGCCGATCATCTCGTGGCGGTGCCGGTCGGGCGGTTGATGCGAGACGCCGGCGCGCACGTGTAGCCAGCCGGTTTGGGCGGGTTCACGCCGGGGTCTCAGCGCCGGATCCAGCGCTCGCGCGGGTTGCGTAGCGGCGTCAGCGTCGGCTCGATCTGGTCGCGCAGATACTCGTACTGCGGGGTCAGCGAGAGCTTCTCGCCGAGTTGGTCGAGCGGCTCGTCGACGGTGAAGCCGGGACCGATCGTCGCGATCTCGAACAGTACGCCGGACGGCTCCCGGAAATACACCGAGCGGAAGTAGAAGCGATCGATCACCGGAGTGGGCCGCGCGCCCGCCGCCGCGACGCGCTGCTGCCAGGCGACCTCATCGTCGGGATCCGCTGCCCAGGCGACGTGATGGACGGTGCCGGCGCCCTGGACTCCGCGCTCGGCAGGCGGCGCGTCGTAGACGTAGTAGCCGCCGCGCTGCTCGCCGCGGACTTCGAATTGCTCGGCGGTGCGGCGTTGCGTACTGCTCTGTCCTTGGGTCCCGGCGTGCCCGCGGGGCTGGGGGACGAAGCCGAGCGTGTCCTCGAGCAGGTTGCGGCTGCGATCTGGATCTGCGGTGTATGCGCGGACGGCGTGGAATCCCTGCAACGCGAGCTCCGCCGGGATCTCGGGATGGTGCGCGATCAATGGCTGATCGCTGGTCTCGACGACCGCCAGCTCGTGCTCGAGACCCTCGAAATCCGCAAACCGCAGGTTCTCCTCGTCGCGCGCGGATTCGTACCCGGCGTCACTCAGCCGCCGCTGCCAGAAGTCGAGCGCTTCCACGCCGGCCACCCGCCAAATGATCCGATGGACCATGCCCGCGCCGGCGCGCCCGCGTTGCGCGCCCGGGTACTCGAAGAATGTGATGTCCGAGCCCGGATCGCCGGACTCGTCCGCGTAGAACAGGTGGTAGACCGATGTGTGGTCCTGGTTGATCGATTTCTTGACAAACCGGAGACCGAGAACGCCGGCGTAGAAGTCGAGGTTGCGTTGCGCCTCGGCGGTGATCGCGGTGATGTGATGGATGCCTTCGAGCTTCATCGTTGAGACGGACTCTTACCAGTGCACGCCGCGAGTCGCGCGCACAAACGCGCGCTGCTCGGGCGTGTCCTCGTCTCGCTGGTCCGGTTTGCCATCGCCCTCGGGAAACAGCTTGTAGGCGCGGTTGACGACCAGATCCTGGGCGCCGGGAGCGACGGCATAGCTCAGCTGTCCCAGATTGCCGAGCGCGGTGGCGATCCGTTTCGGTCGTTTGCGGATCGCGTCCGTGATCAGTCCTGCAGCCTCGTCCGGGCTGAGCGTCGGAAAGCGGTCGTAGATCTTTGTCGGCGCGATCATCGGCGTGCGCACGAGCGGCATGTAAACGGTCGTGATGTGGACGCCGTCATCGATGATCTCCGGAGCGATTGAACGGGCGAACCCGTCGAGCGCGGCCTTCGAGGCGAGGTAGGCGGAGAACCTCGGCGTGTTGGTCTGCAATCCGATCGTGGAGACGTTGATGATGTGGCCGGACTGGCGCGCCCGCATCTCGGGGAGCAGGTCGAGGATCAGCTTGACGGCGGCGAAGTAGTTGAGCTGCATCGTGCGCTGGTAGTCGTGGAAGCGGTCATAGGCACGACTGACCGAGCGCCGGATCGACCTGCCGGCGTTGTTGACCAGGATGTCGACCGCCTCGTGCTGCTCGAGTACCTCGGCGGCCATTCGGTCGATGTCATCGGTGTCCGAGAGATCGCAGGGATGGGCGTAAGCGATGCCACCGAGCGCCTCGATCTCCTGTCTCACCTCCTCGAGCTTGTCCGCGGTGCGCGCCACGAGCAGCACGGTTCCGCCCGCTTCGCCGATCCGCAGCGCAGTCGATTTGCCGATTCCCTGCGAGGCGCCGGTGATCAACACCGTCCTGCCGCGAACGGCGTCTTCCAGCGAGCGCGCCAGAACCTCGCCTGCTCCGGGAATCCGCTGGCCGAATGCGCGGAGCGTCTTCGCTCCCCGAATGGCGATGTCTGCGATGTTGGGTGTCGATGCCATGTGTGGTCGGACCGTACCACCGGTGCGGGGTGGTGGCGGGGCGAGCCATGGGGTTCGGGCGGCCCTGACCGGGGTCCGGCGCGGTCGGGGGGTCGAGGAGTCGAAGGGTCGGGGTCGAGGAGTCGAGGGGTCGGGGGGTCGAGGAGTCGAGAGGTCGAGCGGCCCGAGCGTGACGCTACCGACCTGCCCTCCCACCGACCCCTCCGCTACCGACTCGCCCTCCGCACCGACCCGCCCTCCGCTACCGACCCGCTCTCCGCACCACAGGCCCTCCGCACCGACCCGCCCTCCGCGTTACAGAGTCGGCACGGTTACCTGTTCGGCTGCCCAAAGCGGGTGACGCCTACATCGATTTGGGTGATCGGACACGATGTGCATGTCAGGGAGCACAAATCGTGCGGCTGGCGGAGCGATTTGGGCAATCGAGCAGGGCGCGACTACCTCGCGAAGCCGGTTCCCGGTCCGGTTGCCCGGGTACGGCTCCAGGCGCCATCAACAAACGCGTTAATTCCGGCTTCGGAATGAGCGCGGATGATCTGACGCGCTAATTCATGTGGTTCGGCCTCGTATCTCGAACGCGATCCGCAGCAGACCGCAGCCGATCCCGGACGGTCCGGGCAAACCCCAACCCCCTCCGGCGGCGTTGCCTGCAGCAGCATGCGTTCCGTCCGATCCCTGCGGGAACATGTGTTCGTATGATCATCTGCGTCCTCTTGCCACGTTTTCAGCTGACGACCGCCGCCGGCGACCGGACCGAGCTGTTGCAGACGCCTGTGGCACTAGCGCCTGAGCCCGGGGGGGTCCAGCGGATTGGCGAGGTATCACTTGCGGCCGAGGCGTTCGGGGTCCATCCCGAGATGCTTCTGGGGGAGGCGCTTGCCCGTTGCCCGCGGCTCACGTTGGTTCCCCCCGATCCCGCCGGCGTTGCCGATGCCTGGGAGCGGCTGCTCGTGCGTCTGGAATCGATCGGAGCGGCGGTCGAGCCTGAGCGGCCGGGGCTCGTGTGCTTTGACGCGCGAGGATTGCTGCGGCTCTATGGAGGCAGGGCCCTCGCCGGTGGCGACGGAGAGCGGGTCAAGGGGGTGTTGGCGGCGGCGCGGCGGGCCCTGCGTATGCCCGCTCGTTATGGCGTGGCGCCGTCGCGGTTCGCGGCTGTGGCGGCTGCTACCCGGGCACGGATACGCCGGCCCGAGATCGTCTTCGGTGGCCGCAAGCAGGCACGTGAATATCTCGCGATGTTGCCGGTCGCGTTGCTGCGTGCGCGGCCTGCGCTGGTCGAGCTGCCCGAGGCGCTCGAACGTCTCGGCGTGCAGACGCTTGGAGAACTGGCGTCGCTCCCACCGGCCGCGCTGGCGGATCGATTCGGGACAGCGGGGCTGCTTGCACACGAGCTGGCCAGCGGCGGCGACGGAGCATTGCGTCCGCGGACGGCAAGGGAGTTCCTGCGTGAGGAATTGGAGCTGCCGGAGGCGGCATCGGGCCCGCAGCTGGAGCGAGGGCTGGGGCTGCTGATCGACCGCTTGCTGGCGCGGCGAGAGCGGCGTGGTCGCACACTGCGAGCAGTCGCGCTCTCGGCGGTGCTGGTCGAGCAGGGTGGAACATGGCGCGAGCAGGTCGTATTTCGCGAGGCACTTGCTGACCCCGTGCGAATCCGCCTCGCGCTGGTTCCGCGGCTTGTGCTGATTCCTGCGCCAGCGGAAGTACTCAGGCTTGCGGTCGAGAGCCTTGGGCCACCGATGAGCGATCAGCGCACACTGCTAGAGGATCCCGCCGTGGCGCGGATGGCGCGGTTACGAGAGGCGATCCGTCAGGCACGAGTGGCAGCCGGTCCAGACGCGGCCCTGCGCGTACTCGAAGTCGATCCCGATTCGCGATTTCCCGAGCGCCGCGCCGTGCTGGCGCCATTCGAGGGGTGACCGGTCCGCGCCGCCTCTCCGTTCCCCGCCGGGTTGCCGTCAGCGCCGGCAACGAAGGTCAGCCGGTGACTGTCGACGGACGGGACGTCGAGGCCGTGCGAGAGTCCTGGCTGGTTGAGGATCGTTGGTGGACCGACCGCCCGCTTCGCCGCAGCTACTGGGAGATCGTCACCACCTGCGGCCGGGACGAGATCGTGTTCCGTGATCTGGCCAGCGGGAGGTGGTGGAGGCAGCGATGAGCTCTGTAGTCACACGATCTGTCCGCGGCCCCGTCGTCGGGCGCGCCTCGCTGGGCCCGCCGGCCGCCTCGCTGGGCCCGCCGCCGCCTCGCCGGCCCCGCCGGCGCCCTCGCCGGCCTCGCGGGCGCCCCCATAAACTCCTATGGCGATGCCACAGCCGCTCAGCTCATTTGATCCGGGCGCCACCGCAGTGGGCACGTGGAGCGGTGGTCGCTTCATGCGCTTTGGAGAGGCGCTCGACGATGACCGGTTCATCTCGCTGATCGCCCCGGACGAGTCGATCAGCACAGTGATCACCGCCGACGTTTACGGGACCGGCGACGCGGATCGAATGCTCGGCCGGGCCATCGCGGGCCGGAGCCGCCAGGAGATGTGCGTTATCGGCGCCGTCGGCCATGACTTCTATACCGGCGAGCGCGACGGCGCCAAAGGCTTTCCCCGCTTTACCGACCCCCGATTGCGGGATCCTGCCGACTACGCGGGCTACCTGCGGATGGCCACCGAGCGCAGCCTCGAGCGCTGCGGGATCGAACGCTTCGATCTACTCCTGCTGCACAATCCCGACCGCACCGGCTATACCAGCGAGATGGTCTGGCAGGGGATGGCGACCCTGCGTGACGCCGGGCTCACGCGCTTGATCGGCGTCGCTCCGGGTCCTGCGAATGGGTTCACCGTCGACGTGATCGACTGTCTTGAGAGCTTCGGCCAGTTGATCGACTGGGCGATGATCATCCTCAACCCGCTGGAGCCATGGCCCGGCGAGCTCTGCCTCGGCGCGGCCGCCGCCAACGACGTGAAGGTGATCACCCGCGTCGTTGATTACGGTGGGCTGTTCTTCGATGATGTCTTTCCCGGCCAGGAACTGCTGCCGCACGACCACCGGAGTTTCCGTCCGTCCGGGTGGATCGAGGCGGGACGCGAACGGCTCGACGCGATCCGACCGATCGCCGAGGGGGCCGGCTTGACGATGATTCAGCTCGCCTGCCAGTGGAACCTCGCGCACGCGGCTGTCGGGTGCGTGGTCCCGACCCTGATCCAGGAGGTCGGCCCGGAGGCGCGCCCCGTCGAGGACAAACGCGCCGAGCTCGCGTGCCTGCCCGCCGAGCTGCGGCTCTCGCCCGAACAGGTCGACCGGATCCGTTCGATCGGCGACAACACGGGCTGCATGGCGCTCAAGGGGGCGAGCCCCGCGCATGCCGGCGAGGAACGACCTGACCGATGGCCACTGGACCAGCGACTCGAGTCCGTCGCGCGCCGCTGGGGGATCGAGCCGGAGCGCGATCTCGTTCAGGCGGCCGCGTAGTCAGGAGCCCCGATGCTCAGCCCGTATCCACTCGCACCCGGCCGACAGATCCTCGACGCCCATCGCCGCCGCGACATTCAGCCACATGCCATACCGGAAGAATTCGTCGATCCGCTCGGAGTCGGCGCCCGAGACCCGCTCGACCAGCGTGACCAGCCTGGCGTACAAGCTACGTACCCGATCGCGAATCACCTCGTCGTCGCAGGCGGCATATGCCTGGTGCTGGAGCATCAGGTAGCTGCGATGTGACGCAAGCAGCTCCACATAGGCGTTGCCCATCGCCGTTCATCACATCCGCGTCCGGCAACGCGATTTCCGGGTCGAACTCGGCGGCGGCCTTTTCGAACGCAGCCCCGACCAGCTCGAAGCAGCGCTCGACCGCGGCCAGGAACAGCTCCCGCTTATTGGCGAACAGGCTGAACACGTACGGCTGTGCGACGCCGACGCGCCGCGCGATCCGGTCGACCGGCGTCCCATGCAGACCCGCGTGCGCGAACTCGAGCACGGCGGCCTCGATCAGCGCGTCCCGGCGCTCTGACGCCGGGACGCGATGACGGGGGCTCCTGTCAGACGGAGTGGAGGTGGTGCTCATCTGATGCCTCCGATCGTACGAGACGGTTAGGCGGCCGCGCTGGCGAGCTCAGCGGCATGGTGCCCGCGACCCTCCCGCGCCTCGGCTGCTGCCTGCTCCTCCGCCGCGGCTCGCGTGCTGAACGGCAGCACAGCGGCGAGCGCAGCCCCTGCGGCGAGCACGGCCGCGCCGACCCACATCGCTGGAACGAGGCCGCTGACATAAGCCTGTGGCGATAGGTAGCTGCCGTTGCTGGTGAACACCGTCGCCAGCACGGCGATTCCCAACACGCCGCCGAGCTCGCGGATGGCATTCGCCGCGCCGGACGCCTGGCCGGCCTGGTCGGTACGCACCGATGACAGCACCGCGTTGGCCGCCGGCGCGAACACCAGCGCCATGCCGCTGCCCGCGAGGATGAACGGAACGATCATGCTCGAGTAGCTCTGGTGGATGCCCGTCTCGGTCGCGAGCCAGCCGAGCGCGAGGGCCTGCAGGGAGAGCCCCGCGACCATGAACAGGCGGCTGCCGAAGCGCTCCGAGAAGAATCCCGCCAGCGGCGCGACCACCATCGTCGCTCCGGTCCACACCAGCAGCTTGATCCCCGCCTGCAGCGGCGTGTTGTGGAGCACGTTCTGCAGGAACTGGCTGAGGAAGAAGATTGAACCGAACATCCCGAAGTACATCGCCAGTGACACGGCATTCGTGACGGCGAATCCGCGGTTGGCGAAGAACTGCATCGGCAGCATTGGCTCGGGCACGCGCACCTCATTGCGAATGAACGCGAGTACCAGCGCCGTCCCGACGGCCAGCGAGATCACGACCTGGGGGCTGGTCCAACCCAGCGACTGGGAACGCACCAGCCCGTACACGATCCCGAACAGACCGCTCGACGCCAGCACCAGACCGCGGACGTCCAGGCTGCGCTCCGGTCCGTGACTTTCGCTGAGTCGCACCGCAGCGAGCGCGACCAGCACGGCCCCGATGGGTACGTTGATCCAGAAGATCCAGTGCCACGAGCTCAGCTGCACGACCGCGCCACCGACCAGCGGACCGAGCGCCACGGCGATCCCGCTGATCCCCGACCACACTCCGAGCGCGACTCCGCGCTGAGCAGGTGGGAAGGCGTCTGCCAGCAGCGTCAGCGTGAGCGGCGTCGCGATCGCGGCGCCGATTCCCTGGGCCGCTCGGGCTACGATCAGCAGTCCGATCGACGGGGCGAGGGCGGCGGCCGCCGATGAGGCGGTGAACAGAGCAATTCCGACGATGAACATGCGCTTGCGGCCGAAGCGATCTCCGAGCGCAGCGCCCGTCAGCAGCAGCACCGCGTAAGCGAGCACGTAGGCGTTGACGGTCCATTCGAGCGCCTGGATCGAGGCGCCGAGCTCGCGATGAATGCTCGGCAGCGCGACGTTTACGACGAGGTTGTCGAGGACGACCATGAACAGCCCGATCGAGACGATGGCGAGGGTCCAGCCCCTTCTGCGTGATTCCGACATGAGAGTCCTCCAACTAACTTAGTGAGCACTAACTAACCGAAGCTTAGCAGTCACTAATAATTTGTCAAGCCCTCCTGCTGACCGGGATACGTCCGAGACCGGTGCGAACATGCGTTCGTGCCATACGTCGAGCTCCACTGCCACTCCGCGTTCTCGTTTCTCGATGGCGCCTCGCTCCCCGACGAGCTGGTGGCGGCGGCGTTGGAGCTTGGCTACGAGGCGCTCGCGTTGACCGACCACAACTCGGTCTCGGGCTCGATGGAGTTCGCGGTCTCGGCCAAGGCGCTCGGTTTGCGCCCGATCCACGGGGCGGAGGTGGACCTCGACGACGGGCGTCACCTGACGCTGCTCGTGGAGGACGCTCGCGGCTGGTCGAACCTGAGCGGGATCTTGACGCACGCGCACGCGCACACGCGTGAGAAGCCGGGAGCGCCCTCGCAACCGTTCGTCGCGTTGCCCGAGATCCTGAACCACAGCGAAGGGCTGGTGTGCCTCAGCGGATGTGCGCTACGGGGCGTGCACGACGAGTTCACCGTCAGGCGGTTGCTCGATGCGTTCGGCCGTGACGGGCTGCGGATCGAGCTACAGCGGCCGTTCCTCCGTGACGATCGCGCCCGGAATCGGCGGCTGGCCGGTCTGGCGCAACGGATGGGCCTGAGATGCGTGGTGACCGGCAACGTGCATGCGCACACGAGCTCCCGTGCCCCACTGCAGGACGCCTTCGTGGCTGTACGTCTGCACACGACGCTCGATGCCTCGGAGCCACAGCGTCGCGGCAACTTCAGTCATGTACTGGCGGCGCCGGCGGCGATGGCGTCGCGCTTTCCCGAATATCCCGAGGCGGTGGCCGAGACCGAACGGCTGGCCGAGCGTCTTCGCTTCGACCTCGGCAGTGACCTGGGCTATCGATATCCGGGCGCGGAGGACGCAGACGCGATGCGCAAGCTGGGTGAGCTGTGCGGCGATCGGCTGGAGGATCGGTATGCGAATACGCCGGTGAGGGTTCGAGACAGCGCGAGCGCTCGCCTGAACGAGGAGCTCAGGATAATCGAGCGGCTCAACCTTCCCGGCTTCTTCCTGCTGCATCACGATCTGCTCGAGCTCGCGCGTGAAGTCGCGGTCGAAGTGCGTGGCCCTGACAGCGCCCGCGCGCTGCTGCCTCCAGGACGGGGCCGTGGTTCGAGCGTCTCCTCGATCGTCTGCTATCTCACCGGCCTCTCGCACGTCGACCCGATCGCCAACGAGCTGCTGATCGGTCGCTTCCTGAACGAGGAGCTGACCGCGCTGCCGGACATCGACCTCGACTTCCCGCGTGACATCCGGGAGGTGCTGATCCCGCGCGTCCACGAACGCTATGGCCATGACCGCTCGGCACTGGTGGCTGCGTTTCCCACCTACCGCGCTCGCGGGGCGATTCGAGAGCTGGGAAAGGCGCTGGGGCTACCGCCGGGGGAGATCGAGCGCGTGGCGCGCGGAAGCGAGGGGTGGGACGCGCGAGAGGTGGCGAAGGACATCGAGAGTGCGTTCGGGCTGGTTCCCGGCACGCACAGCCCCGAGGACCTGGTTCCCGCCACGCACAGTCCCGAGGCGGCGGGCGGTACCGGTGCAAATCGTCGCCGTGGCTCAAGCGGCCGCTGGGCATGGCTGGCGCGCCTCGCTGCGCAAGCGCACGGACTTCCCCGCCATCTCTCCCAGCACTCGGGTGGGATGATCGTGGCGACCCGGCCGCTGATCGACTGCTGCCCGATCGTGCCCGCCGCGATGGAGGGGCGCCAGATCGTCCAGTGGGACAAAGACTCCTGCTCTGACGCGGGGTTTCTGAAGATCGACCTCTTGGGTCTCGGGATGCTCTCGGCGGTCGAGCGCTGCGTCGAGCTGATCGCCGAGACCCGTAGCGAGCGAATCGATCTCAGCCGTATCCCCTATGACGACGCGGCGACCTACGAGTGCATCCAGAACGCCGACACCACAGGGGTGTTCCAGATCGAGAGCCGCGCGCAGATGCAGTCGCTGCGTCGAACTCGGCCCGAGACACTGCAGGACCTCACGATTCAGGTCGCGATCGTCCGCCCCGGGCCGATCCAGGGAGGAGCGGTGAACCCGTACATCGAACGCCGGCAACTGATGAGGGCCGACCCAGGCTATGAGATCCCATACGACCATCCTTCGCTGGAGCCCGTGCTGCGCGAGACGCTCGGGACGATCATCTTCCAGGATCAGGTGCTGGAGGTCGCGATCGCATTCGCCGGATTTTCACCCGGTGAGGCGGAAGGGCTGCGGCGCGCCATGAGCCGCAAGCGATCCGAGGCGGCGATCGAGGCTCACCACAAGCGCTTCGTGGCGGGTGCAAAGCGGCTCCACGGGGTCGATGAGGCCACCGCCGAGCGCGTGTTCGCAATGGTCCAGGGCTTCTCCGGCTTCGGCTTTCCAAAGGCGCACGGCGCGGCCTTCGGCCTGCTCGCCTATCAGTCGACGTGGCTGCGAGTCCACTACTCCCCCGAGCTGCTGTGCTCGCTGCTCAACGAGCAGCCGATGGGCTTTTACCCGCCCGATGCGCTCATCCACGAGGCCCAGCGGCATGGGATCGAGGTGCTGGGGCCCGATGTCAACGAGAGCGGAGCGGAATGCGAGATGTCGTCGTCCGGCAGCGTTCGGATCGGGCTCGGCTATGTCCGTGGGGTGCGCGAGCACGAGGTCAAGCAGCTGGTCGACGCCCGCCGCGCGGGGGGACGGTTCCGCAGCCTCTCCGATCTCGCCTCGCGCGCGGGAGCGGGAGCTTCCTCGTTGGAGCTGCTGGCGTGGTCGGGGGCATGCGACTCGCTGGCCGATGGGGCGATCGCCGCCACCGGGGAGCCCTCGGCGCGTTCCGGTTCCTCGCGCCGCATCACGTTGTGGCAGCTGGGAGTCGCGACGCCCGGTAGAACCGTTCCCGGCGGAACGCAATTGGCGCTCCCGCTCGATCTCCCCGCGCCACCGAAGCTGCGCGAGCTCTCGGCATGGGAGTCGATGCTCGCCGACTACGGGGCCACCGGGCTGACGGTGCACGCGCATCCGCTCGAGCTGCTGCGAGGACGGCTGCCGGCCGATGCGGTGAGGAGCTCGGATCTCGAGACGCTCGAACATGGGAGCCGGGTGAAGGTCGGCGGCCTCGTCGTCGCGCGCCAGCGCCCCGGGACCGCCAATGGAATCGTGTTCATCCTGCTCGAGGACGAGTTCGGGACGATCAATCTGATCGTCCCGGCCCAGGTGTACGAGCGCAACCGGCTCACGGTGAGGACCGAGCCGTTGATGCTCGTCGAAGGCAAGCTGGAACGGTTTGCCGCGGCGGGGGGCGCGATCAACGTGCTGGTCGATCGCATCGGCTCGATTGCGGCTCCGGATCGGCTCGTCGCCGAGATCAAAGATTTCTCGATGCTCGACGAGCAGGTGCGGCGCGGCCGGGCCGAGCAGGATTCCGCCCGAGACCGGGAGGAGGTCCGGGAGCTGGAGAGCGAGGAGTGGAGGGCCGCCAGGGAGCGGGAGGCCGAGGACTTTCGTGCGGTCGCGCCGCCGGTGATGAGCTTCGCGTCGGGACGGAGACGATGAGCCACATGTCTCGAGGCCGCCACCAGCCCATCCCGGCGTCCCGCACGATATGGTGCCCGCGCCGTGCTTGGAGTGATCCTGTTTGTCCTCTTCTGGGTTCTGCTCGCGTTGGGGCTGTTCTACGTCGCGGTCCGTGGGGGGATCGGCGGTGCCCGGGCTGCACTCCAGAAGCAGACGCGGCGCGGCCGCCAGTTCATGAGCGTGGCCTTCCCGATCATGTTCGTCGGTTTCGGTATCGCGATCCCGCTCGCGATCCTCACTGGCAACCACGCCAACGCGAGCAGCCACGTCGGAGGGATCAAGCTCAACTCGTCCGAGAAGCAGGGAAGGCTGCTCTTCGGCGAGCACTGCGGCGTGTGCCATACGCTCGCCGCCGCCAACACGAACGGCAAGGTCGGGCCGAACCTTGACCAGCTGCGCCCGCCCGCCACCCTCGTCTACAACACGATCCTCAACGGCTGCGTGCAGAACCCGCCGCCCGGCTCACCGCAGGCGTGCCTGGGGTACGGGACGATGCCCGCCGGGGTCATTCAGCCGCAGGACGCCGAGCACGTGGCGGCCTTCGTGGCGAAGGTGGCCGGCCGGGAATAGTCGCCGTTCCAGCGGACCGCCTACGTCCGCGTGCGCTGTTAGCATGGCGCGCCCTACAGCTGAATTCCCGCAATGCCGCCTCGCGAGAGCGCGGGGGCACAGGAAGCGGGGGACCCACGTTGTTGGGGCTAATCGCGTGTAACGCGTAGCGCCGCTCTTTCGGCGCGAGCCCGTCAGCTAACCCCGCAAGCACAAGAAAGAGGTCGGTAATGCCGCAACCAGGGGTTCCCGCGCGATCGGGCCGAGCTCGCCGGGTGGAGACGTGGCTCGACGGATCTGAGCAGGACATGTTCAGTGAGCAGGCCTCCCGCGATCCGGGCGCCGGCCGCCCGCCGCGCGGTGGCGCCACGCTCCGCCGCGCCCCGTGACCCCGCCGGCCGCATTGCGCCACGCGGCGTCGCCGGCCGCCGGACCGTGACGATCACCGGACGCGGCGCCGAGCGCCACGTCCCCCGGAGCTACGGCAGCGCGCGCCAGCGCCCCCAGCGGCGCCCCTACGAGCGGGCGGGCTTTCGTCCCGATCGTGCCGCCCTGTGGGCCGTGCTGCTGTGCGTGGTCCTGTTGCTGGTGGCCGCGACGAGCTCGCACGCCGCCATGCTTGGGTCCAGAAGCGTGCCGACCGTCGCGACGCGCGGGGCTTCTGTCTCGATGCTCCCTTACGACTCTCGTTGACCCGCCTGATCCGGCGTTTAGCGCCGGACGTATAAGGGAGAGAGGCTGCTTTGTGGCCGGCCCGCAGACGGCGCCGCGTGAGCCCGCGAGGTCAAGCGTTCTCGCCTCGTGGACGTGCGTCGACCCCCTTGTGCGACCGGCACCCGACGGCTAAACTTATCAACCGTAAGCAGGTCCCGAAAGTAAAGGGTGGCCGAGACTACTTCGGGGTGCCCTTCCCTTGCTTGGACCCCACTGGATGGTCAACGATGAAGAACTCAATGAGCAGATTTCAGATCCACGATGACTTGACGGCCCCGGAGGGCTCGGTGGCGGTGCTTCGTGGCGCCCTCGCGTCGGGCGGACAGCTTCCGAACTTCCTCGGTGTGTTGGCGGGCTCGCCGGCCGCGTTGCGCGCCTACGCCCGCTTTCGCTCGGAGCTGCGTCACGGCAAGCTGACGCTCGCGACACTCGAGCGGATCGCCTTGGCGGTGGCCGAGCACTACCACTCCGAGCCCGGGATCGCGATGCACTCGCGCGCGGCCCGCGGCGCCGGCCTGGCGCTGGACGAGGTCGCGGCGGCACGGCAGTTCAGCTCCAAGGACGCCCGCGAGGACGCGCTCCTGCGCTACCTCAAGGCGCTGCTCGAGGAGGGCGGGCGCCCGCCGATGCATCTCCACGAAGAGGCGCGCGAAGCCGGCTGGGATGACGAGCAGATCCTCGAGGCGATCGCCGCCGTGGCGCTCGAGGGGTTCACGGCGATGGTCAACGTCGCGGGCGAGGTGCCGGTCGACGGATCTTCGGAGGCGTCGCGCGCGCTGCAAGCGGCGTAAGCTTCCAATCAGCATGTGCGCCCGCGAGCAGATGGCCAGCGGCGAGAGCGGGACTCGCACCGCCGGCTGCTGTCCCTATTACCACGAGGCAGTAGAGCTGATCGGGCGCCGCTGGACCGGCGCGATCCTGCGCGTGCTGATGGACGGCCCGCTGCGCTTCTCCGAAGTCGCCCAGGCGGTGCCTGAGCTCTCCGACCGGCTGCTGTCCGAACGGATGAAGCAGCTCGAGGCGCGCGGGATCGTCGAGCGGCGGGTGATTCCGGGTCCGCCGCTCCGCGTCGAGTACGAGCTCTCACGGATGGGCCGCGAGCTCGAGCCGGCGCTCTCGGAGCTGCAGCAGTGGGCCAAGCGCTGGCTGCGCACGCGGGTCCCCACCGGCGTCGCCTAGCTCACCAACTCGCCGCAGCGGGGCGGGCAAGTAACGTTCCGCGCCGATGCCAGCCCACCCACTGACCGCCGATGACGTCACCGGCCTCGCCTCCGAACGCGAGATCCGCTTCATCAGGCTGTGGTTCACCGACATCCTCGGGCAGCTGAAGGCGTTCTCGATCAACGCGACGGAGCTGACGGACGCGTTCGAGGGGGGCATGGGGTTCGACGGCTCCTCGATCACCGGCTTTAACCCGATCGAGGAGTCGGACATGATCGCGATGCCCGACCCGAACACGTTCGCGGTACTGCCCTGGCGGCCGGCCGAGCAGGGCACGGCGCGGATGTTCTGCGACATCCAGACGCCGGAGCGGACGCCGTACGAGGGCGACCCTCGCTACGTGCTCAAGCGCGCGCTGCAAAGGGCCCGGCAGATGGGCTTTGATCATTACTACGTCGGCCCGGAGCTGGAGTACTTCTACTTCCGTGACGCCAAGTCGACCGAGGTGCTCGACGAGGGCGGCTACTTCGACCTGACCACGCTTGACGCCGGCTCGGATCTGCGCCGTGAGACCGTGCTGGGGCTCGAGCAGCTCGGCATCCACACCGAGTACACCCACCACGAGGTGGGCCCGAGCCAGCACGAGATCGACATGCGCTACGCGGATGCGCTGAAGATGGCGGACGACTGCATGACCTACCGGATCACGGTCAAGGAATACGCGATGAAGTACGGGCTGCACGCGACGTTCATGCCGAAGCCGCTGTTCGGTGAAAACGGTTCGGGGATGCACACTCACCAATCGCTGTTCCGCGGCGAGGCCAATGCATTCTTCGACGGCGACGATCCGTACTTCCTGTCCGATGTGGGCAAGGCGTTCATCGCCGGCCAGCTCCGCCACGCCCGCGAGATCTGCTCGATCTTCGCCCAGTGGGTCAACTCCTACAAGCGGCTGGTGCCCGGTTACGAGGCACCCGTGTACGTGGCGTGGTCGCGGCGCAACCGCTCGGCGCTCGTCCGCGTGCCGCTCTATCACCCCGGCAAGGAGCGGGCCACGCGGATGGAGCTCCGCTGTCCGGACCCCGCCTGCAATCCGTACCTGACCTTTGCGGTGCTGCTCCAGGCCGGGCTCGAGGGGATCGAGCACGGCTATGAGCTGCCCGAGCCGATGGAGAAGAACCTCTACCACCTGTCTCCCGACGAGCGCCGGCGCCAGGGGATCGATCAGCTCCCGGCGACGCTCGGCGAGGCGATCGAACTGACCGCCGAATCCGAGCTGGTGCTGCGCACGCTCGGCGAGCACATGTTCAACCGCTACATCGAGATCAAGCGCCAGGAGTGGGAGGACTACCGAGTCCAGGTCACGCCCTGGGAGCTCGAGCGCTACCTCCCGGTTTTGTAGGGGGCTCTGCCTCGAGGGCTGGAGGGCTGTGGCGCTGTGTATCGCCGAGCGCCGCCCCCAGCGCCGAAGGGTCGGTCACGGGCGCCTGGCAGACGAAGTGCTCGCACACGTACGCGGCCGCGCGGCCGTCCACCGGTTGGCGCCCCTCGAGCAGCGGCACGCCGTCGCCGGCGCCGCCGGCCAGCACCAGGTGCGGCCGGTACGCGCCGCGGACGACGCGTAGCAGCGCCGCGGCGCCGGGGTCGGGACCGACGATCGCTACCTCGCGCACCGGCGCGAGGTAGAAGTCGAGCGCCTGCAGCAGGTGACCGAATGCCTGCGGGTGGCGTCCGGCGAGCTCATAGAGCAGCCGCAGCACCCCCAGGCCGTGACGTTCGTAGGAGCCCTCGCCCGACAGCAACGCGAGCCGCAGCAGCCCGAGGCAAGCGGCGGAGTTTCCGGACGGGACCGGGGAGTCCTCGAGGTCCTTGCGTCGCGCGATCAGGCGCTCGTGGTCGTCGGGCGTGGTGAAGAAGCCGCCGTGCTCGGGATCGCAGAAGCGCGCGAGGAGGGTGTCGGCGAGCCCGACCGCCTCCCGGTACCAGCGCGGGTCGAAGGTGGCCTCGTAGAGCCCGATCAGCGCCTCGAGCAGAAACGCGTGATCCTCGAGGTAGGCGCCGAGCCGACCGCGGCCGTCCTTCCAGGTTCGCAAGAGCCGCCCTCGCGAGTCGCGCAGCAGCTCGAGCACGAACGACGCGCAGGCGACGGCCGCCTCGAGGTAGTCCCCGCGCTCGAGCACCGCGCCGGCATCGGCCAGGGCGGCGATCATCAGCGCGTTCCAGGCGGTCAGTCGCTTGTCGTCGAGACCGGGGCGGACCCGCCGCGCGCGCGCGGCGAACAGCTTCTCGCGGATCTCGGGCAGGGCGGCCGGCTCAGGGCCGCGGGCCTCGAGGATCAACCCGTGCTCAAAGCGCTTCGGAGTGAAATACGCAATCGCCTCGTCGTATAGCTCTCTCAGGACGTCTCGCAGCTCCTCGTCGGTCCACACGTAGAACTTGCCCTCGACTCCCTCCGAGTCGGCATCGAGCGCCGAGCAGAAGCCGCCTTCGGGACCGCGCATCTCGCGCAGCGCCCAGTCGAGCGTCTCACAGCACACCCGCCGCATCCGCTCCTCGCCCGAGACCTGCCAGCCGTGCAGGTAGGCGCGGGCGAGCAGCGCGTTGTCGTAGAGCATCTTCTCGAAGTGGGGCACGGTCCAGGTGGCATCGACGGAGTAGCGGGAGAAGCCGCCGCCGATCTGGTCATAGATTCCGCCCCGTTCCATCGCGCGCAGCGTCTGCAGCGACATCTCCCGCTCGCCGCGCGCGAGCAGCAGCTCGATCACCGAGGCGGCCGGGAACTTCGGCGCTCCGCCCCAGCCACCGTTGGCGCGGTCATAGGTCTGCGCCAGCGCGCTCAGCGCTCCCTCGAGCAGCTGCTCGCGCATCGGCTCCGAGGACGGCTGCAGCCGGGCCGTCGCGCCGAGTGACTGAACGACCCGGCTTCCCTGCTGGCGGATCTCCTCGCGGCGCGTCTGCCACGCCTCCGCCACCGCGAGCAGCACCATCCGCCAGCTCGGCAACCCGTGGCGTGACTCGGGCGGGAAGTACGTCCCCGCGTAGAACGGGGCCTGCTCGGGGGTGAGGAACGTGTTCAGCGGCCAGCCGCCGTGGCCGGTCATCGCCTGGACCGCCTCCATGCAGATCGCATCGATATCCGGGCGCTCCTCGCGATCGACCTTGATCGGAACGAACCGCTCGTTCATCAGCGCCGCGATCTCCGGGTCCTCGAACGACTCGCGCTCCATCACATGGCACCAGTGACAGGCGGAGTAACCGACCGAGACGAGCAGCGGCACGTCGCGCTCGCGGGCCCTGGCCAGCGCCTCCTCGCCCCACGGGAACCAGTCCACGGGATTGTCCTTGTGCTGCAGCAGATAAGGCGAGGTTTCGCCGGCCAGCCGGTTGGGCACGGACCCCAGGCTACCCGCCCCCGGGTTCCGGAATACGCTTCACGCTGTGCCCCCGCCGCAGACCGGGAGGCGCCGAGAAGCTCTGACGAGGAGGAATCATTGTCCGCGCACCGTGAGCTGGTATCAGCCCCAGACGCTCCCGCCGCCGTTGGCCCCTACGTCCACGCTGTGCGGGCGGGCGGCCTGTTGTTCTGCTCGGGTCAGATCCCGCTCGATGCGCGCACGGGCGAAATCGTCGGGGCGACTGCGGCCGAGCAGGCCGGACGCTGCCTCGAGAACCTGGCGGCCGTCTGCCAGGCCGCCGGCGCCAGCCTCGGCGACGCGGTCAAGATGACCATGTATCTGACCGAGATGAGCTCGTTCGCGTCCGTCAACGAGGTCTACGGCTCGTTCTTCGAGACCGACCCCCCGGCGCGGGTGGCGATCGGGGTGGCGGCGCTGCCCCGCGGGGTGCTGGTGGAAATCGACGCCGTGGTGGCGCTTGCGGACTGACTCGCGGTCAACCGACGCGGTCTCGGTCGACGACATCCGCCGCGCGGTTCGGGCCGGCGCCGGCATCGTCCGCGAGACCCCGGTGCTGAGCTCTCACACGCTGACCGAACGCGCCGGCGCGACGGTCGCGTTCAAGGCCGAGAACCTGCAGCGGACCGGTTCGTTCAAGCTGCGCGGGGCACTCGCGAAGGTCGCCTCGCTCGGCGATGGGTGCGCGGCAGGCGTGGTCACCGCGAGCGCCGGCAACCACGCTCAGGCGGTGGCCTACGCAGCCCGCTCGCGTGGGATCCCATGCGAGGTGTTCATGCCGCAGGCAGCTCCGATCGCCAAAGTCGAAGCGGCCACGGCGCTCGGCGCGACGGTGTACCTGGCGGGAGCGATCGTCGATGAGTCACTCGAGCTGGCCCGCGAACGCGCGGGCGAGCGCGGCATGGCGTTCGTGCATCCGTTCGACGATCCTGAGGTGATCGCCGGCCAGGGTGGGATCGGTCTGGAGCTGCTCGCGCAGGTGCCCGACCTCGCCCGCGTGATCGTGCCGGTGGGCGGCGGCGGCTTGATCAGCGGGATCGCGATCGCGCTCAAGACCCACCAACCTCAGATCGAGGTGATCGGGATCCAGGTCGACACGTGCGCGCCGCTGCAGGCGTCGCTCGCGGCCGGCGCCCCGGTCGCCGTCGATGTGGCCCTGACGATCGCCGACGGGATCGCCGTGAAGCGGCCCGGCGGCCTCACGCTGACGCTGATCGACCAGTGGGTCGACGAGATCGTGGTGGTGACCGAGGACGACGTCGCCGAGGCGATGGTGTTCATGCTCGAGCGAGCCAAGCTCGTGGTCGAGGGTGCCGGAGCGGTCGGAGTCGCGGCGCTGCTCAGCGGCCGCCTCCGGCTGAGCGGCTCTGGGACGACAGTCGTGGTTCTGTCCGGCGGCAACGTCGACGCCGGGTTGCTGGCCGATGTGGCGCGGCGCCACGAGAGCCAAGCGGGGCGCCGGCTGGTCCTGCTGGCGCGATTGCCGGACCGGCCGGGATCGCTGGCGCAACTGCTGGCGCTGGTGGCCCACGGCGGCGCGAACCTCCTCGATGTCCAGCACATTCGCGAGGGAATCGATCTGCACGTCCGCGAGAGCGCGGTCCAGCTCGTGCTCGAGACGCGCAGTCACGCCCACGCGATGGAGGTCACGGACGCGATCCGCGGCGCCGGCTATCCCGAGCCGCAGGTGTTGAGTTAGCGGGACGGTTGGCCCGGCGCCGCGGTTGGCCCGGCGGCGCGGTTAGCCCGGCGGCGCGGCTAGACGGCGGCGGATCGATACTCGCGCGCCTGTTCCACCAGCGCCCCGATCACCTGGCTGTCCCCGTCGGCCTCCGGGTGCCACTGGACGCCGAGGACGAACCGGCAGGCCGGCGCCTCGATCGTCTCGGGCAGCTCGTCGAGGGCCGAGTAGCCGCTCACCACCAGGCCTTCGCCGAGCCGATCGACTCCCTGATGGTGGTGTGATTTGGTCTCGTGCAGCTCCTCGCCCGCCGCCCGCGCGGCCAGCGATCCGGGCTCCAGGCGCACGTCATGGTCGGAGCCGTCGAAGCTCCCGGGATTGCGGCGGTGGTTCTCGTGACCAACCAGGTCGGGCACGTGCTGGACCAGCGTTCCGCCCTGCGCGACGTTGATCAGCTGCATCCCGCGGCAGATGCCGAGCACCGGCATGTCGCGCTCGATCGCCCGGCGGGCGAGCGTGATCTCGGAGTCGTCACGCTCGGGCACGGTGTTGCGCGTCATCGGATCGCGCTGCGCTCCATAGGAAGCTGGATCGATGTCGGCGCCGCCGGCGAGGATCAGCCCGTCGAGGCGATCGAGCACCTCGTCGACGTGCTCCTCCATGCGTGAATCGGGCGGGATCATCAGCGCCAAGCCGCCGGTGCGCTGGATCGCGGTGATGTAGTCGTAGGCCAGCAGCGCCGCGCGCCGGTTCCATATGCCCCACCGGCTCTGCTCGAGGGCCGCACAGATTCCGATCACCGGACGCGAATCGCTCATTACCTTGAGGCTACCCCGCGGGGGGGACATATGTTTCAGTTACCGAGGGCGATCGCGGAGGATCGCGCGCTGCACCTTGCCGCTGGCCGTCTTTGGCAGCTCCGGCGCGAACTCGATGATGCGGGGGTACTTGTAGGGGGCGGTCTCGCGCTTGACGTGCTCCTGGAGCGTGGCGGCCAGCGCATCGCTCGGCGCAAAGCCGTCGCGCAGGACGACGACCGCGCGCACGATCTGCCCGCGCTCGTCGTCGGGCGCGCCCACCACGGCGGCTTCGGCGACCGACTGATGCGAGACGAGCGCGGACTCGACCTCGAACGGCCCGATCCGGTAGCCCGCCGAGATGATCAGGTCATCCGCGCGCCCGACGAAGTAAAGGTAGCCGTCCTCGTCCTGGTGGACTCGGTCGCCGGTGCGCCACGGCTCGCGCTGCGGGGCGGGCGCGCGGTCCTCGAGATAGCTGACGAAGAAGGTCGGGTCGGTTCTCGGGTCGTGCAGCACGAGCTCGTCGTCGACGACCTCGAGACCGACGCCCGGAAGCGGCGGCCCCATCGACCCGGGCCGCACCGGCTCCCCGATCGGCATGCCGGTCAGCTGGCCGGTCTCGGTCTGGCCGTAGCCGTCGCGAATCTCGAGCCCGGTCGCCTCTTTGAAGGCCTTGAGGACGTCGGGATTGAGGGCCTCGCCGGCGGCGACGAGGGCGCGCACGCCGGGGAGGGGTGTCAGCGTCGTGCGCTTCGCGATCACCCGGTACTCCGTCGGCGCCATGCACAGGACCGTGACGCGCTCTTGCTTGACGATCTCCAGACGCTGGGCGGGGTCGAAGCGCGCATCGTGCAGGAGCGCGGTCGACCCTCGGATCCACGGCGCGATGAACGCGTTGCGGGCCGACTTGGACCATCCGCTCGCGGCGGTGCACCACACGAGGTCTCCGGGCCGCGCGTCCAACCAATGCTCTGACTGCAGCCGCTGACCGGGCAGGTAGCGCTGGCCGTGGACGATGCCCTGCGGCTCTCCGGTCGTTCCGCTCGTGAAGGTGATGAGGCTCGGGTCCGTGGGCTCGAGCTCGACGGCTTGCGCTGGATTGGCATCGAATAGGGAGGGATCCGGGATGCTCAAGGCCGGGCACGGAGGGCGGGCGGCCGTGAGTTCGCCGGCGTCTCGCTCGTCGGCGATGATCAACTTGGGGTTTGCCGCTTGGAGGCGGAGTCGCAGGTCCTTGGCCCGGAGCTGCTCGTTGCAGGGAAGGGCGATCGCTCCGATCCGAAAGCAGGCGACCATCGCCAGGACCCACTCGGGCCGGTTGCCGATCACCGTCATCACGACATCGCCGCGCCGCACGCCGTGTTTGGTGAGCGTCCCGGCCAGCCGTGCGCTGCGGTCGGCGACCTCGGCGAATGGCCACTCGCGCCGGCTGCCGTCGCGTCTCAGTTCGACGAGTGCGAGCCGGTCGGGCGGGGCGGCGTCGACGATCTCGCGGGCGAAGTTCACCGATCCACCAGTCTCGCAGGGGAGCCGGTTTATGCCGGCGACTGACTCGGGGTGCCCGTGATCAGTGGCGCGGGCTGCGCCGGCGGCCGCTCGGCCACCCGAGCGGGGCGCTGGCCGCGGTGGCGCGGACGCCACACGCGCACGTACTGCGCGGCGAAATAGGAGCCGACCACGACCGAGACGGCGAGCGCCTGGGCGGCCCACGTCTGGACGTTCGGGAAGATCGAGAACCACGTCCCGGCCCACCCCGGGAGGTGCATCCACGGGATGTTGGTGGTGCCGATCCAACCGGCCAGCTGCATCTCGTTGACCTCTTCGCCGACCATGACCCACAGGACCGCGACGAGCAGCAGCCCGGTGATGATGAGCAGGCGCTTGTAAGGCAGGTGCTGGTGCAGGACGAAGGTGATCACGCCGACGGCGGCCGTGAACAGCAGGCCGAGCACCACGCCCTCGAGGACCACGCTCGAGCCGAACGTGACCCGCAGGCCCTGGAGGAAAACAACGATCTCGAAGCCTTCTCGGTAGACGGAGGTGAAGCCCAGCAGCCCGAGCCCGAGCAGCACCGTGCGGACGCCGGCATCGCCACTGGTTCCCAGCAGTCGCCGGCGGCGCTTGTGGTGATGCGAGATCCAGCCGGTCCAGTACATGCGATGAAAGAACCAGTTCATGACTACGAGCAGGACGATGATCGCCGGGATCCCGGTTGCCGCCTGCACCGCGAGGCCGCCGTGGCCGAACATGCCGATCACCCACACCGCGGCGAACCAGGTCGCGACCGACGCGCCCAGCGCCAGCGCGCCGCCGACGGCCACCGGTCTGCGATAGGCCCGATTGCCGCCCAGGAAGCTCGCGGTGATCGCCGCCAGCACGAGTATCGTCTCCAACCCCTCGCGGAACACGAGGATGCCGCTGTCGATGACCGCGCTCGTGCGACTCATGTGAGTCCCGGGAGCGCTGGGGTCGGGAGTCCCGCCGCGCGCGTGCCACGACAGGATCACCGCCGCCACCGCGACGGCGAGCACGACCGCGACCCACAGGGAAAGGCTCAGAGATCTGTGGCCGAGCTTTCGGGAGGGCCGCTGCGTGATCGTCGAATCGAGCACCGGCGCGCACCATACCAGGTCTTAGGTAGGCCTAATTAGGCACTCCTAACGCAGCGGCCGGTACGCTCGGGCGCCGATGAGCTTCTGGAACGGCGTCCTGTGGCTTCACCTGCTCGCAATGGCGTTCTTCGTCGGCGGGCAGCTGATGCTCGCAGCGGTCGTGGTCCCGGTGCTCCGTGGAAGCGAGGAGCTTCGTGCTCCGCTGCGCGCCGCCGCGCGGCGGTTCGGGATCGGGACGCTGATCGCGGTCGCGGTGCTGGTGATCACCGGCGCCGCGATGGCCTCGCACGACCACCTGTGGGGCGACTCGACGCTGCAGGTGAAGCTCGGGCTGGTCGTGCTCGTGGCGATCCTGATCGGCGCGCATATGCGCCGGCCGGAGTGGCACGCCCTCGACGCGGCGGTCTTCCTGGTCTCGATCGCGATCGTGTGGCTGGGGATCGTCGTCGCGGGGTTGTGAAGGCCGGCGCCAGCACCTTGTTAGGCTGAACGCGATGGGTCTGATGAGCGGAAGTGGTCCGTTCGGCCGTGAGCCGGCGGGTACGTTCAACTTCGAGCCGCCCCCTCCAGGGCGGGCCCTGTACCTCGACCCGAGCCCAAAGCGGATCCGCGTCCAGGTGGCGGGGGAGACCGTGGCGGACAGCCGCCGCACGATGTTGCTGCACGAGTCCGGGCACCAGCCGATCTACTACTTCCCGCCCGAGGACGTCCGCGCCGATCTGCTCGAGCGCAGCGATCGCCACACGCACTGCCCGAAGAAGGGCGACGCGTCCTACTACACGATCCGGGTCGGCGAGCACGTGGTCGACGCCGGCGCCTGGTACTACCCCGACCCGCTCCCCGAGGCGCCCCCGATCAGGGACCTGATCGCGTTCTACTGGAACCGGATGGACCACTGGCTCGAGGAGGACGAGGAGGTGTTCGGGCACCCGCGCGATCCCTATCACCGGATCGACGTGCTTCGCACCGATCGCCACATTCGGGTCTCGCTGGACGGCGAGCTGCTGGCGGAGAGCGATCGCGGGGTGGCACTGTTCGAGTCCAACCTGCCGCCGCGGTGGTACGTGCCGCGCGAGGACGTCCTCGCGGATCTCGAGCCCACCGAGACGGTGACGCTGTGCCCGTACAAGGGTCACGCCAGCTACTACTCGGTGCGGGTCGGTGACGAGCTCGAGAAGGACCTGATCTGGTACTACGAGGATCCGCTGCTGGATGCTCTGAAGATCCAGGGTCTCCTGTGCTTCTTCTCCGAGCGCGTCGACATCGAGCTCGACGGCGAGCTCCAGGAGCGCCCCGAGTCGCCCTGGAGCCACGGCGTCAAGTCGCAGAACCTGGCGCCGGCGCAGACCCGCGGCTAAGCGGCTGGTTCTCGCCGCGAGCGCAGGATCGCGTGCAGGCGTGCCGCCTCGTGGTCCGGCGTCTGCTGCATCCGCTCCCAGGTGACGCGGACGGTTCCGATCCCGAGCGCCAGCGCGTCGGCGTCCCTGTCGCGGTCGCTTTCGAACGCGTCGCGGCTGGAGTGATATTCCCAGCCGTCGAGCTCGACGATCAGCTGCTCGGCCTCGAAGTAGGCGTCGACCTCGTGGCCGGCGACGATCGTGTTGATCTGCGGGCGGGGAAGGTCGTAGCGCTCGCAGAACGCCATGAAGGCGTCCTCGAGCTGCGAGCGGGTCGGGCCGTCGGTGGCGGTGACGAACCGGCGCAGGCGTTTCGTGGCCGGGTGGGTCGGGCACCGATCGAGCAGTTCGGCCAGCTGCGAGCGGTAGAGGTGCCGTGAGCGCAGCGCGTCGTTGACACCCCGGGCCAGCGCCGGGTCGGTGAGGTCCGGCGCGCTGTCCAGCACGGTCCGGGCCGGCGTGGTGACGCGAATGCCGAAGTGCGTCGTTATGTCGTGGCGGTGAGGTGGCGCGAGCGGTGGACCTTGATGCCCGCGGCCGGCGGTCGCCGGGACGATACATCGAGCGGGTTGGCCACCGTTTTGCGAATCCCCACAGCGCCATCGCGGAGCCGTGGCTGAGCGCGGCGCCGGGGCCGCAGGCGAGGACGGCGGCCGCGGCCTTCTCGAGCGCTGTGCGCGGCGGGCGCCCGACGGCGTACACGCCGCGATGGACAGGGTGGAGGCGGCCGGTCCGCACCCAGTGCTTAATCGCTTCGGCACCGAGACCGAGTGTCAGCAGTTGCTGACGGGTCACGTTCCCGTGCTGGCGGGCGGCGAGTGCCACCACCGCACGGCCTCGATGGAAGTTTGGGTCCATATACAACCCAGAGCTCCCACACCCCGCCACCCGCCCTCCCTTGGACAGGGTTTGGCACACTCTCGTGACTCCATGGCCACCGCCACCACCGACCGAACCGACGAACAGAGGGCGATCTGCGAGATGGTCCGCCAGTTCGCGGACGAGCAGATCATCCCCAACGCCGAGCACTACGACCACGAGGACTCGTTCCCCGAGCCGATCGTCGAGCAGATGAAGGAGCTCGGGCTGTTCGGGGTCACGATCCCCGAGGAGTACGGCGGGATGGGACTGGACCTGACGACCTACGCGATGATCGTCGAGGAGCTCTCTCGGGGCTGGATCAGCATCTCCGGGATCGTCAACACCCACTTCATCGGTTCCTATCTGCTGATCAAGTTCGGCACCGAGGAGCAGAAGCAGAAGTACCTCCCGAGAATGGCGACCGGCGAGATCCGCGCCGCGTTCTCCCTGTCAGAGCCCGAGTGCGGCTCCGACGTCCAGGCGATCAAGACCACCGCGCGCAAGCAGGACGACGGCGCCTACGAGATCAACGGCCAGAAGATGTGGGTCACCAACGGCCTGCTGAGCGGTCTCGTGTTCGTGCTCACCAAGACCGACCCATCAGCCGAGCCCAAGTACAAGGGGATGACCTGCTTCGTCTGCGAGAAGGAGCCCGGCGCGCAGGAGAACCACGGCCTCACCGTCCCGCCGAAGATCAAGAAGCTCGGCTACAAGGGCGTCGAGTCGACCGAGCTGGTATTCGACGGCTACCAGACGCCGGCCGACAGCATCCTCGGCGGCGAGGACCAGGGCCTCGGCCAGGGCTTCGTGCAGATGATGGACGCGCTCGAGGTCGGCCGCGTCAACGTCGCCGCCCGCGGCGTGGGGATCGCCCAGCGCGCCCTCGAGCTGGCGCTGCGCTACTCCCAGGAGCGCAAGACATTCGGCAAGCAGATCGCCCAGCACCAGGCGATCCAGTTCAAGCTCGCGGACATGGCCACCCAGGTCGACGCCGCGCGCCTGCTCACGACACGGGCCGCGCGGCTGAAGGACGCCGGCGAGCGCTCGGACCTCGAGGCCGGGATGGCGAAGCTGTTCGCCTCCGAGGCCGGCCGCTTCTGCGTCGAGGAGTCCTTCCGGATCCACGGCGGCTACGGCTACTCCAAGGAGTACGAGATCGAGCGCCTGTACCGCGACGCGCCGCTGCTGCTGATCGGCGAGGGCACGAGCGAGATCCAGCGGATGGTCATCGGGCGCAAGCTGCTCCAGCGGCACAAGATTTAGAGGGCCTGAGGGCGCGCCCGGGTCAGCGCCACCGCGTACACTCGGCGCTCTGTCCTCGCCGTCGGATACGAAGTCCCTGATCGAGACCGCGGTCAATCGGTTCCTCGCGGAGGTGCCGGCGCTGCAGCCGCTGAAGCTGGTGGCCGGACTCGAGCTGCGGGGGCGTGGCGACGTGCAGATGTACCGCGTCGAGCTGCCCGGCCCGAAGGTGACCAAGGACATCGCGGCCGACTCGAAGGTGCACCTCGCGATCTCGCGCTCGCACTTCAACGCCCTGGCGACCAAGGGTCACATCCGCGACTGGCGCGAGGCATTCGCCAAGGGCGACGCGAAGGCGACGGGCATCGACCAGGTGATGAAGCTGATCGTCAACGTCGTCGAGCGCCAGGAGGAACGGTCGCGGACGCGGAAGGCGAGGGCCTAGGGGCAGGCTCTGGGCGCCGGCCGGACCGAGGCTCTAGGCGCCGGCCTGGGCGCGCTCGCGCGCCGCGACCAGCCCCTCGGCCTCGGTCAGCTGCTGCTGCACCAGTTCCAGCCCACCGTCCCAGAAGCCGGCGTCGGCGAGATCGATCCCGATGATCGCGCCGAGCTCCTCCGGGTTGCGAGAGCCGCCGGCGGCGAGCAGCTCGAGGTAGCGGGGGACGAACGAGTCGCCTTCCTCGAGGTAGTGGCGGTAGGCCGACAGCGCCAGCAGCTGGCCGTAGGCGTAGGCGTAGACGTACCCCGGCGAGTTGATGAAGTGCGGCACGTAGGACCACCACATCCGGTAGCCGTCGGTCACCTCGACGGAGTCGCCGAACAGCTCCACCTGGGTCTCGACCCACAGCTGGTTCAGGCGATCCATCGACAGCTCGCCCTCGGACTGCCGGCGGGTGTGGACGAGGTGCTCGAAGCGGTTCATCGCCATCTGGCGAAAGACGGTCGCGATCGCGCCGTCGAGCTGCTCGGCGAGCAGCGCGAGCTTGGAGTCCTCGTCGGGCACCGCGTCGAGCATCCGCCCGAACACGAGCGCTTCGCCGAACACCGACGCGGTCTCGGCGAGCGTCAACGGGGTGGACTGCTGAAAGACGCCCTGCGGCTGGGCGAGCGCCGCGTGGATGCCGTGGCCGAGCTCGTGGGCCATCGTCAGCACGTCGCGCCGGCGCGCGGTGAAGTTGAGCAACACGTAGGGATGGACGGTCGGCACGGTGTACGCGCAGAACGCCCCTCCCCGCTTGTGGGGCCGTACGGGGGCGTCGACCCAGTGCTCGTCGAAGAACCTCCGCACCAAGCGGCCCGCCTGCGGCGCGAACGAGCCGTAGGTGTCGATCACGAGCTCGCGGGCCTCGCCGAACGAGAACGTGACCGCTTCGGGCAGCACGGGCGCGGAGCGGTCGTAGTCGCGCAGGCGGTCGATGCCCAGCAGCTTGGCCTTCAGCGCGTACCAGCGCTGCGGGATGTCGAAGCGGCGGCGCACGGCCTCGATCAGCGCCATCACCGACTCGTCGGAGGCCTCGTTGGAGAGGTTGCGAGCGGCGAGCCAGTGGGGGTAGGAACGCAGGCGGTCCTCGACCGCCTTGTCTTGAACGAGCGTGTTGTAGATGAACGCGCGGGTCCGCAGCCCGGGCTCGAGCGTGGCCGAGACGGCCTCGGCGGCGATCCGCCGGGTTTCCCGGTCGGGATCCTGGAGGCGGCTGAGGGCGACGTCGAGCGGCACCTGATCATCGTCGAGCTCGACCCGCAGCGCCGAGACGAGCTCGCCGAACAAACGGCCCCACGCGCTCTGGCTGGAGATCGATTTCTCCGCCAGGATCCGCTCCTCGGGCTCGCTCAGCAGGTGCGGCCGGTAGCGGCGAGCGCTGCGCAGGTAGTGGCGGCAGAAGTCCAGACCCGCGGGCTCGCCGCGCGCGAGGTCTCCATCCTTGCCTGAAGCCGCGGCGCCCGAGTCATCCGGCTCCCGGAGCAGCTCCTCGGCCCGATCGTCCTCGAGCGCCGCCCATTCGAGCTCGAAGAACAGGAGCTTGGTCTCGATCTCGGTGGCCCGCTCCTGCATCCGCGCCAGCAACGCCCCGCGCGCCGGATCGGCGGTGTCAGTGGCGAACCACAGCGAGGCGTAGCTGGCCGTCCGCCCGACCAGCTCGTTGATCGTCTCGAGTGCACGCATCGCCTCCTCGAGACCGGCCGCGTCGAGCTCGGCGACCTTGCCGGCGTAACGATCGGCGGCCGCCGACGCCTGCTCGGTCGCCTCGTCGAGCAGGCGCTCGACGCCGGCACCGCCCTCACCCTCGACCAGCGGCTCGAGATCCCACTCGGTCTGGAGCAGCTCGGGATCGGAGAGGAGGTGGTCGGCGGGGGTCGACACGAAACTGGGAGGGTAGCTGGCAGGTCGCGAAGGTAGGCTTGCTCGATCAATCCGGTTCAGCTTCAAACGCCGCGGAGCGTCCTGGAGATCATCTCGGTCGCGCTCGGGTTATACCGGCGCTATCCGCTGCTGTTCGCCGTGCTCGCGCTCGGGGTCGTCGCGCCCTACGAGCTGATCGTCCTGGCCGCGACGGGCAGGACCCCGTTCGGCCAGCAGACCGGAAAGGTGTCCACGGTGCTGGTGTTGACGCTGATCGACTTCGCGCTCGTGGGGCCGCTGATCTCGGCGCTGTATGTCCACGCCGTCCGGCGGATCGCCGCGGGCGAGAAGCCGGTCCTGCGGGACGTCGCGCTCCAGGGGCTGCGGGTGCTGCCGACCGTGGCGGCCGCCGAGATCATCGCGACGCTCGGAATCGGATTGGGATTCCTGGCGCTGATCATTCCCGGTGTGATCCTGCTGCTGCGATGGGCCGTGGTGGCGCAGGCCGCGGCGATCGAGAGCGAAAACTGGATCGAGGCGCTCCGGCGAAGCGCGAAGCTGACCAGCGGCAACTACCTCCACGTGTTCGGCCTGTTGCTGGCGACGGGGGTGGTCGCGATCGCGCTGCGCGACGGCGGCTTCGCCCTGACCGGGACCACCGCCCACGCGTGGGCGGTGGCGGTGGGGATCGCGGTGGAGACGGTGGCGCGCTCGTTCGTGGCGCTCGGCGGCGCGGTCCTGTACTTCGATCTCGTCGCGCGCCAGGGCGCGCGGCCGTGAGCGCGGACGCCGCCTGCAAGCCACGGTCGGTGCGGCTGCTGGCGGCGGGCGGCACGATCGCGATGCGGGGCGAGCGCGCGGTGCCCGCGCTGGACGCCGCGCAGCTGATCGAGCAGCTTCCGGCGCGGATCGCCCGCTCGGGCATCCACGCCGAGAGCGTGCTGGCGCTCCCCAGCGCGCAGGTGACGCCGGGCCAGGCGCTCGAGCTCGCACGGCGCGCGGTTGCCCTCGGGGACGGAGGCGAAGGAGTGGTGATCACGACCGGGACCGACACGATGGAAGAGCTGGCGATGCTGTGCGCGCTGCTCTACGGCGCACAGGCGCCGATCGTGCTCACCGGCGCCAACCGGCCGGACAGCGGGCCGGGCGCGGACGGACCCGCGAATCTCCTCGACGCGGTGACCGTCTCGGCGGCGCCCCAGGCTGCGGGTCTGGGCGCGGTCGTGGTGTTCGGCGGGGAGATCCATGGTGCGACGAACGTGCGCAAGGTCGACAGCACCGGCCCGGCCGCGTTCGGTTCGCCGGCGGGCGGTCCGCTCGGCCGGATCGTCGAGGGGCGGGTGTGGCTGCACTGCAAGCCGCTGCGCCCGCGGCCGCTGCCGGTCACGAGCCTCGATCACCGCGTCGAGATCGTGACCGCCGCACTCGGCGACGACGGGCGCCTGCTGCGGGCGGCGGCGCAGTTCGCGGACGGGATCGTGCTCGTCGCGCTCGGCGCCGGCCACCTCCCCGCCGCGGTGCTGCACGAGCTGCGCGCGGCGGCCGCCCGGCTGCCGGTGGTGATCACCTGCCGGCCCGACCGGCCCTCGATGCTGTTTGCGACCTACGGGTTCGAGGGGGCGGAGGGCGATCTGCGGGCCAGCGGCGCGGTATGCGCGCCGTTCCTGTCGCCCGCGGGCGCCCGGATCGCGTTGATGTGCTGCCTCGGGGCCGAGCTCGATCGCGAAGGCATCGCCGCCGCGCTCGCCCCGTGGGATGCGCAGCCCGCATAGTGGTGGCGGAACTCACCGTGGGTGCCACTTCAGTCGGCCGGGCACGAAGCGGGGTCAAGCGGCCCTCGGAGCTCGAACACCGAGATCGGCTGGCCGAGCGCGCGCCGGCGGTACACGAGCCGCGCGTTGGGGTCAGACGCGGCCCAGCGGGTCTCCGGCGATGAGAACAGGATCTTCGGACGCCAGAAATCCCGGCCCGGGGTCGTGACGAGGTACTGAAAGTGACCGGCGTTGACCGCCGCGCGCCACGCCTGGCAGGAGCCGATCGGGGTGAACGAGCCATGGGGGCCGTGGTGGGCGATGTACTGGACGGTGTTCGAGACGTCGGTGCCGAACAGCGGATAGGAGAAGAACCCGCCGTAGGTGCCGGCCACGCCGATCCGGGCATGGCGGACCGGGCGGAACATCGCCCATACCCTGGCCAGGGACGAGACGCCCGGCCTGAACGCGTAGCGGCCGCGCAGATAGTGCCGCTGCCAGGCGTAGCCGGCCGCGGCGCCCACCGCCACGAGTGACACGAGCGCGATCGGCACGAGCACGCGCGTCAATCGCCACGTCAGCACCCGCGAGCGGCCCGGGCGATACAGCAGCGCCGCGACGGTCACCAGCGCCACCAACCCGATCAGCACGGCGCCGAGCGCATGGGCCCTCGGCCACAGCGACGGCTTCGCGACGGTCGCGATCAGGGCGATCACGAACCCGACAGCGACGACCAGCTGGCGCCTGGCGGTCGCGAACGCCGGGGCGAGCGGGAGGACCGCCAGCGACAAGGTCAGGCCGGGAGCCAGGTAGCGCATGTTGAATCCGAACCCGACCGGGTCACCGGCTGGTCCCTGCGCGCTTTCGGGCGTCAGCAGGTACGCGACGAGGCTCGCCAATGCGACGAGACCGAGCATCCGGCGCATCCGGTCAGACCCCGGGAGCAGGCACAGCACGGGACCGACAACCGCGGCGCCGGTCAGTGCCCACCACCACCCGCCGAGCTCGGAAGCCATCCCGGAGACGAAGAAGTGGCTCCAGAAACGCCCATCGGTCAGGTAGTGAGCGACCGAGAACCCGGTGTGCTGCTGGAGCGCCGGCGCGGGGGTGGGCAGAACGCCGAAGCTGACCCACGGCAACGGGTTGCCGACCGAGATCAGGTTCCGCACGTACCAGAAGCCCCCGGCCAGCAACAGCGGACCGAGCCACAGCGCCGCCGCTCGCCGACGAGCACCGCTCGGCGCGATCGCGATCACGCCGACGGTCAGGGCGATGATCGGACCGAACAGGGTCAGCTTGGTGCCCAGCGCGAGACCGGCGGCGAGCGCTCCCAGTACCGTGCCGGCCGGTTGTCCGTCGTCGTTCACCACCAGCGCGACCGCGGCCAGCAGCAGCGCGACCCCGGCGATGTCGTTGTCGGCGCTTCCCGCCTGCGAGAAGATGATCATCGGTGCGGCCAGCGCCAGCGTCGCGCCCAGCATCGTCACCGGCCCGATGCCGCGCGGGCGGCCGATGCACCAGGCGCCGAGCAGGGTCACCCCGAACCACAGGAAGTTCATCACCGGCGAGACGGTGTCGCGCGTCAGCAGCACGATCCCCAGCGCGTGCAGCAGCTCGGCGCTGGCGGGATAGAACTGGAGCATGTACTGGATGTCGTACTGCAGCGGCGTCACATGCCCGGTCTGGGCGAACGTGGCGGCCCACGGAAGGTGGTAGTACAGCGAGTCGAAGGTGTGAATCCCGACGTCGTAGCTCTGGAGGGTCGGCGAGACCCACACTGCTGTGACCGTTGCGGCGGCGAGGAGACTGAGGCCGATGGTCAGGATCGCCGTTGCGGATCTGCCGCTGGAGCCCAGGCCGGACCGCTGCGCTGCGCGACGAGGCACGCCTCGCGCACCAGCGACCGCCCGGTGGCTCCCCAGGCCGATTAGTACGCAGGCGGCGATGATCGGGATCAGGCGGAACAGGCCGACGGCGCCGAGCAGCTCCGACGTCGTGATCAGCGTCGTCAGGGCGATGATGAGCTCGGCGAGCCTTGACAGGGCGCCGGTCCAGGTGGGGAAGAAGCGGCGGCGAAGTGAGACCGCGGCTAGGGTCAGCGAGCCGAGCATGAGGGCGATCGAGACGACGCCGATTGCATAGCGGCCGATGGTTGGGTTCATGCCTGCCAGTGGAGGAGGCGAGCCGGCTCGAGGATGAGGATGGGGCCGGCCGGTGGGTGGGCGCGGTAGGGCTCGTAGCGCTCGCTCAGGGCGGCGAGCGCGGCTGGCGGGGCGCTCGGCAGGTCGAGGATCTGGATTTCGCCGAGCGCTTGCACCCACGCCAGCGATGACCAGTCCTCGTCGTAGTGGTCGACGGTGAGGGCGGCTCGGGGGCGGGCGCGCAGCCAGCGCACGCGGGCCAGCTGCTCGCCGGCGACCCGCTTGCGCTTGTGATCAACGGCGGAGACGAAGCGGCCGCCGCTGAGCGCGTAGGTGATCGGCAGCACGCGCGGCGCGCCGTCGTCGTCGATCAGCCCCAGGCGCGCCACGCGCTCGCGCGCGAGCAGGGCCAGGGCCCAGCGCGGCAGCTCGGCTACGCTTGCACACCATCCCATGAGTGCCCGAAGAGTATGCGTCCTCGGGCTTGCGGCGCTGATCGCGGCGCTCGCCGGCTGCGGCACCGGCGCAGGCGCAGGAGCCCCGAAGCTCAGCCAGCTGCCGCTCGTGCCGGGGGCCCAGGTCGTGGCGCAGGCGACGTCGTGCGACAAGGGCGCCAACCCGTTCTGCGCGCTGCAGCTCGTGGTCGTGGACCCGAGCTACCGGAGCTCCGTGGACCTCGTCAACGCCGAACACGTCCTGGTCCACAAGGCCGGATGGGCCGGGTTCGGCGCCGACGCCGGCGACGAGCGCGCCGCCGAGTCACCCCGTCACAAGCTCCGGGTCACCTACGGAACGGCAGCCGGCGATTTGACCGGCATCGATCTCGGCTGGATCCACCGCCGCCCGAAGATCGCCCAGGCGCTATCGCGGACGCTGTTCAGCCGTACGTCCGCGATGAGCGTCGAGCTCGACCCGGGCTCATCCTGACGGCGCGCCGAGCTTGAGCCGGCGGTCGGCGCCGACCGCGATCGCGCTGCGGCCGGCGAGCAGGTCGCGCAGATCGGCACCGACCAGCTCGCGGCGCCAGCCCGACAGCGTGCGCACGTCCGGCTCGGGCTCGCCGCGCCGAGCGGCACCGACGATCAGCTCGAGTTCGGTGCGCGACGCGATCAGCTCGTAGGCGAGCCCAGCGTCGAGCGCGCGGGCCCGCAGCAACGCCTCCGCCAACGCGATCAGCGGGGCGTCGCCGGAGTCCGAGCGTCCGCGGGCCTGCTCGCGCGGGATCGGCGGTGCCCCGAGGCCGGCGGCGATCGCTCGCATGATGTCCTCGCCGCGTCGCCGGATGCCGGAGGGGTGGATGCCGCGGATGTGCTCGAGCGAGCGGAGATCGGTCGGCTGGCGCTTGGCCAGCTCGACCAGCGTCGGATCGGCGAGCACCGAGCCGACCGGACGGTCCTCGGCCGACGCGGTGCGCTCGCGCCAGGCGGCCAGCTCGCGCGCGACCGCGCGGGCCCGCGGATCGAGCTGCCCGACCCGCGGCAGACGCTCCCAGGCCGTCTCGGGGTCGCGCTCGTCGGTAGCGGACTCGAGCCGACGGCACTCCTCCCGAGCCCATTCGAGCCGACCCGTGTCGCGCAGTCGCCGCTGCAGCTCGTCGGTGAGCTCGAGCAGATGCGCGACGTCCTCGGCGGCGTAGCTGAGCTGCTCGGCGGTCAGCGGGCGGGCGTCCCAGCGGGTGTAGCTGGCGGTCTTGCCGACGCGCCGGCCGAGGATCGCGCCGAGCAGGTTCCCGTATCCGGCCTGCGCGCTCCCGCCGGCGAAGCCGGCCGCCAGCTGGGTGTCGAAGATGTTGGTTACGGTGGTGCGCCACACCCGGCGCAGGATCGCCACATCCTGCCGGCCGGCGTGGAGCACGATCTCGACCTCCGGATCGGACATCAGCTCGCCGAGCGGCGTGACGTCGACTTCGTTCAGTGCATCGATCAGGATGATCCGCGTCTGGCCGGGAGCCTCGCGGTCGTCGACGGCGACCTGGACCAGGCACAGCAGCGCCCGGTAGCGGCCCTCGGACATGAACTCCGTGTCGATGCCCAGCCGTCCGCGTTCGCGGGCGATCGCCGCCACGCGCGCGACGTCCTCGGCACTCGCCAGCCCCCAGTCGTCCATGTGCCGACACCCTATCGAGCACGCGAGAGCCACACCACCGGACCGGCGCCAGCCGGTCCCATAAATAACCTAGCGCCGTGGTAGGATTTGGCCATGATCTTCTCCTCGAAGGCCGAGTACGGCGTGCGGCTGATGGTCGAGCTGGGTCGGCAGTCGCCCGAGCATCCCACCAGCCTGAAGGCGATCGCCGACGCGGAGGGATTGCCGCTGGCCTACCTCGAGCAGGTGGTGGCGCGCCTGCGCAAGGCCGGGCTCGTGATGAGCGCCCGCGGCGCCCATGGCGGCTACTGGCTGGCCCGGTCGGCCGATGAGATCGCGATGGACGAGGTCGTGCAGGCGCTCGAGGGCACGATCGCCCCGATGGAGTGCTTCGTCCACGACCACACCGAACGCGTGCTGTGCTCGCACCAACCCGACGCCGGCCGTGGCTGCGCGACGAAGCTGCTGTGGACGCGCGTGCAGGGCGGGATCATCCGCTCGCTGCAGACGACGACGCTGGCGGACCTGGTCGATTTCTCGCGCCGCAACGAGCGCGTGCCGAGCGCCGCGGCCTGACTACGACACAAAGAAAGCTGGTAATGGCAGACCTAGAGATCCGAAACCTTCACGTCCGCGCTGGTGAGAAGCAGATCCTGCGCGGCGTCGAGCTGTCGGTCGAGAAGGGCGAGATCCACGCCCTGATGGGACCCAACGGCTCGGGGAAATCGACGCTCGCGAACGCCGTCATGGGTCACCCCGGTCTCGAGGTGACCGAGGGCGAGATCCGGTTCAAGGGACAGGACATCACCGATGCCTCACCCGACGAGCGCGCGCGGATGGGCCTGTTCATGGCGTTCCAGTACCCGATCTCGGTGCCCGGCGTGACCGTCACCAAGTACCTGCGGACCGTGCTCAACGCTCACCGCGATGCCCACGGTGATGAGCCGGTTGCGCTCAAGGACTTCCGCCAGTCGGTCGAGGCGGCGATGAAGCTGACCAACGTGCCCAGGGAGTTCTCGACGCGATACCTGAACGAGGGGTTCTCCGGTGGGCGAGAAGAAGCGGATGGAGATCCTCCAGCTGGCGCTCCAGCGACCGGAGCTGGCGATCCTCGACGAGACCGACTCGGGGCTCGACATCGATGCGCTGCGGGTGGTGGCGAACGGCGTCAACGCCGTCGCGGGCCCGGACATGGGCGTGCTGATCATCACCCACTACCAGCGGATCCTCCATCTCGTGCAGCCCAGTCACGTGCACGTGATGTACCAGGGCCGGATCGTCAAGGAAGGCGGACCGGAGCTCGTCGACGAGCTCGAGGCCAAGGGCTACGGGTGGATCACTGAGGGCCTCGATCAGGCCGCCTGATGAGGACCGTCGAGACCCTGCGGGACGTCGCCACCGAGTTCCCGGTCCTGCGCCGGGAGATCGGCGGATATCCGCTCACCTACCTGGATTCGAGCGCGACCTCGCAGACGCCGCAACCGGTGATCGACGCGATGACGCGGTATTACACCGAGTCGCGGGCCTCGATCCACCGCGGCGTGTACCCGCTCGCGGTCGAGGCGACCGACCTCTACGAGGGCGCGCGGCGCCGGATCGCGGACTGGCTGGGCTCGACGCCGCAGGAGACGATCTTCGCCGCCAACGCGACCGCGGCGATCAACCTCGTCGCGTACACGTGGGGCCGGCAGAACGTGAACAGCGGCGACCTGGTGGTGCTGACCGAGATGGAGCACCACTCGAACATCGTCCCCTGGCAGCTGCTCTGCCAGGACCGCGATGCCGAGCTGGCGTATGTGCCGGTGCTGGACGACGGGCAGCTCGACCTCGAGGCTCTGGATGAGCTGCTGGCGCGGGGCCCGAAGCTCGTGGCGCTCGTGCACGTGTCGAACGTGGTGGGGACGATCAACCCGGTCGTCTCGATTGTGCAGCGTGCCCACGCCGCCGGCGCGGCGGTGCTGGTCGACGGCACCCAAGCTGTCCCGCAGCTGCCGGTCGACCTGCGCGCGATCGATGCCGACTTCTATGTGTGGACGGGCCACAAGGCCTACGGGCCGACCGGAATCGGCGTCCTCCACGGCCGGCGCTCGCTGCTCGAGGAGATGCCCCCGTTCATCGGCGGCGGCCACATGATCCGCACGGTCGCCGCCAACGAGTCGACGTGGACCGACCTGCCGTGGAAGTTCGAGGCGGGCACCTCACAGATCGCGGAGGCGATCGGCCTCGGGGCGGCGGTCGACTGGATCCGGGCGCTCGGGATCGAGGAGATCCGAGCCCACGAACAGGCGCTGGTGGCGGAGGCGCTGGCGCGGCTGGCCCCAGAGGTGCCGGGTTTGGAGATCCACGGTCCGCTGGCGGCCGGCGATCGCGGCGCGCTGGTCTCGTTCTCGCTCGACGGCGCGCATCCCCACGACATCGGTGAGATCCTGGGACGCCAGGGCGTGTGCGTGCGGGCCGGCCATCACTGCGCGCAACCGCTGATGCGCAGGCTCGGGGTCTCGGCGACGACGCGGGCGTCGTTTGCGGTCCACAACTCCTCGCGCGACATCGACCGGCTGGTCGAGGGGCTCGGGACGGTACGCGACGTGCTACAGCTGTAAGAGCCCGATGGACGACCTGTACCGCGAGAACATCCTCGAGCACTACAAGCGCCCCCACAACTGGGGCGAGCTCGAGCACGCCGACCTCGAGGCCCACGACCTCAACCCGCTGTGCGGAGACGAGCTGCGGGTGCAGCTGGCAATCGACGACGACGGGCGGATCGAGGACGTCGCGTTCTCGGGTCACGGCTGTGCGATCTCGCAGGCCGCCGCCTCGATGACCTCCGACGAGGTCAAGGGGATGAAGGTGCAGGAGCTGCTGGCGCTCGACCGCTCGTTCGTCCTCGAGCTGCTCGGGATCGACATCTCCGCGGCCCGGATCAAGTGCGCGCTGCTGTCGCTGAAGGTGCTGAAGAGCGCGAGCCTCGGCCACGCGGTCGATTGGGAGCCGGAGACGGGCGAGAGCGACCAAGCGGCGTAGCCGCGCGGTCGGCAAATCCGATCATTGCGCTAGGATTTAGGGCATGCCGGAAGTCATCGAAGTATGTCCCGTAGAGGACCTCGAGCCGGGCGCGGTGCGCCTGGTCGAGTGGGAGGATCTCGAGATCGGCGTGTTCAACTGCGCCGGCACGGTCTACGCGATCGAGGACCGCTGCTCGCATGACGACGGCCCGCTGGTCGAGGGTGTGCTCGACCAGGGGCGCTGCACGATCGAGTGCCCGCGCCACGGCTCGCTGTTCGACCTGCAGACCGGCAAGCCGTTGACCCTGCCCGCCTATGTTCCGGTGGACACCTATCCGGTGATCATCGAAGACGAAACGATCAAGCTGGAGGTGGAGTAGTGGCTACTCCCGAGACCGTCCCGAGCGCCCCGGTGCTGAGCGAGAACGAGCAGCTGCGCGGCATCAACGCCGACTACACCGAGCGCTACGGCTTTCACGACGCCGAGAACTACCTGTACAAGGCGCCCAAGGGCCTGAACCGGGAGATCGTCGAGAAGATCTCCGAGTTCAAGTCAGAGCCTCAGTGGATGCGGGAGTTCCGGCTCAAGGCGCTCGATCACTTCTTCGCGCGGCCGCAGCCGACGTGGGGCTCGCCGCTGCTGGCGCAGGTCGACTACGACGACATTCACTACTTCGTGCGGGCGTCCGAGCGTGCTGAGCGCTCATGGGACGACGTGCCCGACGACGTCAAGAAGACGTTCGACCGGCTCGGGATTCCAGAGGCCGAGCGGAAGTTCCTCTCCGGAGTGGGAGCGCAGTACGAGTCCGAGGTTGTCTACCACCAGGTTCGCGAGGACCTCGCGCAGCAGGGCGTGATCTTCATGGACATGGACTCGGGGCTGCGCGAGCACGAGGACCTCGTGCGCGAGTACTTCGCGACCGTGATCCCGCCCAACGACAACAAGCTCGCCGCTTTGAATTCCTCGGTGTGGTCAGGCGGCTCTTTCGTCTACGTCCCGCCCGGGGTGCATGTCGAGATGCCCCTGCAGGCTTACTTCCGGATCAACACCGAGTCGATGGGCCAGTTCGAGCGGACGCTGATCATCGCCGACGAGGGCTCCTACGTTCACTACGTGGAGGGCTGCACGGCGCCGACCTACTCATCGAGCTCGCTCCACTCCGCGGTCGTCGAGCTGATCGCCAAGCCGGGCGCGCGGATCCGCTACACGACCGTGCAGAACTGGTCGACGAACGTCTTCAACCTGGTCACCAAGCGCGCGGTCGCGCACGAGGACGCGACCGTCGAGTGGGTCGACTGCAACCTCGGCTCGCAGCTGACGATGAAGTATCCGAGCGTCTACCTGCTCGGTGAGCGCGCCCACGGCGAGATCCTCTCGATCGCCTTCGCCGGCAAGGGTCAGCACCAGGACGCCGGCGGGAAGATCATCCACGCCGCGCCGAACACGACCTCGAACATCTTCGCCAAGTCGATCTCCAAGGACGGCGGCCGGGGTTCGTATCGCGGCCTGCTCGAGATCGCCAAGGGTGCCCATGGCGCCCGCTCGAAGGTCGTCTGCGACGCGCTGCTGCTCGACGAGCGCTCGCGCTCTGACACCTACCCGACGATCAGGATCAGCGAGGACGACGTCAACGTCGGCCACGAGGCGACCGTCTCGAAGGTCGGCGATGACCAGCTGTTCTATCTGATGTCGCACGGGATCCCCGAGGACGAGGCCTCGAAGCTGATCGTCAACGGCTTCATCGAGCCGATCACCAAGGAGCTTCCGATGGAGTACGCGGTCGAGATGAACCGCCTGATCGAGCTGCAGATGGAGGGCTCGATTGGCTAGTGCGGTCGAGCTGCCGCAGTTCAAGGGGCGGCCCGGCTGGGAGTTCACGGACATCTCCGACCTCAACCTGGCGGCCTATCAGCCGGTCCGCGCTGAGGCCGCCGGCGCCGCCACCGTTCCCGAGCCGCTGTTCTCGCTTCAGCCCGGCGAGCTGCCGGACGGGGTGATCGTCACCCCGATTGAACGGGCGGTGAGCGAGCACGGCGAGCTGTTGGCGCGCCATCTGCGGACGCTGATCCCGGAGGGCGACGACGTGTTCGTGGCGCTCAATGACGCCGGGTTTCGGGCCGGCTCGTTCGTGTACGTGCCCAGGGGCGTGGCCGTCGAGTCGCCGATCGTGCTGACCAGCGTCCAGGCCGCAGCGGGCACGCTCCTGAACCAGCGGACGTTGATCGTGCTCGAGGAGGGCGCGCAGGCCGAGGTCTGGGAGCAGTATCTGTCCGGAGCCGATGAGCTCGACGGTGTGTTCAACGTCATCACCGAGCTGGTCGTGGGCGACAACGCGCGGCTACGCTACGTGTGCGGACAGGCGCTCAGCGAGAAGAGCTGGATCTTCGGCACCCAGCGGGCGGAGGTGGGCCGAGACGGCTCGCTCGACTGGGTCGCGCTCGGCTTCGGTTCGGCGCACGGGCGGGTCCGGATGGAGACCCGGCTCGGCGGACCCGGCGCCGACGCGCGGGTGACCGGGGCGTACGCGACCCATCGCCGCCAGCACATCGACTTCGACACCACGCAGGAGCACGCGGCGCCCAACACGACCTCCGATCTGGCTTTCCGGGGGGTTCTCCAGGGTCGCTCGACCGCCGTCTGGAAGGGCAACATCATCGTCGACCCGGGAGCGCAGAAGACCGATGCCTTCCAGGAGTCACGCAACCTGCTGATCTCCAAGCGCGCCCACGCCGACGCGATCCCCGGGCTCGAGATACAGGCCAACGACGTCCGCTGCACCCACGCGGCCGCGGTCGCCCAGGTCGATCCCGAGCAGCTGTTCTATCTGCGCTCGCACGGGCTCGGCGAGGACGTGGCCAAGCGACTCGTGATCGAGGGGTTCCTGTCCGCGCTGGTCGAGCGCTTCGAGCAGGGGACGGTGCGCGAGGTGCTGGCGGACGCGCTCGAGCGCCGGCTGGCGCTGATCCTGGCCGACTGAGCGCCGGGTCCTAGGGGCGGTCGGTCGAGACGATCAGGACGTTGGTCCGTGCCCGGTGGGAGACCTTGTTGGGGACGTTGCCGAGCACGAACCGCTTGGCGCCGTGCATTCCCTTGTTGCCGACCACGATCAGATCGGCCCCCACCTTGTCCGCCACTTCCAACAGTGCTTCTGCCGGGTCCTTTTCGACCGCGTGGGTGGTGACCTCGACGTTGTTGACGCGCACGCCTGCCGCGGCTTCGCTCAGCGTCGCCTCGACGTCCGCATCAGGCAGCGGCGCCCAGACCTTGGCTGCCCCTTCCGGAGCGCCCGAGATGCGAGCACCGCGGAGCGGCTCGAACGCGGACACCACGTGCAGCGTGGCGCCGAACGCCGCCGCCAACCTGACCGCTTCGGCGACGGCGCGCTTCGCCGTCTCCGAGCCGTCGGTGCCCACTACGATCGCTTCGGCCATGCTTGATCTCCCTCGTTCGGCCCCTTCCCGCGCACCCTACCGCAGTTTCGGGGCCGCCGCGCAACGATCTCCTGCGCGGGCCCGAGCGGGTCGTGGCCGTTTACGATGAGGCTGCGATGGCGCGCCCGACGCCGATGATTCCGCTGGGTTACGGCAAGTTCGTCCGGGCCGACCGCGTCTACGCGCTGGTGCCGCTCGAGGGAGCCGAGCGCGGTGATGGCCGACGCACGCTGGTCCACGTCGAAGGGATCGGCGAGCCGCTGGTGGCCTCGAGATCCGAGACCGCGATCGCGCGCGATGTCGCGGCGGCGCTCGGCCAGCCTTTGCCGCGCGGGCGCCACGATGGCGGGCTCGCCGATCAAGAGGCCCTGTTCTGAGCGTGGCCGCACGGATCGTCCTGCTGCGCGGCATCAATCTCGGTCCCACCAAGCGAATCGCGATGCCGGCGCTGCGCCAAGCGTTCACGGAGGCCGGCTACGCGGACGTGCGGACCTACGTGCAGAGCGGCAACGTGGTGCTCTGCAGCGACGCCGACGCCGGGCAGCTGGCCGGTTCGTGCGAGCGGCTGATCAAAGACTCGTTCGGATTCGACGTCCCGGTGATCGTCCGCACCGGCGAGGAGCTGGCCGAGGTGGTCAGGCTCAACCCGCTGGGCAAGCTTGCCGTCGATCCGAAGCGCTACCAGGTCAGCTTCCTCACCGGCGAGCTGCACCCGGACGTCGTGGGCAAGCTGACCGAGCTCAAGGCACCGAGCGAGAAATTCGTGGCGGTCGGACGCGAGGTGTACGCCTGGCATCCCGACGGCGTCGCGCGGTCCAAGCTGTGGGCGGCGCTGGCGGGAACCAAGCTGGGCGTGGGGGCCACCTCGCGCAACTGGACGACGGTCACCGCGCTGCTGGCGATGGCGCAGGATCGGTGAGCGAATGCGCGACTACCTGATCCTGGATGTCTTCACCGAGGTCCCGCTCCAGGGCAACCAAGTCGCGGTGTTCACCGACGGTGGCGAGCTGAGTGATCGGACGATGCAGCGAGCCGCGCGCGAGATGAACCTGTCCGAGACAGTGTTCCTGCTGGCGGGCGACGAGCATTCTGACGCGCGGATGCGGATCTTCACGCCGACCTCCGAGCTGCCGTTCGCCGGTCATCCCGTGCTCGGCACCGCGTTCGTGATCGGCCGGCGCGACGGCGCGGGGACCGTCCGTCTGGGGACCGGAGCGGGCATCGTCGCGGTCGCGCTGCGACGCGACGGCGAGACGATCGTGTACGGCGAGATGGAGCAGCCGATCCCCACCGTGGAGCCCTTCGATCGTGAGCGGGAGCTGCTGGCGGCGCTCGGCGTCGAGCGCTCCGAGCTGCCAGTGGAGGCCTACCGCAACGGACCACTGCACGTCTACGTGGCGCTCGCCGGCGAGGACGCGGTGGCCGCGCTGGAACCCGATGCCGGCGCCCTGGCGCGGGTCGGGGTGTTCGGCGTGAGCTGTTTCGCGGCCGACGGGGCGCGCGTCAAGACGAGGATGTTCGGGCCGGCGATGGGCGTGGTCGAAGATCCCGCCACCGGCTCGGCCGCGGGGCCGCTGGCGCTTCATCTGGCGCGACACGGCCGGATCGAATTCGGCCAGGAGATCGAGATCCGACAGGGCGAGGAGATCAACCGCCCCTCGACCCTTCGCGCCCGCGTGGAGGGTTCGCCCGAGCGCGTCGAGAAGGTGGTCGTCGGCGGCTCCGCCGTGTTCGTGGCCGGCGGCCGCTACCGGCTCGAGTAGCCATCTGTCTGCGCTTGTCCGTGCCCGCACTCGGTGGGATACTCGGGGTGCTGAACATCCGCATCATCCGCCGGAGGTGAGTCCATGTCAGAGCCGGCCAACGTCCTCGTCGTCGCACATCAGACGGCGGCGACCCAACTTCTACTCGATGCGGTTCGGGACCGCGCCCAGCGCGGTCCAGCCAAATTCCACCTGGTGGTGCCACGCCAACCCCATGGCATGCACAAGGTCGTGGATCCCCAGGACACCAGTGACGACGAGGCGCAGCGGGTCCTCGAGACGGCGCTGCCCAAGCTCGGCGAGGCAGCGGGGACGCAGGTTACCGGCAACCTCGGTGATTGCGAGCCGCTGATGGCGATCCAGGACGCGGTGAACCTGGGCAATTACGACGAGATCATCATCTCGACGTTGCCGCTGGGCGTCTCCCGATGGCTGAAGCTGGACCTGGTGAGCAAGACCCGCGCGCTCGGGTTGCCGGTGACCCACGTGCTCGCCTCGAGCAAGGTCGAAGCGATGGCGGAAGCGAAATAGCTGATCGCGCATCCCGCGGCGGCTTTCCGTATACGCTGCCGCGACAGTGAAGCTCGCCACGTTTCGCGCGCCCGGCGACGATCGCCTGCTTGCCGGCGAGGTGGTCGATGACCGCGTCGTCGCGTTCGTGGAGGGATTGACCGTCGCCGATGTTCTGGCCCGGCAGGACCGCGCGGCTCGCCGGGAGCAATCCTGGCCGCTCGAAGAGATCACGCTGATGGCACCGGTTCCTGATCCGGGGACGATCTACGCGATCGGCCTCAACTACGCCCAGCACGTCGAGGAGACCGGCGCAGAGCGTCCCGAGATGCCGATCGTGTTCGTCAAGGTCGGCGGTTCGGTCGCGCCGCCGGGCGGCCCGATCCGCTGCCCCGAGGTGGTTCGCCGCCTTGACTACGAGGGCGAGCTGACGATCGTGATGGGAGCCAATGGGGCGATCGCCGGCTACTGCGTCGCCGACGACGTCAGCGCCAGGGATCTGCAGCGGCGCGAGCCGCAGTGGACCAGGGCCAAGGGCGCCGACACGTTCTGCCCCTTCGGCCCCTGGGTCACAACCGCCGACGAGGTTCCCGAGCCCGGCAATCTCCGTCTGCGGACGTGGGTAAACGGGCAGCTGCGCCAGGACTCGAGCACCTCCGATCTGATCTTCGGATGCCAGGAGCTGGTCGACTTCATCGCGCAGACGTGCACGCTGCTGCCCGGCGACCTGATCCTCACCGGCACGCCCGGCGGGGTCGGGACGGCGTTCGATCCGCCGCGGTTCCTGAAGTCGGGGGATGTCGTGCGGATCGAGATCGAGCGGCTTGGCGCGATCGAACACGCGGTGGAGTGAGCCGCGGCGCTAGGGGTGCTCGATCGCGCGGTGGAGCGACCCTCGGCGCTAGTGGTGCTCGATCGCGCGGTGGAGCGAGCCGCGGCGCTAGTGGTGCTCGATCACGCGGTCGATGAGGCCGTACTCGACGGCTTCCTCGCCCTTGAAGAACCGGTCACGCTCCATGTCGTCGTGGACCTGTTCCACCGGCTGACCGGTGTGGTGCGCGTAGATGTCGTCGATCCGTTTGCGGATGTTGAGGATCTCCCGCGCGTGGATCTCGATATCGGTTGACTGACCCTCGAAACCGGCCGACGGCTGATGGATCAGCAGCCGGCTGTTCGGCAGCGCGAAGCGCTTGCCGGCGGCTCCGGCCGCCAGCAGCAGCGAGCCCAACGACATCGCGATCCCGATGCAGATCGTCTGGATCTGTGGCTTGACGAACTGCATCGTGTCGTAGATCGCGAGACCCGAGTAGATCGAGCCGCCCGGACAGTTGATGTAGATGGAAATGTCCTTGTCGGGATCCTGTGATTCGAGATGCAGCAGCTGGGCGACGATTAGATTCGCGATTTGGTCGTCGATCGGCGTTCCGAGGAAGATGATTCGCTCGTTGAGCAGTCGGCTGTAGATGTCGAACTCGCGCTCGCCGCGCGCGGTCCGTTCGATCACCATCGGGATCAGGGGCATGCCTGAACCCTAGAGGTTCTCGATCCTCGGCCGCGTGGGGTGGCTCGCGGCCGACCGCCCTCGCGCGTCTGGGCGCTCGACCTCGGGAAGCTTGCGACAGGTGCTACGGGACGATCACCGCGGAACCCTCGAAGCGGCCTGCGCGGAGGTCGCCGAGGGCCTCCTCGGCGCGCTGTAGTGGGTATTTCGTGATCGTCGTGCGAACCGGCACCCCGGCCGCGAGCGCCAGGAACTCGTGGCCGTCTGCTCGCGTCAGGTTCGCCACCGAGCGGATCATGCGCTCCTCCCACAGGTCGTCGTAGGGGAATGACGGGATGTCGCTCATGTGAATCCCGGCGCAGACGACGGTGCCGCCCGGGGCGAGCGTTTTCAGGGCGGCGGGTACGAGCTCGCCGGCCGAGGCGAAGATGATCGCCGCGTCGAGCTCGGTGGGCGGCCGCGCATCGCTGCCGCCCGCCCACGTTGCGCCCAGGGTCCGGGCGAACGCCTGCGTCCGCTCGTCGCCGGGGCGCGTGAATGCGAACACCTCTCGGCCCTGGTACACCGCGACCTGGCAGATGATGTGCGCCGAGGAGCCGAAACCATAGAGGCCGAGCCGTTGCGCCTCGCCGGCGAGCTTCAGCGCGCGGTAGCCGATCAGACCACCGCATAGGAGCGGGGCAACTTGCTCGTCGCTCAGCTCACCCGGCAGCGGCAGGCAGAACCGTTCGTCGGCGACGGTCAGCTCGGCAAAACCACCGTCGATGTCGCGTCCGGTGAACCTCGCCTGCACGCACAGGTTCTCGCGCCCGCTACTGCAATAGCGACATTCGCCATCGGTCCATCCGAGCCACGGCACGCCGACGCGCCGGCCGTCGTCGGTGGTGGCGACGATCTGGTGACCAAGTACAACCGGCAGTTTCGTGGCATGAATCTCATCATCGCGCAGATGCAGATCGGTGCGGCACACTGCGCACGCGTGTACGTTCAGACGCAGCTGCCCCGGCTGCGGTGCGGGGTCCGGGAGCGTTGCCGGCACGAGCGCACGGCCGGGCTGCTCGAGAAGCATTGCGCGCATACCGACATGATGATCGTTAGCTCCGCGCGACGGCGGGTAGCCATCAGTTCATGGAAGCCGATCGCAACAAGACCGCTGACGAGCCGACGCCGCCCGAGGATCGCCCCGAGGAGCCGGGTGCAGAGGGAGGTTCGCGCAGTCCCGCTGCCGATGTGCCGCCGGCCGCGCCGAGCGACGATGACTCGGAGCTGGGCGACACCGACCAGCACTCGGACGCGTGAGCACTGAGTGCGGAACGCTTTCTTCCTACGGCAGGGCGTCGAGCCACGCCTGGCGGCTCGTGTGCAGCGGCGAGGGTTCGCCTGTCTCGATCTCGCGCCGGATTTCCCCGAGCGTTCCGAATCGCTCGGCGACCACGTTGTGCTGGTGAATCGTCTCGAGGTTGACCTGCCGGGCTGAGACGAACGCGCGGTCGTCGAGCGTGGGGAAGGCGTGGATCACGCCGCGGATCATTTCCCTGACGCAGTCCTCGACGAAGCGGGGGCGGCGGTGCGCCTTCTCGACGACGTGCGCTTCATCGGAGCGCTTCATCAGCTCATAGATCTCCGAGGACATCGACCCCTCGACAATCTCGAGCAGCGTCGCCGCGTCGATCTCGTCGTCGCACAGCTCGGTGCAGCCGATGTGCAACGTGCCCAATCCTCGCTGGTTGTGGGTCGCGACCGGTACGGCCGCGAGGATCTTGTCGATCTCATCGGAATCGAAGCCCTCGGTTTCGAGGCGTTCTCGGGCCGAGCCTGCGACCAGCTGCTGCGCGCACGGGCAGGCCGTGATGCCCTGCGCCGTGACGCCGATCAGCCGGCGCGTTCCCAGCTCGGTGCACATCGCCGAGCCGTGGAGCGTGTACAGCTCTTGAGTGCGGATTCCCGACACTGGCGCCGGCTTGTGCTCGGGGAATCGCGCCTCGACGCTCACCTCCGCTCGACGAGCGCCCTGGCGCTCGCGCACTCGCTGTGCGATGTGTTCGGCGAGCGTCTCCACCTTGAACGTCGCCTCACCGAGCACGACCGCGTTGATCGCGTCGTTGACGACCTCTTCGAAGCGCGACATGTGCGCGCCCTTCTGAGCAGGGCCGAGATCGACGACGCATTCAAACCGTGCCGAGAAAAGCTGTTCGGAGCTGTTCTGACGCATCCGAATCACCTTCTCGACTCCGGTCACGCCGACCCGCGAGAGGCTCACCTGAATCGCCGGGAGCTGCTCCTGCACGTCGACCGTGGGGAGTTCTGAAGAACGCGGCGCAGCCATCGCTACGTCTAAGGGTAGACAGACGCGCCGTGCGGGCTGTCCACGCGTCTTTGGACAAAGTTCCCGACTGTGCTATCAATCAGCGCCGTCGCAGTGTTGGGAGACTGAGAGAGGGAGTCGCCCTGGTCGGGTACTCGACACCACGTCTGGGAGGAGCTCAGGGGCCGTGAGCAACAAGGCAATCGTGCTGTTAAGCGACGAGGCTCCGATCACGGAGTCCGACGAACTCCGGCCGCTGATCGCCGCGGGTCAGGAACGTGGGTTCCTCACCTTCGAGGAGATCGCCAGCTGCCTCGAGGAGGTGGACGTCACCAAGGAGCAGATCCAGGAGCTACACGGGTACCTCGACGATCAAGGGATCGAGGTTGTGGAAGCGGATGGTCGCCTGGCCAAGTCCGAGGGCGGCAGCGTCGAAGCGAACGCAGCGCAGGCGGCCGAGCCCCGGCCCGACCAGCGCAAGAAGGTAGAGGTCGATCTGACCGTCGAGCCTTCGCTGGATTCGCTGCGGCTCTATCTGCGCTCGATCGGGCGCGTGCACTTGCTGACCGCCGAGCAGGAGGTGCAGCTGGCGCGACGGATCGAGCGCGGCGACATGCCCGCCAAGCAGCAGATGATCGAGGCGAACCTAAGGCTGGTGGTCTCGATCGCCAAGTCCTATCTGGGGCGGGGGTTGACGTTTTTGGACCTGATCCAGGAAGGGTCGATGGGGTTGATCCGCGCGGTGGAGAAGTTCGACTACCGGCGCGGCTACAAGTTCTCCACCTACGCGACCTGGTGGATCCGCCAGGCCGTAACACGCGCGATCGCCGACAAGGGCCGGACGATCCGGATCCCGGTGCACATGGTCGAGAAGCTCAACAAGGTCGTCCACGTCGAGCGGCAGCTGGTGCAGCAGCTGGGTCGCGAGCCAACCCCTCAGGAGATCGCCGCCGAGCTCGAGACGACCGTCCGCGAGGTCCGTGATGTCCTGCGGATGGCCCAGCAGCCGATCTCGCTGGAGAAGCCGATCGGCGAGGAGGAGGACTCAGAGCTCGGAGACTTCGTCGAGGACCAGACCGCCGAGTCGCCGTTCGAGCAGGCGGCGGAGCACCTGCGGCGGGAGAACCTGCGTCGCGCGCTGGCGGCGCTGCCCGAACGCGAGCGCGAGGTGATCGAGATGCGCTTCGGGCTGACCGGCGAGCGTCCCTACACGCTCGAGGAGGTCGGGCGCGCGTTCAACGTGACCCGCGAGCGGATCCGCCAGATCGAGAATCACACGCTGAAGAAGCTCGAGGCGCTGCCGGAGGCACAGCGGCTGCGGGACGCGTCGTAGGGCTTTTGCGGGGCACCGGGGCGGTGGCGTCCCGTCCGACCCCGAACGTATGTTTGGGTCGTGGAATCGGTGTGGACGCCGCGAAGGCAGGGTGATCTGGGGGAGCTGTCGGCGATGGAGTGGCTGACGCGTGCGGGGGCGATCGTGTTGAAGCCGGTGTTCGAGCACCCGGATTACGATCTGATCGCCGACTTCGGTGGGGAGCTGGTGCGGGTGCAGGTCAAGACATGCACGTACTGGGCAAAGAACCGATACGCGGTCACGCTGGCGACGCGCGGCGGCAACCAAAGCTGGAGCGGGCTCGTGAAGGTGCTCGATGCCTCGCGCTGCGACGCTGTCTTCGTTCACGTGGGTGATGGACGACGCTGGTACATACCTGCTTCAGCACTTGGGGGAAGGTCCGGACTGCTTCTGGGCGGACCAAAATATGCGCCATTCGAAGTCGATCCTGGTCAGCCGCTTCAGGCTCGCCCGGCCGCCGTCGAGCAACCAAATTTGACCGCGGTCGACCGCTAGACTCACGGCCCCGGCGGGATTCCCGAGCGGTCAAAGGGGATGCACTGTAAATGCATTGGCACTGCCTTCCCAGGTTCGAATCCTGGTCCCGCCATTCCGAGGTTTCCAGTCGTTCACTGCCTCGAATCGGGACTCCCTATCCTCCGGCAGTCGATGCCTTCGGAGAAGCAGGAGCTTCAGACAGAGGAGATCGAGCAGGCGGCACGGGACGGCGCCGAGCGGCTGTCGCGGGTCCGCCATGCCGCCGAGCGGATTGACGCCAGTCCGTCGCTGCTCGCCGCCGCTCGCAGGATCCGCCAGCACCTGCCGGGCGATGAGCGGTTCGGCGACCCGCTGTCGACGGCCGGCGCGGCCCCCGTGCAGTTGGTCGCACGGGGCATCTCGTCGCTCACCCCAGAGCGCGAGAGCGTCGTGCAGGAGATCGGGTTCGCCGGCCTGCAGGTCTGGCAATCGATCTCCGAGGCAGCCGGTCGCGGCCGGGGTGAGGACGAGCTGGCATTGCTGTTCACGGACCTGGTCGAGTTTTCCTCGTGGGCGCTTCAGGCCGGCGACAGCGCGGCCATCGAGTTGCTTCGCGAGGTTGGGATCGCGGTGGAGAGCGCCGTGCTGGCACACAACGGACGGATCGTGAAGCGGCTGGGGGACGGGCTGATGGCGACGTTCCTTACCGCGCAAGAGGCGGTCGACGCCGCGCTCGAGGCCCACGATGCGTTGGAGGCGGTGCGGGTCGACGGCTACCGGCCGCGGATGCGCGCCGGCATCCACTGGGGCCGCCCGCGAAAGCTCGGCGGCGACTACGTTGGGATTGACGTCAACATCGCGGCGCGCGTTGGCGATGCCGCAAAAGCAGATCAGGTGATGGTCTCCGAGCCGGTACTGGAGCACATCGACCTCGATGCAGTTCAGACCGGGCGACGTAAGCGATTGAAGGCCGAGGGGGCCCCGCGGGAACTGCACATCGTGACGATCACGCGGCGCTGACCATGTTTCTTTTGGTTCGCGCGCTGCCGGCGCGCCGCGCGTCAGCGACCTGTGTTACGGTGCCGGGCGCCGAAATCCCGTCCTGAGCAGGGCAAACGCGAACCGTCGTGTCGCGGTCCAGCTCCACCTTGCAATGCCGATCCTCCGAAGATCATTCGTCCGAGTCGCCTGCGCGTGTTTCGCTGTGGTCGCCGCAAGCGCGGCGATTTCGCTGTTGCCGGATCGACCTGGATCGGCGCGCGCTGCCAGCGCGGACCAGCTCAGGCAACAGATCAGCGCCCGACAGAGCCGGATCTCGAGTCTTGCGGGCGCGGTTCAGGCGGCCTCCGGGCGCCTCGGTCAGCTTGACCAGAGCATCCGCGGCCTGGAGATGCGAATCGCTCACATCCAGGCGAATCTCAACGCAGACCGCATCGAGCTGCTCAAGCTACGCGATCGGCTGGCCGCCGCCCGAACCCGTCTTTCCCAGCTCGAGGCCTATGAGGCCCATGCGGAGAGCGTGCTCGCCAAGCAGCTCGTGGCCGGCTACGAATCCGATCCGCCGGACATAGTCACCGTTGTCCTCGAGGCACGCGGCTTCCAGGACCTGCTCGAGCAGCTCGCGTTCGAGCAGCGGATCCGCAAGCAGAACGTCCAGGTGGTCAGCCAGGTGAGGGCGGCTCGCCGTGCCGTCGCTGCCCAGGCCACCCGTCTGGGCGCACTTGCGGTCTCCCAGCAGCGGCTGACCGAGGCGGTGCTCCAGCAGCGCGACAGCCTCGGCCAGACCAAGCTCAACCTGGTCAGGCAGCAGATCTCAGTCGCGACGTTCCGCTCAATCAAGGGAGGCCAACTGGCCAGCGCCCGGGGTCAGCTGGTCGATCTGCGGAGCCAGCTGTCGAGGATCGAGGCGGCGCAGGCGGCCGCGGCGGCGGCACGGGCGAGGCAAGTCGCGGCCCGTAGTCTGCCCGTGTCCTCAGGCCCTCCGACCCGCTCCCCGGGCGGGTCGGGCGGCACCTCGAGCGGGCCGGTGCAGGTCTCCAGTGGCGGCGGCTTTACGTTCCCGCTGCCTAAGAGCGCGGCCGCGCCTCCGAGCGCTTGGTCTCCAGACCAAGGCGTCGATATCTCAGCGCCGGGTGGAACGCCCGAGTTCGCGGTCTGCTCGGGCACGATCGTCCTCCACGGCATAGGCGGCTTCGGCCCCTGGGCCCCGGTGCTTCACTGCGACAGCCCGCTCGACGGCTACAACTACGTCTACTACGGTCACGCCGGCCCCGCGAACCAGCTGCCGGTCGGTACCCACGTGAGTGCCGGCGAAGTGATGAGCGAGGTCGGGCCCGGGATCGTCGGCATCTCGACCGGTCCGCATCTGGAAATCGGCTTCGCCGACTCCAGCGGCAGCCCGATTGGGCCCGGCAGCGCCTCGACGATGCTGTCGCTGCTTCAAGGCGCTTACTGACGGCGGCCAGCGGCCCCGCCAAACCGCTACGCTCACCGCCACCGCCCTCTTAGCTCAGCTGGTAGAGCACTTCCATGGTAAGGAAGGGGTCGTCGGTTCGAGTCCGACAGAGGGC
>CAVYFE010000003.1:0-189817 GCA_963767695.1 uncultured Solirubrobacterales bacterium
AGCTAGCGGGATCCGCTCACCACTGCGGCATCATCGCTTCGGGGTAGCGGCTGCCAAACGCGCCGTCGGGAAGGATCTCGTTCACGCGGTCGAGATCCTCACCGGTTAGCTCCACGTCGGCGGCGGCCACATTTTGGGCCAGCCGCTCCGGGCTGCGCGTACCGGGGATCGGAACGATGTCGTCGCCTTGGGCGAGCAGCCAGGCCAGCGCGAGCTGGGTAACTTCGATCCCTTGGCTCGGGCCAGCTCGGTGAGCTCATTGATCGCGTCGAGGTTCTTCTCGTAGTTGCCCGGCTGCCAGCGCTCGTCCCAGCTGCGCATGTCGTTCTCGGGGTATTCCGCGGCCGGCTTGACCGTCGAGGTCAAAAAGCCGCGCCCCAGCGGCGAGTAGGCCACGAAACCGATCCCGAGTTCGCGGATCGTCGGCAGGATCTCGGCCTCGACCGCACGCTCGAAGATCGAGTACTCGGTTTGGAGCACCGACACGGGCGCCACCGCGTGGGCTCGGCGGATCGTTTCGGGGCCGGCCTCGCTGAGGCCGAAGAAGCGGACCTTGCCCTCCTCGATCAGCTCTCCTACCGTCCCGGCCACTTCCTCGATCGGCACGTCGGGATCGACGCGGTGCTGGTAGAGCACGTCGATGTGGTCGGTGTTCAGGTAGCGCAAGCTGTTATCGGTCACCGCCCGGATGTGCTCAGGCCGGCTGTCGAGCACCCTGGCCATGTTCGGCTGGCGAGGGAGGACAAAGCCAAACTTGGTGGCCAGCACCATCTCGTCGCGAAATCCCTCGACTGCGCGGCCCACCAACTGCTCGTTTGAGCCCGTTCCGCCGCCATACAGCTCAGCGGTGTCCACGAGCGTCACGCCGAGGTCGTGCGCACGGCGGATCGTCTCGACCCCGCTGGCCTCATCTCCGTCGCCGTAGGCCATCGTCATCCCCATCGTGCCAAGGCCAATCGCGCTGACCTCGAGGCCCTGGGATCCGAGCTTCCGATGTTCCATGCCGCAACTGTAGCTCCGTCTCCGGCAAGGCCGGGCCAGGCCGCAGTATGCAACCCCGAATGGTGCTGCGTCACGTCCGGGAGGGCGTCACTCCCGCCAGGTCAACCGCGCTCGAAGCCGGGTGCGGCTCGTCAGTAGTAGTGCCGTCGGCCGCCCACCGCGCGGCCCATCATGCCCAACACGGCCAAGATCAGCCCGACGACCAACAGAATGATCCCGATCGTCCACAGGATCGCCACCTTGGCGATGAACCCGATGATCAGCAGGATGATGCCCAAAACGATCATCTCTTCACGTCCTCCGTTGAGTGTTGGTGCGCCGGATGGTGCGGAGCCAGCCGCGATCTTGCGACTCGCTATGCGTACTGCCCGTAGTCGACGCGTTCGAAGCGTAATCCGCGTGGACGGAAGCTGCGAAGGTCAGAGATTCCTGCACGCAGCGCTCGAAAATGTGCGCTCATCCTTCGCGGCTGACTTTCCGCTGACCGGGGTGATAGCGTGCCGGCACAACATAGCGAGCCGAGTCGCCGGACCATCCGTGGTCCGGCGAGCGGGGGACCCACAGCGATCGATTTGATCGCCGGGGCGAATCGCCGTAGTAGTTCGGCGTAGCGCGCAGCGCGAGCCCGTCAGCTAACTCCGCAGGCTTTTTGAGTCGTTTTCAGAGGGAGGGTCTGTGGACACCGTGCGTGACCTGAGTCGGGTTGAGCCGTGGCGGGAATCGCTCGAGCGCTCGCTCGCGCGGAGGGGCAAGTTGACGCGCTCCTGCACCCCCGATGACCGGCGGGCGTCCGAGCGTCACCCCCAGCACAAGCAGCTGGTGCAGGAGTCACCGACAGCCCGGCTGTTGGGTCAGCTGGCGGTCGCGAAGCGCTCGAGGGCCGGGGCCGTGTGCGCCGGGGCCATGTTCGTCCTGGCACTGCTGGCGTCCACGTTCACGGGCGTGTTCGGTGGCCGAGGCGCCGCAGCGTCGACCGACGGGACCCGGGCCGCCGCGTTCCGGGTGCCGGCGGCCTCGCAACCCAGCTACGCGGAGCAGGCGGTGCTCGGGATCGAATCGGGAGGTGCGAGAAGAACCGCAGCTTGTCCGCTCGTGGTTCGCTCGACGGGCTATGTGAACCCGCTCGCCGGCGCGCGCGTGACGCCGGAGCGGATCGACCAGGGCGTTGACTACGCTGGGGCCGGAACGCTCGGGGCGGTCGGTGCCGCCAGGGTGACGGATGTGGCCACATCGGAAACCGGCTGGCCGGGGGCGTTCATCGAGTACCGGCTCCTCTACGGGCCCGACCGCGGTTGCTACATCTACTACGCCGAGGGCGTGAGTCCGGCGGCGGGCCTGCGCGCCGGCGACACGGTTCGCCCCGGCGAGGCGATTGCCACGATCATCCCCGGCTCCAGCAGTGGGATCGAAATCGGATGGGGCGCCGGCGTCAGCACCAAGACCTACGCGTCAAGGGTCGGCGAGTGGAGCACCACGAACGATGCGGACAACATCCCGAGCGCGGCGGGCAAGAGCTTCTCGGCACTGATCGCGGCGCTCGGGGGGCCGCCGGGAAAGGTCGAGGGCTAGCCGCAGCTCCTGAAGAGGTTGTTCATCCGGGCCTCGTTGAGGCCCGGATGACGGGTACTCTCAGGCCGCTTTGACGGCGTCGGCGAAGGGCTGGAGGTTCCACCCGTTCGGGGATCCGACGGCGTCGCGCATCTGCTCCCAGCCTTCTCCGTGGCGGTGGAGATTGCGGTGCTCGAGCTCGACGAGTGTGCGGTCTGGTCCGGCGGCGGTGAAGCGCACCTCGACCTCGCTGGTTTTCTCGGGGTCGGTCTCGAGCTGCCAGCTCGTGTTGATGTCCCAGCTCATGACGAACCGCGAGGGGGGCTGGTAGGCGAGCACCCTGGACCAGCGGCACTCGCTTCCGTCGACGGCGCGGTCATAGACGTGACCGCCCTCGTAGGGCTCGAACACCATCTCGGCGAGCTCACCCTGCAGGATGTGATGATCGGCGGGCCACCATGTACCGATGCCGTCGGTGAACACGGAGAACGCGCGCTCGATCGGTGCCTCGACGATGATCGATGTGTGCACGGACGTCTCGGCTGTCTTCGTGGTCATGAGACCTCCTCCTCTGGTTGCTCGACGGCGGCCTTGAACGCCGTCAGGGATCGATTCCAGAACTGGTCGAGGTACGCGCACAGGGCGCCCACCCCGTCCGGGTCGAGCTGGTAGATGCGACGGTTGCCTATCGGTCGGTCGATCACCAGCCCTGCCTCCTTGAGCACTTTGAGGTGCTGGGACACAGCTGGCCGGCTGACCGGCAGGCCGCGTGCCAGCTCGCCGACGGCACTGGGCCTGTCCGCCAGGCACTCGAAGATCGTGCGCCTGGTGGGATCGCCCAGGGCGGTCAGTCCGTCTAGTTGGTAAGCCATAACTTACGGTAAGTCTAGGCTTACCGATGCCTCCTGTCAAGCCTCCGCTATGGTCCGCGGGTCACGGAGGAAGCTGACGGCCTCCCTGCAGCTGCCGAAAGATCTCGTCGTAGTCGCCCTGCATGTCCGTCGGCACGCGCCACACGTCGACGGTGCCGAACAAGGACAGCGCGCGGACGCGGACGACCGGCGCATTCGGCCGGTCCAGGTCGCTGCCCCAGTCGCGCTGGTGGCCGAACAGGCCGAGCCCGCCGACGGTGACGGTCACGCCCTCCGGGACGTAGATGTCGACGTTGCCGAACGCGGCGATGGCCGTCACGGAGGTCTCTGGGGTGTCGAGCTCGGCATCTCGCAGATCGAGATCGACGTCGGAGAACGCGCTCGCTGCGACCGTCCAACGGCGCAGTCGCAGCCTGCCGCGTCTGGCCACGTGGCTGAAGAGGGCCCCCGTGACGCGGGTCGGTTTGCGCCGGCCTCGGACTGCGGCCACGCTTCCGGCTTCGGGCAGCCCGGTCCGAGCACGAGTCAGCTCGCGACGGACTCGGGCGTCGTAGGCGACTTCCACGCGCTCGGAGAATTCCTCCAGCGTCAGGCGCCCCGCCAGCAAATCGTCGCGCAGCGACACCGCGACCCGCTCGCGGTCGGCGTCAGAGATACGCTCGTCGGGATCTTCCATCGCGCCGTCGGCGTCGGAGATGCGGTTGTCGGGATCGTCCATCGCGCCTACATTCTTCCCGGCGCGCCCGCGTGTTTCACGCCGGCGCCAGCCACTGCCCGCGCCAGCGCAACATTCGCGCCGCGGCGGCTCAGGCGGCGCGCCGTGCGGCCGGGACGTACACGAGCCAGGTCGCCAGCGCGAGGCCCGCTGCCACGGCCAGTGGGAGGACCAGGCTCCTCTTCACGAGCAGCGCGCCGGCGAGTGCCCCGGTGAGCATCGCTAGAGTTGCGGCGATCCGGCGCACCGAGCCTTTGCCTGACCCGCCGGTCAGGCGTGAGTCCGCGGCCAACCCGGTCAGCGTCAAGGTCAGCACGGTTGTCGTCAGGTCGGGAACGCCGATGCGGCGGACGGTCGCGTTGCGAATGCCCATCGCGAACGCCAGCAGAGCGATCACGACGTCCCCCGAAAGGGTGTTCGGCTGGATCGAGACCGCCGCGGCGAAGATCGCCGCCGTGCCGATCAGCGATGCCTCGATCGCGAGCGCGCGCGCGACGTGCGCCGGATGGCGGTGACCCACCCGCTGCGCGAGCACGCCGCCGGCGCCCGCTCCCACGAGGAACGCGCCGAGCGACACCAGCGGCGCCACCACCCGCAAACCGCCGGCGCCGGCGATGCCAAAGCCGAGGAGGACGATGTTTCCGGTCATGTTGGCCGTGAAGACGCGGCCGAGGCCGAGGTAGCTCACGGCATCGACCAGGCCGGTCGTGAAAGTCAGTACGAGTAGCGCCCTGGTGAGCGGATGCTGGATGCTGCCGGCGGCGCGCTTCACCCAATCCTGATCGAACCCTTTCGGTTGGGCAGATGTAGCCGTGTCATTCATCGCGTCACCTCGAACGTGTCGATCAAGCACGCGCGGAGCCGCGTGCGCTGCGAGATTGTCATGCCGATCCGGGTCGCGCGCCTTGCCCTGGTAGCGTGAGGCGCGATGGCCTCTCCCTGGCCGCCGCTCTCCTACGACGAGTGGGCCTCGACGTGTGACACGCTGCACGCCCACACGCAGGTCCTCGGCAAGCTGGCGGTGCTGCTGGCGCCGCCCGAGCCGCAGCTCCAACATGCGGCGCTTCGACTGACCGCGCGAGGGTGGGAGACGGCGCCGCTGCCGGCGCCCGACGGCTCGGGGGCACTGGTCGTGGCGCTCGACCTGAGGACCCACGAGGCGGTCGTGGAGCACAATCGCGGGGGCGTGAGACGAGTCGCGCTCGCCCCCGACCGGCCCGTTGGCGAGGTCACGCGCGGGCTACTCGAGGCCGTCGGCGACCTTGGCGGAAGCGTGCAAATCGATGCCACCCCGCAGGAGGTACCGTGGACCGTGCCGCTCGACGAAGATTACGAGCACGCGCGCTACGAACCGGCGCAGGTCGAGCCGTACTTCACGGCGGCGACGCAGGCGGCGCTCGTGTTGGCGGCGTTCCGCGCGCCCTATCGGGGCCGCTCGACGCCGGTCAACGCGTGGTGGGGATCGTTCGATCTGGCAGTGAGCCTGTTCTCCGGTCAGCCGGCTGATCCACCGTCGGATGACTTCATCATGCGCAACGCGATGGATGCCCAGGAAATCGCGATCGGTTGGTGGCCCGGTGACCCGCGCTACGGAAACGCGGCCTTCTACGCCTATGCGCATCCGGCCCCGGACGGGTTTGCGACCGCGGCGCTGTCGCCAGCGGCCGCGCGCTGGGAGCAGGCCCTGGGCGAATACATTCTGGACTGGGACGATGTCCGCGCCAGCGCCAACCCGCACGAGACGGCGCTCGAATTCGCCCGCTCGGCGTTCCGGCACGGGTGCGCGGTGTGCGAGTGGGACCCGGCGCTCAGCGCCAGCGGCGAGGGCAGCCCGCCACCCGTAAGGTGAGGACCCACCGAGGCCGCTGAGAGACGCCCGCGCCGACCGGCTCCCCGTCGCCCGCGCCGACTAGAGCCTGTCGAGGTCCTCCCGCGCGCGGCGATGTGCGCCGGCCGCGGCGTCGGCTTCCGCGCGCGCCGTGGAAAGTGCGTCCTCGGCGTCGCGGAGTGCATTGGCGGCCTTCTCGTGGCGCTCCTCGGCGAGCAGGAGACGGCGGGCAGCCCGATCGGCACCTCGACGCGCCGCGGATTCGGCGGCCCGGGCAGCCTTGAGGCGAGCGGCTCGGGCTGCGTTGACCTCCGCCTCGCGGGCTGCGTCGCCCTCCGCTTCGCGAGCTGCTTTGCCCCCGGCGGCCCGGGCAGGCTTGCCACCAGCCGCTCGGATTGGCTTGGCGTCCGCGGCGCGAGGTTTGACGGCAGGCCGGCCCGGAGGCGTACTCGGGCCGTCGCTCACGCCGAGGCCCACATGGCGCAGCTCGCGGACCAGGCGCCCACCGCGAGCGCTGGCTCGCGCGTCTTTGTCCAATGCCGCGGCGTGCAGCGTGTCCGTGACTCGTTCAATGATCGTGGCGCTCAGCTCATGTCCCTCGGATGTGAGCAGACCATGGGCGGCATTCACCAGTGCGTCGACCGCCTCCCGCTCACGTTCGACCGCCGCGCGCAGCGCCCGCCCGTCGCCCCGCCCTGAGAGCACGTCCCGATGGGCCTCGAGCAGCTTGTCGCCCGACTCGAACAACTCGCCGATGTCCTGCGGTTGGGTGCGAATCAGCTGGTTGACCGCCCACGCCGCGACCGACGGCTTTCGCAGCGCGGCGACGTCCGCCGCCTCCTCGCGCCGTCCGTCCGCGCGCAGCGCACGCGCCAGCGCGAGGCGCTCGGGCACGAACCGCTCGAGCGGAAGGCCGTACAACTCGTCCGCATCCACGTGGTCATGGTGCCAGCGGCGCGATCCCGGTGGTAGGTTTGCGCACGAGCCGGCGAGCAAAGGCAGCGGACGGGGTGACCGAAGCGAGACTCGAGGACGGTGTTCCACAGACCGCGGGATGGTTCGTGCTCAACGCTCGCGACGCGCGCTGGCTGCACAACGAGATGCGCGCCGTGTGCCGGTTCGGTGGCCAGGGCGAAGCCCACTTCGACGACTTGGGAATCGGTCTGTACTGGCTGGCCCCGGGCAAGCCGATGGCTCTCTATCACCATGAGGCCGGACAGGAGGACTTCCTCGTCCTGCGCGGGAGCTGTCTGCTGGTCATCGAGGGTCACGAGCGCTTGCTCGAGGCGTGGGACTTCGTCCACTGCCCGCCGAGGACGGCTCATACGATCATCGGTGCGGGCGCCGAACCGTCACTCGTGCTCGCGGTCGGCGCTCGCAAGGAGAAAGGGAGCGCACGCTATCCCGTGGAGCCGGCCGCGCTGCGCCACGGCGCCGGCGTGATGAGCCCCACCGCCTCGCCCGACGAGACTTATGCGGCCTACGGCGAGCCCAGGCCCGGACCCGCTCCGGAGATCTTCTGAGAACTCAGCGGCTACGCGAGCGAAGCCTCGAGCGTGATCTCCGGCACGCCGTCGAGCGCCCGGCTCACCGGGCAACCTTGCTTGGCGTCCTCCGCCGCCGCCCGGAAGGTCGCCTCGTCGATCCCCGGAACGCGCCCGACGGTGCTGAGGGCGATCGACGTGATCGTCGGAGCCCCGTCAACGAAGCGGAGGGTCACCGCCGCGTCCGTCTTGACCGACTCGGCCGGAGTGCCGGCGTCGCCGAGTGCCGCCGACAGCGCCATCGAGAAGCACGCCGCGTGGGCGGCGGCGATCAGCTGCTCGGGGTTCGCTCCCGGACCGTCCTCGAACCGCGATTTGAACGAGTAGTCGCCGTTGATGCGCTCGCCCGCGGTGAACGTTCCGGCGCCGGACTTGAGGTCGCCCTGCCACTCTGCGCTGCCCTTTGCTGGCATCTGGTCTCGCTCCTTCGATCGTTGGCCGAGGATTCGGATCCTAGGGCCTGCGAGTTGACCGCCGTCAGCGCGTGGGCAGCGGGAATGCGGCGGCGCCGCCGCTCAACGAGCCGCGCAGGTCGTCCTCGATCGCGGCGACCGTGGAAAGCACCGCCGGCAGGAAATCGCGGCGAAGCACCGCCATCGATGCGCGGCTGGCGTGGACCGAGAGGTTCAGCGCCGCGACGACGGATCCGGAGGCGTCCCGCAGCGGCGCGGCGATCGAGCGCAACCCCTCCTCGAGTTCCTGGTCAGTCGCGGCGTAGCCCTTGGCGCGGACCGTCCCGAGCACTCGGCGCAGCGCCGCGGTGTCCTTGACGGTGCGTGGGGTCAGCGGCCGGACGTCAATCCGCTCAAGACGCGCGTCCAGCTCGACGTCCGCCAGGGCGGCGAGCAACACACGACCCATCGAGGTCGCGTACGCGGGCAGCCGGGTCCCGACCGACAGCGTGATGCTCATGATCCGGCGGGTGGGCACACGCACGACGTACACGATGTCGGTGTCGTCGAGCACGGAGATCGACGAGGATTCGTTCACCTTGGCGACGAGCGCTTCCATGTGCGGCTGGGCAACCTCGGGAAGGCTCAATGAAGACAGATAGGGATAGCCCAGCTCGAGCACGCGCGGACGCAGCGAGAATCGCCCCCCGGAGGAGCTGACGTAGCCGAGCCGCTCGAGCGTGAGCAGAAACCGCCGCGCGGTGGCCCGCGTGAGACCGGTCGCCCTGGCGACCTCGCTCAGGCCCAGTTCTCGGTGGTCGGCGTCGAATGCTCGGATGACCGCGAGCCCGCGTTCCAGAGATTGCACGAAGTCCGAGCTCCGAGGCCGCTCGGCGCTCATCCGGCGCCCAAAATGGTTGACTTGTTCATCGGTTCGGTGTGCGGACAGTAGCTCAGGCATTGACCCCAGCTGGGCTGCACGATCGACGCCCGTCATGTGATCGACCGTTCTTCTGACGCACAAGCCCCCCGGATTCCGGGCACTGATCAGGCGACGCCGCGGGCCACGCACAGCTGCTGGAGTCGCTCCATCGCCTCGGTGGCGCGCTCCGGCAGCGCGTCGAGCGCGTCCGCCGCACAGCGCAGATCGTCGATCGTCACCTCCCGGGCTTCGAGTGCGAAGCGCCCGAGCCACCGCACCGCCGCGCGCTCGTAGCGATCGGGGTCGCCACCGCGGAGCACCAGGCAGATCCGCAGCGCGTCGTCGAGGGCGACGCGGGGAAGCTCCAGCGCCGCCGCCGTGACGAGCGACTCGTTGCCGGTTTGCAGGGCCCGCTTGAACCTGGCGTAGGGGTTGCCGTCGCTCGTCACGAACGTATGTTCGCGTATCGCGCGGACGGACCCGGACCGGCGTTCGATCACCATGCGTACGGGTAGCCTGGTTGCAGGCACGGCCCGAGGAAGTAGGCTCCGTTCGGGACCGGGCGAACTGGAGGAAAAGTTGGTGCTGAAGGCGGCGGACCTCGAGGCAGAGCTGATCGATACCGTCTGCGCGCGCATCCGCGAACGCGTCCCGGACGAGCATGCCGGGCCCTGCGAGGCGTTCGTGCGCCAGTACTACCACTGGGTCCCGGCCGCGGACCTGGCCGACCGCAGCCCACTCGATCTCTACGGCGCCGCGGTCGCGCACTGGAACCTGGCCCAGCAGCGCAAGCCAGGGCAAGCGAAGGTCCACGTCTACAACCCGGAGTTCGAGCACCACGGCTGGCAGTCCCCCCATACCGTGGTCGAGATCGTCAGCGACGACATGCCGTTCATCGTGGATTCGGTGACGATGGAGCTCGGGCGCCAGGGATACGCGATCGACCTCGTCATCCACCCGGTGATCTGGATTCGGCGCGACGACGATGGCCGCCTGCTCGACGTGCTCGAGCCGGGTGGCGCCGAGCCGGACGCGCTGGCGGAGTCGATCCTGCACCTGGAGGTGGCGCGGGAAACGGACCGCGCAGCACTGGCGCAGCTCGGCGAGAACGTGGGACGGGTGCTCGACGAGGTCCGCGCAGCCGTCGAGGACTGGAAGCCGATGCGCGAGCGGACGGCGAGGCTGATCGAGGAGTTCGAGTCCGCGCCGCCCCCGATCGACCCCGAGGAGCTCGAGGAAAGCAAGAGATTCCTCGCCTGGATGGCCGACAATCACTTCACGTTCCTCGGCTATCGCGAATACGACCTGGTGTACAGCGATGACGAGGCGGGGCTGCAGGCGGTTGTCGATTCCGGGCTGGGGATCCTTCGGGGCACGCCCGTGACCCCCTACACGAAGCTGAGCTCGACCGCGGTCGCACTCGCGCAGGCGCCCCATGCGCTGGTCCTGACGAAGGCCAACTCGCGCGCCACCGTGCATCGACCGTCGTACCTGGATTACGTCGGTGTCAAGCGCTTCGATGCCGACGGCGAGGTGGTCGGGGAGCGGCGGTTCCTCGGGCTGTACACGACGTCGGCGTACAAGGCCCGGGCCCGGGGGATCCCGATGCTGCGCGGGAAGATCGACGCGGTCCTCAAACGGGCCGGGTTTCCGCCGGACAGCCACGACGCCAAGGCGCTGCTCGAGATCATCGAGTCCTATCCCCGCGACTCGCTGTTCCAGATGGACACCGACGACCTGTTCTCGATCTCGATGGGGATCTTGGGACTCGGGGAGCGTCAGCGCGTGCGGCTGTTCGTCCGTCGGGATCAGCTCGACCGGTTCGTCGAGTGCCTGGTGTGCATCCCGCGCGACCGCTTCAACACCGAGAACCGGGAGCGCGTGGGGAGGATCCTGATCGAGGAATTCAACGGCAGCCACCTCGACTGGACGCTGCAGCTGTCGGAGTCGCTGCTGGCTCGAGTTCGCTACATCATCCATTGCCCGGAGGGCGTGCCGGACCGCTACGAGGTGGCGGAGATCGAGGCGCGGCTGGTACAGGCCACGCGCGCCTGGACCGATGATCTGCGTGCCGCGCTGATCGAGGACCATGGCGAGGAGCACGGCACCCGTATCTACAAGCGCTACGAGCGAGCGTTCCCCCCCGGGTATCGGTCGGACTGGGTCGCGCGCTCGGCGGTCGTCGACATCGGCCGGATCGAAGAGCTGGAATCGGGAGGCGAGCCGATCATCAGCCTGTACCGGCCGCTCGAGGCTCAGCAGGGGGTAGTCCGCTGCAAGCTGTTCAGCTCGGGTGGGGTATCGCTCTCCGATGTGCTGCCGACGTTCGAGCACATGGGCGCCAAAGTCGTGGACGAGCGGCCCTACGAGATCACCCCGGATCGCGGTGAGCCCCTTTGGGTCTATGACTTTGGCCTGCGGATCTCGACCGACGACATCGACGAGATCCGAGATGACTTCCAGGAGGCATTTCTGGGCGTCTGGCGAGGCGAGCTCGAGGACGACCGCCTCAACGGCCTGGTGCTCGAAGGAGCACTGACCGGACGTCAGATCACGATCATCCGCACGATCGCCAAATACCTGCGCCAGGCGGGGATCGCCTTCTCCGACGCCTACATGGAGCGCACGCTGCTGGCGCACCCGAAGATTGCGACGTTGCTGGTCAGGTTGTTCGTCGCCCGCTTCGATCCCGAGCGCCACGACTCGCGCACGGCGGAGCAGACCACGGCCGAGATCGAGAAGGCGATCGATGCCGTGAGCAGCCTCGACGAGGATCGGATCCTGCGCAGCTTCCTGTCGGTGGTGTGCGCGATCCTGCGCACCAACTACTTCCGCCCCGCAGCCGAGCCGCCGGGCACCGATCACGAGGGTGGGGCCGGCGAGCGGACAGGTGGGATCGCGCGCCCGTGCGTGTCGATCAAGCTCGACTCCTCGCAGGTGCCGGTGTTGCCGTTGCCGCGGCCGCGGTTCGAGATCTTCGTCTACTCGCCGCGCGTCGAGGGAGTCCACCTGCGCGGCGGCAAGGTGGCGCGCGGTGGGTTGCGGTGGTCAGATCGCCGGGAGGACTTCCGCACCGAGATCCTCGGCCTGATGAAGGCGCAGATGGTCAAGAACGCGCTGATCGTGCCGGTTGGCTCGAAGGGCGGTTTCGTGGTCAAGCGTCCCCCGGCTACGGGTGGCCGGGAGGCGCTGATGGAGGAGGGCATTGCCTGCTACAAGACGTTCCTGGCGGGCCTGCTCGACGTCACCGACAACATCGTCGGCGGCGATCCGGTGCCGCCGGAGCAGGTGATCCGCTATGACGATGACGATCCGTACCTGGTCGTCGCCGCAGACAAGGGGACGGCGACGTTTTCGGACATCGCCAACGAGATCTCGGCCGAGTATGGCTTCTGGCTCGGCGATGCGTTCGCGTCCGGAGGGTCCAAGGGCTACGACCACAAGCAGATGGGGATCACTGCGCGCGGAGCGTGGGAGTCGGTCAAGCGCCACTTCCGCGAGCTGGGCACCAACATCCAGGAGACCGACTTCACGGTGACCGGGATCGGGGACATGTCAGGTGACGTGTTCGGCAACGGGATGCTGCTCTCGCGCCACATCAAGCTGGTTGCCGCGTTCAACCACATGCATGTGTTCCTCGATCCCGACCCCGATCCCGACGCCAGCTTCGAGGAGCGCAAGCGGCTGTTCGAGCAGCCGCGCTCATCGTGGAGCGATTACGACGAATCGGTGATCTCCTCGGGCGGAGGCGTCTACTCGCGCGGGGCCAAGTCGATCCCGCTATCCGACGAGGTCAAGGAGGCGCTGTCGATCGAAGCGGACGAGCTCTCACCGGTGGAGCTGATCCGCGCGATCCTCCGGGCGAACGTGGACTTGTTCTGGAACGGAGGCATCGGCACCTATGTCAAGGCCTCGAGCGAGAGCCAGGCCGATGCCGGCGACAAGGCCAACGACGCCGTGCGAGTCAATGGCAACGAGCTGCGCTGCCGAGTGGCGGGAGAGGGCGGGAACCTGGGGTTCACGCAGCGCGGCCGGATCGAGTACGCGCTGGGCGGCGGGCGGATCAACACCGACGCGATCGACAACGTCGGGGGCGTCAACTGCTCTGACCACGAGGTCAACATCAAGATCCTGCTCGATGCGCTCGTCGCCGACGGGGACATGACCGAGAAGCAACGCAACGAGTTGCTCGCGGAGATGACCGACGCCGTCGCGGAGGGGGTCCTGTACAGCAGCTACACCCAGACCCAGGCGATCAGCATCTCGCTTGCCCAGGCCACCTCGATGATCGACGTCCATGCCCGCCTGATCCGTCACCTCGAGCAGGTCATGCGGCTCGACCGGGAGCTCGAGTTCCTCCCCAGCGAGGAGGTGATCAACGACCGCAAGGTTAACCACCAGGGGCTGATCGGGCCGGAGATGGCGGTGGTGATGGCGTATTGCAAGATCCGCCTCTACGAGCGGCTGCTCGAGTCAGACCTGCCCGAGGACGAGTACCTGTCGCATGATCTCGAGCGTTACTTCCCGCCACCCCTGCCGGAGCGCTACCCCGAGCGGATGCGGGCCCACCGCCTGCGCCGCGAGATCATCGCCACCCTCGTCGCCAATCAGCTCGTCGATCGCGCCGGGACCACGTTCGCGTTCCGACTCGGCGAGGAAACGGGCGCCGGTCCCGCGCTTCTGGCGCGCGCTTACGCGGCCGCGCGCGAGGTCTTCGACATGCGCCCGTTCTGGTCGTCGGTGGAGGGTCTGGACAACCAGGTCGAGGCCGGAACCCAGCTTCAGATGCTGATCGAAGGCCGCCGGCTGGTGGAGCGGGCGACGCGGTGGCTGGTGCGCTCCAGCGGCGCCGGGATCGACATCGAGGCAACGCTCGAGCGGTTCGGACCGGGCGCCCGACTGCTCGCCGAGGCGCTTCCCGACGTACTCGAGGGCGCCGATCGCGAGTGGTACGACGGCAAGGCCCAGCAGCTCGCAGAAGCGGGCGTGCCGCCCGAATTGGCCCGCCGGGTCGCCGGGATGCCGGCGCTGCTATCGGTGTTCGACATCGTCGAGGTCGCCGCCGCCACCGACCACGAACCGCAGCAGGTGATGGTCACCTACTTCCAACTCGGCGCGAGGCTGCAGCTCAACTGGCTGCGGGATCGCATCTTCGAGCTTCCGCGCGCGGACCGCTGGCAGGCACTGGCGCGCGCGGCGCTCCGGGATGATCTCTACAGCCTCCATCGAGCGCTGACTCAGGAGGTCCTGGCGGTCGGCGAGCAATCCGACAGCGAGAGCGCGATCGAGGAGTGGGTGCAACAGAACAAGCCCGCGCTCGACCGATGCCTGGGCATCCTCACCGACATCAAGGCCTCTCGCAACTACGACACGACGACGCTGCCGGTGGCGCTGCGAGAGGTCAGGAACCTGATTCACGGCGGAGTCGCGGCTCCTGACGAGCCGCTGGCGCCAGTGGCTCGGTAGCTCCGGCTCTCGACCACAGGCGGGCGCTGCTCTAGGCGCCGCTCCCGGCGATGTGCGCCGCCGTGCGGTGGGCGAGCGACATGATCGAGACCATTGGATTGACGCCGGGCGCAGTCGGAAACGCGCTCGCGTCACCGATCCACACGCCCTCGACATCGTGCAACTGACCGCGGCCGTCGGCCACCGAATCCGACGGATCTCGACCGAACCGGCACGTACCCATCTGGTGAGCGGTGAAGATCGTGATGTCCAACGGTCCGTAGGGCGCCTGCTCGACCCGCGTCACGAACTCCTCGAAGGGCTCGCCCGAGTCCCGGCGCCAGGCCACCTCCTCGGCGTGGAGCGTCCGGATCTCCGGCGCCCCGACGGCGTGGTGCATCCGCGCCAGCTCGACGTTCGCGCGCACGAACAGGCGGCGGTCGAGATCGTCGGACAGGGACCAGCGCACGAGCGGCATGCCATGCGGATCGAGCACCACCTCACCCTCGCCGTGATCACGGGCGACCGACAAGAACGGCGCGTGATGGGCGAACATCCGCGCCAGCTCGCGCTTGTGCTGCTCCCCGTCGCGCCACGGGAGCCCCGTGGCGTGGATCGCGGGCGTCGCGCCGACCGACTCGACCAGGAACCCGTGGTCGCCCTCGCATCCGCCGAACTGGTCAGACACCTCCGACTGGATCTGCCCGATCCACGCCTCGATCGGCTCCTCGTAGATGCCGTTGACGATCGCCGCCGGGTGCAGGCGCAGGTGCTTCCCAACCGCCGGACCGCCGATCCCAGAGCGCAGCAGCAGGGCGGGAGACTCGATCGAGCCGCACGCCACGACCACGGTCGGCGCGTTGATGGTCAGCTTGGTGCGCGAGCCGTCGATCCGCGTGACCGTCGCCTGCACGCCGGCCGCTCGGCCGTCGCTGACGAGGATCCGATCGGCGTGAGCGCCGACGATCACCTCCGCTCCCGCATCGGAGGCATCCTGGAGATAGGTCTTGAGCGTCGACTGCTTGCAGCCGTTCTGGCAGCCGGCGGAGCAGTAGCCGCAGGCGCGGGCGTCCTCGCAGCTGGGGTCCACGTTGCGCACGATCGGCCGATGTTCGTATCCCAGCTCGTCGAACGCCCTGATCAGCTTCTTGTGCTGGCGGTTCTGGGTGGTCGCCTCGTCGGTCGCGTTGATCCGTTTGAGCACGGCGTCGATGTGCTCGTCGTACGCCGGCTGATCGATCCCCTCGATGCCGTGCTCGGCCCACTCGCGCCTGATCCGCTCCGGTGTGCGCAGGCAGTTCATGTAGTTGACCACGGTCCCGCCGCCGAGCGTCGAACCCGCGAAGATCGAGATCGATCCGTCCTCGGAGGCGATCAGCCCGCCGCCGAGGTACAGCTCGAGCAGCCCTGGGAGCTCGAGCTGCTTGAAATCGGCCTCGTTGCGATAGCCGCCCATCTCGAGCACGAGGACGGACTTGCCCGCCTGCGAGAGTTCGGCGGCGATCACCCCGCCGCCGGCGCCGGAGCCGACTACGCATACGTCCGCGCTCAGCGTCTGCTCCTCGCCCTCGAGGTCGAGCGTGGTGATCGTCTTCGGAGCCTCCTCGGGCGGGGGCGGGGCGGAGATCGGCCCGGGATAGCCGAGCGCCTCCCAGTTGGGGTTACCGCCGTTTTCGTCGGGCAGCCCGTAGAAGAACAGCAACGTCATGTTGCGCAGGGCCAGCACCCCGAGCCGAGCTTCGTGGGAGGAAGCCGACACGCCGTGCACGATCTGGGTGCGCGCCTCGAGCGGGAGATTCGGGAAGTCCTGCTCGGCGAGGCCGTTGAGTAGCGCCGCGAACCCCTGGAGCTGGTCCGGGGGCATCGCTTGGGCCATCAGTCCCATGATCTGCTCGGCGACGGCGAGATCGCCGGCGGAGCGCGCCAGATACGCGCGCATGGGCTCGCTCTCATCGCGGCGCTGAACCGCTGGAACGACGGTGTCGCACACCGCCTCGAGGGTCCGGCGCTGAACCTCGTTCAGGACCTCAGCCACAACTGCCACGTGCCACTCTCCTCGGTCGCGGGATCCGTCGGCGTCATCGTATGCGCTGGCGGACGGCGCGGGCCAGGGCACCGATCGCGAACGTCCCGATGTCGATCGCGCCGGCCACGAAGAACGCGAGCGAACCGGTCAGCAGGCGAGCTGCGATTCGGGAACCCACGCCTGGAAGCTACAGTCTGCTCTCGCCCATGGCGTCACCCGTCAAGACGACCGTCACCGAGCTACCCGAGTCGCGCGTGCGCGTCCAGGCCGAGGTGCCGGCGGAGGAGGTCGAGCGCCGCCTCCAGCAGGCTGCCAGGGAGCTCGGCCGTCAGATGCGCGTGCCCGGGTTCCGCAAGGGCAAAGTCCCCCCACCTGTGGTGATCCGCCGGCTGGGGCGCGAGACGGTGCTCGACGAGGCTTTGCGAAGCTCGCTGGGTGCTTGGTACGCAGACGCGATCGACGAGGCCGGGATCAGCCCCGTGGGCGAGCCCGAGCTCGACCTGGGCGAGCTTCCGGCAGCCGGACAGCCGCTGGCGTTCTCGATCGAGATCGGCGTCCGCCCGGAGGCAACGCTCGGCCAGTACAAGGGCCTCGAGGTCGGGCGACGCGAGCCCGAAGTGCAAGAGGACGCGATCGACGAGGAGGTCGAGCGGCTGCGCGAGCGCGTCGCCACACTCGAGACGGTGCAGCGCCCCGCCGCGAACGGCGATCACGTCGTGATCGACTACGTCGGCAAGATCGATGGCGAGCCGTTCCAGGGCGGGGAAGGGCGCGATCAGCTGCTGGAGCTTGGCTCAGGCAGGCTGATCCCCGGCTTCGAGGAGCAGCTGACCGGGGCGAGCGCCGGCGAGGAGCGGGTCCTCGACGTCACCTTCCCCGAGGATTACCCGGGCGATCTCGGCGGACAGCAGGCCAAATTCGAGGTCAAGGTCACGGAGGTGAAGGCCAAGCGGCTGCCCGAGCTGGATGACGAGTTCGCCGCCGAAGCGGCCGGCTTGGACACGCTCGCCGAGCTCCGCGAGGACATCGCCGGTCGCCTGCGCGCGGCCGACGAGCAGGCGATCGAGCGCGAGTTCGAAGACGCGGTCCTCGATGCCGCCGCGGCCGCAGCCGAGGTCGATGTTCCCGAGCAGCTTGTTCACGCGCGCGCCCACGAGCTGCTCGAGCAGATGCTCTCGGCACTCGGGAGACAGGGCATCGCCAAGGAGACCTACCTGCGGATCGCCGGCAAGGATGAGGAGGAGCTCGCACACGAGGCCGAGCCCGAGGCCGCCGCCGCCTTGCGTCGCGAGGCGGTCCTCGCCGCGGTCGCCGAGGCCGAGCAGCTCGATCCGAGCGAGGAGCGGATGCTCGAGGCGCTCGAGCCAAGTGCCGAGCGATCGGGCACTACACCCCAGGAATTGCTCGAGCGGTTGCGCTCGAGCGGCGGTCTCGACCGGCTGCGCGAGGACGTCGCAAACCGGATGGCGGTCGAGCTGCTCGTCGCCGAAGCGACGCCGATCACCGTCGATCAGGCAAAGGCGCGCCAGAAGCTGTGGACGCCGGGAAAGGAAGGCGCCGAGCAGGGGCGGGGGCAGCTGTGGACGCCGGGGAGCTGAGCGGCTCCTGGCCGCCCGCGGCTTAGTTCACGCCGGGGGCCGCCTCGGGGCGGTTGCTACATTCGGCAGGAATCCGGCCTAGGAAGCAAAAGAAGCGAGGACCATGAGCCCACTCGTACCGATGGTCGTTGAGCAGACCTCGCGCGGGGAGCGCGCGTTTGACATCTATAGCCGCCTCCTCAACGAGCGGATCATCTTTCTCGGCACTCCGGTCGATGATCAGATCGCGAACCTGATCGTGGCGCAGCTGCTGCATCTCGAGTCCGAGGACCCCGACAAGGACATCTCGGTCTACATCAACTCCCCCGGCGGCTCGGTCTACGCGGGGCTGGCGATCTACGACACGATGCAGTTCATCAAGCCCGACGTGCAGACGATCTGCGTCGGGATCGCGATGTCGATGGGCGCGCTGCTGCTGGCCGGCGGCGCGCATAGCAAGCGGATGGCCCTGCCGAACGCCAAGATCCTCATCCACCAGGTCTCATCGGCGTTTCAAGGGCAGGCCACCGACATCGAGATCCACGCCAGAGAGATCATCGATGTGCGCCGGCGTCTGGACGAGATCATCGCCAAGCACACGGGACAGCAGCTCGAGAAGGTTCGTGCCGATACAGACCGGGATTACTTCATGAGCTCGGAGGAGGCCAAGGAGTACGGAATCATCGACCGGGTGATCTCGCAGCACTGAGGCACTACCCTTAGGCTTCGGGTCGGTCGGCTGGGGCCGTCGTCTTCGGAGAGAGGAATTGCATGGCACGTCCCACGGACTCCAACGAACAGCTCCTTTGCAGCTTCTGCGGCAAGTCGCAACGGCAGGTCAAGAAGCTGATCGCCGGTCCGGGCGTCTACATCTGCGACGAGTGCATCGATCTCTGCAACGAGATCATCGACGAGGAGCTCACCACTCCGCCGAGCTTCGACATCGAGAACCTCCCCAAGCCGCGGGAGATCTACGACGTGCTCAACGAATACGTGGTCGGCCAGGAGCAGGCCAAGCGGTCGCTGTCGGTGGCCGTCTACAACCACTACAAACGCGTCCAGATGATGCAGTCCGATGAGAACGACATCGAGCTGCAGAAGTCGAACATCCTGCTGCTTGGACCCACCGGCTGCGGCAAGACGCTGCTCGCGCAGACGCTCGCGAAGATCCTCAACGTCCCGTTCGCGATCGCCGACGCCACCGCGCTGACCGAGGCCGGGTACGTCGGCGAAGACGTTGAGAACATCCTGCTGAAGCTGATCCAGGCGGCCGACTATGACGTCAAGAAGGCCGAGACCGGGATCATCTACATCGACGAGGTCGACAAGATCGCGCGCAAGGCCGATAACCCGTCGATCACCCGCGACGTCTCGGGCGAGGGCGTCCAGCAGGCGCTGCTGAAGATCCTCGAGGGGACCACGGCAAGCGTTCCTCCCCAGGGCGGCCGTAAGCACCCCCACCAGGAGTTCCTCTCGATCGACACCACCAACGTCCTGTTTATCTGCGGGGGCGCATTCGCGAACCTCGACAAGGTGATCGAGCGGCGGATCGGCCATCAGGGAGTCGGCTTCGGCTCGGTCATCCAGTCCAAGGACCAGCGCGACACCGGTGAGATCTTCGAGCACTGCCTGCCCGAGGATCTGATCCAGTACGGGCTGATCCCCGAGTTCATCGGTCGCCTCCCGGTGATGTCGGCGATCCACCAGCTCTCCCGCGACGAGCTGATGGAGATCCTCACCGAGCCGCGCAACGCGCTGGTCAAGCAGTTCCAGCGCTTCTTCCAGTTCGACGGGATCGAGCTGGCGTTCGCCGACGAGGCCCTGTCCTCGATCGCCGACAAGGCGCTCGAGCGGGAGACGGGAGCGCGCGGGCTGCGCTCGATCATCGAAGAGGTCCTGCTCGAGGTCCAGTTCGAGCTCCCCTCGCGTCGCGACGTGCGCAAGTGCGTGGTCACGCGCGAGACGATCGAGAAGGAAGTGCCGCCGACGCTCGTGACGGTGGCGACGCCCTCTGAGGAAGCGGCCTGAGCCCACCCGGCGCGCCCCCGCTGCGTGTGGTCGCTGTGGCGGGCTGATCGGCTTAGTTTCAGACTGCCGAGGAGACGAGCTGGAGGGCCCGGTCCGGGCCAGGGGCGCGGGGCGCGCGCCAGGCCCGGCCTACACTCCGACGCTCAGTGAGCGACCTCGCATCGAAGACCCGCTATGACCCCTCCGAGGTGGAGCCGCGGATCGTCGAGACGTGGCTCGAGGCGGGAATCTTCCATCCGGCGCCGGAGGGCAACGCGCAGAGCAACTACTCGATTGCGATCCCGCCGCCCAACGTCACCGGCTCGCTGCACATGGGGCACGCGTTCCAGGATTCGATCATGGACACCTTGATCCGCTATCACCGGATGCAGGGGCAGCGTACGAAGTGGATCCTGGGTACCGACCACGCCGGGATCGCCACCCAGATGCAGGTCGAGTACCAGCTCGGCACCGAGGGGACGAGCCGCCAGGAGCTTGGCCGCGAGGCGTTCGAGCGGCGGGTCTGGCAGTGGCGAGACGATTACGGCGGCACGATCATCGAACAGCTGAAGCGGCTCGGGGCCTCCTGCGACTACCAGGAGGAGCGGTTCACGCTCGATCCGGCATACGCAGACGCCGTGCTGCGGGTGTTCGTCGCCCTGTACGAGAAGGGCTACATCTACCGCGACCGCTACCTGATCAACTGGGATCCGGGCACGCGCTCGGCGATCTCCGACCTCGAGGTCGAGGACCGCGAGGTCACCGACACGCTGTACTACATCGACTATCCGCTGGCGTCGGGGTCCGGGGCGGTGACGGTCGCCACGGTGCGACCGGAGACGATGCTTGCCGACACGGCGATCGCGGTCCACCCGGATGATGACCGGTACCGGCGGCTGATCGGCGAGACAGCGATCCTGCCGCTCGTCGGGCGCCGGCTGAAGATCATCGCCGACGAGTACGTCAAGCAGGACTTCGGGACCGGGGCGCTGAAGATCACCCCCGGGCACGACCCCAACGACTTCGAGATCGGCCGCCGGCACGGGCTCCAACAGGTCAGCGTGATCGGCGAAGACGGCCGGATCACCGACAACGCGCCGGAGCAGTTCGTGGGCCTGAGCGCCGGCGAGGCGCAGGACGCGGTGGTGGCGGCGTTGCGCGAACAGGGCCTGATCGCTCGGACCGAGCCCTACACCCACACGGTTCCGTTCTCTCACCGCTCCGGGCAACGAATCGAGCCACTCGTCTCGCTGCAGTGGTTCATGCGGATGGACGAGCTGGCCCGGCCCGCGATCGAAGCGGTCACGAGTGGCCGGGTGCGGTTCTATCCCAAGCGATGGTCGCGGGTCTACCTCGACTGGATGGAGAACATCCGACCGTGGTGCATCTCGCGGCAGCTGTGGTGGGGGCACCAGATCCCGGTTTGGTACCGACGGGACGAGATGCATGTGGGAGTGAGCGCGCCGTCCGGAGATGGCTGGACGCGCGATCCCGACGTCCTAGATACGTGGTTCTCGAGTGCGCTGTGGCCATTCGCGACGCTCGGCTGGCCCGAGCAGACGGCCGAGCTGCGCGCCTTCTATCCCACCGACGTGCTCGTGACTGCCCGCGACATCATCTTCCTGTGGGTCGCGCGGATGATCATGATGGGCTTCGAGTTCACGGCCAACGTCCCGTTCGATGACGTTCACATCCATTCGATCATCCAGGCCCCCGACGGACGGCGGATGTCGAAGTCGCTGGGCACCGGCATCGATCCGATGGACTTGATCGACGGCGGGCCGCGGCCGCCCGTGTTTCCCCAGGGAGGTAATTTCCCCGCCTACGGCGCCGACGCGCTTCGCTGGGGCCTGCTGGCCATGGCCTCCAGCCAGGATGTCCGCTTCAGCGAGGAGAAGGTCGCCCAGGGGCAGCAGCTCGCCAACAAGCTGTGGAACGCATCGCGCCTGATCCTGATGCGGATTGATCCCGGGGTCCGAGCGGCGGTCCGCCCGAGCGCGGTCGAGGATCGCTGGATCCTCTCGCGGCTGGAGCGGGCGACGGCCTCGGTTCACGCGCGGATCGAGAGCTATGACTTCTCTCACGCGGCGCTCGAGCTCTACGACTTCGTCTACGGCGAGCTGTGCGACTGGTACCTGGAGCTGGTCAAGCCGCGGCTGTACGAGCGTGAGGGGGCGCTCGCGCAGACGCTGCTCCACGTGCTCGTGCAGACGCTGGCGCTGGCGCACCCGATCATCCCGTTCGTGACCGAGGAGATCTACAGCCACGTCCCGGGTGCGTCCGGGCTGCTCGCGGCCGGTATCGCCGGCGCCGACGACGAGGCGGGGAGGATCGACGAACCGGCTGAGGAGACCCTCGAGCGCGTGATCGAGGCGGTCCGTGCGCTGCGCGGCTGGCGCGACCGCGCCGGCGTCAAGGCCGGCGCGCAGCTGTCGGCGCGCCTCGCCGCGGAGGGATACGACGAGACCGCCGGACACCTCGCGCGGCTCGCCCGCATCAACTTCTCCGACCCGGATGGCTCAGGCGACGCCCAATCCGGCGAGGCCGGACCCCGCGGGGGGCCCGAGGGGCAGCCGGTCGAGACGATCCCGGTTCCCGGGGGCGCGGTCGAGATCCTCGCCGGCGACGGGCTCGACCTGGAGGCCGCGCAGCGCAAGCGCGACGCCGAGCGCACCAAGCTCGAGAAGGAGATCGAGGTCGCCGAGCGGAAGCTGGCCAACCAGGGGTTCGTCGAGAAGGCGCCGCCGGCCATCGTGCAGGGCGAGCGCGACAAGCTCGCCCGGCTGAAGGCCGACCTGGGGGCCCTGTGAGCTTCTCGCCTGAGGACGCCGAGCGCTACCTGCTCTCGCTCGAGCTGTTCGGGATGCGGTTCGGCCTTGACCGCATGCGCCGGCTGATGACCGCGCTCGGCCACCCGGAACGCCGCTTTGAGTCGATCCACGTCGTCGGCACCAACGGCAAGTCTTCGACGGTGCGGATGATCGCCGCGATCCTCTCCGCTCACGGGCTGCGCACGGGCAGCTACCTCTCACCGCATCTGTGCTCGTTCGCGGAGCGGATCCGAGTCGATGACGATGACCTCGACGACGCGGCGTTCGCGGCTGCCGCGCAGCGAGCGGCGCGCGCCGCGGAGCTCGTCAACCACTCGCTGGGCGACGAGGACCGGGTCACCCAGTTCGAGGCCCTGACGGCCGCGGCGTATTCGGAGCTGGCCGCCCGCGAGGTCGAGGTGGCGGTGATCGAGGCCGGATTGGGCGGCCGCTATGACGCCACCAACGTGATCCCCTCGCGCGTGCAGGTGCTGACCACGGTCGGTCTCGAGCACACGCGCTGGCTGGGCCCGACAATCGCCGACATCGCGGTCGAGAAGCTCGACGTGGTCAGGCCGGGCGCGATACTGGTGCTGGGCTCCGGGCTGCACCCCGACGCCGAGCGGGTCGCCGAGGCGGTGGCGGCCGAGCGGGGGGTTCGAATCGTCCGTGCGGGCAAAGAGCCGCAGGTTGCGGTCGGCGCCCTGGGCGCGTTCCAGCGGCGCAACTTCGCGCTTGCCCGAGCGGCGGCGGAGGCATACCTGGGAGCGCTCGATCCCGACGCCGTGGCACGCGCCGCGGCCGAGGTGCGGGTGCCGGGACGCCTTCAGATCGTCGACACCGAGCCGCTCACCCTGCTCGACGGCGCCCACAACCCCGACGGGATGGCGGCGCTGGTCGAGTCGCTGCCGGAGATCATGGCGGGCCAAGCCGGACCACTCGGGCGGCGAGCCGCGGGCCTCGTCGCGGTGGTCTCGATCCTCGATGACAAGGATGCCGCGGGGATGCTGGCGGCGCTGCTTCCAGCCTGCGATCGGCTCGTCTTGACGACCAGCCAGAACCCCCGAGCGTTGCCCCCTCCGACCCTGAAGTCGCTGGCGGGTCAGCTGCATGGACCGCCCGCGGAGATAGTCAGAGATCCTCATGCCGCGCTGCGGCGTGCCCGGGAGCTGGCGGGCGCCGACGGCGTCGTGCTTGGCACCGGCTCGATCTACCTGGTCTCCGATCTGGTGGCCCCGGCCGGGCGCCGCCGCGCCTCGATGCTGTGAACGAGCAGGACGACCATCCCAGTTTCCTGACCATGATCGGCCTCGTCGCCCTGGTCGTGGCGGTGGTGATCCTCGTCTTCTTCGGCATCGGTTACCTGTTCGGGCGGCTGTTCCTGTAGACGCCGTCCAGAGCGGTACGACATCCCCGACCACTACACTCGCGGACAGAATGCTCTTCGTCACAGGCGTTTTCGGGATCAAGAACAGCACGATCAACTTGGTCGTCGACCTGCTGATCCTGTTCCTCGTCGTGGTCTGGCTGGCGCTCGTGTACTGGACCTACGCGGACGCTCGCCGGCGGATCGCCGACCCGATGCTGATCGGCTGTGCAACTGCCGCGTCGCTGTTCCCGTTCGTCGGCACGATCGTCTACATGATCGTCCGGCCGCCCGAGTACCTCGACGACGTTCGCGAGCGCGAGCTCGAGATGCAGGCGGCGGAGGCGCGTCTGGCCGAGCTCGGCTATCACCTTTGTCCGCACTGCGACTACGAGGTCGAGAAGGACTTTCTGCGCTGCCCCAACTGCATGCGCAAGCTGAAGGATCCATGCAAGACGTGCGGCAAGCCGCTCGATCCGACGTGGAAGGTATGTCCGTTCTGTGAGTCGGAGGTCGGGGCCGTCGCGGTCCAGCCGCGCCGGCCGCGCCGGCGCCCCAGCACGTCCGAGCAGCCTGTCGCGGGCACCGCGGTCCGCGCCGAGCGCAGCGTCGCCGACGGTCGTGGCGAGCGAAGCAGCGCCTCTGGTCTCAGCGACCGTACCGGCACCGCCGCCCCGGCAGAGCGCAGCAGCCCGTCGACGCCCTGACGAGCCCTAACTGAACGGAGACGCCCTGCATGGAGCGAACGCTCATCCTCGTCAAGCCCGACGCCTTCGCGCGCAACCTGAGCGGCGAGATCATCGCTCGGTTCGAGCGCAAGGGGCTACGTCTGACCGCGCTCACGCTGATGACGATGACGCGCGACTTGGCCGAGCGACACTACGCCGAACACGAGGGCAAGTCGTTCTACGAGGAGCTCGTATCCTTCATCACTTCTGGTCCGCTGTTGGCGATGGTGCTCGAGGGCGAGCAGGCCGTCGAGGCTGCGCGTCAGGTGATCGGGGCGACCAATCCACTCCAGGCCACGACGGGCTCGATCCGCGGCGACTACGCGATCGCGGTGGGACAGAACATGGTCCACGGCTCGGACTCGAACGAGTCCGCGGTGCGTGAGGTCGGGCTGTTCTTCCCCGATCTCGGCTGACCGCGGTCTGCAGCGGGTGACGCGGGCACCGCTGATCCTTGCGTCGCGCTCGCCGCAGCGACGAGCGATACTCGAGCAGCTCGGAATCGAGTTCTCGGTGTCCGTGCCCGCGGTCGAAGAGCTCGGGGCGGGACCGCCCGCCGAGGTAGTGCTCGAAAACGCCTACCGCAAGGCCGCGGCGGTGGCGCGTGATCGTCTCGAGGCGCTGGTGCTGGGGGTCGACACGCTGGTCTGCGTCGGCGCTCGGATCTACGGCAAGCCGGGAGATGCCGCCCGGGCGCGGGAGACGCTGCTCGCGCTGGCGGGCCGCCGCCACGCGGTGATCAGCGGCCTGTGCATGATCGAGCGCGGGGTGGCGCGTACCGCTGCGGCGACCACGTTCGTGGAGTTCCGCGCCCTCGACGAGCGCATGCTCGAGTGGTATCTGGCCAGCGGCGAGTGGCGCGAGCGGGCCGGTGGCTACGCGATCCAGGGTCGTGGTGCAGCGCTGGTGGAGCGGATCGAGGGGGACTACCTCAACGTGGTCGGCCTGCCGGTGACGACGTTGCTGGAGCTCGCGCCCGGGGTGCTGCCGGGCGAGTAGGGCAAACCCGGGCCGTCGCGGCGGGCGAACCGCCGCCGTGCACGTGCAGCATTTATCTCTGGCTGGCATTTTCCAGCGATTTTCACCCCTCCAGGGGCTTCCGGCGGGATCCGTCGGCGGCGGTGCGTTCGATACACTCGCGCTGGACGGAGCGGGCAGCTTGGGCGGGGCCCCCCGTAACTCGCCGCCTCGTCCGCCGCGTCCCGTTACCTCTCTACACACGCATGGGCTTCTTCACGTATCTGACTGGGTTCGGTGGCCGCGACATGGCGGTGGACCTCGGGACCGCGAACACACTGGTCTACGTGCGCGGCCGCGGGATCGTGCTCTCCGAGCCGAGCGTGGTGGCGGTTGACTCGCGCACTGGCGAGGTCCACGCGGTCGGGATCGAGGCCAAGCGGATGCTCGGCCGCACGCCGGGGACGATCTCCGCGATCCGGCCGCTGAAGGACGGCGTGATCGCCGACTTCGAGGTCACCGAGGAGATGCTCCGGCACTTCATCCAGAAGGTCCATCAGAACCGCTGGGCGCACCCGCGCGTGGTCGTCTGCGTGCCCAGCGGCGTCACCGGCGTCGAGAAGCGCGCCGTGGAGGAGGCGTGTCTCTCGGCGGGTGCCCGTCAGGCGTACCTGATCGAGGAGCCGATGGCGGCGGCGATCGGCGCGGGTCTTCCGGTCGGCGAGCCAACCGGGTCGATGGTCGTCGACGTCGGCGGCGGCACCAGCGAGGTGGCCGTGATCTCGCTCGGTGGGATCGTCGTCTCGCAGTCGATCCGGGTCGGCGGCGACGAGCTCGACGAGGCGATCATCAACTACGTCAAACGGGAGTACAAGCTGCTGATCGGTCAGCAGACGGCCGAGGAGGTGAAGCTCGAGATCGGCTCGGCGTTCCCGATGAGCGAAGAGGTTCAGGCGGAGATTCGCGGCCGGGACATGGTCTCGGGGCTGCCGAAGACCGTGGTCCTGACCAGCGAGGAGATCCGGGCCGCGCTCGAGGAGCCGGTCTCCCAGATCATCGACGCCGTCAAGGAGACGCTCGATCGCACCCCCCCGGAGCTCGCCTCCGACATCATGGATCGTGGCATCATGCTGGCTGGAGGCGGCTCGCTGTTACAGGGTCTCGAGGAGCGCCTGCGCCATGAGACGCAGATGCCCGCGCACCTGGCGGAATCGCCGCTGACGTGCGTCGCGGTCGGATCAGGAAGGTCATTAGAGGAATTCGAGGCGATCCACCGTTCGAGCAAGAATTCACGCAACCGGCGCCGCCGGTACTAGGTTCACCATCTGGTATCTGAAGCGGAGCTGAGCAAGATGTTGGAGATCTCCATCTCGTGCACGACAAGCAAGTTCGACGACGACGCGCGGTTCTCGCGCTGCTCGTCGGCGTTTCCCTGATCCTGCTGACCGCCTACTTCGGCGAGTCGCCCAATAGCCCGCTGCACAACGTGCAGCGGGGAATCGTCGAGGTTCTCTCGCCGATCCAGGAGGGCGCGAGCAAGGCGCTCAAGCCGGTGCGCGACATCGCCGGCTGGTTCTCGGACACGCTCCACGCCAAGTCCCAGCGCGATCAGCTGGAAAAGGAGGTCCAGCGCTACCGGGTGGCGCTCGCTCAAGCCCAGAGCGCGATGGCCGAGAACCGGCAGCTGACCAAGCAGGTGGGACTCGACAACTCGGGCAGCATCGCCGCCTACAAACCGATCGCCGCGAACGTGATCATCCGCGATCCGAGCCTCTGGTACACGACGATCGAGGTCGACAAGGGCTCCGAGGACGGCGTCCGCAAGGACGATCCGGTGACCGGCGACGGGGCGCTGGTGGGCGAGGTCTCGACGGTCGATCCGACGGTGTCGGTCGTGACGCTGATCACCGAGCATTCGTTCGCGGTGACGGCCCAGGTCCAGGATGGGGGGTCGGGTGACACCGGCGTGCTGGTGCCGGAAGTCGGTGATCCCAACCATCTGATTCTTCAGTACTTGCCGCCACACGCTCCGATCCAGGTCGGCCAACAGGTGGTGACGGCGGGATTCAAATCGGGGAGCCTCGACTCGCTGTTCCCGGCCGCGATCCCGATCGGTCAGGTGTCCAACGCCGATCAGAACACGCTGATCAACAGTCAGGAGGTTCAGGTCCAGCCTGCCGCTGACCTGCGCCATCTCGACGTGGTCCAGGTCCTGACCAGCCCGCAGGCGGGCACCCAGCGGGCGCAGGTGCCGTGAACGACGCAAAGCTCGCCCTCAGGCTGGTCCTTCTGACCTTCGTCTCGGTCGTGATCCAGGAGGCCGCGATCTCGCAGATCTCGATCTTCGGGGTGAGCGCCGACGTGACCCCGCTGGTCGTGATGTCGGTCGGGCTGCTCGCCGGCTCGATGGCCGGCGCCGTGACCGGTTTCGGGATCGGCCTGTTCGTCGATCTGGTGCTGGTTCAGACGCTCGGCGTGACCTCGCTGCTGTACATCGCGATCGGCTATTGGTCCGGGCGCCTGCGCGAGCTGCGCGATCCGGCTCACGGACTCGTGCCGCTGGCGATGGGGGCGGCGGCGACCGCGTTCGCCGGACTGGGGATGGCCGTGATCCAGTTCCTGCTCGGCGTCGACGCCCCGGTCAGCCTGTTGCTGCTCCAGCAGATCGTGATCACGGTGTTGGTGAACACGCTGATCGCGCTTCCTGTCTACGCGATCGTGCGCCGCATCATCCGACCGGTGCTGCCCGACGATCCACGCCGGCGGCGGCGGCGCGCATACAGCACCGGCGGGCTCAGCCCGTTGAGCCGCCCGTCTCAGCGGCTCCCGACCCCCGGTTCCTCGTCTTAGGCACAATGATCCAGCCGCCCGAAGATCGCCGCTCACCGTTGACGCCACAGCTCGCGCTGCGAGTGGCGATCATCGGCAGCTTTGCGCTGGCGATGTTCGCGATCATCTTCTTCCGCCTGTGGTTCCTCCAGGTGCTGTCCGGAAACCAGTACCTGGCGCAGGCGAGAACCAACCGCGTCCGCGAGATCTCGATCGCGGCGCCGCGGGGGGAGATCCTTGACAGCGCCGGCAATGTCCTCGTCGACAGCAAGCCGGCGATCGCGGTGCAGATCTCGCCGCCGGATCTCCCGCGGTCCGGGCGCGCGCGAAAGCGCCTCTACCGCCGGCTGGCAGCGGTCATCGGGATGTCGAACGCTCGCATCAAATGCCCGGTGGACGGGCGCGGTGTCCTGCGCCTGGAGCCGATCGCCTGCGATGTCGCGCAGGGGGTGGCGCTTCTCCCGTACGCGAACGTGACGATCAAGGCCGACGTCTCGAGGTACGTCCTCTACTACCTCTCCGAGCGCCAGAGCGCGTTTCCCGGAGTCACCGTGCAGCAGATCTGGCTGCGCTCCTACCCGTTTCACACATTGGCGGCGCAGCTGTTCGGGACGGTGGGGAGGATCAGCTGCATATCGCGCGGCAACTGCGAGCTCAGGGAGCGCCACTACCGCGGCGCCTCGCCGAACGACGTCGTCGGCCAGGCGGGGCTCGAGTGGTACTACGACAACTACCTGCGCGGAGTGGACGGTGCCGATCGCGTGCAGGTCAACGCGCTGGGCCAGTTCACCGGCTACCTCTCCCAGCACAAGCCGATCCCCGGTCACAACCTGAAGGTGTCGCTCGATCTGAGCCTCCAGAGCGCGGGCCAGCAGGCCCTGCAGCAGTCGATCGACGCCAACCCACCCGCTCCGGCGGGGGCGTTTGTGGCGATGAACCCCACCAACGGCCAGGTTTACGCGATGGGGTCGCTCCCGACGTTTGACCCGAACCTGTTCGTCAAGCCGGTTCCGCAGTCGGTCTATGACCAGCTCAACAATGCCTCGCGCGGTTACCCCCTGTTCAATCGGGCGATCCAGAGCGCCTATCCCACCGGCTCGACCTTCAAGGGCATCACGTCCACCGCGGCATTGCAGAGCGGCGTCTGGACCCTCGGCGACGAGTACGACGACACCGGCGTCTATTCCCAGGACGGGCCAGGCGATCTGCGCCACAACGCCGGCAACGCCGCCGATGGAGTGCTGGACCTGACGCAGGCGATCATGGTCTCCTCCGACGACTTCTTCTACAACCTCGGCCGCCTGATGAACAGCGAGAGCCCCAACGGTGGCCCGCTGCAACAGTGGGCCCACGCGTACGGGATCGGGCGCAAGACCGGGATCGACCTCGGTGGCGAGAACGCCGGGATCCTGCCCTCGCCGAGGTGGCGAGCGGGCCGGGACAGGCTGGAGGCGGCATGCGAGCGCCACCACCACGTGCCGGCCGCTCAGCTGTTCACCCCCGGGGTGACGTGCGGGATCGCCGATGGGCGGCCGTGGTCGGTGGGCGACAACGAGAACCTGGCCGTCGGGCAGGGCGACCTGGAGGCCACGCCGCTGCAGCTGGCGGTCGCCTACTCGGCAATCGAGAACGGTGGCGCGGTGGTGCGGCCGCACGTTGGTCTCGAGATCGACAACGCGGATGGGACGATGCTGCAGAAGATCGATCCGCCCCCTGCCCGGCACCTCCAGATCGCCTCGCAGAACCTCGACGCGATCCGGCTCGGGCTCCACGAGGCTGCCTCCGAGCCGGGTGGGACCTCGGCCGATGTGTTCGCCGGCTGGCCGCAGGACCGGTATCCCGTCTACGGCAAGACCGGTACCGCCCAGCATTCTGATCAGCAGGACCAGGCGTGGTACGTGTGCTTCGTGCCCGACCCGGTGAAGCCGATTCTGGTCGTCGTGACGGTCGAGCAGGGCGGCTTCGGGGCGCAGGGCGCGGCCCCGGTGGCGCGACAGATCCTGTCGCAGTGGTTCTTCGGCAAGCGCGGCCAGTACATCGCCGGACAATCGAAGACGCTGTGAGCACGACCGCGATCCACACCCCCGAACAGGTCATGCAGAGGCCATGAGCGCGACCGCGATCCAGACCCCGGAAGAGGTCGCCCCCCCGCGCCCCCGCGCCCTGTTCCTATTCGATCCGCTGCTGATGCTCGCGGCGGCGGGCCTCGTCGCGTGCTCGCTGGTGACGCTCAAGGGCGCGACCCGCAAATCGATACCGGGGGACCCCCTCTACTACGTGGACCGGCAGGCGATCTACGCCGGCATCGGCTTGGTGATCGCGATCGTGCTCAGCCGGATCGATTACTCGCGCTTTCGTGAGTACCGCTACCCGCTGTACGGGGTGCTGATCGCCCTCAACGTGATCGTGTTCGGGATGCCGCAGGTGCGCGGTGCCCGGCGGTGGATCCCGTTGCCGTTCCTGCAGGTCCAGCCGTCGGAGTTCGGCAAGGTGCTGCTGATCGTCTCGCTGTCCGCGTTCTTGGTCAATCGCTCCAGACGGCTGCACGAGTGGCGAACCACGGCCCGGGTCATGCTGCTGGCGCTCGTCCCGGCCCTGATCGTGATTCCCCAGCCCGACCTCGGTACGGGGCTCGTGTACGTCGCCGTGGCGTTCATGATCCTGTTCGTTGCCGGCACCTCCTGGAAGCAGCTCACCGCGCTGGTCGCGATGTTCGCAGCGTCGGTCGCGCTGGTGCTGGCGGGTGCGCCGGCGCTCGGCGTGCACGTGCTCAAGCCCTACCAGGTTCAGCGCCTGACCGGGTTCCTGAACCCATCGCACGATCCCCAGAACCAGACCTACAACATCACCGAATCGCTGATCGCGATCGGGTCCGGCCAGAAGACGGGGCGCGGCGTTGCCCACGCGACGCAGACATCCCTCAACTTCCTGCCGGAGAACCAGACGGACTTCATCTTCTCCGTCGTCGGCGAGACGTATGGTTTCGTCGGCGCGGCATTGGTGCTGTCGCTGTACGCATTATTGATCTGGCGAGCGCTGCGAATTCTCACGATGTCCAAGAACCTCTACGGGACGCTGATCGTCGGCGGCATCCTCGCGATGATCATGTTCCAGGTGTTCGTAAACGTCGGCATGACGATCGGGATCATGCCGATCACGGGAGTCCCATTACCGCTGATGAGCTACGGAGGATCCTCGGTGCTCGTCACGTTCATCGCCCTGGGCCTTCTACAGTCAATACATGTGCAGGCAAGATTGACCGCCTCAGCAAAGGGACGGGCCCTGATCTCGTGATCGATTGCTCGTCGCCCAAGTGCCCTCATCAGCAGCCGGGCGCGCCCGCTCCGGCCCGCGTCCCTGCGCGGGCGCGTCGTGTCGAGTGCCTGGCGCTGCCGCCGCTGCTCGCTGCGTGCCGGACATCCTGCCTGTCGCCGGCGCCGCCGCTGGGCGCGCGCCGGACATCCTGCCTGTCACCGGCGCCGCCGCTGGGCGCGCGCCGGGAACCACTTCAACCGCTCGTGCCGCCTTCCGGGCGCCGGGCGCCAAGCTCACAAAGGACTAAGAAAATTGAAGAAGCAAGTACTGGTAAGCGTCGATCGGATGGAGACCCGGGTCGCGCTACTCGAGGCGACGGGAACCGTCGCCCAACGCAAATCGGTCGCCGGAGCCACGCGCCGGCGCCGTAAGGGCGTCAACCCCGCGGCTGGTTATCACGTCGCGGAGCTGTACCTGGAGCGCCGCGGCGCCCGCTCGATCGTCGGCAATATCTACAAGGGACGGGTCGACAACGTCCTCGCCGGGCTGGAAGCCGCTTTCGTCGACATCGGTCTGGAGAAGAACGGGTTCCTGCACGTCGACGAAATCGTGCTCCCGGGCGTCGAGACTCCGCGCCGCGGCCGTGGCTCCGGGCGCGAGGCCCGCCAGATCTCGGACATGCTCAAGCCCGGCCAGGAGCTCGTGGTCCAGGTGGTCAAGGATCCGCTGAAGACCAAGGGCGCCCGCCTCTCGATGGACCTGACGATTGCCGGCCGCTACATGGTGCTCGCGCCGTTCGGCGAGGGCGTGGGCGTCTCGCGCCGGCTTGACGATAAGGAGCGCGATCGCCTACGCAAGGAGGCGGCCAAGCTCGATCTGAAGGGTGCGGGCGCGATCATCCGCACCGCCGCTCAGGGGGCCAAGCGCGCCGACCTCGAACGTGAGCTGCAGTACCTGTTCAAGTTGAACGAGGTGCTGCAGAAGCGCGTGGCCGAGACCCCGGCGCCGGCGCTCGTCTTCCAAGAGGCCGATCTCTCGGTCCGCGTCGTCCGGGACATTTTCTCCGAGGCGTTCGAGCGCGCGATCGTCGATGACCCCAAGCAGCACCACCGGCTGGTCTCGTTCTTCTCACGGACCGCGCCGGAGCTGGTCGACCGGGTCGAACTGTGGGACGAGGAGACCCCGCTGTTCGAGGCTTTCGGGGTGGAGAAGGTGCTCGACTCCACGCTGTCGCGGCGAGTCGATCTCCCGAGCGGCGGCTATCTGATGATCGATTATGCCGAGGCGCTGACGGTGATCGACGTCAACTCGGGGTCGTTTATCGGACGTGGCCGGGGGGCCCGTCTCGAGGACACGATCACCAAGACGAACCTGGAAGCTGCCGACGAAGTGGTGCGCCAGCTGCGGCTGCGCGACATCGGCGGGATCATCGTCATCGATTTCATCGACATGGCGCGGGCCCGTAACCGCGACGCGGTACTGAAGACGCTGCGCAAGGCGCTCGACGAGGACCGCACGAAGACCTTCGTCGTCGAGATCTCGCCGCTCGGCCTGGTGGAGATGACCCGCCAGAACGTGACCGACGGAGTGCGGGAGATCATGACCCGTCCATGTCCCACCTGTCACGGCGAGGGGGTGATCAAGTCCGAGGAGACGATCGCGATCGAGTTCGAGCGCCGGATGCGCGACCTCGCCAAGGAGTCTTCCGCCGAGGCGCTCCTGATCCAGATGAACCCGCGCGTCAGCGCCGAGTTCACAGCGAACGACGGCCGGGCACTGCACGGGATCGAGGAGGAGACCGGCAAGTGGTTCGTGTTCGAGGGCTCCGAGGGTCTACCACTGGATCATTTCGGCGTCCTGCTCGAGGGAGCCCGCGATGAGGTGCTGGAGCGCGCGCTGCCGTTCCGGGAGGGCGAAGAGGTGCATGTGGAGATCGTCGAGCCCCACATGTACAACCCCGGCGACGCGGTGGCGAAGATCGACGGCTACATCATCTCCGTCGCCGGCGGCACGCCCTACATCGGCCAGAAGCACCTGGTGCGGATCGAGGACGCGGGCCGCACCTCTGCACGCGCCTCGCTGGTCGATGTGCCGGCCTCGGGGCCGGATGGGGATATGGCCTCCGAACGCGAATCGGACGATGTCCTAGAATCAAAGTCTCGGCGCCGCGGCCGCAGAGGCGGACGGCGCCGTTCTGGCGCCAAGGCGGGGTCCGCCTCTGCCCCCTCCGAATGAGCATGTCCTACGCAATTGTGAAAACCGGCGGCAAGCAATACCGCGTCGAGCAGGGCCAGTCCCTGCTCGTCGAGCGGCTGCCCGTCGATGACGGAGCGAAGGTCGAGCTTCAGCCACTGCTGTATGTCGACGGCTCCGAGGTCGTCGATTCGGCGGGGCTGTCCCAGGTCACGGTCCAGGCCCGCGTCGTCGGTCACGAGCGCGGGCCGAAGCTCCGCGTCGTGAAGTTCAAGCCCAAGCGCGGCTACAAGCGCCGCACCGGCCACCGGCAGGAACTGACCCGTCTGGAGGTGACCGAGATCAAGTTGGCAGCGCGGCGCGGGAAGGGGGCCGCCGGTGCTTCGGAAGGGTCGGGCAAGGCGGCGGCCTCGGAGGGGTCGAGCAGGGCGGCGGCCTCGGAGGGTTCGGGCCAAGCGGCCCCGCAGGCTCCTGACAATCCCAGTTTGGAGAGCGATAATGGCTCATAAGAAAGGCCTCGGCTCGTCGCGTAACGGCCGTGACTCCAACGCCAAGCGTCTCGGCGTGAAGGTGTTTGCGGGTCAGGCGGTGAGCGGAGGCGAGATCATCGTTCGCCAGCGCGGGACGCGCTTTCGTCCCGGTGACGGCGCCGGGATCGGCAGGGACGACACGATCTTCGCCCGGTCGGCCGGAACGGTTCAGTTCACTCGCGGCCGGCGCGGCCGGGTGATCTCGATCGTTCCCGCGAAAGAGGCCGGCGAGGACTGACGTCGTCGCCGGCGCTCCTGAAGCGCCGACGCTCGGAAGGCGCCGGTGGTCGCGAGGTCGCCGGCGCGCGCCCCCAAACGTGAGCGCCCCGACCGTGAGCGCCCACCGTGAGCGCCCCACCGTGAGCGCCTACACAGGCCAACCGCTAATTGGTCTGCGCCGTGGGCCTCACCAGGATCTCGTTGACATCCACGTGAGGCGGCTGCGAGACCGCGAACATCACCGCCCGCGCGACGTCATCTGCCTGCAGCGCATCCGAGACGGGGTTGTCGAAGAACGGCGTGTCGACCATTCCGGGTTCGATCAAGGTCACCCGGACGCCGGTGTCGGCCATCTCCTGCCTGAGCGCCTCGCCCATCGCGGTGACCGCCCACTTCGTCGCCGAGTAGAGCGATCCGGGGAGTGCGCGCCGTCCGGCCACCGAGCTGGTGAGCACGAAGTGACCTCGCGCCTCTCCTACCGCCGGCAGCGTGGCTCGGATCGTCAAGGCAGCGCCGTACACGTTGGTCAGCACCATCGAACGCCAATACTCGGGTGACTCCTTGAGAAATCCGCGCGCGGCGCCGAAGCCGGCGTTGACGAACACCACGTCGAGGCGGCCGAAGCGGTCGATCGTGCGCGCGACCATCTGCTCCTGCTGCTCCCACTCGGTGACGTCGCACTGAATCGCCTGGGCCCGCTCCTCGCCACCGAGCTCGCCGGCCAGCTCGGTCAGCCGGTCGACCGAACGCGCGGCGAGCACCAAGCGATAGCCGTCCTGTGCGGCCTGGCGCGCGGTGGCTGCGCCGATGCCACTCGAGGCGCCGGTGATCAGAAACACGGGATCGGGCATGCCAGCCTATAAGCATGCACGATCGGGCTCGGATCCACGTGAAGGCCGGCGCCGGCGGCGACGGCTGCCTCAGCTTTCGCCGCGAAGCCCACGTCCCAAAGGGCGGCCCCGACGGCGGGGACGGCGGCCGGGGCGGCGACGTCGTGCTGGTCTGTGAGGACTCGCTGCGCGATCTGGAGAGCTTTCGCCGCAGTGCTCACTTCAAAGCCCCTCGGGGGGGCCATGGCCAGGGGTCGCTCAAGCACGGGGCCGCCGGCAACGCGCTCGAGGTAATGGTCCCGCCAGGCACCGAGGTGCTGGTCGAAGCCGACGGAACGCGGTATGACCTCGTCAGTCCGGGACAGCGGGCGGTGGTCGCGCGGGGTGGTTCCGGCGGGCGCGGCAACAAGCGATTCGCCGGCCCCACCCACCAGACCCCGCGCTTTGCCGAGCGCGGCCTCCCGGGCGAGGAGAGTTGGATCATGCTGCAGCTGAAGCTGCTTGCCGATGTTGGGTTGGTCGGTCTGCCCAACGCTGGGAAGTCTTCGCTGTTGGCGCGCCTGACTCGCGCCCATCCGAAGGTGGCGGATTACCCGTTCACGACGCTCGAGCCCGTACTCGGGACCCTCGAGGCCGACGACCGTCAGTTGGTGATCGCGGACATCCCGGGGCTGATCGAAGGAGCCAGCGCCGGTGCCGGCCTCGGGCACGAATTCCTGGCCCACGTCGAGCGCACCCGGGTGTTGGTACACGTGCTGGATATCCACCCGCTCGACGGCTCGGATCCAGCCGAGAATCATGCCTCGGTGGAACGAGAGCTGGAGCTTCACGATCCGCGGCTCGCCGCGCTTCCACGAGTGCTGGCGCTGTCGAAGATCGACCTGGTCGACGCGGCCACAGCCGATGCTGAACGCCACCGCTGGCAGCGTCGTCTGGGCGATGGGGTGCCGGTGATCGCGACCTCATCGGTGACCGGCGCCGGGCTGGATGAGCTGGCCAGGACGTTGCTGCACCTGGTCGCTGTGAAGCTCCCGGAAGAGCCGGCCGTGCTCCGAGGACGAGACGGAGCGGTTGTCGAGCCCGGCGCAGCCAGGTCAGGCGAGCTCGCCGAGCACCGGACCTTTCGCCCTGCGGCCGCGCGCGCGTATCGAGTCGAGCGGGTTGGTGAGGGGAGCTATCGCGTCAGCGGTGAGCGGATCGAGCGCCTGGTGGCGCGTTACGACCTCGACAACGAGGATGCACTTGCACATCTGGAGCGCCGCCTGCGCGGCATCGGCGTGATCGGCGCACTCGAGGCCCAGGGGTTCGAGCCCGGCGACGAGGTCGAGATTGCCGGGGTGGCGTTCGACCTCGACCCCGACGCGTGAGAAGCCTCAACGTGTAGGATCCCGCGCCGGCCGGCCGGGCCCTGTTTGAGAGAGGAGTCACATGCGTCGTGTTTTCGCAGTCCTGCTAGGTCTGGTCGGCTTCGTCGCGTTCGCCGCCCCGGCCGGCGCCAGAGTGCTGACGGTCGGGTCCTATCACGGAGTCCGAGGCCAGTACAGCTCGATTCAGGCGGCCGTCAACGCCGCCAAGCCGGGCGACTGGATCCTGATCGGCCCCGGCGATTACAAGACCAGCCCGCACTCGATCCGCACGCCCGAGGGCGCGCCGAGCTTCCCCGCCGGCGTCTTGATCACGAAGGCAAACCTTCACATCCGCGGCATGAACCGTAACACCGTGATTGTCGACGGGACAAAACCCGGCTCGGCGCTCTGCAGTCGGCGAGCGTCAGCTCAGAACTTCGGTCTCAAGGGCAGCGGCTCGGGGTCGGGCTACGCGTACAGCGCGGCGAGCAAGGCATCCGGCTCGAACGGTCTGATGGTCTACAAGGCTCCCAACGTCTCGATCGAGAACCTGACCGTGTGCAACTTCCTCGGCGGCTCCCGTGACGCCGGCAACGGGATCTGGTGGAACGGCGGCGCCGACAGCGGCAAGGTCGGCGGCCACGGCTTCTACGGCGCCTACCTGACTGCGACCAGCACCTTCTTCCGCGATGAAGCGACGGCAGCGACGTACGGGATCTTCTCCAGCAACTGGACCGGGGGCAGCTGGGATCAGACGTATGCGAGCAACTTCAACGACTCGGGCTACTACATCGGCGCCTGCGCGCAGATCTGCGACCAGACCGTCGATCACGCCCACGGCCAGTTCAACGCGCTCGGCTACTCGGGCTCCAATTCGGGCGGCCGGCTGGTGATCAAGAACTCGGAGTTCGACAACAACGAGGACGGGTTCGACACCAACAGCCAGAACGGAGACAACCCCCCGCCGCAGGACGGGGCGTGCCCGAACAACGGGATTAGCCCGATCACGCACACCCATTCGTGCTGGGTGTTCATGCACAACTACGTGCACGACAACAACAACCCGAACATCCCCTCGGCGGGGGCTGCCGCCGCAGGACCGGTCGGCACCGGTGTGTCGGTCTCCGGCGGGCGCGATGACACGATCATCGACAACCGGTTCGTCAACAACGGCGCGTGGGGCGTGATCTTGGTGGCCTACCCGGACCAGGGTCCGCCGTGCACGGGCGGAACTCCGAACTTCCCGTTGCTCGGCGCGGGCAGCTGCCTGTACGACGATTGGGGCAACGCGCTGATCGACAACAAGTTCGCCCACAACGGCTGGTTTGGGAATCCGACCAACGGCGACTTCGCGCAGCTCAACCTCGAATCCGGGCACCCGACCGACTGCTACAACGGAAACACCGAGCAAGGCGGTGGCAGCGTGACGAGCTCGCCTGCGGGTCTCCAGCAGCTGCATCCGACTTGCGATGGCAGCCTGGCGCCGGCGCAGCTGGGGCCGTTCCTCGGCGAGGTGTACTGCGACTCGCAGCTCGACACCAGCCTGTGTCTGCCCACCGATCACTATCCCCGTCGCACGAGGGTCGTGATGCACCCGCTGCCCAAGCACCTGGCGACGATGCCCAATCCCTGCAACGGCGTGCCGTCGAATCCGTGGTGCCGACGCACGGCGTGAGCCTCACCTGAGCCGTGACGGTGCGCCGGCGCGGATTCGCCGGCGCACCGTTCACCGGCGCGGGCTCGCCGGCGCACCGTTCGCCTGCCGACGATCGCGGTGAGCGACGCGCCCTCGTGCGGGCCGCGGCCCCGGTCGGCGTCCCTAAGCTCTGGCCCGTGAGCTGCGTGGTCGTCAAGCTCGGTTCGAGCATCGTCGCCGACGAGCAGGGCGCCGTGCGCGAGGATGTGCTCGCCCGGGTCTGCGATGAGCTGGCCGAGCTCCATCATGCGGGGCGCTCGGTGATCGTCGTGACCAGCGGCGCGATCGCCCGGGGGATGGGGGTGATGGCGCTCCCGCTGCGGCCCCGGGCGATCGACGAGCTCCAGGCAGCCAGCGCTGTGGGGCAGGGCAAGCTGTACCAGGTCTACGACGAGCTGCTGCGCGCACGAGGTACTCCGACTGCCCAGGTGCTGCTGACGTTCTTCGACATGAGCGCCCGCACGCACTATCTCAACGCCCGACAGACGCTCCGCAAGCTGCTGGACTGGCGCGTGGTCCCGGTCATCAACGAGAACGACACCACGACCACGGACGAGATCTCGTTCGGCAACAACGACTTCCTCGCCGCGCAGGTCGCGATCCTGCTCGGCGCCGAGCTGCTGCTCCTGCTGACCGACGCCGACGGGGTGTTCGACGCAGATCCCCGTGCCCAGCCGGCCGCGCACCTTGTCAGCGAGGTGCGGGACTTCGCCGAGCTCCGCGCGCTCGACATCGGCTATGCCGCCTCGCCGCTGGGGTCGGGCGGCATGCGCTCCAAGGTCGTGGCGGCCGAGATGGCGACCGCCGCCGGCATCGCGACCGTGATCGCCAGCGGCTTGCAGCCCGGGACGATCCCGGCGGCGGTCGCCGGTCGGGCGGTCGGAACTCGGTTCCCCGCTCGCGAAGGTCGTTACTCGAGCTTCAAGCTGTGGCTCAAGTACGCCAAGCCGTCTCGCGGGCGCGTGCTCGTCGACGCGGGCGCCGCCCGCGCGCTGCGCGAGGGCGGGACGAGCCTGCTCCCGGTGGGCATCGTCGAGGTGGTCGGTGCCTTCGAGGCGGGCGACGCAGTAGACATCATGTTCGAGGAGCAGACGATCGGCAAGGGGATCTGTAACTACTCGGCGCCGGAGCTCCGCAAGGTGCTCGGTTTGAAGTCCGCCGACGTGCGCGGGGTATTGCCCCGGGCAAGCGAGGAGGCGGTGCACAGGGACTACTTCGTGCTCGCGTAACCTGTAGCGCGATGGCGACCACGACAGCATCGGTCCCCCAGCTCTGCGCCGGCGCGAAGCGCGCCTCGAGGGTCCTGGCCACGTTGCCCTCGCGCGTCAAGGATGCCGCGCTCGAGGCGATCGCGGCCGCGGTGATCGACCGCACAGCAGAGATCCTCGACGCCAATGCGAGCGACCTCGAGGCGGGTCGCGAGCGCGGACTCTCGCCGGCGCTGCTCGATCGTCTCGCGCTGGACCAAGGGCGGCTCGCCGCGATCGCCGACGGTGTCCGCACGATCGCCTCGCTGCCGGACCCGGTCGGTGAGGTGATCGGTGGCTCGAGGCTGCCCAACGGTCTCGACGTGCGCAAGGTTCGCGTTCCGCTCGGCGTCGTCGCGGTGGTCTACGAGGCGCGCCCCAACGTCACGATCGATGCCGCCGCGCTGTGCCTGAAATCGGGTAACGCGATCGTGCTTCGCGGATCGAGCTCGGCCGCGCACTCCGACGCGGTGCTTGCGAGCGTGGCCGCCGATGCGGCGCTGAGCGCCGGATTGCCCGAGGGGGTCCTGTCGCTCGTCGCGGGCGGGAGCCGGGAGGAGCTGGCCGAACTGGCGACGCAGGCCGGGGTGGTCGACCTGATCATTCCGCGCGGCGGGGAGGGGCTGAAGGCCGCGCTGAAAGGCGTCGCCACGGTCCCGGTGATCTACGCGGCGTCGGGTAACTGCCACGTCTATGTCGATGCCAGCGCCGATCTGCAGGACGCACAGGCAATCGTGCTCAACGCCAAGCTCCAGCGGCCCGGCGTCTGCAACGCCGCCGAGACGCTGCTCGTACACGCCGACGTGGCCGAGGTATTCCTGCCGGAGGCGTTGGCGGCGCTCAGCGACGCCGGGGTGACGCTGCACGGCGACGAGCGAGCCCGCGCGGCCGTCCCCGGCGTTCCGGTCGACGCCGCGACCGACCGCGACTGGGACACGGAGTACCTGGCCCTCGAGATGGCTGTCGGGGTGGTCGACTCGGCCACCGACGCAATCGCCCACATCAACGCCCACGGCAGCGGGCACTCGGAGGCGATCGTCACCCGCGATACCGACTCGGCGCGCGCGTTCCAACGGGGCGTAGACGCGGCGTGCGTATACGTCAACGCTTCAACCCGGTTCACCGACGGCGGCGAGTTCGGAATGGGAGCCGAGATCGGCAACTCGACGCAGAAGCTTCACGCCCGCGGACCGATCGGCATGCGCGAGCTGTGCACGTTCAAATACCTGGTCGAGGGCGCGGGCCACATCCGCTCGTGATCGGCTGAGCGACAGCGCCGTGCGGCTGGGGATCCTCGGCGGGACCTTCAATCCGCCACACCTTGGTCACCTCGTCTGCGCCCAGGAGGCGTACCTTCACCTGCGTCTCGATCGTGTGATGCTGATTCCCGCCCGGACGCCTCCCCACAAGCCGGTCGAGGACGAGCCGGGGGTCGAGCATCGGTTGGAGCTGTGTCGCGTGGCGGTGCAGGGCGATGACAGGTTCACGGTCAGCGACGCCGAGGTCGCCAGATCCGGACCGTCATACACGGTCGATACCCTTGAGGAGCTGACCTCGAATGCCCGCGATAACGAGCTGTTCCTGATCCTCGGCGGAGACGTCGCGGCGGGCCTGCCGCAATGGCACGAGCCCGAGAAGGTGCTCTCGCTCAGCACGTTGGCGATCGCCGAGCGCCCCGGAACGTCCCGAGCGGCGATCGACAGCGCGCTGGGGCAGTTGCGAGGAGGCGACGGCGCAGCCTTCTTCCCGATGCCGACGATCGACGTTTCATCGACCGCGATTCGCCGGCGGGTCTGGGCGGGAGAGCCGATCAAGTACATCGTGCCGGACCCAGTGGCCGGCTACATCCGGGAGCATCGACTGTATAGGGGTAACGCAGAGGAATGACACCTGAGGAGATCGCAGCTGCGGCTGCCGAATACGCGTCGGATCACAAGGCACTGGAAATCGTGCAACTCGATCTCCGCCGGATCATCGGCTACACGGACTACTTCGTGATCTGTACCGGCCGCACCGATCGTCAAACCAAGGCGATCCACGACGCGATCCACATGGGCATGAAGTCCGAGCACGGGCTGCTCCCTCGCCGGGTCGAGGGGCTGACCCAGGGCCGGTGGATCCTGATGGACTACCTCGACGTCGTGGTGCACGTGTTCACGCCCGACACCCGCGAGTACTACCGCCTGGAACAGCTCTGGGGCGAGGCCCCCGTGCAGGTGGTCGGCGTCCCTTCAGGCCAGAGCGTCGCCAGCTGAGCGTGGCTCTATAACGTCGCAAGCAACTTCGGCGCGACCTCTTTCTTGCGGCTCATGACCCCGGGAAGCTCGACCACGCTGTCCTGCGCCGTGGTTCCGAAGCTTCTCGCCACCAACGCCGTTTCGCCCGCGACCAGCAGCTTCGTGCCCTTGGTCAACACATCGGTGACCATCAGCGCGTACAGCTGAAGTCCGCGATTCTCGCGCGCCACCTGCATCGCCTCGAGCAACTCGAGCTTGCGCTCCAGCAGGCCTTGGCCCACGACCTCGATCTGCGCGATGCAGATCGTGTGACCGCTCTGGACCTGGTAGTACTTCGCGTCGCGCGAGACGATCTCCTCGGCGCTCACCTCCGAGACATCGGCCGTGGCCTCGAACATTTCGCGGCCCATCTCGCCCGCGTCGACCACCAGCACGCGCTGCAGGTATTCAACGACTGCGTGGTCCCGTTCGGTCGTGGTCGGCGAGTTCAGGATCACCGTGTCGGAGAGGATCGCCCCGAGCAGCATCAGCGCCGTCGACCGGCTCGGCTCCATCCCGTTCTGCCGGAACCGCTCGACGACGAGCGTGGCGGTGGAGCCAACGGGGTCAAAGGTTGCCGTCACCGGCACCCTCGTCTCGATCGAGCCGATGTGGTGGTGGTCGAGGATCTCGACGATCTCCGCCAGCTCGACCCCGGCGACGCTCTGGCCCTGCTCGGCGTGGTCGACGAGGATCACGCGACGCCGAGCCGGCGCGACCAGATCGGCGCGGGTGATCAAGCCCACCGGCTGTCTCTGCGCGTCCACCGCCACCGCGGCGCCGTAGTGGACCTCCTTGATCTGCTCGGAGACGTCGGCCACCAGATAGTCGGTGGTGACGGTCAGCGGGTCGCTCTCCATGAACGCGCGACAGGGAGCGGCGAGCGTGATCATCCGGCCCGACACGTAGGAGTCCAGTGGTGAGACGATCACGGCGGTGCCCCGGTCGCGGGCCAGCGCGAGCACCTCGTCGGGCGGCGTCGAGTCGTTAGAGAGGACGAGCAGCGCGGCGCCGCGGCCGACGGCGAGCCGTTGCGCGTCGATCCGGTTGCCGACCACGACGACGTCGCCCTCCGAGATCCCGGTCGGCGAGCGCACCTCCATCGACTGAACCCAAACCCTGCCCGCCAGCTTGGCGTTCCCATCGGTCAGGACCTTGCCGTCGAGTGCCTCGGCGACCGCGGACACGGTGGTTGGCGCGTCCTGGAGGGTCGAGGTGTGCCTCGACTCGCGCACGAACCGCCGGGCCAGCGCGCGCTCGGTGAGGATGCCCACGAGCGCGCCGTCATCATCGACAATCGGGACCAGCTCGAGATCGGCCCGCGCCAGAGCCAGCCCCGCCTCACGGATCGGCTTGTCCTGGCTGCTGACCGGAAAGTTCGTCTGCATCACGTCACAGACCCGCAACGACACGTGCGGAAGGAACTCCGGTTCGGGGGCGCCGCTGCGCTCGAGCACCCACCGCGTCTGCGGGTTGCAGTCGCCGAGGCGGACGGCTGTGTAGTCGTTGTTGGGATCCAGGCGACGCTTCAGCTCCGCGTAGCCGATTGCGGAGGCGATCGAGTCCGTGTCGGGATTGCGATGGCCGGTGACGTAGATCGGAGGCACGAGGCGTCGATTATCGCGCCCGCGCGGCGATCGGAGGAGGATTCGGCGGCTTCTCGCCGAGATGGCGATCCGGACGTGGCACGGATCCCCCGCGCGCGATACCTTCTGGCATGAGAGGCGGGCACGGGCTGCCCCGAGTTGCGAGCGACGAACGGAGTGAGGATGCCGGCTCCCCCACAGATCCTGCCGACCCAGATCAGTCAGGGCACCGCTCCTGGCCTCAACTATCACCTCGAGGGTGAGCTCGTTCCCGTCCTGCACATGGCGCTGGATGGCCAGGTGCCGGTGTACTTCGAGCACCACGTGCTGCTGTGGAAGTACCCGAACATGCAGATCGGGCTCCATCCTCTGAAGAAGGGACTCAAGCGCCGGGCGTTCGGGGGGATGCCGCTGCTGCTGCTCGAGGCGCAGTCGGCCGGCGAGATCGCGTTCAGCCGCGATGCGCCCGGTCACATCGCGGCGCTCCACCTGCAGCCGGGCCACGGGATCGTGGTCCGCGAGCACCAGTTCCTCGCCGCGACCGCGAACGTCCAGTACGACTACAGCCGGATCAAGGGCTTCGCCAACATGATGTACGGCGGCGGGTTCTGGATCGACGAGTTCTTCGCCGCCGATCAGGAGGGCGTGGTCTGGGTGCACGGGTACGGGAACGTGTTCGAGAAGCAGCTCGAACCGGGAGAGACGATCGACATCGAGCCTGGCGGCTGGGTCTTCCGCGACCACTCCGTGTCGATGACGCAGGAGGTGTACGGGTTCAAGACCGGGCTTTTGAGCGGCGGCGGCAGCCTGGTGTTCAACCGCTTCACCGGGCCGGGTCGCGTCGGGTTGCAGAGCGCGTACTTCCATCCCCCGGTCGCCGAGGGCGCCGGCGGTAACTCTCAACGCTCGGGCAGCGACACGATCGGGGGCATCGTCGGCGGCCTGCTCGGCAACTGATCGCGGCGGTCCGGCCGATGAGCTTGGCCCCCGGTCACGTCCCGGCCCGGTCCCCCGGCCGATGAGCTTGGCCCTCGGTCACGTCCCGGCCCGGTCCCCCGGCCGATGAGCTTCCCTCCGGGTCATCTCTCGGCGCAGCCGCTGCCGCCAGGCATCGTCGGCGCGCTCGGCCTCGGCGGCTATCAGCTGCTGGGCGAGGTGGCGGGGGTAGGCGCCGGCCGGCTCGGACCGCAGGCCTTCCTGCTCGTGGCACCGGATCCGGATCCGACGCTCCCAGACGCCGGCACGCAGATCTCGCTGCACCAGCAGCATCTGCGCGATGAGTCCGAGGTCTTGGCATTCACGCAGCTCGCGGCGCAGCTTGGCTACCTGCGGCTGACCGGATATCGGCTCGCGATGGAGCGCTCGGGCCTGCGCAGCAAGGTGAACGTGATCGATCCGGCGACCGGCGCGGTGGTGGCGTCGATCCCCGGCAAGCATCCGGGACGGCTGTTCGGCGGCGGCACGAACGCCCCCCGGTTGTTGGCCACGGTCCGCGCCCTGCCACCGGCCGGCCCGCCTCCCGACACTCAGGATCCGGAGCTGATGCACCAGGTCCTGCTCGCGCTCGCGCTGCGGGATGAGACGGTCACCGGCGCCGAGGCGGCCGAGCTGGCCGATCGGGCGTTGGAGCTGGCGCGGGGAGATCGTGCCCTCGATCCTCCGGCGGCGCTCGAGGCGGCCAAGGAAGAGGCGGAGTAGAGGTAACTCATCGCAGCGGGTTCGACCCAGCTGGGCTCAATCTGATGCGGGGCCTGCCGTGGCGGGTGATCACGACATCCTCCCCCGCCGCGACCCGGTCCATCCAGTAGCCCAGCCGGTCGCGAAATGGGTTCGAGCCGACGATCGTCGGAGCCGCCTCCGACAGATGGAGCTGAGGGGACTTGAACCCCTGACCTCCGGCGTGCCACGCCGGCGCTCTTCCCAGCTGAGCTACAGCCCCTTCGAAATCGAAGTCGTTTGCAAGGGTAGTACATGCACGCTGGCCGTTGCGGGCGGGAGTCAGCCGGAGATGAAGCTGGCCCATGCCCGCTACGCGTGAGGCCGGCAGCAGGAACGAGCGGTCCAATTCACCTGCGTAGACAGCGAACAAGTCGACTTCGTGCTCGCCGTAGCCCTTGCGAACGTACCCGTTTGGTGTGCATCGGCATGTGAAGAGGTGAACGACGACGACGTCTCGGCTGGGGCTCAGCCGTCCCCATTTACATTGAACCCGCCACAGCCTGTCTCCGATTTCGAACGCCATGTCACTGCGCCCGTGCTCGCTCACCGGTTTTAGGACCGGGACGCCGAGCTTGGTTGCCGCCAGCACGATCGCCTGCTCCGCCACGGCTCCTTTGACGTTCGTGTCGCGCATAGAACGCATGTTCGCACAGCCGCCGGACTGAAAACCCCCTGCAAACTGTTACAACTCTGCAACTTTGAAAGCGACAAGGGCTGGGTCCGCCCGGCGCCCGCTACGCCGGCGGGATGAACTCCGGCACGTCGAGCACCTCGCCGTTGTCGCCCGTCGCGCGATCGCGCGCCGGGCGGGTCAGGGGCGCCTGCCCTCCCAAGCCCGCTCCCGCCACCGGGCGCTCGCCCAATGCCCCGTCCATCCGATCGAGGCGGCCCAAGAGCTGGGAGTGGATCCGCTGAACGTCGCGCAGCAGCCGCTCCGCGTTGGCGCGCAGTGAATCGCCCATCTCGCGGAGGTTGGAGGCGATCTCGAGGCCCTCGCTGCGGACGTCGCTCGCGGTTGTACGCGCGTCGTACAGGAGCTCGCGGGAGCGCTCTTCGGTCTCTTTGCGCCCGGCGGCGGCGGCCGTGCTCGCCTCGCTCATCACGGTGTCCGCGTTCTCCTGCGCTCGCGCGAGGATGGCCAGCGCTTCGCCGGTGGCATCGCTCACAGCTTTCGATGCTTGGGCGCGGGCCCCAGCGACAATCTCTGCCGCCTCCTGCTCGGCAGCACGGACGCGATTCTCGCCGGCGCGTTCGGCTTCGGCGATCCGATCGCGGACGCGCTCCTCGGTCTGCTCGAGCATCCGCTTTGCGGACTCCTCGGCAGCGGCGACGATCCTCGCGACCTGCTCGGCCGCCGCGGCAGCGGTGGTTAAACCCGGGCGTGCACCCTCCGACACGCCGTTGATGCTAAACCGCCTGCCCAGCCGCCGATGCAAGGGAGCGACATCGTCCAAAGCGCCACGCCGCCGCCCCAACCATGAGCGCCAACGCAAGTAACCTCCGAAGTGCGATGTCAGACCGACGCTATGACCCCCAGCAGATCGAGCCGAAGTGGCAGAACGTGTGGGCGCGCGAGGGCACGTGGGAGGTCTCGAACGAGCCCCGGCATGGCGTCGAGGCCGACACGCGCGAGAAGTCCTACGTGCTCGAGATGCTCCCCTACCCTAGTGGCGAGCCGCACATCGGCCATCTCAAGAACTACTCGCTCGGCGACGCGATCGCGCACTTTCATCGCCGGATCGGGCGCCGCGTGCTGCATCCGATGGGCTATGACGCGTTCGGCCTGCCGGCGGAGAACTACGCGATCAGGACCGGGGTGCACCCCCGCCGCTCGACCGACGAGTCGATCGCCGCGTTCCAAGCCGCGTTCCGCTCGTGGGGGATCTCGATCGACTGGTCGCGTGAGATCGCGACCCACGAACCGAGCTACTACCGCTGGACGCAGTGGATCTTCCTGAAGCTGCTCGAGCGCGGCCTCGCCTACCGCAAGGAGGCGGCGGTCAACTGGTGCCCCGTCGATCAGACCGTGCTCGCCAACGAGCAGGTCATCAACGGCCACTGCGAGCGCTGCGGCGCCGAGGTCGAGCTGCGCCAACTGGAACAGTGGTTCTTCCGGATCACCGACTACGCCGACCGGTTGCTCGACGACCTGGAGACGATCGAGTGGCCTGAGCACGTCAAGGCGATGCAGCGCAACTGGATCGGTCGCAGCGAGGGCGCCGAGGTGACCTTCCGCTGTGAGGAACTGGGGATCGACTATCCGGTGTTCACGACTCGTCCCGACACGTTGTTCGGCGCCACGTTCTTCGTGATGGCCCCGGAGCATCCCGACGTGTTCCGCCTGGCAGCGGGGACCCCGGGCGAGCAACAGGTCCACGAGTACGTCAACCGGGTGACGAACGAATCGACCGAGGAGCGCGAGGCGGCTGAAAAGCCGAAGACCGGCGTGGCGCTGGGCCGCGCGGTGACCAACCCGGTGAACGGCGAGCAGCTGCCGATGTTCGTGGCCGACTACGTGCTGATGGAGTACGGCACCGGCGCGATCATGGCGGTCCCCGCTCACGACGAGCGCGACTACGCGTTCGCGCAGACGTTCGACCTGCCGATCCGCAGGGTGATCGGGACCGAGGACGATGAGCTTCCGTACGTTGGCGATGGCCCGATGGTCAACTCGGGCGAGTTCGACGGGATGAACAACCGTGACGCGTACGAGGCGATCGTCGCCTGGCTCGACCGCGAGGGCCGCGGCCACGCGTCGGTCAGCTACCGCCTCCGCGACTGGCTCGTTTCCCGTCAGCGCTACTGGGGCTGCCCGATTCCGATCATCTACTGCGATCGGTGCGGGATGGTGCCGGTTCCCGAGGCGGACCTGCCCGTCGAGCTGCCGGACATCGAGGACTATCAGCCCAGGGGACGTCCGCCGCTCGCCGCTGCCGAGGACTGGGTCAACGTGTCGTGTCCGAGCTGCGGCGGCCGCGCGCGGCGGGAGACCGACACGATGGACACGTTCGTCGATTCGAGCTGGTACTTCCTGCGCTACTGCGATCCCCACAACCGGGAGATGGCCTTCGACCGCCGGGTTCTGCGCACCTGGATGCCGGTTGACCAGTACATCGGCGGCGTCGAGCACGCGATCCTGCACCTGATGTACGCCCGCTTCTTCGTCAAGGCGCTCGCCGACATGCGGCTGCTCGACGTGCAGGAGCCATTCCAGGCGCTCTTCACGCAGGGGATGATCCTCGGCCCCGACGGCCACAAGATGTCGAAGTCGCAGGGGAACGTGATCAGCCCAACGCCGATCGTCGAGCGCTTCGGGGCAGATGCGGCGAGGTGCTACATCCTGTTCATCGGCCCCCCGGACCAGGACGCCGCCTGGTCTGAGACTTCGCTCGAGGGCGTCCACCGGTTCCTGTCGCGGCTGTGGCGGCTGGGCGATGAGCTCGGAGATGGAGGCGCCGGCGCCGAGCCGCCGCCCAACCCCCGGGGCGACGCGCTGACGCTGGTTCGCAAGGCCAATTGGGCGATCGACAAGGTGACCCGCGACATGGGCGGGCGGTTCGCCTTCAACACCGCGATCGCCGCGGTGATGGAGCTCGTCAACGAGATCTACCGTCATCCCGACGCCGATCCCGCTGCGCGCCGGTTCGCGACCGCGACCGCCGCGTCGCTGCTGTTCCCGTTCGCGCCGCATCTGGGCGCCGAGGTCTACGAGCAGCTGACCGGAGACCGGGTGTGGACGCAGCCGTGGCCGGATGCGGATCCGGCGATGCTGCAGGCGGACACCTTCGAGCTCGTGTGTCTGGTCAACGGGAAGGTCCGCGATCGGGTCAGGGCTCAAACCGGGACCGCGCGCGAGGAGCTCGAGCGCCTGTGCTTGCAGTCGCGCGGCGTCCAGTCGCACGTCAACAGCCAGGAGATCGCCAAGGTCGTAGTCGTTCCCGACAAGCTGGTCAACGTCGTCGTGAGATGACCGGTGAGCGACTCGCCGGCGTACGTCGCGGTTGTGGGTCCCGGCGACGCGAGCCGGGAGCAGATCGAGGCCGCTGAGTGGATCGGACGGGGATTGGCGCAGCGCAGCGCGGTCCTCGTCTGCGGCGGCCTAGGTGGGGTGATGGCGGCGGCCTGCCGGGGCGCGGTGTCCGCCGGCGGCCTGACCGTGGGAATCCTCCCGGGTCTCGATCGCGCTGACGCCAACGGTTGGGTTCGGGTCGCCATCGCCACCGGCCTCGGCGAGCTCCGCAATGGCTTGGTGGTGCGGGCCGCGGACGTGGTCATCGCGATCGGCGGGGCGTACGGCACTCTGTCGGAGGTCGCCCTCGCGCTGAAGTCGGGAGTGCCGGTGGTAGGTCTTGACACCTGGGCTATCGATGGGATTGAGCGAGTCGAGTTGGCCGAGGAGGCGCTGGATCGCGCGCTCCATCTGAGCCGCCGGTAGGAGTGGATTAGGGGAGGGGGGGTTGTGTTCGCAGGTCGAGGAGCTCGGATGCCCGCTCCCGGGCGTCGGCATCAGCACCTCCACCTACACTGGCTCCGATGCCGACCTTCAAGCCCGCCTACCTGATTCACGGCGAGGACCATGGCCGGATCGGGGAGCGGCGCCGCCGGTTGCGCGCGCTCGCGGAAGCCGAGAGCGGCGTTCAGGGCGTCGAGCTGCTGGAGGGTGATGCGGCCGCTCCGGACGCGGTCGCCGGGGCCCTGAACGCGATGACGTTCGCGTTGGGGAGGCGGTTCATCATTGTCGAGGGCGCGGAGCGGTGGAAGGACAAGGAGCTCGATGCGCTCGAGGCGGCGCTGGGGTCGATCGCGCCCGAGACGACCGTGGCCCTGTTCGCCCGGGAGGATGGCAGGGTCAAGGCCCCCGCCCGGCTGCATGCGGCCGTGCGGAAGGCGGGCGGGGACATCAGCGCCGAGGGGAGCGTCAAGCCATGGGAGCTGCCGAAGTGGGTGATCGCCCGCGGGCGCGAGCTCGGGGTCGCGCTCGAGCCGGACGCCGCCCGGGCGCTCATCCGCCACGTCGGAGACCGTCAGCAGCGGCTGATCCGAGAGCTCGAGAAGCTCGCGCTGTCCGTCGAACCCGGCACGCGCCTCGACGAGGCGCAGATCGAGGCGCTGACCGCGCCCTCGGCCGAGCGCAGGGCCTGGTCGCTGGCGGACGCGCTGGTGGCGGGTCAGGCGGCGCCGGCCACGCGAGCCTACCTCTCGCTGCGCGCGCAGGGCGAGCGGGTTCCCGGTCTCCTGTACTGGATGTCGCAACGGATCCGCACCGGCCACGAGATCGCGCGCGCGCTCGATGCCGGCGAGCCCACCGGGCAAATCAAACGTGGGCTGCGGATGCCATCCCGGGCGGCCGACGGCCTGATCGAGGACGCGCGGCGCAGCGGCAGCGAGAAGCTACGCCAGGCGCTCGAGGAGATCGCCGATCTGGAGCTCGCCTCCCGCGGCGGCGGCGCCGGCGGCGCCGCTGAGGACACCGTGGCGCTGCTGACGATTCAGCGGATCGCCGGCTAGCGGCTGCGCCGAGACGCTAGGCGACGTGGAAGATCACGGCGAGCACGACCACCGCCGCCAGCACCAGCAAGATCGCGAGGATCCGGGCGGGCCAGCCGATCTGCCGTCGACGGATGTCGGGGGCTGCGCGTGCGCCGCGGCGGCTCGGTCCGCTCCACGGGGACGGGCGCCAAGACAGGTTTCGTCGCGTCACGAGCGCTCGCGCGGCGGCGCGCTGCGATTGGAGGCTGTCATCGGCACGGGCCAGCTCATCACGCTGTGCCAGGGCCTGGTTACGCTCGGTCAGCGCGTGGTCGCGAGCCCGTAGCGCGTGCTCCCGTTCGGCCAGCGCTCGGTCATGCGCCTGGGCCGCAATCTCCTCCTCCGCGCGGAGCCGCTCCATCGAGCTGAGCGTGCGGTCGCGCTCGACCTGCGCCTGGCGGTGAGCTCGCCGCTGCTCGTCGAGCTCGCTCTCGGCCTGCTCGAGCGACCGGCGGACGTCGTCACGCTGCGCCTCGGCCGCGGTGAGCTTCGCGAGCACCGCGTCGCAGCGGGCCAAGGCCGCGTCACTCTCGACCTTCTCTGCGCTGAGCCGTTCAAGCTCGCCGCGGGCGGCCTCTAGCTCCGCGCGCAACGGCTCCAGCTGCTCGCGCAGATGAACGGTCGTGCGGCGCTCGTCGACGAGCTCTTGCCTGATCGCCTGGAGCTCCCGCTGCAGCGAAGCGGCCCGAGCATCGGCATTCTCCAGGCGCCGCTTCCTCGGCGGAGCGCTCCCGCCGTCCGCTCCCGTCAGCGGGATCGCGATGTCGGGCGCGACGGTCAGCTCGAGTTCCGCGAGCGCGCTGGTATCGGCGTCCCAAGCAAAGGCAGCCGTCCACGGCGTCCCGTCCTCGGCAAACCACGGCTTGTGCTCGAGATCGGCGAGCAGGCGATACGGCTGGCCGTCGGCTTCAAAGGTCAGGGTGGGGCGGACGAACCTCCGTCCCCGCACCCCGAACCAGCGACCGCTCAGCTCGAGGCGCCCCGCGCCGGTTCGCTCGAAACGTTCGAGCTCGAAGAAGACCGGCCCTGACGCGCTGGCTGTGGGCTCCAGCGTCTGTGCCATTGCGGCAAAGCTATCGCTTATCAGCAGCGGATCGGCGGCGTGCGCTCAGCCGGAGGCGCCGCCGCCTCGCAGGCGGGCGGCTCGGGACTTCTTGCGGGCGCCGCTGTTGCGGTGGATCGCCCCGCGCTTGACGGCCTTGTCGATCGTCTGCACCAGCACGCGATGCTCGCTTTCGGCGACGGCTTCCTCGCCGCCGTTGACGGCGCGCTCCAAACGGCGGAAGTACGTCTTGATCTTCGAGGTGTAGTGGCGGTTCTCGAGCCGCTCGCGCTCGGCGCGCTCGATCCGCTTCTTCTGAGAGTGGATGTTCGCCATCGGGTCCAAGCAGACGCAAACCGCGGCGGGTTCGCCGCAGCGCGCGCTTACTATAGCGGCCCGTATCAGACGAGACGATCGTGCGCCTCACCGAAGACGAGACGATCGAGCGAGGACGCACCGCGGGCTGAGCACGGCGCGCGAAATACCCTTGTAGTCAGGAATGTCCGACCAGGCTCACATCCGCAACTTCTCGATCATCGCCCACATCGACCACGGCAAGTCGACGCTGGCCGACCGGATCCTCGAGCTCACGCACACGGTCGACCCGCGGGCGATGCGAGCGCAGGTGCTGGACTCGATGGATCTCGAGCGCGAACGGGGGATCACGATCAAGGCCCAAGCCGTGCGCGTGTTCTATCAGTCCGCGCACGACGGCCAGACCTACCAGCTGCACCTGATCGACACCCCGGGCCACGTCGACTTCACCTACGAGGTCTCCCGCTCGCTGGCCGCGTGCGAGGGTGCGCTGCTGGTCGTGGACGCCTCGCAGGGGGTCGAGGCACAGACGGTCGCGAACACCTACCTGGCGGTCGAGTCGGGCCTGGAGCTGATTCCGTGCCTGAACAAGGTCGACCTCCCGGGCGCCGAGCCCGAGCGGGTGGCGGGTGAAGTCGCGGAGCTGCTCGGCGAGCCCGCCGACGCGGTGCGCAGGATCAGCGCGAAGACGGGAGAGGGCGTGACCGACGTGCTGGATGAGCTGATCGCGCGCGTGCCGCCTCCCGCCGGAGATCCTGATAATCCCCCCCGCGCGCTGATCTTCGACTCCGAATTCGACCAGTACCGCGGCGTGATCGCCTACATCCGCGTGGTCGATGGGACCTTCACCAAGGGCGAGGCGATCCGGGCGATGCAAGCCCGGACGGAGGCGGAGATCGACGACATCGGCTTCTTCACGCCCCAGATGACCTCGGCGCAGGCGCTGCATGCGGGGGAGGTCGGATTCCTGATCACTGGCATCAAGGACGTGACGAAGTTGCGCGTCGGCGACACGCTGACGACGAGGATCAATCCCGCATCCGAGCCGCTGCCCGGCTACCGCGAGGTCAAGCCGATGGTGTTCTGCGGCCTCTTCCCGATCGACTCCGACGACTATCCGGATCTGCGCGACGCGCTCGAGAAGCTGAGCCTCAACGACGCGGCTCTGAGCTGGGAGCCGGAGACCTCGGATGCGCTCGGGTTCGGGTTTCGCTGTGGCTTCCTCGGGCTGCTGCACATGGACATCGTCCGCGAGCGGCTGGAGCGCGAATACGACCTCGAGCTGCTGGCCACGATGCCGAGCGTGGAATACGAGGTGACCCTCACCGACGGCACCACGATCCCCGTCCACTCCCCCAACGACATGCCCGACCCGGGCCGCGTGGCCGAGGTCCGCGAGCCGTACATCCGCGCCTCGATTCTCACCCCGAAGACGTTCATCGGCGCGATCATGGAACTCTGCCAGGAACGACGAGCACGACACAGCGGCATGAACTTCCTCAGTCCGGAGCGGGTTCAGCTGACCTACGACCTGCCACTGGGCGAGATCGTGCTCGACTTCTTCGATCAGCTCAAGTCGCGCACCCGCGGGTACGCCTCACTCGACTACGAGCTGATCGGAATGCGCGAATCCGATCTTGTCAAGCTCGACATCCTGCTTGGCGGTGACCCGATCGACGCGCTGTCGATGCTGGTGCACCGCAGCAAGGCGTACGAGGCCGGTCGGGCACTGGCCGAGAAGCTTCGCCAGACGATCCCGCGCCAGCAGTACGACGTGCCGATCCAAGCGGCGATCGGCTCGAGGATCGTGGCCCGGGAGACGATCAAGGCCTATCGCAAGGACGTAACCGCCAAGTGCTACGGCGGCGACATCACGCGCAAGCGCAAACTGCTCGAGCAGCAGAAGCGCGGCAAGCAGCGGATGAAGCAGGTGGGCCGGATCGAGGTGCCCCAGGAGGCGTTCCTGGCCGTGCTCGAGCTGGGCGAGAAGGGCTGACGGGCTAGTACAGGCGCGCGCCGGAGGTCCGGCGCTGTCCCGAATAGGGCCGCCGGCGGCGTCCGAAGAACCACCAGCCCCACACGATCCAGATACCCCAGAAGACGAACACTCCGGTCAGCAACAACGCGACCGCGATCACCAGGATGACCGCGAGCATCGCTGCCGCGAGCGCCAGCGCGAACGCGCTCAACGGGCTCACGTGCATCGCCCGGCGGGACCCGGCACGCGCCCCCGGCAGGTCGGCGACGAGTGCATGCAGCTCCCCCTGCGTCCGGGCCCTCAGCGCCAGGCCGAGTCGCTCGTCGAGCTCTTCGGGAAGCAATCGTCCCTCGGCCGTCGCATCGCGCAGGCGCTCCGCGACCTGCTCGCGCTCCGCGTCAGACGCCCTCAGCAGTGCTCGTCTGGCCATGGATAGAGGCTAGCGCCGCCCGGCCGAGCCCACAAGGGAGCGTGGTTGCCAGACGCGAATCGGTGGCCTCGCGAACCTGTTGAACCTGAGGCACGAGCATGCCTTGACATGCATATAACCACGTGGTTATATGCTCGGTTGGTGCCCTCCACCTGGTCAGTGCTCGCCGATCCACACCGGCGCGAAGTGCTCGAGCTGCTGCGCGAGCGGCCGCGCGCCGTCGGCGAGCTCGTCGATCGTCTCGGGTTGAGCCAGCCGTCGACCTCAAAGCACCTGCGCGTGCTTCGTGAGGCGGGGCTGGTGAGCGCCCGCAGCGAGGCACAGCGCCGGGTCTACGGCGTGAACCCGCAGCCGCTGGTCGAGCTCGACGCCTGGCTCGCTCCGTACCGCCGCCTCTGGGATCAGCGACTCGACGCACTGGAGGCGCACCTCGACCGTAATGCCAAACCTCGCAACGAGGAGGAATGAGCCCGATGGAAGCCAGCTACCAGCTGATCGACGACCGTCCCACGCTCCGCTTCGAGCGGCGGATCGCCCACCCGGTGCAGGATGTGTGGCGGGCCGTAACCGAGCCCGCCGAGCTGGCCCGGTGGTTCCCGTGCGAGGTGCAGGTCGACTTGCGCCTGGGCGGACGGATGACGTTCGTGTTTGCACAGATGACGCTGCCCGACGGCGCCTCGACGCTCCTCGGAGAGGTGACGGAGCTCGATCCGCCGCGTCGCTTCTCGTTCACCTGGGGCGAGGATCAGCTCCACTTCGCGCTCGAGCCGATCGACGACGGGACGGCCTGCCTGCTGCGGTTCACCGTGGAGCTCGATTCAGCTGACAAGGCGGCGCGGGACGGCGCCGGCTGGCACGGCTGCCTCGATGGGCTGGAACAGCTGCTCGACGGCGAGGAGGACCCGCGTCCGTACGACAGCGACGCCTGGCGGGGTCACTACGAGGAGTACAAGCGGCGCGGCTTCCCGGCCACCGCGGCCCTGCCCTCCTAGCCTTGAGGACCGTCGGCGACAATCAGGCGCATGGACCTCGGCTTGCGGGACCGCGCCTGCATCATCAGCGGAGCCTCGCGCGGGATCGGCCGCGCGACTGCGCTGCTGCTGGCGCGCGAGGGCGCGGCGCTGCTGCTGGTCGGCCGTGACGAGGAGGCCTTGGCGGAGGTCGGCGCGAGCGTGCCGCGGCGCCGGCGGGCGCGCGGAGACGGCGGCGCTCGATGTCAGCGCAGCGGATGCGGGCGAGCGCGTGCTCGATGCATGCCTCACGCGCCTGGGCCGGATCGACGTGCTGGTCAACAACGCGGGCACCAGCGCGGTGAAGACGATCGAGCAGCTCACCGACGAGGACTGGCAGACCCAGTGGGAGCTCCACGTGATGGCGCCGATGCGGCTGATGCGCGCGGCGGCGCCGGCGCTGGCCGATCGCGGATGGGGTCGGATCGTCAACGTCTGCTCCTCGTCGGGGAAGCGGCCGTCCAAGACGAACATGGCGTATTCGGTCACGAAGGCGGCGGAGCTGTCGCTGTCGCGGGCGTTCGCGGATCAGTACGCCGACCGCGGCGTCATGGTCAACGCGGTGGCGCCCGGGCCGGTCGGGACGGAGCTGTGGCTGGCGCCCGGTGGGCTGGCCGATCAGACCGCCGATGCGCGCGGGATCAGTCGCGAGCAAGCGCTCGACGTCGCGGTCGCCCACGTTCCCCGCGGCCGGCTCGCGAGCGAGGACGAGATTGCCGCGGTGATCGCATTTCTGTGCTCGGAGCACGCCTCGAACGTGGCCGGCGCCGCCTGGTCGGTCGACGGCGGAACGGTGCCCGTGATCATCTGAGAGACTGCCGTCGTGCCAGTCAAGACCGAAGCCATCGGCAAGTCCTACGAGCCGGTGGCGTATGCGGTCGGGCGCGAGAAGGTCAGGGAATACGCGGCCGCGGTCGGGGAGACCAACCCACTCCACCACGACGTCGACGCCGCTCGCGCCGCCGGATACGCCGACCTCGTCGCGCCGCCGATGTTCGCGGTCGTCTACGCGGGCCGCTCGGTCGTTCCGGCGATCTTCGATCCGGACGTCGGCCTCAACTTCGCGATGATGGTGCACGGCGGCCAGGAGTTCCGGTGGGGCCCGCTGGTCGTCGCGGGGGACGAGATCACCACCATCGCGACGATCAAGGAGATCTCCGATCGCGGCGGGATGGGCTTCTACGTGTTCGAGTCGGTATCCAAGAATCAGGACGGAGCGACGGTCTGTACGGGGACCTGGACGAACATCGTGCGGGGAGTCTCGTGAGCCTCCGAGAAGGCGACACGATCGAGCTGAGGGTGACACCGGACCCGTACGTCACGGTTCGCTACGCCGGCGCCTCCGGCGACTTCAATCCGATCCACATCGACGAGCAGTTCGCCCAACAGGTCGGACTGCCCGGCCGGATCCTCCACGGGCTGTGGACGATGGCTCAGGTGGCGCGGGCGCACACCGAGGCGGCGGGCGGACCGGAGAAGCTGGAGCGGCTTTCGGTCCAGTTCCGCGGGATGGGCAAGCTGAACGAGGAGATCGTCGTCAAGGGCACCGTTCGCGAGCTAAGGGATGACGTCGCAATCGTGCGCTCCGAAGCCGAGCAGGACGGCCAGCGGATCATCCGCAACGGCGAGGCCGAGGTCCACCTCTAGCGGGCGCTGGCGGTTCGCGCTCTGAAGTGGCGTGAGATCGCCGACCTACAATCAAGGCTGTGCTGACCGAACGCCAAGAGCTGGTTCTGCGCAGGGTCGTCGACGAGTATCTGGCGGCCGGCGCGCCGGTGGGCTCGAAGGCCCTGTCGGTGGATTTCCAGTGGGGGCCGTCGACGATTCGCCACGAGCTCGCGAACCTCGAGGAGCTGGGGCTGCTGGCCCATCCGCACACCTCCGCGGGTCGCATCCCCACCGAGGCGGGTTACCGCTACTTCGTCGACCGCCTCCTGCCGAGCGAAGCCACGGCCCCGCGCCTGTCGCTGTCACTGGTCAAGCGAGAGCTCGACGAGGCGATGCGAACGACGAGCGAGACGCTCTCCCAGGTCACGAACCTGCTCGCGGTCGTGACCGCGCCGCCGATCGAGACCTCGACGATCCGCCACGTCGAGGTGCTGGTACTCCAGCCCCAGGTGCTGATGGTGGTCGTGATCACCTCGACCGGCGGGGTCACCAAACGGCTGTTCACGTTTGGGCGTCCGGTCGACGCGGGCCTGGCTGACTGGGCCGCGAGCTACTTCAACGAGCGGCTGGTTGGGCTCGGACTGGGAGCGCGGATGCTCCACCAGCGGCTGCACGATCCCTCGCTGTCGGGAACCGAGTTGGAGTTCATCGGCGCACTCGCGCCCGTGTTCACCGAGCTCGAGGAAGCGGCGCAGGAAACCCTGTACGTCGAGGGGACCACGCGGCTGCTGAGCACCGAGCGATTCGCGGACATCTCCGAGCTCAACGCGTTGATGGACATGCTCGAGCGCCGGGTGACGCTGCTGGGCGTGCTCCGCTCGGCGCTGTCCGAACGCGACGTGCTGGTACGGATCGGCGCCGAGAATGAGAGTCCGGCGCTGCGCTCGCTCGCGCTCGTCGCCGCCAGCTATGGGCTTCCGCAGCGGAGCCTGGGGGCGGTTTCGGTGATCGGTCCGCTGCGGATGGACTACGGCCAGGCGATCAGATCTGTGCGTGAGGCGGCGCTGCAGCTGTCGAGCTATATCGCCGATGTCTACGACGAGCCCTGGGAACGGAACCCCCGTCTGAGCCGCTGATGCCGCGCGACTACTACGAAGTTCTGGGCGTCCGCCGCGACGCCGGCGAAGATCAGATCAAGAAGGCGTTCCGGCGGCTCGCGCGCGAGCTCCATCCCGATGTCAACAGCAGCGATCCCCGGGCCGAGGAGAAGTTCAAGGAGGCGGCCGAGGCCTACGAGGTCCTGACCGACTCAGAGCGCCGTGCGACCTACGATCGCTATGGCCACGACGGCCTGCGCAGCGGCGGCTACGCCCCGAACTTCGATGCCTTCGGCTCGGTGTCGGACATCTTCGAGGCGTTCTTCGGTGGCGGCGGGTTTACGAGTGCGTTCGGGGGCGGCCGGCCCGGAGGGTCGATCCAGGGCGGCGACATCGCGGTCAGCGCCGAGATCGATCTGGCCCAGGCCGCTCATGGCACATCGGCGGAAATCGCCTACGAGGCGATCGAGCTCTGCGAGCACTGCCACGGCAACGGCGCCGAGCCGGGGACACCGATCGACACCTGCTCGCGCTGTGGCGGAAGCGGTCAGCTGCGGGCCGTTTCGCGGACGCCGTTCGGTCAGGTCGTCCGGAGCGCCACCTGCGATGTCTGCAACGGAGAGGGAAAGGTGCCGCGCCAGCCGTGCAAGACCTGCCGCGGCCGGGGACGTCGTGTTCAGCGATCCAAGGTGGCGGTCGACGTTCCCGCCGGAATCGCGGACGGACAGCGGATCCGCGTCTCGGGTAGGGGTCACGCCGGGGAGCGGGGTGGGCCGCCCGGCGATCTGTACGTGCTGATCCGGGTCCGCGAGGACAGCCGCTTCATCCGCGACGGCGACGATCTGGTGACCGCGGTCGACGTACCGGCGCCGCTGGCGGCCCTTGGAACGACGGTCACCGTGCCCACGGTCGACGATCCGGTCGAGGTGGAGATCCCGGCCGGCACGCAGCCCCACGAGACGCTGGTGGTGCGCGGCCGCGGGCTGCCGGCGCTGCGCGGCCATCGCCGCGGCGATCTGCGCGTGGTCGTGAACGTCATCGTTCCGCGCCACCTCTCCCGCGACCAGCGCCAGCTCTACGACCAGCTCGCGGACTCGATGAGCGACCACAATCTCCGCACCGACGAAGGCGTGTTCGGGAAGCTCAAGCGCGCGTTCGGCGCCTAGCGGTAGCCCGGGTGATCCGTCTCGCCGTCCGGGTCCGGCTCGAGGACGCCGAGCTTGTCCTCGCCGAATTGCTCGAACTGGCGCCGAGCGGGGTGGAGGAAGTTGCCCTCGCAGACGGGATCGTCGAGTACGCGGTATATGGCGCACCGGGCGAGCTGCCCGCGCTCCCGGCGCTGCGGGCGGCGGCGGGCGGAGCGCTCGTCGATCTCAGCACGAGGGAGATCGCCGACGACTGGGCTGAGCGGTGGCGCGAGTTTCACCGCCCGTTGGTGCTCGATGGCAGGCTCGCGGTCCGACCTCCGTGGGAGCCACCGAGCGGTACCCCGGTCGATCTCGTGATCGACCCCGGGCAGGCGTTCGGAACCGGCGCGCACGCATCCACCCGGCTGTGCCTCGAGTTGATGCTGGAGCTCGACGGGAGGGGACCGTTCCTCGATCTCGGCTGTGGTTCCGGAGTGCTCGCGATCGCCGCCGCCCGGCTGGGCTGGGAACCGGTGCTCGCGCTCGACAGCGATCCGGCGAGCATCTCGGCAACCGAGGAGAACGCCCGCCGCAATGGGGTCGTGATCGACGCTCGACGACACGATCTGCGAGCGGGTGAGATCCCCACCGCCCAGACCTCCGCCGCCAATCTCTCCTCGGCGCTGCTGCTCGACCTCGTAGGAAGGCTTCCAGATGGCCCGCGCCTTCCCGAGCGCATGATCGCCAGCGGCCTGCTCATCGCCGAGGCCGATGAGGTCGCCGCCGCGTTCGCGGCCCGCGAGCTCGGCGAGCGGCGCCGACGATCAGCGGGCGACTGGGCGGCGCTGCTGTTCGAGCGCAGATCACCGGCGGATAACCCGTTCAAGGTGGACAGCTAGCCGAGCGGAATCTTGGCCACGCGGCCGATGGCGCTCGCGCCGCCCTGGCGGATCCTTTCCGGGACGCTCCGAAACCGAATCCTGCGAAGGAGGTGAACCCAGTTGCCCAATCCGCTCGCGATCGGCGTGACACTTGCCGGGGTTGTGCTCGATGTCGTCGCGCCGCGGCCCAAGCCTCGTGCTGGCGCTGCTTATGAGCCCTCTCTCCTCTCGGCTCGTGCTGACTCGAGGACACCGGTGACGCGAGCGCGGTCAGGGGCGTGACCCTGGCACCCGCGGGCCCGCGCGCGAAAGCGCAGGTGCCCGCGGGAGCCGGGGCTTACCCACGCTAAGTTGCTGGGATCCGCTGGACCTACGGGCTCGGTACCGTGGGCGGCGGTGGCTTCATTCTCGATCAAATTTCTCGGTTGCAAGGTGTCGCAGGCGGATGCGATGCTCGCCCGCACGGCGCTGCTGTCCGCCGGGCACATGGAGGTGCCCGAGGCCGATGCGGAGCTGCACGTGATCAACACCTGCTGCATCACCAACGAGGCCGAGGCGAAGTCGCGCCAATCGGTGCGGCGTTCGCTGCGCTCGGCTCGCGAGGTGTACGTCGCCGGCTGCGCGGTGAACCTGAACGCCGGGCAGTTCGCCGAGATCGACGGGCGGGTGCGGCCGTTCGTCGGGACCGCCGACGACGTGGCCGCTTCGATCGCAGCCGAGCTCGGAGGCTGCGCCGATCTCGAGCATGATGTCCTCGCGCGGCAAACGGCGGTGCAGGCGGCGCGCACCCGCGGCTTTGTCAAGGTCCAGGATGGCTGCGACTGCCACTGTGCCTACTGCATCATTCCCACCGTGCGCGGGTCGGCGCGCTCGCGGCCCGCCGGCGCGGTACTGAGCGAGGTGCGCCACCGCGTCGCGCGCGGGCAGCCGGAGATCGTGATCACCGGGATCAGCGTGGGCGACTACTCGGATCCCGAGCGGGGGCTGGAGCTGGGCCAGCTGCTGGTGGAGGTGGCAGGCGTCGAGGGCGTGGAGCGGGTCCGCCTCTCGAGCGTCGAGGTGATTCACGTCAAGGACTCGCTGGTCAGGGCACTGGCGGGCGAGCCAAAGGTGTGCCCGCACCTGCACGTCCCGATGCAGTCCGGCGACGACGCGGTCCTGCGGGCGATGGGCCGTCACTACACCGTGGCCGAGTACCTCGACAATGTGGCGGCGTTGCGCGCGGCCGTTCCCCACGTGAACCTGACGACCGACGTGATCGTCGGCTTCCCGACCGAGGACGGCGCGGCGTTCGCGCGGACGTTGGAGGTGATCGACGCCGCCGCGATCTCCAGGGTGCACGCGTTCTCGTACTCGCCGCGCCCCGGGACGGTGGCCGAGCGTCTGGGCGATCGCGTGGCGCCGGAGGAGAAGAAGCGCCGCTCGCAGGCGCTTCGTGGTCACTCGGAGGCCCGGTCGCGCCACCACCGAGCCGCCAAGCTCGGGCGGCGCGAGGTCGTTCTCGTGGACAAGGTCGCCGAAACCCAGTGCTCGGGATACACCGCCGACTACACGCGCTGCTACCTCCCCGCAGGGGCGGGCGGGCGAGGCGAGCTGATCGAGGCCCGCTGCCGGGAGCTGTACGCCGACGGCATCAGCTGCGAGCCTGTCTAGTCTCAAAGCTATCCTCAGTGGAGTGACGGTCACCGAGCAGGTGCGCAGCGACATGACGAGCGCGATGAAGGCAGGCGAGAAGCAGCGGGTCGGCGCGCTGCGGTTGGTGCTCTCGGAGCTGCAGAAAGCCGCCAAGGAGGGAGACGGAGACGAGCTGGCCGTGCTTCGGCGCGAGCGCAAGCGGCGGCTCGAGGCCGCGGATCAGTTCCGACACGGCGGCCGGCCCGAGCTCGCCGCGCAAGAGGAGTCCGAGGCGCTGATCATCCAGGACTACCTCCCCGCCGAGCTCGACGACTCGGAGCTCGACGCGATCGTCGCGGCGGCGCTCGCCGAGACCGGCGCCAGCGAGCCCAAGGACATGGGCCAGGTGATGAAGGTGGTCATGGCCAAGGCCGGCGGCCGCGCCGACGGCAAGCGGGCATCCGCCCGGGTCCGCGAGGCACTGAGCACCTGAGGAGTTACGTGCGCAGGCAGCTCGAGCTCGACAACACGGTCGCCGCGGAACTGGCAGGGAGCAAGGACGCGGTGCTCAAGACGCTCGAAGGACATCTCGACTGTGACGTTTTCCTCCGCGGCAATGTGCTGACGCTGGAGGGCGATCCCGAGGCCGTCGACGCCGCCGCAGCGGTGATCCGCGAGCTGTCGGAGCTGATCGGGCAGGGCCACGAGATCGCGCCTGGCACGATCGAGGCGGTGACCCGCGCGCTCGACGCCCACGAGTCTCCGGCGCGCATTCTCGAGGACGTGGTGTGGCGCCACCGCACCACCAAGGTCGCGCCGAAGACCGTCAACCAGAAGCGCTATGTCGACTCGATCCGCGACCACACGATCACGTTCGGGATCGGGCCCGCCGGAACCGGCAAGACGTTCCTCGCGGTGGCGCTCGCGGCGGCTGCTCTGAGCCGGCGCGAGGTCAACCGGATCATCCTGACGCGACCCGCGGTCGAGGCCGGCGAGCGGCTCGGCTTCCTGCCCGGTGATCTGATGGCCAAGGTGGACCCGTATCTGCGGCCCTTGTTCGACGCGCTGCACGACATGCTCGAGCCCGAACGGGTCACCCAGCACCTGGAACGGGGAGTGATCGAAGTCGCGCCGCTGGCGTTCATGCGTGGGCGCAGTCTCAACGACAGTTTCATCATCCTCGACGAGGCGCAGAACACCAGCCCCGAGCAGATGAAGATGTTTCTCACCCGGCTCGGCTTCAACTCGAAGATGGTGGTGACCGGCGACATCACCCAGATCGATCTTCCGCGTGAGCAGGATTCGGGGCTCGTCGTCGTCTCGGAGATCCTGAGCGAGGTGGAGGGGATCGAGTTCGTTCGCTTCGGCGAGGAGGACGTCGTCCGCCACAAGCTCGTGCAGCGGATCGTGGCCGCGTATACCGAGCACACGCAACGGATGGCTCCGGAGCTCCGTCCGCGCAAGCGGGCGTAGGCCCAGGGCCGCGATGCTCGATATCGAGTTGATCGGGCTCGACGGGGCGCCGGCAGAGGGTCCCACGGCGGTCGAGATCGAGGAGCTGTGTGCCCTGGCGCTGTCGACGGCCGGGATCTCGGATGGGCACGTGGCGATCGAGCTCGTCGACGAGGACCGGATCCGCGAGCTGAACCGGGACTTCCGCGAGCTCGACGCACCCACGGACGTCCTTTCGTTCGGTGTCGATCAGGACGGCCTCTCGGCCGGACCGCGCGAGTTGGGCGACATCGTGATCTGCCCGGCGCACACCGACGATCTCCGCGAGGCCGTGATCCACGGCGCGCTTCACCTCACCGGCATGGATCACGAGACCGACGAGGGCGAGATGCTCGCGCTCCAGGCCGAGCTGATGCGGTGGGTGAGGTGACGCGGTGCCCGCGGGCGCTGCCCAAGCCGGTACGTCCACCCGGTCCGGCTTCATCGCGTTAGCCGGGCGGCCCAACGTCGGCAAGTCGACGCTCGCGAATGCGATCGTGGGCGCGAAGGTGGCGATCGTCTCCGACAAGCCGCAGACGACGCGCCGAGCCTTGCGCGGCGTGGCGACCGGGGATCGCTGGCAGCTCGTGCTGGTGGACCTTCCCGGCGTCCAGCGGCCGCGAGACGAGCTGACCGCGCGGATGCAGCGGCGTGTGGAGACCGAGCTCGCCGATGCCGACGGCTGCCTGTTCGTCGTCAACGCGGAGCACGGCATCGGTCCCGGCGACCGGTTCATCGCCCGGCTGTTGTCCTCGGCGCCGGTTCCAGTCGTGATCGCGGTCAACAAGGTCGACCGAACCGATCGAGCGAAGACCGCGGCGGCCCTGCAGGGTGCCGCCGAACTCGATCTGGCGCAGGAGATCTTCCCCGTCTCCGCACGGACGGGATCCGGGCTGCGGCCGCTGATCGATCATCTGATCGCGCTGCTTCCTCCCGGCCCGTTCTACTTCGAGGCTCGACAGCACTCCGATCAGTCGCGTGACGTACTGCTCGCCGAGCTGATCCGCGAGCAGGTGCTGGCGCGTACCCGAGAGGAGTTGCCACACGCGGTCGAGATCGAGCTCGAGTCCGTCGAGCGCCCGCGCCCGGACCTCGTTCGGATCGAGGCCGTGGTGCTGGTGGAGACCGAATCCCAGAAAGGGATCCTGATCGGCGCTCAGGGCCGGATGGTCAAGGCGATCGGGATCGCCGCCAGGAAGGCGATCGAACGCGAGCTCGGTACCCACGTTCACCTCGAGCTCTCGGTCAGGGTCCGCCGTCACTGGCGAACCGATGAGCGCCTGCTCGACCGACTGGGAATCGAGTGAATTCGGCCTGAGCATCAGCTACCCCACCACGCGCCGAGCACCCGGCGCCAGTTCCCCCACGCGATCGCGGCGAGCTCCTGATCGTCGAAGCCCGCCCGCATGAGCGCATCCAGGACCAACGGCATCCCGGCGGCGTCGCCCAGCGCGGCCGGGATCGTGGCGCCGTCGAAGTCCGAGCCGAGCGCCACGTGAGCGGCGCCGATCCGGTCGGCCACGTACCGCGCGTGGATGGCGATCAGCTCGAGCGGGGTGTCGGCGTCGTCGGCGAAGTCCGTCCGCAGGAACGGGCACGCGAACACGATCCCGACCAGTCCGCCGGAGGCGCCGATCACATCGAGCTGCGCGTCGGTGAGGTTCCGGGAGGCCCCGCAGAGGGCGTGGGCGGCGGAGTGGCTGGCCACCAATGGCCCGGCCCCGAGCCGCGCAACGTCCCAGAACCCGGCCTCGTTCAGGTGGCTGAGATCGACCAGGATCCCGATTTCGGCGCAGCGGCGCACGAGCGCCAGCCCTGCCTCGCTGAGGCCGGGGCCGGTGTCCGGCGAGGACGGAAAGACGAACGGCACGCCGTGGCCGAACGCGTTGGCGCGGCTCCACACCGGTCCCAGCGAGCGCAAGCCCGCTGCATGCCACAGCTCTAGCGACTGAAGGCCTGGATCGATCGCCTCGGCTCCCTCGAGATGCAGGACGGCCGTCGGCGGCCCGCCATCGGCGAGGGCGGCGTCCAGATCCGCGACAGAGCGAGCCACGCGAAGATGTCCGGCGCGCTCGAGCACGAACAGCCGCCCGGCCGCGGCGGTGGCATCGGCGGCTGCCGTGGCGTGTGCAACCGGGGGCGCGTAGTTGAACTCCACGACGGAGTCACTGCGTGGCACCGGCTCGTGCTCCTCGCCCTCGGATGCGGTGAAGATCGAGAAGATCCCGCCGCGGACGGCGCCGGCGCGCATCCGGGCGAGATCCAGATGGCCATCCGGGCGCCCGTTCACGAACCCGGCATGATCCTCGCGGGTCAGGGCGTCGTTGTGGCCGTCGAAGATCGCCAGCACGTCTCGAACCTAGCGGGTCCCGGGTCGGGCGAACGCGGAGCCATAGAATCGACGGCCCCGTGGACGACTCGCAGATCGCATTCGACGAGCGCGGCCTGGTCCCGTGCATCGTGCAGGATTGGCGCACCGGCGAGGTGCTGACGCTCGCCTATATGGACGCGGAGGCACTGCGGCTGACCCGCGAGACCGGCGAGATGCACTTCTTCAGCCGCACGCGCGCGGAGCTGTGGCATAAGGGTGCCACCTCGGGGAACACGCAGGCGGTCAAGGCGATCCGCTACGACTGCGACGGCGACGCGCTGCTGGCGCTGGTGCAGTCGGCGGGGCCGGCCTGCCACACCGGCGAGCGGACCTGCTTTCACCGGGGGGAGCTCACGCCACAGGCGCCCCACGAGGCGCTGCCGGCGCTCGAGCGGACGATCGCCCAGCGCGCCACCGACCGCCTGGAGGGGTCCTACACGGCGGCGCTGCTCGCCGATCCGGAACGACTCGGGCGCAAGGTGCAGGAGGAGGCCGAGGAGGTCGCGCGGGCCGCCGGACAGGAATCCGACGGGCGGGTCTGCGAGGAGGCGGCCGACGTCCTCTATCACCTGACCGTACTGCTGGCGAGCCGCGGCCTCGCGCTCGACGACGCGGAACGAGTGCTCGATGAGCGCCGTAAGCGCTGAGCTGGCCGCGGCGGCACTGCGCCCGTCGCTGGAGGAGGTCCGCTCGCTCGCGCAGGAGCACAACCTGATCCCGCTGTGCGCGACGTTCATCGATGACTGCCAGACGCCGGTCTCGGCATTCTTGAAGTTGCGCGAGCAGGGGCCCGCGTTCTTGCTCGAATCGGCCGATCAGGGCCGCGTCGGCCGCTATTCCTTCATCGGCTTTCGCCCGCGCAAGGTGCTCAGATGGTCGCTCGGGGAACCCGGGGATCCCTACACGCTGCTGGCCGCCGAGCTGGGCCGCTTCAGCGCGGCTCCGCTCGCCGGCCTGCCGCCGTTCGCCGGGGGGGCCGTGGGGGTGTTCGCCTACGACCTCGTGCGCACCGTGGAGCCGCTCGGCGATCCCAATCCCGATCCTCTCGCGTTGCCCGATCTGGCCCTGATGCTGACCGACACGCTCGTCGTGTTCGATCACCTCAAGCACACCGTCACAGTGCTCGCGAACGTGTACGCCGATGAGGACCTGGAGGGGTCCTATAAGCGGGCGGCCGACACGATCGAGGAGGTGCGCTGGCGGCTGGCCGGGCCGGTTCCCCGGCCCGCGCGGCCCCCGGCCGCGGATCGCCGGCCGCCGGACTTCGTGCCGAACATGTCGCGCGAGCAGTTCGAGGCGAAGGTGGCGCGGATCGTCGATTACATCTACGCGGGCGACGCGTATCAGGTGGTTCCGTCGCAGCGGTGGTCGGCGCCGGTTCCGATCGAGGCGTTCTCGATCTACCGAGGGCTGCGCGCGGTAAATCCGAGCCCCTATATGTACTTCCTGGACTTCGGCGATTTCGAGGTCGCCGGCGCCAGTCCGGAACCGCTGATCACGGTCGCCGGCCGGCACGTCTCGACGCGCCCGATCGCCGGCACACGGCCCCGAGGAGCCACTGCGGAGGACGACCGCCGGCTGGCCGAGGAGCTGCTCGCGGACCCGAAGGAGCGAGCCGAGCACGTGATGCTCGTCGACCTGGGACGCAACGACCTCGGACGGGTGTGCGAATACGGGACCGTGAGGGTGGAGGACTTCATGGCGGTCGAGACCTACAGCCACGTGATGCACATCGTCTCGAGCGTCACCGGGACGCTCCGGGACGGGGTCGGGGCGCTCGACGCCCTGCGCTCGGTGCTGCCCGCGGGCACCCTGTCCGGGGCGCCGAAGGTCAGGGCGATGCAGATCATCGATGAGCTCGAACCGGTCAAGCGCGGCGGCTACGGGGGCGCCATCGGCTACGTCAGCTACGCGGGCGAGCTCGACACGTGTATCCACATCCGCACCGTGGTCGTCAAGGACGGGGTCGCCCATGTCCAGGCCGGTGGCGGCACTGTCGCCGACGCCAAGCCCGACTACGAGTACCGCGAGTCGGAGGCCAAGGCCAGGGCCGTGCTCCAGGCCGTTGAGCTCGCGGTGCGCCAGCCGGAGTGGCCATGAGGGTCCTGGTCGTGGACAACTACGACAGCTTCACCTACAACCTCGTCCAGTACCTCGGGGAGCTGGGTGCTGAGATCGAGGTTGTGCGTAACGATCACGCCACCGTCGAGGAGCTGCTGGTCCGCGGCTATGACCGGGTGATCGTCTCGCCGGGGCCGTGCACCCCAAACGAGGCTGGCATCTCGCTGGAGACGGTGCGCCGCTTCCCGAGCGCCAGGATCCCGACGCTCGGGGTGTGCCTCGGTCATCAGGCGCTGGTGCAGGCGTGGGGCGGCACGGTGATCCAGCATCACCCCGTCCACGGCAAGGCCACGAAGGTGCAACACGACGGCAGGACGATCTTCCGCGGCTTGCGCGAGCCGCTCGAGGTCGGCCGCTACCACTCGCTGGTCGCGGACCCCGCGCTTCCCGATTCGCTGGAGCGCAGCGCATTCGCCGATGACGTCGTGATGGCGGTCCGCCATCGGGAGCTTCCGGCCGAGGGAGTTCAGTTCCATCCCGAGTCGGTGCTCACCGAACAGGGGCGCGAGCTGCTCGGTAACTTCCTCGCGCGCGCACGATGACCGCGACGGCTTCGGATCTGCTGACCCAAGCGATCGACAGACTGGCCTCCGGTCAGGACCTGACCTTCGAGGCCACGGCCGCCGTCCTGTCCGAGATCATGGCCGGGAACGCCTCCGAGGTCCAGATCGCCGCGTTCCTGATCGCGCTGCGGACGAAAGGGGAGACGGTCGAGGAGCTGGCCGGGCTCGCCCGGGCGATGCGAGCACTTGCGGCACGAGTGGAGGTCTCCAACGATGACCTGCTGGACACCGCGGGGACGGGAGGGGGGCGCCGGACGTTCAACGTCTCGACGACCGCGGCGCTGATCGCCGCGGGCGCCGGCTGCGCGGTGGCCAAGCACGGGAACCGCTCCGCCACCGGGCTGTCGGGGTCGGCCGATGTGCTGGAGGCGCTCGGCGCCCGGATCGACCTCTCGCCGGGCGCGGTGGCGCGCTGCATCGAGCAGGTCGGCTTCGGCTTCATGTTCGCTCCGGCGCACCACCAGGCGACGAGATACGTGGTCCCCGTGCGCAGAGAGCTCGCGGTCCGGACGATCTTCAACTTCCTGGGGCCGCTGACGAATCCGGCCGGCGCGACGCGACAGCTGGTCGGGATCTCGGATCCGGCGTATCTCGAGACGATGGCGGGCGCGCTGGCCCGGCTCGGCACCAAGCACGCGCTGCTCGTCAGCGGCGAGGACGGGTTGGACGAACTCAGCATCTCTGCCCCGACGATCGTCGTCGAGGTGGCCGGGGGGGAGCTGCGCCGCTACTCGGTGACCCCGGAGCAGTTCGCGCTGTCCCGTGCTCCCCTCGAAGCGGTTCCGGGTGGCGATCCGCAACAGAATGCCGAGACCGCGCTGCGGATCTTCGACGGCGAGCGCGGCGTGGCACGCGATCTGGCGGTGCTGAACGCGGGCGCCGCGATCTACGCCGGCGGCGGCGCGCAGTCGCTCGAGGATGGGGTGCGGGCCGCCGAGGCGGCGATCGACGGCGGCGCGGCCGCCCGGGCGCTGGAGCGCTTCGTCGCGCGGACCCGGGAGCTGGCGGTGACGTGAATCAGCTGAAACCGATCCTGATCGCCGCCGGCGAGGAGGTCCGCCGCCGGCGCGAGGCTGTCCCGGTGGCGGAGCTCGAGCGGGCCGCCGCGAAGCGGCTTGCGGCGGGCGATCTGCGTCCGTTCGCGCAGGCGCTGAGCGTCCCTGGGCTGTCCGTGATCGCCGAGCACAAGCGGCGCTCGCCCTCGGCTGGGGTGATCAGGGACGGACTCTCGCTGGAGCAGGTGGTCGGTTCCTACGAGCGAGCCGGCGCCACCGCGCTCTCGATCCTCACCGAAGGGCGGAGCTTCGGCGGCTCGCTCGAGGACCTTCGGGCCGCGCGCGTGGCGACGAGGTTGCCGCTCCTGCGCAAGGACTTCATCGTCGACCCCTACCAGCTTCACGAGTCGCTCGCCGCCGGCGCGGACGCCGTGTTGCTGATCGTGGCGGCGCTCCCCGACCAGCTGCTGAGCGAGCTCTACCAGCTGGCGCGAGAGCTCGGCTTGGATGTGCTGGTGGAAGTCCACAACCGCGATGAGATCGATGTGGCAGCCGCGATCGGCGCCGAGCTCATCGGCATCAACAACCGCGACCTGTCCACGCTGGCGGTCGATCCTCGCCGGACATTCGAGCTGCTGCCACGGTTGCCCGCCGGGGCCACCACCGTGGCCGAGTCCGGGTTCAGCCGCCCAGGCGAGCTCGAGGCGCTGGCCGAGGCGGGGGTCGATGCGGTTCTGATCGGAGAAGCATTGATGCGCGCGGCAGACATCGAAGCCGCCTGCCGTGAGCTGACGGGGATCCTTTAGTGCACGAGATCTACGTCCGCGACGCCCCCGGCGTGGTGTTCGTCCGCGCTCAGGAAATCGAACAGGTTCAGAATCCATTCGACCGTGGTGGTGCAGCGCGGACGGTCACGGTGACGCTCGGCAGCCGGCCGGCGCAACCGCCGCAGTAGACCGGGCCGGTGGCGCTAGTGGCGCGGCTCGGCGGCCGCCAGCGGGGGAGCCGGCAGCGGTGCGCCCCCTACGATGTGGGGATGGAGCCGAACGTCCCGAAGATCAAGTTCTGCGGCATCACCTCGATGCGCGACGCCGAGCGAGCGGCCGCCGCCGGCGCCTGGGCGATCGGCTTGAACTTCTGGCCGCGCTCTCCCCGGCGCTGTGAGCCGGCCGTGGCCGCCGAGATCGCGAGCGCGGTCAAGCGCCGGCTCGAGGTCGTTGGCGTGTTCGTCAATCAGAGCCTCGATGAGCTCGCATGGAGCGCGGACTCGATCGGCCTGACGGCGATTCAGCTCCATGGCGAGGAGGGCCCCGCGTTCTGCGCGGAGGCCGCGCGCCGGACCGGCTGCAAGGTGATCAAGGCGATCCGGGTGCGCAGCGGCGCCGACATCCAGGCGCTGTCGTCGTTCCACACCGACTACCACCTGCTCGACAGCTACGTGCCGGGACGGCCCGGGGGGACCGGCGAGACGTTCGTCTGGGAACTGGCCCGCTCCCATCGGGCGGGGGTGCCGGTGATCCTGTCCGGTGGCCTGAACGCGGGCAACGTGGCCGAGGCGATCGCTTCGGTGCGCCCGTTCGCGGTCGACGTCGCGAGCGGCGTCGAGAGCGGTCCCGGCCGCAAGGACCCAGCCAAGCTACGGGAGTTCGCGGCCGCGGTGCGCTCCGCGGTCCTTCTCAGCGCCCGATGAGCGCCGTCGAGCACCGCTTCGGTCCCTACGGCGGACAATATGTTCCGGAGACGCTGATGCCGGCGCTCGCCGAGCTCGAGGCCGCGTGGATCGCCGCGCGCGAGGATCCCGGATTCCGAGCCGAGAAGGACCGGCTCCTGCACGATTACGTCGGACGTCCGACGCCGCTCTATCCGGCGGCTCGTCTGAGTGAGGCCGCCGGTCATCCGATCTACCTCAAGCGCGAAGACCTCAACCACACCGGCGCGCACAAGATCAACAACGCGATCGGTCAGGCGCTGCTCGCCCGCCGGATGCACAAGCCGCGAATCATCGCCGAGACCGGCGCCGGCCAGCACGGGGTGGCGACGGCGACCGCCTGCGCGCTGCTGGACCTGGAGTGCGTCGTCTACATGGGCACGGAGGACATGCGCCGCCAGCGCCCGAACGTGGAGCGAATGGAGCTGCTCGGCGCCCGAGTCGAGCCGGTGCAGGCGGGGGCCCGGACCTTGAAGGAGGCCGTCTCGGCCGCGATTCGGGACTGGGTGGCCAATGTGCACAGCACGCACTACATCATCGGCTCGTGCGTCGGCCCGGCGCCATATCCGGCTCTGGTCCGCGACCTCCAGCGGGTGATCGGCGACGAGGCGCGCGCGCAGCTGCTGACACACGCGGGGCGGCTGCCGCAGCGGGTGATCGCGTGCGTGGGAGGAGGGTCGAACTCGATCGGGATCTTCACTGCGTTTGTGCCCGACCCGGAAGTCGAGCTGGTGGGGGTCGAAGCGGCCGGAGAGGGACTCGGGAGCGGTCGCCACGGCGCTCCACTGACCGCGGCGGGACTCCCGGGCGTCCTGCACGGCACCTACTCGGCGATCATGCAGGACGAGGACGGGCAGATCCTCGAGGCCCATTCGATCTCGGCCGGCCTGGACTATCCCGGCAGCGGTCCCGAGCACGCCTGGTTGCGTGACTCCGGCCGCGCCCGCTACGTGGCGGTCAGCGATCAGCAGGCGCTGAGCGGATTCGCTGCGCTGGCGCGGCTGGAGGGCATCATCCCGGCGCTCGAGAGTGCCCATGCCATCGCCTGGGCGCTCGACCATGGACCCAGCGAGCTCGACCTGATCTGCCTCTCGGGCCGGGGCGATAAGGATCTGGACGAGGCGCTCCAGCACCTGGGGTGAGCGTCCGATGAACGGCATGCAGCGGATCGCGGAAGCGTTCGAGTCGGCGCGGGCCAGCGGGCGCCGCGCCGCGCTGATGCCCTACCTGATGGGCGGCTTTCCCGATCTGGAGAGCTCGCGCCGGATCGGGCTCGCGTATGTGGAGGGCGGGGCGGATCTGGTGGAGCTCGGTGTGCCGTTCTCGGACCCGCTCGCGGACGGACCCGTGATCCATGCCGCCGCGACCGCCGCCCTACGCGCAGGCGCGACGGTCCACGGCGTGCTCGACGTGGGCCGGACAATCGCAGCGTCCGTCCCCGTGGTCGCCATGTGTTACGCGAATCCGCTGTTCGCCCGCGGTCTTGAGCGATCCATGGACGCGCTGGTCGAGGCGGGGGTGAGCGGGCTGATCGTTCCCGACCTGCCCCTCGAGGAGGCGCCGGCGGTGCGCGAAGCGTCCGACGCCCGTGGTCTCGCGCTGGTGCCGTTGGTGGCGCCCACGACCTCCGAGGAGCGACTGGGCAGGATCGGGCAGTCCGCCCGCGGATTTCTCTACACGGTGTCGCTGACCGGCACGACGGGCGAGCGCGCGGCGCTCGACGGCGGGCTGCACGCCGTCGTCTCGCGCGCCGGCGCGCACACCGAACTACCGATCGCCGTCGGATTTGGAATCGCCACCCCCGAGCAGGCGAGCGCCGCGGCCGGCGCCGGCGCCGATGGCGTGATCATCGGCAGTCGCCTGGTGCGAGCGGCGGGCGAAGCCGAGGATCCCGCCGCGGCAGTCTTCGAGCTGGTGGCCGAGTTCTCCGCGGCGCTATCGCCATCAGCACTCGGTTAGGATCCGTATCCGATGGGCCTGATTCTCACTGCCGCCGCCGGCCTCTGCCTGTGGATCGTCCTGTGGTCGATCAACATCAGCGGCTTCGACGCGATCTTGATCACCGCCGGGATGGTGCTCGTAGCGATCGCGGTTCGCAACCTACTCCCGTTCCTGCCCGGCCGGCGGGACTAGCGCAGCAGGTCGTGCGCCGAGGGCCGCTCGCCAGCGTCTGCGCGTTTGCGGCGTTGACCCTCGGCGTGGGGAGCTGTTCCACGAGCGGCACCTCGAGCGTCACGGCCTCCGGCACGACGCTCACGATCTACGCGAGCGCGCCGGTCGGGTCGGCCGCCTCGCCCGACATTCTCGATGCCGAGCGACTGGCCTTCCAGCAATTTCAGCAAGCCGGCAACCGCGTCGGCACGTTCACGATCAAGTTCGTGACGGTGGACAGCGCCAAGGTCTCCAACAACGCCCGCACGGCGATCGAGGACTCGGGCGCGATCGCCTACGTCGGCGAGCTGACCCCCGGAGCGTCGGCCGACTCGATGGGGATCACGAACGCCGAGGACGTCCTTCAAGTCAGCCCGGCCGACACCGCGCTGGAGCTGACGCAGCCGACGGCGGCCGTGGCGGGGGCGCCGAACAGCTACTACGAGGCTCACGGGACCTACGGCAACACGTTCGCCAGGGTCGTGCCGAACAGCGGGCAGGAAGCCAAGGCGCAGGTGCAGGAGATGACGGCACTGGGCGTCAAAAGCCTTTACGTAACCGACGATGGGAGCGCCTACGGCGCGGCGGTGGCGCTGGCCGTCAAACAGGCCGCCGGCTCGTCGATCAGCGCCGTGGCGGGTCCCCCGGACGCCGCGCGGTTCCGGTCCTCGGGTGCCGACGCGCTGTTCTTCGGCGCCGGCTCGGGCAGCTCGGATGTCGTGGCGCGGCTGTTCGAGGACGTGGCCGGCGCGGACGCCGGCGTGCGGCTGTTCGCGCCCTCGGCGCTCGATGACAGCGGCTTTGCCGCCTCGCTGGGGGCCGCGAAGCTGAACCTCTACGTGTCCGCTCCGGGATTCCTGCCCAAGGACCTGCCCCCGCAGGGTCAGGCGTTCCTCTCCGCCTTTCGGAGCGCATACGGACACGTACCTGCACAAGGGGCCATCTTCGGCTACGAGGCGGTGAGCGCGGTCCTCGCCGTCCTGCGGGAGGCGGGCTCAGCGGCGAACAACCGCGCGAGCGTCGTGCGGGACTTCTTCGGGATCCGCAATCGCAGCTCGGCGATCGGCACCTACTCGATCAGCTCCACCGGGGATATCAGTCTCGCCCCGTTCGTATTCAGCCGCCTACGTGACGGCAAGCTGGTGCCGTTCGTTCAAGCTCAAGGGTGAGTGGTACCGGGTGAAGTGGCCCGGCATCGTCATCGGCCTGTTGCTGGCGGCGAGCGCAATCAGCGGCTGCGGTAGCAACGACGCGGCCGCGAACCGGATCCACGGCAAGGCCCTCACGATCTACTCAAGCGTGCCGCTGCACGGCGCCTCGCGGTTCAACGCCCAAGCCGTCGTGAACGGCGAGCGACTCGCGCTCTTGCAAGCACGCGGGCGCGTCGGTCCCTACCGGATCGTGCTCAAGCCGCTCGATGACTCAACGCCGCAGCGCGGCGGCTGGGATCCGGGACAGACGACCGTGAACGCACGGATCGCGATCCAGGATCCGACGACGATCGGATACCTGGGCGAGTTGAACTCCGGCGCCAGCGCGGTTTCGATTCCGCTGCTGAACCGGCTCGGGATCCCACAGATCAGTCCGACCAGCACGGCGGTCGGCTTGACCTCCGCCGCCGCGGGCGCCGCGCCGGGAGAGCCGCAGAAGTACTACCCGACGGGGATCCGCACGTTCGCCCGGGTGGTCCCCAACGACACCGTGCAGGCGAACGGTCCAGGTCAGGCTCCAGCAAAGCCTCGGCTGCCGCAAGACCTACGTCGTCGATGACGGTGAGGTCGACGGGGAGGACCTGGCCGACAGCTTCGCACTGGCCGCTCGCTCCGCGGGGCTGCAGGTGATCGGCGTCCAGGCCTTCCCGCCTCGCGCCACCAGCTACGCGCCGCTCGCCGCGAGCGTCGCCAAGACCGGAGCCGACTGCGTGCTGATCAGCTCGCTCACCGAATCCGGCGCTCCGCTCCTGGTCAGGCAGATCGGAGCCGCGATGTCCGGGGCGCAGATCTTCGGCTCGGCCGCCCTGGCGGAGAGCACGTTCACAGACCAGGCCGAGGGCGGGATCCCGCTCACGCTCGACCGCAGGGTGCTGCTGACCTCGCCGGTCGTGGATCCGGTCGCCGCCCCGGCCGCCGCCCGGGCGTTCTACGCCGCCTATCAGCGGCGCTACGGGCCGCCGCAGCCGTACGCGATCTTCGGTTATGAGGCGATGAGGCTGATGTTGAACGCGCTCACCCGGGCCAGCGATGACGGCCGCCATTCCGTGCTTCGATCGCGGGTCGTCGACGCGCTGCTCGATACGCGAGACCGACAGAGCGTGCTGGGGACCTACAGCATCACGCCCTCCGGCGACACGACGATCCGCCGCTACGGCGTCTACCGGCTGGTCGACGGGGCCCTTCACTACTGGAAGGCGATGGAGGGTTAAGGTTAGCTTTGGGGAGGCTCCGTTGTGGTTGCGTTAGGGGATGGGGCGATGGGCGGGAGTTCGCGCCTTCTCGTCTTGCTGCGGTCCGGGCCCGCTATTACTCTGCGCAGCTACCGGGGCACGGCGTCCCGGCATCCACACACAGAGGAGGAGCATGCGTTTACTCGGCAAAGCTATGACGGGGTGCATGCTTGCGGGCGCGATCTTCGCTCTCGGCGCCTGCGGCAGCAGCAGCAAGAGCAGTACCACCACTACGACCGGCGCCGCCAGCAGCAGCGGTGGCTCCAAGACGATCGACATCTATTCGAGCCTCCCGCTCCAGGGTGCGTCCAGCGCACAGACCGTCCCGCTCGTGAACGGGATCAGGTTGGCGTTGTCTCAGGCTGGCGGGAAGGCGGGACAGTTCACGGTCAACTATCAATCGCTCGACGACTCGACCGCCGCCATGGGCGCATGGGATCCTAGTCAGACCGCAGCCAACGCGCGCAAGGTGGCGGCCGATCCGAAGACCGTCTACTACATGGGCGAGTTCAACTCGGGGGCGAGCGAGGTCTCGATCCCGATCCTCAACGAGGCGGGGATCCCGCAGGTCAGTCCCGCCAACACCTACGTCGGCCTGACCACCAGCATCAAGGGGGCGAGCGCGCCCGGGGAGCCCCAGAAGTACTACCCCACGGGCAAGCGGACCTACCTGCGGATCGTGCCGATCGACTCGATCCAGGCGGCGTCTGACCTGCTCGCGATGAAGCAGGCGGGCTGCACGAAGGTCGCCGTGGCCAACGACAAGGAGGCCTACGGGGCCGGCCTGGCGACGCTGCTCGAGCTCGAGAAGGCCAACTACGGCATCACGATCGTGAGCAACACCGGGATCGATCCGAAGGCGCCGAACTTCCGCTCCTACGCGGCCACGATCAAGGGACAGGGAGCGGACTGCTTCATCTTCGCGGGGATCGTCGCCAACGGCGGCGTGCAGATCACCAAGGACGTCCACGCGGCGCTGCCGACGGCGAAGATCTTCGGCCCCGACGGCATGTGCACGAGCTCGTGGACGAACGCCAAGGCCGGCGGCGTGCCGGCGAGCGTCGATCCGTTGATCCAGTGCACGGTCGCGACGCTGGACCTGAGCGCCTACCCCGGCGGCAAGCAGTTCCTCACCGCCTACAAGGCCAAGTACGGTAACGCCAGCCCGGATCCGTACGCGATCTACGGCTACGAAGCGATGAAACTGGGACTGGACACGATCGCCAGTCTCGGCGCCAAGGGCAACGACAAGGCCGCGGTGCTGGCGGCGCTGTTCGCGACCAAGAACCGCAGTTCGGTGCTCGGTACCTACAGCTTCGACTCCAACGGCGACACGACGCTCAAGTCATACGGCCTGTACAAGGTCGGACCGACCGGCAGTCCAGTGTTCTTCAAGACACTGACGCCGACGAAGGTACTCTGATCGGCACCCTCTAGGAACGCGTAGCGGAGGGGGCGTCAAGCCGGCGCCCCCTCCATACTGCGCAAAAATGGAAGCCAGCTCGATCTCGCCGAGGATGCCCCGGGCGCCGGTCCGGCCGCTCGCGGTGGCGCGCGCGTACATCGGGCGCTGGGGGTTGATCGTCGCGCTGCTGGCGCTGCCCGTCTACTACGGCGTCCGCGACCTGACCCACGGCTATCAGGCCGGAGTCAACGGGGCCGGGCACGCGATCATCAGGCACGATCTCACCCAGCTCGGCTTCAACCTCGTCGCGGGGATCTCGAACGGGTCGATCTGGGCGCTGATCGCGATGGGCTACACGCTCGTCTACGGGATCATCGAGCTGATCAACTTCGCCCACGGCGACGTCTTCATGATCGGCTCGTTCACGTCGGTGGGCCTGTGGGGCACGCTGGGGCTGGGGCTGGCCACCGGGCCGCTCGGACTGGTCGCGGGCCTGCTGGTGACGCTCGTGCTCTCGATGGCGACGTGCGGGGCGCTCAACGTGCTGATCGAGCGGGTCGCCTACCGGCCGCTGCGGGGGGCGCCAAAACTTGCGCCGCTGATCACGGCCGTCGGCTTCTCGTTCATCCTCCAGAACGTCGGGCTGCTGTGGCGCGGCGGTTCGCCGACGGGCGTCAGCGACCTGATTCATGAGAACGCAACCGTGTTCAAGATCTCCGGCGTGATCGTCCACCGCGCGGACCTGTTGGCGATTCTGGTCACGATTCCGCTCGTGCTGGGGTTGACCTGGTTCATCAATACGACCCGTGCCGGACGGGCGATGCGGGCCACGGCGCAGGACCCCGAGGCGGCGCGGTTGATGGGCATCAACGTCAACTCGACGATCTCGCTAACGTTCCTGCTCGGCGGAGCGCTCGCGGGGGCCGCCGGGCTCGTGTACGCGCTGTACGAGACCACGATCTGGTACTTCCAGGGCTTCGAGGCCGGCCTGATCGCGTTCACGGCGGCCGTGATGGGCGGGATCGGGAACATCCGCGGAGCCGTCCTCGGCGGGCTGATCATCGGCTGCATCCAGCAGCTTTCCGACTTCCGGCTCGGTCCGCAATGGACGCCGGCGGTGGTGTTCGGCTACCTGATCCTGGTGATGGTCCTGAGGCCGCGGGGGCTGCTCGGCGAGGAGACGCGCGAGGCAGGATGAACGAGCTCCGAGCCCAGCTGCGTGAGTGGCGCGAGGCGCTGGAGCGCCGTCTGCCGCCGTGGTGGAGCCGTGCATTGGCGGCGATCCTGATCGTGATCGCGATCATCCTGCCGTTCTTCTTCGCGCAGACGAGCGGCTTCATGAACGCGACGATCATCGCGTTCGCCTATGTGGTGATGGCGCTGGGGCTGAACACCGTCGTCGGCTTCGCCGGGCTCCTCGACCTGGGATACGTCGCCTTCTACGCGATCGGGGCCTACTGCGTGGGGTGGTTCGGCTCCGGGTTCTTCTTCAAGGCCCACGTGCACGTCGGCGTGTCGGGCGTCGCTTCCCAGGTGCCGGGGATCCACCTCAACTTCCTCCTGATCCTGGTGTGCGCTGCGGTGATCTGCGCCGTGGCGGGAGCGATCATCGGCCTGCCCACGCTGCGCCTGCGCAGCGACTACATCGCGATTGTCACGCTCGCGTTCGGCGAGATCATCGGGGTCGTCGCCGTCAACGGCCAGAGCATCCACATCGGCGGAGGGATGACGCTCACCGCCGGCAACCTCGGCATCCCCGCCGTCGACATCCCCTACTTTCCGGGCATCGGGGCGTTCAACCTGCTCAAGCTGCGTCCGTGGTACTGGCTGATCCTCGGGATCATGCTGCTGGTTCTGTTCATCACGTTGCGACTGCGCGACTCGCGACTGGGACGGGCCTGGGTCGCGCTGCGAGAGGACGAGGTCGCGGCGGTCTCGATGGGCGTCCCGGCGGTCCGCACGAAGCTGCTCGCCTATTCGATCGGCGCCAGCTTCGGCGGCATGGCCGGCGCCTTCCTGGGGGCGTACTTCACGACCGTCAACGCCGGAGAGTTTGCGTTCTCGTTCTCGATCTTCGTGCTCGCGATGATCATCGTCGGCGGCCTCGGCTCGGTCTGGGGCGCGGTGCTGGGCGCGCTGCTGTTGTCCTACATCAACTTCTACCTGATCCCCGACGTGCTCAACAGCCTGCCGCGCACGTTCGGGCTGAGCTTCGACCTGACCCAGCTGTCGTTCGGGATCTTCGGCTTCCTGCTCGTGCTGGTAATGGTCCTGCGCCCGCAGGGGCTGTTCCCGGAGCGGCGACGGCGGATGGAGCTGACCGCGGAGATCGCCGCCGAGGATGCTCAGTTGACCGAGGCACAGCTGTGAGCGCTACCGCCACACAGGCCCTCGAGGCGTTGATGCGCGCCGATGGGGTGACCAAGGAGTTCGGCGGCCTGACCGCCGTCGACGACGTGTCGTTCGACGTCCCGCGCCTCTCGATCGTCTCGCTGATCGGCCCCAACGGGGCGGGCAAGACGACGCTGTTCAACATGCTGACCGGCCTCTACCGGCCGACCTACGGAACGATCCTGCTGGGCGACCGCGACATCACCCACAAGCGGCCCGATCAGATCACCGCGATGGGTGTCGCGCGCACGTTCCAGAACATCCGTCTGTTTGCCGCGATGTCGGCGCTCGAGAACGTGATGATCGGCCGTCATTCGCGGATGAAGGCCGGAGTGTTCGGGTCGATCCTCCGAACGCCCTGGGTCCGCCGCGAGGAACGCGAGGTGCGCGCCAAGGCGCGCGAGCTGCTGCTGTATGTGGGCCTGCGGGCAGCTACGCTCGACCACCTCGCGGTGCAGCTCTCCTACGGAGACCAGCGTCGGGTCGAGATTGCGCGCGCGCTCGCGTCCGAGCCGATGGTGCTCCTGCTCGACGAGCCGACGGCGGGCATGAACCCGCAGGAGTCGGCCTCGCTGACCGCGTTCATGCGCAAGCTCCGCGACGAGCTCGAGCTGACGATCCTGCTGATCGAGCACGACATGAAGGTGGTGATGGACGTCTCAGAGCGCGTGACCGTGCTCGACCACGGCTTGAAGATCGCGGAGGGACCGCCGGCCGAAGTGCGGACCAACGAGGGCGTGATCGAGGCCTACCTGGGAAAGCAGGACTGATGGCGCTGCTCGAGGTCGAAGACATTCACGCCCGGTACGGATCGATCGAGGCGCTTCGAGGCGTCTCGCTGACCGTCAACGAGGGCGAGGTGGTGACCCTGATCGGGTCCAACGGAGCCGGGAAGTCGACCACGCTGCGGTCGGTCTCGGGCCTGACCCCCGCCAGCGCCGGCCAGGTCGTCTTCCAGGGTGAGGACATCACCCGCGTGCCGGCGCACGAGATCGTCGGACGCGGGATCGCCTTCGCGCCCGAGGGTCGCCACTGCTTTCCTCGGATGACCGTGCGCGAGAACCTCGACCTCGGCGCCCACCGTCGCCGCGGAACCGAGATCGACGAGGATCTCGAGCGCGTGTACGTGCTGTTCCCGCGCCTCAAGGAGCGCGAGCGACAGAAGGCCGGAACGATGTCCGGCGGCGAGCAGCAGATGCTCGCGATCGGCCGCGCGCTGATGGCCCGCCCGCGGCTGCTGATGCTCGATGAACCGTCGATGGGGATCGCCCCGATCCTCGTTCAGCGGATCTACGAGACGATCGGCGAGATCAACCGCTCCGGGGTGACGATCCTGCTGGTGGAGCAGAATGCCAACTACGCACTCGAGCTCGCGCGGCGCGGCTACGTGCTGGAGACCGGCCGGATTGCGCTCTCGGGTCCCTCCGAGCAGCTCCGCAACGACCCCGAAGTCCAGAGGGCCTACCTGGGCACATGATCGCGATCTTCGCCCTGATCGGCGCCAAGGCGCTCTACCTCCTGTTCATCTGGCTGATCTCAACCGCGGCGGCGGCGTGGCTCGCCGAGCGCAAGGGCTACGGCGAGCGCGTGGGGCTGACGTTCGGGCTGCTGCTGTCGTTGATCGGGCTGCTGTTCGTGCTGTTGTTGCCGGGACGTCCCGGGTCGGCGTGGAAGGTGGAGGGGGCGGTGCCAAAGCGGTGGCGGCGGGGGCGGGGCTCGGCCTAGGCGGCTCGGTGGCGGCTCGGCCCTGGCGGCGCGGGGCGTCCTCGCCGCTACCGCCCCGGCAGCACCCTGAACTCCTCCGTCGAGGCGAACCCCATTTCCACGCCGGCCGGCGCCGTCCCGCTTTCCCGCGCCTCGTCAGCGACCGCACTGGCGACGGCGCCGACCACCTCCCGGTTGAACACCGACGGGATGATGTAGTCCTCCCGCAGCTCCTCGGTGGAGACGATGTCGGCGATTGCGCGGGCCGCCGCCATCTTCATCGCCTCGGTGATCTCCGTAGCGCGGACGTCCAGCGCTCCCCTGAATATCCCCGGGAAGCACAGCACGTTGTTGATCTGGTTGGGATAGTCCGAGCGGCCGGTGGCGACGACGCGCGCGTAGGCGGCGGCGTCCTCGGGCGAGACCTCGGGGGTCGGGTTGGCCATCGCGAACACGATCGGGTCCGGGTTCATCGCCGCGAGTGCCGACGGTTCAATCACGTGCGCTCCCGACAGGCCGATGAACAGGTCCGCTCCCTCGACCACGTCGGCCACCGAACCCGATCGCCGCTCGAGGTTTGTGACCTCCGCGAGCGCCCGCTTGACCGGATGCATGGTTCCGTCGAGGTAATCCTGGCGCCCCGCGTGCAGCGCCCCGCGGGAGTCGCAGCCGATGATGTGGCGCGCGCCGGCGGCGAGCAGGATTCGCGCCACCGCCACGCCGGCGGCGCCGAGCCCGACGATCACGACGCGAATGCTCTCGATCCGCTGGCCGGTCAGGGTCAGGGCGTTGAGCAGGGCGGCCAGTACCACGACCGCGGTTCCGTGCTGGTCGTCGTGGAAGACCGGGATGTCGAGCTCGGCCTTCAGCCGATCCTCGATCTCGAAGCAGCGGGGAGCGGAGATGTCCTCGAGATTCACGCCGCCGAACCCCGGCGCGATCGCTCGCACCACCGCCACGATCTGATCGGGGTCGCGGGTGTCGAGGCAGATCGGAAACGCGTCGACCCCGGCGAACTCCTTGAACAGCATCGCCTTGCCCTCCATCACCGGCATCGCCGCCCGAGGCCCGATGTCGCCGAGGCCGAGGACCGCGGTGCCATCGGAGACGACCGCCACGGTGTTGCGCTTGATCGTGTACTGGAACGCCTTGTCCTGATCGTCGTGGATTGCCGTGCAGACGCGTGCCACCCCCGGCGTGTAGGCCATCGACAGATCGTCGCGGGTCTTCAGCGGGCTCTTGTTCTGCAACTCGATCTTTCCGCCGACGTGCAGCATGAACGTGCGATCGGTGGTGTCGAGGACGCGTGCGCCGTCGATCGCGTCAACCGCTTCGGTCAGGCGCGGCCAGTCGGAGGAGTCACCGGTCTCGACGGTGATGTCGCGGACCGTGTGCGCCCCGTCGACGTGGACCAGGTCGACCGCGCCAATCGTCGCGCCGGCATCTCCGATCGCGCTGGCCACCTTCCCGAGCATTCCCGGCCGATGATCGATCTCCACGCGGAGGGTGAGGCTGTACTGGGCGCTCGGAGTGCTGGCCACGGGCGAGCGCATCTTAGTCCTCACTGGTTGGTGGCCGAGGTGCACACGTACCCCCGTACCCCTTTATCTGCCGCCCCGCCGAGCTAGCCTGAGAGTTATGGCAGACGAGCTCTTTCTGATCGACGGCAACAGCCTCGCGTATCGCGCGTTCTTCGCGCTGCCGGAATCGATCGCGACCTCGACCGGAGAGCCGACGAACGCGATCTTCGGGTTCGCGTCGATGCTCGTGAAGATCCTCACCGACTACGGCCCGAAGGCGACCGTGGTGGTCTGGGATGCGGGGTACACCGGCCGCAAGGAGATCTACGCCGACTACAAGGCGCAGCGGAGCACGCGTCCCGACCTGCTCAAGGAGCAGTGGCCACACCTCGCGCCGCTGGTCGAGGCGTTCGGCTACCGCAATCTCAAGGTGGACGGATACGAGGCCGACGATGTGATCGCCTCGATCGTCGAGGCCGCGAGGGAAGGCGAGCCGCCGATCGAGGTGATGGTGGTGACGGGCGATCGAGACGCCTACCAGCTCGTCGGAAACGGGACCAAGATCATGACCACGAGCCGCGGGATCACCGACACCCGCGTGTACGACCGCGACGGCGTGGTCGATCGCTACGGCGTGCCGCCGGAGCTGATTCCGGACTTCATCGGGCTGAAGGGTGACACCAGCGACAACATCCCCGGCGTGCCGGGGATCGGCGACAAGACCGCGGCCGAGCTGCTCCAGCGGTTCGGCTCGCTGGAAGGCGTGCTCGAGCACGTCGAGGAGATCAGCGGCGCCAAGCGCAAGCAGAACCTGCTCGAGCACGCCGACGACGCGCGCGTGTCCAAGCAGCTGGCGACGGCCAAGCGCGACATACCGCTCGACCTCGATCTGGAGCAGTTCGTCGCCACCGACCCCGACCGCTCCACGCTCAGAGACGTGTTCAGGCGCTTCGAGCTGCGCGAGCCGTTGCGTCGCCTCGAGGAAGCGCTCGGCTCCGCGGACGCGGCCGCGCCGGCGCCCGCGGCGGAGCGCTCGCTGACCGCCCGCCTGCGAGCAGGAACGCTCGAGGACGTGGCCCGGCTGCCGCAGTCGGAGGTCGCGATCGCGGTCAGGGAGCCCGAGACCCCCGAGGGCGTGCTGTTCGCCCCCGACGCCCGGTGGCGGTTCGGCGTCCACCAGGACGGCGGTCGCGTGCTGGCGGGGGAGACGAGCGGACCCGAACCGCTGGTCGAGGCGATCGGCTCACGACCGGCAGTCGCACACGACGCCAAATCGCTGAAGACGGTTCCGGCGACGCTCGCGCACGACACCGAAGTCGCCGCCTACCTGCTGGAACCGGCGCGCCGCGGCTACCCGTTCCGAGAGCTGTGCGAGGAGCGCGGGCTCGCGACTGACCTCGACGACCCGACGGCCGGCGACGCGGTACTCGTCCACGCGCTGGCCTCGTGGCAGCGCGAGGAGATCCGCGGCCGGGGTCTCACCGATCTGCTCAAGGAGGTGGAGCTGCCGCTGGTCCGGGTCCTGCGCAAGATGGAGCTGGCCGGGGTCAAGCTCGACACCGATCGCCTGCGCGAGATCTCGGCCCGGGTGAAGGCCGAGGCCGATGCGCTCGAGCTGGAGATCTTCCAGCTGTGCGGAGAGGAGTTCACGATCGGCTCTCCCAAGCAGCTCGAGGAGATGCTGTTCGGCAGGCTGGGCCTGTCCCGCAAGCGGCGGGGTAAGACCGGCTACTCCACCGACGCGCGCGTGCTCCAGGCGATCCGCCAGGAGCACACGGTGATTCCCAAGATCGAGCGGTGGCGCGAGCTGACCAAGCTGGCCCAGACGTATCTCGACGCACTGCCTGAGTTCATCGGCGACGACGGACGGCTGCACACGACCTTCAGCCAGACGACGGCGACCACCGGGCGGCTGTCCTCGAATAACCCGAATCTCCAGAACGTGCCGATCCGGACCGAGCTGGGCCGCGAGATCCGGGCCTGCTTTGTCGCCGAGCCCGGGAACCTGCTGGTCTCGGCGGACTATTCGCAGGTGGAGCTCCGCCTGCTCGCCCACATCGCCGGCGAGGAGGTGCTCAAGGAGATCTTCCGCCGGGGCGAAGACGTCCACACCGCCACCGCCTGCCGGGTGTTCAACGTCACCCCCGATCAGATCGACCCCGGGATGCGCTCCAAAGCCAAGATGATCAACTACGGGATCGTCTATGGCCTGTCGGCCTACGGCATGGCGGATCGGCTCGACATCCCGCAGTCGGAGGCCGACGAGTTCATCCAGCGCTACCTCGCGGGCTTTCCGGCCGTCAAGCGGTTCATCGAGGAGACGATCGAGCAGGGGACCGAGCACGGCTACGTCTCGACGCTGTTCGGCCGTCGCCGCCAGGTTCCCGAGCTGCGCGCGCGCCGCTGGGAGCTGCGCCGGCAGGGCGAGCGGTTCGCGGTCAACATGGTGATCCAGGGGACGGCGGCGGACATCATGAAGGTGGCGATGGTCCGCTGTGATCAGGCTCTGGCCGAGGCGGGGCTGGATACCCGCCTGGTGCTGCAGATCCACGACGAGCTGCTGTTCGAAGCACCGGCGCCAGAGGCCCAGCGCGTGATGGCGATCGCCTCCGAGCAGATGGCGGCAGCGTTCGAGATGGACCCTCCGCTGGCCGTGGATGCGGGCATCGGGACGGACTGGCTGGCCGCCAAATGACCGGACGGAGGGTCGCCGCGGCGATCGCCGCAGTCGCACTCGCCGCGACAGCCGCGGGACTGGCGCCGGCCGCCGCCGGCGCCCGGTTCTTCGGCGGCGTCGTCCCGGACATCGGCGCGGGTATCCGCCCTCCAGCCGGCGCCCACGCGGCCGAGCTCCCATACGGCGGCGGGCCGGTGCTGCACTTCAACCGCACGCACGTGATCTTCTGGGCGCCGGCCGGCTCCGGCCTGACCTTCGACGCCGGGTATCAATCGCTGATCGAGCGGTTCCTGGCCGACGTCGCCGCTGACAGTCGCATGCCGACCAACGTCTACGGGCTGAGCGGCCAGTACCGCGACTCGTCCGGTCCCGCCGCCTATGACTCGAGCTATCGCGGCGCGGTCCTGGCCACGGACCCGCTGCCTCCCAACGGTTGCAGGGAGCCTCCGCCACCGCCGACCGGCACGGGGCCCGGATGGCAATACTGCCTGACCGCACAGCAACTCGAGGACGAGCTCGTGCACGTGCTCGATGCCGACCGGCTGCCCCAGAGCCTGAACGACATCTACTTCCTCGTCACGCCGGACGGGCTCGGCAGCTGCGAGGACCAAGGACCGAGTCTGTGCGCGCTCGGCGGCGACGCCAACGCCGGCTACTGCGGCTATCACACGACGACCGTCGACGGCGTCCCCTACGCGTTGATTCCCTACAACGCCGTGCTGGGTCACTGCCAGTCGGGCAATCCGCGGCCCAACTCGAACACCGCCGATCCAGCGATCTCGACGATCAGCCACGAGCACAACGAGTCGGTCACCGATCCACTCGGCAACGCCTGGATCGAAGGCTCCGGCGAGGAGGAGGCCGATCTATGCGCGTCGAGCTTTGGCGCGACCCTCGGCGGGGCCGGGGCCGGCGCCTGGAATCAGCTCATCCACGGCGACCACTACTACCTGCAGCAGGAGTGGAGCGACGCCGCCGGCTCCTGCCAGTCTCAGGCGAAGGGCGATTCGATCTCGTTCTCAGCCGTGCGCCGGGGGATCAGCAACCGCAGCCTCTGGTTCGCCGCGCGCGCCATCAGGACGGAGGCCCCGATCCAGTCTTTCGACTGGTTCTTCGGCGATCGCGGGACGGCCCATCACCGCCGCGTGCTCCACATCTTCAGGCACCCGGGGAGCTACCGAGTCGTCGTGCGGAGCACCGACAGCTGGGGCAACTGGGCGTTCTTCGCCCGGAAGATCAGCATTCGCCCATAGCTATCGATAGCTACCCCAACCGGGCGCGCCCCCAGGGCGCGCCCTCCTCTAAACGGCGGACGCAGCGCGCGCGACGCCGGCGCGCCGAGCGGTCTCGCTGGCCCGGGCGAAATCGGGATGCGCGATGCCGAGGTAGTGACCGAACGACCAGTCCACGAACCGTTTGCCGGCCATGGCCTGCAAGCCGCGGGAGAGCAACCGGGGGGAGATCCGAGGGACCAACCGCTGGAGGTGCAGCAGCGAGCGAAATGCGAGCGAGTGGCCGGCGGAGAACTCGTGGTAGCGCGCCAGCGCCTGCTCGCGGCTGCGCTCGCCCGCCAGCACCGCGCGCAGCTCCCGGCCGCAGGCGATGCCGAAGTACAGCGCGGTGCGGATTCCCTCGGCGGTCAGGGGCAGGCAATGGCCGGCCGAGTCGCCGACGAAGAAGATGCCGTCTTCGGTCGCGTCGCGCAGCGCATGCGGGATCCAGTTGCCCTGGTAGCGCACGGTCTCGGCGCCCACGTCGCGTGCCAGCCTCACCGTCGGTTCGCGCACGTGGTATCGAGGATCAAACGAGCCGACGCCGATCCGCAGCTCCCCGTCCGCCGGAAAGCTCCAGCCGTAGCCGGCCGGTACGTAGCCGCGGTTGATCCACAGCTCGAGGTCGCTGCCGGAGCCGAACGGATGTACCTCCAGCCCGCGCGAGAGCAGCGCGTCGGGCGGCTGGATGTTCTGAGCGCGTCCGAGCACACGGCGCCACCCGAGCGCGTCGACGATCAGCGGCGCCCTGATCGTGCCCCGGTCGGTGTGGACGGAGGACTCGCTGCGGCCGTCGACCTTGGCGGTCTCGAACTCGAACGAACCCTGGTCGGCCAGCAGCTGGCAGAGGGTGCGGTAGTCGAAGGTCGAGAAAGTCCAGGGAAGGTCGAAGCGGACCGTCCGGTAGGGAGTGTGGATCACGAGCTCTCCGAACGTCTGCTGCATCGCCGATTCCAACCCCATCGCGGTCAGCCAGGCGGTGGGGATCGCGCACGCGGAGGTCTGGCGCTCGCCGATCTCGTAGCGGTCGACCACGAGCACCTCGGCGCCGCTATCGGCTAGCTCGCGGGCGACGGCGAGGCCGGCGAAACTCGATCCGCAGATCAGGACATCGCAGTCACGATCGAGCGGAGTTCGCTGATCGCCGCGCTTCGTGGCTCGACGTGGCATCGCTGCGCTGATGATACGAAGCGCAAGAGGTGGCTATCCTCCGAGCACACATGTCTTCAACCACCACCCTGACGCCCGGGGTCGATCAGGCAGGCGCCAAGGTCGTCGAAGGATCGGACGGCCTGTTGCTCGAGATCGACGGGCGCATCGTCCCCAACTACGACGCCACGCTCCACCCCTTCCAGGAAGGGGATGTCGTCACCGGCCACGTCGTCCGGATCGACAACGACGAAGTGCTGGTCGACATCGGCTACAAGTCCGAGGGGGTCATCCCCTCCAGCGAACTGTCGATCCGCAAGTCCGTCGACCCCGGCGACGAGGTGAGCCTCGGCGAGGAGGTCGACGCCCTCGTCCTGACCAAGGAAGACCAGGACGGGCGACTGATCCTCTCCAAGAAGCGCGCTCGCTTCGAAAAGGCTTGGCGCAGGATCGAGGCCGCGGCCGAGTCCGGTGAGCCGGTCGAGGGGACCGTGATCGAGGTCGTCAAAGGCGGCCTGATCATCGACCTCGGCGTGCGCGGCTTCCTGCCCGCATCGCTGGTCGATATCCGCCGCGTCCCGAACCTCGACGAGTACATGGGCGAGGCGATCGAGTGCAAGGTGATCGAGCTCAACCGCTCGCGCAACAACGTCGTCCTGTCGCGGCGGGCGGTGCTCGAGGAGCAGCGCAAGGAGGACCGCGAGCGGATCCTCGACCGCCTCCAGCCCGGCCAGGTAGTCGAGGGAACGATCTCGAACATCGTCGACTTTGGCGCGTTCGTCGATCTCGACGGCATCGACGGCCTGATCCATATCTCCGAGCTGTCCTGGTCGCACGTGAATCATCCGTCGGAGATCCTTCAGATCGGCGACACGGTGAGCGTCAAAGTGCTCGACATCGACCGTGATCGACAGCGGATCTCGCTCGGGCTCAAGCAGACGCAGGAAGACCCGTGGCAGCGCGTGGTCGACACCTACAACATCGGCGACGAGCTCGAGGGCGTGGTGACGAAAGTCGTCACCTTCGGCGCTTTCGTGGAGATCCTCGATGGAGTCGAGGGACTCGTCCACATCTCAGAGCTTGCGCAGCACCACGTCGAGAACCCCCGGGAGATCATTCAGCCAGGCGATCCGGTCCGGGTCAAGATCCTCGAGATCGACTCCGAGCGCCGTCGGCTGTCGTTGTCGATCAAGCGCGTCGAGGGTCAGGTGCTGCCGGTGCGGCCGATCGTCCCGCCGGTCGAGGGTGACGGCGCTGACCTCGACGACATGCCGGAGCTCGGCCTCTCCGAGGAGGTGTTCGCGGGCGCCGAGGCCGCGGGCGCGGAGGCTTCTGAGGAGGTCGCTTCCGATCCGGCCACGACGCCCGAGAGCGAGGATGAGTCGCGGGATGAGGCTCCGCTGGCGGCCGACTCGGAAACTGCCACCGCTTCAGCCACGGAGGAGGTCCAGGCGCCGGAGGACGCGTCGGCCTGAAGGTCCCCTTCGTCGGGCTGACCGGCGGCATCGGCGCTGGCAAGTCGACGGCGCTCGAAGCCCTCGAGCGGCTCGGCGCGGCGGTGCTCTCGACCGACCGCGTGGTCCACGACCTCTACGACAGCACGGAGGTGAGGGACGCGGTGGTGGCTCGGTTCGGGCCTTCGGTGGCGCCAGACGGGAGGGTTGACCGAGCGGCGCTCGCCACGCGTGCGTTCGCAACCGCCGAGGACCGAGCCTGGCTCGAGGGTCTCCTGTGGCCGCGGGTGGGCGCGCGGATGAGCGCATGGCGCGAATCGCTCGAGCACGCTGCTTCGCCCCCCCGCGCGGCGGTCGCCGAGGTGCCGCTACTGTTCGAGGCTGGGATGGAGGGCGCGTTTGATGCCACGATCGCGGTCATCGCGCAGGAGGCGCTGAGGGCGCAGCGTGCCGGAGCGCGCGGGCACGAGGCGCTCCAGCAACGATCGGCGCGACAGCTCTCTCAGCAGGAAAAGGCTGGACGAGCGACGTATGTAGTCATCAACGACGGCACAATCGAGCAGCTGGAAAAGAAGCTGTCGGCCATCCTTGAGAAGCTGTAGATGAGTCCACCAACCGCAGCCCCAAGCCGCCGGGGCCAGCCCGGCCGGCGGGCTTCGAACCGTGCGGGTCCCGCTGCTCGACGGAAGACGGCGGGTCGCCGGCGCCGCTCAGCGCTGGTGTTCATCGCGGTCGTTCTCGCCGCGATCGGCGTGGTGGTGGCGATGCCGTTGTTTCGCAGGGCGGTCAACGAGTTCACGTTGCCGCTGTCCTACGCCGACGTGATCACAGAGCAGGGGGCCGAGAAGCATCTCGACCCGGCGCTGATCGCGGCGGTCATCTACGCGGAGACGAAATTCGAGCCGCGCACTTCAGCGGCGGGGGCGGTGGGACTGATGCAGATCCTGCCGCAGACCGCGGAGTTTCTGGCCCGTCGCTCGGGCGGCATCACGTTCAGGATCTCCGACCTCGCGAGACCCGACGTCAACATCGCCTACGGCAGCTACTACCTGCGCTACCTGCTCGACCGTTACGGCGGCGAGACGATGCTGGCGATCGCCGCCTACAACGGCGGCGAGTCGAACGTCGATCGCTGGGTCGCGGATGCGCGGGCCCGGGGCCACCCGCTGACGATCCAGGAGATCCCGTTTCCCGAGACTCGCGACTACGTGGTGAAGGTCCTCAGCGAACAACGCAACTACAGACGCACCTACCCGACCGAGCTCGGATACTCCTAGTAAAAGTCGCGCGTCCGGCCGGTGTGCTCGACCGAGGCGATGATCTCGGCGATCTCCGGCGCTTGGCGCTCGTCAAGCGCGGCGACCGTGATCCTGATCCCGGGCGGCGTGGAGATCCTGAATCGTTCGCCGGCGAGCACCAGCCAGCCTTCTTCCAGCAGCGAGCTGAGGATCGGGCCCTCCTCCCGCACCGGCACCCAGACGTTGAGGCCGGAGCGACCGTGAGCGTCGATCCCGCGTTCGGACAGCGCCGCCAGCAGCGCCTGCCGTCGAGCTGTGTACGCGTCGCGCGCGCGAGTCGCGGTGCCCTCGAACTGCGGGTCGCGCAGCAGTTCCGCTACCAGCGCCTGGAGGACGTGGCTGACCCACCGCGGGCCCAGCGCCTGGCGTCCCTCGACGCGGGCGATCGTCAGCTCGTCGCCGGCGATCACCGCCAGACGGAGATCGGGGTGCAACACCTTCGACACCGAGCGGATCACCGACCACCGTCGCGACGACGTGCTCACCAGCGACCGGCACGGAGCCCCCGCCACGATCCCGGCGTGATCGTCTTCGATCAGGAGGACGTCATGGTGGCGCTCGAGCACGCCCCGCAGTTGCTCCTCACGCGCGCCGTCGAGCGCCGCCCCGAACGGGTTCTGGGCCCGCGGGACGATGAACATCGCCTCGACCCCCTTGGCGAGGCTCGCTTCGAAGGCCTCGGGCAGCAAGCCGAGCTCGTCGACCGGCACGGGCACCGGAACGAGGCCCAGCGCCAGCAGCAGGTCACGGATCGGTGCGTAGGCAGGATCCTCGATGATCACCCGATCGCCGGGCCGTAGGTGGGCCTGCAGCACCCGCTCGATCCCGTCGAATGCCCCTGCCGCCACCCCGATCGCGTCGGCCGGGATCCCGTCGGCGCGGAACGCGGCCGCCGCCACTTCGAGCAGCTCGGGATCGCCGGTCTCGAGGCCACTGAGGTGGAGCTTCGTCTCGAGATCGATCCGCTCGATTGCCGGGCCCAGCGGCGGCAGCAGCGAGCGGATCGGGCAGCCCGGTCGTCAGGTCGCGCACATGCGCCGGCACCGGGGACCGGGGGCGCCGAGGTGTTCGCAGGGCCGGGCGGGGAGCCACGCGGGTGCCGCGGCGCCCCTCCGCGATCACCAGTCCGCGCTGACGCAGGATTCGATAGGCGGCGTTGACGGTGGCGGGACTGCTCCCCACCGCCCCCGCCAGCGCGCGAACGGTCGGCAGCGCCTGCCCGGTGCGGAGCGTACCGTCGCGGATCGCCGCTTCGGCGCTGGCGGCGAGTTCGCGCGCGGTCGAGCCCGTGATCCGGGCCGGGTTCGTCGCGGCGGCGCTCACGGCCGCGGTGGCCGGAGTCGGCTCACGGCGCGGTGGCCGAACCCGACCGCTCCTGGTATTGTTCTACCTCAAGCATGCGTTCGTACTATAACAAAAGCCGGAGGATCACCGTGCGCCGCCGGGCCGGGCGCGGCAAATACGATCGCGAGACGATCGACGCGATCCTCGACGAGGGCAAGTTCGCCCACGTCGGGATCGTTTCCGACGGTCAGCCGTTCGTGATCCCGGTGCTGTACGCGCGCCACGGCGAGGAGATCTACATTCACGGCTCGCCGCTCAGCCGGCTTGTCCGGACACTTGCGCAGGGCGTGCCGATGTGCCTGACCGTGACCCTGCTCGATGGTCTGGTGCTGGCCCGCTCGGCCTTCCACCACTCGATGAACTATCGCTCGGTGGTGGTGCTCGGCGAAGGCCGCGAGCTCCGAGACCGGGAGCAAAAGCTCGAGGCGCTGCGGATGATCGTCGACCACGTCGTCCCCGGCCGCTCCGACGAGGCTCGCGGGCCCAACGAGAAAGAGCTGAAGGCCACCGAGGTGGTCGCGCTGGCGATCCGCGAAGCATCCGCCAAGATCCGCACCGGGCCCCCGGTCGACGACGCCGAGGACTACGAGCTCGGGGTCTGGGCCGGCGAGCTGCCGCTGAGCGTGACCGCCGGCGCGCCGGTGCCCGACGAGCGGTGCGCCGCGAGCGTCCCGGGGTACCTGGTCTCGTACGACGGCCGCGGCTAGCGTTCCGGGGGTACCTGGTCTCGTACGACGGCCGCGGTTAGCGTTCCGTTTCGTCCGCTCACCCCGCTACGCTCGAAGGTCCGTTCCCGATGCCGAAGTTCGAACTCGATTCTGCCTACAGCCCGACCGCCGATCAGCCGGCGGCGATCGACTCGTTGGCTGACGGGGTAGGTGCGGACGAGCGGTTCCTGACGCTGCTCGGCGCGACCGGCACCGGGAAGACGATGACGATGGCGGGTGTCGTCGAGCGGGTGCAGAAGCCGACGCTGGTGATCGCCCACAACAAGACGCTCGCCGCGCAGCTGTGCAACGAGTTCCGCACCTACTTCCCCCGCAACGCGGTCGAATACTTCGTCTCCTACTACGACTACTATCAGCCCGAGGCCTACGTCCCGAGCAAGGACCTCTACATCGAAAAGGACTCCGCGATCAATCAGGAGATCGATCGCCTCCGCCATTCCGCCACCGCCGCCCTGTTCGCCCGCCGCGACGTGCTGATCGTCGCGAGCGTGTCATGCATCTACGGCCTCGGTTCGCCTCAGACCTACGACGAGAACCTGCAGACGCTGCGCAGGGGGGAGTTCATCGACCGCGACAAGCTGCTGCGCAAGCTCGTCTCGATCCAGTACACCCGTAACGACACGGCGCTCGCGCGGGGGACGTTCCGGGTCCGGGGCGAGACGCTCGAGATCTTCCCGGCATACGCCGAGACCGCCTACCGGATCGTGCTGTTCGGTGATGAGGTGGAGCACCTGCAGCACTTCGACCCGCTCACCGGCGAGGTGCTCGAGGATGATCTCGAGCACGTCGGGATCTGGCCCGCGTCGCACTACAACGTGCGCGAAGGGATGATCGAGGACTCCGTGGCGGAGATCGGGCGGGAGTTGAACGCCCGCTGCGCCGAGCTCGAGGCGCAGGGCAAGCTGCTCGAATCCCACCGGCTGCGCCAGCGAACGCAGTACGACATGGAGATGCTGCGCGAGCTCGGCTTCTGCTCGGGCATTGAGAACTACTCCCGGATCCTCGATGGACGCAACCCCGGGGACCGGCCGTACTGCCTGCTCGACTACTTCCCAGACGATTTCATCTGCTTCATCGACGAGTCCCACCAGACCGTGCCGCAGATCGGGGGCATGTACGAGGGTGACCGCTCGCGCAAGCAGACGCTGGTCGATTACGGCTTTCGTCTCCCGAGCGCGCTTGACAACCGGCCGCAGACCTTCCAGGAGTTCCTCTCGATCACGCCCCAGATGGTGTTCGTCTCGGCTACGCCCGGCGACTACGAGCGCACCCATTCCGGCCGGATCGTCGAGCAGATCGTGCGACCGACCGGGATCATCGATCCCGCGGTCGAGGTCCGGGAGACGCGCAACCAGATCGACGATCTGATGAACGAGATCCGCGGCCGCGTGGACCGTGACGAGCGAACGCTCGTCACGACGCTCACCAAGAAGATGGCCGAAGATCTCACCGACTACCTGCTCGAGATGGGCTTCCGCGTCCGCTACCTCCACTCCGAGGTCGACACCCTCGAGCGGATCCAGATCATCCGCGAGCTGCGGCTGGGGGAGTTCGACGTGCTGGTCGGCGTCAACCTCCTGCGCGAAGGGCTGGACCTGCCGGAGGTGTCACTCGTCGGGATCCTCGACGCCGACAAGGAGGGATTCCTGCGCGGCGAGACCTCGCTGATCCAGACGATCGGCAGGGCGGCGCGCAACGTCGAGGGCAAGGTCCTGATGTACGCCGACAAGGAGACCGCGGCGATGCGGGCGGCGATCGGGGAGACCAGTCGCCGTCGCGCGATCCAGCGGGAGTACAACGAGCGTCACGGCATCACCCCCGAGACGATCGTCAAGGGCATCTCGGACATCGCGGAGTTCCTGCAGTCCGATTCGAAGGTGCCGCGCTCACGGCGCCGGCGGGCCCGAGACCTCGCGGCGATGCCGCCGGCCGAGATCGAGAAGACGATCGTCGCGCTCGAGGAGGAGATGCTCGCCGCGGCCGAGGAGCTGCGCTTCGAATACGCGGCCAAGCTCCGCGACGAGATCCGGGACCTGAAGCGGCAGCTGGACCAGGCGCTCGCAGCCGGATGATTCGCGCGCCGCGCGATTGAGCGAGGCTCGACGCCGGGCGTGCGAGTCTGTCGCTCACAGCCGGTCCGATACGCTCCGGCTTCGACTCCCTGATCCTTGATTCGGAGGTTGGTTGGCGTGGCCCTGGAACGACAGAGCATCGAGAGGAAGGACTTCCCCATTGGCCGCCGGGGATACGACCCTGAGGCAGTCGATGCCCATCTGCGGGCGGTGGCCGATGAAGTGGAGGAGCTGGGGCGCTCAGCCCGCCGGCGCACCGACACGCTGGCGACGACGGCGAGCGACCAGGTGCGCGCGATCATCGAGGCGGCCGAGTCGAGCGCCGCTGAGATCCGGCGCCAGGCCGAGGAGGAGGCGCGGGCTATCCGGGCCGAGGCCAACGGCGAGGCGCAAGCCACGCGCGAGGAGTCAAACGCGCAGGCGCGGGAGTACGTCGGCAGGGTCTCGGAGTCAACGACCGCGATGCACGAGCGGCTCGACGCGATGGGCAGCGAGCTGGGCGCGCTGCTCGAGTCACTGCGCACCGGCTCCAACCGGCTGGACGCCGACCTGCAGCTGCTGGCCAGGAACCTGGAGGAGGTACGCGACAGCGCCGCTCCGCGCAGCCGCAACGAAACCGATGCCGGATTCGAGCTCGAGCCCGAGTCCGTCGCCGCGGCCGCGGCGATCCCCGGGCCCGATCTCGGGGCCGCCGAACCCGAGGAGGCGGTCGAAATCGTGGAAATCGAAGCCGAGCCGGTCGAGATGCCGGCGCCCGCGCCCGAACCCGAACCGGTTCTCAGCGCCGCGAACGACCCCGAGGATGGCTCCGAGGACATCGAGGGCGCCCGGTTGATCGCGCTGAACATGGCGCTGAACCGCTCAACGCGGGAGGAGACCGACCGCTATCTGGCCGAGCACTTCGAGCTCCCGGACCGTGCGCGGCTGCTCGACGAGGTGTACGCAAGCATCGGCGAGTGATTTTCCCGCTGCGGGCGGAAAACCTGGCGGGGGAACGTCTGTTCGGTCAACTAGACTCACTTATGTGAATCAGCTGGTCGTCGCGGGTGCGCGGGAGCACAACCTGAAGGACATAACCGTCGCGATCCCCCGGGGGTCGCTGACGGTCATCACCGGCCTCTCCGGATCCGGGAAATCGTCGCTCGCCTTCGACACGATCTACGCCGAAGGACAGCGACGGTACGTCGAGTCCTTGTCGGCATACGCCCGTCAGTTCCTGGGGCAGATGGACAAGCCGGACGTGGACTCGATCGAGGGGCTCTCGCCGGCGATCTCGATCGACCAGAAGACGACCTCGCGCAACCCGCGCTCGACGGTCGGCACCGTCACCGAGATCTACGACTACCTGCGGCTGTTGTGGGCGCGGATCGGCCGTCCCCATTGCCACGTGTGCGGGCGGCCGATCAGCGGTCAGTCGGCGGAGCAGATCATCGACCAGGTGATGGAGTTGCCGGCCGGCACGCGGTTCATGGTGCTGGCCCCGATCGTCCGCGGCCGCAAGGGCGAGTACGGCAAGCAGCTCGAGGAGCTGCGCGGCGAAGGATTCACGCGCGTGAAGGTCGACGGAGAGCTGCGGCGCCTCGACGAGGAGATCGTGCTGGACAAGAAGTTCAAGCACGACGTCGCCGTGGTGGTCGATCGACTCGTGATGAAGGGCGAGTTGCGAAAGCGGCTCGCCGACTCGATCGAGACCGCCGTCGCGCTCGCGGACGGACTGGTCGAGATCGAGCTGGTCGACTCCGGCGAGATCCAGACGTATTCCGAGAAGTTCGCGTGTCCCGTCCATGGCCCGAGCCTGGTCGAGCTCGAGCCACGCATCTTCAGCTTCAACTCCCCCCACGGAGCCTGCCCTCGGTGCACGGGCCTGGGATCGCAGATGGAGATCGATCCGGAGCTGGTGGTTCCGGATCCGACCCTGTCGATCGGCGAGGGCGCGATCGCGCCGTGGGCGGTGAGCGCTTCTGACTACTACGACCAGCTCACGCAGGCGATCGCCGAGCGCTATGACGTGGACCTCGAGACGCCCTGGGAAGAGCTACCCGCTGAGTCCCGCGACTTCTTCCTGTTCGGAACCAACGGCGATCGGGTTCAGGTCGCCTATCGCAATCGGTTTGGCCGGCGCCGCTCCTACTCGACCCAGTTCGAAGGCATCGTTCCCAACCTCGAGCGTCGCTATCGCGAGACGGAGTCCGATTTCTCACGGGAGAAGATCGAGGAGTACATGACGCTGCGGCCATGCCCGGAGTGCAAGGGCGCACGCCTGCGACCGGAGTCGCGAGCGGTGCTGGTCGCAGGGACGCCGATCCACGAATTCGTGGGGCTGTCGGCCCGGCGGGCGCTGGAATGGGTCGTCGCGCTCGAGCTGACCGAGCACGATCGCCGGATCGCGCGGCTGGTCCTCAGGGAGATCGAGGAGCGCCTCCAGTTTCTGGAGAACGTCGGCGTCGGCTACCTCTCGATGGAGCGGGCCGCGGCGACCCTGTCCGGCGGTGAGGCACAACGGATCCGGCTCGCCACCCAGATCGGCTCCTCGCTCGTGGGCGTCCTGTACATCCTCGATGAGCCCTCGATCGGGCTCCATCAGCGCGACAACGAGAAACTGATCGCCACGCTCGAGCGGCTCCGTCGCCTCGGCAACACGGTGCTGGTGGTCGAGCACGACGAGGGCACGATGCGGGCCGCGGATCACCTCGTCGACATGGGACCCGGGGCGGGCGAACACGGCGGCTACGTGGTGGCCGAGGGAACCGCCGATGAGGTGGCGCGCGTGCCCGAATCCCTGACCGGCCAGTTCCTGGCGGGAACCCGGGTGATCGAAACGCCGCGCCGGCGCCGCAAGCCATCGGGCCACATCTCGATCGAGGGGGCCACGCAGCACAACCTCAAACAGATCGACGTAAAGCTCCCGCTCGGCGTGCTGTGCTGCGTGACCGGCGTATCCGGATCAGGCAAGTCGACGCTCGTCAATGAGGTGCTGTTCAAGGCGGTCGCCAACCGGCTCCATCGCACGCGCCAGCGAGCTGGGGTTCACCGCCGGATCAGCGGGCTCGACCAACTCGACAAGATCATCTCGGTCGACCAGTCGCCGATCGGGCGCACGCCACGCTCGAATCCCGCCACCTACATCGGGCTGTTCGACCAGATCCGCGATTTGTTCTCCAAGACGCAAGAGGCCCGCGCCCGTGGCTACAAGCCGGGACGGTTCTCGTTCAATGTCAAGGGCGGCCGCTGCGAGGTGTGCCGTGGTGACGGTCAGATCAAGATCGAGATGCACTTCCTCCCGGATGTGTACGTCCCGTGCGAGCAGTGCCACGGCAAGCGCTACAACCGCGAGACGCTCGAGGTGCGCTTCAAGGGCAAGACGATCGCCGATGTGCTGGAGATGCCGATCGAGGAGGCGCTGGAGTTCTTTGCCCACATTCCCAAGATCCGGCGCCGGGTCCAGACGCTGAACGACGTGGGCCTCGGCTACATGCGCCTGGGCCAGCCGGCCACGACCTTGTCAGGGGGGGAAGCACAGCGCGTGAAGCTGGCGGCCGAGCTCTGCAAAGTTGCGACCGGGCGGACGATCTACATCCTCGACGAGCCAACCACCGGCCTTCACTTCGCCGACATCCAGCGCCTGCTCGAGGTGCTCGCCCGGCTGGTCGACGCCGGCAACTCGGTCGTGGTGATCGAGCACAACCTCGACGTGATCAAGCTTGCCGACCGGATCATCGACCTGGGGCCGGAGGGCGGCGAGGAGGGCGGCAGGGTGATCGCGACCGGCACCCCCGAGGAGGTGGCGAAGGTCGAGGAGTCCTATACGGGGGGGTTCCTCGCCGAGATCCTGCCGAGCCGTGGGCGCACAGCCAAGGCGCCGGCGGGCAGCGCGAACGGTTCGGCGCGGTCCGCCCGTCCGCGGCGGAAGGCTGCCGCGGCCGTGCGCTGAGACGATGGAGCGGGGCATCGCCGGGCTGCGAGGCCCGCTCGGACAGTCGCTTAAGCTCTGGGCGCAGAAATGGGCCTGGTACGAGGTCAACTCGCTGCCGTGGAACCGCGCTCGGATCCACTGGGAGTTCATGCGCCGCCATGCGTTCGTGCGTTGGCCCGTCCACGGCAACGTACTCGAGGCGCTGCGCGAGGGCCGGCTCGAGGTCGGGCCGCAGGTCCTTCTCGAGCCGGGGGTGTGGATCACGGCGCCCGGTCAAGCGCGCGTGCGGATCGGCGGCGGCACGTTCCTGAACCTCGAGGTCATGGTGGCGTCGATGGAGCTGGTCGAGATCGGGGCGTTCTGCATGTTCGCCAACGGCTGCTTCATCACCGACGCGAGCCACCGTTTCGACGATCCGGTGGCGCCGATCACCTGGCAGGGGTTCACCACCAAGGGACCGACCCGAATCGGCGACAACGTGTGGTGCGGGGCGCACGTGGTCGTGACCAGCGGGGTCACGATCGGCGAGCGCTGCGTGATCGGCGCGAACTCCGTCGTCACCCAGGACATCCCGCCGTACTCGATCGCGATGGGGGCGCCGGCGCGGGTACTCAGGCGGATCGAACACTGAGGCTCTCGCGGGGTCCCTCGCCGGCGAGAGCGTTCAGCCCGTCCTACGAGTTCTTGATGACGATACCTTCCATGATGTTCGCGACCCGCTCGGTCGCATCGATCGCCGCCTCGAGCCGCTCGTAGAGATCCTTCCACCGGATCACGACCATCGGATCGATGCCGCCATCGAACAGCGCGGCGATGCTCTCGCGCGTGATCCGGTCACCCTCGTTCTCGAGCCGGTTGATCTCGACCGTGTAACGCGAGATATCGCGGAAGTCGCGGAGCTTTGGGATCGCATCTGCGATCTGCTTGGCGGCGGACCTCAGCACCCGGGCGAGCCTGATCGACTGGTCCATCGGCGCCTCGATCCTGTACAGGCCGAGGTAGTCGGCGACCTCTTCGGTGTAGTCGACGATGTCGTCCAGCGCGGAGGCCAGGGCGAGGATGTCCTCGCGGTCGATCGGGGTCACGAACGTATGGTTGAGGCGATCGATGAGATCGTGGGTGATCCGATCGCCCTCGTGCTCGCAGTCGAGGATCTCCTGCGCCATGTCCTTGCTGTCGGGGTAGTTCGACAGCATCTGGTCGAGCAGGTCGGCAGCGGTCAGGATGTTCTGGCCGGCCTCCTCGAACAGCTCAAAGTAGACGCGGTCGCGGGGACTGAACACTTGGGCCATGCGCGCCATCCTCCGAGATCCTAGCCGCGGATCTACGGATCGGCGCCTCCGGGGCGTGGTTTCTTCGCTAAGTGGTCGCTTCTACTTCCTGGCGGAATCGGGCGAGCTCTTCGTCATCGATCGAGTATGTGTGCTCGGGAGCCGGGAACGCCCCGCTGCGGACCTCGGCGGCGTATTGGGCAACGCCCGCCACCATCTCGGCCTTCAGCTCGCCAAAGCGCTTGGCGAACCTGGGGACGTGACCGTCGTAGATCCCCAGCAAGTCGTGGAACACAAGCACCTGACCATCGGTCGCGGGGCCGGCGCCGATGCCGATCACCGGCACCTCGATCCGCTCCAGTACGACTTCTGAGACGGCGGCCGGAATCGCTTCGAAGACGATCGAGAAACAGCCGGCCTCCTGCAACGCGACCGCGTCGCGCGCGACCGCCATCGCCCGCTCTGCGGTCCGACCCTGAGCGCGGTAGCCGCCGAGCGCCGTCGCCGTCTGCGGCGTCAGCCCGACGTGGCCCATCACCGGGATGCCCGAGTCGACGATCGCCCGGGCGCGTTGGACGCTCGTGCCGCCGCGCTCCAGCTTGACGGCCTCGCAGCCGGCCTCCTTGATGAACCGTTGTGATGTCGCGATCGCCTGCTCGTCCGAGGCCTCATAGGAGCCGAACGGCAGATCGCCGACCAGCAGTGGCGTTCGCAGTCCGCGCCGAACCGCTGCGGCGAGCATCAGCATCTCGTCGGTCGACACAGGGACGGTGGAGGGATAACCGAGCACGGTCATTGCGCCGGAGTCGCCGACGAGGACGATGTCGACCCCGGCCTCCTGTGCGACCTGCGCGGATGGATAGTCATAGGCGGTAACCATCACGATCGGCTCACCCAGGCGCTTCTTCTCGGCCAGCCGCGGCAGCGTCATCGGCAGCGGTTCGGCGAGGTTCTGGGGGACGGGAGTGCGGGGGGTTGCGGACACTTCAGATCATCTCCTTACGCGGTTGGCGCCCCGAACGGGGTCGCCACCTCGTGATCGAGGTTCAGGATCGCCGGCAATCATGCGGTGCATGTCGGGGTCTGCCGTCGTGGGCGCCTCCCGAGGTCGCGGTCGCGGGGCCATCGCGCCGCCCGCGGTCGAGAGCTGGATCACGTGGTTGTCGATGAGCCGCGTGTCGCCCACGCGGGCTGCCACGACGCCGAGGACATCGCCGTCGATGCGCTGCACGGGGGCCAGGGTGTCGGCTGATACGAGCTCCAGATACTCGGGCTCGATCTGCGCAGCGCTCAGTTCTGCGAGCCCTGTGGCGATCGCGGCGAGGGGATCGCGCTCGCCGGCGGCCACCGCTGCCTGCACTGCGCTCAGAGCCCGCTGCAGCGCCGCTGCCCGGTCCCGCTCCTCCGAAGAGAGGCGGACGTTGCGGCTGGACATCGCAAGGCCGTTCGGTTCGCGGATCGTCGGGCACGCCTCGATCCGGACCGGAAGGTCGAGATCCCGCACCATGCGCTTGATCACGATCAGCTGCTGGACGTCCTTCTGGCCGAAGTACGCCACGTCGGGCGCGACCATGTTCAGCAGCTTGCTCACGACCGTCGTGACGCCATCGAAGTGGGCCCGCCCGCGATGCGCCCCCTCCAACCGATCCGTGAGGCCGCTGACCGAGACGGTCGTCGCGAACCCCGGGGGGTAGACCTCTGCCGCGGCGGGGATGAACAGGTAGTCGGCGCCCACCTCGGCGGCCAACGCTGCATCGCGTGCCTCGTCCCGGGGGTAGGCCTTCAAATCGCACGGATCGTTGAACTGTGCAGGGTTCACGAACAGCGACACGACAACCTCGTCGCATTGCGCGCGCGCCCGGCGCATCAGCGAGAGATGCCCGTCGTGAAACGCCCCCATCGTGGGCACCAGCCCGATCCTCCGGCCGGCACGGCGCGGCTGCGCGAGCGCGGAGCGAAGCTCGGCGATTGAGCGGATCGTTCTCATGTGAGCGCCGGCTCGCTGACGGGGCGGTGCGGCGCTGAGGGCGGAGGGCCGCCTGTAGCCAGCAGCCGGGTGTAGTCCACCAGCGTGTCGAACAGCGCCAGCAGGTCCGGCGCCCGCGCGGCGATTGCGTCACGCTGGCGCGCGACCGTTGCCTCGTCACGGCGCGCGACAGGGCCGGTCAGAGCCCGCTCGGCTCCCAGCTCGACCCAGTTCTCGACCGTCGCCCGGACCAGCGGCGCCAGCAGCTCGCGCTCGACGCCGGCGGTTGCGGCGAGGCGTTCGGCGGCTGCCTCGAGCGTAACCAGGAAGTTCGAGGCGATCGACGCCGCGGCGTGGTAGGCGGGACGATCGGGCTCGGCAATCTCGACCGGACGCATCCCTAGCGCCAGCGCAAGCTCACGGGCCAGGTCGAGGGCTCGTGTGCTGCTGGCGGCGATCGCCGCGGCCGCCCCGCGGAAGTCCGCACCCCGCGCGGTCACGGTCATCAGCGGGTGCAGGGAGAACGAATCGTGGGGAGCGAGGTCGGCCAGACCGGTGGCTCCCGAGCAGTGCCCGACCGGCGGCCCGGGCGCAATCAGCGACGCGGCGCCGGCGATCTCATCGTCGGGGACGCACAGGAGTACCGCATCCGCCGCGATCCCGTCTGCGCCTCGTCCGAGCGGCCCGAGCACCTCGTAGCCCGCGGCCTCGAGCCCGGTCGCGAGGGCCCCGCCCAGCCGGCCGCGACCGACAATCGCGACGCGCTCGTGTCGGCACGTCTCAGGGGAGAAATCCCGTTCCAGTTCCCGCATGTGAGATACCGGTCGGCGTTGAGAGTTTTGGGTCCGTCCCAAACGAATGGTGACGGATGCATCATGAATATACCTCGTCCACGCGTCCGCTGACCTGGCCTCGTCTCGCCGACCTGGCGTCTCAGACGGGGCCTCTCCGACTTCGCCTTCCGAGCGGCCTCGGCGGCGTGGCCTCTCCGACTTCGGCTCTCCGAGCCGGCCTCGGCGGCGTCGCCTCTCCGATCACGCCCTCTCCGATGGGAGCGACCCGAGCCGGCGCCGGCCTTCGTGGGGCCGGCGCCGGCGCCCTGGATCGGGGTGTCGGTCAGGGGTCGGTCAGGGGTCGGTCAGGGGACTGTGTGGTGGTTTGTGGACTGGGTGGGGGTCAGTCGGGTTGCCCGTTCTGGAGTTCTTGCAGGGCTTCTTCGGCCAGCTCTTGGAGTTGCAGATGGCCGCGTTCATGGGCGCGGTGGTAGGCCGCCCTGGCGCCGGTAACGTCGCCTCGCTCTTCGAGGAGGTTGGCGAGGTTGAACGCCGCGATTGCGTGACCGCATTGATCGGCGCGGCGGTAGGCGGCTTCTGCTTGCTCCAGCTGTCCTTGTTGTTCGTGCAGAACGCCGAGGTTCGAGGCGGCGTCGGCGTGGCCGTGCCGCTCGGCTTGCCGGTAGGCGACTTCGGCGCCGTCGAGGTCGCCTTGTTCGGCTAGTAGTCCGCCGAGGTTGAACGCGGCGACGGGGTCGCCGCGGGTGATGGCGCGTTGGTAGGCATGGGTGGCTGCGGTGAGGTCTCCTTGTTGTTCGAGCAGTTCGCCAAGGTTGGTGGCGGCCTGCGGGTGTCCTTGTTGGTCTGCCATGTGGTAGGCGGCTTGGGCTTGGTGGAGCTCGCCGCGATTTGTGAGGAGTGCGCCCAGGTTGTAGCCGGCGGTAGCGTCGCCCCGTTCGGCCGCGCGCTGGTATGCGGCTTCTGCCTCTTCCAGATCGCCGCGGTCAGCAAGCAGTCCGCCGAGATTCAGCGCGCCGGCGGCCCGTCCTTGCCCGTCGGCGTGGCGGTAGGCGGCTTCTGCTCCTTCCAGATCACCGCGTTGTTCGAGCAGCACGCCGAGGTTGGAGGCAGCGTCAGCGTTGCCGTCGTCAGCGGCGCGCCGGTAGGCCTCCTCCGCACCGGCGAAGTCACCTTCGTCGGCCAAGACCCCGCCACGGTTGAACGCCGCGTTCGCTCCTTGCCGGTCGTGTTCATGACTGCCCTCCGTGCTGGTGGTGGTTCCGGGTTGTTCGGTGATCGTCGCGCCGCGATCGCCGTGCTGGTCATGCCCGTCGCGCTGCTCGCGTTCGCGATGGCGCTCGCGACCGCGAGGTCGGTGGGGTCCCCGATCGCCATGGGCTGCTCCGTTGCTGGCCTTGGCGACCGGCGCGGGCTGGCCTGCTGGTAATGGCTCTTGTGTGGGTGGGGGTTCTGGAGTCCCCGCCCCGGCCGGTACCGCTCCCGCCGCCGCGGCGGTGGCTGAGCGCTCCGGCGCCACCTCGCGGCTGCTCGCCGCCGCGGGTGCAGCACCTGGCGCCGGGACGCCGTGGTTCCCGCCGCGGTTGGCGGGCGCGGCGCCCGGGCGATGGGCTTGACGTTGGCGCCGGGGGCGGACGATCAGATAGATCGCCACCGGCAACAGCAGCAGCACCACCGCGATCGTGATCCACGGCGACAGGTTCGGCTGACCCGACGCGCTCCCTGGGCCGGTGCTCGGCGCCGTGCTCGGCCGGGCGCTGCCGGCCGATGTGGGCGCGGCCGGTGTCGGCCGTGCTGGTTTGTGTGCCGCAGCGGTCGGCTTGCCCGACGCGGCTGTGCGTGTGTTGGGGTGGTGGGTGGTGTTTCGGCTTGGTAGCGCCGTGATGGTTTGCTGGCCCGCGATCCCATCGTCGGTCAGATGGTGGGCCGCTTGGAAGCGGCGCACCGCTTGTTGGGTTCGTGTTCCGTAGCGGCCGTCGACCGGTCCGGGTGGGTACCCGGCGCGGGCGAGCCGGCGCTGCAGCGCGCGGACCGGCCGTGAGCCCGTCGAGCCGTATCCGGCGCCCGGGTACAGCGCAGGCGTCGGGGCGGTTAGCGAGCTCAGCGTGTCGGGGCCGGCGATGCCGTCCGCGGACAGCCCGTAGGCCTGTTGGTAGCGGCGCACGGCGGACTCGGTCAGCGGGCCGTAGCGCCCGTCGATCGGCCCCGGCCCGTAGCCGGCGCGGGCGAGGCGCCGCTGTAGCGCGCGGACCAGGCACGAACCATCCGGGACGAGGTAGCCGCTGCCGGCGGCCAACAGCTGGTGCGCTGAGAGCCCGCACGATCGCGGGTCGCTGCCAGCGACGCGGGAACCCGCGCTCGTTCCGGTGGCCTGGTGTGGTTGTGGTTTGCGGTTGTTGGTGGTTGTGGGGTGGGGGTGGGGACCACGGCTCTGGTGGGCCAGCGCGGTCTGCGGGAGCGCCAAGGCCAGCACGGTCGCTGCCAGCAGCCACAAGAAGCGGCTAGCAGTGCGACCGGTCGTGCCGGTTCGGTGCTCTCTGACGCGTCGCTGGCTGCCAAGCGGAGTCGTGTGACCGGCCGCGCGCATCGCGCTCACCGGTGCCCAGCCCTTCCACGCCCTCACAGAGCGTGACATGGCTTTGCTCCTCTACTCGATCATTTACGTGCACGCCGCCAAGCAGCGACGTGGACAGCCAGGAACAGTCGGGCTGGGCCTAGCCGGGGTGATCGAGCAGCAGCACAAACGGCGCGCGAACGGGCGCCCCTCGCACCGCCAAGAGCCGCCAGGACAGCGGCGGCGGAAGAAACACAAGCGGCGCCGTGAAGGCGCCGAAGAACGTAGTCGAAAGACCAGACGCACCGGCGGCCGAACCCGCGCCAGACGCCGTCTGCGGAGCGGTGGGGGGAGGCAGCGGCGTGAACGAGCCCGCCGGCGCGTCACCGTATCGCGCGCCCAAAGGTTCCCGCCGAGCGCTCCACAGCGCCGCGGGCTCGAGCAGCTGCGCCGTGCCGAACGGCTCCAGCGAGCGCATCGTCAGCGCGTTCCGAGGCATCGAAGCCGAGCGCTGAATAGCGGTAACGATCATCCGCCACCGCACCGAAGGCCGAAGGGCGACCGGGCCACCGCCCACCGAGATCGCGGGCAGCGCCGGCACGGCACCGTCGCCCGTCACGGTCTGGAGAGCACCAACCGAACCAGGCGACCAAACCACACCCGCCCTGGCCGGCGAACCGGAGGACGGTCCCAGCACCGGTGCGAGGCTCCCGGTTCCCGTCCCGAGCACCGGCACGATCACGCGCGCGAGTGTCGCAGAGCCGATCTTGATCACCGGCGCGACGGTCGTCGTGGCGGTCTTGATGGCTGGCATCAGCGTCGCGGTGGCGGTCTTCACGACCGGCGCGAGGGTGGTCGTGGCGGTCGTGATGGCTGGCATCAGCGTCGCGGTGGCGGTCTTCACGACCGGCGCGAGGGTGGTCGTGGCGGTTTGATGGCTGGCATCAGCGTCGCGGTGGCGGTCTTCACGACGGCGCGAGGGTGGTCGTGGCGGTTTTGAGGACTGGCGCGAGGGTGGTCGTGGCGGTTTTGACGACGGGCGCGAGGGTGGTCGTGGCGGTTTTGAGGACGGGCGCGAGGGTGCTCGTGGCGGTCTTTGACGACGGGCGCGAGGGTGGTCGTGGCGGTTTTGACGACTGGCGCGAGGGTGGTGGTGGCGGTCTTTGACCACTGGCGCGAGGGTGGTCGTGGCGGTCTTTGACCACTGGCGCGAGGGTGGTCGTGGCGCTCTTCACGACCGGCGCGAGGGTGGTCGTCGCGGCTTTGACCACTGGCGCGGCCGTCGCGGTGGCGGTCTTGATGGCTGGCGCGACGGTCGTGCTGGCGGTCTTCACCGCGGGCGAGACCGTCGTCGTGGCGACCTTGATAGCCGTCGTGGCCGCGGGCGCGATCGCCGAGGTGGCGGTTTTGACCGCTGGCGCGGCCGTCGAGGTGGCGGTCTTGATGGCTGGCGCGACAGTCGCGCTGGCGGTCCTCACCGCGGGCGAGACCGTCGTGGTGGCGGTCTTGACAGTCGTCGTGGCCGCGGGCGCGATCGCCGAGGTGGCGGTTTTGACCGCTGGCGCGGCCGTCGTGGTGGCGGTCTTGATGGCTGGCGCGGCCGTCGTGGTGGCGGTCTTGACAGTCGTCGTGGCTGCCGGCGCGACCGCCGAGGTGGCGGTCTTGACCACCGGGGCGACCGCCGAGGTGGCGGTCTTGGTGGTGGTTGTGGCGGCTGGTGCGACGGTGGCGGCGGCGGTCTTGGTGGTGGTTGTGGCGGCTGGTGCGACGGTGGCGGCGGCGGTCTTGGTGGTGGTCGTGGCGGCTGGTGCGACGGTGGCGGCGGCGGTCTTGGTGGTGGTCGTGGCGGCTGGTGCGACGGTGGCGGCGGCGGTCTTGGTGGTGGTTGTGGCGGCTGGTGCGACGGTGGCGGCGGCGGTCTTGGTGGTGGTTGTCGCGGCTGGCGCGACGGTGGCGACCGCGGTCTTGGTGGTGGTTGTCGCGGCTGGCGCGACGGTGGCGACCGCGGTCTTGGCGGTTGTGGTGGCCGCTGGCGCCACCGACCCTGCGACCGACGAAACCGCGCTGCCAGCCGCATGCGCCATCGGTGCCGCGAACCAACCGGAAAACAGCCCGATCAAGCAGACCGCCGCGAAGACGAGGCCTGCCCTCGGGCGCAACGACAGAGCCGCCTTAAAGGCGGGACGTCCAACCGGGTGAATCAAAGCCCTCACAAACACTGCCGTCCTTTGCACAACGCGACTTCCCCCGCCGCGTCGATTTCAAACCAAGAACCGACCCGCGCCGCCCGAAAGTAATCGAAAACACGGTCCTTGGGGTCTCCACCTACCCGATCGAGTAGGAGCACTGACCCGACTCCGGTCACGACAGGACACTGGAAACCCCCGCGAGCGATTGATGCTTCAGAAGCAAACATGCGGCGAGGATGACGCCGTAGACGATCAGTCGCTATCGGTCGGCTAATGGGCTACGCGTTGCCAGATGGCTCATCAGGTGCAGTAGCGACCATGTATTTGCTGATCGGGATAGCAGCTGGTGAAGAAAAGGCTGAACGACTCGGATATCGCACAAACTTGCCCGGTAGCGAGCGATTCCATTACGCTTCGATCGGTAAGGCCCTGGCATAATTCCTCGAATGGATAGCTGTTCGTCGTTCGGCTTCGGCGAATCACTATGGTCGGCACGGCTGCACGAGCGGCAAGCCCAGGTGGTGCGCGATCGATCTGAAGCGCGGTCGCCGGCGACCGCCAGCGACCTCCACCAGCTATTGGCCCCTGTGCACATGGCTCGACAGCGCTCGCCAAAAACGTCAGAATTATCCCTGCTGTGCAACCTCGGAAACGTCGCCTGGTGGTCGATAGGCGTCAGGCAGTCCCCAGAGACGTCCCAACAGCCCAACAATCAGAGAAGCGCGCCGACGGGATGTGGAGAGATGTAGCTGGCGATGTCCGGCGTGAAGTAGATACGCGCGCGATACATTCTCGCAAAGACGTCCTGTCGATCACGGAGGTGTCAAAGGTGTCCGCGTCCGGAGAAATGGTTGAGGGGGCTCCCCCGCCCGAGTTGATGGCTGTCGCAGACGCAGCAGGAGAGCGTCTCCGCGCGGAGGCCGACGAGGAGCACGGTGCCGCGGATAGGGCGGCGCAGGCGCTGCTGACTGCGGCTACCGCGGCGATGGGCGCTGGCTACTCGTTGAGCGAGATCGCGCGAGCTGAGTCCAGAGGGAAGGAGGAGGTCAAGCGCGCGCTCGGCGGCGACGCTCTAAAACGTGTCGAGCGTAGCGGGCGCCAGGCGCGCGATGCCCGCGCCGAGCATCATCGTGCCATTGCCAGGGCGATGCGGCTCGGCATGTCCACGCGAGAAATAGCCGCTGCGGCAGATGTCACACACGGCACAGTGCGGGCGATTGTGAACCGCCTGGCAATAACGCGCACTCAGACTGACCCGGAGAGCGGTCAGCCACTCGAAGGCCAAGAGGCAGGCAGAGGAAGCTGGCGAGATCCCCATCGGCGAGAGTGCTCGATAACGCGGCCCGAAATTTTCTTCTCGCTGGTTGCGGAGAGGGGCGTAGCCCGTGCCCCCTGACGACGATCAGCCCGTCATCCCTCGGTTCTACCATCGTCGATCGTGACAAGCTCCGAGCGTCGCGAGCTGCTGAAGGCCGTATACGAGCAAGCGCGGGATTGCATCCGCTGTCCGCTGCACCAGACTCGTACCACGGTCGTGTTCGGGGCCGGGAACGCGGACGCGGACGTGATGTTCATCGGCGAGGCACCCGGCGCCAATGAGGACCGAATGGGACTGCCGTTCGTTGGCCAGGCGGGAAAGTTGCTGGACAAGCTGCTGGCCGAAATCGGTCTGGAGCGCAAGGACGTGTTCATCGCGAACACGCTGAAGTGCCGTCCCCCCGATAACCGGGATCCCCATCCCAACGAAATCGGAGCCTGCCAGGACTACCTGCAACGGCAGGTCGAACTGATCGAGCCAATCGTCATCTGCACGCTGGGCAACTTCTCGACGAAGCTGTTGCGCGGCGATACGACCGGCATTTCGCGACTCCACGGACAGGAGGAGATCCGAGTGATCGGTTCGCGGGCGGTTCGGCTGTTTCCGCTTTATCACCCCGCCGCGGCTCTCTATACACCGTCCACGTTGGAGACGCTGCGCAGCGACTTCCACCGGATTCCCGGTCTGCTGGCGCTCGGTGCCCCCGAACAGCCGGTCGTATTCGAGCCGGTTCCGGAGCTCGAGGATCCGACCGCGGAGTCCGAGGAGCCGCCGGCGATGATCGCTGCTGATCCAGCGGCGCAGCTCGGGCTGTTCTGATCGCTACTCGCTGACGCTGTCGATCAGGACGGCGGGAGCGGACCGAGCGCCATCAGGCGGGTTCCGGATTGACCGCTGTCGCGGGAGGCGCGTTGTCACGGCGAAGCGCGAGCGCGAACGCGAGCAGCGCCCCAGCCGCCTGGACACCCAGCACAACCGCGGCGAAGCCCTGAGGCTTGCGCGATGCCTGCAGCAGGAGGACCGGCTCGGCGATGGCGACCACCGCGATCACGATGAGGAACCAGGTCCGCTTGAGCGCGAGCATGTACTGAATTGCGAGGTAGGTGGCGGCGAGGACGGCGAACGCCGCGCCGAGCACCAGCAGCGAACCGGACGCCTCGAGGCGGTGCGGACCGAAGGCGGCTCGCAACAGCGGCTTGGCGGCGAACCCGAAGATCAACAGCACCGGTACCGCACAGATCAGGATGATCCCGAGCGCGGTTGCCAGCACCGGCCGTGTGTCCTCCCCGGCCGCGCGGCGACGCGAGACCTCGGGTACGAGATAGAAGCCGGCCCCGATCGCGACCCAGATCAGCACTTTGGCGGCGACGGCCGTGGCCGCATACGAGCTGGCGAGATCCTTGCTTCGGAACCGATGTTTAGCGGCGATGATGTCGATGTTCTGAAGGACCGCGATCACGATCAGCCCAGCGATCGGTGCCCAGGCGCGTTTCACATGTGCCCAGAGCTCCAGCGCGGCCTCCGTCGCCCCTCTCGTCGCAGGGGCGGACTCAGTCACCTGCTCGGCATAACGCCGTAGCTGGAGGGCACAGTAGATGCCCATCGCAATGAACGAGAACGGCGTGCCAAGGTAGGCGCCCGTGACACCCAACCCCGCTGCGGCGAGCGTCGCCCCGATGACGAGTCGGGCGCCCTGCTCGCCGATCAGGCTGAGCCCGACGCTCCTGTAGTCGCCGACGCCCTGCAGCGCCCCGCGGAGGATCGAGAGCTCCAGCCACAGGCAGCCCGCCGGCAGGCCGATTGCGGCTGCCCACTGGTCGTTCTTGACCCCTACGGCCTGCGCGATCGGATCTCGGAGCAGGATTGAGACGACTGTCACCGCGAGCGTGAACCACACCATCGTCCTGGTCCAGCGCTTCAGCGTCGCGATCAGGCCGTCACCGACCCCGAGGTGGCCGAGCACGCCCTCGCGGGCGGTCGCGACCTGCATCGCCTGGCCGACGACCGACAGGATCAGGAAGTAGCTGATCAGCGCTGCCAGCGAGCCGTAATCGGAAAGCAGGCGAGCGAAGACCACCGTCGAGGCAAGCGCGATGACGTTGTTCGCGATCATCGCCAGTGCCAGACCGGCGGCCTTGGCGGTGTCCGAGTGCTTGAACTCTTTGACTGCCGGTGCGTATCGCGCTCGCAGAGCCGCCAGGCGACCCGGCGCCGATTCCTGCGGGGGTGCGGTCATAGCGGAAGTGACGGTAGCAATGGCACACGTCGCCGGCGCGTGCACCGACGCCTCTCTACAGTGTCGCGCACATGAGGCAAACGAGCAGCGCCGCCGAGACCGAAGGGCTCGGAGCGGTGCTCGCCGCGCGCCTGAGACCCGGCGACGTCGTGCTCGTGGAGGGTGAGCTCGGCACCGGCAAGACGACATTCGTGAGGGGGGCCTGCCGCTCCCTCGGCGTGCTCGGCACCGTCACCAGCCCCACGTTCACGATCGGCCAGCGCTACCCCGGCCCGGTGCCGGTCGCCCACGTCGACCTGTTCAGAGTGCGGGACTTGGCCGGAGAGGACCCAGACCTCCTGGCCGACTACCTCGGTCCCGACATGATCACGTTCGTGGAGTGGCCGCAAGGTGAGGAGCAGGCGATCGCGGAGCTCGCACGGATCGCCGCCCGGGTGCATCTCGACCACAGGGGCGGTGATCGCCGAGCGGTGCGAATCGAGCTGGCATGAGGATTCTCGGCTTCGACACCGCCACCTCGGCCACCGCAGTCGCCCTGTGGGATGCGAATGCGGGGATTGCGCTCGAGGCGCGTGACGACCCGCTTCCGGGCGCCCGGCCCCGGCATGCGACGCGGCTGATGCCGCTGATCGCCGAGCTGCTCGAGCGCGGCGAGACGGCCTGGACGGAGATCGATCGGATCGCGGTAGGTGTCGGTCCCGGAACGTTCACGGGCTTGCGGATCGCGATCGCCACCGCGCGGGCACTCGGCCAAGCGCGCGCGATTCCGTTGGTCGGGATCTCGACCCTGCAGTCGCTCGCACTCGGGTCACGGTCACGGGCGCAGGCACTCGAGATCGAAGCGGTCCTTGCCGTGATCGATGCCAGACGCGGCGAGGCATTCGCCGCGAGCTGGTTGGCCGAGCGCCTCGATCGATCAGATGCCACGCCTCTCCTCGAGCCCCGAGCAGTCGCGCCGCAGACACTCGCCGAGCAGCTCGCCGGCCTTGACGCGGGGCCGCTGGCCGTCGGGGACGGGGCGGTAAAATTCAGGGAAATTCTCGAGCGCTCGGGGGCGACGATCCCGGAGGACGACTCGGACCTTCACAGAGTCGCCGCAATCAACCATTGTCGGCTCGCCGGCGATGCGCGCGCCAGCGGCTCGGACGCGATTCGGCCCGAGTATCTGCGCCGACCCGACGCCGAGATCAGCCGTTCAGCACGCAACCGATGAACGCAGACCCCATCACGATCCGACGGCTCGGCTATTCCGATCTCCCACAGGTGATCGCGATCGAACGCCGAGCTTTTCCGACGCCCTGGTCGCTGGCGATGTTCGTGCTCGAGCTGTCCAAGCCGTCCGGCGTGTGCCTCGCTGCGGTGGGACCCCGCGACGGCGACGAGCGCCTCGTCGGGTACCTGATCTGCTCTCGCTACGCCGACGTGTGGCATCTGATGAACATCGCAGTCGATCCCTCGCGGAGGCGGCGCGGATACGCTCGGGCACTGCTCGAGAAGATGCTCGAACGTGCGGGGCCCGACGAGGCGTACACGCTCGAGGTCCGCACCTCGAATGCGCCTGCGATCGCGCTCTACGAACGGTTCGGCTTTCGTTCGTCCGGGACCCGGCCGCGCTACTACCACGACACCGGCGAGGACGCGATGATCATGTGGCGAGCTGCGCACGAGCCGTCGAGCACCGGCGCGCCAGGGTGATCCTCGCGCTCGAGACCAGCTGCGATGACACCTGCGCGGCCGTCATCACCGGGGCGGGGGAGATCAAAGCGAACGTGATCTCCTCCCAGGGGGTCCACGACCGCTACGGCGGAGTCGTGCCGGAGATCGCCTCCCGTCACCACCTCGAGTTGATCGGCCCCGTCGTCGATGACGCATTGAGGACGGCTGGAGCTTGGCTGGAGACCCTGGACCTGATCGCGGTCACCTGCGGCCCGGGGCTGGTGGGCGCGCTGCTGGTCGGCGTCAGCACGGCCAAGGCGCTGGCGGCTGCCCATCAGCTCCCGCTGGCACCGGTGGATCATCTCCACGGTCACATCGCGGCCGGCATGCTTGGACCCGAGCCGTTTGAGCCGCCGTTCCTGGGACTGATCGCCAGCGGCGGTCACACGTTACTCGCGCGCGTGACCGACTGCGGCCCTCGCTTCGAGGTGATTGGGCAGACGCTCGACGACGCAGCCGGTGAGGCATTCGACAAGGGCGCCCGGCTGCTGGGCCTCGGCTATCCCGGTGGCGCCGCACTCGAGCGACTCGCCCGGGCGGGGGATCCCATGGCGTTTGCGTTTCCGATCGCGGCAAAACTGCCGGGACTGGATTTCTCCTTCGCGGGGCTCAAGACCGCGTTGCTGTACCGCGTCCGTGAGCTGGGAGAGGCTGAGGTGAAGCGGCGGCGGGCCGACCTCGCCGCTTCCTACCAACGCGCAATTGTCGAGTCGCTGCTGCTGCGCGTTCAGCGTGCCCTCTCGGAGACCGGGCTCGAACGGCTGGCCGTGGGCGGAGGCGTGGCGGCCAACGGCCTCCTGCGCGAGCGGCTCGCGGCGCTCGGCGTGCAGCTGGATGTTCCGCCGCGCGAGCTGTGCACGGACAACGCAGCGATGATCGCCAGCGCCGCCCGGTACGTGGAAGCGATCCCGTACCCGGACTACCTGGAGCTCGACGTCTATGCCACCGGCGAGCGGATGCTGGCGGCGTGACGCCGACGGTCGTCATGTTCGCCCGCGCGGGCTGCTGCTTGTGCGAGGAGGCCAAGGAGGTCCTGCTGCGAGTGCGAGAGAAGCGGCCGTTCGCGTTCGAAGAGCGAGATATTGATGACGACGAGGCGCTGTTGCGGATCTACCTCGAGCGGATCCCGGTCGTCACGATCGACGGTCGGGAGGCGTTCGAGTTGTTCGTAGACGAGCATGAGTTCGAGAAGTGGCTGGCCGATCTTCAGCCGTCAGGTGGCCCCTAGTAGAGTGGGACAGGGATGAGTTACACGGTCGGGCGAGGCACCGAGATCCCGGGTGAGGTCATAAGTGGCGAGCGTCCGGGGGAGAAGCTCTCGCTCGGCGTGGCGGCGCGTCTCTCACGGTACCTGCAGGTCCTCACCCAGGCCCGCAAGATGGGCAAGGAGACGATCTCCTCCCAGGAGCTGGCGGACTACACGCACGTGAACTCGACCCAGATCCGCCGGGATCTCTCCGGATTCGGAAAGTTCGGAAAGCGCGGGGTCGGCTACAACGTCGAATCGCTGGTGACGCAGATCCGCAAGATCCTGCGCACCTCGGGCCAGCACAACATCGCGCTGTTCGGCGCAGGTCATCTCGGCACCGCGATCGCCACCTCTGACATCTTCGCCGACCACGGTTTCCGGGTGGTCGCGGTGTTCGACGTGGACGAGCGCAAGGTGGGCACCGAGATCGGCTCGCTCACGGTCCGCAACAGCTCCGAGATGAGCAATGTCGTCGAGGACGAGGAGATCGTCGTCGCCGTACTCGCGGTTCCCTCACCCGCGGCGCAGGCGGTCGCCGATGAGCTGGTCGACGCCGGCGTGAAGATCATCTTCAACTATTCGGATGCGCTGCTTCAGGTGCCTCCAGAGGTCACGGTGCACACGTCGAGTCCTGCCGTGGATCTGCTCTACGCGCTGTACTTCTATCTCACCTGACCGGCGCCCTTCCGGACGTGAATCTCGACCTGGACACCGCTCGCGCGGCCTTCGAAGCGTCTACCGACTTCACGGTCGGGCTCGAGGAGGAGTTCGCGCTGCTCGATCCGCGCGATCTCGGTCTCGTCCCCAGATTCGAGGACCTGAAGCGCGCAGCGGGCGCCGACGGGGTGCTGGCGGAGTCGATTGCCGGTGAGCTGATCTCCTCGGAGATCGAGATCCGGTCAGGGCGTGGCCGCAGCTTGGCGGCAGCCACGGGCGCGCAGCGTGACCTCCGGCGGCGGCTGTTTGCCCTCGCAGCCGAGCAGGGCGTCGCGCTGGGTGCGACCGGGACTCATCCCTGGTCGGACTACAGAGAGCAGCGGATCATCGACACCGAGCACTATCGCCGGGTCGAGGACGGACTGAAGTACGTCGCCTGGCGTAACAACACCTTCTCCCTGCACGTGCACGTCGGTGTGCGCGGGTGTGACCGCGCCGTGCTCGTCTGCGACCGGCTGCGGCCGGTACTGCCGCTGCTGCTGGCGATCTCCGCCAACTCCCCGTGCCTGGACGGGGAGGACTCCGGTCTACACAGCGCTCGCACGCAGATCTTCACCAAGAGCTTCCCGCGCTGCGGCGTTCCGGATCCGTTCGGGAGCTGGGAGGCCTTCGCCGAGTACGTCGAATTCCTGGTCCGGACCCGGTCGATCGTCGAGTACACGCAGGTCTGGTGGTCGATCCGCCCGCACGTCACGTTCGGCACCGTGGAGGTGCGAATCTGCGACGCCCAGGCGACCGCCGCCGAGTCGGAAGGGCTAGCCGCGTTGATTGTGGCCTGCGTCGCCCAGGCGGCCCGGGACGTGGACGCTGGCGTGCCGTTCGAGAACCTGCCCGGCCGGCTGATCGAAGAGAACATGTGGCGCGCGGTGCGCTACGGCCTCGACGGCGATCTGCTCGACCTGGAACGAGGGGAGCCCTATCCGGCGGGGGAGGCGCTCGAGCGGCTGCTCGAGTGGTCCGCTCCCGCCCGGACCGAGCTGGGGATCGATGTCGCCCTGCCCCCGCTGAACGGGGCCCAGCGCCAGCGCGGGATGCTGGAGTCCGGAATGAGCCTGCCCGAGGTCTACGGCGCGGTGGTCGCCCAGACGCGCGATACGTATGCTGGAGTGCTCGGAAGCACAGCGGAGGTGACCCGATGAGCACAGATCCGACCAGCTCGGCGAGCGGGCAGCCGACCGAAGAGCAGCTGCGGGCGGCGTACGAGGCCGAGATCAAACAGGTCCGCATCGAGCAGGTGCTACTCGAGAACGTCGTGACGATGGTCAACCTCGGGATGCGCCGGACTGGGCTGGCACCGGGGACCGAGGATGAACGAGATCAGGCGCAGGTCCGGGTCGCGATCGAGGCCGTCAGAGCGCTGCTGCCGCTGGTCGAGCAGGCTGCTCCGACGCAGGGCAGAGCGGTGCGGGACGCCCTCTCGCAGCTTCAGCTGGCGTTTGTCAGGATTGGCGGCCAGGCCGTTCCCGCCGATTCGGCCGGGGCGCCGTCCGGGCAGGAAGCTGGGAGTTCGCCGGGTGCCGGCGCGCCCGAGCCGGGAGCCGGCGAGGCGGAGCCGGTGCCGGGCGGGCCCGCATCCGAGCCGCCGAAGCCGGGAGAACCGGGTCCCGCGCAGCGCAGCGGTCGCCTGTGGGTCCCGGGTCAGTAAGTGCGACAGGCGAACATCTGCCGGCGCCACACGCTACACTCTCGCGGGCTAAATCCGGGCCTCCGCTCGCACAGAGGGGTGGCCCTTTTGTAGTTGTGTGGCTGCGCATCAGCGCGCGCCTCTCCCGAACTAAGAGCTCCCCGGAGGACCTTCTTGACTAGCTTTTTGACGCACCACGGCGTCCTGGTTGCGCTCGTGTGCGCGACCGCGGCCCTCGTCTACGGCGCCGTCACGTCCCGCGCGCTGTTGGCGCTGTCGCCCGGCAACGAGCGGATGCGCTCGATCTCGGCGGCCGTGCAAGAAGGAGCCGGCGCTTACCTCAACCGTCAGTACGCGACGATCGCCGGCGTTGGCGTGATCCTGTTCATCGTGCTGATCCCGGTCCAGAACATTCGGGTCGCGATCGGTTTCGCACTCGGCGGCCTGCTCTCCGCTTCCGCTGGTTACATCGGCATGAACGTTTCGGTCCGCGCGAACGCTCGCGTCGCCGAGTCCGCCCGTGGCGGCATCTCGCCGGCGCTCGCGGTGGCGTTCCGCGGCGGCGCGGTCACGGGACTGCTGGTCGTCGGACTGGCGCTGCTCGGCGTCGCCGGCTACTACGGCGTGCTCACGTGGATCGCCGGGGAGAGCCAGCGCGACGCCGTCGACGCGCTGATCGGGCTCGGCTTCGGGGGCTCGCTGATCTCGGTGTTTGCTCGGCTGGGCGGCGGCATCTTCACGAAGGCCGCCGATGTGGGCGCTGACCTGGTCGGCAAGATCGAAGCCGGGATCCCCGAGGACGATCCCCGCAACCCGGCCGTGATCGCCGACAACGTCGGCGACAACGTCGGCGACTGCGCCGGCATGGCGGCCGACCTGTTCGAGACCTACGCGGTCACCGCGGTCGCGGTGATGCTCCTCGGCGTGCTGTTGTTCGACCAGCAGTCCGCGGTGGCGCTATACCCGCTGGTGCTCGGCGCGGTGTCGATCATCGCGTCGATCATCGGCACCTTCGCGGTCCGCTCGCGCGCCGGAAACGTCGAGCGGGCGCTGTACCAGGGGCTGATCGTCTCCGGCGCGCTGGCGGCACTCGCGTTCCTACCGATCACCTACTGGATGATGCATAGCATCACCCTGAAGGGGAGCGGCCTGACCCACGCCGCGACCCCGCACTGGTGGAAGTTCTATCTCTGTGCGCTGATCGGGATCGCCATCACCGCCTGTCTGTTCGTGATCACCGACTACTTCACCTCGACCCGCTTCGCGCCGGTGAAGAGCACGGCGCGGGCGTCCCAGACCGGCCACGCGACGAACATCATCCAGGGCCTCGCCCAGGGCTTTCAGTCGACCGCGCCGCCCGCGATCGTGATCGCGCTCGGGATCCTCGGCGCCTGGAAGCTCGCCGGCGGTGGCAGCCAGGGGATCTACGGGATCGGCGTGGCGGTGATGGCGCAGCTGTCGCTGACCGGCCTGATCGTGGCGCTGGACGCGTTCGGGCCGATCACCGACAACGCTGGCGGGATCGCGGAGATGGCCGACCTCCCGGAAGAGGTCCGGGACGTCACGGACCCGCTCGACGCGGTCGGCAACACGACCAAGGCAGTGACGAAGGGGTACGCGATCGGCTCGGCGGCGCTCGCCGCGCTGGTGCTGTTCAACGCGTTCGAGCGCGAGCTCGCCGCCAGGGGCAAGATCTATGACTTCTCGATCGGCAATCCGGCGGTCCTGATCGGGCTGCTGATCGGGGGAATGATGGTGTACCTGTTCGTGTCGCTGGCGATGGAGGCCGTCGGCCGGGCCGGCGGCGCGGTCGTCGAGGAGGTCCGCCGCCAGTTCCGCGAGAAGCCGGGGATCATGGACGGGACCGACCAACCCGAGTACGGCGCGGCCGTCGCTCTGGTCACCCGCGCGGCCCAGCGCGAAATGATCCTGCCCGCGCTGATCCCGATCGTGATCCCGTTCATCGTCGGCGTGATCAGCGTGGAAGCGCTCGGCGGGCTGCTGATCGGAGTGATCGTCGTGGGGCTGTTCGTGGCGATCTCGATGACCTCGGGGGGTGGCGCGTGGGACAACGCGAAGAAGCTGATCGAGGACGGCGCCTACGGCGGCAAGGGCTCCGAGGCCCACGCGGCCGCGGTCACCGGCGACACGGTCGGCGATCCCTACAAGGACACCGCCGGGCCGGCGATCAACCCGATGATCAAGGTCGCCAACATCGTGGCGCTGCTCATCATCCCGCTGATCACGTAGCTTCCGGAAACGCAGCCGTCTAGAGTCCACCACATGTTCATCCTGATCGTGGGCTGTGGCCGGGTTGGATCGGCCGTCGCCAAGCGAGCGCTCGACGCGGGACACGAGGTGTCGGTGCTCGATAGCGATCCGCTCTCCCACGAGCGTCTCGACAAGGATCAGTCGACCACCTGGGAGGACTCCGGGGGGCGGTTCACGGTCGGCACCGCGCTCGAGATCGACGGGCTGATCGAAGCCGGAATCGAGGAAGCCGAGGTTTTCCTGGCGGCGACCCGGGGGGACAATACGAACCTGGTGATCGCGCAGATCGCTCAGCGCCGGTTCGACGTCCCGCGGGTTGTGGTTCGCGTCGCCGACCCCGGGCGTGCCGCGTGGTACGCGGAACAGGGATTGCTCACGATCTCCCCGACCCAGCAGGCGATCGATCAGGCCACCGAGCTGGCGCTCGCCGAAGAGGTCGGATAGCGATGTACGTCATCATCGCCGGCGCGGGAAAGGTCGGCTGGAACCTCGCTCGGGAGCTGATCGCCAAGGATCGCGAGGTCACGCTGATCGAGTCCGACCACAACCGCTACCGGGTGGTCGAGGAGGAACTCGAGCACGCGGTCCAGTACGGCGACGCGACCGAGCTCTGGGTGCTCGAGCGTGCCGGGATCCAGCGGGCGGACCTGGTGATCGCGGTCACCGGAGACGACGAGGACAACATCCTGATCTGCCAGGTTGCGAAGGAGAAGTACGGCTGCCAGCGGATCGTCGCCCGGGTCAACAACCCGCGCAATCTCCAGCACTTCAAACTTCTGGGAATTCAGCCGGCGGTGTCCGCCACCGACCTGATCCTCCGGCTGATCGAGCACGAGGTGCCCGAGTACGGACTGATCCAGTTGCTCGCGCTCGAGGAGGAGCACCTCGAGATCATCGAGCTCGAGGTCAGCGGCGGGTCGCCCGCCGCCGGCCAGCGCGTGCAGGATGTGGTTCTCCCCGACGGGTCGCTGGTCATCTCGGTGCTGCGCGGTGGTACCGGATTTGTGCCCAAGTCCGATTCGGTAATTGAGGCAGGCGACCAGGTGCTCCTGATCCTCGATCCGGGACTGGAGTCGCAAATCACCCCGCAGTTCTCGCCCGAGGGTGCCGCGGTCGGCGGGGATGGCTGAGCGCCGCGTCGATTACCTCTTGATCGGGGGGGGCCTGGCCGCTGGCAACTGCGCGCGGTGGCTGCGCGAGTCGGGGGTAGACGGTTCGATCGTGCTGGTCGGGCGTGAGGCCGATCTTCCCTATAACCGGCCGCCGTGTTCGAAGGACTACCTCCAAGGCAAGGAGTCACGCGACGAGACGCTTTTCAGGCCACCAGATTGGTACGCAGAGCAGCGGGTCGAGGCGCTGACGCGCACCTCGGTGATGCAGCTCGATGCGGCATCGCGGACCGCCAGACTGTCCACGAACGACGAGATCATCTTCGACCGGGCCCTGATCGCCACCGGCTCGGGGGTGCGGCGCCTCAATGTGCCGGGCTGCGATCTGGAGGGAATCCACTATCTGCGCACGCTCGCGAACAGCGACTCGATTCGCGACGACGCGTCGGGCAAGCGCGTGGTCCTGATCGGGGGCTCCTACATCGCCAGCGAGGTCGCGGCATCACTGACCGAGCTCGGGAGCTCGTGCACGATGGTGATGATCGAGGCGGTGCCGCTCAGCCTCGCGTTCGGCGAGCGAGCCGGACAGTTCTTCGCGCACCGGCTCCAGGAACATGGGATCGCGATCCACGGCGACGACGAGCTCGACCGCTTCGAAGGCACCGACGGACGGGTCACCAGCGTGATCACCAAGCGTGGCCGCGAGTTCGATGCCGACGTGGTGGTGGTCGGAATCGGCGCCAAGCCCGATGTGACCTTGGCCCGGAACGCGGGGCTCGAGCTCGGCAGCAGCGGCGGGATCCGGGTCGACTCCCGTCTTCAGACTTCGGTCCAGGGGATCTACGTGGCCGGGGACATCGCCGAGTACGAGAGCGTCGTGCACGGCGGCCGTCGGATCCGAATCGAGCACTGGGACGTTGCCTTCAACCAGGGCAAGACGGCGGCGCTGAACATGATCGGCGGTGACCAGCCGTATGACGTCGTGCCCTATTTCTTCTCCGATCTGTCGGACTGGGCATCGCTGGAGTACGTCGGCCCCGCGTTCGGCTGGGACCAGGAAGTCCTCCGTGGCTCCATCGACGGAGGTGAGTTCAGCGTCTGGTATGTCAAGGACCGCCGCCTCGCCGCCGCTCTCTCGGTCGGGCGCTCCGAGGACCTCGGCCACGCGTCTCGGTTGATTTCCTCCGGTGCCGATCTCGGCGGCCGCGTCGAGCAGCTCGGCGATCCGGGGACCGACCTGGCGACGCTCTAGAAGTCGCTTTCGGGCAGCTCGTCCGCGGCGTCCTCCACCAGTTCGGCCGCGGTCGGATCGGTCGGAGTGCCACGTGTCTCGGGCCGCCGTCGCGGCGCGCCGCCCGGCAGCCGATCGACGAGGCGGCCGAATCGGTCGATTGCCCCCTCGAGCGGAGTCGCCATCTCCAGCGCCCGCTCAAATGCCGGCAGCATGGTGATCAGCTCCCTTCCGGTTTCGACCACCTGTGTGGCGCTGTCCACGATCTCTCCGCCACGGACGTCGACCCGGTGCCCCACCTCGCGCATGTCCGATCCCATCAGGACCAGCTCGGCGGCCCGTGCGTCGAGCCGCTCGCCCAGCGCCATCATCGCGTCCGCCCGGCTTTCCAAGCGCTCCGCGATCTCCTGCACACTGCGACCGATCGCCACGATCTCCTCGCCGAGCTCCACGAGGCGCTCGAACTGCGCCGGCGCCAGGCGGGCGAGGCGGGCAACCGCACCGAGGTCCGCGAGCACCCGATTGACCACGGTCGGCGGCGGCTCGATGGGGAGGCCGAGGATGCGCAAGTCATGGGGACAGTAGCTAAGGGCCGCTCCCAGCCTGCCCTGCTGAGGGCGAATAATCGTGCCGCCGAAGGCACGATCCGCCTGACCGCGAGAAGCAGGATTCGGACTGCGGGGCAGGGATTCGAACCCCGATAACCAACTCCAGAGGCTGGCGTCTTGCCGTTAGACGACCCCGCACGGTCGAGTCCGAGAATAGCCGAATCAGGTCGATCCGTCCGACCGAGATGCGAACATGTGTTCGTGCAAAATGGACGCCAAAAGTACGACTGGGGGGCGATCCGCGGCTTCTATGAAGCCGGCAATACCGTCCGTGCCTGCCAAGCGCGCTTCGGCTTCTCGAATGGAGCGTGGCACCGAGCGCTCGAACGCGGCGACATCGCATCTCGCTCCGAACCTGGGAGGAAGCCGAGGGGTGCGACTCGACGAGCCGTCGCTCAGCTCAGCGCCGAGGGCAAGTCCCAAGCAGAGATTGCCAGAACGCTCGCGGTCTCAAAGCCGACGGTGTGCTGGCACATGCGGATGCTGGGAATCCCGGCGCGGCCGGACTTCGCCCGGCGCTACGAGTGGAGTGAGATCCGCGCGTACTACGAGAGCGGTCACTCGTTCCGGGAATGCCTGCAGCGCTTCGGCTTCAGCCGAAACGCGTGGGTGGATGCGATCCAGCGTGGAGCGATAAAGCCGCGGCCACGGGCCGAGCCGCTCGAGGTTGTGCTGGTTGCGGGAAGGCGTTGTAATCGCTACCACCTAAAGGCGCGGCTGCTCGCCGCCGGATTGAAGGAATCAAGCTGCGGGGTCTGCGGCCTCGCGGAGTGGCGCTCGCGACCGATCTCACTCGAGCTCCACCACGTCAACGGTGACGGCCTGGACAACCGCTTGGAGAACCTCGTGCTCCTGTGCCCCAACTGTCACAGCCAGACCGCTTCGTGGGGTGGCAGAAATAAAGGGGCTCGGCTTGCCGCGTGAGCCAGACGCTTCGGCATGCTGCGCTGGCGGCGCCAGCCGCCCCCCTCAACCCGGGTCCGCGAACTCCGCCGGCTGCTTCGCCATCCCGGCCGCCACCGCAGCGACCTGGTTCGGGGATCCGACCAGCGTCATCTGGATCTCCGCCTCAAGCGCGAGGCTGTCCTGGGCGGACTGCGTCCACGCCTCGTCGAACAGCCGCTTCGCGCCGCGGACCGCGTGGGGAGATCTGGTCGCGATGTCCGCGGCGAGCGCACGCGCCGAGCTCAGCGGATCGTCGGAGATCTGCGTGACGACGCCGAGCCGGTGTGCTTCCTCGCCGCTGAACATCCGTCCGGTGTAGGTGAGCTCTTTGGCCACGTCGATGCCGACCAGGCGCGGGAGGGTCCGCGTGATCGACATGTCCGGGACCAGGCCCCATTTGACCTCCATCACCGACAGCCGGGCGTCCGGCGTGGCGATTCTGATATCCGCCGCCAGCGCGATCTGGAGGCCGCCCCCGAAGCAGTTGCCGTGGAGCGCTGCGATCACCGGAACCGGGAGGCGGATCCAGTCGTAGGCTGCCCGCTGAAACCAATTGGGCACCTTGCCGCGGAGCGGGTCGACCAGACCGTCGAGGCCCTGGCCGGCGGCCATCAAAGCGATCACATCGAGCCCGGAGCTGAAGCTCGGGCCCTCGCCGTGCAGGACCACGGCACGCACGGCTGGTTGCGCGGACAAGCGCGACGCGGCACCGGTGATCCCCTCGAACATCGCGATGTCAAGGGCGTTGTGCTTCTCCGGGCGGGTCAGGGTGACGGTCGCGACGTGATCGGCGACCTCGATCTGAACGCGTTCGGAGCTCATCGCCCCGGAAGCCTATTCGACGGTGCTCACGAGGTCCCCGACCCGCACGACGCCCCCCTCGAGGACCTGGCCGTAGATCCCGAACGGCAGCGGCTCGGTCGTATCGACCGCTCCCCGGTAGCTGCTCAGGACGTCCAGCGTCGGTAGGTCGACCGTGCCCGTCTCGGGATCGCGACTGGTGATCAGGCAGCGGCCGACGTGCCCGTTGAAACGGATCGAGGCCTCCCCGATCCGCAGCTCGCGCCCGACCCAGCGGTCCTCCCCATGGGCGCCGATGCCGTCGACCTCGATCAGCATCCGAAACCGCCGGCTGTCGACGTCGGGCTCGCCGGCGGCGTCGGCCAGCGCCGCGAGCGACGCCCGCGAGATGAGCGACGCGGCGCCGGCCTCGCCGCGGTCGACCGCCGCGATCGCCGGCTCCACGAGCTCGACGCGTTCGCCGAGGTGCTCCGAGAGCGCGTCCGCGAACGGCCCCTCGACGATCCGGCCGTCAAGCGTGCGCGAGTAGAACCGGGCCGTGAGGTGTCGGCCGCCCTCGGGCACCGCCTCGAGCACCGAGCCATCCGGGAAGGTGAGGCTCAGGCGCCCATCACGAAGGGCTGCGACGACGGCTTGGAGCGCGCCGAGCCGCTTGGCGTTGATCATCCGGCCGCGCGCGTCGATCACGAAGAAGCGCCGGTCGCCGCGCGCACCCGTGGGTCCGAGCTCGACCTCCTCGACGCGATGGAGCCGGGTCCCCTTGATCGGCGAGGTCGAAAGGGCGGTTACGGAGATCAAGCCGCCGCCTGGTCGGCCCAGTCCCGATAGAGCTGCCAGTAGTAGCCGCCAGCGTCGAGCAGCTCCTCGTGCGTGCCCTGCTCCACGATCTGGCCGTGCTCGATCACCACGATCCGCCCGGCGTGCCTGATCGTCGAGAGCCGGTGAGCGATCACGATCGCGGTCCGGCCGGCGACGAGCCGCCGCAGGCCCTGCTCGATCAAGCTCTCGGTGTGAACGTCGACGTTGGAGGTCGCCTCGTCAAGCACGAGGATCCGCGGATCGGCGACCAGCGCCCGCGCGAACGCCAGCAGCTGGCGCTGACCCGCCGAGAGCTGCACCCCGCGCTCGCCGACCTGGGTGTCGTACCCATGCTCCAGCGCCTCGATGAAGTCCTCGGCGCCGACCGCCCTTGCGGCCGTGCGGATCTCGGCGTCGGTGGCGTCGCCGCGGCCGAACGCGAGGTTCTCACGCACCGTGCCGCTGAACAGGAAGCCCTCCTGCGGGACGATTCCCATCTGCGAGCGCAGCGACTCCGCGGTCACGGACCTTAGGTCGTGGCCGTCGACGAGGACCCGACCCTCGGTCGGATCGTAGAACCGCGAAGCCAGCTTCGCGAACGTCGACTTCCCGGCGCCCGTGGCGCCCACCAGCGCGACCGTCTGTCCGGGCGCGATCACGAGGTTCAGATCGCGCAGCGCCCACGCCGAATCCTCGTCGGTTGCGTACCGGAACGAGACCTCGTCGAAGCGCAGCTCGCCCCGGATCCGCGGCAGCTCAACGGCGTCCGGCGCGTCCACGACATCGGGCTCCTGGGCCAGCAGCTCGAGGATCTTGTCGAGCGCGGCCATCCCGGACTGATAGGTCGTGTACAGCTGCGAGAGCTGCTGGATCGGGTCAAAGAAGTTGTTGAGCGCGGCGATGAACGCGAACACGACCCCGGTCGAGGTGTGGCCGTTCAGCGCCTCGATGCCGCCGATCACGAGGATCTCGACCGTCACCAGTGCCGAGAGCAGCTCGACCCCCGGGAAGTAGGCGGCGTTGAGGTTCACGGTCGTCTGGTTCGCCTCCCGGTTCTCGTCATTGAGTTCGGCGAAGCGAGCGATGTGCCGCGGCTCCTGACCGAAGGCGCGGACGACCCGGATCCCCGACAGTGTTTCCTGCAGGTAGCCGGTGATCGCGGCGATCTTCTCGCGGGTCAGCCGGTAGGCGTCAGCCGAGGCGATCCTGAACGCGAGCGCCCCCGCGGCCAGCAGCGGCAGCGCCAAGAACGTCAGCAGCGCCAGGTGGAAATCCAGCACCATCAGGATCACGACCACGCCGATCAGCATCAGACCCGACTGGAACAGCGTGGCCATTCCGTCCTCGACGAGCTGGTCGAGCGCCTCGACGTCATTGGTCAGGCGGGAGATGATCACGCCCGCCCGGTTGCGCGAATAGAAACCGATCGACAGGCGCTGCAGATGTGAGAACAGCTGCAGCCGCAGATCCTGGAGGGCCCGCTGGCCAACCCACCCGACCAGATAGGTCTGCAAGTAGGAGGCGGCGGCGTACACGAGCGCGGAGAGCAGGAACGCCACCACTACGCGGTTCAGCGCAGCGACGTCGTGGTCTTTGATGCCGGTGTCGATCGCCAGCTTCGCCAGCGGCGCCGGCGCCAGCGCGGCGGCGGTCGCGACGACCAGCGAGACGAACATCGCGATTACCCGCCAGCGGTAGGGCGCGAGCAGCTGGGCCAGGGCGCGGAGCTTGCGGCCACGCCCGCCGGTCGCGCGCAGACGGCGCTGGAGCTCGTTCAAGCGGCCTTGGCGCTTCACAGTCCCGCCACCTCCGCTTCGAGCGGCTTGCGCGTCATGAACACCTGATCGGGCATTCCCTTCTCGACGATCTCGCGATACAGATCGGAGCGCTCGAGCAGCTCCTCGTGATTGCCACGGTCGACGATCTGGCCGTCTTCGAGCACCACGATGTCGTTCGCGAGCGCGATCGTCGAGAGCCGGTGGGCGATCACGAACGTCGTCCGGCCCTCCATCACCTCGCCCAGCGCGAGCTTGATCTCCTGCTCGGTGGAAGCATCCACTGACGAGGTGGCGTCATCGAGAATCAGGATCCGCGGCTGCGCGAGAATCGCGCGCGCGATCGAGACCCGCTGGCGCTGGCCACCCGAGAGCGTGAAGCCGCGCTCGCCGACCAGCGTCTCGTAGCCGTGCGGCAGCTGTTGGATGAATGTGTCTGCTTGCGCGGCGCGGGCGGCGCGCTCCACCTCCTCCCGCGTGGCGTCCGGGCGGCCGTAGGCGATGTTGTCGTGAACCGTGGCCGAGAACAGGAACGGATCGTCGTTGACGATCGCGATCTCGTGGCGGAGGCTGACCAAGTCAACCGAGCGCACATCCGCGCCGTCGATCAGCACCGACCCCTCGGTGACGTCATAGAGCCGCGGCAGCAGCGAAACGAGCGCCGTCTTGCCCGACCCCATCGCCCCCACGAGCGCGACCGTGCTGCCTCCCGGTACCTCGAGGTCGATTCCGTGCAGAGCCGGGCGGTTGGCAGCGTCGAAGGTCAGGCCGGCATGCTCGAGCGTCACCTGTCCGGGACCGGCGGGAAGCGCCGGGGCATTCTCGGGCACCGTCATCCGCGGTTCGCGATCGAGGATCTCGAAGATCCGCGCGCCCGATGCGGTCGCCCGCTGTGCCGCGCTCAGCATGTAGCCGAGCGTGCGCATCGGCGAGATCAGCAACAGCAGGTAGGCGTAGAAGGCGGTGAACTGGCCGAGGCTGAGCGTCCCGTCGATCACCTGACGGCCGCCGACGAGCAGGATGATCGCCAGCCCGAGGTTCGGGAGGAAGCTGATCATGGGGCCGTAGAAGGCCTGGATCCGGGTGGCGATCATCTGCTGGTCGAACACCCGCTGGACGGAGTGGCGGAAGCGGCCCAGCTGGCGCTCCTCCTGCGCGAACGCCTTGACCACTCGAACGCCCGAGACGTTCTCCTCGGCCTCGGCGGTCAGCTCGGCGATCCGCTGCTGCGCCTCCTGGATGGCCGGGCGTGAACGGCGGCCGTAGCGCTGCGCGATCAACACCACGAACGGCACCGGCGCCAGCGCCAGCGCGGCCAGCAACGGCTGCAGCAGGAACATCGCCACGGCCGCGAGCAGGATCGAGAGCGCCGACTGGCCGATGAAGATCAGCCCGTAGCCGAGGAAGAAGCGGACCGCCTGCAGGTCGACCGTGGCGCGCGACATCAGCTGACCGGTCTGCTGGCGGTCGAAGAACGAGAGCTCGAGTCGTTGCAGATGGCCGTAGAGGCGGTTGCGCAGATCGAGCTCGACCCCCAGTGACACCCGTCCGGCGACCAGCCGGCGCAACACGCTCAGCACCAGTCGCCCGAGACCGGCCGCCGCGATCGCGATCGCCCACACCACCAGTTCATGGCGGTGGTGGGAGCGGATCGAGTCGATCGCCACCCCCGTCAGGTAGGGGATCAGCACGGTCATCCCGATCGCGCCGAACGCGAGCGCGAACGACCACGCGACGCTCCTCCGATAGGGACGCAGGAAACCGAGTAGGCGCCGGAATGTCAGCATACTTCATAAAGTATAGTGACTGTCGGATCGCCGTGCGCCCTCCGTCGGAGCGCTCGTTGCCAAGGCGCAGAGGCGACTATCGTGCCGGGCTGGCCATGAACGAGGAGCTGAGATGAAGGCAGTGCGTTTCGACGAGTACGGCGGAGTCGATGTACTGGTGCTCCGCGAGGTGGAGGACCCCGTCGCCACGCCCGGGACGGGTGCTCGTGGCGGTCAAGGCCGCGGGACTCAATCCGGGCGAGATCTCAATCCGCGAGGGCCGTCTTCAGCAGCGCTGGCCGGCCACGTTCCCGTCGGGCGAGGGGTCAGACCTGGCCGGCGTGGTGCAGGCGGTCGGCGACGGTGTGAGCGCGTTTGCCGTCGGAGACGAGGTGCTCGGCTGGAGCGAGGAGCGCGCCAGCCACGCCGAACTTGTCGCGGTTCCGGCCGATCAGCTCACGGCGAAGCCGCCGGCGGTCCCGTGGGAGGTGGCAGGGTCGCTGTTCGTCGTGGGAATGGCGGGGTACGCGTCGGTCGACGCCGTGGCTCCGCAGGCCGGCGAGACAGTCGTGGTCTCGGCCGCGGCGGGCGGGGTCGGGTCGGTCGCGGTCCAGCTCGCTCGTCGCACCGGAGCGACGGTGATCGGGCTGGCCGGCGAGCACAACCACGACTGGCTGCGCCGGCACGACATCGTGCCGGTGAGATACGGCGATGGGCAAGCTGACCGGATCCGCGAGGCGGCCGGCGGGACGGTCGACGCGTTCATCGACACCTTCGGGGGCGGCTACGTCGACCTGGCGATCGAACTGGGCGTCGCTCCGCAGCGGATCAACACGATCATCGACTATGAGGCGGTGGAGCGCCTCGGCGTGCACGGGCAGGGGACGCATGCGATCGCCAGCGCGGCGCGCCTCGCGGAGCTCGCGGGACTGGTCGCCGACGGAAGCCTCGAGATACCGATCGCGCGCACCTACCCGCTGGCTCAGGTTCGCGATGCCTACCGCGAGCTGGGCGAGCGCCACACGCACGGCAAAATCGTGCTGTTGCCGTGAATCGGGGGCGCCCGTAGCTTCTATCGATCGGGTGGGGGAGAGGGCGCGCTTGCGCGCGCCCCGGGGTGTGGCCGAAGATTTTGCTCGGTTTGGCCCGCCCGGGCGAACCCCAACCGGGCGCGCCCCCGCAGGGCGCGCCCTCCTATCTACCGAAGCGACAGTCCAAAGCCGCCGTCGACGCGTAGCACGGCGCCGTTGATGTACGCCGCCGCGGGCGAGAGCAAGAAGCTGATGGCGCCGGCGAGCTCCTCCGTCTCGCCGAAGCGCTGAAGCGGGATCTGTCCCGCGATGGACCGCTTGAGCTGCTCTGGCATAGCGAGCACCTTTGGGGTGGCGACGAACCCGGGCATCACGACGTTGCACCGAACCCCTCGAGACGCCCACTCGGCCGCGAGCGTGCGGGCCATGCCAACCAGGCCCGCCTTCGACGCGCCATACGCAACCTGACCCGGGATCGCTGTCTCCGCCGCGACCGAGGAGATCAGGACCACGCGGCCGTCCCCCGAAGCCGCGAGCGCTTCGAACGCGGCCTGCGCCAGATAGAACGCGCCGTGAAGGTTCGTTTCCAGGTCCTTGCGCCACTCCTCATCGGGGAACCGCTCGGCACGGTGGATCGTGTCGACTACGCCGGCGTTCGCCACCACGGCGTCGCAGCCGCCGAGCGCCGAGATCGCGTCGCTCACACCGGCCTGCACAGCGGCGCGGTCGCGGACGTCAAAGGTCGCCGTGGTAGCGGCGCCGGCGAGATCCCCGACCGGTGCTCCCGGGGCGTCGCATGCTGCGATGGCGCAATCGCTGTGGGCTAGCGCGTCGACGACCGCGCGGCCGATTCCGCCTGCGGCCCCGGTGACGATCACTCGCCGCCGGCTCGGCACCGTGCTAACGGGCATCGGCGCCACCGCGCGCGCGGGTTAGCCCGTAACGCTCCCAGTGACGGTCGGGGATGTCCGCCGGGTCCTTGTACCAGTACCACGTGCACGGATCGCGGCCGAAGTCATCCGGGGGGTCGCTCGGGTACAGCGGATAGCCGATCCAGCGGATCGGCAGCGACTCGTTCATGAACGAGCAATGGGTGCAATACAGCGGAAACCCCTCGCGCCCGTAGCTCCAATCGTGCGCCGAGTGCGTCACCCCGAGCGCATCTGGACCCTCGTAGCGTCCCATCCGCACGAGCCGCTGACCAGACCCGCAGGGGTTCATCTCAAAAGTGAACTTCTCCTCGTCCTCGGTGATCGTGAACGCACCGGGATGAGGGCCGGTGCCGCTGCACGAGTGCGCCCGCCACGTCGCCGCCAGCGCGTACACGATTTGCTTGCGATCTCGCTCGGCGATCGCCTGCACGTCGCGCCGCCAGCCGCGACCCTGACCGAACGCCCACGCATCCGCCACTCCCTCGTCACCGAGTCGGTCTTGGACGAACGAGATCAGCCCGCCGATCCCTTCGGCCATCAAGTCGTGCAGGTAGCGCCACTCGTGCTTCATCTCCTCACAGAGCGCCCGCGCTGCGTCCACATCGCCACGATCGAGCGCCTCGATCGCACGATCCATTGTCGGGCGCGACATCTGCTCGAGCTCGTCCTGCGAGAACCAGCGCTCCGCCATCGCTCCTCCAATCGGTCTCCGTCCGGTCGGGGCGATCCTATGGGCATGATTGACTTGGCGTCGCCGGCGGGCAATGCTTGTGATCGATGGCGACGCTCGACATGTCCGGCCTGCGCGACGGGTACGCGGATCTCGGCGAGGTGCGGCTGCACTACGTCGAGGCTGGTGACGGGCCCCTGGTTGTGCTGCTCCACGGCTTTCCCGAGTTCTGGTTCAGCTGGCGATTTCAGATTCCGGCGCTCGCGCAAGCCGGTTTTCGCGTCGTCGCGCCGGACATGCGCGGCTACAACCTGTCATCGCGACCATCGGGCGTGCGCGCCTATGACATCGATCGTCTGGCCGCTGACGTCCGCGACCTGATCCGCGAGCGCGGAGCGGAGTCCGCCTTTTTGGTGGGTCATGATTGGGGCGCGGCGGTGGCGTGGGCGACGGCGATGAACCACCCCGAAGTCGTGACGCGGCTGGCGATCCTCAATGTGCCCCACCCGCGGCGGTTCCTGCAGGGTCTGCGACGGCCGCCCCAGCTCCTGAAGTCCTGGTACATCTTCTTCTTTCAGCTGCCGTGGCTGCCGGAGAATTTGCTGCGCGCCGGACGGTGGAGGGCTTTCCGCGACGGCTTCAGGAACGACGCCCGGCCGGGAGCGTTCACGCCGGAGGACATTGATCGCTACGTCGCGGCGTGGTCACAGCCGGGCGCAGCGACTGCGAGCATCAACTACTACCGGGCGGTCTTCCGCCAGTCCCCGACGCGCGCACAGGCCAGGATTCGCACCGTGACTGCGCCGACGCTCGTGATCTGGGGTGAGCGCGACCGTTACCTCGGCGGCGAACTCGCCGAACCCGACCGCGCCGATGTCCCGAACCTGGAGCGCGTCGTCCGTCTGCCTGAAGCGTCGCACTGGGTGCAGCACGACGAGCCCGAACGGGTGACCGAGCTGCTCGCCGAGTTCTTCGCCCCTGAGTGAGACAGCCGACGATCGGTCCACGCTCGCCGCCCGGTGTTCCTGGCGGAATCTGGGTGGCCGTCAAGCTGATCGATCAGGTGTCGGGCCCCGCGTTCGCGCCGAGGCTGTTGAGCCACGCACGCATCGCCCGGCCCGCCGGGGTGATCTCGCCCTCCTCGTAGCCGGTCGTGGCGACCGCGAGCGTCACCCCGTTCGGGGTCGACCAGCCGAACTCGATCCCGGTCCCGGAACGGGCGAAACGAGCGATCGCCTGTCCCTGCTGCAGGATCGTGCCGGGCGGCGCGATATCGGTGATCTGCTCGGCGACATACTGCACCTTCCCGGCATCCGGTCCATCCAGCAGCTCCCAGTACACCAGCGGCTGACCCGCGTACCAGCCTGGTTCGATGGCGAGAATCTTGATCGTGCCCGGTGCGAGAATCGGGGCCCCCACCGGCAGCTGCGCGTCCACGCCCTGGTCGGTCCGTTCCCAGACCGTGACGTACTGCAGCGGGTCGACGTAGGCCGCGTTGGTCACCGGCGCCGCGATCAGCTCCAGCCGCAACTCCTGTCTGACCTCGGACAGCGGAGGTGCGTGGGCGTTCACGTCACCGACGGGGTCGCTAGGCGCGAGCGCCGCCTGTCCGGGCGCCTGGACGCCGGCGGTCGGTTCGATCGCCTGCGGGCGGGCTCGGGGCGTTGCGGTGGTCGAGGTAGTTCTGACCGGGCTGGTGGGCGTGCTGCTGACAGCGCTCGACGAGCCGCAACCGGCGATACCGAGCGCGACGATCACGAGCGCGGCGCGGCTGATCGGGCCGCGGGCACTCCGGCCACGCCGCAAGTGCAGAACGCAACTCACATCAGCAGTCTGGCACGGACCACCACGAGCAAACCCCGCACCGAGAGACGTAGAAGCTGCCTCCAGGCTGTAGGGTCCCATGGCACCACCGGCAGCGAGACGACGAGGAGAAGCCGGCCTGATGGCGACGGTGCGTGAAGCGACGTTCGAGCTGTTTCGTGCCCACGGAATGACCGTGACGTTCGGCAACCCAGGCTCGACCGAGCTGCCGATGCTGGCTGACTATCCGGAGGACTTCTCGTATCTGTTGGGGCTGCAGGAGCTGGTCGTGGTGGGAATGGCGGACGGTTTCGCGCAAGCCAGCGGCCGACCCACCCACGTCAACCTCCATACCGCCCCGGGCGTCGGTAACGCCGTCGGCGGGATCTTCAATGCGCAGGCGAACAAGGCTCCGCTCGTGATCACCGCCGGCCAGCAGGTGAGGGCCCACGTCACGATGGAGGCGAACCTGACCAACCGCGATGCGACGGTCGGCCCGCGGCCGTACGTGAAGTGGAGTCACGAGCCGCCCCGTCCGCAGGACGTTCCCGCTGCGATCGCGCGGGCGATTCACCACGCGACGCTACCTCCGCGCGGCCCCGCGTTCGTCTCGATCCCGATGGACGACTGGGAGGCCGAGGCCGACGGCGATCGGACGGCCAACGCGATCAGACGGGTCGTGAACCCGCTCGCGGTTCCCGACCCCGCCGCCCTCGCGCAGCTCGCGAGTGCGTTGGACGGGGCCCGCAATCCGGCGCTGGTAGCCGGTCCCGAGATCGACGCCAGTGGTGGCTGGAACCACGCGATCGCGCTCGCCGAGAAGCAGCGTCTACCGGTCTGGGCGACACCGGCGCCAGGGGGCGGACGGCTCGGATTCCCGGAGAACCACCCGAACTTCGTGGGGATCCTTCCCCCCGCGATCGGACCGGTGAGCGAGGCGCTGAAGGACTACGACCTGGTGCTGGTGGCCGGCTCCTCGGTGTTCCCCTACTACCCCTACATCCCGGGGCCGTTGCTTGCCGAGGGTTCGCAGCTGATCGCGATGACCAACGACCCGGCCGAGGTTGCCCGCGCCCCGATGGGAGACGCGATCCTCGGCGACGTGGCGCTGGGGCTGCAGCGGCTGGTCGAGCTGGTTGACGACTCCGATCGCCCAGGCCCGGATCGCAGAGCGCAACCGGGTGAGCCGCCCGAGGCCGATCCGCTCAGCGGCTCGCAGGCGATGGCGGCGCTGGCCGATGCGTGGCCGCCGGACGGAATCGCGGTGGTGGAGACGCCGTCCTCGACGATCGCCCTGCGCAACCGCCTGCGGCTCTCGGAGCCCGGCAGCTATTACTTCAGCTCCAGCGGCGGCCTTGGTTTCGGGATCTCCGCGGCCGTCGGCGTCCAGTTCGCAGAGCGCGAGCGGCCGGTGGTGTGCGTCCTCGGCGAAGGCTCCGCTCAATACGGGATCACCGCGCTGTGGAGCGCGGTTGCCTACCGGCTGCCGGTCACGTTTCTCGTGCTCCGCAACGAGGAGTACATGATCCTCAAGTGGTTTGCGGCACTCGAGCAGGTGAACGGCGCGCCCGGACTGGAGCTGCCCGGCCTCGACGTCGCCGCGGTCGCCAGCGCGTACGGCATGCCGGCCCGTGAGCTCGGCGGCCGCGAGGAGCTGACCGAGGCGTTGCGCGAGGACATCGCCGCCGACGACGGGCCTCGCCTGATCCAGGTCCGGGTCGCCTCCGGGATGTGGTTGGAGTAGTGCCTGCCCTCGCGGATCGCGCCCCCGACTGGGTCGCCGACGGGACCCCGGAGCCTCTGCGCGGCGAGCTGATCGCGGAGCTCGGCGCCGAGCAGGTGCTGAGCCGAGCGCTCGACCTTGTCAGATATGCGTCCGACGCCAGCCCCTATCGGCTCATCCCGAAGGCCGTGGTCACTCCCCGCGGCATCGACGACATGCGCAAGCTCGTCGCATTTGCGGGCAGGCGAGGCACGCCACTGGTTTTCCGCGCCGGCGGCACGTCTCTGAACGGCCAGTCGCAGACGGACTCGATTCTCGTCGATGTCCGGCGCCACTGGCAACGCGTGCGGATCGAGGATGATGGGGCGAGGGTCCGTGTCCAGCCGGGGAAGGTGCTCGGCCACGTCAACCGTCTGCTGGCTCGCCACGGACGCAGACTAGGACCGGATCCGGCCAGCACCGACATCGCGTGCGTCGGCGGAGTGATCGCGAACAACTCGGGCGGGATGCGCTGTGGCGTGAGCGCCGATTCCTACTCCACGGTGAGCGCGATGACGTTCGTGCTCGCGAACGGACTGGTGATCGACACGGCGGCGCCAGATGCCGAGGAGCGGTTCCGGGAGGGTGCGCCCGAGCTGGCCGAGGGACTGGAACGGATCCGGGACCAGCTGCGCGGTGACCGGGAGCTGGTGGAGCTCGTGAGACGGAAATTCCAGATCAAGAACACGATGGGGTATCGCCTGTGCGCGTTTCTGGACGGCGACTCACCGGTCGAGATCTTCCGGCGGCTGATCGTCGGCTCGGAGGGAACGCTCGCGTTCGTCGCGGAAGCCGTGTTCGACACGGTGCCGGTGGGCCGTTACCCGACGATGTCGCTGGCGCTGTTCCCGGACCTGGCCACGGCTGCGCAAGCCGTCGGCCCGCTGGTCGCATCCGGGTCGACCGCGACCGAGCTGATGGTCGCGCCGACGCTGATCGCCGCCGCGTACAACATGCCGGGAACTCCCGCGCGCTGGAAGGACCTGCCGCTGGAGTCGGCCGCGCTCCTGATCGAGTTCCGCTCCGACGATGAGGCCGCGCTCGACGCGCTCGAGGCCGGCGCGCTCGAGATCCTCGCGGAGCGAAAGCTGACCGAACCCGCTCGCTTCTCGCGCGATCGCGGGGAGATCGAGATGCTTTGGCACGTCAGGGAAGGCCTGCACGGGCTGCTGGCGTCGATGCGCGCCCCCGGTCAACAGCTGATCATCGAGGACGTGTGCGTTCCGCCGGCGCGGATTGCCGAGGCGGCTGAGGACCTGCGCGCGCTGCTCGGTGAGCACGGGTTTCTGCAAGGGGTGGCGGGCCATGCCTCGGCCGGCAACCTGCACTTCATGCTCACGCCGAACTTCGGTGAGCGGGCCGACATGGAGCGCTACGACGCGTTCATGAACGGCCTGGTGGAGCTGATCGTCTCAAAGTACGAGGGCTCGCTGAAGGCAGAGCACGGAACCGGAGTCAACATGGCGCCATTCGTGCAACAGGAATGGGGGTCCACGGCTACCGAGCTGATGTGGAGGATCAAGCAGCTCGCCGACCCCGACGGAATTCTCGGGCCGGGGATCGTGCTCAACCGAGAGCCGGGAGTACACCTGCGCAACCTGAAATCGATGCCGGAGATCGAAGAGTCGGTCACCAAGTGCATCGAGTGCGGGTTCTGCGAGCCCGTGTGCCCGTCGCGAAACGTCACGACGACGCCGCGCCAGCGGATCGCACTGCGGCGCGAGCTGGGCCGCCAAGCCGCCGGCTCGCCCGTCCAGCTGGCGCTGCTTTCGCAATACGAGTACGACGGTATCGAGACCTGCGCGGTCGACGGATCGTGCAAGCATGCTTGCCCGGTCGCGATCGACACCGGCACGCTGATCAAGGGTCTCCGGCACGTCGAGCATGGCGAGCGGGCGCAGCGTGCCGCGCTGGCGGTGGCCGCGCGCTACGGCGCGGTCGAACGCGCGGCGCGGGCCGGGCTGCGCGTGGGCGGATCGGCGGCGCGAGCATGGCGCCCGAGCATCCCGCCGGCCGCTCCCTCGCAGCTGCCGTTCACCGTGCGCGAGGGGGCCGCCGCGGTCTATATGCCCGCGTGCATCAACCGCATCTTCGGCAACGATCGCGGCGCCGCGGCCCACCCGACGGTGCCCGAGGCGCTGGTCGCGCTGTCCGCGCGCGCCGGGCTTCCGCTGTGGATTCCCGGAGACGTGTCCGGGCACTGCTGCGGGACGCCGTGGAGCTCGAAGGGGTACGTGCAAGGGCACGAGCTGATCGCCGGACGGATGCGCGAGGCGCTCCGGCGCTGGAGCGATGAGGGCCGCTTGCCCGTGGTGCTCGACGCGAGTTCCTGCACCCACGGGGTGATCTCCGAGGTGATGCCGGAGGGCGTCCAGGTGCTCGACTCGATCGCGTGGGTTCACGACCATCTGTTGGACCGTCTGGAGCTGCGCCGCAAGCTGGGCAGCGTGGTCGTCCATGGCACCTGCGCCTCGCGCCACCTGGGGCTGTCCGGCAAGCTCGTCTCGATCGCCTCGCAGATCGCCGAAGAGGTGGTGGTCCCGGCCGCGACCGGCTGCTGCGGAATGGCCGGGGACCGCGGCTGGCTCCATCCCGAGCTGCCCGCCTCGGCGCTGCGTGACACGGCTCGGGAGCTTCTCGGCCAACGGTTCGACGCCTGCGTGTCGAGCAACCGGACGTGCGAGGCGGCCATGCGTGAGGTGACCGGCCATCCCTACAGCTCGTTCGTGCTGGCCGTCGAGCAGCTGACGCGAGCCGATGGCTCGGCGGCGGCATGACCCGGCCGCCGGCGGGCTTGTGCGACTCCTGCGCCAGCCAGCAGATCATCCGCAATACCCGCGGCTCGGAGTTCTCGCTATGCCTGCGGTCGCGCAGCGAACCCGAGCGTTTCCCGCGCTACCCCCGTCTGCCGGTAGACGAGTGCGACGGGTATCAGCGCCGGCCGCCGGGGCCTGCGCGCCGGCGCGGCTGAGCAGCCCGGCTCCGGATGAGCGCTACTGCGCGGGTTGTGGACTCAGGACCAGGACGTTGCTGCCGTCCTGAGCCTGGATCAGCTGCTGCGTGAACAGGGCCTGGGCGGTGATCACGCTGACGAGCTCGGCCTCGGGCGCGCTTGCCATCTGGCTGACCGTCGGCGGTAGCTGCTCTGGGAGCGTGTTTCGCAGCGGCACAGTGAGGAAGTGTTGCAGGCCCGCGCGCTGGAAGACGACCGCGAGATCTATCGGCGTGGTGCTCGCGGCCTGCCCCGGAGCGGGCGGCTTGCTGGTGAGCTGACCCGTCACCTGGGTGCGGCCGGGAGGCAGAATCGCTACGACGTTGTCAACCCCGCTGATGTACTTGAAGGTGTAGAGCGCCAGCTCGAGCGCTTCGCGACGGAGCAGCAACAGCCGCGCCTGCGACGGGGTTCCGGTGGAGATCGCGCAGCTCGGGCCCAGGCCACACATCGTGTAGACGGCGCTGGTGCCCGAGATCGCCGACAACGTGCCGCTGGTCGGATCGCGGAGTGCGAGCTGCGTCGTCGTGCCGGTGTCCGAGATGTTGCGCGCGGTCACCACAACCAGCTGGCTGGACGGACTGGCGCGGTAATAGGGCGAGACCTCGTTGGCGATCTCGCGCTCGCCGGCGACGCCGCTGTCGGGCGGGGACCACGCGGACCACGCGGGCCCCGAGCCAGAACTGCGGGGGCTGACCAGTACCGCAACCGACACCGCGATGGCCGCCGCGGCGAGCGCGAACAGCGCCACCATCGCGACGAGGAACTTGCGCGAGTGAGGCGAGGGCTCGCGCCCCGCAAAGCGGCGTCGCGAAACGCCGACGGGCCCGTTTAGCGGCGTCTCGGCGGCATCGTCGACCGCGGTGACGATCTGCTTGCGGTCGTTCACACCTTCGGCCAAGTGCTGTCGTCCATCAGATCGATTGCCGGCCGTTTCAGGCCGACGCGATTAAGTAGATCGACGACCTCGTCGCCGTGCATCTCCTTGTGCTCGATCAGCGTCTCGGCAATCCGCTCGAGCGGCTCGCGGTTGGTCGCCATCAGCGCGTACGCGCTGACATAGGCCTGGCCGAGGATCTGCGCCGCGGCTCGACGCTTGTCGCGGTCTCCGAGCACCGAAGCGAGTGGGTTCTCGGTGAAGAACGAGCCCTGTCCAGTGGCGCGGTTCATGATCGTCGTGCCGATGCGCTCCAGACGCCCCAGCACCTCTTCAGCTTGCTCGTCGACCTCGAGCTTGTCGATCGTCACGGGGTCCGCGCCCATCGCCCAGATCCCGACCATCGAGGCGGCCGTGGCGGTGGCGGTGAACACGTCGCCACTGACGCCCTGTGAGTTCTCCCCGTAGAACACCTGCTCCGCCGCCATCGCTCCGAGGGTCATGATCAGCTCACCCATCACGTGGCTGCGGAAGTGAGAGAAGCGCTCGTCCTTCTCCATGCTCTGGTAGTGGCCGAGCGACCCTCCTCGCTTGCGGATCGACAGCCTCGTCGAGAGGACGTCCTTCTCCAGGTACACGTGGCCGGCCGCCGCATGCCCCGCCTCGTGGATCGCCACCGCGCGGGTCTCCTCCTGGATGTACTCGATGTTCTGCGCCGTGCCCGACTCGACGGTCGTCATCGCTTCCACGATGTCCTGCCAGCCGAACCGCCGCCGCCCCTCGGAGTGGGCGATGGTCAACGCCATCGAGCAGCACTGCTCGATCATCGAGGGGGAGTAGCCATTGGTGATCCGGGCCAGCTCGTCGCGCCTGCGGTCGGTGTCGAGATCCGGCTCGTGGTCGACCTTGTTGATGTACAGGTCCAGAATGTCGAGCCGGTCGTCCTTGGTGGGGGTCCGGAACCAGATGTGGCGGCCCATCCGCCCCGGGCGGGTGAGCGCCGGGTCGAGCACGGTGATCGGCACGTTGCAGGCGCCGATGAAGTAGATCTGCTCCTGGCGGGGGCGCGGCGGCGACAGGCGGAGGGAGATCGGGCCGACCTTGCTGGGGATCACGAACATCGCGTCGAGGAACGTGTTGAGGCGGTTGGTCATGAACTTGCGCACCATCGGCGGCTCGTCGATCCCGTCCATCACGACCAGCAACTGGTTCAGCGCCATCCCGCCCATGCCACCCATCCCGAAGCCGGGGTAGAAGCGCCGGATCCGCTCGGTCGCGCGCTCGGTGAACGTCGCGTAGCCGGTCTGCGCCGACTCAGCCCGTTGTGCGAAGAGCCGCTCCCGCCACGCCCGCGACTCGATCACGAGGTCGCCGGTCGGCGTCAGCGCGCCATTGGGGCCGAAGAAGCAGAAGTCGTGGATCGATGCCGGGTCGGCTCCGACCGCTGAGGTGCCGAGCTGCTGACGGCGAGTGCCGACGGCGTCGATCTCGTCGATGAACACGATGCACTGGCCGCCCCACTTCTTCGCCAGCTTGCGGGCCTTGTGGGCGAGGAACTGGACCGTGATCGCGTCCATGCCGATGAACATCCCCGCGAACCCGGAGCCCGGGATGGTCACGAACGGGCAATTGAAGTTCGTCGCGATCGCCTTGGAGATCATCGTCTTACCGGTTCCGGGCGCTCCCAGGAACAGCAGGCCGCGCTCGCGCTTACCGCCCGCCTGCTCGAACTCCTCGCCCGACTGCCACAGCGTGATCACGCGGGTGATCTCCTCCTTGGCCTCCGCCTGGCCCCGCACGTCGTCGATCTTCACGCCCCAGCTCGCGTCGCCGGGCTCGTAGCCGCGGATCTGGCGAACGGCGAAGAACAGGAACGGGCCAAAGAAGATCGCGAAGTTGACGAAGAACAGCAGCGGCAGCTGAACGAAGATGAGCGCCAGCTGCGGCAGCGTGTCCGGAGGGAAGATCTGCCGCAGCCCGGCGAACGGGTGGAAGAAGGGGGCGCTGATCCCGGCGAACGAGAACAGCAGCTGACAGAATCCCAGCAGCAGCAGGAGCAGGAGGATGTAGATCGGCAGCCGCCGGTACTTCGTGCGCCAGTACCAGTAGCGCCGCCGCGCGACGATGTCCTCTTCCTTGAGCTTCGCGTCGGCGCCGTACAGGCTCGGCGAAGGAATCAGCTTGCGGGCCACGACCTCCACCAGGCCGCGGAACATCAGCACTGCGAGCACGGTCACGATCAGCGCCGCTATGAGGCTCAGGTGGTTGGTGTCGAACAGGACCAGGAAGAACGCCGGCGCCGTGATCAGAGCGGCCGCGGTCGCGGCTCGCGTCAGCCGACGCCACTCGTACGCAAGGGCCGGGGCATGCTCATTGATCGGGGCCCCCCTCCTCGTGCTCTGCTCCGCATACGCCATGGGCTGCGCTTGAGGGTACAGGGGCGCGGCGGTCGGTTGCGAACCAGATGTTGCGCTGACGCCTGAGGCGCAGGCCGCGCCCACGCCCACATCGCCAAGCCCCGCGGGAAAGGATTGCGCCGGTTCGACGTCCTTGTCGCCAGACGCCGAATAAGGCGTCGCTCCTGGCAGATATCGACAATGGAGGAATCGACGACATGCGCAGCAAATCGAACCGAAGATGGCAGCTACCCGGCCTGGCGCTCGTGGTGCTCGCGCTGGCGGTGGCGGGTTGCGGTGGTGGTGGCGGCGGCGGGTCGGCCTCGTCGACCCACTCGTCGGCGCAGGCGCCCGCGTCCACCTCAAGGCAGTCGAGTGCCTCGGCTATTCCCCAGGGCCCAAACGCCGGAGACCGCGACAGCGACAACAACGGGGGTCCCTCGGACGGGGATGGCAACCTTTAGCGCCCTCGAGGATCGTCGGACCCGACAAACGGGGGGTTCGAGCGCCTATAGTCGGTGTGACGATTGACAAATTGTGGGAGGGTGCTTGGGGCCGTGACCCGCGCAGAGCGCAACATGAATCTGATTGGCGTGGTGGCGCCGTTTGTCGGCGTGATCGCCGCGATCGTCCTGCTCTGGAACCGCGCTGTCGGTCCGGCGGACCTGGCGATCCTTGCCGTGATGTACCTGATCAGCGGGATCGGCGTGACGGTCGGTTTTCACCGCCTTCTCACCCACCGGGCATTTCAGACCTATCCCTGGGTCGAGCGGACCTTCGCGGTCCTTGGGTCGCTGTCGGTGCAGGGCTCAGTCCTCGATTGGGTCGCCGATCACCGCAAGCATCACGCCCATGCGGACAAGGACGGCGATCCGCACAGCCCGCACGTTGGTCACGGCAGCGGGCTCCGCGGTCTCTGGCACGCACATACGGGCTGGCTGCTCGAGACGCAGGGCCAGGCGGACTGGAAGAAGTACGCGACCGAGCTCTACGAGGATCAGCGCATGCGCCGGATCGGACGGCGCTTCCCGCTGCTCGTAGTGCTCTCGCTGCTGATTCCCACGGTCGCCGGCTTCGTTCTGGACGGCTTCACGCTCGCCGGCGCGCTGCGCGGCTACGTCTGGGGCGGGCTCGTGCGGATCTTCCTCGTCCACCACGTCACGTGGTCGGTGAACTCGATCTGCCATTTCTTCGGGCGCCGGCGCTTCGAGATCGAGGATCGCTCGACCAACGTCGCATGGCTCTCACTGCCCTCGCTCGGCGAGTCCTGGCATCACAACCATCATGCCTTCCCGCGCTCTGCCTACCACGGTCTGCGGTGGTGGGAGCTCGATCCCTCGGGGCTGTTCATCGCCACCCTGGAGCGGCTGGGGCTGGCGTGGAACGTGATCCGCATCACGCCCGAGCGCCAGCTTCAGAAAGTCACCCCCCAGGCACAAGCACGGTAGCCGCGCGGCGGGGGGCGACCCCGCGCGGGGAACACCGCAGCCGACTCAGGCCTCGCCGGCGGCTGCCGCCTGCTTGCGCGCGTACTCGTTGAGCCGCTCCAGCTCGTCCGCATAGATGCCGCGCAATGACCCGCGGCGCGAACAGGCGCTCGAAGAAGCCGCCGACGCCTCCGGCCCCCTCCCACCTCGTCGCGATCGTGACCTGCGAGACCTCACCGTCCGGATTCACCGTGTACGTCGTGACGAGGCTCGAGCCGGTGTCGGACTCGGTGAGGACGCGGCCGGGTTCAGGCTCGGCGACCTGCATTCGGTAGTCGCGCGTACGCCCACCCGCGGTCACCTTGAAGCGCGTGATCGTGCCCGCGCCCACGCCGCCGGACTCGACCTCGAAGTCCGAGAAGGCCGGAGGCAAGAAGCGGGGGTGGTGCTCGCGCATGTCGGCCAGATAGCCGTAAACCGTCGCCGGCGGCGCGTCGACCTTCCCCTCAGCAGAGACATGGATGGTTCCCACGTGAGTCTGTTTAGCACGACGGGGGCAAAGGCACACGGTAATACGCGTGTCTCGGCGCGCCGCATCAGGAGAGGACCGGCGCTCGTTGCGCGGTGGCTTGGATCGGAGTAGCGGAGACGGTGCCGGCCGTAAGAGGAGCCGCGATGTGGCGCGTGTTCGGAGTGGTGTTGGCGGTGGTGTCTTGCGTGGCGCTGGCGGGCTGCGTTGCAGTAACGGAGCCGGCTTCGAATGTGAAGTCGACGTCGGCGACCTTGAACGCCGAAGGCAGGACATCGCCGTTAGCCCGGACGGTAAGAGCGTGTACGTTCCTGACTTCGGCGACCCCAACGGGGGTCCTGGGGTGCTCCAGTTCGACGTCGGGACAGGCGGTGCGCTCACCCCCAAGACTCCCCCTATCGTCGCGGCCGGCGCGCAACCGGAGGGAATCGCGGAGAGCCCCGACGGCAAGAGCGTGTACGTCGTCAACCATTGTACCCCCGATTTCTCCGACCTCGGCTCGGTGTCCCAGTACGACGTGGGGCCGGGCGGCGTGCTCACCCCCAAGACTCCTGCGACCGTCGCAACCGGTCCATGTCCGGACAACGTAGTCGTGAGCCCTGCCGGCAAGAGCGTGTATGTCACTAACACCCTCAGTGGCACGCCGTCAGGTGGCACCGTGTCCCAGTATGACGTTGGCCCCGGGGGCGTGCTGACTCCGAAGACACCTGCAACCGTGTCGACGGGCAGCTTCCCATTCGGGATCGCTGTCACTCCGCCGCCTAGCGTGCACTCGACGTCGACGAGCGTGAGCTGTTCGCCGAGTGTGTTTGCTCCTAGTGATGCGACGTTCTGTACGGCGACGGTCACGGACACGGTGAGCAGCGGGCAGAGCACGCCGACGGGGACGGTCAGCTTCACCAGCAGCGGCACGGGGAGTTTCCTCGGCAGTCCGTGCACCTTGTCTGGTAGCGGGGCGTCGGCGAGTTGTGAGGTGTTCTTCACCTCGTTTGCGCGTGGTGGCCAGGGGATCAGCGCCAGCTACAGCGGCGACGCTACGCATAGCGCCAGCGCCGGCGGGACGATCGTATTGGTGGCGCTCCCGGCGAGCACGAAGGGCTGCGTGGTCTACGGGCACGGTCGGATCACCGCCGCCAACGGCGATAAAGCGAGCTTCCGAGGGTTGGTGGCGGCCACCCCACCGGTGGGCGCGGAGTTCTACCGCGACAACGGTCCCGCAGACGCGTTTAGGCTGGTCTCAACCAGCGTCCAGGCGCTCACCTGCAGCGCGGACGCCACCGGGGCGAGCGTGTTCGGCACAGCCACGATCAACGGTACCGGCTCGGTGCAGTACCGGATCGATCTCCAGCTGACCGCCTGGAAAGAAGGCCACGACACGTATCGCATCCGGCTGAGCAACGGCTATGACTCGGGCGCCCAGCGGATCCGCCACGGCGGCGTCGACATCCGGACCGGCTTCGCAGAACACCACCACCAACGCCCAAACGCCAACCATTACAAGCGCGGAGCCGGCCCCGACGGCGGCTAGGGGGCGCCCCGACCACTTTTCCGGGTGCGTCTGGCCGCCCTTACTCCGCGCTACAAATTCACGGGATAGGGGTTAGGGGCCTCCAAAATGGCCCCAACCCGGACGCGTAGATGTCGCCCGCGACCGGGAGACGTCGTCGGCTAGGAGCAAGAGAGGCCTCGGGAATGGTTTTCAACCCTCGCGACCGTGTGCGACGAGAGGGTGTGTGTTACGAAGGCCTATCGCTTTTCGATCAACCCGCGGAAGGCGTGCGCTGAGCGCTTGCCTGGGTTAGCTCGTGTAGCCCTCCAGCGGCGTTAACGTAGGCATTCCGTGCACGAGGGTGCCTGTTGGCATGCGCCGCGCTAGCTCTTCAAGCTCAGCCTCACGCTCAATTGTCTCCCGAGGCGGCCAGCGCACGTCCGGCCCGAGCGCCGGCCAGATCAGGAGGTGCCTGTCATCCGACCCCGCGCTCGTTTGTGGGTTGCCAGGCAGGTCTGCGCCGAACAACCAAAACGCGACGGGGCCGATTGCGAAGGTCACCCCGAAGCCGTTCATCGCGTTGCCGATTTCGGGTGCACTCTCGGACTGTGGGCGCACGCTCATTCCCCACTGATGAACTGATAGCGGCCAACGAGTACGGTCGAAGTAACGGCACAACCACGCGTGAGACCCGCTGACGGTGGCCATGAGAACCTCCCCATAGGCGGCCGTCGAATCTCCCCGCTGGTGGCCACCGTTTCTCCTCATGGGTGGCCACGGTTTCTCCCCACGGTTCTGTCCTGAGCTGCCGGTACTCCGGCGCGCGTTGTCGATGACGCGCGATCTGAGGAGGGCGGCTGTGAAGCAACCGGAGGAAGCGATGGAGATCTTGGAGGCGTATGACGCGACGGGGTCGTTGCGGGGAGCGGCGGCGCTGGCGGGGTGTGATCACAAGACGGTCGCGAGGTTGGTCGCGGCGCGCGACGCGGCGGGTGGTGGGCTGCCCGAGCGGGCACGGCAGCGGCCGCTGGTTGACCCGTTCGCGGCGAAGATCGATGAGCTGGTCGATCGTTCCCGCGCGTTGGTGCGGGCTGATGTGGTGCATGGGGTGTTGGTCGCGATGGGCTATCAGGGGTCGTATCGCACGACGCGGCGGGCGGTTGCGGAGGCCAAGCGGCGTTGGCGCAAAAGCACGGGCGCAGAACCAGGCCGTGGATTCCGCAGCCGGGGTTGTGGCTGCAGTGGGATTACGGTGACGGGCCGGAGGTCGCCGGGTCGCGGACGGTGTTGTTCTGTGCGTGGCTGGCGTGGTCGCGGTTTCGGGTGGTGGTGCCGTTGCGCGACAAGACGCTGCCGTCGGTGGTGATTGGCCTGGATCGGACGCTGCGGGTGATCGATGGTGTTCCGACGTATGCGTTGACCGACAACGAGAAGACGGTGACGGTCGAGCACGTGTGCGGGATCGCGGTGCGCAACGCGACGATCGTCGAGGTTTCGCGCCATTACGGGCTCACGATCGCGACCTGTGAGCCGGCGGACCCGCAGAGCAAGGGCGGCAGCGAGGCAACCGTGAAGATCGCGAAGGCCGATCTGGTCCCGACCGAGCACAACCTCCGCGACCAATACGCGGACTGGCAGGCGCTCGAGGACGCCTGCCAGCAATTCATGGCCGATGTCAACACGCGGGCGCACCGCGCGACGCGTCAGCCGCCGGTGGAGCTGCTCTCCCAGGAGCACGAGCATCTGCACCGGCTGCCGCGGCTGGGGCACACGCTGTGCTTCGGGCAGACCCGCAAGGTCGACCGCCAAGCAACCGTGTCGGTCGGCGATGCGATCTACTCCGTCCCGCACGCGCTGATCGGCGAGCGGGTGTGGGTCCGCGCCGAGGGTGAGCAGCTGGTGGTCGTGCACATCGATGCGCTGCAGGGACCGAGGGAGGTCGCCCGGCATCGGCTGACCATCCCGGGGCGCCCGAGCATCTGCGACGAGCACTATCCGCCGCGGCCGGCGGGCGCGCTGGAGCGCCGGCCCCGGGCCCGCAACAGCGAGGAGCGCGAGTTCCTGGCGATCGGCGAGGGTGCCGAGCGATGGCTCAAGCACGCGGCCGCGGAGGGCACGCAGCGGATCCGTCGCAAGATGGCCGAGGCCGTCGACCTGGCCAAGCTGCACGGCACCGGGCCGGTGAACGACGCGCTGGAGCGGTGCGCCAGCTACGGCCGGTTCGCCGACGGGGACCTGGCCAGCATCCTCGCCCACCAGCAGACGGCAACCGTGATCGTGCTTCCTACGCGGGCGACCGAAGAGCGCTCGCTGCAGCGCTCGACCCGCTCCTGGGAGGGATTCGGAGCATGAATCTCCCGAATCTGACCCTCGCCACCAAGATCGAGGCGACCAGAGGCGTTCTGCGGCCGTCCGAGACGTTGCCGCGACCGATCCCCTGCCCGCCAGAGAACCAGATCGGGCCGATCGGAGGGGCGCGATGACCGTCAAGCCGCCCACGCCGCCGCCGTTACCCGATGAGCTCGACCGCCTGTTGCGCCGACTGCGCATGCCATACGTTCGCCGAGCGGCGCCGGAGGTGATCGCCACCGCCACCAGCCAACGCTGGGAACACGCCGAGGTCCTGCGCGTCCTCTTGGCCGAGGAGGCCGCCGGCCGCGACCACGCCACCATCTCGATGCGCCGACGCGCCTCGGGTCTGCCGGCCGGCAAGACGTTCGACGCCTGGGAGACGGCCGCCTCGGTGATCCCTGCCCAGACACAGAACGCGCTGCGGACCCTCGAATGGGTCAACCGTGCCGAAGTCCTCGTCGTCTGCGGTCCGAGCGGAAGCGGGAAATCGCACTTCATCGAAGCGCTCGGGCATCTCGCGATCGACAAAGGCCGCACCGTCTCCTGGCACACACTCGACTCCCTCGCCGCCCTGTTTCGCCGCCACCGCGCCGACGACAGCATCAACAAAGCGATCACCAAACTGATCCGCTCAGACCTCATCCTGATCGACGATGTCGGACTGTTGCCGGTTTCCGCCGACGCCGCCGACGCGCTGTTTCGCGTCGTCGACGCCGCCTACGAGAAACGCTCGATCGCGATCAGCTCCAACATTCACCCCGCAGGGTTCGACGAACTGATGCCAAAGACCATGGCGACCGCGACCGTCGACCGGCTCCTGCATCACGCGCACGTGATCATCACCGACGGCCAGGAGAGCTACCGGCTTGCGCAAGCAACCGCCGGCAAGGGGGTCAAGCCCCTCGCCTGAACACCAACCCAACCCCCTGCTGGGGAGAAACGATGGCCACGGGTGGGGAGATCTGATGGCCACCAGTGGGGAGAAACCGATGGCCATTGACACCCGCTGAGCGGCGTCTGTTTGTCGTAGAACCAGCGGTACCGTCCAAAGGACACGACTCGCTCGCCGCCGATGTTCGCGCCCTGCATCGTCAGCATCGTTTTCGTTGCCCACGTCGCCACGATGTGTTGATCGATGGCTGTCAGAACCCGCGGCTGATCTAGAAGCATCGGCGTCAGGATGGGCCTTGCTTGCGCTTCGAGCCGCTCCATCCAGCCGTGGTTACAGCTGCGGCAGACATCGCGCACGACAACGTCGAACGGCACCCCGGGCCGTTCATGATGCTCGTCAGTGGAAAACGTGACCAGGCGTCTGAGGTAGTCGACCTCGCCGAGGTCGGGAAACAGCTCCTCCAGCCACAGCGGGAACACATGCTCGCGGCTCATCTTGACCTGAGCGCCGCAGAAGATGCAGGGCATTTCAACGAGCATAGGCCGCGCCTCTGGCACCTGCTTCTCGATCAACGCAGCAGTCCGCGTGATCGAATCGCCTAAGCGTTCCGCGTCGCAACTACTCCCAGATGTGGCCCGGCAGGGTCAGCGAAGGCACGGTTCGGCCGCCTAGCCGATCCAGCCCGGGTCAATACTCTGACCGAGCCAGTCAAGCACGCGCCGGAAGAGACCGATAAATGGTCAACAACGCGAGAAGGTAGGTTCCTTAATGTCTTTGAAGAAGCTCATCCCACTCGCCGTAGCCGCGTTCGCACTTCTGGCTATCGCGATTCCAGTATCAGCCTCGGCGTCTGTGCATGATTGCCCGGGCAATCCGCAGGGCACAGGCTACGCTCCGCGCAATGACCGCGGAGTCCCGAACTACGTCAGCAGCGTGCGAAACATCAGCTGCAATCGAGCCGGCTGGGGAGCGGTCGAGCATGGCTCCCTGACTGGCAGTGGCAATCTGCGTACAGCAGGCTGGCACTGCTATGTGCTAAAGCGCTATCGCTCTTTCGGTACGCTGCTGGGTGCCGACGTGCGTTGTGTGCAAGGCGGCAAGGCATTTCGATGGAGTTGGGCCACGTAAACAAGCATCCTCAACTCACCCCGGAGCATCTTCGTGAAGCGCAACTCAAGCGTGCAACGCAGCGCCAGGAACCACCGAGTGAGACTGCTGGGTCGGGCTAATCGCACCAGTCTCAACCCGCCGGCGACGGCTCCGTCCCAAGCCCGACAACCGCCTCCCGCTTCTCGATCATTCCGGGCGTCTCGGTACAGCAGCGGTCGCTTCCCCTTTCGGCGCTCGGCCGCTAGCTCGAGAGCATGATGCTGGCTAGCACCAACCGCCTGGCGGATCTAAGGCACGAGATCGGCGGCGCCCTGCACATCGCGATGAGCGAGACGATTGCGGAGTGGCGGTCGCACTCGTGTTTTGGCTCGGCGGGAGGTCTCCCGGACTGCCCCTTATCGCTGAGCACGATCCCGATCGGCGGTGGGTCGTGGTCGGCAGCGAGCACGGCACGGTCACGCTCGATGACGGCGCCTGGTTCTTCGGGTGAGCGATGGAACGCTGTTCCACGCGACGCTGGACCATCGCCACGTTCGGCGCGCGCACCCCGCTAGTAGGCGAGCCCCGCGATCAGAAATCCCACCCCGGCTGCGCCCAACAAGCCGCCGCCCGCCAGCAGCCACTGCTTGCGTGCCAGGATCGAGATGCCCGCCAGGACGATCGCAACCTGCAGCGCAACCTCAGACACCGCGTAGCGCTTGTGGCGCTGCTCCGCCCGACCGCGGTCGGCCTCGTCGGTGGCGACTTTCGCCGCCAACCGCTGGTCAGCTGGATTCAACTCGGCCTGCGCCCGGCTCTCGAGCTCCTCCGCCTTGGCAACTGCCGTGGCTTCTTTCGGATTGTCGGTGCCAACGACACGAAGCAGGACCGCGTCAGAGCTAGCGACGATCGTCTTGATGTCATTGGCGTCAAACTGCGCTTGTGTGTCGGCACCCCTAGTCTCGTCCGTGATGACCCCGGTAGTGGCCTGGTTGCCCAGGTACGTGGCAATTGCCAGGAACGCCGCGAGCACCGCCACGACGGCCGCCGCGGCCCGAGCTAGCTTGTCCCCTTCGCCGCCGGACTTCTCGTGGCCCTCGACGACCTTCTCGAAGCGCTCGAGCGCCTCGTGAGATTCCATCGCGTCTTCCGCCTCTCATTTGCGGTCCGCGCAGCTTAGATTAGGTAGCGCGTCCGTTGTTTCGCGGACTCCCGTCGCGGCGATCGCCGGGCAGCGTCGGCGGCGAGCGCCGCCGACCCGTGGCGTCAAGAAGCTCGACAGGCATGAGACCTGAACGAGCGGAGAGTCGCGGGACCGGCTTTCTAGATTCGGTCGATGCAGTCGCTGGGTCGGTTCCTGCCCTGCGGAATCTCGGGTCTCTGCGACCCGAGCGGCATCCGGCGGACCCACCGCTGTCGTGTTAGCTGGTAAGGCAGGCCGTCAGCAAGCATCCGGCCTATGAGACGGGAAGTCTCCGGCGATGCCACCGGACGCCTGGTCCGGGCTAACAGCAGGCGTCTCGCCAAGCCAGCCAGTCAGTGCTGGTTTCCGCGATTTGCAGCAGTCTGAGGATGCGCAGAAAGGGGCCGAACGGGCCATTTCGGGACCTCCCAACTCCATCCCCCGCTACAAATTCACCGCCACGTACTTGGTCTCGAGGTACTCCTCGATTCCCTCCGGGCCGCCCTCGCGGCCGAAGCCGGATTGCTTGATGCCGCCGAAGGGCGCGGCGGGGTTCGAGACCATCCCCTGATTGAGGCCGATCATGCCGGTCTCGAGCCGCTCGACGACGCGCAGGGCCCGCTTGAGGTTCGAGGTGTAGAGGTAGGCGACGAGCCCGAACTCGGTGTCATTGGCGGCCGCGATCGCCTCGTCCTCGTCGTCAAACCCCTTGACCGGCGCCACCGGACCGAAGATCTCCTCCTTCAGCAGGCTGGCGTCTTCCGGGACGTCGGTGAGTACGGTGGGGTCGTAGAAGTAGCCGGAGCCGTCGCGCGAGTGGCCGCCCACGAGCGCTCGCGCGCCGCGGCCGACCGCGTCCTCGACCAGCTCCGCCACCTTCGCGCGCTGCGTGTCGTCGATCAGCGGGCCGACCTCGACGCCGTCCTCGGTTCCGCGCCCGACCTTCATCGCGCCCATCTTCTGAGCCAGCTTCTCGGCAAACTCGTCCGCCACCGCGCCGGCGACGTGGAAGCGGTTCGCGGCCGTGCAGGCCTCGCCGATGTTGCGCATCTTCGCGATCAGCGCGCCCTGCACCGCGGCGTCGACGTCGGCGTCATCGAAGACGATGAACGGAGCGTTGCCGCCGAGCTCCATCGACAGACGAAGCAGGTTCTCGGAGGCCTGCTCCATCAGCTTGCGGCCGATCTCGGTGGAGCCGGTGAACGAGAGCTTGCGGAGGCGAGAATCGGCGATCAGCGGACCGGTCGATTCGCCGGCCGACGAGGCGGTGATCAGGTTGAGCACGCCGCCCGGCAGCCCGGCTTCCTCGAGGATCTTGGCCAGCATCAGCATCGACAGCGGCGTCTGCTGGGCCGGCTTGACAACCATCGTGCAGCCGGCGGCAATCGCCGGGCCGATCTTGCGGGTCCCCATCGCCAGCGGGAAGTTCCACGGCGTGATCAACAGGCACGGGCCGACCGGCTGCTTCATCGTCAACAGCCGGCCCTGGCCGTTCGGCGCGACCGCGTAGCGCCCGTCGATCCGGACCGCCTGCTCGGAGAACCAGCGCAGGAACTCGGAGCCGTACGCGATCTCGGCCTGTGACTCCTTCAGCGGCTTGCCCATCTCGAGCGTCATCAGCAACGCCAGCTCGTCCGCGCGTTCGGTGATCGTGTCGAACGCGCGGCGCAGGACCTCGCCCCGTTCGCGGGGCGGCTGTTGGCTCCACTCGGGCCCGGCCTCGACGGCGGCGTCGAGCGCCGCCTTGGCGTCATCGGCGGAGGCGTCGGCCACCTCGCAAAGCGACTCGACCAGTGGCGGGGTCCTCAACGGACAGCGTCCCTTTCGCGCCGTCGCGCCACTCGCCGGCGATGTAGAGCTGCTTCGGGACCCGGTCGACTACACGTTGCTCTTCTGGGGCTGTGATCGTGCTCATGGATCCAACCTACCACCGGGCGGGCAGCCTCAACCAACGCCCCGGCGAGCTGGGGGCTCGCCGGGGCATCGGGTGCAACAGTTACGCAGCGGAGCGCAGCGATGCGCGCTCGAGTGCGACATCGAGCACTTCGTCGATGGTCATCGCGAAGTGGAACTTCATCGCCTCGCGCACCTCTTCGGGCACGTCATCCAGATCCCCGCGGTTGCGCTCCGGGAGCACGACGTCGGTGAGTCCCGCGGCGTGCGCCGCGAGCACCTTCTGCTTGACGCCGCCGATCGGCAGCACGCGACCCTGGAGCGTGACCTCTCCGGTCATGCCGACCGTGTGCCGGACCGGACGGTCGCTCAGCAGCGAGGTAAGCGCCGTCACCATCGTGACCCCCGCGCTCGGGCCGTCCTTCGGGATCGCGCCGGCCGGGACGTGGACGTGGAACGAACGCTCGTCGAACGCGTGCGGCTCGATCGTCAGATCATCGGCATGTCCGCGGACGTAGGAGAGGGCAATCTGCGCCGACTCCTTCATCACGTCCCCGAGCTGGCCGGTCAGGGTCAAGCCGGGCTTGCCCTGCATCGCCGTCGCTTCGACGAACAGCACATCTCCGCCCGCGCCGGTGACGGCGAGACCGGTCGCCACGCCAGGCACCGCGGTGCGGATCGCGGACTCCTGGAAGTGGCGCTGGCGCCCGAGGGCGTCGCGGACCGCGTCGAGGTCGATCACCACCGGCGCAGTCTTGGCTCCCGATGAGATCTGGGTGGCGCTCTTTCGCAGCAGCGTCCCGAGCTCACGCTCGAGCTGCCGGACTCCTGCCTCACGCGTGTACTCGGTCGCGATCGTGTTCAGCAGCTGATCGGAGATCTCCACCTCCTCGGGCCGCAGGCCGTTGCGCTCGAGCTGACGCGGCCACAGGTAGCCGCGGGCGATCGCCACCTTCTCGGTGGTCGTGTAGCCGTCGAAGCGGATCACCTCCATCCGGTCCAGAAGCGGGCCGGGGATCGTGTCTGCCACGTTCGCGGTGGCGATGAACATCACGTTGCTGAGGTCGAGCTCGACGTCGAGGTAGTGATCCCGGAAGCTGTGGTTCTGCGCCGGGTCGAGCACCTCGAGCAGCGCCGAGCTGGGGTCCCCGCGCCAATCCGCGCCGACCTTGTCGACCTCGTCGAGCATGATCACCGGGTTGATCGTGCCGGCGTCCCTGAGCGCGCGCACGAGGCGGCCCGGAAGGGCACCGATGTACGTCCGCCGGTGGCCGCGGATCTCGGCTTCGTCCCGCACACCTCCGAGGGACATCCTCACGAATTCTCGGCCGGTGGCGCGGGCGATCGACTCGCCGATCGAGGTCTTGCCCGTCCCGGGCGGTCCGATCAGCGTCAGGATCGCGCCCGAGCGCCTGTCCTCGGTGATGCCGCGCTCCTGGCGCAGCTTCTTGACCGCGATGTACTCGACGATCCGGTCCTTGACATCCTCCAGGCCGGCGTGATCGGAGTCCAGCACCTCGCGTGCGTGCCCCGGGTCGAGCCGCTCATCGGAGCGCTTGCTCCACGGCACGGCGATCAGCCAGTCGAGATATGTGCGAATCACGCTCGACTCCGCGCTCTGCTCGCCCATCCGCTCGAGTCGGCCGAGCTCCTTGTCGGCCTGCTCGCGGACGTCGTCGGGCATGCCCGCCTCTTCGATCTTGGTGCGGTACTCCTCGACGATCGAGCCATCGTCCTCGCCGAGCTCCTTTCGGATCGAGTCCATCTGCTTGCGCAGGAAGTACTCGCGCTGCTGTTGCTCGGCACCGGACTCGACGTCCTCGCGGATCCGCTTGCGTACCTGGAGCTCTGCCAGCCGCTCGCGCTGGACCCTGACGGCCAGCTCGAGCCGCTCGCTCACGTCGAGCGTGCGGAGCAGCTCCACCTTCTGCTCATAGCCGATGTCGGGCGAGTAACCGCTCGTGTCGGCCAGGGCGCCGGCGTCGGTAATGCTGCGCACGAACGCAGCGACGCGGCCATCGTCACCGCGCAGCTCGAGGATCTCCTCGACGACCGCGCGATACTCGCGCTCGAGATTACGGGTGCGTCCGTCGACGGGCCCCTTCTCGGGATCGGGGCGCTCATCAACCTCTACGTACAGGCGGCCGTCAGGGAGCGTGTGCGCTGCACCCGCGATACCGCGGTGAAGCCCTTGGAGGACCACGGCCCTCGCGCCGCCAGGGAGCCGGACCCGGTCAGCAACCTCCGCGACCGTTCCAACCGTGGCGAAATCCTGCTGGTGCCTCGGCACGAGCAGTACACGCTCTTCTTCGCCGACATCCACGGTCAGCGTGAGCGACATGCCCGGGAAGACGACCGCGTCGTCGAGCGGGACAAGGAGTAGGCGACTCATTGAAGTTTCTTCGCTTTCGCTAGTTGCTTACCAGTGATAAGTGGAGGATAGCAAGAACGGCGAGGTTGGTCGTGATGATCTCAGTCGGAGAGGCTTAGATTAACGGATCGGAATTCGAGCCCTTCCGCAGCGGCCCTGCGAAGTCAGATGGCTCCTCGCCCGATCGTTTGCGATGATCCCGAAATGCCCGAGACTGGGAGGCCCACCACGGAGCAGGCGCACGACGTGCTGGCCGCGGAGGCATTCGCGATGCCGGCCGCCGATCCGGATCTCCACCACCACGGCCCGGTCCTTCTCCCCGACGACCCGACCGGCATTCCCGAGCCCCACGACGTCCTCGCCGCGGAGGAGTTCCCGATGCCCGCGCCGCGTCACGGCGAGGGTGGCAGCAGGCTCGGGGTCAGCCGGCGCCCGGTCCCAGCCGCGGTCGGCGTCGCCGCCGCGGCCGGCGGGCTCGTGCTGCTGCTCCGGCGCCTCACGCGCCGCTGAGACGCATCCGGTCCTGGGCCGCCGCGCGCGCCGGGTCGCCACGCGCGCCGGGCCGCCACGCGCGCCGGGTTTGCGACGCTGCGCCGGGCCGCCACGCGCGCCCGGCCGCCGTGCGCCTCGGTCCGCGACGCGCTTTGTCACAGACTTGGCGCGCTACGTCACCCGCGCGTGACGAATTTCCTGTCACCGTCGGGCCCATGTCCGGCGTGGGCCATCGAGTCTCGGCTATAGCGCGACTCGATGGCCCACGTGACGCAATCCTCGCTGCGCTGGCGGATCTCCAGCACGGGGTCGTTGCGCGGTGGCAGCTGCTCGAGCTCGGGTTCACGCCGGCCGCGATCCAAGAGCGGCTGCATCAGGGCCGGCTGCACCGGATTTATCGTGGCGTCTACGCCGTCGGCCATCGCCGCCTCGATCGCAAGGGGAGATGGATGGCTGCGATGCTGGCGTGTGGGCCGAACTCGGTCCTCAGCCACCGCGCGGCAATCGCCGTGTGGGATCTGCGCCCGCTGGCCGGCGGTGCGGTTGACGTCACCGTTCCCGGACGTACGCGGGCGGGCCAGGCCGGCATCCGGATCCACCGAGTCCGGAAGTTGCTCGCCGAGGATTGTGCGGAGGTGGACAACCTTCCCGTCACCTCGGTCCACCGCGCGCTGCTCGACTACGCCGAGATCGCCACCATGCAGCAGCTCCGGCTGGCGATCGAGGCGGCGGACAGGAAGGAGCTGTTCGACGGGCGGGCGTTGGAGGCCGTCATGGCGCGCAACTATGGGCGCCACGGTCTCAAACCGCTGAAAGCCGCCGTCGCACAGCTCAATGGTCCCGCCCCCTGGACGCGATCCGAGCTTGAGCGGCGGTTTCTGGCGCTGATCCGGGAGGGTGGGCTGCCCGAGCCCCAGGTGAACGTGATCGTCGCCAGTGAGCAGGTCGACTTCTTCTGGCCCGGACCCCGGGTAGTGGTCGAGGTCGACGGCTACGAGTGGCACAAGTCGCGCCGGCAGTTCGAACGGGACCGTGTCAAGGACACCAAGCTCCAGCTCGCCGGCTGCCGAGTGCTGAGGGTCACGCAGCCGCGAATCGAATTCGAGCCGTGGCGGCTGCTCGGTGACGTGGTGGCGATGCTCGGCGCCCCGCCCGGCGCCGCGACTACAGGTCCGTGATCAGGACCCGCCCGGCGCCGCGACTACAGGTCCGTGATCAGGACCCGCCCGGCGCCGCGACTACAGGTCCGTGATCAGGACCCGCCCGGCACCGCGACAACAGGTCCGTGATGAGGGCTCGCCCCGGCGTCCCGACATCAGGCCCTTGATCGCTCCCGCTCTGGGCGCCGGGCAGCGCGCGGCGGCATCAGGTCCGTGATCGTGCCCGCCTCCATCTCCGCCGCGAAGCCGACCGTCTCGGTGAGGGTCGGGTGGGGGTGGATGGTCAGCGCGAGATCCTCGGCGTCGGCGCCCATCTCGAGCGCGTGGACCGTCTCGGCGATCAGCTCGCCGGCGTTCACCCCGACGATGCCGGCGCCGAGCAGGCGACGGGTTCCCGGCTCGAACAGGAGCTTCGTCAGGCCATCGTCGCGGCCCAGCCCGAGCGCGCGGCCCGAGGCCGCCCACGGGAACACCGCCTTCTCGTACTCGACGCCGGAGCTGCGCGCGGCGGTCTCGGTCAGACCCATCCAGGCCACCTCGGGGTCGGTATAGGCCACCGATGGGATCGTGCGGGCGTCCCATTCCGCGCCGGGGACGCCCGCGATCACCTCGGCGGCCACCCGTCCCTCGTGCGTGGCCTTGTGGGCGAGCATCGGGCCGCCGACGATGTCGCCGATCGCGTAGATCCACGGCACGTTCGTCCGCAGCTGCCGATCGACCGCGATGAAGCCGCGCTCGTCGACGTCGACGCCCGCCTGAGAGGCCTCGACCGCGCGGCCGTTCGGAATGCGCCCGACCGCCACCAGGATGCGGTCGAACACCTCGGAGGTGCCGTTGGAGAGCTCGACCTTGAGCCCGTCCTGCTGGGCGTCGATCGACATGACCTGCGTCTCGAGGTGGATCGCCTCGTAGCGCCCGGAGATGCGCTTGTGGAGCGGCTTCACGAGGTCGGCGTCGCAGCCCGGGATCAGCTGATCGAGCAGCTCGACCAGGGTCACGCGCGATCCCAGCGCGTCGTACACGGTGGCCATCTCGAGCCCGATGATCCCGCAGCCGATCACCAGCAGGCGCTCCGGGATCTCGGACGGCGATAGCGCATCGGTCGAGTCGATCAGGCGCGGGTCGTCGGGGAGGTCCGGGAGCATCGCTGCCTGCGAGCCGGCGGCGATGATGCAGTTCTCGAAGGTCACGGTACGGTCGCCGACCGCGATCGAGTTCGGCCCGGTGAAGCGGGCCACTCCCTGGACCACCTCGACCTTCCGCTGCCGGGCGAGGCCGCTCAGCCCGCCGGTCAGCTTGTCGACGACCGCCTGCTTCCACTCGAGCAGCGCCGCGATGTCGACCTGCGGCTCGCCGAACGTGATGCCGTGGGCGGCCATCTCCTCCGCCTCGGCGATCACGCGCGCGGCGTGAAGCAGCGCCTTGGAGGGGATGCAGCCGACGTTCAGGCACACGCCGCCCAGCGTCTCATAGCGCTCGACCAGGATCGTTCGCAGGCCGAGGTCGGCGGCGCGGAAGGCCGCCGTGTAGCCGCCCGGCCCGGACCCGATCACCACCACCTGCGCATCGTGCTCGCCCCCGTCCGGCGAGGGCGGTGGCTTCGAGGGGGGAGAGGGGGAGGGGGTGTCGCCCGCGCGCTCCGCGGCGTCGGCAAGATCGGCGCCCGGGGATTCACCCGCCGAGGGCCCGGCCGAGTTGGTCTCCAGCGACAGCAGCACGCTTCCCTCGCTCACTCGGTCGCCGACCTGCACGCTCAGCTGCTTGACCACGCCGGCGAACGGCGCCGGGACATCCATCGTCGCCTTGTCGGACTCGAGCGTGACGAGCGGGTCCTCGACCGCCACCTCGTCCCCGGCGCTGACGTGGATCTCGATCACCGGCACGTCGGTGAAATCCCCGATGTCGGGAACGCGGACGTCGGTGACCGCGCTCACAGCAGCGCCCTGCGCAGGTCGCTCAGCACACGCACCAGGTGGACGACGAAGCGGGCCGCCGCAGCGCCGTCGATCACCCGATGGTCGTAGGACAGCGACAGCGGCACGATCAGCCGGGGCGCGAACTCATTGCCGTTCCACACCGGCTTCATCGCCGCGCGGGTGGCGCCGAGGATCGCCACCTCGGGCGCATTGATGATGGGCGTGAACGAGGTGCCGCCGATCCCGCCCAGCGAGGAGATCGTGAACGACGCGCCCTGCATGTCCCCGGGCGCGAGCTTCCCGTCGCGGGCCTTGGCCGACAGCGCGCTCAGCTCGGCGGCGATCTCGAGCAGTCCCTTGCGGTCGGCGTCCTTGATCACCGGCACGACGAGGCCGCCCGGCGTGTCGGCAGCAAAGCCGATGTTGTAGTAGCGCTTGAGCACCAGCTCATCGCCGTCGAGCGAGGCGTTGAAGGTCGGGAACTCCTTCAGCGTCGCCACGGACGCGACGACCAGGAACGAGACCATCGTCACCTTCACGCCCTCGCGCGCGTGCTCGTCGTTCAGCTGGCGACGCCACGCCTCGAGCTCGGTGATGTCCGCCTCGTCGTTGTGGGTGACGTGGGGGATCATCACCCAGTTGCGAGCCAGGTTGGGCGCCGAGATCCGCTGGATCCGCGACCGCGCGACCCGCTCGATCGGCCCGAACCTCTCGAAGTCGATCGACGGCCACGGCGGCAGATCGAAGCCCAACCCGGGGCCGGCCGGCGAAGCCGGACCCGGCCCTCTCTTGCCGAATTGCTCTATGTCCTCGCGCGTGATCCGGCCCTTGCGGCCGCTGCCGCTGACCTTCGAGAGGTCGACGCCGAGCTCGCGCGCGACGCGCCGGACGCTCGGGCTAGCGTAGGGGGGAGGGCCGTCCGTGCGCCCGGGCTCACCGCCGTCGGTGCGCTGTTCGGGGGGGCCGCCGTCCGCGGGCGGCTCCGCCTCCAGCGCGGTCTCGATCGCGTCCGGTGCGGCGGCCTCGGTCGGCGCCCCGTCGGAGGCCGCCGCCGACGCCTTCGACTGGCCCTCGCCGGCCCCGTCATCCGAGGGCTTCATGGTCAACAGCAACGTTCCCTGCGAGACCCGATCGCCGATCTTCACGTGCAGCTCCGAGACGACCCCCGCGAACGGCGCCGGCACGTCCATCGTGGCCTTGTCCGACTCGAGCGTCAGCAGCGGATCGTCGAGCGCGACCTCGTCTCCGGGCGAGACGAGGATCTCGATGATCGGCACCTCGTCGAAGTCACCGATGTCCGGGACCTCGACGGAGATCGCGTCCGTGGCGCTCATACGGTCGTGGGGATCGGGGCGTCGGGGTCGATCTCGTAGCGCTCGATCGCCTCCTGCACGCGCTCGGGATCGAGCGAACCGTCGTCGGCCAGCTCCTTCAGCGCCGCGACGGTCACGAAGTGGCGGTCGATCTCGAAGAATCGACGCAGCGCCGCGCGGAAATCGCTGCGCCCAAAGCCATCGGTGCCGAGCACTCGGTAGCGGCCCGGAACCCACTGCCGGATCTGGTCGGCGAAGGCGCGGATGTAATCGGTCGAGGCGACGACCGGAGCCTTGTCCTGCAGGCATTGCGAGACGTAGGCCCGCCGGGTCTCCGCTGCCGGGTGGAGCATGTTCCACCGCTCCACCTCGATCCCGTCGCGACGCAGCTCGGTGAACGAGGTCACGCTCCACACGTCGGCCGCGACGCCGAAGTCGGACTCGAGCAGCTCGGCGGCGGCGAGGACCTCGTTCAGCACCGTCCCAGACCCGAGCAGCTGCACCCGCGGTCCCTCCCCGGAGCCCGACCGCAGCCGATACATCCCCCGCAGGATCCCCTCCTGCGCGCCGTCGGGCATCGCCGGGTGCTGGTAGTTCTCGTTCATCAACGTCAGGTAGTAGAAGACGTCCTCCTGCTCGCCGACCATCCGCCGCAGGCCGTCCTGGATGATCACCGCGACCTCGTAGTTGAACGCGGGGTCATAGGCGCGGCAGTTCGGGACCACCGAGAACAGCACGTGACTGTGGCCGTCCTCGTGCTGGAGCCCCTCGCCGTTGAGCGTGGTGCGCCCGGCAGTGCCGCCGAGCAGGAATCCGCGGGTTCGACTGTCGCCGGCGGCCCAGATCAGATCGCCCACGCGCTGATAGCCGAACATCGAGTAGTAGATGTAGAACGGGACCATCTGCGTCGCGTGCGCGCTGTAGGAGCTGCCGGCGGCGATGAACGACGAGATCGAGCCGGCCTCGGTAATCCCCTCCTCGAGGATCTGGCCGTGCTGGTCCTCCTTGTAGAACATCAGCTGCTCTGAGTCCTGGGGCTGGTAGAGCTGGCCCACCGGGGAGTAGATCCCGACCTGCCGAAACAGCCCCTCCATCCCGAACGTGCGCGACTCGTCGGGGACGATCGGGACGATGTGGCGGCCGATCTGCTTGTCGCGCAGCAGCGCGGCCAGGATCCGCACGAACGCCATCGTGGTCGAGATCTCGCGGTCGTCGGTGCCCTGCAGCTGGGACTCGAACAGCTTCAGTTCCGGTACCGGCAACGGCTCGGCTCTGCGCCGTCGGACCGGCAGGCTGCCGCCCAGAGCGGCGCGACACTCGCGCAGGTATTGCATCTCGGCCGAGTCCTCCGGCGGCTTGTAGTACTCCGCGTCGCGGACCTGCTCGTCGGTGAGCGGCAGCTCGAAGCGGTCGCGGAACACCCGCAGCGCGTCCTCGGTCATCTTCTTGGCCTGGTGGGTGATCATCTGCCCCTCGCCCGAGGCGCCCATCCCGTAGCCCTTGATCGTCTTGGCCAGGATCACCGTCGGCTGGCCGGTGTGGCGGACCGCGTCGTGGTAGGCCGCGTACACCTTCTGCTGATCGAGGCCGCCGCGGTTGAGCAGCCAGATCTCTTCGTCGGACATGTGCGATACGCGCTCGAGCAGGACCGGGTCGCGTCCGAAGAACTGCTCGCGGACGTACGCCCCGTCGCGCGACTTGAACGTCTGGTACTCGCCGTCGACGCACTCCTCCATCACCTTCACCAGCCGGCCGTCGGTGTCGGCGGCCAGCAGCGGGTCCCAGCGCGATCCCCACACCACCTTGATCACGTTCCAGCCGGCGCCGCGGAAGTCGGACTCGAGCTCCTGGATGATCTTGCCGTTGCCGCGGACCGGGCCGTCGAGCCGCTGGAGGTTGCAGTTGATCACCCAGATCAGGTTGTCGAGCTGCTCGCGGCCGGCCAGCCCGATCGCGCCCATCGACTCGGGCTCGTCCATCTCGCCGTCGCCGAGGAACGCCCACACCTTGCGCCCCTCGGTGTCGGTCACCCCCCGGGCCTGGAGATAGCGCATGAACCGCGCCTGGTAGATCGAGGTGATCGCGCCGAGCCCGAGCGACACCGTCGGGAACTGCCAGAAGTCGGGCATCAGCCACGGATGTGGGTAGGAGCTCAACCCGCCCGGTCTCGAGACCTCCTGGCGGAAGCCGTCGAGCTGCTCGGCGGTGAGGCGCCCCTCGAGGAACGCGCGCGCATAGTTGCCGGGCGATGAATGCCCTTGGAAGTAGACGAGATCACCGCCGTGCTCCTCGGAGGGGGCGTGCCAGAAGTGGTTGTAGCCGACCTCGTACAGCGGCGCCAGGGACTGATAGGTGGCGATGTGGCCGCCCAGCTCCGAGGAGACCTTGTTGGCGCGCACCACCATCGCGATCGCGTTCCAGCGGATGATCGAGCGCAGCCGCCGCTCCACCGCCGGATCACCGGGCAGCTGCGCTTCCTGCTCGGGCGGGATCGTGTTGACATACGGAGTGGTGAGGCTCGTGATCGGCCCGGTGCCGGCCTGCTGCGCGCGCTCTAGGACCCTAGTCAGGATCTGCCGCGCGCGGTCCGGACCGTCGTGAGCGACGACGGCGTCGATCGCCTCCAGCCATTCGCTGGTCTCGGCGGCGTCGATGTCTGCTCCGGCGCCGTTTGAGCTGGGGATCTGTACTTGTTCCGTCATCCCGTTGGGGCTGTGGATACTGGTGCCGAGCGGTCCGACGGCCCACTATACATTCGGCTCAGTCCCCCCACGCGGGGGGGTTTCGGGTACGGTCCGCGCGATGGCCATGCGCGAGGTAGACGGGCCGCCGGGAGCGCCCTGGGAGCGGCGCCTTGCCGGGAGCCTCGACCAGCTCGTGGTCGAGTCGGAGCTGCTGGCCGAGAACCCGCTCGGCGATCCGGCGCGGCGCCCTCTGTACGTGTACCGGTCTCCGGGCGTCAGCGACGCGGGCGATGGCGTGCCCGTCGTGTTCGTGATCCAGGGCTACAGCGGGCAGGTCGACGCCTGGCTCGGCCGCGAGTCATTCGAGCCGACGGTGATCGAGCGGCTCGACGCGATGTTCGCGGCCGGCGAATGCCCGGATGCGATCGTTCCGTTCGTCGACGCCTGGACCTCGCTCGGCGGCTCGCAGTTCCTCAACTCGAGCGCCACGGGCCGCTACATGGACTATCTGTGCGATGAGCTCGTGCCGTTCGTGGAGGAGCGCTATCCGGTGCTCCCGGGGCGCGAGCATCGCGGCCTGGCGGGCAAGTCCTCGGGCGGCTACGGGGCGATGGTCGTCCCGATGCTGCGCCCCGACGCCTTCGGGGCATTCGCCTCCCACTCGGGCGACGCGCTGTTCGAGGCCTGCTACCTGCGCGAGTTCCCGACCATCGCCCGCGCGTTGCGCGACCACTTCGACGGCTCCTACGAGGCCCTGCTCGAGCAGGTCGCCGAGGCGGATCACTTCGACTGGGAGCGGTTCGGGGCGGCGTTCTCGCTGTACGCCTACGCCGCCGCCTACACGCCCGATCCGGCGCGGCCGGGAGCGGCGCTGCTGCCGTTCGATGTCTCGACCGGCCGGCTGATCGACGAGGTGTGGGAGCGATGGCTCGAGCTCGACCCGGTGCGGATGGCGCCGCGGCACGCCGACGCGCTGCGCAGCATGCGCCGCATCTATCTCGATGCGGGCAGGAGCGACGAGTGGTTCCTCGATCTCGGCGCGCAGGCGTTCGCCCAGGAGCTCTCGCAGCTCGGGGTCGAACACACGCTCGAGCTGTTCGACGGCAAGCACGGCGGGATCGCGTATCGCTATCCGGGCGCGATCCGCGAGCTCGTGGTCGCGCTCGCACGCTAGGCCGCCGACTGCGAAGCTACGGCCATGACCACCACCGCTGAGGAACAGCTGATCTACGCCGGACCCGGAGCAGCTCGCGGAGCTCGTGCGCACAGGCCAGGTATCGCCGCGAGAGCTCGTGGAGCTGTGCCTGCGGCGGATCGAGGCGCTCGATCCCGCTCTGAACGCGTTCCGCACGACGCTGGCCGAGCAGGCGCTGGCCGAGGCGGACACGACCGCGGGCTCAGATGGCCTGCTGGCCGGGGTGCCGATCGCGATCAAGGACGACATGGCGGTGCGAGGCCAGCCGACTACGCGCGGCTCCCGCAGCTTCGGTCCTCCTCAGCCGGCCGACGCCGAGGCGCTGCGGCGGCTCCGGGCCGCCGGCGCGATTCCGATCGGGATCACGAACGTGCCGGAGCTGACGATCTGGCCGTGGACGATCAGCGAAGCCAACGGCACCACCCGCAACCCGTGGGACACGACGCGGACTCCGGGTGGGTCCTCGGGCGGGTCGGCCGCCGCCGTCGCGGCGGGGATGGTGCCGTGCGCCACCGGGTCCGACGGCGGCGGCTCGATCCGGATCCCCGCCTCGTGTTGCGGCCTGGTGGGGATGAAACCGAGCCGCGGCCGGGTGTCGATGGCGCCGGCGCGGGAGGGATGGTTCGGACTGTCGGTGTTCGGCGCCCTGGCGCGGACCGTCCGCGACAGCGCGCTGCTGCTCGACGTGATGCACGGCGCGATCGCCACCGACGCGCATTCCGCGCCGCCGTTCTCCGGGAAGTACGTCGAGTCCGCGGCGAAGCCGCCGGGGCGGCTGCGGATCGCGCTGTCGCGCAAGGTGCCGCCGGGACTGATCGCGAAGCTCGCGGCCGACCAGCGCGGGGCGTGGGAGCAGACCGGCCGCGCGCTGGCGGATCTCGGTCACGAGGTGGCGGAGCGCGATCCCAAGTACGGCATGGCGCAGCTCGAGTTCGTACAGACCTGGCTGCGCGGGATCTACGAGGAGTCGCGCGAGGTGCCCGACGGCTCCCAGCTCGAGCCCCTGACCCGTCAGATGACCGTCGCCGGCCAGCGTCTGGTGCCGGCGCGCCGTGTCGAGAAAGTGCTCGCCAAACGGCCGGCCACGACGGCTCGCATCCTCGCCCTGTGGGACGAGATCGATGTGCTCGTGACGCCGGGGCTCGCGACGACGGCAATCGCCGCGGAGGGGGCGTTCGGCAAGCCGGCGCCGCTGGCGATCGACCGGGCGGCACGGTTCATGCCGTTCACGCCGATCTTCAACCTGACCGGCCAGCCGGCGGTGACGATCCCCGCCGGGTTCGGTGGCGACGGGCTGCCGCTGAGCGTCCAGCTGGTGGGCCGTCCCGGCGCCGAGGATGTCCTCTATGCGCTCGCGGGACAGATCGAGGCTGCCCACCCGTGGGCCGAGCACCGGCCACCTCTGCCAGGAAGTTAGGAGGGCGCGCCCCTCTCCCCCCAACCGAGTGATTAGGTCGCGCCCCACTGGACCACCGGCGCCCCCCCACTGGGCGTGATCTCGTCGACAAGGCGATTAGGAGTCTGCCAGCAAAGGGTTTAGAAGTAGGGGTACGCGGCGAAAGGGGCAAGTGATGCTGGCGATGGAAGTGATCCCGGCGATCCGCGCCCGCCTGGCCCGGCTCGGGGCGGAGCCGCACGATGCGCTGATCGGGGGACAGCGCGCCGCGCTGTGGCGTGCCCAGCAGCACGCCGCCCGGGTCGAGCACTCGCTGGAGGACCTGCGGCGCTACTGCCTCGATTCGCTGCGCCCGCGCATGCTCGACTCCTCGGACGAGAACGACTACCTACGTGGCTTTCGGAAGGGATTCCAGGCGGTGCTCAGCGAGATCCGCACGCTGGAGATCGGTGGCACTCAGCGCCGGGCCTCGGGATACCGGGGCAACCCATCCTCCGGGATCGGCTCCCAGGACGCCGCGTAGGCGACGAACTGGCGGGCGCTCGGCCGGACCCCGGGATCGGCGTCGAACGCGCCCATCCTGACGCCCACACGCTCGGGATCGCCCGGGTCGCGGCTGAACAAGGCCGAACCGCATTCGCCGCAGAACCATTTCTCGGCGCCGTCGGAGGGCTTCCACGCCCGCAGGCTCGCCTCGCCGGCCACAACCCGGAACGAGCCGGGCTCGAGACGAGCGTTGGCCGAGGCGGCGGTGCCGGTGCGGCGCTGGCAGCGCCGGCAGTGGCAGTAGCTGGCGCCGGCCGGCCGAGCGTCGACCTCGAACCGGACGGCGCCGCAGTTGCAGCCGCCGGTCAGTGGGAGCGCCGATTCGCCTTCCATCAAGCCGACACGATACGGAAGCGAACCCGGGCCGTCGTTCCTCGTTAGCCGCGCTCCCAATCTCGGGCGAGCATCGCGTACACCACGTGATCGACGGACCGATCCCCGACGAGCTCAGCTTCTCTGAGCACTCCCTCCTCGATGAAGCCGAGCCGTTCGGCGATCGCGCGGCTGCGGAGATTGCCCACGGCCGCCCTGATCTCCACCCGGTTGAGGTTCCAGACTCCGAAGGCATGATCGAGTAGGACGCGGACCGCGCGGGTGACCGCGCCGCGGCCCTGGGCGTCTTCGGCCAGCCAGTAGCCGATGCTGGTGCAGCGATTCTCCCAATCGAGACGGTGAAAGCCGATCACGCCGACGATCCGGCCGCGGTCGATGATCGCCGCCTGAAATCCCTGGTTCGCCCTCAGCTGCTTGTCGCTGGCGGCGATGAACTCGCGGATGCCCTCGCGGGTCTGGATCGGGGGCCACGGGAGCCACTGGGAGAGAAAGGCGCGGTTGCTCGCGACCACCTCGTAGAGCTCGCGGGCGTCCGGCGCCACCAGCAGGCGCAGGCTCTGTCCATCGCCCAGCTCGAAGCTCAACGAGGGTTGCGCGGCTCTGTCGCCGACCATGCTCAGCGCAGCCGCGGTGCCAGCTCCGCTCCGAGCAGCGCCACCGCGTCGATGTCGTCGTGGAGGAGGTGCTGGCACATGACGCGGCTGACGCCGGCGTCGCGCCGGATCGCGAGCTGCTCGGCGGCGTCCTCGAGCGTCCCGACGATCCACGCCTCCGGCGGGCTGGCGGCCAGGGCATCGGCGTCGGCGCCCATCTTCTCGGCCAGGCGCCGGAGTCGCTCGGCGAGCTCCGATGAATCGACGCCCAGCACGACGGCGGTCATGATCGAGAACGGAATCGGATCCCGACCGGCCTGCTCGCACGCTCGATCGATCTCCGCCTTGCGGCGCTCGATGTCCTGCACCGTCGGGAACGGCGTGTTGTACTCGTCCGCGTAGGTGGCGGCCAGCCGCGCGCCGCGCGGGCCGGCGTTGCCGCCCATGATCAGCGGCGGATGCGGTCGCTGGACCGGCTTGGGGTGGGCGTCGAGCTCGCGCAGCCGGTAGTGCTGTCCCTCGAACGAGAACGGACCTTCACCCCAGCTCCCCAGCACCACCTGGAGCTGCTCTTCGAGGATGTCCATCCGGGTGCGTACGGGCGGGAAGTCAAAGCCGTAGGCCTGGTGCTCGCGCTCGTGCCAGCCCGCCCCGAGCCCCAGCTCGACACGTCCACCCGAGACGTGGTCGGCGGTCGTGACGCTCTTGGCCAGCACCGAGGGATGGCGGAACGTCGCCGGCGAGACGAGCGTCCCGAGCCGCAGCGTCGATGTCACCGCTGCCAGCCCGTTGATCGTCGACCAGGCGTCGAGCGCCGGGCGACCGGGATCGCGGCCGTCGAGGTTGGTGTAGTGATCAGAGCGGAACAGCGCCGGAATCCCGTGCTGCTCGCACGCGCGGGCAAGTTCGAGCCATTGGGCCCAGCTGACGCCCTCTTGACCTTCGATCATCAGACACAGTTGCATCGATCGCCCTCCTACCGCGGCCGGGGCCTGGATCCTATTGCTCGAGACGGTGCGCCCAGGCCGGGTTTGCGAGCCTTCTCGCCTGTGATCGTCCGCAGGGCCAGAATCGAGGACGCCGCAGCGATGGCGCTGGTGATCGCCGAGGTCGCGCCCGAGGGATCGCTCGGGGCGGAGCCGCCAGTCGATGTGGACGAGCGCGCCGAGCGGTTTCGCGCCCTGATTGAGGGCGACAGGCCGGCGGCGCTGTGGGTGCTCGAAGAGGGTGCAAAGATCGTCGGCAACGCCGCGGTTCAAGAGCGTTTTCGCGGCGTGCTGACGCTGGGCATGGCGATCCTCCCGGAGGCCCGCGGGCGGGGAGGGGGGAGGCAGCTGGTGCAAGCGGCTGTCGAGCACGCGCGGGCCTTCGGGGCGCACAAGCTCGACCTGGAGGTGTGGACCGACAACGCCAAGGCGATCTCGCTCTACGCGTCGGCCGGATTTGAGGTTGAAGGACTGCGGCGCGACCACTACCTGCGCCGCGATGGGCGGCTTCGCAGCACGCTGCTGATGGCGCTGAGGTTGCGCGGGGACGGGTGACCCGATCGCAGCAGCCGGACGGTCGCGACCATCACAGCAGCCGGACGATCGCGACCACCCCGACCACGACGATCACGGCCCTCAGCGCCACGGGAGGGAGACGGCGGCCGGCTCGGGCGCCGATTAGACCGCCGATGGTCGAGCCGCCGGCGATCAGCAGCGCCGCCCCCCAGGCGACGTGGGCTGCGAACACGAACACCACACCAGCAACCAGGTTGACCAGCCCCGCGAGCACGACCTTGAGCGCGTTGATCCGCTGCAGATCGTCGTCCAGCGAGAGTCCCAGGATCGCCAGCAGCAGGATCCCCTGGGCGGCGCCGAAGTAACCGCCGTACACGCCGCTGCCGAAGATCGCGAGCGTGGCCAGTGGACCCGCGCGCTCGCGCAGAGCTCGGCCGCGGCGTCGCTCCAGGGCTCTGGAGAGGCGAGGCTGCAGGACGATCAAGACCAGCGCAACTGCGATGAATGCCGGCACGATCGCCTTGAACGCAGACGCCGGAAGGGTCAGCAGCAGCACGGCGCCGGCGACCCCGCCCGCCGTCGAGGCCAGCGCCAGCGGCACCATCCGGCGGTACTGGCCGGTGAGCTCACGCCGATAGCCGATCGCGCCGGCGACTGATCCCGGGACCAGTCCCACCGTGTTCGACACGTTGGCCACCACCGGCGGGTAGCCGAATCCCAGCAGCACCGGGAACGTGAACAACGTGCCGCTGCCGACGACGGTGTTGATCGTTCCGGCGACGATCCCGGCGGCGAAGATCGCCAGCGCGTGCAGAAGGCTCACGAAGCTGCTTCCAGGTCGTGGCGGAGGATCGTGACTGACGCCATGAGTGGATTGTTCCCCTCGTGCCGCGCGTCTGACGTCTTGGGCGGTAATTGGGGCCGGGCGCTCCGTTCAGTCAGGAAGGAGCGGCACCCACACCCCCGGGTCACGACCGACGAGGACGCCGCGGGTCAGGGCCGCGGTTCCGAACCGCTCGTGGACCTTGTCGACCGTCGCATCGAGCTCGCGGTTGCGCTCAAACGGGAGGACCAGCTGAACGGTTCGGTGGTCGGTCAGGTTTGCGAGGGCGATGCCGAGCAGGGTCACACCACGGCGCTCGATGATCGGCATCGACGCGATCAGAAGCGCGGTCGCGATCGCCACGATGCTCTGAGTCTGATCCGTCGCTTCCGCCATCGTGTGCGAACGCGTGGCTCGCGAATAGTCCTCGAAGCGCATTCGCAGCACCACCGTGCGACAGAGGCGCTGGGCGCCACGCAGGCGCCGGGCGACCCTGTCCACCAGCCCGAGGAGGACGGCCGTCATCTCCTCGATCGACCTTCGCCTGCGGCCCAGTGCCCGCTGTGCCCCGATCGACCGGCGCCGGCGGCGCGTCTGCACCGGTCGGGGATCCCGGTTGTGGGCGAGGGCGTTCAGGTGTCGGCCCGACGCTGCGCCCAGCATCGAGATGAGGACTCGCTCGCCGACCTGCGCGACCTGGCCAACCGTCGTGATCCCCCGTCCGTCGAGCTTCGCGGCCGTGACCCGGCCGACGCCCCACAGCCGCTGGACCGGGAGCGGATGAAGGAACTTCAGCTCCCCGTCGGGCGGCACGAGGAGCAGACCGTCGGGCTTCGCGAGTCCACTTGCGACCTTGGCCAGGAACTTCGTCCGCGCGATCCCGACCGTGATCGGCAGGCCGACGCGCTCGCGCACATCCCGCCGCAGCCGCAGCGCGATCTCGAGCGGTGAACCGGAGATGTGCTCCAGTCCGCGGACATCCAGAAACGCCTCGTCGATCGACAGGCCTTCCACCAGCGGCGAGGTCTGCTCGAACACGCTGAACACGGCCTTGCTCGCTTCGGAGTAGGCGGACATCCGCGGCGGCACGACGATCGCCTGTGGGCACAGCCGTCGCGCCTCCATTCCACCCATCGCCGTTCGTATCCCGAACGCCTTGGCCTCGTAGCTCGCGGCGAGCACGACGCCGGCGCCGACGATCACCGGTCGGCCCCTCAGACAGGGATCATCGCGCTGCTCGACCGAGGCGTAGAACGCGTCGAGATCCGCGTGCAGGATCGTTGCCGCCCGGCGGGTGACGCGGTGGGCATGCGGAGTCCAGACCATAGGAACATATGTTCGCGTCGGGCGCGGACGGAACGAGCCGTGCGTCGGGTCCCCGGGCCGACGCGGTTTCCAGCCGGCCAGCGTGAGCCATGTTGCGGAGCCCGGGGGGCCGAAACGGCCGCTACCCGGCCAGTGCGCTGCGCGCGTCGTGAAGCCGCCGAGTGAGCCCGTCGGTCTCGCCGTAGTAGGCGGGGCCGGTCCCGTCGGTCAGCAGCTCGCGGACCATCGCGATCCCGCGCGCGTAGAGTGGCGTGGGCCCGCGGAGCAGCGACGCGAGGGCACGCAGCTGGTCGGCATGTCGGGCGACGGCAGCGCGCCGGGGCGCCACGATCCGCGTGGGGCCCGGCGGTTGCTGGGCGCTCTGCAGCAGCCGCTCGATCCCGGACGCCAACAGCAACCGGTTCGCTCGCGAGGTCAGCGTTCCGGCACGCGCGGCAAGCTGTGGTGAGTCGGTCGGATCTGCACCAGCGATCAGGGCGCGGTCAAGCGCGTGAGAGCGGATTCGTGCGCCGAGACGCGTAACCCAAGTGGGCTCGATCGTGCGATCTGCGACGCAGTCGTAGGTCGCAGCGAACGCCTCGACGGTGACGGGTGCACCGTGTAGCATCTCTCTGAAACCTCCGTCAATCGATAGCCGGTGTCGTAACCTATCACGTATGGTTACTGGTTTCAAGTGAAATGACAACTGAAACTCCGAACGATCTCGAGCTCGTGATCGAGTTCGTCAACACGCTCGATCCAGATGAGGGGATCGATGCCCTCGCGACATCCGATGGGCTTGCCCTATGGCTGGCCGATCGTGGGCTGCTGAACAGAGCCAACCCCGCAGCCTCCGATCGCCGGCTGGCGATCCGGCTACGCGAAGCATTGCGTTCGCTGATGCTGGAGAACAACGGCGGGCCGGCGGACCAGGCTGCGGCTCGGGAGCTGGAACTCGCGGCGCGTCGAGGACAGCTGGGTGTGCACTTCACTGCGGGAGGTTCGGTGGCGATCAGGGCCGCCGCGCCCGGCTTCCCGGGAGCGTTGGCGTCGCTGCTCGTGCCCGTCGTGGAGGCGACTCGCGACGGTTCATGGCAGCGCGTGAAGGCCTGTCGCGCGCCCGACTGCCGATGGGCGTTCTACGACCGATCCCGCAACCGGTCCGGGGTCTGGTGCGAGATGGCGGTGTGTGGAAACCGCACCAAGGTCCGCGCCCACCGCGCCCGCGCCGCTCGCTGACCGACGGCCGCGCTCTGGACGACCCCTCGGCTACCGGAACGCCCGGCTGAGCGGACGTGGGCCATCGAGTCGCGCTATATCAGTGACTCGATGGTCCACGTCTACCGCGATCGCACAACGATGCGAGACCGATGACGGGCGGAAGTGATTTTCTAGGCCGCCGGCTTGCTGCGCGCCGCCAGCTCGGCGGCTCGCTCCTGGATTCGCTCCTCGTCGGTGATCATGTGCCAGCGTGTGGCGCGTCGCTGGCCGGTCCTGCGAATCCGCCCGGCCGCCTCCAATTCGCGCAGCAGGATGAGCACTTGGTCGCGATCGGCGTTGGCCCGTTCGGCGAGCCCGCCGGTGGTGAGCCCACCGGAATCGGACAGCAGCAGCTCGAGCTTTCCGGCCGGCACGATCTCCACCGCGCGATCGGCTCTGGCGCGAACCCTCCGCCGAGGGCGTCGAGGTGACCTCGGAGCCGTTGTGGCCGAGGCCGTGGTCTTCCCGGCCGCGTTCCTTCGGGGCCGGTCGGGTGTCCGGGCAGCGCCACCGTCCAGCACGGCGCGCGCGGCATTCAGCGCGTCGATCTCTTCCTTCAGTTCGCGCAGCCGGTTCTCTATCGAGTCGAGAATGTCGTTGGTCGAAGTCATGGGGTTGATCCTACGGATCGGGGGTGACTCACCGATTGCCGCTCGGGACGACGTGGCGCCAAATTCCGTTCAAGGCGCGGATGTGGCGGTGATCGAGGGCGCGGCAGGCCCGATGAGGATCGAGGTGGATCGGGGTGATCCCGGCTGCCCGCGCGCCGGCGATGTCGGTGCAGACCATGTCGCCGACGTGCACCACGGCTGCGGCGTCGACTCGGGCGCGCTTCAGCGCGATCCGAAAGATCTCCGGGGCTGGTTTCTCGGAGCCGACGACCTTGGAGTCGATCACGTCGCTGACCAGGACGCCCGCGCCGGGTCCGGTGTGACAGATGCCCGCGTCGCGTAGGTTCTCCGCGGCCCGGCCGTCGGAGTTGGTGACCACCACGACGGTGATCCCTGACGCTCGCAGAGCCGCGATCGTCGCTTGCGCGTGAGGTGCGGGCTCGCTCCACAGAATGGCTCCTGACAGTTCCCGGTCAGCCTCGTGCGAGATCGCGCAAACCGCTTCTGGCAGGCGCTCGCCGGGGACGCCGAGAGTGCGGCAGAGAGCGGGGAGGTAGCCGTCCGGTGGAGCACCCGGGCCGGCGCGGTGCTCGAGTCGGCGCACCGCCTTGTAGTGCGCGCTGGGCACGATCGAAGCGTCGATCTCGATCCCCAGACGCGCGAGCGCAGCGGCCACGAGCCGGCGATCAGGAAGCACGATCACCCCGCCGGCGTCCAGTAGCACGGCGCGGCACGGAATCCGCTCCCGGGATTCCCGCGATGTCGGATGTGGGGTCGTGGCCGGCGCCAACCTGGCGCGAGATTAGCTCTCGACGGACCGCCGAATCGGGCGGTGCAGCTTCGAAGCGCGCCCCGACTGAGCTCGCTGCTATCACTGGAGCTGTGAGCTCGCTGCTATCGAGGCCGACGGTTCCTGGGGGCTCCGAGGTCCTCGACCGCTTCCATCCCGCAGTGCGCGTCTGGTTCGAGCGGCGGTTCGGTGAGGGGCCGAGCGAGGCCCAGGCCGAGGGGTGGCCGGCGATCATCGCCGGGCAGCACACGTTGGTGTGTGCTCCGACCGGCTCCGGAAAGACACTCGCCGGATTTCTTGCCGCGATCGATGCTCTGTACCGGGCCCACGACAGCGGGGGGCGCATCGACGGCGCCACCCGGGTGGTGTACCTGAGCCCGTTGAAGGCGCTGGCGGTCGACATCCACACCAACCTGGAACAGCCGCTCGCCGAGATCGCCGAGGTCGCCCGGGAGCTCGGTTACGAACCGGCGCCGATCACCGTTGCGGTGCGGACCGGCGATTCCACCTCGTGGGAGAGGCAGATGATGCTCCGCCGCCCACCGAATCTGCTGGTCACGACGCCCGAGTCGCTGTACCTGTACCTGACCGCCGAGCGGTCCCGGGCCACGCTGGACACGGTGCAGACCGTGATCGTGGATGAGATTCACGCCCTGGCCCGCGACAAGCGGGGCGCGCATCTGGCGCTGACGCTCGAGCGGCTCCAGGCCGTGGCCGAGCGCTCGCCGGTCCGGATCGGGCTGTCGGCGACGGTGAGACCGGTGGAGACCGCTGCCCGCCTGCTGGTGGGTGCGGGCCAGCCGCTGCCGACAATCGTCGACGTCGGGCACCGGCGGCGGCTGGACGTGTCGCTGGAGCTGCCCGACGGCGAGCTCGAGGCTGCCTTATCCGGCGATCAGTTCGACGAGATCCTGGACCGGATCGCAGCCCACGTCGCTGAGCATCGAACGACCTTGGTGTTCGTCAACACAAGAAAGCTCTCCGAGCGGGCCGCCCACGAGCTGGGGGACCGGCTGGGTCAAGAGCTGGTGGCAGCGCATCACGGATCGCTGTCACGCGAGCGCCGTCAGCGGGTCGAGCAGCGACTGCGCGCCGGCAAGCTCAAGGCGCTGGTCGCGACCGCCTCGCTCGAGCTCGGCATCGACGTCGGGCCGGTCGAGCTGGTATGCCAGCTCGGCTCGCCGCACAGCATCGCCACCTTCCTGCAGCGGGTGGGACGGGCCAATCATCAGCGAAGCGGCGTTCCCCGAGGGATCATTTACCCGACCACGCGCGACGAGCTGGTCGAGTGCGCGGCGCTGCTGTCCGCGGTCAAACGGGGGCGCCTCGATGCGCTGCTGGCGCCGGAGCAGCCGCTCGACATCCTCGCGCAACAGATCGTGGCCGAGACGGCGGCGAGGGGCGAGGACGGCGTCGCCGAGGACGAGCTGTTCGCGCTGGTCACCCGAGCAGGGCCATACCGAAGCCTCACGCGCGAGGAGTTCGAGGAGATCGTCGAGCTCGTCTCAGCCGGGATCGAGACCGGGCGCGGACGGCGGATGGCGTTCCTTCATCGCGACCGGGTCAACGGACGGCTTCGGGGCCGCCGCGGTGCCCGCCTCGCCACCCTCACCTCGGGCGGCGCGATTCCAGAGACCGGCGACTACCGCGTGCTGATGGAGCCGGGTGACGTACTCGTCGGCACCGTCAACGAGGACTTCGCGGTCGAATCGATGCAGGGTGACGTGTTCCTGCTCGGCAGCCATCCCTGGCAGATCGCACAGGTCACCAACGGGGTCATGCGCGTGCGCGACGCCACCGGCAAACACCCCACGGTCCCGTTCTGGCGGGGCGAGGCGCCGGGCCGCACTGACGAGCTCTCCGAAGAGGTGTCGCGGCTGCGCAGCGCGGTGGCCGAACGGCTCGACGGCGACGGGCGTCAGGGCGCCATCAACTTTGTACGGGACGCCTCGGGCGTGGACGCCGTCGCCGCTGCTCTGGTCGTCGACTACCTGCGGGCCGGCCGGGTCGCCCTGGGCGGGGTGCTCCCGTCCCATGAGGACATCGTGTTCGAACGGTTCTTCGACGAGACCGGCGGCATGCAGCTGATCGTCCACGCGCCGCTGGGCGCGCGGATCAACCGGGCGCTCGGGCTCGGGCTGCGCAAGAAGTTCTGTCTGACGTTCGATTTCGAGCTCCAGGCCGCGGCCAGCAACGACGCCGTGCTGCTGTCGCTCGGCCCCCAGCACTCGTTCCCGCTCGAGGACGTGCCGGCCTTCCTTCGCTCGCACAACGTGCAGGATGCGGTCTCCCAGGCGGTGCTCCGCAGCCCCATGTTCACCGCCCGCTGGCGGTGGAACCTCAACCGTTCGCTCGCGGTGCTCCGCCGCAAGGGCGGCCGGCTGAATCCGTTCAACATCCAGCGGATGGAGGCGGCCGACCTGATGGCCGCGGTGTTCCCCTCGCTCGCGGCCTGCCAGGACAACGCCCCGGCCGGTCCGATCGAGATCCCCGACCACCCGTTGGTGCGCGAGACCTTGGACGACTGCCTGAACGAGGCGATGGATATCGACGGCCTCAAAACGCTGGTAGGGCGCTTTGAGCAAGGCACGGTTCGCCTGCATTTCGTCGACACGGTCGAGCCGAGCGTGCTCGCCCACGAGATCCTGGGCGGCGCTCCGTTCACATACCTCGACGAGGACGCCGAGATCGGCGAGCGCCGCTCGCGCGCGGTGCCGCTGCGCCGTGGCCTGCCGGTGGAACCTCGCGAGCTGGGTCGGCTCGACCCGGACGCGATCGAGCGAGTCCGGGCCGAGGCGTTCCCGCAGGTGCGAGACCGCGACGAGCTCCACGACGTGCTCCTGTCGCTGGTCGCCGTTCGCCCGCGGCAAGAGTGGACCGAGCATTTCGAGGCTTTGGCGCGCGAAGGACGATGCTTCGCCGTGCACGGCCCGGCGGCGACCGGCGTACTGTGGGGAGCGACCGAGCGCCGGGCCGAATTAGAGGGCCTGTTCCCGGGCGCCCGCTTCGTCCCCGATCACCCGGTTGCGCGCAGCTTGTCCGGCCGGCTGGGGGCCGCGGACGTCGACGAGTCAGCGGCGATCGTGGTTCGGGGCCATCTCGAGGTCTGTGGCCCCGTCACCGAGGACGAGCTCGCCGCCGCCACCGGGCTGTCACGATCCTCGGCGAGCATCGCTGTCGAGGCCCTCCGGGGACGCGGGTTCGCGGTCAGCGGCCGATTCGAGCCAGACCGCGGCGAGCAATGGTGCGCGCGCCGGCTCCTGGCCCGCATCCACGCCTACACGCGGGAGCGTCGGCGCGCCGCGGTCCGCCCGATCAGCCAACAGGAGTGGCAGGTCTTCCTCGAGTCCTGGTGGCACAGCGCACCCGGCACCCAGCGCCACGGCCGGGCCGGGCTGGCGGAGGTGATCGAGCAGCTCCAGGGCTTCGAGTGGCCGGCCGGCGAGTGGGAGCGGGTGTTCGCCGAACGGGTCGAGTCCTATCGCCCCGAGTGGCTCGACGACCTGTGCCTGTCGGGCGAAGTGACGTGGGGCCGATTGTCTCTCCTCGAGGCCGCCGTCGAGAACGATGCCGAGCCCGCCGTCGAGAACGATGACGCCGGAGCCGAGAAGCCCCGCTGGGCAGGCAAGACGCCGTCTCGCCGGACACCGATCACGTTCATGCTCCGGCAGGATCTTCCCTGGCTGCTGCAGGCCCACCGCGGGACGGCCGCGCCGGCCGAACCGACCGCCGGCTGTGCGCGAGACGTGCTCGATGCCCTGCGCGGAGCGCGGCGCCCTGTTCCACTCCGATCTCCAGGCGGTTACCAATAACCTCCCTGCCGGAGTCGAGGAAGGCTTGTGGGACGGCGTCGCCAGGGGGCTGATCACCGCCGACGGCTGGAGCGCCATCCGGTCGCTGCTGAACGCCCGCACCCGGTTCGCGCGCCGGCAGCGACCCCGCCCGCGTCCGGGCTCACGCGGCCGGCGCGGCACGTGGCGCCAGGCGGTGGAGGGCCGCTGGACGCTGCTGCCCGCCGCACCGCCGGTCGACGATGTCGACGAGCTCGCCGAAACGATTGCCTGGCAGCTCCTGCTGCGATGGGGGGTTGTGTTCCGCGAGATCTATCTCAAGGAACGGCTGGCGGTCCCGTGGCGAGAGATCCTCTGGGCCTTGCGCCGCCTCGAGCACCGCGGCCTGATCCGAGGCGGACATTTCGTGACCGGCGTCACCGGCGAGCAGTTCGCCGAGGAGACCACCCTGCCGCTGCTGCGCCCCCGCCGCGCCGCCGCCAAAGCCTTCGCGCAGTCAGCTCCGCGGTCGCGTGAGCGCGGCGATGTATGACCCTGCTCGCCGACGTCGTTACCGCCTCGAGCCAGGTTGCCCTCACGAGTTCTCGCACGCGCAAGATCGCCATCCTCGCCGAGCTGTTGATCGGGCTCGAGGCCGGCGAGGTGCCGGTGTGCGTCGCGTTTCTCTCCGGCGTTCCTCGCCAGGGCCGGGTCGGCATCGGTTACTCGACGATCTACGGGATCGAACGGCGGCCGGCCGGCGAAGCGACTCTCACGGTTAGCGAGCTCGACCGGGCGGTCGCCGAGATCGAGCAGGCCACCGGCAGCGGATCGGCGACGAGGCGCCGAGCGCTACTCGGGGAGCTGCTCGGACGCGCGACCGAGCAGGAGGCAGCCTTCCTCAGACGGCTGTTCACGGGTCAGCTGAGGCAGGGCGCGCTGGCCGGGCTGATGGCAGATGCCATCGCCAAGGCCGCCGGGGTCTCGGGCGAGATCGCGCGCCGGGCGCTGATGCTCTCCGGGGATCTCGCGCGGATGGCGGAGATCGCGATGACGGACGGCGAGGCAGGCCTCGAGCGCGTTGGCTTTGAGATCTTCCGACCGATTCTTCCGATGCTCGCCTCAACCGACGCGAGCGTGGCCGAAGCGGTGTCCAGCTTCGAGTGTGCCTCGGTGGAGTGGAAGCTCGACGGAATCCGCGTCCAGATCCATCGCAGCGGGCGACAGGTGCGCATCTACACGCGCAACCTCAACGAGATCACGGCGGCGCTACCGGGAATCGTCGACGCGGTACTGCGCCTGCCGGTGGGCCAAGCGGTCCTCGACGGCGAGGCGCTGTGGATGCGCGGCGAGCGCCCGGCCGCGTTCCAGCAGACGGTGTCACAGATCGACCGCGACGCGCCGCCGGAGGGGATCGTGACGTTCCTCTTCGACCTCCTGCACGTCGACGGCGTGGACCTGCTCGACGCGCCCCTAAAGGAGCGCGCCGCGAGGCTCGAACTGATCGCGCCGGAGCTCAAGATCCCGGGCGTGCTGACATCCAGTCCCCACGAGGGGCAACGTGTTCTGGACGAATCGCTGCGCGTCGGCCATGAGGGGGTCGTGGTGAAGGACGCCGGGTCGACCTACGCGGCGGGCCGGCGCGGCAAAGCGTGGCGGAAGGTGAAGCCGGTGCGCACGTACGACCTCGTCGTGCTCGCCGCGGAGTGGGGCCATGGACGCCGGCAGGGCTGGCTCTCGAACCTGCACCTCGGCGCCAGGGACCCCGGCTCGAACGAGTTCGTGATGGTCGGAAAGTGCTTCAAGGGGCTGACCGACGACCTCCTGCGATGGCAGACCAACGAGCTGCTCGAACGAGAGATCGGGCGGCGAGGGATCGCGGTGCTCGTCCGGCCCGAGCTCGTCGTCGAGATCGCGCTGGACGGCGTGCAGTCGTCCACCCGCTATCCCGGCGGCATCGCATTGCGCTTCGCCCGCGTCAAGCGTTACCGGCTGGACAAGGCGCCCAACCAAGCCGACGCAATCGACGACCTGCGCGCGCTGCTCCCAGCCGAGCCATGATCGCGTGAGCGCTACTTGCTCCTCCCGGAGCCGGTCGTCCGCCTGGCCGCCGACCCCGAGCGTCGCGTCCTGCCGCCAGGGGTGACGGCAGCGCGCAGCTTGTCGAAATCCTTGAGCAGGTTGCGGTTGGTTTTGGCGGCATCGCGGCGCAGCGCCTTCATCGCCTTGGTCAGCTCCTTGTAGGCATCCTGGGTGCCGCGGCCCATGTCCTTGCCGAGCAGCTGCAGGACGTCACCGGCGTCGTCGAGATGCTTCTCGAAGCGGGCGATGTGACGCTCCACGTCACGGCGCGTGGCGGCGGATCTCGAGGGGCGGCCCGTGGCTGACTTCGCAGTTGGCTTGCGGGTTGTGGGCTTCTTCGCTGCTGGCATGGCGTTCTCCGATCCAACTCGAGCTGAGCAGATGCAAAGCTTCCCGCAGATAGCGAACAGTTGCCAGTCCCATGCACGCGGCGTGGCCGCACGATAGGTGGGTCGTATCCTGGGCGGATGCCAGATCTGCGCGTGGCGCTCGTCGGCTACGGGCTGGCTGGCCGTTTCTTTCACGCGCCGCTGATCGGCGCTACGACGGGACTCACGCTCCTCACCGTCGTCACATCCAGTGCCGAGCGCCGTGCACAAGTCGAGCGAGAGCATCCGAACGCGCGCGTCCTGATGTACGCGGGACAGCTGTGGGAGCGAGGAGACCACGATCTCGTCGTGATCGCATCACCCAACGATGCGCATGCGCGACTGGTCGCCGAGGCGATCGATCACGGCGTGCCGGTTGTCGTGGAAAAGCCGCTGGCGGTCACCTCCGGTGAGGCGGCGGCGCTGGTCGCTCGCGCTGAGCAGGCTGGGGTATTACTCACGGTGTTTCAAAACCGTCGCTGGGACTCTGACCATCTCACGCTCGCCCGGCTACTGGACGAGCAGCGGTTGGGAGCGGTGCTGCGCTACGAGTCGCGCTTTGAACGGTGGCGACCGTCGGCGAACCCGGGGGCGTGGCGTGAGTCAGCTTCACCGGAACAGGGCGGCGGCGTGCTGCTCGATCTCGGCAGTCACTTGGTCGACCAGGCGCTGGTGCTGTTCGGGCTGCCCACCCATGTCTACGCAGAGGTTGCGAGGCGCCGTGGGACGCCTGGCGATGACGACGCGTTCGTGGCTCTGCAACACGCGAACGACGTGATCAGTCACTTGCACGCATCAGCGATCACAGCGGCGCCCGGCCCGCGGCTCCGTGTGCTGGGAACGGAAGCCGGATATCTGGCGCGCCACGGCGATTCTCAGGAGCAGGAGCTCCGAGCGGGGATCCGTCCGGAGACCAAGGCGGACTGGGGCGCCGAGCCGGAGTCGCGCTGGGGCTGGCTGGTCAGAGGCGAGAACAGCGAGCCGGTGCACAGCGAACGTGGCAATTGGCCGCGGTTCTACGAACTGCTCACGGCAGCGCTGCGCGACGGAGGTGCGCCACCAGTCGATCCTCACGACGCGCTCGTCACCTTGCGCGTCTTGGAGCACGCACGACGAAGCGCCGCCGATCGGACCGTCGTCGAATTCACGGCCGGCGCCGGCCGGCGGCACAGCGATCCGCGACGGTAACCTGAGCCAGTGAGCGATTTGGTTGCGTCAGCCGCGGAGAGGTATGCCGAGGAGCATACGAGTACGTTCGATGGCCCACTTGCCGCCGCCGCTGCATGGACGCAGGGCAATACCCCCTCGCCCGAAATGATGAGCGGCCTCGCGGAAGCGAGGCTGCTGGAGGCGCTGATCGTCGTCGGGGGGGCGCGGCACGTGCTTGAGATCGGAACGTTCACCGGGATGGGTGCGCTGACGATGGCCGCGGCGCTGCCGCCTGAGGGCCGCGTCACCACGCTCGAGGCCGACGAGGACCTCGCGGCGGTGGCGCGCCGTCATTTCGATGCGAGTGCGCACGGAAGTCGAATCGAGCTGATCATGGGTGACGCGCTCGAGACGATCGCCGGTCTCGACGGCCCGTTCGACCTCGTCTACATCGATGCGTGGAAGGCCGATTATCCCGCCTACTACGAGAGGGTCCTCCCAAAGCTCGCCCCGCGGGGTGTGATCGTCGCCGACAACATGTTTCGCTCCGGAGCGGCACTCGACCCGACCACCACCGACGAGGGCAACATCGGGATCCGCGCATTCGCCGACCGAGTCGAGCAGGACGAGCAGGTGCATAACGTTCTGCTGACGATCGGAGACGGTGTGATGCTTGCCTGGCGGCGCCCGGCGAGCGACCGATAGTACGCGCGAGGAGTGCTTCTCGGCACCGCGTGAGCTCCGATGCCTGACGAGCTGCATCCGCGGCATCTCGCCGTTCGCGTCGCCGAGATTGCGGCCGTCATCGCGGTGGTCGCGATCGCGATCGGCGCGCTGCCGGGGCTCGACGAGGTGCGAGCGCGTCTGCATGGCGCGGACCCGGTCTGGGTGGTGGCGATCGCCGTCGCCGAACTCGGTTCCTGCGGCGGGTACGTGCTCGTCTTCCGCTCGACATTCTGCTCGCAGATGTCGTGGGGGCTGAGCTACGACATCGCGATGGCCGAGCTGGCGGCGAACTCGCTGCTCCCGGCCGGCGGCGCTGGAGGTCTCGCGCTCGGCGTTTGGGCGCTTCGCCAGGCCGGCATGCCCACCGCGCACATTGCGCGCCGCACGGTCGCGTTCTTCGTCGTTACCAGCGCTGCGAACTTCCTGACGCTCGTGGTGGTGGGGATCGGCGTGTTCGTCGGCATCTTCGCGGGCAGTGGTTCGTGGCTGCTCACGCTTGTCCCGGCGCTGATCACGGCGCTTGGGATGGTGCTCATCGGACTGAGCCCGAGGCTTCTGCGCGCGGTGGGGGAGCGCGGCGCAGGTGCCGACCCCGAGGGCTGGCGCAGGCGCCTGCGCCTCGCGCTCCGCGGGTTGCTGAAGGCCGGCGCCGATGGAGTGGATCAAGCGATCGCGCTGCTGCGCTCGCACAGCTTCGGCGTGATCGTGGGCTCGTTCGCGTACATGGCATTCGACATCGCGGCGCTCGGGTTCGGCTTCGCGGCGGTCGGGCCCGTGCCCGCGTTCGGGACGTTGGTGCTCGGCTACCTGATCGGTCAGCTCGGCAACCTTGTGCCGGTGCCCGGCGGCATCGGTGGTACCGAGGGAGCACTGATCGGAGTCTTCGCGCTCTACGGCGTCAACGTCGCGCAGGCCACGGCTGCCGTCCTCCTCTACCGCTTGTTTGCACTGGCCCTGCCGGCGCTGCTCGGGGCGCCGGCGTTCGTTCTGCTGCGACGCAAGCTGACGGGCGCGCGTCAGCCGGCGCTCGTCTGCGCACCGCTCGCGCTCGATGTCGTGAAGCTGCCGGCGCGCGGTTGACCGGGCGCCGACGTCGGACCGACCTGTGGCTGGCGCGGATCGCGACTGCGGCTCGGATGTGCGACCGTGTCGAGTCACAGATGCTGCTGGCGATCTATCTGAACGACCACCTCGCCGGTGCGACGGCCGGTCGTGAGCTGGCAAGGCGCGCTGCCGCCGGTAACCGCGGGACGAGCTACGCGCCGTTCCTCGAAGAGCTGGCCGAGCAGATCGAGGAGGACCGGGTGTCGCTGTTGGAGATCATGGGAGCACTGGGCATCGGGGTCGACCGCCTCAAGGTGCTCGGTGGCTGGGGTGCGGAGAAGCTGGGGCGGTTGAAGCTCAACGGCCGCTTACGTGGCTATTCGCCGTTGAGCCGGATCGTCGAGCTCGAGGCACTCGCACTTGGCGTACACGGAAAACGGGCCCTCTGGCGCTCGCTCGAACGGCTCGAGCTCGTCGAGCTCGAGCCGTCGAGGTTGGCCACCGTCGTTCTCACGGATCTCATCGCCCGCGCCGAAGCCCAACTGGAAGGGCTGGAGTCCCACCGCGTGCGGGCGATCGCAGACGCTTTTCTACGCACGTGAGCCAGATGCTCAGGCGGATGGGTTGACATCACCCAACGTGCTGGTACGGTTCGAGTCAGGGTTATTTTTTGGGGGTTGTCGCCGTGGCTGCGCCGGGTTCCGGGCGAGTGCTCCGCATTCGGGGTGAGATTTTTGGTGAACATGCTGTGTTCGACGTTGCGCGAATACAGGACGTGGTGAGAATTCGCTTAGACGTTGCGTGGGATTCCCCTTGACGGGCAGTCGTTGTGGTTTCGGGAGGATTAACGCGGGATGACCAGCAATGGTGACGATGTGATCCTCGGCTCGCCCGCAAGCAATATCCGGGTGGTAATCGGGGACGTCCGGCGACTGATCGCCGAGGCGCTCGCCGCCATGGTCGACGGAATGTCTGGCTTCACCGTCACGGCAGTGGTCAATTGCGAAATGGAAGGAGCCGGGCTCGTAGCGCACAAGGCGGACCTGTTGCTCGTGGGGGTGGGTGCCGACGCTGGCAAGGCGCTCGAGTTCGTCCGATCGCTGCGCACGCTCACACGGAGACCGGAGACCGTGATCCTGGCGGACGCGCCAGACCCAGAGCTGATCAAGTTCGTGCTCGAGCAGCAACTGAGCGGCTTGCTGATGACCGATACTCTCGCCCCCGAATTCGCCGCGTGCCTTGATCAGATAGCGCGCGGTCACGCGATCCTCCCCGCCGGTTGGCATTGCATCCTCGCCGAGAACCGCAACGATCCGCTCGGATCGCTCAGCAGCCGGCAGATGGAGGTGCTCGAGCTGCTGGCTGAGGGTTGCTCATATGAGCAGATCGCCGTCCGGCTGTTTATCAGCGTGAATACCGTGAAGTTCCACGTGAGGTCGATTTTCTCGCACCTGGGCGTTCGCAACCGAATGGCGGCCGCGCATCTCCTCGTGCAACGTCCGCGGGCTGCCCCGCCCCCGCGCGCCGTTGTTGGCTGAGCCGGCGGCCCCGCCTAACCTCACAGCACTCCATCGACCCGGTCGGGCTAGCGACAACTACCCGCGAGGGTAGCGCTGGACCACACGTCAAGCTGTTGTGTTGCGCACCTGACCGACATATGGTGGTGCGCAGTCGGTGCGGTAGAGCGAACTGCGCGCCCTGGGAGCAAAGCGGAGAGAAAGGTTAGGTGGGGGCATGGTTCACCCTCTTGACGCGCCCGAACGGTTGACGCAGCCCCATCGCGTCACCAGCGGCAGCGGGGCACCGAGACACGGATTCGAGGAGGTGCACAAACGGGGGTGACCTGATTTCGCAGCGTGGTGCGGCAGCTCGGCGCTGCTGGGCCGCGCGTAACTGGCATGTGACTTTCCAAAACGCGCAACTTGGAGCAAAACATGAAGAAAGCATTGCTCGGGTGCGTCGTCGCACTGGTGGCCACGGGGGTATTCGCAGCGTCCGCGGTGGCGGACCCCCCGACCACAGGGTGGTTGGAGATTTGTAAGAACTCCGATACCACGGCCCCGGTGACCGGCCCATTCAGTTTCACTGTTAACGGCACTCTGCACGTGACTGTCATCACAGGGACGTGTAGTGCCCCGTTCCGGGTTGCTCCCGGGACTGCGACCGTCGTCGAGGATACGAATCCATACAGCGCGGTGACGGCGATCGGCACGATACCCGAGAGTCGGCTTATCAGCTCTAACCTATCCACCCGTACCGCCACGGTAAGCGTCCCGGCCGGGGACATCTCGAATACGACAACGGTGAACTACACGAACAAGGAGGTCACGGGCTACATCGAAGTCTGCAAGAAGGCCGACCTGGGCTCAGGGCTGACCGGCAGCTTCCAGTTCACGATCACGGGCGCCATGGGGTTCTCGCAGACGGTGAGCGTTCCGGTCGGCGCGTGCAGCGACTCGATTCAGGTACCTGCCGGCCAGGTAACGGTCGCCGAGACGGGTGATGCGGCGACGTTCGTGACCGCGATCACCGCTCAACCGAGCGGAGCCCTGCTGAGCTCGAGTCTCACCGATGCGACGGCGACCCTGGCGGTGGCGGCTGGCGATGTCTCGACAGAGACGATCGTCACGTTCACCAACAGCACCGCGCGGCTGAAGATCTGCAAGGTGGCAGGCGATCCCAGCCTGCTCGGCAACAGCTACAGCTTCACGGCGAATGGCACGAGCGTGACGGTTCCGGCCGGACCTCCTCCGGGTGGAACGTGTGTGCTCGACCCGGTGTTCTACCGGGCAGGAACGACCGTGAACATCGCTGAGGGAATCGTGCCGGGCACGCGGGTGTCAACCATCACGACCAACCCGCCGATCCGCGAAGTGCCGGGCAGTAACAATCCGAGCGCGGGGACGGTGAGCGTCGTCATGGGCTCGGGCGAGACGGTGGTGACCTATACCAACGTCCCGGCTCCGCCCGGCACGCTCAAGATCTGCAAGATCGCAGGCCCGGGGGTCGCAACTGGATCGCTGTGGTCGTTCACGGTCGCCGGGCTGTCGGGATCGATCAGCGTTCCGGCCGGATCCTGCGTGATCGTGGGTCCGTTCCCGTTCAATTCGACCCAGACGATCACGGAGGCTGGGACTCCTGGATTCGCCGTCTCAGCGATCGCCGTGAATCCGGCCTCGAGACTGGTCGGCACGCCCAATCTCACCGCCGGGACGGTGTCGGTGATGATCGGTAGCGGTGTGACGGAAGCGCTCTACACCAACGCGGCCAGCCCGTCCGCGCCCAGTGCGCCCGTTGCGCCCGGTTCGCCGGGTTCGACCGGCAGCATTGGCTCGACCGGCAGCACCGGCTCGACCGGCAGCACCGGCTCGACCAGCGGCGCCGCCACGGCGCTGACCAGGATGTCGCTCGACGCGGCCCGCCTCGTGCATCGGCACGGCAAGCTGTACCTGGTGGCCTTGGTTCGGTCGAAGGCCGGAGGCCATGCCGTCCTCGTCGTGAGGGAATACAACAAGCACGGCAAGCAGATCGAAAAGTTCACCAAACGAGTCGCGACGAACAAGCGGATCATGCTGCAGCTCTCGGGCAAGACGGCGCGGTTCGCGGTGAGGCTGATGGCCTGACCAGTCGCATGTCAAACCTCTAGCCACAAGGCAAAAGGTGCTGGAGGGAGGCCCGCTTCGGCGGGCCTCCTACTTTTCGAGCCGCCGGTCCGGCCACGGCGACTCGCCATCCGGGCTTGCCAGCACCACCAGGTAGCCGTCCGGGTCGCGTAGCCAGACCTCGCGATGGTTAGGACCACCGGAACCGTCAGGCGGATTGCGGTGCGCGGGCAGAACGATCTCAGCCCCGAGCGCCTGCGCACGGCCAACGGCGGCGTCGAAGTCATCGATCTCGAACCACAGCGCAACGCCATTGCCGTAAGGGTGCGCCGAGGGGTCCCCGATCTTGCCGTGGTGGTGCTCGACATCGAAGGCATGCAGTTGAAGCACGAGCGTGCCATCGCTCAGCAGGCGCTCGTACTCCTCGCCCCCGTGGCCGCTCTCGCAGCCGAGAAGCTCCTGGTAGAAGCGGCTGCTCCGGCCGACATTCGTGACGGAGATCAGCGGCTGGGGGCGCATCGTCGGCCCATCTCAGCGGGATCGAGGACCGCGCTCAAGCTGTCCGTTCTGTGCGCTTGGCGCGTGGCGCCCCGGGCCCGGGGGGGAGTTCGATTTCGCCGCGGCCTACGGGTTGGCGGCATCGCTGGCAGCGGAAGTCCGCGCCGATGTTGCCGCCGCAGCCGGCGTGGAGCGTGAGTCGTGGCGGGCCGCCGGGGGTGGGGTAGTGGCGGTCGCCCCATTTGATCAGCACGATCAGCGCGGGCGCGAGCTCGCGGCCCTTGTCGGTGAGGAGGTATTTCGGTCGGCCGGGCCGCTGCTGGTCGGGTAGTCGCTCGAGCACGCCCTCGTCGCAGAGCAGCTTGAGCCGGTTGGTGAGGACGTTTGAGGCGATCCCGAGCTTGTTCTGGAACTCCTCGAAGCGCTCGGTGCCGAGGACCGCGTCGCGGAGGATCAGCAGCGTCCAGCGCTCGCCGATCACTTCTAGTGATCGGGCGATCGAGCAGACCTGATCTGGATAGTCGCGTTGGAGCACGAGCTGAATCGTAGCTGACTTGCTTGACAAAAGCGAGATGCGCTGAGTAAGCTGACTTGCGTGAGAAAAGCTAACTCTCCCAACAAACCCAACCACCGCCAAGGAGACCAAACACAATGACGACTACCGTGGTCCCCGACCTCAAGCCCGATCACTCCAACAGCGAGGAGCGGTCAGCCCTTGACAGAGATCCGGCTGACGCGCGCGGACGCCCCGACGCTCATTCCCTCGACCCGACCCAAGGGCGGCAGATCGGCACAAACCCCTACGACGATCCCACCCAAGGACGGCAGATCGGCTCGAACCCCTACGACGACCCCACCCGAGCTCGCTAGGCGCCCACGTGGCCCGCGCCATGCGACGCCCACGGGTTCCCTCGGGCTGTGACAGTTCAACGGCTCGCGCCGCGGCGAACTGAGATTCGTCTCTGTGACGTGGGCCATCGAGTATCGGAATAGGACCCACTCGATGACCCACGTCAGCGGCTACCACTCAACATGTGTCGGCCAAAGTGGACACGCGAGTGGGGTGCCCGGGCCGATGCGTGGCCGTCAGCCGGCCTTCTCGGCTGCGGCCAGGCCGCGCCGGGCGAACGCAGCCATGATCACCGCGGATGCGGCGAGTCCGACGAACGCGATCGCCACCTTGACCGGCGAGCCCGCCAGCAGGCCTCGGCCCGCCTCGAGCACCGCGGTCGCCGGGTTGAGGCTGGCGACAGCGTGGATCCAGCCGGTGAGCAACGAAAGGGGAACGTAGACGGGGGCGAGGAACAGGAGCACGAACACGGGCATTTGGATGAGCGCGCCGGCCTGTTCGGTGCGCAGGAACATCGCCACCCCGCAGGCCCAGAGCGCCGCGACGAGGTTCATCGCCACGCCAAGGCCGAGCAGGCCGAACAGTTGGACGCCGTTGCCGTCGACGTTCATGCCGGCGATCAGCGCGGCGATCGTCACGATCGTGCCGGTGAGTGCCCAGCGCAGCAGAGCGCCGACTGTGTAGCCGGCGATGATTCCGCTGCGCCGCGGCGCGCTTAGAAGCAGCCGGCGGGCGAAGCCGGAATCGAAGTCACGGGCGATCGCAAACCCGGTGAAGACGCCGCCGAACGCCGCCGACTGCAGGAATACGAACACGAACTGAAAGGACGTGTAGCCGGGCGGATAGTGGAAGTTCGGAACGTCGCTGATCCGCGACAGGCCACCGGCGAACGCGATCAGGAAGAACAGCGGGAAGACGATCGAGGGGACGAGGATCGCCGGGTTGACGACCGTGTTGTGGATCGAGCGCCAAGCGACGCCGCGGACGACGTTGAGAAACCGATTCATCTCCGGGCCAGCCTCGTCTTCATTGCTGACTGCGAAAGCCCCAGCGCGATCACCAGGAGCGCGATCGCGAACCCGAACCCCAGCGCGAGCGCCCGTGCGTCCCACCCGATGATGACCAAGCTGCGAAGCGCCTCGAGCAGGTATGAGATTGGGTTGTATGTCGCAACGTCTCGAAACCAGGTCGCCTTGATCAGGTTGCGCGGCAGGCTCGAGGAGCTGAGGAAGAGGGTGACGAACAACAGCGGGAAGATCCCCTGAACGGCCTCGCCGGTGCCGAACCGCAACGCCAGCAGCCCGCCGAGGCTGGCGAACGCGAACGAGATCAGGATCGAGAGGGCGAGTAGCACGAGCGCCCCGCCCACGCCGCTGGCGAACGTGACGCCGGTCGCGAGCCCGAAGAGCAGGTAGATGATCGCCTGCACGATGCCTAGCACGAGCGCACCACCCAGCTGGCCGACGAGCAGTGCCTCACCCCGCAGCGGCGTCATCGCCAGCCGGTTGAGGAACCCGGTCTCGATGTCCCGGGCGAGATCGACACCCGCCGTGATCGACACGAACATCGCGCCCTGGATGAAGGGCATCGCGATCAGGAAGTCGCGATAGTTGTCGGTCGGGAAGCCCGGAATGTGCGTCGCCGGGCTGAGCGCCGAGCCGTTGATCGCGAACAGGATCAACGGGAAGACCATTGGGAAGATCATGAGCGCGCGCTGGCGCACCGTGCGGAGCACCGCTCGCCGCCCCACGGCAAGGGTCTGCTCCACGACGCTCGTCGCCTGAGCCGAGCGCTCAGCCCGCGGCGCGCCGAGGGTGGTCTCAACGGCCACGTCGCCTCCGCCCGCGCCGGCGCGGTTCCGCCGGCTCCTGCGCCACGGCACCGTCTCCGGATCCCTCGAGCTTGCGACCGGTCTTGGCCAGGAACACGTCGTCAAGCGAGGGCTGATGCAACTGGAGGGTCTGGACGCGCAGCTCGGCGCGATCGAGAGTCCGCACGATCTCGGCCAACTCGGCCTCGCCGCCTGGCAGCTGCACCGTGACGCTGCCGCGACCGTTGCGTCGCATCTCGCCAAACCCGGAGAGCAGCTCCCTGAGCCGATCTCCGGCGTCCGGATCGGTCGGCGTCACCTCGACGCTCGGACCCCCGATCTCGGCTTTGAGCTCGGTCGGGGTTCCTTCGGCGACGATCCGGCCGTGGTCGATGATCCCGATGCGGTCGGCCAGGACGTCGGCCTCCTCGAGATATTGGGTGGTGAGGAACACGGTCATCCCCTCGTCATGGGCAAGCCGCGCCACCTCCTCCCATAACGCCGTCCGGCTCTGCACGTCGAGGCCGGTAGTCGGTTCATCGAGGAACAGGATCCGCGGGGAGTGCACCAGCGCCAGGGCGAGGTCCAGGCGGCGCTTCATGCCGCCCGAGTAGCCGCCAACGCGCCGATCGGCCGCCTCGGTCAGCCCGACACGCTCGAGCAGCGCCTGGGCACGCCGGCGCCGCTGGCCGGTGGGCAGGCCCTGCAGCGTGGCCTGAAGGATCAGGTGCTCGCGACCGGTGAGGATCGCGTCGAGTGCGGCCTCCTGCAACGCCGCGCCGATCGTCGCGCGCACCTGGGCGCCCTGACGCACGACGTCGTACCCTCCGACCCTGGCCTGGCCGCTGGTCGGTGGCAGCAGCGTCGTCAGCATCAACACGGTCGTTGACTTGCCGGCGCCATTGGGTCCCAGAAAACCGTAGATCTCCCCGGGCGAGACGGCCAGGTCGATCCCGTCCACGGCCCGCGGTCCGTTTCGAAACTCCCGAACCAGGTTCTCCACCTCGATTGCCGACCGCGTGCTCACGGCTGGCAATTTAGCAAAAGCTTGAGGTTGTCAACGATCGAGCTTGTCAATAGAATCTCGGGCATGGAGACGATCTCGGAGAGCCCCGTGGTGGGATCATCGGCAGCTGAGGTGTGGTCGCTGCTCCGCACCCTGTTTGGACAGCAGCGACGACGATTTCTCATCGCTGCCTCCGACCTTGATCTCCATCCGGCCCAGGCGGGAGCGCTGCTCCAGCTGGCCTCGCCGCTGCCGATGAACGAACTTGCGGAACTGCTCGCCTGCGACAACTCGAACGTCACCGGGCTCATCGACCGGCTCGAGGCAAGGGGGCTCGTCGCCCGCCAGTCAAGCCCCCACGACCGACGCGTCAAGCATGTCGTCCTGACAGAAGCCGGACGACGGCTGCGCGAACGAATGCTGGACCGCGTCGGGCAACCCACGAGAGGCTTCCAGCGCCTATCCGGGCTCGAGCAACGTCAGCTGGGTGACCTCCTGCGGAAGGTGCTCAAAGATGACGCGGCTCCATCAACATGACCGGCTACGCAGCTGGATGTTCGCCAGCATCTGATCACCGGGCGTTCACGTAGATGCCGGCCATCAGTATCGGCGGATCGAGCTCGAGATCACCCCTGATGGTTTCGCCGCAAGCGTCGGAGAACAGGCAGGCCAACCAGGATCGATCCCGTGGTGGAAATCAGTCCAATGGCCAGGTCCACCGAGTCACGCCCCTGCTTGGCCCAGTACACGTCCCGCAGGTCTAATAGGAGCGCGAACTCGTCGACGATCAGAGCCAGCCCCGCCCCGTAGGCGGTGGCGACCAAAGGATGTCGACGGGTCCGGTCGTCCCCGCGGATGGCGACACCTCCCACGACGGTGACCGTGAGAATGCCCCACATGTAGTGATGAAGATGGGTGCCGCCCACGCTGATGTTGTGAACGGGCCCTTTCCCACTCTTGATGCTGTGCGTGATGGCGCGCACCAGACCGAACGTCCCGGTAAACGCCAACCAGCTGATGAGAGCCGATTGTTGCCCAGGATGCAATTCCTCGTGAAACGCCTGATTGACTTCCCCTGCGCTCGGGATCGAAGGCGCCATGCCCTGATCCTCTCACAGGAACCCGCGGTAGCGCTCTTACCAGGCTGTCTACAAGAGGCGTCCCGTAGGCCGGCCGACCAGGTAGTTGCCCAGCGCGTCGAGCCAGAAGTTGCCGCGATCGCGGTCACTGTGTAACGATCACACCGGGACCGTCGTCACCGAAGTTCCACGGCGACCGGGGCAAGTTCGCATCCACGAACCATCGGGCGAGCAGAAGCCGCCCGGCGGTTGTCGCAGCGCGACGAAGCAGGTACCCCACTGGCGCTTGGCGTCTGCGGTGAGGGAATGTGCGGGATCCGGGCGCGCGACGCGGTGGTCCGGGGGTTGGCTCAGCCTGGTCAGGCCGGGTAGTGCCCGGCCTGGAGGTCGTTGAGCAGGCTGGGGTGTGTGGGCACCCAGCCGAAC
>CAVYFE010000004.1:0-316137 GCA_963767695.1 uncultured Solirubrobacterales bacterium
CTGTTCGCGGGTGAGCGCGCTGGAGGCCGGTTGGTCGACGGCGAATAGTGTGCCGAGCACCCCGAGGTTCTCGGCTGGGACCTCCTCGATCGGTAGGCCGAGCTCTCGGCCGATCGTCTCCGCGATTGTTCGCATCGCGTCGCCCTCGTCGCCGACGGCGTGAGCGATGGCGCCCGGCTCGGCCTGTTCGAGCACGAGTCGGAACAGGCGTGCGGCGTCGAGCCGGTGGACGGCCGGCCAGCGCTGGGTGCCGTCCCCGACGTAGCCGGCCACCCCGGTGCGTTGTGCGGCGGCGACCAGCACCGAAGCGAACCCGTAGGGCCCGCCGGCGGCATGGACCGACCGCGGTAGCCGGACGAGCGCGACGCGGACACCCCGCTCGGCGTAGGCCAGGGCAGCCAGGGAGGCACGGCCGCGACCGCCCACGGGCCCCTCGGTCATCGTCGGGTCCTGTTCGGTGGAGGCTCGTCCGGGAACGACCGGCGTGCCGGAGGCGATCACGAGCGGCTTGCCGCTGCCCTCCAGGGCGGTGCAGAGGGTCTCGATCGCGCGAGTCTCCTGCGCGATGCCCTCTTCCAGGTTGGTGAAGTCGTTGGAGAAGGCGAGATGGATGACGCCGTCAGACTGGGTGGCGGCGAAGCGCAGGCTCTTGAGGTCGGCCAGCGCACCGCGCTGCACCTCGGCGCGCGCGGCGACCAGGGCCTCGGCAGAGGCTTCAGAGCGGGCGAGGCCGAGGACCTGGTGGCCCGCGGCGAGGAGTTCAGGCACGACGGCGGAGCCGATGCCGCCCGTCGCGCCGGTCACGAAGACACGCATTGATGGTTCTCCTGAGGAAGGGGTCGCCGGGTCGGCGGCCGGGTGATGCGACTGTTGTCCCGTCACCTTAGCAACGCGATGAGATAAAGGTACCGTCGTAGGATTGGGCCATGCCGCGATGGCAACCCGACGGGCGCGAGCGACTAGTCGTCGCGGCGCTGCAGCTGTTCTCCGAGCAGGGGTATGACGAGACGACGGTCGCCGAGATCGCCGAGCGCGCCGGGCTGACCAAGAGCACCTTCTTCCGCCACTTCCCCGACAAGCGCGACGTGCTCTCCGCCGGTCAGGAGACCCTGTCGCGCCTGTTGGTCGAGGGCATCGCCTCCGCACCGTCGCAGGTCACCCCGCTCACCGCGGTCGCCGCGGGTCTGGAGCGCGCCGCCTCCGCGATGGGACCCGTCAACCGCGAGCTCGCCCCCCGGCTGCAGGCGGCCATCGCGACGAGCGCCGAGCTTCAGGAGCGCCACGCGCTCAAGCAGGTCGGCTTCGTCGCGGCGATGGCGGGCGCGCTCCGCGACCGCGGCATACCGGAGCCGGCGGCAAGCGTCGCGGCGGAGCTCGGCGCGCTCGCCTTCAAGCAGGCCTACGCGACATGGATCGAGACCGACGAGGACCAGAATCTGGCCGAGCTGTCCCTCGCCGCCCTCGATCGGTTGCGCGCCACCGTCGCCGAGTTGGGCTGAGCCCGCGCGCGTGCTGCCCCTGGCGCGCGGTGACGGATCCCGATCCGACGCGCCGAGGTGCCCCTCCGGCGCGGAGGGCCGGAGGAGGGCCGGAGGAGGTGTCGGAGGAGGGACTCGAACCCCCGACACGCGGATTATTGATTACGGCCTAGTGAGGGTGAAGTTAGAGCAGTTAGCCCCTCAGGCGACCGCTGGATGGCGAAGTGGCGCGACGCCCGCGGGCAGCACCAGCGGTGCTCGGCAAGGCGGCCGCCGAATGGCTTCGCTACGTCGAGGTCAACCGCAAGCGACGGCCCTCGAACGTCCGCGACTACCGGATCGTCGTCGACCGGGTGCTTGTGCCGGCGCTGGGCGATGCGCCGCTCGAGGCGATCACAAGCGGCCACGTCGACGCGTTCCGGACGGCGATGGTCGCTGAGGGCAGGCTGTCGGCCCGGACGATCAACAAGTACCTGGCGCTGATCCACGGGATCCTGAAGCGCGCTCAACGCGTCTATGGGCTCTCCGCCAACGCGGCGGCCGGCGTCGAGCGCCAGCCTGCGCGCCGGTCCGGCGACTTCGATGTTCTGTCGGCGGCGGAGGTCGAGGCGCTGATCCGAGCGGCGGCGTCGCCGACTGATGCGGCGCTGTTTGCCACCGCCGCGTACGCGGGCCTACGGCTCGGTGAGTTGCGCGCGCTGCGGTGGCGCGACGTCGACATCGAGAAGCGACTGATCCACGTGCGGCGCTCGTACGTTGAGCGCGACGAGGGCGTGCCGAAGTCTGGTCGGTCCGGAGCGTGCCGATGACCGACCAGGTCGCACGCGCGCTCGACGAGCTCAGCCGGCGGGAGTGGTTCGCCGGCGACACCGACCTGGTCTTCTGCAACAACGGCGGCGACCACTTCGACGACTCGGCGCTGCGCCGGCGGTTCTACACGGCCCGCTCGCCGCCGGCTTGAAGCGGATCCGCTTCCACGACCTGCGGCACACGTTCGGCACGCTCGCCGTCCAGGTCTTCCCGCTGTCGGACGAAGGCCTACATGGGCCATGCTGACATCGCGACGACGATGATCTACGTGCACCACGTGCCGCGGCACGACGCTGCCGATCAGCTATCACGGGCGCTGCGTGCAGCCGCAGGTCCGGTTCTGGAAGAAGCACCTGCCGTCGCGGATTTCCGCCAGTGAGCAAATTCCAAGCCGTCTACTACCGCGACCCGGCCGGTCGAGAACCGGTCCGCGAATACGTACGTGCGCTCGACGCGCGGCGGCGCGCCGTTCTGCGCCACCAGCTCGACCGACTCAACGGGCTGAGCCCGTCTATCCCGCACTTGCCGTTCCCGCACAGCTCGCAGATCCAGGGCGAGCTTCGCGAGCTTCGTTGCCATGTTGGCTCCGAGCTGTATCGGGTGCTTTACCGGCGCTCGGGCAGATTGATCGTGCTGCTTCACGCTTTCCGCAAGACGTCAGCCCAGGGTCCCGGCCGCGGAGATTGAGCTCGCGCGCGAGCGCTCGGACGACTTCAAGGTGCGGATGGATGCCGAGCCGCGCACGCCGCCGCGCGGTGCCGGTCACGATGCGTCCGGGAGATATTCGCACTTTTGCTAACATAGGCTCCATGGCCAAGCGCACCGTCAGTCCGATCGGAACAGCCGTCGCCGACGACCTGGCCGAGGATCTACGCGATCCCGAATTGCGGGCCGAATATGAGCGCCTCGCTCCGTTCGAGGCGCTGGCGCGGATCGTGATCTTCCGACGCGCCGAGCTCGGACTGACGCAGGCCGAGCTGGCGATACGGATGGGAACGACCCCCTCGGTGATCTCCCGCATCGAGAGCGGCCAGCACGCGACGAGCGCGCGGACCCTTAAAAGGCTGGCCGAGGCGCTCGACGCACGTGCAGTCGTCGGCTTTGAGTTCGACTCGAGCGCCGACGCCAAGCACGAGCTCGTCGTCCTGTGAAGATTCGGTCGCGCCGAGAGCGCTGGACCGCTTGCCAATGCCAGGCGTGCGCCGATGCACCCGCGCCTAACTGCAGCGACGACGATGTCAGCGACCGGATGCTCCCCGCCGCCCATTCTCGATGTGCCCGTGAGCGCCCCTGCGGACGACCCCTTTCCCGGCTCGACGTCGCTGAGCTCGCGATCGAGTTGTCGCCGAAGGACTCGCCGGCCGCGACACGATCTGCAGGCGAAAGCGATCACGCCGACCGCGCCCGCCGACGGGGTGGCTCCGTGCGTCATCGCGAGGTCGATGGTCGCGGCGTCGATGAGCGGATTCACGCGAAGGCGCTCGCCTGCGATGTTACGGTCAGATCGCTGAGCGCCTATGCAGCTTGCCGCAGTCCGTCCTCGCGCGAGAGTGCCGAGATTTCGTGGATCCAGAAGTCGCGCGGATAGGGCCCTCGCCATCGAGCTCGGCACTCATGCATAGGCAGAGGTGGGCGTCGGCGAGGCGTCCGGGCGTTTTTGCGTGTCGTCCGCAGCAGGAGCGCCGGACTCGATCGTCGGCATTGATGCTCCGCCTACGAAAGCGGTGGCGGCGCGTCGCTTGCAACGGACCATGCTGGCGCCGACCTCGCTCAGCTAGTCGCTGGCCTGCAGGTACCGCAGCACTGCCAGTACCCGGCGATGGTCGCTGTCGGTGGCGGGCAGGTGGAGCTTGTTGAAGATGTTGGTGACGTGCTTTTCGACCGCACCGGGGGTCACCACGAGAGTTGCGGCGATCCCGGCGTTGGTGCGGCCCTCGGCCATCAGCGCCAGCACCTCGCGTTCGCGCGCGGTGAGCTGGGCTAGCCTTTCCGGTCGTGAGCGGCGTGTAGTGAGGCGATGCGCTTGACGGTATCGAGGAACGCCCGCGCGTCGCCGACGCGCTCGTTTAGCAGGTAGCCGATCCCGCCGGCGCCGTCCGCGATCAGCTCGCCGGCGTAGGTCGGCTCGACGTACTGGGAGAGGACGAGCACCGCGAGCGTCGGTTGTCGGCGGCGCGCCTCGAGCGCGGCACGGCACTCGCAGCATCCCGCCGGTCACCGCGCTCGGGTAAGTACGCCGAGCGTGGAGCGAGCCACCGTAGATAAGGGCGGCATCATCACTGTGGACGATCCATGTCCGCCAGGTTTCAGGTCGTTTCTGCAATCGAGGGGCTTCAACCACCGAATCGCTTTCGCTCTTCCTTTCGGTCTCGCTAGCACGCACGCGGGCGTCTGGCAGTACCGCCCGGCCGTCACATCGTCGGGGACGCTTCACCTCCACGCGCGATCCCACGCCTCGGTGGTCCCCCAGCTTCACCAGGCCGCTGCATCGGCCCAGGGCCGGCACTCCTGCCGGCACGGATGAAATGTTGTCGTCCGTCATCTCCTTTCGCATGGCGCCCCGTGGCGCACCGTCTACCTGCAGGGCATCGATAGCAGCGAGATCATCAGCGCCGTACACGGCCGCGGCCGTCGCCGATGATCTCCGCCACTGCCGGGCTCCAGCTGACTCGATAGGCCTAAGCGCAATCGGGCCGGCCTGGCCCACGACGGGCCGACCCGACGCCATACCCCCGGCTGAGGCGAATAGCGGCCGCGCTCGCGTTCCGCGCGGGTCGCGTCTTGCCTGTGTTCGCGCAGAGATCGTCATTGACGGCGCTCTTATGTGTGCAGGTGTCCGATTGAGGCAGCGCGATCGCCTAGTCCCGAGGAGGGGTTCCTGCGTCTTGCGGCGCGTGATGACGGCGGTTGCTCCCCGAGCGCGTGATGTTCCCGACAGACGATGCGAGATGGTTCCCGCTCGAACCTCGCGAAGCGGTGGCGAGCGGTTTATGATCGGCGGGCGCGCAGGGCGCACCCGGTCCGCGGAAAGGGCGAAGCCCACCTGAGCCGACTAGTCGTGCTCATTTCTGGCCAGTCTCCTTTCCGGCTCGAGATGCGGACCCCGGGCCATTGCGAAAGGAGGCCATCGTGCCACCCCGCGGTCTTCCCGGTAACGCCAACCTCGAGCAGCTGAAGAACGGCGCCAAGTCTTTCGCGCGCGCTGTCCGCTCCGGTGATGCCGGCGCTGCTGACGTCGTGCGCGAGTTCCATCCTCGCCTCGCCGACGCCGAGCCTGGATCACCCGAGCTCAAGGCGTTCACGCACGCCGACGCGCTGCTTGTCGTTGCACGCAGGTTCGATTTCGAGAGCTGGCCAAAGCTGAAGTCGTTCCTGGAGAGCACGCAGGAACTCGCGCGCTCGCCGCATCACGCGCCGCCGGGGGTCACGCCGGAGGACGAGTTCCTCCGGCTCGCGTGTCTCAATTACGGCGACGACGAGCCGGAGCGGATCGAAGCGGCGCGCCAGATGCTGGTCAGAAGCCCCGAGCTGAGTCGCGCGACGATCCACGCGGCGGCAGCAGCCGGTGATGTGGACGCCACCGCGCGCGATGCTCGCGCGTGATCCGGCGCTCGCCGGGGCGCGCGGCGGTCCGTTCGAGTGGGAGCCACTGCTCTACCTCGCCTACTCCCGGGTGGGTGACGCGCCGCCCGAGCGCTCGGCGCTCGAGACGGCGCGGCTGCTGCTCGACCATGGCGCTGATCCGAATGCCGGCTATCTGTGGGAGGGGCTGTGCCCGCCGTTCACCGCGCTGACGGGCGCGCTGGGGAGCGGCGAGAACCGGCCGCCGGCCCATGAGCACGGGCTCGCGCTCGCGCGGCTGCTGCTGGAACGCGGCGCTGACCCGAACGACGGACAGGGGCTGTACAACCAAGCGGCGGATCCGAGCGAGGAGTGGCTCGAGCTGCTGCTCGAGTTCGGGCTCGGGCACGGCGAGGGCACTGGTCGGTGGTACCGCCTGTTCGGCGAGCGGCTCGAGTCGCCCAGGCAGCTGCTCGAGAACCTGATGATGGCCGCCGCAGGCCTGGGGTTCACGTCGCGGGTCCGGCGGCTGCTCGAGCTCGGCGTCGACCCCGACGGGACCGGAACCCGGCACCCGATCTACGAGGGCCGCACTCCCGTGCAGGAGGCGGCGCGGGGCGGCAACCCCGAGGTGGTGGAGATGCTCCGAGCCGCCGGAGCGGACTCGGCGCTCGACGATGTCGACCTGTTTCTGGCCGCCTGCGGCGGCGGCGACCGCGACCGGGCTGAGGCGATGAGAACGGCCGACCCGACGCTGGTCCAGCGCGCAATCGCGCGTCGACCCGGTCAGATGATCGCGGCGGCCGAGCATGGAAACCTCGAGGCGGTGGCGCTGCTGATCGAACTCGGTTTCGACGTCAACGCGCTCGAACGGACATCCCCGCTGCACGAGGCGGCGATGCGCGGCAACCTCGAGATGATCCACCTGCTGCTCGACCACGGCGCCGACCCGGAGCTGCGCGACGAGGGTTACGACGCAACCCCTGCAGGCTGGGCCGAGCATTTCCGGCAGCGAGAGGCGAAAGAACTCCTGCACGCGAGAGAGAGCATCCGGAAGGAGGTGGTCGAATCCGACTTGCACTATGGCCCGGGCGACCCGGTCCGCGTGAACGTCGTGCACCGCGCACAACGGCTCTTTATCACCGACGGCTGTGGCGCGGTCGAGCGCGCCGGCCGCCCAGAGGGATCGCAGAGTGTGTTCGACCGGATCGCGCGGTCGCTCGACGTCAACGTTCAGCGGACCGGCGAGGTGTGGCTTCCGGTGGTCGCCGCCGGGCCGGGCGAGGAGGCGATCACCAAGCGGATCGCCGACGCGTCACTAGCGCTCTACCAGGAGCTCCTCGAGCTGCAGGACTGACCCGGAACCCGCCGACCGGCGCCCTGCTTTGCGCGCGGTTACGAGGTATCCGGTCAGCTTGGACGGCGCCGCGAGGCACTGTACGGCGGTTCAGTCCAGCTGCTGACCGCGCAAGAGCTTGAGGTGGACGTGGGCGGCCTCGCGGAGCTCCGGTGCTCGGTCCGGTGTGACCCAGCATTTTAGCGGCGACGCAGACGCTGCGCATCCGGCGCATGGTGGGGATCAGCGCGAGGTCGACTGCGGGGAAGAAGGCGAGTGCGTCGTCGGACAGGGCGGCGAGGTCCCATTCGACTGGCCCGTAGCAAGCTGATTTCGAAGTCGAGCAGTAAGGGTCCGTCCGCGCTCGGGAGCCAGTTGGCGTCGTGCGGGCTTCCGTGCAGCGGTCGCCACGCCCGCTTGACCGTTGCGAGCGCCGCCTGGATCTCGTTTGCGACTCCCGATAGAAACCGCCGATCTGCGGGCTCCAGGGCCGGTGAGCGATGTGGCCGCAAGAGCCTTTTGGCGTCGTCCAACTCGAGGGTGAACGCGGGGAGGTTTCCCTCGAAGTGCGCGAGCGCCTGATGCACGACTTTGAGCGCTGCTGCTCTCTCTGCTGCGGGCGGCGTGCTGCCAGAGGCCGGTTCGATGTACTGCCACAGCGTGACCTCTAAATCCTCCAACGGTGTGGTCCAGGAGGAATGTCTTCGGTAGGCGGGACCACCGGCGCTCCACGGGCCGCAAGGTGCGTCGCGACGGCCACCTCACGCTCCAGAGACTCGAGCCGCGCGTCGCGGAGGTGAACTCGTTAGCGACCTTCGCCACGATCGCAGCAGGAGCAAGGCGGATGATCGTGTTATTCCAGTCCTGAAGGATCACGGGTCGCTGCGTGTTTAGCCCGAGCCTCGCGGCGACGCCGAGAGCTGCTTCGCACGCGCGCTGCCTGCGTTCCCTTGGCCCGCAGCCGGACAACAGGACTACGTCAGACATATCCAAGACCATGCCACCCCACCCGACGCGGCCGCCGCTGCCGATCGAGCTCTCCGACAGAGGCGATGAGACCTGCTATTGGGACACGACGGGCATCAAGAACGCGCGCCACCCCGAGTCCCGGAATGCGCGGGATGGAGGGGATGCCCCCGTGCTATGAGATCGTCCGGCTGCCCTTCGGCACGTAGTCAAAGAAGCGCTCGACGGCTGTACCCGAGGGCCGATTCTGCGCGCAGCGTTGTCCGCCGCTCGACTCGGCGCAGCGCTGATAGCAAGCTTCGATTTAGATCGCGTGCGCGTTCCCCTTCGATCCGCGCACCGAGTTTGAGCCCTACTTCAGTCTCCTCGATCCTCACGTCCGGAAGCAGCCCCTGCAAAGCAGTCAACACAGCCTGCGGGTTGGCCGTACGAACCTCGGCCTCAAGTTGAAACGGGATTCTTCGAGAACTCGCGCTCACGGACGCTTCAAGAACCTCAAACCGAATGCTGCGAACACTAGGACAATCCCGACGTTTACCATCAGCCGCTCCCAGAACCGGTGCCTAAAAGAACAGGACGTCCACGCCGACGACGACAGCTACCAGCGCGATCACGTAAAGGACGACGGCTGTCTGTCTTCCCATCGCTTTCTTTCTACCAGCTTGTGCGACGCTTTCGACAACCCGCGGATGCGTCGGCGGCGTGAGGCGAAGAACCTGCTCCGCGCACCATCCGCGAGAACGCGGATGGTGCACTCCGAGGTGCCTTGCGCTCGTTGATCGACTGCCCTCAGCATGTTGCTGCCGACGTGTTCTTCGGCGAGCGAACTCGAGCACGATCCCGGTGGCGTCGAGGTTCCGTGGGATGCGGCCGAAGATCAGCTTGGGCAGTGATGGGCCGCCGGGCGAGTCGTGTCCACCGCCCATGATTCGGTAGAGAATCAGCGGGGGGCGCCCGGCCCGCCTCCAGCTCAGTCGTTGTACCTCTGGGCCGGGGCGTGCCGAGGGCACGACATCGATCACCGGCGATCCCTCGCAGCCGTTGACCGCGGCCCAGTCCTCGGCGACGCGCTCAACAGGCACCACCTCGCGGCCGCTCACGCTGAGCAGCGCTCTGCGGGCGCGGCGCCGCGCCAGCCAAGACTGCCAGCCGGTCGCGATCCCGCCGCCGTAGGGGACGAGCCGATCTGCGGTCCCGGCGATGCACAGCACCGCCGCGGGTGCGCGCGGACATGGGCACAGCTCACGCACCGCGACGCGGGGCTGCCGGCGACGAGCACGACACCCGCAACGACGAGCAAGCCTTGTCGAGCCAGCCGCTCAGCGAAGAACGCGCCGTTCGAAAGCCCGACCAGCAGGGGCGCGCGGTCAGCCGCGATCCCGTCGGCGATCAGCCGCTGGATCACCGCTGAGATGAATCCAGCGTCATCGCCACCATCCCTGCGACCCGCTCCGAGGTCGTCCCACAACTCGCTACACCCGTCGGGGAACACGCAAGCGAACCCGACCTGTGGGCCACGCTCATCCAGGCCGCTCCACGCAGCCATCCGCGGCCCGTTGATACCCGAGCCGTGGAGCATCACCAACAGCGGCGCGCGAGGTTCCTGTCCCGGGGCGAGCCAGTACGTTCGCTCCCGTCCGGAGACCTCGATCGAATGGCAGGAAAGTACCGTCACAGCCTTATTGTGGGGCGCCCGATCCCCGGATCGTCCACAGCAGCACACGGGCAACCCCGGACGAGCCACCCGGCCGGCTCAGTACCCAACCGCGCGCGCAGAGCTCAAGACCCGCGTTCCGTCCCGCACGGTACTCCGCGCGTGGCCACTACCAGCACCTGCCTCACGCGGCTAGCGCGCTTCGTCAAACCGCAGCAAGAGGTGCGGTGTCCGCCCGTCGACTTGATGAATGGAGTCGGGTGACGCACTTGGGCTGGTCGAATTCGCGGGCTTGGAGTCGGTGTCGCGTGGCGCGCTTCGCTCGCGCCGCAACGCCAAGCAGATCCGTGTCCTGCGCGAACAGCCGGCCGGGGAGGCGATCCTGCACGACGTCCTGCGCCGCTGCGAGCGTGGTGGGCTGTTGCGCAGTAGCCGGGATAGCTCGGGGCGACGGTATGAGTTGACCGCTGCTGGGCGCGTCAGGCTGCGGACGGATCGCCCCTTCCGCGCGGCGCTGGTCCTCGTGCTGGCTCGCAGCCGCTGCTAAGGGGGCTAGCGACCGGAAGACAGCCGGCTGGCAAGACCCTCGCCGAGTCTCGCTTTCGGCCTCAGGACGGGCATCCCGGTCTCCGTCGACTAGCGCCCTGCTCCGCGCGGATACGGGAACGCGACGGCTCTATAGGGGAGCCGGACACGTTCCCGTTGCGCTGATGCTCGATAGGCGGGGCTCAGGGCTTCAGAGCGGCGCCCATGGCGCGCCGGACGCGCTCCAGCGAGCGCTCGTTGCGGTTCAGCTGGTAGTCGCAGTTCGCTCCGACGGCCAGCGCGTTGATCGTGTAGGCGACGTCCTTGGGGTCGCTGCCGGCGGGGAGCTCACCGGTCTCGATCGCCGTGCTCGCCTCTCGCTCGAGCACGCCGAGCCAGGCGCCGCATCAGCCTTTCTGACGGCGTCGTTGACCGGTCCCGGACGCGCGTCGAACTCGACCATCGCGGTCGTCAGAAAGCAGCCGCCCGGAAACGGGGGCCGGGCGCAGGTAGGCGACCCAGGCGTCACAGATCGCCTCGAGGCGGCGCAAGCCCAGGCGGCGCTGCCGCCGCAGGCTCGTACAGAACCCGTGCGCCGGAAGACGTCGGCCGCCTGCTCGAGCGTGGCCAGCTGGAGCCGCTCCTTGAGCCGAAGCGGCCGGCCAGGCCGCTCTTGCTCATGCCCAGTCGTCGGCAAGCCGGCCGATGGTGAGGCCCTCGAGGCCGACGACCGATGCGAGTGAACGGCGCCGTCGAGCGTCTCGGCGCGCGATCCTTCTACTTCGGTGGCGGGTCGCGCGGCATGAACACGTCATAGTTTAACACGAACGGTCGTATCGTATATATTGCGAACGACCGTTCTATTTTACCGATGACAGAGGGCGCATGCGAGATCCGGTGGCTGGGCTGGGCCGGGGTCGAGATCGAGTCGCATGGCGAGCGGGTCGTCGTCGACCCGCTCGGGACGCCGAGGCCGTGTTCGCGTGGCTCGGGCGGGAACGCGCGGATGCCGGTGCCCGAGATGCGTCCCCCGCGCGAGCGGGGGGCGGTCGCCGGGCTGCTACGCATCTGCACCGCGACCACGCCGACGCGGCGGCACTCGGACAGCCACCCTCGGCGGGCGCAGCGTCCACGAGCCGGTCGATTGCGGCGGGGAAGCGGATGGAACGGGTCGGCGTCGTACAGGCCGACGTCGAGCTGAGCGCCGCCGGATTGCCCGGAGGCCAATCGAGGCGTGGACGAGCAGACCGTCCGCCATTTGGCTCGCCGCACTTCCCGCCGTGGACGGCACCGGAGATCCCCAGGTGTCATGGATGATCGAGGTGGACGGCCGCGGGTGCTTCACCTCGGCGACACCATTTCCACGGCTGGTGGTGGCGCATCGTCGAGCGGTTCGGCGCGCCCAGGTGCGTGCTGGCGCCGATCAACGGCGCCCGCCTGACGTTCCCGCACCGCCGGCCGGCGAGCCCGCTGCCGGGGGCAATGGAGCCCCGAGCAGGCCGCTATGGCCGCCGAGAGTGTCGGGCCGAGCGCCTGATTCCGATCCACTACGGCGGCTACGACCTGCCGGGCGTATACGAGCCGGTAGACGAAGCCGCCGATCGGGCCAAGGCGGCCTGCCCTCGCACATCCGTAATCGAGCCCGGTCAGGTGATCGAGTTCTAGATCCGTGCTGCCAGATACCCGCCCAGAGTGGACGGCCAGCGGCATGAACGACATCTTTCGCCGAAGTCGGCACTGATCGGGACCGCCAGCGGCGGTCTGGGCACGCAGCTTCCAGAGACCAAGCCACTCGAATCGATCAGCTCGTTGCCCGGTACCAGCGGCTCAAGCCATCAGCGCCTGGAGCCGGGCCAGCAGACGATCACTCACGTCCCCGCTGGGCTCCGAGCGCCGCCGACCCACGCCGAGGATGTCGCTTTCCGCTCGACGCTGGACGAGCTGTTCTTCTGATCGGGCGCGGTCGTCGTGCTCGCCGGCGCGAGATCATCACGCCGTCCGCCCCCGTCCGCGAGCCATGGATCTCTCCCCGCGGCGACCGGCGGCCCCGGCCGCCGACATCCGCTGCGCATCCGCCGACCCCGACGATTCGAGGCAGCGGCAACGATGTCCGAATCCATCGACCGCGCCTGACGAACCTGTCGTGACCCTGCATCCAACCGCGTCCACCGTCGACCTCGACGACCATCTACGGCTCGCTCCAGCTCCGGCAGCAAGCCACCCGAAAGGCGATGCGCGACCCCCCGGCCTCCCCGCCCCCAATCTCCACCGCAGCCTCGACCGGCCGCCAAGGTCGTCAACCCGTCCGACGGGCAAGGCAGGCCAGCGTCACCGCGATGCTGCGCGATCCGACGACGCCGGCCCCGACTGGAGAGATCTGTCGGAGATCGGAACACGAGCTCCGGTCCTCTGCGAAGCTGTGTTGTTCGATCACATCAAGCCGTCGCCGCGAGACCCTCGCCGGCGGCGCTTCACGCTCCAGCGAGCTGGCTCGATCAATTTCGGAGCGATTCGACGCAGTCGAACTCGGTGTCGGCGGAGCCTTGCGAGCGTCCTGGTCTCCTGCTCACTGTCCAGCGACAGGCGCTGCGGCGTTCGTGAGGAAGGCACCGAGCGAGCCCGAGGAACTCCGCGGCGGCTCACGCCCTGTGTCGCCGTTCGGAGGCAGTCGTCTCTGTCCGTCGGCGCGAGTGCAGCCGACGACCAGGCGGGATGACCCGCGCTGGACGAAGCTCAGAGCTCGCCCCCGCTGTTATGCTCGACGCCCGCATTGCCTGGGCATTGCCAGAGTCAGCTCTCCGCCGTGTCGTGACGGACGACGCGCACGGCGTCGCTCCCGGATGGGCTGTGTTCCTGCTTTCGTGCGCCGGCGCGATAGGTGTCTGCCGAACTTCCGGCGCGCGATCTGTTCGAGCGCGGACAGGGCGGGCGGAGTTGCTGCCCGGGAGGCCGGTTGTGCGAAGGGTTCTTCGCTGCGACGTGGTGCCTGTCATTCGACCGATGCTTCTACACGTGGGCTTGCGTCCGAGTTTAGTCTCGCTCGATGATTCAGGCTCGGGCCTTCAGTGCCTCGGTCAAGTTGGTGCTCTGGGTTCTGGGCGTCGTTGACACGCGTGGAGACGGTGGTACACCTTGAGGCGCCCTGTCCGGGAGCGGGTGGATGAGTTCCAGTGTGTGATCGAGGTCGACGTCGGGATCGGAGCCATGCCGTGCGGCTTTGGGGGCCGTCGAGGATCATGGGCATGCGGTCGTGTACGAAGTGAATGCCACGGTGGGTCCTCGCCGTAGCCACGAACGAGCACGACGCGACCGGCTCCCTCGGCGCCATTCGGAGTCGCGGTGGTCCACAGGCCTAAAAACGTAAATTACTTTCCTCCGGGCAGGCGGTGATAGAACGGCTGCCGGGGCTGTTTAAGGTTTTATTGCTTTCTATCACTGGTAGTAGCTGTTTGGTGATGATCAGCGCTCGGTGCGCGGCAGTCTTCATGAGCGGGGCTCCCATGCACCGAAGGACGCGAGCTTGTCGGCGCGGGCACTAATCCAGCCAATTGGCCGCTGACGCAGTTTCGCTCATGCGGGCGCGAGCCCGAACTGCTCGAGGATCCGCCTCGTGTCTGCTGTTCTCCTCATCGTACGACCGTGAGCACTGATCGGTGGGGAGCGATGTTTGTGTGAATCTGATGGGGCGTGCTGTCGTTGCTTTCTAAGGTACGATGTGAAGTTGCGCGGCCATGTCGTGGGGGGGATTGGTGCGCGAACTGGGGTAGCGGTCGGACACGCTCCGCTGAAGGTCAGCGGGTCGTGGCGGCTAGGACTCGGCGCTGATGTCACTGTTCGAGTCGTTTATACACGCGCGCGAAGAGCCAGCCCGAGCCGGCCGGATCCGATGGTCCTACGACACGCCGTGGATGACGTACAGGTGTCGGAGGCGTTCGATCGCCTCGAACCGGCCGGGTCGGGCAGGTCGTTGAGCGCCTCGGTGCCTCCTTGGATCGCGTCGACAGTCACGTCCCGCGTCTCGAGCGCGTATTTCGTCTGAGCCAGTGAACGGCGGGTCGTTTGTAGCGGTCTGGGTCGCTGTTGTGCAGCACGACGAAGACCCGGAGCGTGTCGTCGAGGGCGAACGCGCGGCAGTCAGTTGGCTGCGGCGCTCAGGCAGAGCGCGACTGCTTCTTGCAAACAGACCGATGAACCAGAAATGCATGCTAATGACGAATGCGTAGAAGCCGAAGTCAGCGGAACGGGGGCCACGGGCGCCAACCGCGCGGCATCCATCAGCGCATCGTCATTATTGTTGAGCCAGTGTCTCATTGCGCGTGGAAATAGTCGTCGGCACCGGAAAGCGGAGGGAGCGACGGTGCCTGGGGTTCCCCGCTGCTGCGCGGCTTCCGCACTTGTGTACTGAATCGGGACTCGGGTGAGTAGAGGTGAGACGCGGGAGCGGCACGACGGAACACCGGCTCCGGCGAGGCGACTCGATATCCGTGGGTGCCCGTGGCTCGGTCAGATACGTGCGTGCGATGGAACGAGAGGCGGTGAACAGCCCGTGGATGATGTACAAGCGTTGGAAAGGGAAGGTTTCTCATTGTCTGCGCGGGCTGGCCTCGGGCAAGTTGTCGAGCGCCTGTGCAGCTCCTCGGAATTCGCGTCGGACGGTTACGTCGCGTGCTTCCAGCGCGAATCCGCCGAGTTGCTGGAACTGCGCCTCGACACGTTCTGTAGATAAGCTGAGGTAATTTGTGCATTGCCGAATTCCGCCCCTCGGCATGACCGAGCGGATCGTTGTCGACCTGGGCAAATTGCGAATGCAGACCAGGTCCTGGTGCACTCTTCGATTTGTACGTCCGACGCGTTCGCGCTGAAGAGCCGCGCCGAGGCGAGCGCGGTCAGATAGGGGTGCGGGGAGCTACCCTTCTGCGCAGTCCTTCTGGTAGATCGATCTGTGCCTGTCTGTGCCTGGTCCGCGTAAGCTCCGTCGCGTAATCCGAAGTCGAATGACGCCGCTCCAGGAGCCGTTTCGGCATGCCCTCTGATGCGACATCTGGCAGTTTACTTCAGAGAAACGCGATCTCTCCGAAGCAACCGTCATCTTTCTGCAGCCCCGACCGAGCATCGCTGCTGCCGTCCGCGGCGGTGGGGCCCCCCGCGCACCCCCCACCTGGGAACGAGATGCGCGCGACCCCCCCAGTGTCGCGGTCGGCCGGCGTATGATGATCGGGTGCGGGATCCGGCGGGGCTCGTTGGTCTTGTGGGGCTCGGTGTCGACGGTGATCCGTAGGTGGATCGTGCGACGCGAAGCCCGATGAGCTACGGAACGTCATGTTCGCGGCGCTGGAATCGTTGTTTATTCTGACCGGTCTAGAGCACGGAAGCCGGTGCAGCTGCTCAACGGGCCGAGGCCCCGGACCTTGCCCGTGGGTGCCGGTGCCCGTGCTCGTCCCCGCGCCTGGTGGTTGCTGCTGTGCCCGCTCGTCGGCCGCCTGATCGGGGCGCGGCCTGAGGATGGTGGATCGGCGTTGGTGTTGCTGCTGGATCCCGTCGACCCGACGGGAGAGAACTCTAGGGTAGCGCTTCAGCACCTTGTCCCAGCGGTTCGACGGCGAGATCGCCCTCAAACCGTGCCCTTCAGGGATCGTGAGCGCCCTCGCCCCGGCGGGAAGCAGCAGCGAGGCGACCGAGACGGGGATCTTCACCTGGAGCTAGCCGACGATGCACCGCTGGACCAGGCTCGCCCGCGAACGCGACTGGGGGGCGACGCCAGTCGCTCGCCTGCTCGGCCGTGACTGGACCACCGGGGGCGGAGCCGTGGCGGCGATCCGCGCGAAAGCTGACCCGCCGGACGACGACGTCGACCGCCTCGCCGCGGACGATGGTCGTTGGCAGGTCGAATCGTCAGCAGGTCGGTGAGGCTCTGGCTGGTTCTGAATGGGACCGGGACGAAGGTCTACCTGGGCGTCGGCGCGGCATGGGAGCGTGTGCGGGTCTCGGCCGCCGAGAACAGGCGGCGCCGGGTAGAGCTGGGCGGCGAGGCGCGAGCAACGGTTGGCCGCGTCGAAGCGGCTCGGGCGGCGAGTAGATGCTCGCGAGGCTGTGGCTCGCGTGTTGCCGCCGAGCTTGATCATCAGTCCGCCCGGTGAGATGTGCAGCCCCTGGACCGCGGCGGGGTCCTGGGCGAGGCTTGGACGCTGACGTCGAAACGTCTGCGGGATCCGGGGCGCGCCGTGGCCGACCTGGGGTCGTCCTAGGCCGTGACCTGCAAGGTTGGCGCTGGGCGAGCTGGTCGCTCGCTTCCGGGAGATCTACCGGAGCCGCCTACGTTCTCGATCTGGGTGTCTGGCGATGCGATCTGCGTGCACGGAGGCAGCGGCGGGGTGCCTGGGAGGAAGTTCTGTACTTCGACGCCGTTGACGAGGAACGACTGGCGAAGCAGGTTCAAGGAACCAGCCGAAGAACGAGCCCATTGGCTGTTGCCCTGCTTGATCGTGATCGTCGTAGTGAATTCACTGGCGTTCGTCCTGGATTCTTGGTTGCTTCGGTTCGGCGAAGTCCGGGGCGCGCCGCCGTGGCAAAGAACGGGATCGTGAGGCTTCCTCGTCGGCGCCTCGGGTCACAGCCGGTATCCGGCGCCGAGTCGGTGTCGCTGAGACAGGTGCTCTGTGGGGCGAAGTTGCGTCGGACGTCTGCGTCGCCCAGAGGCGGAAGAAGACCTTCCCTCACTGGGGCGGCTCCCGCTCGACCCCGGCGGAGCCCCGGAGCCGGACCGGGCGACCGCGAAGTCGCAGTCGTCTGAGCCGCGGTGGGGCACTGTTGTCGTCGGCGTCACCGAGGAGTTGCTGCTGCAGCCGTTGTCGAGCTGATTCTGTATTATGTTCCGAGTACGCGTTCTACGGGTCGATTCTGGTTTGGTCGCCGGAGCCGCTGTTCATATGGCCTGATTAGTCACCGGACGCAGCCATAAGGCGCTGTTCGACGGAGTCGGTGCCGTAGCTTGTACTGCTGGGCACGGGCGTCGCGACGTGCTCCCCGGCATGCGGTGAAGATGCGCAGGTCGTCGCCGAGGGACGGTGTGTTCGTGGCGTCGGGGGTCCGGTTTGCGAGGAATGTTGGTGAAGTATGGTCGGCCCCGGCGAGGAAGAGAGAGTTGGGCGAGTGTGGGGAAGCGTGTGTCTAGTTGTTTGATCGATGTGAACGATGCGGCCTGGGATTCATGATCTGCCGGGGAACGTGCTGAGCACCGAGTGGCGTAGTCGATGTCTGAGGGAAAGCGGATCCGTCGTGGGACGCAATGGTTGGAGCTCTTGTTAGCGATGCTGTAGCCCGTCGGGCGTCGTTGGCCACCCGCGGCAAACGCGACGGCGGGGTTCGTGGGGGTCGGTGCCCTCAATGACCTGCTTGTTGAAGCCTTCGAGGACACCAGCGAGTACAGCGGCTCAGGTAAGTCCTGCTGCCGCTGACGATGTTGTGCACCTCGTCGTGGCCCGACGTGCCCTTCATGCCTGAAGAGCGAGCGTCGCCAGCGGCCAGTGGGGTTGTCCTGGTTCGGGCCCGGACCCGTCGCGGGCCGGCCGGGCCGGGAGGCGTTGTCGGTAGCCGCTCGAAGAACGGGAACGGATCGTCGGCGTCATCGGTCAGGCTCTGGTACGTGCTGCGCAGGCAATTTGCCGCTGGGTCGGAGCCCGGGGCAGGCGCCGATGATCGACGGGACCGAGAAGCGGAGCCGGACGTGAAGTCGTACAGGAACAGATCGGCGTAGCCCGTAGCTGTGTCGATCCCGCGGTCCGTACTCGATCGTTATGTTCACGTAGTCGCTGCGAATCGTCGGTTAAGTTGATGTTGATGCCGGAGGTATGCGGGTTGCGGGTCGGTGCTGGTTGTGGCTTGCGGGTGACTCGTCAATGTCTTCGCGCAGGTATCGACGGAGCCGCGACGAACATCTGCTTGGTCCTTGACCTGGGCGATGAATGTGGCGACGAACGGGTTGGTCGGGTAGCCCTTCACTGAGCGGGAGGAACCTTGGTGCTGGCGTCGATCGCTGTGGTCAGCGTGCCGAGCAGCCTGCTGATCTGGCTCGAGCCGGGGCGTGCCCGCGGGCAGCGAGCCGTCGGCTCAGCTGGGGAAGATCTGCGTAAGTAGCGGCTCCTACGATCCCGAGCCCGTTGAGAACGAGGAACTGCTGGGCGCAGAAAGCGCTGGAGCGCTCTCGCCGTAGCTCCGCTCGCTCCAGCCATCGGGCGCGGAACCACCCCTCGCTCCGGGAGAGCTCAAACATCTCGACCACCTCGGAGACCATCAGGGACCGAATTCATCGTCGACGTCGCTGTTCGGGGCCCGGCTTCAGCGTCAGTGGGGTGGTCTGAGCTCGCGCCGCTGCCTCTGGCCCGCGACGCGGCGTCGGGACAGGTATTGCGAGGTCGATGTCGATCCCGCTGAACGAGTCGCCGACATGAAGGTCGCCACTGGTTCGCAGACGGCGACGACCCGCGTTCGTGCGAGCCTGCTCGAGACGGTTCGGGTTGGCGGCGGCCTCCCCCAGTCAGCTGTCGTAGGAGAAGGTGTAGGGGAAGGTTTACGTCGTCGTTCCGCTTGAGCCTCGATGTGACGAAGTCATCGCGTACACGGCGGCGTCGGGCGGCGATTGTGAACTTTGGTGCCGGGCCGATAGACGGTGCCGTTGCCGTTGGCCTGCGCGTTCCAGTACGCTGAACGGTGCCGTCTGCCTCGGTCAGGTCGCCCGTGCTGCCGAGCGCGGCGAGTGTTGCCCTCGCGGCGCAGCCGTTCCCGTCGACTGGAATGTCTTCCGTCCGTTGTGCTGTTGCCCGCGGACGCGGACCGTGAACGCCATTTGTTTGTCTTCTGTTGTGATGGAATCTGGAAGTCGGAGTGGTAGTCGCCGGGCAGCCCTGGGTCTGATTCCCAGTAGGGCCCCGAGTGGATCCCCTGGGTAGGAGTGTAAGGAGCGCCGCGGGAGCCACCCGGGCAAATGTCACATCCCGGCGCGAGCCGGACAGTGCTGCGCGCGGGCTGAGCGCCCTTCAGCGCCAGGTGCTCTCCCACCGCCTCGTCGCGACGCGCTCGCTGAACGGACAAACCGTGTACGCCACCGAGTGCGAGGCAGCCGATAGCGAACTGCCCAACCCTTCCGGCTAAACTGGCCCGATCACCGCAAACGGCCCATCTCTCAGTGCAATGTTCATCGCCGCCGAGCTAGGCGACTGGCTGCGCAGCGCGGAGTTTCGGACCATCGATTTCGTCGACCATGCTGGCGAGCAACTGACGGCATCCAGCCGTCGAATGGTCACCATCGCACGTCCATAGAGATCACCGGCCTTGGCGGACAGCGCGGCTCTGCGCACGATCGCTTCCACGCCCGGGACGCCACGGACCGCGCGAGCGCAATGGCGACACATCGACCGTCCGGTCGGACACAATGGATGCCTCAGGCAAGGATCGCAATCGGGCTGAGCGGCGCCCGCTAGGCCAACAACCCGTCGGCGAGGAGCACTCTTCTACCACATGTCGTACGGAATCCGCGAGGGACGCCGCCTCGTAGCTGATCGTCAACGGCTTCGTCGAGCTGATCATCGAGCAGCTGCCGATGGGGTACGCGGTGGAGATGAACCGCCTGATCGAGCTGCAGATGGAGGGCTCGATCGGCTAGCAGCCCGACCCCGCCGCTGCCCTCGATGCGGCTCCTCCGAGCTTGGCGGCCGTCAAGCATCGGTCCCTCTCGTGTAGCGCACGTACGCGTCCTCGACGAGCTTGACCATCTGCCAGTAGGCGATGAGATCCCGCTCTGCGTCCGTCGCGTTGGCGAAGAAGCGGCGGGCGATCGTCAGCTCGCCCCGATCGGGTCCCGGCGCCTGCTCCGCGATCCAGGCGCGGTCGATCCGCCTTTGAGCAATCAAACGTATCGCGGACTCGAGCTCCGAGCCAGTGCAATCACCGAGCCGCTTGAACACGCCGCGACCAATCTCGAGCGACTCCTCTGGATTGACCTCGCCCATCGCCACATGATCCTCTCTCGCTCAGGCCGATTGGGCGAAACCGACCGCATGCCGACCGCCCCCGCCGCAGATGACTGACGCCCGCGCCCAAGCGGATCCACTTTCAGTCCACCATGCGCCTCGGCGTCGATCCGTCGGGAGACCCGCAACGGGCGACTGGTTCGGCGACGGAGGCCTCGCGAGACGCGACGGATCGAGCGTCTGCTGGGCCGACGGGCGGGTGGGTCGCGGGGGGCGCGACCCACCCGAGCCTGGTCAGGCTGACCGGTTGAGCCCGTTGTGGGCCGGGATCATTGGAGCTGGCCGTTCGTGAACAGCGTCGACGATCTCGGTGTTGTCGATGCCGCGCAGGTACACCGACGTGATCGCGAGGTCGGCGTGGCCGAGCTGGCGCTGGATAACGAGTAATGGCACGCCTTCGCGTGACATCTCCACGGCGTGCGCGTGGCGCAGCTGATGCGGCGCGAACCGTCGCCGCACTCCAGCACGAGCGGCCGCATCGTGCAGTTGCGCTCGGACGCCCGCCGGGGCCCAAGGCCGTCCGCGGGTCGGACCGCGCAGAACGCAGAACAACGCTCCGACCGGGAGCGGGGCGCGCAGCGTGAGCCACACAGCGAGCTGCTCCCAGGCCCAGCGGTCCATCCCAACCTCGCGGCGCTTGCCGCCTTTGCCATGTCGGACCAGGATCGCGCCTCTACCGGCGTCGAGGTCGCTTTCGGTCAACGCCAGCGCCTCGCTGATCCGTAGCCCGGCCCGCCACAGCACGACGATCAGGCCGCGCAGTCTGATGCCGTCAGAGGCATCGCCGGCGGCGCGCATCACGGCGATGATCTCCTCGACGGTCGGTGGGTCTGCGGGATAGCGCAGACCCTTGTTGCGCGGCGGGCGGCCCTCGTGAAAGCGGGCAAGGTCGCCGGCGAGCGGCGCCGGCCGGCAATAGCGACAAGCACGGCGGACTGCATGAGGTCCTCCCTCGGACGATGGTTGACCAGGCCATCGTCTCGCCGCGCCGAGGGGCCGCAACGGCAGCACCGACGGCGCGATTGCTTGTCTCGCGTAGCAATCATGCGCATCGACGTGATCGGAGGTGGCGCGGTCGGCAATCTGCCTACGCACCTCCCGCGGATGCCGGGCATGGCGACGGCGCTCCTATTGGGATGCCAGTGCGGAGCGTACGCCTCCTGCGACACCTCCTCTGACCTGGGCGCGGTACCCAGATCAGATCGCGTGGCGTCGGGCCGCCACTGCGCGCTCGGGACACTAGCTCGACCGGTTGCTCTCCGTGGCCCCCTCATGGCCGCCTGGACCGTTCGCGTCGCCTGAAGGGACTCGGCTGATCGTCCGACCTTAGACGCGGCTGCTCTGCCTGAGTGGTCACACCAACTCCCCGAACCGAAACGGCTTCGTCACCGGCTTGCAGTGCACATCGCAGGCCGGCTCGTCGCTCATGGCCACCGTCTCCGGCTGCGACTCCAAGCCGACTGGCGATGGGCCAGCACCCTCGCCAACGCGTTCACCCGGTTGCGAGCGAATCCTGCGCTCGGCTGAATCGCCACGCCGGACCCCGCCCACGACCGAGCCCAACACCACCCCCGGCGTCAGCGTGCCCGCACACCGGGCCGACCCGTCGATCCCGAAGCCGGGTCTGACCCATCCGGACCGGCCGACGCTCGTTCCGACCGGCCATCAGAGCCTGACCCTCCCAAGCCCCGACGACGATCACCCTCACGCGCCTATCGGCGGATCGGGGTGAGTACTCGCCGGGGGTGACCCCGAGCCAGGACCAGAGCTCGCGGAGATGCTTGAGCGGGCAATTCGCCGCTGCCGGCGAGGCGCTGAACGGGCTCGACGCGGACCCCGGCCGGCGGAGTTAGCCAGGTCACCCGCGGTGCTCGCGGTAGATCCGCAGCGCGAAGGGCCGGCGGGACGCGCGCGGGTCTCGGCACGAGCTCCTGGATCGGAGCGGGGGTCTCGCGAGCGGCGGAAGCGGACCGCCGTAGTTGTCGGGCCAGATCGCTGGCGCAGCGGCGATCGCGAAGCCCATGTCGTGCAGGGTGAAGCGGTCGCCATAGAGGTAGCGCCGGCCGTCGCTCAGCCGCTCGTCGATCTGTGCGAGCGCGGAGCGGATCCTCTCCTTCGCCTGTTCCGCGCGCGGCCGTCAAGCGCAACAGGACCCGCAGCGCGAACGCCCACAGAGGGTAGGCATGTTGCACCGCCGCGACTTCCCATTCCGGTGTACCCTCGCTAAGCGCGCGCACCATGAGGTCGCGGTGGGGTACTAGGTGGTAATACGGAAAGACCGTGCTCGCGGTCTGCAGCGTGGTGTGGAACTGCTGCCAGTCGGAGTCCATAAACGGTGGCTCGAGGCCGGCGAGGAGCTTACGCTCGGGTGGCGCCGTCGATTCGAGGCGGTCGATGATGCGCTTGATCCGGTCCAGTGGCTTCGGTGCGACGCCCACCAGCGTCGGGATGCGAGGCGTGCCCGCGCGAATGAGGGTGACGACCGACTGGATGAGCAGGACGTGGCGCTCCTCGCGCGCGTTGATCCCGTAGTGGTGCAGGACGAAGCGGCTGAACTCGCTGTCGAGGCTGGGCGGAAAGGTGAATAGGGTCGGGGCGGCCATGCTCACGCGTCGGTCCCGCGCGCGTTACCGTCAGCGAGGCAGGATAAGGCCGTCGTAGATCATCTGGCCGGCTGCTCCGGGCGCTCGTCGCAGCGGCGGTCCCTCGAACAGGGCGACCGCCATGGCCGGTAGCTGGAGGCGGTTGATCGCCAGCCCGAAGCACGTGTGCAGGCCGTGGCCGAAGTGCAGGTAGCTCTCGAACGGCCGGTCGAGCCGGAACGCCCCGGCGCGCGAACGCTGCGGCCATCGAACATAGCCGACTGGGTCGCGACGAGCACTTGAGCCGGCGCGAAAGCGTGTAGCGCGCGGCGTTCCTCGGCGACCGTGTGGTCGGTTTTGCAGGTTCGCAGCAGCGCCCACGTCTGGGGCCGGAACCGCAGTGCCTCGAAGAGGTAGGCGCCGACCGTGGCGTGGTCGCCGGCACGTGCCGCCGCCTGTGCGCTCCCGAGAGCTTCGGGCGCCGCAGGAGTTCGTCGACGGCGCAGGCAAATGCCTTTGAGACGGTCGGGATCCAGCCGGCGATGAGGCCGATCAGGTTGTGGCGAATGGCGATGTCGTGCAGGCCGCCGTCGGCTGACGAGTGTTGCATCAGGCGCGTGAGCACGTCGTCGGGGGGCACGGTGCGGCCCGCCTTGAGCGCGCCCGCGGGCTGAGATCTGCGTGTCGAGGTGGGGCCGCATCTCGGCCGCGGCGGCCAGTGCGCGGTCGTGCGAACCGGGGCTGCTGCTGACGTTGAGGAAGACATGGTGAAGATGTCGCGAGCCCAGCGCAGCTGGGTCGCCGTACCGGGACCCGGCGTCCCGAAGTAGTCGCTCATAACCGTATCGATGGTTGGGTCGGCGAGTTGGCCCACGACGTCGATCTGCCCCTCGGTCATCTGCAGCCGATCCCGCGCGGTCGACAGCGTCCGCTGGGCGAGCCTGTCGGAGTCCTCGCGGCGAATGGCCGCCCGCAGCGCCTGGTGATCGTGGCGGTAGAGCGGAGTGTCGTCGAGACCGAGAATGAACGGGCCCGAGATGGCCATCATCTTCTCGTTGTAGGCCGGGACGCCGAAGTGCGCGAAGTCCGCGAGGACCTCGCGTACGTCGTCGGCGCGCGTGACGACGCCGAAGCGGCGGGTGGCGATGACGGGACGGAGCCGCCGCAGCAGCGTGAATAGGGGGCGGCTGTGGTCGCCGAGCTCGCGGTTGAGCCTGGCCGCGAGCCGGGCGCTCGTGGCATTCATCGGCTCAGCCCGCCACGCCGTCGGCGATGGCGGCCAGGGCAGTGATGCTCGGTACGAACAGGTACTCCCCCCCGCGCGTGGTGACGAACTGTGCCTGGGGCGCCAGGAAGAACGGCGGCCGTCCTTGGATCGTCATCTTGCTAGCGCCGCCGAGCAGGTAGTCAGGGTCATCGCCGAGATGGAAGATGTTCCCGTCGTTGAGCCATTGGCGCTGAATGCTCTCGAACTGGCGTGAGATACTCGCGTTGAAACAGACGAAGACGAGGCCGCGGTTCTTGCCGTCGTCTTGGAGGGCGCCTTCGGGCAGGCGAGGCCCGTAGGGCATGCCGCGGCGGATGATGCGATGGCGGAAGGTCAGCTTGCCGTCGAAGCCGAGCGCGTCGCGCGGGTTGCTGCGGCGGACGTGGGCGCCGAGCGGGCAGCCAAACCCGTTCGGGTCTGCGTCGGCGTAGCCGAAGGCGTTTGTGCCGGGCGCGCGGGGGTCGAAATAGGCCGGTGGCGCATCTGGTGACGTGGCCAGGGGCGCGCCATTCGGCCAGCGACCGACGACCTTCGCCATGAGCTTCGCCTCGCCCTCGCTGTAGTGACGACTCGCCTCGCGAAGGGTGCGCCGGAACAGTGCGACGTCCTGCCGCAGCTTGCGCCACACCATGTAGGTGCCGTTGCGTCCGAGCGGATCGTCGGGCGCGCTCGGCAGTCGGTGCCGGCGGTCGGTGCGGGACTCCTCGTCCTCGTGACCAAGAATGAACTCCCCGAGCGCGAGCGGGCGCCAACCGCTTGAGTCTGGGACACCCTCCCCGACCGTGGCGTCTTCGCTGACTCCCTCGATGGCGGGCTGCGAGAAGCCGTCGGCAAATCCGAAATGTTCGCGGGCGTCGCTGAACATGCGCGCGTGCACCTCATGGACGACCGCGAGCTGCCCGCAGTCCGCGAGACCACTGCGGAGCTCGCCGAGCGCCTCCTGCAGCACGCCGTCATCGAGCGCGTTGACGTGACGAGTAGGTGCGCCGGCCGGTGCCGAGGCCCTTCTCCCAATGATCGGGCGCACCGTCACCGACGTCGCCGAGGTCGGCCGCGCTGGCCTTCATGCCCTGCTGGAATTCGTTCGAGAAGCTTTCGATCGTCGCGGCCGGCACGCCGAGGGCGAGTAGTCCGGGGTGAGTGACGGCGAGGTTGAACGTCGACCTGGGCGGGCGGCCGGTCCAGCGCACAGCGGTCGTGACCTCGGGGAGTTGCTCGCCGAGCCACGCGCGACCACTCGTCGGGTCACCGATGCTGATGAAGACGTACGAGGTGTGGACGTACCGGTTGCCGTAGGCCTCGAGGATGTCGCCCTGGATATCGGCGCGATCGATATCGACATTGGCCACGTCAGAACTCCTGAAGGAAGCGTCGTTGAAGCGTCGTGGCGTCCATGTCCTCGCTGCGGATGGCGAAATCGATCGTCCGCTTGCGTACGGCCAGCGCGTCGTTGACTTCCTCGACGGTCGCCTCGGGGTAGGCGGCGAAGAACAGGCCGGTTTGCACCTGGTTGTGGCGCAGGTAGGCCTTGCAGCGGCGCTCCGCGCGCCGGGCTGGGGGCCCCGAGGCAGCGCGCCAGATCGGCTCGGCTTCGTCGGCGAGGGTCACGAGAGCTGCTCAGGAAGGCTCAAGGTCGCCGTCAAAGGTCGCGGAGAACACAGATAGGGGCGGAAGTGCTCGGCTGCACCCGACTGGGATCCTCCCGAAGTCCGGGATGATCACCCACCGCGCGAAATGCGCCAAGCCGAGCCGGCTGAGACGGGCTCGGATCGCGCGGAAGGTGCGCGAGCATGTCCTGCAGCGCGTCGACCTCACCGGGCACGATCGGGGCGAGGACGGTCAACGCGTACATCTGACCTTCAGTGTTGCTAGTCAGAGGCATGTCTGAGTCTCCGTGAGAAGGTCGCGCCATGCGGTGGCGAACTGCTCGTCCGTCATCGACGCGGCACGCTGGCGCAGAGCCGCACCTTCGGAGCGAGATCGAGCGCCGAGAGAACCGTCGTGGCTGTGGCGTCCGGGTAGGCGGAGTAGTAGTGGCCGGCCTCGTACTCGTTGCGCCGGATGTAGTCCTTGAACGGGCTTGCCGGCAGCGCCCACGGGAACCCGTACGAGCTGCCCCAGAACGCCCACATGCCAAGCGTGAGCGCGTAGGAGAAGGCGTCGATGTACTCCTCCCAGCCGCCATTGAAGTTGCTCTCGAAGTAGAGCCGCGGGGAGGAAACCGCACCGCGTTGCGGTCGCCGTTGGCCGGCAGTCGGCGCACGACCGACCAGCGGGCCGCATGGATGAACGACAAACGCTTGAGAGTGTCAAGCGAATGACGGCCTAGACGGATGACTAAGAAGAACAGCGGCAACTCGAGCAGCCCCCACGACCACATGGTGCTGAAGACGGTGAGCGCGACTGCCTGACCGTCGACGTTGCGCCTCGAGGTCCCGGACGCCGCCGAGACATAAGCTGGGGCGCCTCCGCGCACCTCACTCGATGTTGACGCCATACCCGACGTCACGAGTATCGCTCTTCCTGCAGTAAGAAACACGGCCCTGACGCCACGCTTAGTCGAGCGTATTCATATGGGCGTGGCAAAGTCAAGCGAGGCACCCATTCACACGAAGACAGCACTCCCAGCATCTCGAATCGGGCGAGCGGACTTCTGCTCTCGGCCCGTCCGGCGGCGCGGGGCGGCCTTGCTCTGGTTCGACGATGAGCATTCTGGACAGCCACACGGTCCAGGGCAACCCAGGACGGCTCAAGGTGGTGATCGCGCTCCTTACCGCCTAAGCCCTCCGCTACTTCGCCGACGCGGCCGTTACACGACTCCAGACGACTTGACCTTCCGCCCCAGATCTTTCTTTTCGTCTCCGGACCTGCTACTAGCGCGCCCGATCGGGCAGGCTCGATCAATGGTTGTTGGGCCCCTGGAGATGCTCTGTTCGACTCCGTGTCGGCGACACCGCAAAGCTCGTCAACGGCCCTCGACACGGCCGAACCTGATGTCATTCGTCGCGGTCGCTGCGGCTGTCACCGTGCTCGCAGGCACACTCGCCGCGTGTGGGGCGACAATTCAACAATTGGTGGCGATGTCACAACAAGCCCGTTGCCGCTAGCGAGGCGGCCCGAGCCTCCCGGCTCGCGTGCGGGCCGCGGCGCACGAACGTTAGCGGGGAATCTGCTAGCACCCGGCCAGAGGCGGGCTCGGTTTCCGCCGTCACGCCCGCGGCGTGGCTCCTCTGGATGGAAATTCGGTAGCGCCGTCTCGGCCGCGTGTCGTTTCGCCTGATGGACGGTGGTCGTAGCCCGCTCACTGGGTGGGCTGCGATCACCGCTGGTTGACGATCGTGGCGCTCGGTAGGAGACTTCGCGTGGGTTGCCCACCGCTGAGCTGAGGAGGTAATAATGAGAAGGGCTCTTTTTGCGTTGCTGACTTTGTGCGTCGCCTTTTGGTTGCTTGTGGCGCCGGCGGGGGCTCGGACCGAGACGCTGGCCTGTGGGGCCGTTGTCACGCATAGCGTGCGGCTCGCCGCAGACGTGCAGTGCCCATTTGGGGCGCCGGCTGGCCTAATCGTCGGCGCGGACCGAATCACGATCGATCTGAATGGCCACCAGGTTCAGGCGGCGTTCGGATCTGGTGGTGGGATCGGGAACGGTATCGAGAACGACGGCCATGCGCATGTCACGATCCGAAGCGGTTCGATCGGTGGCTTTGCGGTCGGAGTCTTGCTCAACGCCGCGACCGACAGTCGTCTCTTAGCGCTGGCGCCGCTTGGGCTCACGAACGGGATCGTGATTCACGGCGGAGGTCGTAACCTCGTCAGGAACAGCTCGGTCTTCGGACGCGCGGTCGGCATCGTGGTGGATGGGTCTGATCACAGTCGCCTGATTGGTAATGCGGCGGGTGGCTTGAGCGGCGCGATCTCGCTGCAAGCGAGCTACGGTGTCATCGCCAAGAACGTGATGAATGACCAGCCCGGTGATGGCGTGACGGTGTCAGGGTCGTTCAATCGGATCGCCTTCAACGCCATCCGCAGTGGGTTCGCCGGCATCGAGGTTATGTCGGGACAGGCGAACGTGGTTGACCGCAACTGGGTCTTCGACGTTGGGGGTGACGGAGTGCTGACAGAGCCTCAGGCCACGAGCACCGTCATTAGCCGAAACCTCGCCATGGGCAATGGTGCTGACGGTATCGACGTGGAAGGGGCGAGTACGGCGATCCTATTCAACGGGGCGAATGACAACGGCGGCTACGGCATAGAGGCTGTGCCGGGGGTGTTTGCGGTCGGCAACAAAGCCAGCGGCAATGGCAATCCGATGCAATGCCTGAACGTGACATGCGGCTGACACTCGACGGTCACCAGCGTACCGCGAGCGCCAACGCGCAACTGCACGGTCACGAGGTGATCAGTCACCCAGGCGAAGCAGCACCGGCTGCTCGCAGGCTGCCAGCCGGAGCGGTTAGCAGCCCGAGTCCCAGCAAGCGATGCTGGCTGTCGCTCCCTCACCGGAGCGGCCACGGGTGACGTAGTCGACGACGTGCTCGCAGTGGACGAGCTGGGACAGGCGGTCGCAACCGGTCGGGCGCCTGCTCCGCAGGGTGAAGCAGCGACCTCGCCGATCGATCCGACGCTACCGCTGTTGCATTCGACCAGCCACGACCTCGGGGCTGTCGGCAGTCGCGCCGGCTGCTGTTTCCGGACACCGGCAGTCACGCGCCGCGGCGGCGGATGCCCGTCTGAATGAAGGCAGGGGTCGCCGCGCGTGAGGCAAGAGACCCGAGTTTCGCCAAAACCGCGCCTCGGTGCTTGCAGGCTCGCTGCTGCGGTCGGGTCGATGGAAGCAGTCGCCGGCGGGTGCGCCGCGCTGCCGCATCCACGAAGACCGAGCCGTGTCGCGGGTTGCCAACGACTGGTGGAACAGTCCTGCTTTAGGCCGCCGAGCTTCCGGAGCAGCAGTCGAGCCATCGCAGCCGCATGGGCGAACACCTTGCACGTTGCGCGTTACCGGCGTATAGTGCTTTGGTGGTGAGCATGCAAATATGAACGGTCTGTGATCGCGTGGAGCTGACGGAGGCGATGGCGAGGGTGGACGGTGGGCCCCAACCCGGGAATCGCCGGGCGGCCCCCGGCGACCTTGAGCTAGTGCAGACGTTTCTCAACAGCCGCTGGGATCTGACGAGCAGGAACGAAGAGGAGCTTGCAAGCCCCAGCGCAGTCAGCAGATGGCTCGTGGAGCACGGGCTGTTCGATCGCCGCCACGCGCTGACCGAGTCAGATCGCCGCCGAGTGCTTGAGGTGCGGGAGGGGCTTCGAACGATGCTGTTCGTCAATAACGGCGCGTTGGAGGATCCCGAAGTCGTGGCGCGATTGAACCGGGCGCTGCGCGTGCCGAGAATCTACATCCAGCTCGCGGCTGCCGACACTCCGGAATTCAAGTCACAGCCTCGGGATCTTGACGGCGCGCTGGCGCTGATCGCGACGATCGTGGCGCTGTCGCAGCTCGATGGGAGCTGGTCACGGATGAAGGCGTGCCGCGGCCGCGACTGCGGATGGGCGTTCTACGACTACAGCCGCAACCAGGCCAGCAGCTGGTGCGCAATGTCGGTGTGTGGCTCACGCGCCAAAGTGCGCGCGTATCGCAAGCGACGGCGTGGCCCGGCGACCTGAACCGGTATGCGAGAAACTCCGATCAACGGACAGGATGCGGGAGAGACTGCTCGAGGGTCGCGCAGCAGGCCGATCACGTCCTTCCGCGCGGCCCGTGTGATCGTCGGGCTGCTGACCGGTCTGGCCCTCGTTGGATGTGGCACGTCCTCTCGCTCGTCGGTGACGTCCACGAGGGCGGCGGCGCAGCAAAAGCCGCGGCCCGTGTGCGCGCCGGCCGCAGGCGTGGTGATCGCTCGCTATGCCGGGGTTGGTGTCGGCGTGCTCAAGGCCCGAGCGACGACGGGGAACAACGCGGAGCCGGAGTGCCATTTTCGTGGTCCGGGGGTGTCCGTGGTGGTCAACGTCGATTCGTCGCCGCAGCCTTATCAGCGGTTGGAGCGGACGATCGACGAGGATGGGCAGCAGTTCGGTACGGTGCGTAACTTCACGCCGCCTGTGACTGTGCCGAAGCTCGGGTTGGACGCGGCGTGGGTGCCTGACCAGTCGCAGCTGCTGACGACCGATGGGAGGAGTCTGCTCACCATCACGGTGGCCTGGCGGGGGGAGAGGCGGGCGCGGCAGATCGCGCTCGCCACGCTGGTCGCGCGCCGGTACCTGGGCAAGCCCATCCCGCAAGGCGCTGTTCCGACCGGTGAGGTGTGAGCGCACCTTCCAGAATCTGTGCTCGATGAGGTTCCGCGCGCGCGAACAACGAGGGTCGCCAACGCACCGCTGACCACCACCGCCCGTCGAGCCGTCCAGCGCGTGCGCGAGAGGCTCGGCTTTAGCCAACGTTCATGGGCCGCCCGCCGCGCAGCGCTGACGTACCCGAAGACCCCGTGGTAGTTCAGCCGCCGCCCGCCCGCACATGAGAACGTCTCTCAAGATGTCCGCAGATACACACTCTACTCACACCGTGCTGGTGGCCAAGATGTCCGCAAGATGTCCGCCCAAGATGTCCGCGCCGGAAGGGACCAGCGCTCGCAAATCTTGGGACACATCCGGGACATATTCTCTACGCATGTGTTCTGGCTCCGGCCCGAAAAGTAACCTGATTACCAGGCCTTTCGTTATGCCGGAGGAGGGACTCGAACCCCCGACACGCGGATTATGATTCCGCTGCTCTAACCGACTGAGCTACTCCGGCGAGGAGTCGCCAGTCTACCGGCGGTGGGGGAGGCTGAAGGGCTGTCGCGACGTCCCCAGCCGGGCCGGCGAGCGCGACCCATATGATCGCGGCGATGCTGCTCGCGGTCCCGAACGTCTCCGAGGGCCGCGATCTCCCCACAATCGAGGCGATCGCACAGCGATTCGACGCGCGGCTGCTGGATGTCCACTCCGACCCCGATCACCATCGCACGGTCTACACGCTGGCGGGCGAACCGGGGCGGCTGGCGATCGCCGTGCGAGACGGCGCGCGGGAGGCGATCGGGCGGATCGACCTGACCGGCCACGTCGGCTTGCATCCTCGCGTGGGGGCGGTGGACGTCGCGCCGATCGTCTACCTGCAGGACGCCGACCGCGGGGCGGCGTGTGCCGAGGCGCTCGTGCTCGCGGATCTTCTCGGGAGCGAGCTGCGCCTTCCGGTGTTCCTGTACGGGATCCTCGCGGCGGGCCGGTCCCGCGCGGAGCTGCGGCGCGGCGGCCGCACGGAACTGGCCGAGCGGATCCGGCACGGCGAACTGAGTCCTGACTTCGGCCCGCGCCGGCTTCACCGGACCGCGGGTGCCGTGCTCGTCGGAGCCCGGCCGCCGCTGATCGCGTTCAACGTGGAGCTTGCCGCTCCCGCCACAATGGATGACGCCAAGGTGATCGCCGCGAAGATCCGCGAGGGAGGCAGCGAGGGGCTCGAGAGCGTGCGCGCGATCGGTCTCTGGCTCACGCGCCGAGACGTGGCGCAGGTCTCGATCAATATCGAGGATCCTTGGCGGATCAGGCTCGCCGAGGTGATCGCGGCGATCGAATCCCATGCCGCGATCTCCGAAGCGGAGCTGGTCGGGCTCGCCCCGCGCCACGCCTTCGAGGACTTCCCGGCGCACGTCCACGTGCGCAACATGCGTCTAATCGAACAGGCACTGCAAGCCGACACGCCGCCCGCGCACTAAGCTCTCTTCACGATGGCTCAGACCAAGCGCAAGCGTCGCAGCAAGCACCGCGGGACTGCGGCCGGAAGCATCGAGGCGCGAGGTCGCACCGGGCGCCCACCGACTGCGGATGAACGAAAAAAGCAGACCCGGCAGGACGCCCGTGAGCGGCGCTTGAACACGCCGCCGACGTGGCGCTCATCGCTGACCCGGGCCGCGCTCGCCGCGGTCATCCTGTTCGCGTTCCTGATGCTGACGACGAAGGACCACAACGTCGTGACGGCGGCGGCCTTCGCGATCGTCGCGCTGCTGCTGTACGTGCCGTCCGGCTACTACCTGGAGGTCTACCTGTACCGCCGCCGTCAGCGCAAAAAGGCCCAGAGCGGATGATCGACGTACGGATGTTCACCGTCGGGCCGGTGCAGGAGAACTGCTTCATCGTTCGGGTCAAGGACAGCGATCGGGCACTGATCGTCGATCCGGGGGACGAGGCGGAGCGGATCACCGGCGCACTCGACGCCCTCGGGATCAAGACGGTCGAGGCGATCCTCGTCACCCACACCCACTTCGACCACATCGGAGCGGTCGCTCCGGTCGCGCGCGCCACGGGCGCCCCCGTCTACTGCCCCGAGCTCGAACAGCAGGTCCTCGCAAACATCATGGATTACGTCCCGTGGCCGGGGTTCGGACCGTTCGAGAGCTATGAGGCCGACCACACCGTGGCCGGCGGCGAGCAGCTCGCCCTCGCCAGCCTCAAGGTCGACGTGCTGCCGACTCCGGGCCACAGCCCCGGTCACGTCACGTACGCGATCAGGGACGAGCAGGCCCTGTTCTCTGGCGACGTGCTGTTCCAGGGCTCGGTTGGCCGCGTCGACCTCCCCGGTGGTGATTGGCCGACCCTGCTCGGCTCGATTGAGTCGCTGCTCGAGGCATTCCCGCCGGAATCGACGGTCTATCCGGGCCACATGGGGTTGACGACGCTCGGCCGCGAGCGCGCCACCAATCCGTTCCTGCGCGAGCTCGCCGCTAAGTGAGCGCGCTCGGAAGCCAAACGAACCGGTGATCCAGGCCCCCAAGGGCACGTTCGACGTGCTGCCCGACGACGCTGCTCGCCGCCAGCTCCTCGCAGCTCAGATCCAGAGGACGCTTGGTGCCGCGGGCTACCGGCGAATCGAGACCCCCGCCTTCGAATCGACCGAGCTGTTCACGCGCGGGGTCGGCGAGGCGACCGACATCGTCCAAAAGGAGATGTACACGTTCGACGATGGCGGCGGACGGTCGCTGACGCTGCGCCCCGAGGGAACTGCGCCGGTGTGCCGCGCCTACATCGAGCACGGGATGCACAAGCTCCCGCAGCCCGTCAAACTCTGGTACCTGTCGAGCTTCTTTCGCGCGGAGGCCCCGCAACGGGGTCGCTACCGCCAGTTCTGGCAGGTCGGGGCCGAGGCAATCGGCTCCGCCACACCCGAGACCGACGCCGAGCTGATCGTGCTGTTGGTGGACCTGCTTGACGCGCTCGGCGTGCGCGATCTGACCCTGCACCTCTCGAGCCTCGGAAGTCCCGAGACGCGGGTCGACTACCGCGAGGAGCTCAAGGCCTACCTGCGCGCGAACGAGGCAAGGCTGGCTCCCGAAGTGGTAGCGCGGATCGAGCTCAATCCGATGCGGGCGTTCGACGCGACGGACAGCCGGACCCGGGAGACGATGGAGGATGCCCCGAAGCTGCTCGACCGGCTCGCGCCCGAGGATGCCGAGCATTTCGCCGAGGTGCGCGCGCTGCTGGAGCGCGCCGGCATCGCTTACCAACTCGATCCGTCTCTGGTCCGCGGACTCGACTACTACACGCGCACGCTGTTCGAATTCTCGAGCGCCGCGCTGGGGGCTCAGTCCGGCGTCGCGGGCGGCGGGCGCTACGACCGCCTGATCGAACAGCTCGACGGTCCTCCCACCCCGGCCTGTGGTTGGGCGGCAGGGATCGAGCGGATGTTGCTCGCCTCGGGCGAGCAGCGCAGCGCGCCGGAGCTGGTCGACCTGTTCGTCGCGCTGGCGAAGCCGGACAGCGTTCGCCGCGCGTTCGAGCTCACGCGTCAGGCTCGCCGCGCCGGTCTCCAGGCCCAGCTTGAGCTGGCCGGCCGCTCGCTGCGGGGCCAGCTCAGGCACGCCGACCGGCTCGGGGCGCGGTACGTCGCGATCGTCGGTGAGGACGGGCAGGCGAGCCTGAAGGACATGCAATCCGGCGAGCAGCGCGAGACCGAGCTCCAGAACGTGATCCCGACGATCCTGCGGGGAAGCCGGCTGTGAAACACGCGCCCCGCCCGAATCGTTATCGCGACGCGTGGTGCGGCCAGCTGACCGCGGAGCGCGCCGGCACGTCCGCGCGTGTCGCCGGGTGGGTGCATCGGCGCCGGGATCATGGCGGCCTGATCTTCATCGATTTACGGGACAGGTCGGGCATCGTGCAGCTCGTGTTCCATCCCGAGACCGCGCCCTCAGCCCACCAGGTCGCTCATCGGCTGCGCTCCGAGGATGTGATCTCCGCGTCCGGGAAGGTCGCGCGCCGCGACCCGGAGAACGTCAACCCCAATCTGACCACCGGCGAGGTGGAGCTCAGCATCGAGGTCGCGGAACTGCTGGCAGACGCCGACACGCCGCCGTTTCCGCTCGACGATGACGTTGCGGTTGACGAAGGCCTCCGTCTCAGGCATCGGGCGCTCGACCTGCGCCGGGCCTCGGTGCAGCGGCAGCTTGCGCAGCGCCATCGGGTGGTCTCGACGATGCGCGAGGTCCTCAACGTACGGGACTTTCTCGAGATCGAGACTCCGTATCTGACCCGCTCGACACCGGAGGGGGCACGCGACTACCTGGTCCCCGCCCGCGTGCAGCCGGGCTCGTTCTATGCGCTGCCGCAATCCCCGCAGCTGTTCAAGCAGCTGTTGATGATCGGGGGGCTGGAGCGCTATTACCAGATCGCGCGCTGCTTTCGCGACGAGGACACCCGCGCTGACCGCCAGCCCGAGTTCACGCAGCTGGACTTGGAGATGGGTTTCGTCGACGAAGACGACGTGATCGAATGCATGGAGGCGGTGATGGGCGCCGTGTTCGAGCGCGAGGGATTCGGCGTCGCCCCCCCACCCTGGCCGCGGATGACCTTTGCCGAGGCGGTGTCCCGGTACGGCATCGATCGTCCGGACACCCGCTTCGGGCTCGAGCTGAGGGACCTCGGCGAGGCGGTCGCCCGCTCCCAGTTCCAGGTATTCGCCGGAGCGATTGCGAGCGGGGGAGTCGTCCGCGGGATCAACGCCGGACGGCGCGAGCTGCCGCGCTCGGAACTCGACGCGCTCACCGAGCTCGCCAAGCGCCACGGCGCGAAGGGATTGGTGTGGGCGTTCGTACAGAGTGAGGGGCCGGGCTGGCGCTCACCGATCGCCAAGTTCCTGACGCCAGAGGAGATCACGGCCGTCAACGATCGGCTCGATGCCTCAGCCGGCGACTTGCTGCTGATCGTCGCCGACGAGGTGACCACTGTCGGCCAGGCGCTCAGCGCGCTGCGACTGGAGCTTGCCCACCGGTTCGAGCTGATCCCGGATGGGCGGCACGACATCCTCTGGGTGGTCGAGTTCCCGGCGTTCTTCTGGGACGAGGACGAGCAGCGCTGGGATGCCGCCCACCACCCGTTCACGGCCCCGACCGGCGATCTTTCCGATCCGGGGAGTCTCACCTCGCGCGCGTACGACCTCGTGCTCGACGGATCAGAGATCGGCGGCGGGTCGATCCGTATCCATCAGCTGGCGGTCCAGCAGCGGGTGTTCGAGCTGCTGGGCATCGGCCCCGATGAGGCGCAGGCGCGGTTCGGGTTCCTGCTCGACGCGCTGCGCTACGGCGCGCCGCCGCACGGGGGGATCGCGATGGGGATCGACCGGATCGTCGCCCAGCTCGCCGCAACGGAGTCGATCCGCGACGTGATCGCGTTCCCGAAGGCGGCCAGCGGCGCTGATCCCCTGACCGGCGCTCCGGCTCCGGTCGATCCGGCCCAGCTGCGCGAGCTCGGACTGCGGCTGATCTCCTAGTGTCCAGGTCTATCCTCGCGCACATGGACCGCGTCGCGTTCGAGCACCATCTGAGCTCGCCACAGGGGGAGGGCCACCTGCCCGCGGATCCCTACACGGTCGCCGTCGGCGGGGGCGCATGCTGCGACTCGATCCGGTTCTCGCTGGCCGTTGGCGATGACGGCCGGCTCGATGCCGGCTTCGACGCCGAAGGGTGCGGCGCCGCCAGCGCCGCGGGCAGTGCCGCCGTGACGCTCGTGCGCGGGGGTACGGTCCTCGATGCGGCCCGGATCGGCCCCGGTCAAATCGCCGAGGAGCTCGGCGGGCTCAGCCCCGGAAAGCTTCATGCCGCAGAACTCGCTGCCGACGCGCTTGCCCGCGCGCTCGGCGCCGCGGCACGGGACCGAGCCGTCGTCGCCCGCCCACTGTTCGGCTCACGAACCCTCGCGGCAATGAGCGGCGGCGTCGACAGCGCGGTCGCCGCGCTCCTCTGCGCCCGGAGCGGTGAGACGGTCGCCGTGACGCTCGAGCTGTGGGCCGATGCCGAGAACGACGGCGAGCGGAGCTGCTGCTCGGCCTCCGCGGTCGCGCAGGCGCGCGCGCTGGCGCACTCGATCGGCCTCGCGCACTTCACTCTCGATCTCCGGAGCGAATTTCGCTCCGGCGTCGTCGAACCGTTCATCGCCGGCTATGCCGGCGGCGAGACGCCCAATCCGTGCGTTGGCTGTAACGGACACGTCCGCCTGGACGCGATGCTCGCGCTGGCCGACAACCTTGGTGCCGAGACGCTCGCCACCGGCCACTATGCCCGGACCGCCGAGCAAGACGATGAACGCGGGCCGCTGCTGCGCGTCGCCGTCGATTCAGCCAAGGACCAGACCTACATGCTCGCCGCGCTTGCGCCGCGTTCGCTCTCCAGGCTGAGGTTCCCACTCGGGCAGCTCCGCAAGCCGGAGGTGAGGCAGATCGCTGCCGAGGCGGGACTGCCGGTTGCCGGCAAGGCCGACTCGCAGGATCTCTGCTTCCTGGCCGGGACCAGCCGCGCCCGGTTCCTCGCTCGTCACGGCGGGTTGCGCGACCGACCAGGATCGATCGCGGACTCCGACGGTGTGGTGCTCGGTCGTCACGATGGACACCACCGCTTCACGATCGGACAGCGACGCGGACTCGGAGTCGCCGCCGGGACTGCGATGTACGTGCTCGACAAGGAGGCTGCCAGCAACCGCGTAGTCGTCGGCCCGCGGAGCGCGTTGCGCACGACCAAGGTGACGATCCGCTCGGCCACGCTGCATCGTCCGGGCGCGCGGGTCGATCGCGTCAAGCTCCGGTATCGCTCCAAGCCGCTGCGCGCGCAGCTGCTCGGAGACCCTCCGGGGGGACGGCACGGGCTGCTCACGCTCGAGCTGGGCGATGGTGTCGAGGCGGCTGCGCCTGGCCAGCTCGCCTGTCTGATGGACGGCGAGCTCGTGATTGGGTGGGGGACGATCACCCGTCCGCGGGTTCACCGATGACCGCGCGTCGATCGCGTTTCTGGGGTGAGAGCCGCGCCTACACTGCTTGCAGATGACCTCCGATGAGATCAGGAACACGTTCCTCGAGTTCTTCGAGGCCAGAGACCACCTGCGCCTTCCGTCGGCCTCGCTGATCCCCGCCGAGCACGACCCCTCGGCGCTGTTCACGATCGCCGGCATGCATCCGTTGAAGCCGTACTTCGCCGGTACCGAGACGCCGCCTCATCCGCGGGTCACGACCTGCCAGAAGACCTTTCGCACCGCCGACATCGAGATCATCGGCACCACGTCCCGCCACCTGACGTTCTTCGAGATGCTCGGGAACTTCTCGTTCGGCGACTACTTCAAGCGTGAGGCGGTGCGCTACGCGTGGGACCTCTCCCGGGAGGGGTTCGGATTCCGCGAGCAGGACATCTGGATCACGGTGTTCGGCGGCGATGACGAGCTTGGCCTCGGACCCGACGAGGAGGCCATCGAGGCGTGGCTGGCGGTCGGCGTCCCGCGGGAGCGGATCGTCGAGTGTCCGCGCTCGGAGAACTTCTGGCAGGTCGGACCGACCGGGCCGTGCGGGCCGTGCTCAGAGCTCTACCTCGACCGCGGCGTCGAGCATGGCAAGCCCGACGATCTTCCGGGGGGCGAGAACGAACGGTTCCTCGAGTACTGGAACCTGGTGTTCATGCAGCTCGACCAGGACCCGGTCAATGTCCTGACGCCGCTGCCGGCCAAGAACATCGACACCGGCCTCGGCCTCAACCGGATGGCGGTGATCCTGCAGGGGAAGGAGACCATCTTCGAGACCGACCAGTTCGCACCGCTGATTTCACTCGGCGAGGAGCTCTCGGGCCGGAGCTACGGCCATGATTTCCCCACTGACCGCGCGCTGCGGATCCTCGCCGACCACAGCCGCTCGATGGCGTTCCTGGTTGCCGACGGGTTGGTTCCCTCCAACGAGGACCGCGGCTACGTGCTGCGGCGGATCATGCGCAGGGCGATACGCGAGGGGCGCGCACTCGAGCTTGAACCCGGCTTTCTGGGCCGCTACGCCGCGGTCGTCACCGAGCTGATGGGCTCCGAGTACCCCGAGCTCCAACAGCAGCGCGAGAACGTGCGCAAGTGGCTCGACTCCGAGGAGGAGAGCTTCGGCCGCACGCTCGAGCAGGGCAGCAAGCTGCTCGACGAGCTGATCGCGCGGGCCAAGGAGTCGGGCGCAGAAGGGATCAGCGGCGAGGATGCCTTTCGCCTGCACGACACCTACGGCTTCCCGATCGACCTGACCCTGGAGATCGTCGCCGAGCACGGTCTCGGGGTCGACGAGGAGGGATTCGAGGCGAACATGAACGAGCAGCGCGAGCGCGCGCGGGCGAGCGGCGGCCGAGACCGGGGCCGCGAGGCGCTGCGCGAGCGGGCGCTCGCGTTCGCCGGCGGAGCGGGCTTCGCCACCGACTTCGTCGGCTACGAGACGACCGACCGCGACACCACGATCGGAGCGCTCGAGCGCGACAACGGTCGCGTGCTGGCGAAGCTGGTTGAGTCTCCGTTCTATGCCACCGGCGGCGGCCAGGTGGCCGACTCCGGCTATGTCGCGTGCGCCGATGGCGATTGCCTGGCGCGCGTGGATGACGTCCTGCGCCTGGGCGACGATCAGGTCGTGGCGCTCGTGCCCGAGCGCGGTTCGCTCGAGCCGGGAGAGCGGGTGCACGCGCGGGTCGACCGCGCTGCGCGCCACGCCACCCAGTGCAACCACACCGCCACCCATCTTCTGCACGCGGCGCTGCGAGAGCTGCTCGGCACCCATGTTCACCAGGCGGGTTCGTACGTCGGGCCCGACAAGCTGCGGTTCGACTTCACGCACGGCAGCGCGCTGTCAGCTCAGGAGCTCCAGGAGATCGAGGACCAGGTGAACGCGTGGATCCTCGAGAGTCAACCCGTGCGGGCACTGACCACGACCCTGGCCGAGGCCAAGCGGCTCGGGGCGATGGCGCTGTTCGGCGAGAAGTACGGCGACATCGTGCGGATGGTCGAGGTCGGCGACGGCTCGTTTTCGCGCGAGCTGTGCGGCGGCACGCATGTCCACTCGACCGCGGAGGTCGGGCTGTTCAAGATCTCCAGCGAGAGCTCGAGCGCCGCCAACGTCAGGCGGATCGAGGCGCTGACGGGACCGGCCGCGGTTGAGCTGATGCGCCGCCATGACGGCGTGCTCGCGCACGCCGCGGCGTCGCTGCGGGTCCCGCCCGAGCGGGTTTCAGACGCGGTCGAGGACCTCCGCTCCCGGGTCCGCGAGCTCGAACGCGCCGCCCGTCAGGGCGCCGGCGGCAACGGCGCGGTCGACGTCGAGCGGCTCGCCTCAGCTGCAGGTGAGCTCGACGGGGCGCGGGTCCTCGCCGCCGCACTCGAGGGCGTCGACGGCAAGGCGCTGCTCGAGATCGCCGACCGTTTGAAGGCCAAGCTCGGAGACGCGGCGATTGTGCTCGGGAGCGCCGGTGAGGGTCGCGTCGACCTGATCGCCAGCGTCGCGCCCTCGCTCGTCGCCCGCGGCGTTCGCGCCGGGGAGATCGTGAAGGTCGCCGCCGCCGAGGTGGGAGGCGGCGGGGGCGGTCGCGACACGCTGGCCCGCGCCGGGGGGCGCGACGCGGCCAAGCTGCCCGATGCGATCGAGGCGGCCCGGAGAGCGATCGAGACGGCCCTTAGTCGATAAGGTCATGCGAGTGCTCGCGCTCGATTACGGCAGCGCGCGATGCGGTTGTGCCGTGAGCGACCCAACTGGCGTGCTGGCGACCCCGATCGATCCAGTTCTCTCGCCGCGATCGCGTCGCGGTTTCGGGCGCCTGCGCGCGCTGGTAGCCGAGCTCGACGTCGCGCGGGTCGTGGTAGGCCTGCCCCTGTCGCTGTCGGGTCGCGACAGCGCCCAGACCGTCGAGGCGCGCGAGTTCGCGGCCGCACTCGAGCGCCAGCTGCCGGTGCCGGTTGAGCTCTACGACGAGCGATTCACGACCCGGCTGGCCGAGCGAACCAGTGGCAGCGCAAGTGAGGATTCGCGTGCGGCGGCCCACCTACTCGAGGGGTGGCTGGCGGCGCATCCGGTTGCCGGCGGGGAACGTTCGTGAACGAATCGAACGAACGAAGCGAGGAGGAGCGCGAGGCGGCTCGCCTCGAGCGAGAGCGCCGCCGGGTCCAGCGGTCTAGTCAGATCGCGTCCCCAGATGACGGCGATTCACCCGAGCCGCTCAGCGACGAACAAGACGCCGAGATGGTTGACCAGGAGGACGAGGACGAGGACGAGGTTCCCGTCGGCACCAAGCGGATCTCGCATCTCCAGCGCCAGCGGATCGCCGAGACCTCCGCACGTCCGGCTAGGCGCGCGCGGCGAGCCACCAAGCCCCTGAATCGGAAGCCCCGGGCGGCAAACCGGCGAGCCGCGAAGCCGCGAGCCGGAGAGCCGCGGGCGCGGAGACATTCATGGCTGCTCAGGGCTGTCTCCCTGCTCGCGCTGCTCCTCGCCGCAGGTCTGATCTGGTTCTTGGTCGAGCTGCTGCAGCCATTTCACGGCTCCGGTCACGGCCGGGTGACGGTCACGATCCCGCCGCATTCGAGCGCGAGCCAGGTCGGCAGTCTGCTCGAGCGGGACGGGGTGATCGCCTCGAGCTTCTTCTTCGGCGCCCGTGCAGCGCTGGCCGGCGATCGCAGCGACCTGCGCGCTGGCACCTACCAGCTGAAGCTCGACATGCCCTACGGCGCCGTGCTCACCGCGTTGACGACGCCGCCGCCGGCGGCCAAGGTGAGCAGCCTGACGATCATCGAGGGCCGCACCCGCCGACAGATCGACGCGCTGCTGCGCGCGCAGGGAATCCGGGGCAGCTACCTGGCGGCAACCCGCCACTCGCGGCTCCTGGACCCTCGCTCCTACGGCGCGCCGCGCACGACCCCGACGCTCGAGGGATTCCTGTTCCCCTCGACCTACCAGCTACGGGACCCGATCCGGATCGGGGCGCTGGTCGCCGATCAGCTGCAGACGTTCCGCAGGCAGTTCGCGTCCGTCAATCTGTCCTCCGCGCGGCGCCGGCACCTCACCCCCTACGACGTGCTGATCGTCGCCTCGATGGTCGAGGCGGAGGCCGCCACCGCCCACGACCGGCCGCTGATCGCTTCGGTGATCTACAACCGGCTCGCCGACGGGATGCCGTTGCAGATCGACGCCACCACCCGCTACGCGACGAACAACTACACGCGGCCGCTGACCGTATCGGAGCTGAGCTCCCCGTCGCCATACAACACCCGGATCCACACCGGCCTGCCGCCGACGCCGATCGACAATCCGGGCCTCGCCTCGATCCAAGCCGCCGCGCACCCTGCGAGCACGGGCGACCTGTACTTCGTCGTCAAGCCGTGCGGTAACGGCGAGCAGCTCTTCACCTCCAGCTACTCGCAGTTCCTCAAAGACGCCGAGCAGTACCAGGCGGCACGCAGCGCGCGGGGCGGACGATCACCCGTGCACTGCTGAGGAACCAGGCGCCCCGCACGCCATGCCGACCCGCGACCGCACCCGCCTCGGCGTGCTCGGCTGGCCCGTTGCGCACAGCCGCTCGCCGGCGATGCACGCCGTGGCACTGCGGGCGGTCGGCCTGACCGGCTGGCGCTACCAGCTGCTGCCGGTCGCGCCCGAGCTGTTCGCCGAGACGGTCAGGGCGTTACCGGGAGCGGGGTTCCGCGGCGCCAATGTCACGATCCCGCACAAGGAGCCGGCGCTCGCGCTCGCGGACGAGGCGACGGCGCGGGCGCGCGCGATCGGCGCCGCCAACACGCTGGTGTTCGAGGATGGGGGAGCGATTCGGGCCGACAACACCGATGCCCCCGCGCTGATCGAGGCGCTGCCGTTTGCACCCAAAGGCGCGACCGCGCTCGTGCTCGGGGCGGGCGGGAGCGCGCGGGCGGCGGTGTGGGCGCTGCTCGACGCCGGTGCGCGCGAGGTGCGTGTCTGGAACCGCACCGGTGAGCGGGCGCGCCGGCTGTGCGAGGAGCTCGGCTGCTCGGCCGTCGACAGGGCCGAGCCGGCCGATCTGCTCGTTCACTGCACCCCCGCCGGCCTGGACGGCCGGGAGTCCACGTTCACCGAGCTGCCGCTGGGGACCGATCAGGTAGGTCGATACCGGTGCGTGGTGGATCTCGTCTACACGACAAACGAAACGGCGCTGATCAAAGCGGCCCGCGCGCGGTCGGTCGCCGCTGTCGATGGGCTCGAGCTGCTCGTACGCCAGGGCGCGCTCAGCTTTGAGCGCTTCACGGGCATCGCTGCGCCCCGCGCCGTCATGCGGGCAGCGGTGCGGGCGTCGGAGCCCGAGTGAGGTGAGGCTGGCGCGCCGACGCTATGGTGCCCGGTCATCATGAGCCCGGACGCGGAGGCGCGACAGTCGACGGGTGCCGTTTGCGGCCCGTGCCGGGGGACCGGACAGGTGATCTCGAACCTCGGCGGGCAGGCGCATGCGCTGGCTTGTCCCTGGTGTGGCGGGAGCGGTCGGTTCATGCCTGGAAGGGATGCCCAGGAACACCCTGCGGAGCGGCCGGACGGTTAACCCCCGCGCGCCGGCGCCGGGCGGCTGCTCGCGCCGCCGCGCCCGTAAGCTTGGCGCCGATGGCGGCGCTGCGCATGACCACTGCCGGGGAGTCCCACGGCCCCGGTCTCACCTGCATCATCGAGGGCCTTCCCGCCGGCCTGGCAATCGAGCGCGAGGCGATCAATCGCGATCTGTTTCGCCGGCAGCTCGGTCACGGCCGGGGCGGGCGGATGAAGATCGAACGTGACCGGGTGGAGGTGACCGGCGGCGTCAGGCACGGCCGCACGTTGGGCGGCCCGATCGCGCTGCAGGTCGCCAACCGCGACTACGCCAACTGGGAGGAGCGGATGAATCCGTGGCCGGTGGGGGCCGAGCTGCCGGAGGTGCACCTCCCGAGACCGGGCCACGCCGATCTGGTGGGAACCCAGAAGTACGGGCTGAGCGATGTCCGTGACGTGCTCGAGCGCGCCAGCGCCCGGGAGACCGCGGCCCGGGTCGCCGGCGGAGCGGTGGCGAAGGCGTTCCTCGCGGAGCTCGGGGTCGAGGTCTTCTCCCATGTGATCCAGATCACGGGCGTCAGCGCGCCCCGGCGGGCGGATCTCGGCCCGCAGGACTTCGAGCACGTCGACGAGTCACCGGTCCGGTGCCTGGATCCCGGCGCGAGCACGGCGATGGTGGCCGAGATCGATCGGCTGCGCAAGGCGAACGAGTCGCTCGGAGGAGTGTTCGAGGTTCGCGCGTTCGGGCTCGTGGCCGGCCTCGGGTCCCACGTGTCCTGGGAGGAGCGGCTCGACGGCCGGCTCGGTCAGGCGGTGCTCTCGATCCAGGCGATCAAGGCGATCGCGATCGGCGACGGCTTCGAGGTCGCGGGGCTGCCGGGCTCCCAGGCCCACGACGAGATCTTCTACGCCGCGGACCGCGGCTACTACCGGGAGACCAATCGCGCCGGCGGGCTCGAAGGCGGGATGACGACCGGCGCGCCGCTGGTCGTACGTGGCTCGATGAAGCCGCTGCCGACCTTGACCAAGCCATTGCGGTCCGTCGACATCGCGACCCACGAGCCGGCCGAGGCGCTGCGCGAGCGGACCGATTCGTGCACCGTCCCGGCGGCCGGAGTGGTGGGCGAGGCGATGGTGGCCTTCGTGCTGGCCGACGCCTACCGACAGAAGTTCGGCGGCGATCACATCGACGACGTGCGCGGCGGGCTGGCCGCGTACGAGGAGCGGATTGGATGGAGGGGGGGGTGAGGCTCTCGACCCCAGATGCCGACGGCGCTGCGAGCCGTTCGATCGTCTGCATCGGGTTCATGGGCGCCGGCAAGACCACCGCTGCCGCCAGCGCGGCCCGGGTGCTCGGGACCGAGTCGATCGACGTCGACCGGGTGATCGAGCAGCGCCTGGGAAAGCCGATCGAGCGGGTGTTCGAGGAGGACGGAGAGGGCGCATTTCGCGCGGTCGAGGAAGCGGTGACACTCGAGCTGCTGATGCGCTCGGACGCACCGGTGCTGGCGCTCGGGGGCGGCGCGATCGGCTCGGAGACGGTCCGCCGGGCGCTCGCCGAGCGGCTCGTCGTGTGGATCGACATCGAGCTCGACGCGGCCTGGGCCCGGTCCGGCGGCAGCGGCCGGCCGCTGGCTCGCGACCGGGCTCAGTTCGAGCGGCTGCATGCCGAGCGTGAGCCGCTCTACGCCGCGCTCGCCGACGTTACCGTTCCGGCGCCCCGCTCGCGGGACATGGGCTCCGTGCTCGAAGCGCTCGAGGGGCTGCCGGCACAGGCAAAGATGCTGTGGGCGATGAGCGAATCCCGCGACTATCCCGTCTATGTCGGTGCCGGGCTGCTCGCTGAACCGGGGTTCTGGCCGCGGACGATCACGGGCCGCCGATTTCTGGTCAGCGACGGCAACGTCGCGCGGCTCTACGCGGATCGACTCGAGCCACTGTGCGGACGGGTGATGATCATGCCCGGGGAGCAGTCGAAGACGATCGCGCACGCGGAGATCGTGTGGACCGAGCTCGTGCGAGCGGGGATGACCCGCCAGGACCTGGTGCTCGCGCTCGGAGGGGGCGTGGTGGGGGATCTCGCCGGCTTCTGTGCCGCGACCTACCAGCGGGGGGTCCGATACGTCCAGCTCCCGACCACCCTGGTCGGACAGGTCGATTCCGCGTACGGCGGCAAGACGGGCGTCGACCTCGCCGAAGCCAAGAACTACGTCGGCGTGTACCACCAGCCCGCGGCGGTGATCGCGGACACCGGCGCGCTGGACACGCTGCCCGCATCGGAGCTGGCGGCGGGCTACGCCGAGATCGTCAAGATCGCGCTGATCGCGGGTGGCGGGCTATGGGAGACGGTCCGCGCGGGTGCCGACCCCGCCACGCCGGAGCTGATCGCGGCGTGCGTCCGCGCCAAGCTGCGGATCGTCGGCCGTGATGAGCGCGACGCGGGCGCCCGGCAGGTCCTCAACCTCGGCCACACCGTCGGTCACGCGATCGAGACCGCCACCGGGTACGCGCGCTACCGCCATGGCGAGGCGGTGGCGCTGGGACTGCTGGCCGCGCTGCGGCTCTCCGGTCAAGATCAGCTGCGCGAGGAGGTCCGCGAGCTGCTGGGCGCGCGGGGGCTCCCGCTCACGCTCGATCGCGCGGATCCCGACGCCGTGGTGATGGCAACGGCGCGCGACAAGAAGCGGCTCGGCGAGGGGCCGGTCCCGTTCGTGCTGCTTGACGCCCCCGGTGAGGCCCGGGCCGGCTGCCCGATCCCGGCGCGCGATCTGATCGCGGCCGTGCGAGAGTTGAGCCGATGAGCGACAGCGCCCCAGCGCCCAGCGTGCGAAAGCGGATCGAAGTGATGCACGGCGTCAATCTCGACCAGCTCGGCCGGCGCGATCAGCGCCACTATGGGCAGCTGACGCTCGTCGAGCTCGAGCGGCAGATCTCCGACGTCGCTGCCGAGCTCGGCCTTCAGACGCGGTTCTTTCAGACCAACCACGAGGGCGAGTTCGTCGAGCACCTCCACCGCCTCGAGGGGCTCGCCGACGGGATCGTGCTCAACCCCGGCGCCTGGACGCACTACTCCTATGCGATCCGCGATGCGCTGGAGTTGACCGGACTGCCGGCGGTTGAGGTTCACCTCTCAGACGTCGACCATCGTGAACAGTGGCGGGGCCGGTCGGTGATTCGCGAGCTGTGCGTCGGTCGCGTGGCCGGCCAGGGGGCCGGCGGCTACCGCGACGCGCTCGCCCGGCTGCAACTGGAGCTCGCGCGATGAAGGCTCGCGCGGATCGTCTGATCGAGCTGCTCGCGGAGGAATCGCTCGACCTGATGCTGGTCACCGAGCTCGTCAACGTGCGCTACCTGACGGGATACACGGGGTCCAACGGGCTCGCGCTGGTGGGGGCGCAGACGCGGAAGTTCGTCACCGACTTCCGCTATGTCGAGCAGGCCTCAGAGGAGGTCGATCCCTCCTTCGAGCGCCACCGAGCGCCGCAGGAGCTGCTGGACGCGGTCGGCGACGAGCTCCCGACCGGCGCTCTGCGGCTCGGTTTCGAGGACGCCAACCTGTCGGTGCGAGACTACAACCGGCTCCGTTCGCTGCTTGCGGACGAGGTCGAGCTGCTGGCCGCCGGATCGCTGGTCGAGCGGCTGCGCGCGGTCAAAGAGCCCGAGGAGATCGCGGCGATCCGACGTGCAGCGGCGATCGCGGACGGAGCGTTCGAGCGCGTGATCTCCGACGGGCTCGTCGGCCGCAGCGAGCGAGAGGTGGCGCGGGCACTGACGCAGGAGATGCTCGCGCGCGGCGCCGAGGATCCAAGCTTCGAGGCGATCGTGGCCGCGGGCCCGCATGGCGCGCTGCCCCACGCGCAGCCGCGCGATGTGGAGATCCGACGGGGCGAGCTGGTGGTGATCGACTGGGGCGCCGTGGTGTCCGGGTACTGCTCGGATTGCACCCGCACCGTGGCCGCCGGGGACCGGGACGGCGAGGCGCAGCACGTTTACCAGCTCGTGCTGGAGGCCCAGCTGGCCGGCCTGGACGCGGTCAGACCCGGGGCCGGCGCGCGGGCCGTCGACGGCACCGCGCGAGAGGTGATCGAGGCCGCCGGCCACGGAGAGCACTTCGGCCACGGCCTCGGCCACGGCGTCGGTCTCGACATTCACGAGGCCCCTCGGCTCTCGCAGCGGGCGAACGGGGAGCTGCAGTCCGGCAACGTGGTCACGGTCGAGCCCGGGATCTACCTGCCGGGGCGCTTCGGGGTGCGGATCGAAGACCTGGTCGTGGTCACGCCGGAGGGCTGCGAGATCCTCACATCGGTGAGCAAGGAGCTGCTGGTTACCGATTAGCGTCTCGCGCGCCAGGCCCGGACTACACTGGCGCGTCGATGATCTCAACCAACCAATTTCGCAACGGATCGCACATCGACGTCGACGGGACGGTGTTCAAGATCCTCGAGTTCCAGCACGTGAAGCCCGGCAAGGGCGGGGCGTTCGTGCGCACGAGGCTGCGCCGGGCCAGCGATGGCGCCGTGATCGACCGGACCTTCCGGGCCGGCGAGAAGTTCCGGCCGGTGCGCACCGAGGTTCGCAAGATGCAGTTCCTCTACCGCGACGGCTCAGACGCTCACTTCATGGACACCGAGAGCTACGAGCAGCTGACGATCCCCGAGAGCACGCTGTCCGAAGCGCTGCGATGGCTGCGCGAGTCAGACGAGGCCGATGTCCTCTATATCGACGAGGAACCCGCCGACGTGCAGCTCCCCAGCGCGCTCGATTTGGCGGTGTCGGAGACCGAGCCCGGGGTTCGCGGCGACACCGCGTCGGGTGGCGGGAACAAGCCGGCCGTGCTCGAGACGGGCGCCAGGATCCAGGTTCCGCTGTTCGTCAACATCGGCGACGTCGTGCGCGTCGACACGCGCTCGGGCCAATACGTGTCGCGTGCTTGACGCCGGACGGGGCGTGAGCGTCGTTGCGTAGGACCGAGCAACGGCGCGCCGCGGTCTGGGCGCTGTACCAGAGCGACCTGCTGGGGCGCCCGCTCCAGGACACCTTTCCACGGGAGACGCACGCGTTCACGCGGGCGCTGGCGCTGCTCGTCCGCGAGCACCAGCCCGAGCTCGACGAGCTGATCCGCGAGCACGCGAAGGGCTGGTCGCTCGAGCGGATCGCCCCGCTCGAGCGGTCGATCCTGCGGGTCGGTTTGGTCGAGCTGATGTACCCGCGCGAGCTGCCGGGCGAGGAGGCGATCCCGCCCGAAGGGGCGATCAACGAGGCGGTGGAGACCGCCAAGCGATTCTGCGGGGCGCAGGCGCCGGCGTTCGTGAACGGGATCCTCGGCGCGATCCTGCGCGAGCGGTCAAGCGCCGCCCGCTCCGGCGGCGGAGAGGACTAGCTCGGGTCGGCGCCGGTGTAAGGCCAACGTAGGAACCGCTCGCGAAAGTGCGCCGCAGCGGCCACAATCAACGTATATGAGACTGCTGGTCGTCGACGATGATCGGGCGCTGCGGGATGTGCTGCGACGTTCGCTGACGCTCGCCGGTTACGACGTGCGGCTGGCCGAGAGCGGCGCCGCCGCGCTCTCGGAGGCGACCGTCACCGTGCCCGACGCGGTGGTCCTGGACGTGGGGCTTCCGGACATCGACGGGCTCGAGGTGTGCCGGCTGCTGCGGCGTGAGGGCAACCGCGTCCCGGTCCTGATGCTCACCGCGCGCGATACGGTCTCGGATCGGATCGATGGGCTGGACGCCGGCGCCGACGACTACCTGGTCAAGCCGTTTGACATCGACGAGCTCAAGGCGCGGCTGCGCGCCCTGCTCAGGCGCGCCGGTGGTGAGACGTCGGCCGACGGCGGGCTGTCGTTCGGGGAGCTGCGGCTTGATCCGGCGCGGCACGGCGTGTGGATCGAGGAGAACTTCGTCGAGCTGACGCGAACCGAGTATCAGCTGCTCGAGCTGCTGATGGTCAATCCTCGCCGGGTGCTTCCCCACAGCCTGATCTACGACCGCGTGTGGGGCTACGACTTCGGGCCGACGTCGAACGCGCTGCGCGTCTACATCGGCTACCTGCGCCGCAAGCTCGAGGACGCTGGTGCGCGATCGGTGATCCACACCGTCCGCGGCGTCGGCTACGCGCTGCGCGAGCCCGAGCCGGAGCCCGCCTCGAGATGAGCCTGCGGGCGCGGATGGGCCTCGCCGCCGGGGTGGCCGTCGCGGTCGCGGTGATCGCCGTGGCGCTGTCGGCGTATGCCGGAACGCGCTCCCAGCTGCGCGGGCAGGTCGATCAGTCGCTGCAAACGCTGCGCAAGCAGGTGCTGCAGGGGCCGGGAGGGAACGCGGGCGGACCCGGCGGAGGGGGCGGACCCGCGGAGAGGGGCGGATTCGAGGAGCCGCCCGGCGTCCGAGACGAGGGCCTCGGAATCGACGCGCGGAATGGTCCCGCGTTTGGTGGCCCGCGGGGAATCGTCACGCTGATCTACCGCGACGGTGGCACATACAACCCGCCGGGCCAGGAGGATCAGATTCCCGTCGACGCGAGGATGAAGGCGTTCGCAGCGACCGGGCGCGGCGAGTACTACACCGACCTGCACGCGGGCAGCACCCACATCAGAGTGCTGGTCACCGGGCTCGGCGCGGACGGCGCCTTGGCGGTTGCCCTGCCGCTGACCGATGTCGACCACGCGCTCTCCAGCCAACTGCTGCTGCTGGTGGTGATCGCCGCGGGGGGGATCGCGCTGGCGGCGCTGCTCGGGATCCTGGTCGCGCGCACGGCCCTCGCTCCGATCGCTCGGTTCACCCGCCAGACCGAGTCGATCGCGGCGAACGCCGAATGGCTCGAGCGCGAACGGCTCGACGTCGTCGGCAACGACGAGCTCGCCCGGCTCGCGCGCACCTTCAACGCCACGCTCGACACGCTCGAGGGCTCGGTGGCCGCCCAGCGAAACCTGGTTGCCGACGCCTCGCACGAGCTGCGCACCCCGATCGCCTCGCTGCGCGCAAACCTCCAGCTGCTGCGCGACGAGGCGCTGCTCTCGCCCGAGGACCGCGAGGCGCTGCGGGCGGACATGATCGAGGAGCTCGACGACTTGACGGCGCTGGTCAGCGATGTGGTGGAGCTCGCCCGGGGCACCAAAGGCGAGGCCGGGCGGGGCGACGTCCGGGTCGATGAGATCGTGGCCGGCGCGGTCGAACGGGCGCGGCGCCGCGCGCCGGGGCTGACGATCGAGACCAGGCTCGAGCCGACGCTCGTCAGGGGCGAAGGCGACCGGATCGCGCGGGCCGTCGCCAACCTGCTCGACAACGCGGCCAAGTGGAGCCCGCCCGCGGGCCTGGTCGAGGTCGATCTCCGCGGCGGCACGCTGAGCGTCCGTGATCACGGCCCGGGCTTCCACGAAGAGGATCTTCCCTACGTGTTCGATCGCTTCCACCGCGCCAGGGACGCGCGCTCGAAGCCCGGCTCAGGGCTCGGTCTGGCGATCGTGCGTCAGGCGGCCGAGGCCCACGGGGGTTTTGTGGAGGCGCAAAATGCGCTTGGCGGAGGCGCCCTGCTGCGAATCGGTTTTGGTCCGCCGCTCGAGCTGGAGCATCCGCCGCTGCAGCCGATCAGCGCGCCTTGAGGGCCTCGCAGCCTTCATGGCTGTGGCCCGAGGCGCTGACCGTCAAGGTGATCGTCCGCGCCCGCTCGCAGGAGACGATCCGCAGGGTCGAGGCTCCCCGTCTCGAGACGATCGCGCCGCCCGTGACCCGCACCGCGTAGTGACCGCCGTAGACGAGCGCCGGGGTTGCGATCTCCGTCACCGAGCCGGACTCGAACCTGCCCCGCCCGCGGGCGCGAGCGGTCGTGAAGCGGAACTTGAATGTCCTCGATGAGGGACTGAACCCCCACGACAGCGGGGTGCCGGAGATGACCTGCGGGTAGGGCTCGACCAGCGCGCGCAGTGTCGGCAGCACGACGTTGGCGCCCGTGGGCGGCTTCGACGGGTCGAGGACGATCGCCTCGAGGTTCCGAGACCCGGTGGGATCGCTGCAGCCGCAGTAGGCCCACTCGAGCCACGGGACCATGTTGCGATCGGCAAGCGCGACCAACGAAGCGAGGTCCGCCGTGCTGGTGGTGGCGCCGAACTCGGTCATCATCGTCGCCTCGTGGGTGTGCGCCACGTGCCGGGCGGCGTTGGCCATCGTCTGTCCGTTCGACGGGCAGCCCTGCACTCCGCCGGTCAGGCAGTAGTCATGCCACGCGAATCCCGCCCGCGGATCGCCGAGCGCGCCGACGTTGGTCGGAAAGCCATAATCGAATAGGACGTTCGGCTCGTACCAGACGAGCGTTCGCCGATCGACCGTGCGGATCGCGGCGTCGACCCGGCGGTCAAATGCGGTCAGCTTGGCGTCGAAGGCAGGGCAACCCGACGCGCTCACGCAGGTCAGGTAGGGCGTTCCCGGGAACGGCTCGTTGAACAGCTCGTAGCCGAGCACCGACCGATCGCCGCGCAAGCGCCGCGCGACGTCACGCCAAGCGGCGGCGTACCGATTCTGCAGGCCGACGCCGCCGGGACCGGGACTGTCGTCCCAGAAGTGGTCGTAGGCGTGCTGGAGCGCGGGCATCGTCTCGTAGTTGCCGGGGAAGCCACGCTGCGGCACCGGCGCCAGCCCGTCGTCCTGCACCGCCCAGTCGGGGGCGCCCTCGCCCTGGAAGCGCTCGTTGTACATGTCCTGATGGAAGTCCAGCAGCGACACGATCCCGTGGCGGGCGAGCGTCTTGACGGTGGCGGCGATGTGGTTCAGGTACGCGTCGTCGTAGACGCCGGGCTCGGGCTCCACGGCCTTCCAGATCACTCCGACGCGGACCGCGTTGAAGCCGTTGCGGGCCAGGAACGCGGCGTCGTCGTCGCCGAACCCGGCCGCGGCCGGGTAGTACGGCGCGATCTTGTAGACCATGTTGATCCCGTGGACGATCACCACCCGCCCGCGCGCGTCGGTGATCCAGCGGCCGGCGTGGCCGAGCGGCAGGCGCGGCGCCGCCTGGGCGCCAGCGCACAGCGCTACGGCGAGCGAGGCCGACAACCACGCGAGCGCAAGCGAGCGAATAAATCCCCTCATCGCGGCAACTTGCGCGTGAGGGTCACCACCTGCTGGAAGGTCGGCCGGTTCTGGTAGGGGAACGGCGGGATCGTGATCGCCGAGGCCTCGGTGAACGTGTTGCGGTCAGCGCACGCGGGCTCGGGATCCTTCGGGCAGACGCCGGCGTAGAGCTGCTGCGGGGTGAGCGCCATCGCCCTTCGCAGCGAGCCCTGGAGCGCGCTGCGACAGCGACGCCGCAGCGCCCGGCCCGAGAAGCCTCGATGGGGGAGGTTGCCGCAGTAGGCCTGGCTGTAGCTCGCGCGCTCGTGGCCGAACAGGCGGCGCAGATCCTTTGAGACGTAGCTCCACCAGCCGTCATCGAAGTCGGTGCCGCCGAAACCGGTCATCGCCTCGACCGCTGCGAACGCGCGGGTTCCCAGCATCGGCCCGAACTCGGCCTGCAGCAGCTTCGGCCACCACGCATCCATCAGCTCGATCGCGGGCGTGAACTCGTCGTGTCCGTCGCGGTTCAAGTCGCGGCGGTGGCCGCCGGCGGCCACCCAGGCGCGGAGCTCGGCGAGCGCGCCGCGCAGCGCCGGCGAGCCGGGCGTGCCGACCGCGCGCAGGATGAGCGGCAGCAGCTTGACCGCGCGGAGGTCCTCGGTGGCGGGCTCCTCCATCGTCTGCACGAGCTGGGCGATCGTGATCTTGTGGCCGTGGGCGATGTCGGCCCTGACCCGGTCGGCGATCAGCTGCTGGCGGAAGATCGGTCCGTAGTCCCACTTGTCGTCGGCGGCCGCCCAGCCCGGTGCCTGCTTGTTGTTCCACGAGACCAGATAGTCCTGGTCGGTGATGTGCGGGTGCCTGGCGAACGGAAGCCAATCCGCGGTGTGCGTGGCCGGGTCATAGCCCTTCCAGTCGTATTGACCGGTGCCGAGGATCGGGAAGTCGGGGGAGGTGCCGGGGGCCCGCTGGGGCATCCAGCCCGACATGTAGTAGGAGATGTGGTGAGCGTCGACGTAGGCCCAGTTGAACAGGAAGTTGATGTGCGAGGCGGCGCGCTGGAAGGAGGCGGGACCACGGACGTAATTGGGGTCGTTCAGCTCCGAGAAGCCGATCGCGGAGTCGGCCTCGTGGAAGTAGGTCGAGCGGGCATGGACGAACGCCACGGCTTTTCCGTGCACCCGTCCGCGCGCGTAGACGACCCCGTGGACGGTGCGGTAGGCGGTGAGCGTCTGCGATCCGGCCGGGGCGCTGTCGGCGAGGCTCGGATGCCAGCTCTCGGTCTGCTGGAGCTTCTGCATCGCCAGGCAGTGGCCGCGGTAGAGGTAGTGGTAGGCGTCGCGGCACAGGACCTCGGCGAAGGTGTCGACGTTGTCCGAGGTGCTGGTGGTGGCGCTCCAGGCGTAGTCGGTGCCGTGGCCGAGCTCGACGTACTGGTTGACGCCGGGGAAGGCGGCGCCGCGGGCATCGATCCCGGGGCCGTGGAGATCCTCCTCCATCAGGATCTGGGGGACGTAATAGCCGACCTGCGGACCCATCACCGCGAGCGGGTGGCCGGTGGCGGAGTGCTTGGCCGAGACGAGCTCCCAGTTGGACGCGTGGGCGGGACCCTGGAGCGCCTTCTGTATCACCGCTCCGAAGTCCGCCAGCGAACCATGCGCCGGCGCGTTCGTGGTCACCGCGGCGGCCGTGGCTGACGGCGAGCCGTCCGAGGGGAAGCTCACCGAACCGGGGTCGGGCAGCGCCAGGCCGCGGGGGGAGAACGCGTTCGCGGTCTCGTACGGGAAGCGCTGGTGAAGGATCGTCGTCGGCGCCTCGGGGTCGTTGGCCTCACGGAAGTCGCTCCAGGCGCGCTCGCCGCGTTGGCGCCCGAACCGCCGCTCCAGCGCCTCCAGCGCAAGCGCCGAGTGCAGCTCGTTGCCCCCGCCCCTGCCGAAGATCGAGCCGATCAGCGAGGAGATCGCGATCACGTCGGTCAGCTTCCAGGGCTGGGGCGTCTGTCCCGCCGCCGCGTACTCGAACGGCATCAGGGCTGGGTTGAGCGTCGCCGCCTTGATGTACGCGTTGATGCCGTCGACGTAGTTCTGCCCGTCGCTGACCAGCCGCGCGCCGGCCGCCCCGTACTGCTTGGGCGCCGCATTGACCTGAGACTGGAGATCCTGCTCGGTGTAGGGGGCGATCTCCCACTGGCCCTCGTCCGACTGGACGTTGGCGGTCGAGCCGCCGATGAACGAAGCCAGATCCGAGCGGGCGGTGTGGCGCAGCACGTCCATCAGGAACAGCCGGTCCTCGGCGCCGGCGTAGCCGGTGCCGAACATCAGCTCGGCGCGCGTGTCGCCGTAGATGTGCGGGACGCCATAGCGCTTGTCCCGGACGATCGTCAGCCCGGCCTCGGGGTGCTCGATCGAAGCGATGTCCCCGGGCTGGACGCCGAACGTCGCATCCTTGAAGTAGTTCGGGATCTGGGCGTCGGTCAGCGTCGGATCGGCGTAGACGAGGTTCTCATAGAGGGGGAGCTGGTCTGCGAAATGGGGGGGAACGTTCCGGTGGACCCGAACGTCCCGAACTGCGCGGCGTTGTCGACGCCCCCTTCGCCGGCCGGCAGGACGTTCCGGAAGCCGCCGGCGTCGCCCTGGCCGTACGGCGCGGGCGACGGCGCCGCCACCGCCGGTGGCGTGGCCGTGAACATGGCAAGCGCCGCCACGACGACGACGATCCTCCAGAGCCTCGTGCTCTCCATCCCGGGCGGATCCTATTGGTTTCTCCCCAATGCTGCGCAGGTGGCCGGAGAAGGGGTGGGCGCATGAGGCGCCGAGCGGTGTGCGACCAGCGACTTTTATGATTAACGTCCCGAGCCACACCCCCGGGCGCGGGCCAGCGCACCCTAACCCTGTCCAAAGCCTGGCTTAGCGGCGCAGCAGCCGCCCCAGCGACGGGGTGCAGACGCACGCCGCGCCACCGCGCCTGCGCAAACCGAGCAGGTCCTCGATCGTCTGCAGGACCGAGTAGTGATCGACCGGCGTGGTCAGCCTCGCGTGGCGTCGGGCGTCGGCGCCGGCGAGGATCGTGACGATGTGCCCACCCGAGGCCAGCCGGCAGCAGCCGTCGTCGCTCGCGCCCTCGTCCCAGGTGAGGATCAGCAGGCCGTTGCGCCCGAGGGCGCGCAGCAACGGGGGCAGCAACCCGCTCAGGAACCGATCGCCGGTCGACGCGTCGCAGTCGTGCATGTCATGGCAGAGGTTCGGCGTGATCCAGATGAAAGTCGGCAGGCGGTGCGCGCGCTCGTCGGGGCCGAGCTCGGTCATCGGGAGGACCCGGGAGCATTGCGCGGGGTCGTGGACGATTCCGGTGTAGTAGACGAACGGGTCGTGCTTCTTGGCGTATTCACCGGCGCCGGCGCCGGTGAAGCAGGCCCGCGGGAGATCCTCCATGTACGCCTTCCAGGAGATCCGCTTGGCCGCGAGCTGGCCCGCCAGCCCTGCTCCACCGACGGTGCAGTCGGTGCAGTCGCTGTCGATCCCAAACGTCGAGCCGCCGGTGAGCGCGAGGTAGTTGGGCAGCGACGGGTGGGTGATCGCGTAGGCCGAGCCGGCGAGCGAGTAGCTCCTGGCGAGGCCGTTGATGTAGGGAGCCGAGCGCGAACCGATGATCGAGCCGTACTCCTCGTTCTCCATCATGACCACCGCGATGTGCTCCGGCGCTCCGCCGGCCAGCCGCGCTCGCGGTGAGGCGATGGTCTGGGCCGGGAGCCGGACTGCGGCATCCCCGCAGCCGGCGAGACACGGGAGCAGCGCGACGGTCAGCAGGCCGACCACCGTCCAGCGGATAGGCGTGTGGCCGCTCAGGGCCGGGACCCGACGCCCCAGAAGAAAGGTCCGGGCAGTTGACGGACCTGGATCCGCCAGCCGAGCCCCGCCAGCCGGCGCTCGAGATCCGCCGGCCGGTGAGGCACCTTCACAGCGCGGAACACCGTGCCGTCGCTGAGCAGCCGGCGGATGGTGGAGGACGCCTGTCCCTCGATCAGCTCCTCCTCGGTCCGGAAGCCGTCGTCGACAAACAACACGCGGCCTCCGGGTTTCAGCGCCTCGGCGACCATCGAGAAGAAGTCCTCGAACCGCTCGAGCGGGACGTGGGAGAGCCAGAAGCCGAAGAACACGAGATCGTAGGTTCGGTCTGGGATCCACTGGAACAGGTCGGCCTGGATGAATCGGACGCGCTCGTCCCGTACCCGAGCGGCCGCCAGCTCCAGCATCTCCGGCGAGGCGTCGAGCGCCGTCAAGCTCATGGCGTAGCGGAGCAGCTGCTCGGTCCAAGTGCCGGGCCCGCACGCCAGCTCGAGTGCCTCGCCGACGGGTCCGATCGTGTCCAGCGCCGCCAGCAGCTCCCGTTCCGCGTCGGCGGCTTCGCTCTCGCTGACGATGTCGAACGTGCTCTGCACATACTCGGGCGCGCGCGCACGGTAATAGGCGACCTGCTCGGCGAGCAGCGCGTCGAGCTGATCGTTGCGGCGAGGAGCGCGCACGAGGGCGATCGTAGAGGGCCCCTGCAAGCGCCGAGTCATGATCCCAATTTGCAGGGGATTGGTCACTGTCCGCGTCCGCCCTGTGTTTCGGAAATTGCGAACGCGGTGAGCCGCCCGGTAATGCTGCCGACGTCTCGATCGTCGCCGGAATCGCATCGACCATCTGGGCCGCCAGGCGGTTTGGCATCCTGGGAGGAGTGGTGGTCTTCCGTGATCCGCCCGGCGGCGGCGCGCCAACGATGATGGCCCGCGGCGCCAGCGAACGGGACTAGGGATAGCGACCGTGTCGGCCACGCCAACACGCGGGGCGGTCGGCGATCGGACGCGGCGTGGAACGCAATTTTTCAAGCGTCACAGGCGCGCGATCGCGATCGGGATCGTCATCGCCGCGAGCGCGGGGTTCGTCTTGTTCGTGCTGCCGCAGATCAGCAATCTGTCGGCCACGCTGCATCGGTTGCAGAACGCGGACCCGTGGTGGATCGGGCTGGCGGTAATCGTCGAGGTCCTCTCGCTCGGCGGCTACGTGCTGCTGTTCCGCACCGTGTTCTCCTGTCACGGAACCCGCGTCGGCTGGCGCGAGAGCGCTCAGATCACACTGGCTGGAACGGTCGCCAGCAAGCTGTTCGCGGCCGCCGGCGCCGGCGGGGTTGCGCTCACCGTGTGGGCCCTGAACGCTTCCGGGCTGGCGCCACGGACGATCGCCAGGCGGATGATCGCCTTCGAGCTGTTGCTGTATGCGGTGTTCGCGGGGGCGTTGTTGATCTTCGGCGTCGGGCTGCGAACCGGTGTGCTGCCGGGCCAGGCCCCGTGGACGTTGACCGTGATACCGGCGTTGATCGCGGGGGTTGCGATCGCCGCGACATTGTCGCTGCGCGCCCTGCCGGCAAGCCTCGAGGAGCGGATCGTCGCTTGGCGCGACTCCAACCGACGCGGCACAAGGCTGCTCTCGCGGCTCGCGACCGCTCCCCAAGCCATCCGCGATGCCACCTCGATCGTGATCGACCTCGTCCGCGAGCGCAAGTTTGGGATCGTCGGAGGGATTGCGTACTGGGGATTCGACATCGCCGCGCTGTGGGCCTCACTGCACGCGTTCGGGGGACCGTCGCCATGGCCCACCGTGGTGATGGCGTACTTCATCGGGCAGCTCGCCAACGTGATCCCCCTACCAGGGGGAGTGGGCGGCGTCGAGGGCGGCACGATCGGCGCCCTGATCGCCTTCGGCAGCCCGGCGAGCCTCGCGCTCCTGGGCGTGCTCGCCTACCGGCTGATCTCGTTCTGGCTGCCGACGTTGCCCGGCGGCGTGGCCTACGTGCGGCTGCGGGGCACGGTGGCGCGGTGGCGGCAGATGGACGAGCATTCGTAGCGGTTTTTGCTTCGCGCCGTACGCTGAGCGCCCGCCTCGTGCGCGCGCCAGGGCGTAGGCTTGCGGTGCTGTGTCAGCCTCCGCGAACAGCTCGGTTTCGGCGCGCAAACGTCATGCGGTTGATCTGTTCGCGGGGCTGCCGGCCCAGTACGCCCGCATGGGTGCTCTGCTGAGCTTCGGCCAGGATCCGCGCTGGCGCCGGGCAATGGTCGCCGCGATCGATCCCGCGCCCGATCAGCGCGTGCTCGACGTCGCGACCGGAACCGGGCTCGTCGCCTTCGAGTTGGTTCGCCGCGGCGGATGCGAGGTGGTCGGGCTGGATCAGAGCGAGGAGATGCTGGCCGGCGCCAGATCGCGCCTGGCCGGAGTGCCTGGGATGGCTGATCGGGTGAAGTTCGTGCGCGGCGAGGCGGAGTGCCTGCCGTTCGGCGACGGAGAGTTCGATGCGCTCACGTTCACGTACCTGCTGCGCTACGTGGATGACCGCCGCGCGACGATGCGCGAGCTCGCGCGGGTGGTCAGGCCCGGCGGGCGGATCGGGATGGTCGAGTTTGGCGTCCCGCAGATCGCGCTGACCCGCGGGCTGTGGCGAGCGCACACGCGGATCGTGCTGCCGCTGGCCGGGCGGCTCGTCTCCCCGGCGTGGTTCGAGGTGGGCCGCTTCATCGGACCTAGCATCGAGGAGCTTTACATCCGCGAGCCCGATTTGAGCGCGCTGTGGGATGGCGCCGGGATCCGCGAGGTGCGCCTGCGCAGGATGAGCTTTGGTGCCGGCGTGGTGATGTGGGGAGTCAGAGATGGCGACTGCGCCGCGTGAAGTCGACCGCCCGGCGTTCTACGCCCTGCGGCCGGGTGGCTGGCGCGACCTGATCACGCTCCTACATCCGCCCTACACAGCTTGGCACCTGAGCTATGTCGCGCTGGGCGCGGCGGCGGCGCCGAGGCTGTACGCCATCCGGCTTGGCGCGACGCTGGCGGCGTTCTTGCTCGCGGTGGGAGTCAGCGCACACGCGCTGGATGAGCTCAACGGGCGGCCGCTCCAGACCAGGCTGTCGCGTCGGTCGCTGATCGCACTCGCGGTGGCCGGCTTGGCGGGGGCGGTGGCGATCGGGGTGATCGGGATCATCGTCGTCTCGCCGCTGCTGGCGCCGCTGGTGCTTGCGGGTGGCTTGCTCGTTCCGGCCTACAACCTCGAGCTGGGCGGCGGGCGGTTTCACAATGACACCTGGTTCGCCGTGGCGTGGGGCGGGTTCCCGGCCTTCACCGGCTACTTCGCAAACGCGCTCGTGATCCGGCCCGCGGGGCTGCTCGTAGCCGCCGCGTGCTGCTTGCTGAGCGTGGCGCAGCGACGGTTGAGTACGCCGGTCCGGGAACTGCGCCGGCGAACCGCGACCGTGGTCGGCGAGCAGCGGCTGACCGACGGGCGGGTCCTCGAGCTGTCTCGGGAGCGGCTCGCAGATCCGCTCGAAGGCGCGCTGTCGACGATCTGGATCGCCCTCGTGCTGCTCGCCGCAGGACTGGTCGCGGTGCGCCTGTAACCGACGGCCTGAGCGCCCAACGCTGAGGCTTACACTGGTTCGGTGACCGCGCGCGGCACCGATTGGGGTCTCGCTGCGCTGGTGGCGTCTCTGATCGTAACCGGCGCGCTTACGTTGTTCGCGGGCGGCCGGGGGGATGCGTGGGTGTTTGTCGTCCACGACGCGCTCGGTTTCGCGATCGCGGGGCTGCTTGTGTTCAAGCTCCGTCGCGTCTGGCCCCGGGTGCGCTCCCCCGAGCGCTGGGATCAGAGGACCGCCGCGGGTCTCCTCGGCACGGCGCTGGTCGTGGCCGCGCTCGGCTCGGGGGTTCTGTGGGCGGCTGGGGTCACCCCGGCCCCCGGTGGCTACAGCCTGCTCGCCTGGCACGATGTCCTGGGTGTGGTGCTGGCTGCGGCGGTCACCAGCCACATGGTGTTCCGCGCGAAGCGGCTCCGGGCGCGCGACATGGCGCAGCGCCGTCAATTCCTGATCGGTGTCTGCGTCGGCGCCGGGGCGCTCCTCGCCGCCCGTGTGCAGAGGCCCGCCGAGGCGCTGCTGGCGCTGCGAGGTGCGAGGCGCCGTTTCACGGGGTCATACGAGTCGGGTTCGTTCGCGGGTAACGGGTTCCCGACGACATCCTGGGTCGCCGACAATCCGCGGCCGATCGCGCTTGCCAGCTATCGGTTGGCGGTCGGCGGGCTGGTCGCACGTGGTCTCTCGCTGACGCTCGAGCAGCTCGTCCCGGTAGACGAGCTGACCGCCACGCTCGACTGCACCGGCGGCTTTTACTCAACCCAACGGTGGCGCGGCATTGGCCTGCACCGTTTGCTCGCACGAGCCGGCGTGCTGGGCAGCGCCGGGCATGTTGTGGTGGCGTCGCGTACCGGCTACCGCTGGAGCTTCGCGCTCGACGATGCGCGGCAGCTGCTGCTGGCGACGCATATCGGCGACGAACCGCTCAGTCACGAGCATGGCGCGCCGCTCCGCCTGGTCGCGCCGTCGGCGCGCGGGTTTCAGTGGGTCAAGTGGGTGGACCGGATCGACGTGCTCGAACATCCCGACTACGCCGCCCCGGCGTCGACGGTGTGGAGCAGTTTCACCGCCGCAGGGAGGGGTGGAGCCTAGGTCGATGCACGCGCCGCGCGCGACCGTCCTGTTGGTCCTGGGCGCGCTCCTCGCCGGCGCTTGCGGCTCCACCTCGTCAAATACTCCGACCGCGAGGAGCTCGTTTCAGCATCGCTCCAGATCTGCCCCCAATGCAGCGCCGAGTGGCGGAGCAAGTGCGCGGGCGCCGGCGGCGAGCGTGAACGCGCAGCTGTTTGCCCGCTCGGCCGACGAGCCGCTGCGGCCCGGCACCGTCGTGCGTCCGGCCGACCTCGGCGTCGGCGTGTTCGCCGATGCTCGCCACGGGTTCACGCTGGCGAGCATCGACTACGAGACCTACCCGGCCGCGACGATCGACGGGGGCAGAACCTGGCGCATCGACGGACCAGGGATGCCGATCCCGGCTGCGCAGGGGCCGCAGGCGGCAAGCCAGCCCGGGGTGGCAGGCCCGAACACCTATTTCGCGGCGGATGGCCTCGAGGGCACCACCGTGGTGGAGGTCACGACGGACGCCGGCAGGCACTGGTGGCAGACGTTCCTGCCCGGGGGCGTGGTGTTCGTGGGCGCTTTCGACGGGGAGCTCACGGCGATCATCGCGGTCCCCACCGGTGATCCCCAGAGCGCGGGCGTTGAGTTCTGGGCCTACCACTCGAAGTCGGGCAGACGCTGGGACTACGACGGCGCCCTCGACTCGATGAGCTAACAGACGCTCGGACCCGGGGGTGCAGCTAGGTGGCGGTCCACGTCGGCGGGCGCTTCTCGAGGAACGCGCAGATCCCTTCCTGGGCATCTGCCGCCATCGCGTTCATCGTCATCACCGACTTGGTGAGGTCGTAGGCGCGATGCTCGTCGAGCTCGACCTGCTCGTAGAACGCCTCTTTGCCGATGCTGACCGTCAGCGGGCTGGAGCGCGAGATCGCTGCGACGAGCTCCTCGACCGCGCCGTCGAGCTCGGAGACCGGCACGACGCGGTTGACAAGACCCCATTCGAGCGCCGTGGCGGCCGAAATCGGCTCGCCCGTCAGCAACATCTCCAGCGCGCGCTTGCGGCCGATCGCGCGTGACAGCGGCACCATCGGGGTCGAGCAGAAGAGTCCGATCTTGACTCCCGGAGTGGCGAACCGCGCGTCCTGCGCGGCCACCGCGAGGTCGCAAGCGGCGACCAGCTGACAGCCGGCCGCGGTCGCGATGCCGTGGACCTTCGCGATCACCGGCTGCGGAACGCGATGGATCGTCTCCATCAGCTCGGTGCAGCGATCGAACAGGCGCTGGTAGAACGGCAGCTCGCGTCCGACCATCTCGGCCAGGTCGTGGCCGGCGGAGAACGCGACCCCGGCTCCCTCCACCACGATCGCCCGGACGCCGGAGCGCGTGCCGAGCTCGTTGAGGACGTCGATCAGCTCGCCCATCAGTTCCAGCGACAGCGCATTGCGCTTCTCCGGGCGGGCGAGCGTTACGCGGACGGCCGCGCCAGAGTCGGTGACGGTCAGCGTCCGGAGTTCGGCGTCACTGGCAACGCTTGCCATTGCCTGCCTAGCGTAACGGTTCGGCGGCTCGCTCGCCGGCCCTCGGGCGGCGGCCCGGCCACTCCCGGTGGCACACCTCATATAGTGCCCCCCACGGCGCCACTCCGGGCCGGCGAACGGCGCCACTCCCGGCCGGCGAATGGAGCGCGTGTACACGAATGAACTCGGCCAACCACCAGATCCGCCTTGCCGCCCGCCCTTCTGGCCTGCCCACGGCCTCCGACTGGGAGCTGACCACGGAGCCCGTGCCCGAGCCTGGCGACGGCGAGTTCGTCGTCGAGATCTCGCACCTCTCAATCGATCCGGCGATGCGCGGCTGGATGAACGCCGGCGCGTCATACATCGAGCCGGTCGAGATCGGCGCGGTGATGCGCGCCGGCGGAGTTGGACGCGTGACCGCCTCGCGGCACCCTCGGTTTGCCGCCGGCGACCACGTCTACGGCGGGTTTGGCGTGCAGGAGTTCGCGCGCTCGGATGGCCAGGGCGTGATCAAGCTCGACCCGTCGCTGGCGCCGCTGAGCACCTACCTCGGGGCGCTCGGCCTCAGCGGCCTGACCGCGTACTTCGGACTGCTCGATGTCGGCCGTGTGAGCGAGGGGAACACGGTCGTCGTCTCGGCGGCTGCCGGCGCGGTGGGGAGCGTCGCCGGCCAGATCGCCAAGATCAAGGGCGCCCGCGCGATCGGAGTCGCCGGCGGGCAGGAGAAATGCCGCTGGATCGTCGACGAGCTCGGGTTCGACGCGGCGATCGACTACAAGAGCGAGGACGTGCGCGGCGCGCTGCGCCAGCACGCGCCCGCGCGGATCGACGTGTTCTTCGACAACGTCGGCGGCGAGATCCTCGACGCCGGGCTGACCCGGCTCGCCCGCGGCGCGCGGATCGTGATCTGCGGTGGCGTCTCGCAGTACAACGCCCGTCAGGTGCGCGGGCCGGCAAACTACCTGGCGTTGATCGCTGCCCGCGCCTCGATGATCGGGATGGTGATCTTCGACTACGCCGATCGCTACGCGCAGGCCACCGCCGAGCTGGCGGGCTGGTTGCGCGAGGGGCGGCTGGTCTCACGCGAGCACATCATGGAGGGCGGCGTGCGGGCATTCCCCGACACGCTGCTGGCGCTGTTCGCGGGGGAAAACACCGGCAAGCTCGTGCTGGCGTTGTCAGCGCCCAGATCTGAATAGTCGGTGAACAGCGGCGTGGCGGCTGCTCGCCGGGGGTGGCGGGCTGCCAGAATCGCTCCGATGGAGGACAACGGCCGCCCCTCGGTTCTGGTGGTCGACGATGAGCCGACGATCGCCGAGGTGGTAGCGCGCTATCTCGAGCGCGCCGGTTATCGAACCCGGGTCGCGCTCGATGGTCCGCAGGCGATCGAGTGCGCGGAACGGGAGCGCCCGGACCTCGTAGTGCTCGACCTGATGCTCCCGCGGATGGACGGGCTCGAGGTGATGCGCCGCCTGCGCGAACGCGATCGAGACCGCATCGCGGTCATCCTGCTGACTGCCAAGGGCGACGAGTCCGATCGCGTGATCGGACTGCGGCTGGGTGCCGACGATTACGTCGTCAAGCCGTTCTCGCCGGCCGAGCTGACGGCTCGGGTCGGCGCGGTCCTGCGCAGGATCGACACCTCACCCGAGCAGGAGGCACCGATCGAGCTCGCCGAGCTGATAATCGATCCCTCCGCCCGGCTCGTGCACGTGCGGGGCGCGGAGGCACAGCTCACGCAACGTGAGTTCGACTTGCTGCTGTTCCTCGCGCGCCATCCCGGTCAGGTGTTCTCCCGCGATCAGTTGATGGACGCGGTGTGGCAGTACTCGTTCTACACCGATAGCTCAACCGTGACCGTGCACATCCGCCGGCTGCGGGCCAAGCTCGAGGTGGATCCCGGCGAGCCCCGCTGGCTGCAGACGGTGTGGGGCGTCGGCTATCGATTCCAGCCATGAGCCGCCGGTCGGCGCTGGCGGTGTTGGCGGCCGCGATCGCGGCGGGGGCGATCGGGGTCTCGTCGCTGGGAGGAGGCGGGACGCTCGTGGCGCTGCTCGTGCTCGCGGGACTGGGCGGCTGTGCGTTCGCGGCTGCGCGGCTCGTTGTCGCGGCCCGCACCCGAGGTCGGGCCGGCCCGCTGTCCCGTCAGCTCGCGATCGCCGTGGCGCTGGTCGTGGGTCCGTTGCTGCTGGCGCTCGTCGTGCTCAGCCTGCTGATGTTCGTCTCTGGCCACGACGCCGCGATCGTCGCGGTGATCGTGGCGTTCGCCGGGGTGGTCGGCGTGGTGGCGGCGAACCAGCTCGCGGCGGCGATCATCGACGATGTCCAGGCGATCCGCGACGGGCTTATCGCGGTTGGCGACGGTGCGCGGGAGCTGACGATCGCCACGCGCGGACGGGACGAACTCGGAGAGCTGGCCGCGGCGGCCAGCGCGATGGTCGGGCGGTTGGCCGCCGAGGAGGCCGCACGGGATCAATCAGACCAGGCACGGCGGCACCTGGTGGCCGCGGTCTCACACGATCTGCGCACCCCGATCACGTCGCTACGGCTCCTGGCGGAGGCCGTCGAGGACGAGATCGTCGATGGGCAGGCGCGCCGTGAGTACCTCGAGCGGATGCGCACCCACATCGTCGCGCTCAGCGCGCTGATCGATGATCTGTTCGAGCTCTCGCGGCTCGAGGCGGGCGATATCCGGTGGTCGCTGGACCGCGTGCCATTGGGTGAACTGGTCAGTGAGACGGTCGCCGCAATGCGGGTGCACGCAGAGCTCAAAGGGGTGGCGGTGCACACTGAGCTGCCCGAGACGATGGAGGCGGCGCGCGCGAATCCGGAGAAGGTGCAGCGCGTCCTCTTCAACCTGATCCAGAACGCGATTCGCCACACCCCGGCGGACGGGAGCGTGGTCATCCGCGCCGAGCCGGTGGCCGACCGGATCGAGATAGAGGTGGCAGATACGGGTGACGGGATCGCGCCGGGCGAGCGCGAGCTGATCTTCGGGCCCTTCTATCGCGGCGGTATGGATGCGTCGCGCACCGGCGACGGGGCGGGGCTCGGCCTGGCGGTGTCACGTGCGATCGTCGAGGCGCACGGAGGTCGGATCTGGCTGGCGGACTGCGCCGGCGGCACGCGCGTGCGGTTCAGCCTTCCAACCGCCGCCTGACGTAGCCAGTTCTTACGGTTCGATATCAGCGGCTCTGTGCGTGTTGATGGACGGGCGCCACTCTGCTCCAATGACAGTGACTCTTCGGTTGGGGTGAGAACAAGTTCACATCTCGCTCTGCTGGTAACTGACGGCTAACCGCATCAACTAGCCACAAAGGAGAATCAATGCGTTCCTCATTGGGACTGCTGCGTCGTTCTGTGCTGCTCGCGTTTGTGATCGCGGGAGCCGTAGCCGCGACCGCCGGCGCGCACGGCCGCGCGGTGATCGGCCACGTCTACATCAATGACAACACGGCTCCGACCAACACGATCTCGGCGTTTGACCGCCACGCCGACGGGAGCCTGACACCGCTGCCCGGCTCTCCGTTCCAGGCCGGCGGCGCCGGTACGGGCGCGGGAATCGGGTCGCAGGGCGCGCTGCAGAGTGCGGATCACGGTCGCTACCTGCTGGCGGTCGACGCCGGCAGCGACCAGATCTCGGTGCTGCGGGTCAGGCCCGATGGCTCGCTGCGAGCCGTGCGACGCGGACCGTTCGACTCCGGCGGCGCCGAGCCGGTCAGCATCGCCGTGCACGACGAGCTCGTGTACGTCGCCAACGCCGGTGCCAGCGACAGCGATTACGCGGGCTTCCGCCTCACTCACCGCGGCCGGCTGGAGCCGATCGCGGGATCGACGTTCCCGTTGCCCGCCGACGCACAGCCGGGCGACGTCCTGTTCAACGGCGACGGGACCAACCTCGTCGGCACGCGAGTCGGAACTTCTCAGATCGACAGCTTCAGCGTCGGTTTCGATGGCCGCCTGACGGCGGCGCCGGGATCACCGTTCACGGCCCAGGGCCCGGGGCCGTTCGGTAGCGAGTTCCGCCCGACCAATCCCGCCCAGCTGTTCGTCTCCAACGCGCACGGCGGCCCGGGCGCGGGGTCCGTGTCGGCGTTCAGGGTCTCTGGCGCAGGCCGGCTGACGTCGATCGGATCGTCTCCGTTCGCCGATCAGCAGACCGCTCCGTGCTGGGTCGAGATCAGCCACGATGGCGAGTTCCTGTTCACCGTCAACACGGCGACGCCGAGCATCTCGCGGTACGCGATCACACCAGGTGGATCGCTGGTGCTGCTCGGTAGCACCCCGTTCAACGGCCCCTCCACGTTGGCTCCGTTCGACGCCCGGCTCGCTCCGGATGGCGGCACCCTGTGGGTCGTCGACAACGGCGGCCCGGCCGTCAGCGGATTCAGGGTGTTCGGCGGCGAGTTGACCGAGCTGCCGTCCTCGCCAACGGCGCTCCCGGCGCACTCGGCACCGTTCGGGATCGTCGTCACGTAGTCCGCGGCCCAGGTCGCGCAGCGGGAGCCGGGAGCACGGCCGCTCTCGGCTCCCGCGCTTAACGGTTGGATACAGGGCGCCCAGTCTGACGAGCGGATCGCATAGCCTCTATAGCTCTGCCCCCCGTCAACCTCTACAGCGATACGCAGACGCGTCCCAGTGAGGCGATGCGTGCGGCGATGGCCGCGGCGGAGGTGGGCGACGAGCAGCGCGGACGCGACCCGACGACGCGGAGGCTCGAGGAGCGGGTGGCCGAGTTGCTGGGGCAGAGGGCGGCGGTGTTCCTGCCGAGCGGCACGATGTGCAACGAGATTGCGTTTCGCGTTCATGCGCGCCCGGGAGGCGATGAGGTGATGCTCGATCGGACCTCGCATCCGGTCAATTTCGAGGCCGGTGGCCCGGCGCAGCTGGCGGGGGTGATGATTCGCACGCTCGATGGCGACCGCGGCGTGTTCACGGGCGAGCAACTCGCGCTCGCCGTGAGATCGCCGGGTAATCGCTACGCACCGCGCTCACGGCTGGTCTCGGTCGAGCAGACCACGAACCAAGGCGGAGGCAGGGTGTGGCCGCTGGAAACCATCCATGGCGTCCTCGACGTGGCCCGGCGACATGGCCTCAGGACCCATCTCGACGGCGCGCGGCTCATGAACGCGGTGGTCGCCTCCGGCGTATCAGCGAGCGAGTACGCAGGCGGGTTCGATACCGCGTGGATCGATTTCACAAAGGGGCTCGGCGCTCCCGTCGGTGCGGTGCTGGCCGGCTCGCGCGGGCTGATCGATGAAGCGTGGCGCTGGAAGCAGATGCTCGGGGGGGCGCTGCGCCAGTCGGGGATCCTCGCGGCCGGGTGCCTGTACGCGCTGGAGCATCACGTCGAGCGTCTGGCCGAGGACCACGATCACGCGCGGCGGTTGGCCCACGGCCTGGCCCGGCTGTCGGGCGTCGTGCTCGATCCGAGCACGGTCGAGACGAACATCGTGATCTTCGAGGTGGATGACGCGCCGAGCCTCGTCGCGCAGCTCGCTGACCGCGTGGAGCTACAGGCGATGGATGGGCGCCGAGTCCGCGCCGTGACGCATCTCGACGTGAGTCGCGATGACGTGGAGCGGGCCCTGACCGCCGTCGCCGACTGTCTCGGCGCCGGACCGGTCCTCCAGTAACCGACCCGCGTCGGGCGCGATAAGTTCCAGCCATGGTGCGCTCACCCCGACGAGCTTCGTCGCACAAGTGAGAGCGTCGCGTTACTTCTCGGCGGTCGACTCGCACACCGAAGGAATGCCGACGCGTGTGATCACGGCCGGGCTCGGGACGCTGCCGGGCCTCTCGATGCAGGAGCGGCGACTGTATTTCCAGGAGCATCTCGATCAGCTGCGGTTGCTGTTGATGCGCGAGCCCCGGGGGCACTCGGCGATGTCGGGAGCGTTCCTGCAGCCGCCGACGCGGTCCGATGCGGATTGGGGGGTCCTGTTCGTGGAGGTCTCCGGGTGCCTGCCGATGTGCGGTCACGGCACGATCGGCGTCGCGACGGTGCTCGTCGAGTGTGGCTTGGTGGCGGTCACCGAGCCCCTCACGGTGATCCGGCTCGATACGCCCGCGGGCCTCGTCGAGGCGGTGGTGGAGGTCGACGGCGGCCATGCGGAGCGGGTCACCCTGCGCAACGTCCCCGCGTTCGTGGTCGCGCTCGACGCCGCGGTCGACGTCGACTCACTCGGGATCGTTCACTACGACATGGCGTTCGGGGGGAACTTCTATGCCCTGGTTCGCTCGCCGTCGGTCGGGCTCGAGCCGGTTGCCGCGAACGCGGGCCGGCTGATCGCGAGCGGCCTTCGTATCATCGAGGCGATCGAGGCGTCCGCGTCGCCGGTCCACCCGCTCGACGCATCGATCCGCGGCTGCAAGCACGTGGTCTTCCACGCCCCGGGCGAGGACGGAGCCGATGCGCGAAATGCCACGGCGATCCACCCGGGCTGGCTCGATCGCTCTCCGTGCGGCACGGGGACCTCGGCCCGGATGGCGCAGTTGCACGCCCGTGGCGAGCTGGCGCTCGGGCGCGAGTTCGTGAACGAGTCGATCATCGGCTCGCGGTTCGTGGGCCGGCTGGTCGAGGAGGTCGAGGTGGGAGGGATCCCGGCGGTGATTCCTGAGATCAGCGGCCGGGCCTGGATCACCGCGATGGGTCAGTATCTGCTCGACCCGAGCGATCCGTTCCCGGCCGGGTTCGTCCTGTGAGGGAGGTGATCGTGGTGGGCGGCGGCGCGGTCGGGCTCTGCGTGGCCGAGGCGCTGGCCAGCCGTGGGGCCGAGGTCACCCTGCTCGAGCGTGGTCGCTGCGGTGCCGGTGCGTCGTCGGGGAACGCCGGCTGGGTCACGCCGTCGTTGTCGATCCCGATTCCCGGGCCGGGGGTGATCGGAGCGTCGCTGCGCTGGCTGGTCGACCCCTCCGGTCCGCTGTGGATTCGCCCCACGCTCTCGCCGGCGATGCTCGGCTGGATCGCGCGATTCGTGTGGTGCTGCTCGCGGCGCACCTACCGGCGCGGGCTCGCCGCGCTTCAGGCCGCGGCGGCGCCCGCCGGCGCCGCGTTCGATCACCTGGCCGAGCGGGGGGTTCGGTTTGAGATGCACGGCGAGCCGCTGCTGTATCCAACCTTCGAACCGGCCGAGCTCGATCATCTGCTCGAGGTCGCCGAGCAGCTGCGAGCGGCCGGTGCGCCGGCGCCGCTGCACCGGCTCTCGCCGAGTGAGCTGCTGGCGCTCGAGCCGGCGCTCGACGAGCGGGTACTCGGCGGGTTGATCGCCCATGGCGAGCGACGCGTCCGCCCGGAGCGGTTCGTCTGCGCCGTGCAGCGAGCCCTCGCGACCATCGGCGCGGAGGTCCGCGAGCAAGCGCCGGTCACAGCGCTGAGGCGAGATCGAGGCCGATGGCTTGCGCGCACCGCTGATGGAGTGCATCGGAGCGACGCAGTCGTGCTGGCCAACGGCGTGGCCGCGAAACGGCTGCTCGCGCCGCTCGGGGTGCGACTGCCGCTGGTCACGGCAAAGGGTTACAGCCGTACGTACGCGCGCGACCCCAGCGGACCGCGACGGCCGCTTTACCTGGAGCAGCCCAAGGTTGCGGTCAGCGTGTTCGACGGCAGCGCGCGCGTGTCGGGGACGCTCGAGCTGGGCGCCCGCGACGTGTCGCTCTCGCGGCGGAGATTGACAGCGATCAGCGCGGCGGCTCAGCGGGCGATGCCGGGTTGGCGGATGCCGGCGCATCCGTATGACTGGGCGGGGATGCGGTCGCTCTCAGACGACGGGCTCCCGTTCATCGGTGCCGTCCCGGGCCACGACGGGATCTATGTGGCGACCGGGCACGCGACGCTTGGCATCACGCTGGCGCCGCTCGGCGGCGAGCTGCTGGCCGGCCTGATGCTCGAAGGCGAGCGAGGCCCGGTGCTGCAGGCGTTCGACCCCGCGCGAGCGGCACATCGCCGTCGTCCGCTACAACCAACTCAGGAGGATTTGAAATGAAGGGTGTCCACGCAGCGATCGTCACCCATTTCGACCCTGACCTGCAGGTAGATCACGATGCGGTCGCGGGCGACGTCGTGCGTCTGATCGACGAGGGAATCCACGGGATCGTGGCGACCGGAACGATGGGCGAGGCCGGCAGCCTGAGCGCGGAGGAGCGCAGCGCGGTGATTGCGACGACGGTCGGTGCGGCGCAGGGGCGAGTCCCAGTCTGCGCCGGCGTCTCGGCGCCGACGCCCGAACAGGCCGCGGCGTACGCGCGGGATGCTCAGCGCGCGGGGGCCGACAGCCTGATGGTGCTGCCGCCGCTGCTGTATCGCGGCGACCGGCGCGAGCTCATCGTGTTCTTCGCGTCGGTCGCGCGAGCGACCGACCTGCCGCTGATGGTCTACAACAACCCTCAGGCCAGCGGGACCGATATGGCTCCGGAGATCCTCGCCGAGATCTCTCAGGCGGTGAATGCGGTCAACGCGTTCAAGGAGTGCTCGGGCGACGCCCGCCGGATCGCCGAGCTGTTGAACCTGTGCCCCGAGATCGCGGTGATGGTCGGTGGTGATGACTGGGCACTTGAGGGCTTCTGTGCCGGCGCGTCGGGCTGGATCTCCGGGGTGGCGGTTGTGTTGCCCGGGCCGTGCGTGCGGCTGTGGGAGCTATGTGTCGCCGGCGATCTCGTCGCGGCGCGCGAGCTCTACGCGGAGTTGTTGCCGCTGGCGCGCTTCGACATGACCTCGAAGCTCGTCCAGTACTTCAAAGCGGCGCTCGACGAGCTTGGACTCGGCGCAGCGCGCTGCCGGGCACCGCGGCTACCGTTGACCGACGAGGAGCGCTCGGCGCTCCACACCGCGGTCGCGCACGCGACTTCGGCCCGGGTATGAGCGGCGGCGCGCTGAGGGCCGTAGACCCGAGGACCGGGAACCCCGGGACGAGCTACCGCGAGACTCGGCCGGACGAAATCCACGAGCTCGTCGCCGCTGGGCAGTCCGCCCGCGATGACACCGGCTGGCGCTCGGCGCAGGCGCGGGCGGGGGCCCTGGCCGGCATCGCGGAGCGCCTGCAGGCGAACGGTGAGTCGATCATCGAGACGTGCGCGTCGGAGACTGGTCTGAGCCGCGCGAGGCTCGAGGCCGAGCTCGAGCGGACCTGGAGACAGGTGCTCTCGTTCGCGGCGCTGGTGCGCTCCGGCGAGCACTACGAGGTGAGAATCGACCGAGCCGATCCGGACGCGCGGCCGGTGCCCCGACCGGACCTCCGGCGGATGATGGTGCCGATCGGACCCGTCGCCGTGTTCGCGGCGAGCAACTTCCCGCTCGCGTTCTCGGTCGCCGGGGGCGACACCGCTTCGGCGCTCGCCGCCGGTTGCCCGGTGATCTGCAAGGCGCATCCCGGGCATCCGGGAACCAGCGCCCAGATCGGCGCCGAGATCGCGGGCGCGCTCGCCGAGCAGGATCTGGCCGCCGGGTGGTTTTCGCTGGTGCAGACCGAGTCGGTCGGGCTCGCGCTGGAGCTCGTGCGCGAGGATGGGATCGAAGCGGTCGCGTTCACCGGCTCGACCGGAGCCGGACGGGCGATCTTCGACGCCGCCGCTTCGAGGCCACGGCCGATCCCCGCCTTCGCCGAGATGGGCAGCGTCAACCCGGTGATCGTGACCGAGGCGGCGCTGCGCGCAAGAGCGCCGGACGTCGCCGCCGCGCTGGGCGGCGCGATCACCCGCGATGCCGGTCAGCTGTGCACTAAGCCGGGGCTGATCTTCGTCCCCGACGGAGAAGCGGGCACGGGCTTCCGCGCTGCCCTGCGCGAGGTCGTGTCCGAAGCGGACACCGGCGTGATGCTCGGTGAGCGGCTGTATACCGCGGCGCGAGAGGCGGCGCGCGAGCTCACCGAGCATCCTGACGTGGAGCCGCTCGGCGACGGCCAGGATGATTCGCCCTCAGCCGGGTTCGCGCTCGCCGCGGCCCTGTTCGCCACCTCGAGCGCGACCCTGCGCGACCATCCGGAACTGGGTGACGAGCGCTTCGGCCCGATCGCGCTGCTCGTCTCCTACCCAGACCTCGACGAGCTGCTCGCAACGATCGACGTGATCCCGGGACAGCTGACCGCGACGCTGCACGCCGCCGACGAAGACCAGCAGCTTGGCCGGGCGCTCGCGGAACGGCTGCTGCCGCGCGCGGGACGACTGATCTACAACGGCGTACCGACCGGGGTCAGCGTCACGCCCGCGATGCAGCACGGCGGCCCGTATCCGGCCACCACGGCGCCGGCGCACACGTCGGTCGGCACCGCCGCGATCCGGCGCTTCCTGCGCCCCGTGGTGTGGCAGAACGCACCGGACTGGCTCCTGCCCGAGCCGCTGCGAGACGGCAACCCACTCGGGATCCCGCAGGTCATCGACGGGTAGTCACAACCTCGCCACGGCCTCGGCCAGGAAGCTCTCCTCACCGGGCCTCGGCCGCCGGTCGCGGCTTTCGTCGAGGCCTCCGATCGCGGCGGCGATGTCCCAATACGGGTGGTACTCATGCCGGCGCCCGGACACCGCGCGGTACAGGACAAGAAACTTCGCCGCGGCGCTCTGGCCGAACCGCGCAGCGAGGTTCATCCGGCAGTGGCCGACATCGGCCCACGGCGAGCCGCTGCTGGTATTGACCCAGTCAACGATTCCGCTCACCTTCTCGTTGCGCCAGAGGACGTTGCCAGGGTGGTAGTCACGATGGATCAGCAGTCGCTCGTGGACAGGGGCGGGGCCTTCGAGCGCCTCGATCGCGCGCCGCCAGACCTCGGGGCGTGACGCCCACGCGGGGGCGCGGTGCAGCTGGAGCTCGTAGGGCCTGTAAGCGGGAAGCAAACGGGCCGCGGGAACTCGGGTGGCGTGGATCGGCGGCAGTAGCTCGGCGAGCCTGCGGAGGAAGGGATCGAGCGCCCGAGGGTCCCACTCGACGCGGCCCAAAAGCCTCGTCATCAACACCGCCGGGACGCCGGCGGCTGTGCCTTCTGGGTCGACCGCCACGAGCTGGGGCGTGGGCGCGCGAGCATCAGCCAGGAGCTCGAGCGCCGTTGCCTCGCGTTTTGCGAGGTCGGGCTCCTGCGCGAGCCAATCGAGTCGCACGAAGCGACGCAGGACCAACCGATGGGCTCGCCCTTATGGGAACGTCCCCATAAGGGCGATCATGGGAACTCTCGGCTTATGTCCTCTCGGGTTGAGATACGTGGTTTAGCTGGCTCGGTCGGTGGGAGGAGGGCCACATAATCTGATCGTCGGCGAGCACGCGTCGCCGACAAAGGGCCACGTCGGCACCGACAGGCGCTTCTGCTTGTAGACCCGGAGCGGCAGCGGGCAACGCCGTCACTCTGAGGCCTTGCGCTTGGGCCGGGAGGATGATTTGCGCGGAGGCGAGGCCACGCGATGCTGGCTGGTGTAGGGTTTGCCGCGGTGCGCCGGGAAGACTGGTCGGCATTGGGTTCCCGACCGTTGGAGTGTGCTCGTGATGTTCCCGCTGAGCGTTCCGCTCACCGTGCGTCTCTCAGTCTTCGCGCGGCGCAGCGATCTTGATCAGCGGCTCGCTGCCGGTGGCGATCCGCGTTCCGATCCCGCTCTGGAGTTGCGGGCAACCCAGCTCTGTAGCGTCCTTGCGCGCCGCGCCATCGCGACACGGCTGCGTGGGATCATCGACGCTGCGTGTAACGGATCTGATGGTCCGCTGGGTATCGGTCCGGTGGCCCAAGGCGAGGTTCTCGCGGAGGCTGATGCGTTGACAGACCTCGCGATCAGGTTGGTGGCCACGCGCCCGGTCAACCCGATGGGGGTCGCGCTGGCAAAAGTTCTCGTCAGCGACCCGGAGAGCCCGCTCAGAGTTGGTGCGGAGCCAGGGACGCTATACACGGTTGTGCGTCTAGCGACCGCCGCGTTGGACGTGTCGCCGTCCCAGGGCGGCGCGGTCACCGGCGGAGCGTGAACGGCGCGGCGCACGGGTTGGGCCGAGGTGCGGTGCCGTGTCGGTAGCCGTCGCGGTCCCGCTGTTCTTCGCCGCGCTGGCGGTCACGCTGGCGGCCGCAGCAACATTCGCTAGGCGACTGGACAGGCTCGGCGCGAAGTACGGGTTGCCGGAGGTGTGGATCGGGCTGCTGACGGCGCTCGCGGCGGACGGGCCAGAGGTGTCCTCCGCCCTGGTGGCGCTGATCAAGGGAGCCCACGACGCAAGCGTCGGGGTGATCGTCGGTTCCAACACTTTCAACCTCGCCGCGATGATCGGCATCAGCGCGCTAATCGCAGGTTGCGTCCAGGTCGCGCGACCCACGCTGGTGCTCGAAGGCACCGTCGCGCTCGCTGTCACGGCGATCGTGATCGCGCTACTGGTCGGCTGGCTTCCAGCCGTCGCAGCCGTCCTATTGATCGCATGCTTCGTGGGCCCCTACCTACTCCTCGTGCTCGGTGGTGATCAATTCGCGAACCGCCTCGGACTCCGCCGACTAGCGGCACTGGTCAAAGACCGCGACAGCGTCGAGGACGAGTCCGAAGCCCGCGCCCATCTGACCCACGAGTTCGTGACCCACCACCAGATCGCGCTGATCGCCATCGACTTAGCTCTGATCGTCGCCGGGAGCTTTGGCATGGTCCAAGCGGCACTGACTCTCGGCGATCAATGGGGGATCGCGCCCGGGGTCGTCGGCGCGCTCGTCCTCGGACCGCTGACAAGCCTGCCGAACGCCCTCACCGGGATTCGGCTCGGCCGCGCCCGACGCGGTGCAGCGCTCGTCACCGAGGCCCTCAACAGCAACACGATCAACCTCGTCGCCGGCGTCGCGCTCCCATCCCTGTTCGTCACGCTCGCCGCGAAGTCCGCGCAGGATCAACTCGACCTCGCACTCCTCGCCGTGGCAATGATCGCGACCGCCGCACTGCTCGCACCTCACAAGGGCATGGGCCGAGCCGGTGCCGGACTAATCGTGATCCTGTACGCAGCGTTCGTCGCCGTGACATTGAGCTAGCCGCTGCAATCCAACCAAGCCATTCACGCCTAGCAGCGACGTTAGCTTCCGTGCTGGTTTTATCGACGAGGGGAAGCGGCCCTTCAATCCTGGAGGCCTGGTCGACTGCACCCCCCTCACAGCCCATAGGAACGAGAAGTGCGTCTGGCGGGCGGAGGGCGGGTTGTGTCCAGCGGCTGGTGCGGGCGAGAGCGCGTTCTTTATGGCGAGGTCGGCGTGGAGGTACATCTGCGTGGTTTCGACTTGTTCGTGTCCGAGCCAGAGCGCGATCACGGTGGTGTCGACGTCGGCGTGCAGGAGGCGCATCGCCGCGGTGTGACGCAGGATGTGTGGCGTGATCGTCTTGGCGGTCAGGGACGGGCAGTGCTGGACGGCGTGGGTGGCGTGCTTGGCGATCCGCCGGGCCAGCGCTTTGCGGGTCAGCGGCTTGCCGGTGCTGGTCGGAAACAGCGGCTCTGCAGGCTCGCCGCCGCGTTCGTCGAGCCACACGCGCAGCAGAGCGACGGTGCCTTTGGTCAGTGGGGTGATGCGCTGCTTGCGGCCCTTGCCGGTGGTGGCGACGTGCGCGCCAGTGCCGAGGTGGATGTCGCCGCAGCGAAGGCCGGTCAGCTCCGAGGCCCGCAGCCCGGTCTGGGCGAGCAGGGCGATGATCACGTGGTCACGGCGGCCGGTCCAGCTTGAGCGGTCGGGGGTGTCGATGAGCGCGTCGAGCTCGCGCTCGGTGAGATAGGTGACCAGCGCGCGTTCGTGGCGTTTGGGTCCGATCTGCAGGACCCGTTCGATCGTCGCGGCGTGCTCTGGGTGGCGCAGCATGCAGTAGCGGTAGAAGGTGCGGATCGCGGCGAGGCGGGTGTTGCGCGTCCGGGCGCTGCACCCGCGGTCGGTCTCGAGGTGCTCGAGGAACGCGCCAACCAGGCGCGCATCAAGCTGGTCGAGATCGAGTCTTGATGGCTCGACGCCCAGCTGTTGGGATGCGTAGGTGAGCAGCAGCCGGATCGTGTCGCGGTAGGAGGCGATCGTGTGCGGGCTGGCGTTGCGCTCGCGGATCAGCCGGTCGGTGAACCACGCTTGCAAGGATGTTGCGAGCGCGCTCATCACCGGTCTCCGAGGTGACACTCCAGGCGTCCGCCGGCGAGCTCGAGCAGTTCGGGCGCGGCGTGCAGATACCAATAGGTCTTGCCGGGATTGACGTGCCCCAGGTACGTCGACAGCACCGCGACACGCGAGACGGGGTCGCCGCTGGTGCGGTAGGCGTCAAGCAGCGTGTTCACCGCGAAGCTGTGGCGCATGTCGTGCAGCCTGGGCCGGCACGCCGCCGAGCGCGGCAGGATCCCCGCACGCACTCGCAACGCCCGGAATGAGGTCTGCACGTCGGCGACCAACACCCGGGTGCCAACGCTTGAGAGCAGCAGCGCCTCGGTCGCACCGACCGGCCGGGGACGGTCGCGGCGGCGCAGGTAGCGCGTCAGCGCGCTGGTCGTGGTCGGGTGCAGCGGCAGCTCGCGAGACTTCCCAAACTTCGCGTTACGGACGGTCAAAGTTCCGGCCTCGGCGTCGAAGTCCGACCGGTCCAGCGCGAGCGCTTCCCCGATCCGCATCCCCGTGGCGGCCAACAGGCCGAACAGCGTCTGAAACGTCGCGGTCTTGTGCGCGATCCGCAACGTGCCCGCCGCCTCGATCAACGCCGCGATCTGCGCATCGGTGTAGAGGTAGGGGACCGCACGGCCTGACTTGTCGGGCAGCAGGTCCGCAGCGGGCACCTCGACTCGCGGATCAACTTCGTGCAGGTAGCGCGCGAATCCGCGGACCGCCCCGAGCCGCATCGCATGCCAGTGCTGCCCACGTCCGGGGGAGCGTCGCCCACGCCAGCGCGTGCTCGACTGTGATCCGGTCGGTGCCCTTGCCGTCCAGATAGTCCAGAAACTGGCCGAGGAAGATCTCGGTCCGCTCGAGCTTGTAGCCCAGCGCCCTGCGCACCGCCAGGTACTCGACCGTTGATCGGCGCAGCGTGCTCATCGAACCGCTCCCGGCCAAGGGCGCGCGATCTGCCTGAGCGCCTCGCGGTCAACCTTGGCATAGATCGCTGTCGTCGACGCGTGGCGGTGCCGCAGCACCTGCCCGACCTCCGGGAGCGTCGCGCCGCAGCGCAGCATCTCCGACGCCGCCGTGTGCCGCAGCCGGTGCGCATGGACGAGGCCAAGCCCGGCTCGCTGCGCGGCCGCCTTGACGACGAAGGTGACCCCGCCTGACGACAACCCGTGATGCGGCGCGCGGATGCGCACGAACACCGCCCGGTCCTGCGCGGTCGCGGGACGCCCGTCACGCAGGTACCCGACGATCGCGTCCCCGACGTCGTGCGGCAACGGCAGCCGCTCCGACCGCGCGCCCTTGCCACGCACGATCACCTCACCCGCGCGCCAGTCGATGTCCTCCAACGACAAGCTGGCGACCTCGCCAGCGCGCAGCCCCAGCCGTGACAGCACCGTCAAGATCGCCCGATCCCTGAGGCCGATCACCGTTGACCGGTCGCACGACGCCAGCAGCGCGTCGACCTGGCCGGGCTCCAGCCGCTTGGGCAACCCCGACAGCCGCCACCCCGCGACCGACGGAACCGCACCGGCCAGCGAACGCTCAAGCACGCCCTCCAGATGCAAGAACCGAAGCAGCGCCCGCAGCGCCACTACCGTCAGCTGCGCCGCGCGGCGGCCCAGCTGCGGACACACCTCCACGACGAACCCGCGCACCTCAACAACGTCCACACGCCACAGCTCAAGGCCGTCCGGGCCGTCAAAGCGCACCACGAACGGGCGCGCCTTGTCCACATAGCCACGGGCGGCCGCGGGCACCAGGCCGCGCTCGTGCTCCAGATACCGCCGAAACCCCGCCAGCAGCTCCTCGACCGGACCCGCGGGCGCCGGGATGCTCGCCGGCGGCGCGATACCGAGCGCGCGCAGATACCCAAGAAGCGGATCAAGCGACCTCACTGTTGCCCGATTGGTGTGCCCCGCCGCGCGGCGCGCTGCGCAGAACTGCTCGGCCACGTCCGACGACAAGCCCGACACAGGCACATCCTCGGCGGCCAGCCAGCTGCTCAACGCCGCCACCAGTCCGATCTGCTTGCCCACGGGCTGCGGCTTGTATCCCTGCCGCGACAACTCCGACGCGAACCCGGCCATGAAGGGTCCAAGCGGACCCGGCACTCCTACTCCCGACACTTCCGCCATCTGGACCGACTCCTCTCCGGCGATCAACACGTCGGAGACGATCTCGGCCGAGCCGCTCAGATTATGTACCCCTCATCTGGGCCCGATGACGCTCTGTGCGGACACTTCTTGACCGGAGCGCCATAAGCGACGAGTTCCCATGATCGTCCGCGCTGATCATCGACGGTCAGCGCGTGCACGGCGGAGGATGTTCCGCCCTGCAGCGCGCGGACCGCTCTGACACGGGCGCCGCCACCGACCTCGGCCGCCGCCCAGCCCAGTGCCTGCGGCGGCACCGGGCCTCGCAGCAGCTGCTCATCGGCCGGCCCGAGGTGAAAGCCGTGAGGCGGCGACGGCGCCCGGGCGCCCGCGGCGTCGCCTGGGCCCAGTCCTGGGTTCGGTCCTGGGCCCGGTCCTGGATTCGGTCCGCGATTCATCGCCCACCATCATCGCCGCTGGCTGTGGCGGGATAAATGTGATTGAATGCTGGATGTTCAAAACTTTTAGTAGTCTCTGAACATAATGAACCAGCCCGCGATTGAGAGATTCATCGAAGCACTTGGCATGCAGCTCGAGCTCGAGATCGGCGTGCCCCGCATGGTCGGCCGCGTTCTCGGTTGGCTGTTGGTGTGCGATCCGCCTCAGCAGAGTGCCGCTGAGCTGGCCGAGAGCTTGCAGGCGAGCAAGGGCTCGATCAGCACGGCAACGCGGGTGCTGCTGCGCAACGGCCTGATCGAACGAGTGCGGTTTCGCGGCGAGCGGTTTGACCGCTTTGAGGCGACGCCGGAGGCCTGGGACGAGTTCTTGTGGCGCGAGGAGCAGTTCGCGGAGCCTCGCCGGGTGCTGCGGTTGGGCCTGGATGCGCTGGCCGGCGAACCGCCGGCGCGTCGCGCCCGGCTCGAGGAGCTCGACTGGATGTACGCGTGGTGGCAGGAGCGGATCGGGAGGCTGCACGCGCAATACCTGGCCGATCGACGGCGAGCCCGGGGCGACGAACACAAGCGAGGTGAACGATGACAACCACAGATCCCGCAATCCAGGTCGAAGGGCTCCGCAAGAGCTTTGGCGAAGTGGTCGCGCTCGACGGGCTCGACCTGCTCGGCCCCGAGGGCGGGGTATTGGCGCTGCTGGGTCCGAATGGAGCCGGTAAGACGACGCTCGTGCGCGCACTCGCCACGCTGCTGCGTCCCGACGCGGGACGCGCGATCGTGCTCGGTCGCGACGTCGTCGCGGACCCGTTCGGCGTACGCCGCCAGATCGGGCTGGCCGGCCAGTTTGCGGCGATCGACGAGATTCTGAGCGGCCGCGAGAACCTCGAGATGGTGGGGATGCTCTATCACCTGGGCCGGGCCGAGGCGGCGCGGCGGGCGGCGGCGGTGCTCGAGCGGTTCGGACTCGCGGACGCCGCCGACCGCCGGGCGTCGACCTATTCCGGAGGGATGCGCCGCAGGCTCGACCTGGCCGCCACGCTCGTGGGTCGCCCACGCGTCGTGTTCCTCGACGAGCCATCGACCGGACTGGATCCACGCAGTCGCGCCGAGCTGTGGGAGATGGTGCGCGAGCTGCGCTCCGAGGGCACGACGATCCTGCTGACGACGCAGTATCTCGAGGAGGCCGACCAGCTGGCTCAGCTGATCGCGGTCATCGACCAGGGCCGGATCGTCGCCGAGGGGACCGCCGGCGACCTGAAGGAACGCGTGGGCCGCGATCGGCTGACCGTGCAGGTCGCCGATCCCGCGCGGACCGAGGACGCGCGGATCGCGCTGTCCGCGCTCGCCGGCGACGGGCCGCCCGAGCTGGTCGGTGCCGACGAGCTGTCGCTGCCGATGACGGGTGGCGATATCCCCGCCGCGGCGGTCCGGTCACTGGACCGGATCGGGGTCGGCATTACCGGCCTGGAGGTCCGCACGCCGACGCTCGACGATGTCTTCTTCACGCTCACCGGCAGGCACGTGGAGCCGGAGGCCGACCAGGAACAGGAGGTGGCCGCATGAACCGCCCTTCCCCACGCGAAGTCATTTCCGATTTCGTCGTGATGGCGCGACGCGGGTTGACCGAAACGGTCCGCAAGCCCGCCCTCATGGTGCTCACGTTCGTCGAGCCGGTGATCATGATCCTGATCTTCCGCTACGCGTTCGGCGGCGCGATCAAGACACCGAACGGCAGCTACGTGAACTTCCTACTGCCGGGGATCCTGGTGCTGACCGCGATCTTCGGCGCGATCGTGACCGGCGTCGGCCTGTCCGAGGATCTGTCGAAGGGGATCGTCGATCGTCTGCGCTCGCTCCCGATCGCGCGCTCGGCGGTACTGGTGGGACGGACGTTTTCGGATCTCGCCCGCAACGTGGTGAGCGTGATCCTGATGATCGGCGTCGGCTTCGCAGTCGGTTTCAGCCCCACGCAGTCGATTGCCCGGTTTCTCGCCGCGATCGCGCTGCTACTCGCGTTCGCCTACGTGTTCTCGTGGATCTCCGCTTCGATCGCACTCCTCGTCCGCGATCCCGAGACGGCGCAGGGCGCGGGCTTCGTGTGGGTGTTCCCGCTCACCTTCGTGAGCTCGGCGTTCGTGCCCACGCAGACGATGCCTGCCGCCGTGCGCGCGTTCGCGGAAGTGAATCCTGTCACCCTGTGCGTCAACGCCGTCCGTGCGTTGACGATCGGAGGGGATGCGGCGGGCCCCGTGCTCGGCACGCTCGCCTGGCTGGTGGGGTTGTCGCTGGTGTTCGTCCCCTTCGCGGTCTCGCGGTATCGGGCGCTCGAGTAGGGCCCATCGCGCTAGGCGGCAGATTGGCGGGTAGACGGGTAGCGGCTGTGGCTTCAGAATCTGCGGCGTGAGCGTCCCGAGGCTGCTCGCGCCGGCCCACCGAGAACTAGTCGTAGGAGGCGAAATGGGAGCAACCAAAAGGCCGCACAAGCTTGGACAGATGATGCTCGGCGCCGCGGCGGCCGCGGAGGGGATCCGATGAGCACCGCGGCCACGACCTTCACGCCGCTCCGGCAACGTCCTGCGTGGCGAGCCCTCGAGCAGCATCACGCCGAGATCCGCCAGCTGCACCTGCGGGAGCTGTTCGCCGACGACCGGGACCGGGGAGAGCGGCTGGTCGCCGAGGGAGCCGGTCTGTACCTCGACTACTCGAAGAACCGGATCGTCGAGGACACGATCGCGCTGCTGGTCGGGCTGGCCGAGGAGTGTGGGCTGCGCGAGCGCACCGAGGCGATGTTCCGGGGGGAGCGGATCAACGTCTCCGAGAACCGTTCCGTGCTCCACGTCGCGCTGCGGATGCCGAAAGGCGAATCGCTCGTCGTGGACGGCGTCGACGTCGTCGCGGAGGTCCATGGCGTGCTCGATCGGATGTCCGCGTTCGCCGAGCGGATCCGGTCGGGCGAGTGGAAGGGACACACCGGCCGGCCGATGCGCAACGTCGTCAACATCGGCATCGGCGGTTCCGACCTCGGTCCGGTGATGGCCTATGAAGCGCTGCGCCACTACACACGACGCGACCTGGTCTTCCGGTTCGTCTCGAACATCGACTCGACCGACTTCGCCGAGGCCACTCGCGACCTCGCTCCCGAGGAGACGCTGTTCATCGTCTCCTCGAAGACGTTCACTACGCTGGAGACGATGACCAACGCCCGGACCGCGCGGGAGTGGGCGCTGGCCGCGCTCGGCGAGGAGTCGGCGATCGCCAAGCACTTCGTCGCCGTCTCGACGAACGCGGAGGAGGTCTCGAAGTTCGGCATCGACACCGAGAACATGTTCGGCTTCTGGGATTGGGTCGGCGGTCGCTACTCGATGGACTCCGCGATCGGCCTCTCGACGATGCTGGCAGTCGGCCCCGGAGCGTTCCGCGAGATGCTCGCGGGCTTTCACGAGATGGACGTGCATTTCCGCAGCACCCCGTTTGAGCGCAACCTGCCGGCGCTGATGGGGCTGCTGGCCGTCTGGTACGGCGACTTCTTCGGCGCGCAGACGGCGGGGGTGATGCCCTACAGCCAATACCTGAAGCGGTTTCCGGCCTACCTGCAACAGCTCACGATGGAGTCCAACGGGAAGCACGTGACGCTCGACGGGCGGGTGGTCGACTATGAGACCGGCGCCGTCTACTGGGGAGAGCCCGGCACCAACGGCCAGCACAGCTTCTACCAGCTGATCCACCAGGGAACCAAGCTGATCCCCCTCGATCTGATCGGCTTCGGCCAGACCCTGAACCCGATCCGCGATCACCACGAGCTGCTCATGTCAAACGTGTTCGCGCAAGCCGAGGCGCTGGCCTTCGGAAGGACCGAGGAGGAGGTACGGGCCGAGGGAACGCCCGCCGCGGTCGTCCCACACCGCGTGTTCGAAGGCAACCGCCCGACCAACGTGATCCTGGCCGAGAAGCTGACGCCGCACACGCTCGGGTCGCTCGTCGCGCTCTACGAGCACAGCGTGTTCACGCAGGGCACGGTCTGGGACATCGACTCCTTCGACCAGTGGGGGGTCGAGCTCGGCAAGGTCCTCGCCAAGCGGATCATCCCCGAGCTCGAAGCCGTTGAGGAGCCCGACCTGCAGCACGACAGCTCGACCAACGCGCTGATCCGACGCTACCGCCAGATGCGATGACGCCAGTCAACAAGCCAACGCCGAAACCGGTGCAAAGGAGCTGAGCATGGCCACGAACACCCCAATGCAACTCGGAATGGTCGGTCTCGGCCGGATGGGCGCCGGCCTCGTCCGCCGGCTGATGCGCGACGGGCATCACTGCGTCGCCTACGACGTCTCCCCGGATGCGGTCAAGGCGCTCGAGGGCGACGGCGCGATCGGCGCGGGGTCAATCGAGGAGTTCGCCGCCAAGCTCGAGAAGCCACGCGCGGCCTGGGTGATGGTGCCCGCCGGACAGATCACCGACCAGACGATTGCCTCGCTCGCCGAGGTCCTCGAGCCGGGTGACACCATCATCGACGGCGGCAACACCTACTACCACGATGACCTCAGGCACGCGGCAGCGCTCAAGGACCGGGGCATCTATCACATCGACGTCGGGACCAGCGGCGGGGTCTGGGGAATCGACCGCGGCTTCTGCCTGATGATCGGTGGGGAGCCGGAGGCGGTCGACAGGCTCAACCCGATCTTCGCCTCGATCGCGCCGGGTGTCGGCGCGGCGGCTCGCACCCCCGGGCGGACCGGCGAGCCCGCGACCTCGGAGCAGGGCTACTACCACTGCGGGCCCAGCGGCGCCGGCCACTTCGTGAAGATGGTGCACAACGGCATCGAGTACGGGCTGATGGCCGCGTACGCCGAGGGCCTGAACATCATCAAGAAAGCCGACATGGGCAACCGCCAGCAGGAGACGGACGCCGAGACGGCGCCGCTCGAGGAGCCGGAGCTCTACCAGTACGAGATCGACACGACCGAGGTGGCCGAGGTCTGGCGTCGGGGCAGCGTCGTCGGTTCGTGGCTGCTCGACTTGACCGCCGAAGAGCTCTACGCTTCGCCCACGCTCGAAGAGTACGCGGGCAGGGTGTCCGATTCGGGCGAGGGGCGCTGGACCTCGATTGCCGCGATCGACGTGGGCGTTCCCGCCCCGGTGCTGACGACCGCGCTCTACTCGCGCTTCGCCTCCCGACACCTCGACGAGTTCGCCGACAAGCTCCTGTCAGCGATGCGCAAGGAGTTCGGGGGACACGCCGAGAAAGAGACCTAGATAATTATTCGAGTCCGGTTAGACGCCGATGCGCCGCCGGCCAGCGACTTCCATCGGGTTCTGACCAGCAACTTGCATGATTAACGTCCCCGGGCTCGGCCCCTGCAGCTCCCCTGGGACGTTCCCCTGCCACCAGCGGGTCAACGTCCCGCACCTCCATCGGGTCCTAGCGCGGGACGTTATCCACGTTACTGGTCGAGGCGGTGCGCTGGCATGCCCAGCGCCCACGCCGCGACGTGGAAGAAGCCGTCAGACGCTGCCCGGCGCCGAGACGGTTATCCGTTCGACCTCCTCGCCGCGGCCGACGAGCACCTCGGCGACCATCGACGCGGGGAACAGCCCGTGTTCGACGACCCCGACGGTGACCGACAGCCGCGCGGCGAGCGCCGCCGGATCATCGAACTCGCCGGCGAAATCCGCGATTACGCCACAGTCGGGACTAGGTGGCGCGTCGCGAACCTGAACCGGCTGCACGCGCGCGAGCGCCGCCGCCAGACCGAAGTGCGCCAGCTCCAGTGGGATCGGGGGCGCCAGCCGGTCGACGAGCTTGTTTGAGGACACGATCACGATAAACCGGTCCGCCGCCGCGGCGACCGCCTTCTCGCGAGTGTGCGCGCCACCGCCTCCCTTCACAAGCCATCCAGACGGGTCCACCTGGTCGGCACCGTCGATGGCCAGGTCCAACCGGGCCGGCGCGCTGCGACCGGTGAACTCCACGACCTCCAGGCCGAGCCGGGTCCCCGCCAGCGTAGTGGCCGGAGACGTGGACACGCAGCGGATCTCGAGCTCGCGGGCAGCGAGCGCCGGCAGCAGGTAGGCGACCGTCGAGCCGCTGCCCAGCCCGACCGTCATCCGGCTCTGCACCATCTGTGCCGCCGCTTCTGCCGCGAGCTGCTTTTCCCGCTCCGTATCGCCTTGCGTCGGCGCCCCCTCTCCCGAGGCCGGTCCGAATTTGCAGGGACCTCAAGCGGCTGAAGGGACTCGAACCCTCGACCTTCTGCATGGCAAGCAGACGCTCTAGCCAACTGAGCTACAGCCGCGAGCGGGGTGAGTATAAACCCGGTTCCTCGAGCACGTAGCGACGCACCTCGGCCGCGAAGCGCTGTTTGCCGTAGCGGCGAGCCTCCGCCTGTCCGCCGGCGCGGAGCGCCTGCGCGCGATCCGGATTCCCAATCAGCTCGCTCGTGCGCGTCACGAGTTCGCGCACCGTGCGCCAGTGGCGGCCGGTGACGCCGTCGGTGACGAGCTGTGCCTGCCCGCCGAGGGGCACGACGAGCGGTACCGCACCGCAAAGCATCGCCTCGACAGTGGCAATGCCGAAGTGCTCGAGGCGCTCCGGATGACGCTGCGCGTCCTCCCCGTAACCGGCGGCGTGCCAGAACAGCGAGCTCGTCGCGTAGAGCTCAGCAAGCGCGTCGCGTCCGGCGTTGATGTGAAAGTGAACGGGCAGCCCACGGGCCAGCGATCGAAGCTCCTCCAGCCAGCGTCGCGTCGACGCGCTGTCGTCGGCGCCGCCGAGGAGGTGCAGCTCCCAGCCGGCGCCGTGGGCAAACGGCCCCTGCAGCTCCGCGAACGCGCGGATCAGGACCTCCTGATGCTTGTGGTGCTCGCCCCGGTAGAACCGTCCCACAGCCAGGATCCTGCGCTGCTTTTGGAGCCCCGTGGACAGCGGCGGATCGACCGGCGGCGCGACGATCGTCGCCACGACCCCCAGCCGGCGCCTGATGTGCTCGCGCGTGAACTCCGAGTTACAGAGAAACCGCTCGTAGGAGGCAAGCGCGGCGGGCGCGCGTCGCCGCCCGACGGCGCCGGCCGCCGCCGCGCGGACGCGCTCGATCGGCGCATCGCGAGCCCGAGTTGGGAACTGCACCATCGCGACGCCGCGACGCGCATGGTTGAGCACGGGCACGTCGTTGCTCATCGTCACGAGCAGATCGAGCTCGCGCGAGCACGCCGTGACGACCGCATCGTCGGCAGGAACCCACGTGAACCGATCTCTTTGCATGAATACGTTGAGCCGCTCCCAGCTGCGAACGTCCGGTTCCTGCGGTGAGAACACGGTGAGGCGTGCTCGCTGTAATCTCGCCGCCTCCTCCAGCACCGAGAGAAAGTACTTTTCGCCGCCGCCAAGAGCGGCGAGGTATGGGTTGTAGAGGCCGATGTCCACCGTCGAACCAGGATCGTGACACAGGAACCGAGATTGCCGGGCGCGGATCCTCTGTACGTGAAGGTCCTTCAGCGCTTCCGCGAGGGTGGCGTTTCGGGGATCGTGCGCTCGGTGCCTCGGTATGCCGGGTTTCACGCCAAGCGGCTGTGGCTGACGGCACTCGCTTATCAATATCGGCTTCTGCCATGGAATCGTACGTTCCAGCTCGGGGGCCAGAGGTATCGGTATTTCTTTCACCCACAGAACGCCACCTGGCGCAACGAGCGATGCGTCGAACTATCGCTCGCGTTCGAGGTGCTGAGCACATGCTCGGGACGGCGAATCCTGGAGGTGGGAAACGTCCTGCACCGCTACACGACCATCGACCGCGACGTGCTGGACAAATACGAGCGCGTAGACGGCGTGATCAACCAAGACGTGGTGGAGTTCTCGGCATCGAGACCCTATGACCTGATCGTCTCGATCTCAACCTTGGAGCACGTTGGCTGGGATGAGGCCGACCTCGAGCCCGACAAGGTGCTAACCGCGTTTGGATGTCTGCGGTCACTCCTGGCCCCGGGAGGCCGGCTGTGGGTGACCGTTCCGCGCGGATATCATCGTTTCCTGGATCAGTACGTTGACCAGGGGGTCATACCGTTCACAGCGGTCGCGTTCATCCGTCGAAGTTCGCGACGGAATTGGCACGAGGTAAGCCACGAAGAAGTAAGGGGCATTCCGTACGGCGTCGGTTTTGAGGGTGCGATCGCCTTGATGATCGGCGTCTTCGACCGGCCCGGCGGTGGTGACTCGGGGCTGGACGGGCCAACGGTTTCATCCGCTGATCTGCGGCCTCTTCAATCAGAGGCGACGACCGGAATCGAACCGGTGTAGACGGCTTTGCAGGCCGCTGCGTAGCCACTCCGCCACGTCGCCGGGGCCTGCCAAGGGTAGCGGCCGATGCAGCGCTCAGCAGCGCGAGCGGGCTCGCAGTACGACGCCGTTACCAGCCGGATCGCGGACCACGGGGTCCTTGCCGCTCGATTCGATCCGCAGCCCCGCCGATCGAACGCGACCGAGCACCCTGTCGAGCTCCTCGGCCGTCGGAAGCACGACCTCGAAGGAGCGGAGGCCGATCGAGCCCGGAGGCGGGGGAGAGGCGCCGGCGCTGCGCCACGTGTTCAAACCGATGTGGTGGTGATAGCCACCCGCCGAAACGAACAGGGCTCCGGGATACCCGCGGACCATCACGTCGAAGCCGAGCACGCCGGCGTAGAACCGTTCGGCTTCTTGCAGGTCTGACACCTGGAGGTGGACGTGTCCGATGGTCGTACCCGGGGGCGCGAGCTGCTGGAGGCCGTCGGCATCGGCGAGCTCGCCGAGGACGTCATCCAGGTCCAGTGGCAACGTGGCCATCCGGAGTCCCTGGTCATTGCGCGACCACTGCTCGCGCGGCCGGTCGCGATAGATCTCGATCCCGTTCCCGTCCGGGTCGGACAGGTACAGGGCCTCACTGACCAAATGATCCGACGCGCCGTCGAGTGGCCAGCGTGCCTGCGCCAGACGCGCCAGCGCCATCGCGAGGTCCCGGCGCGCGGGCACGAGGATTGCGAGGTGAAACAGGCCAGTCGTACGGTGATCAAGCCCCGGCGCCGTGCTATCGCCGCGCAGCTCGATCAGGGGGTGCTCGGCGCGAGCAGCGAGAGTCAGTGCGCCATCGGCCCGTTCGCACGGTGCCAGGCCGATGGCCTGCTCATAGAAGGCCCTCGATCGTCCCACGTCGGCCACGGTCAGGTGGACCGCGCCGATCGAGGTGGCGGCATCAATCGACAGCGCGTGACTCGCGCCGGCCGGAATCATCATTGACATTGTTGTGGTTCTTGGCGGCAAGATGCTTGAGGAGACAACTACGTTAGCAGGACGGATGGCGGGGCCAAGCGGCGCCCGGCCTATTCGACCGTGCACGAGCCGCCGCGCTGCGCCCCCGGCAGGCGGCTCAGCAACGACGCGAGCTGGCCGATCTCTTCCTCGGAGAACTGCTCCAGGAACAAACGGTGGATGCTCGCAACATGGGTGCAGCCGGCTTGACGCAGCTTCTGGTGGCCGGCATCGGTCAGCTTTGCGTAGGAGACCCGCGCATCGTTGGGGCAGGAGACACGCTCGATCAATCCGCTCGCCACCAATCCGTCGATCAGCCGCGTGATCCCGGAGCGGGTCAGCATCGTGCTCTCGGCGAGCGCCGACATCGGAAGCCGCCGATCGTCGGCCTGAGCGAGATACAGCAGCACTTCGTAATCGCGGGTGGTGAGACCGTGCTCGGCGACGAGCTCAGCGTCGAGCAGACGAAGGATCGAGGCGTGGCTCTGGATGTAGCTGCGCCATGCCTCGAGCGCGGCGCCGTCGAGACGAGAGATCTCAATTGTGTCCATGTCGAAGATTATAGTTGACGGGTCAACGTCATCGTGATATGGCGTGCGTGCATGAGGAGCCGTGAATAGATAGGTTGGGACGGTGGACGAGCTCGCTCCCGGCCTTTGGTATTGGACCGCGCGCCACGACCGCATCCCCATCGACGTCAGCTCTTACTACCTGCTCGAGCCACGGGTCCTGTTCGATCCGATGATCCCTGCCGAGGGGCTCGATTGGTTCGAGCAACACGGTGCGCCGGAACACGTCCTGCTCTCAAACCGCCATCACGATCGCCAGTCGTGGCAGCTGCGCGAGGCCTTCGGATGCACGATCCACTGCATCAGCAACGGTCTCTATGAGCTCGAAGGACGCGGCCCGGTGGAGCCATTCGAGTTCGGTGACGAACTGCCGGGAGGTGTCGTCGTCCACGAGGTGGACGCCATCTGCCCTGACGAGACAGCGCTTTACATCCCGTCGCACCGGGCCTTGGTCTGCGCCGATGGCGTGGTTCGCTCCCGCGACTCGCGCCGCCTTGCCTTCGTTTCCGATCAATTGATGGACGACCCGGAGCAGACCAAGGAGAACCTCCTGGAGGCGTACCGTCGTCTACTCGAGCTGGACTTCGAGCTCCTGCTGCTGGCCCACGGCGAGCCGGTCCGCGAGCGAGCCAAGGAGCAGCTGCGAACGTTCGTCTCCTAGCGCGCGCTCAGTCGATCGGTACCAGGCCCGCCGGCGCCAGGCGTGCGATCAAGCGGGCGGCCGGGGTTGGGGCCAGCCTTTCCCACGATCGCGAGGTCGATCAGGTCCGTGACCTCGACTCGGGTTCGGGAGCACGGCTCAATCCATGGGTGGTTGCGGGTTGCATCGGCCCGTGGTATAGGCAGTCGAGGAGGATCGGTCTTCAGACAGCCACGAGGTGAGTTTCGTTGCCCACGCTTCGCCCTAGCCGTCCTCGCAGGTTGGATCCCCGTGATCCCGGGGCGGTCCGGATCCAGCTCGTCGGATCCGCTCGGCGAAGAGGCCGACGAGCTCCGGCCTCGTCGCGGTTTGGCGGGCATCGAGGGCCGGTCGCGCAGCGGCGCTTGCCGGCGGCGGCGTGGGGATTGCTCGCCGGCGTCGTCTTGTTTGGGGCGGCGGCGTACGTCGCGGTGGCGCTACTACGATCGCTGCCACAGCCGGCGGTCGTTCCGTCGTTTGTCTCCGGCAGGTTCGCCGGTCGAGCGCCGGCACTGGCCTGGCCACGCGGCGGCGAGGCGGCGATCGGGGTGGAAGGGGTGGGGTTGATCGGCGCTCACGGGTCCGCCCGGCCGACGCCGATCGCGAGCGTGGCCAAGGTGATGACCGCGTACGTCGTGCTCGGCGATCATCGCTTGCGCAGCGACGCGGGTGGGCCAAGCATCGCCGTTCGCCCCGCGGATGTGGCGAGGTATCGGGCGGACCTGGCGGCCGGAGAGTCGGTCGTGACCGTGCGGGCGGGTGAGCGGCTCACCGAGCGCCAGGCGCTGGAGGGGCTGTTACTGCCGTCCGGCAACAACATCGCGGAGTTACTGGCCAGATGGGACGCGGGCAGTGAGTCTGCGTTTGTCGCCAGGATGAACGCGACGGCCAGGTCACTCGGCCTCAGGCACACTCACTACGCGGACGCCAGCGGGGTCAACCCCCGGACGATGAGTACCGCCAGAGACCAGGCGCGGGTGGCGATGCGGGCGCTCCAGATCTCCGCCTTTCGGCAGATCGTCGCGCTGCCGCAGGTGACGTTGCCCGTGGCCGGGCGACAGTACAACCTCAATGGATTGCTCGGCCGGGACGGGTTCGTGGGAATAAAGACCGGGTCCACGTCGAGGGCGGGTGGCTGCTTCGTGTTCGCCGCACACCAGCGGATCGCCGGGCGCACCGTTACGGTGGTGGGAGCCGTGCTCGACCAGCTGCCGACCAGCGGGCAGCCGAGCCTCATCGCCTCAGCCTTCAGCGCCAGCACGACTCTGCTTGGGAGCATCCGCCAAGCCGTGCGGGCACGCGAGGTCGTCCATCGCCACGGGAGGCTCGGCTGGTTGGAGGATCCTTGGGGCAATCGGGTGCCCGTCGTCGCCACCCACTCCACATCGCTGCTCGGGTGGTCCGGCCTGCCAATCCACACCACAATCGCAACCGCACCGCACCTGGCCGCCCCGCTCAATGCCGGCCAGAGCGTCGGAACCGCGGTCCTGGCGGCCGGCGGCGAGCATGCCACGGTCCGCCTGCTCGCCACCCAGGCGCTGCCACAGGCCTCCTTCACCTGGCGCCTCAGCCACCCCTAAGCGAAGCGCGAGGACGCCTCGCGCAGATGCGATCAAGGCGTCCACCCGGCGGGCTGATTGACGAGTATCGGCTGTTGGTCTACCCGGTGTTCCTGGGTGCCGGGAGACGGCTGTTCGACGAGCCAGGATTGGCGGGCGCCTGAGCGCAATTTCGGCCGTGTGCTCCCGATGCTGAGAGTATCGTTGCGCTCCGTGGCGCGCTTTCGTCAGGATTCAAAGATCGTCGCGCTCAAGCGGTCGCCGCTGTTTGAGGGGCTGTCACGGCGCCAGCTGGCGCAGCTCGCGCGGCTCAGCGACGATCTCGAGGTACCGGCCGGCACGATTCTCTGCAAGGAAGGCTCGCGGGGACAGGAGTTCTTCATAATCATCGACGGCGAGGCGAGGGTCACGCGCGAGGAACAGAGCCTCACGACGTTTGGCGACGGGGATTTCTTTGGCGAAATAGCGTTGCTCGAGGCCGTGAAGCGGACCGCGACGGTCACCGCCGCGACGCCGCTTCGATTCTTCGTGATAAGCCAGCAGGCGTTCGCGTCTGTGTTGCGCACCGATCCCGCGATCGAGCGGAAGGTGCTGCGGACAGTCGTGCGACGGTTGGCATCGCTCTCTGGCGATCCGACGGCGGCGTAGTCGCCGCGGCGGCCTCCCCGAGGATTCTTCGGCGATCTCGCCAACCCCAAGCCGCGCGAGGGTGGCCGCGAAACGGGCCATATATTCCCGTTTCGCGGCCACCCTTCAACGATCCCACCGAGTGATGGGCGATGCTGGGCTCGAACCAGCGACCTCCGCCTTGTCGAGACGGCGCTCTCCCAGCTGAGCTAATCGCCCCAGGGCCCGTAAATGTAGCGTGGAAGACCGGTGGCGGGTAGACTCCGGGCCGATGTTGCGGAGGCTCTGGGTGATGTTTCTGATGCTGGCCTGCGCAGGGATCCCGGCGTCCGCGGACGCCGCGCCGACCGCCACCGTAGCTGCCACTGTCAAGCCTGGGAAAGGGACGCCGAGCACCCGTTTCGTGGTGCGCTTCCAGGCGCCGCAGAGCACCGGCGTGGCCGGCAATACACGAGTCCAGTACGCCGTCGACGCAAGCCTCCGATCCCATCCGAAAGGGTGCGTGTCCTCGATCTCAGCCACGGTCGACCACGCCGACGCCGGTTCGCTGGTCGGCGTCAAGCTGAACCCCAGGAGTGCCGGCGGGCGGTGGTGCAGCGGCCGGTTCCACGGGAAGATCGAGGAGTTCGTGTCCACTGTGTGTGTTGGGTGCCCGGGACCGCCGGGGGTGCTTTGCGCGGAGCTGGCGTGCCCGGCCAGCTCGATTCTGCCGGCGCCTGAGACGATCGGAAAGTTCGCCTTCCGCGTCCGGAAGTAGCCCGCCGAGGAGCCAGCCGAGGCGGACGCGTCGCCTGCCCCCGCCAGGCCGCCGGCTCTAGGATCATGCGCCAAATGGAATTCGAGCTTCCCGACGGGAACGAGCTGGTCCTGGCGGACGACGCGACGGGCGCCGACGCGGCGGCCGCGATCGGACCCGGGCTCGCCCGGGCCGCGCTGGCCATCAAGGTCGACGGAGAGCTGCGCGACCTGGCCTGCCCGCTTCCTCACACCGACAACACGGCACAGCTCGAGATCCTGACCGACCGCAGCGGTCCCGAGGCCCTCTCCCTGATCCGCCACGACTGCGCACATGTGCTCGCGGCTGCGGTGATGGAGCTCTACCCCGGGGTCAAGATCTCGATCGGACCGCCGATCGAAAACGGCTTCTACTACGACTTCGACTTCCCCCCTGGGACCACGGTCGCCGACGCCGATTTCGAACGGATCGAGGCGAGGATGCAGGAGCACATCGATGCCGACGAACCGTTCACCCGTGAAGACGTGGCGGCCGGTGAAGCGCTGGAGCGCTTTCTCTCCGACGGGCAGGACTACAAGGTGGAGCTGATCGAGGACCTCGTCAAGAACCAGGGCGTGCACACCGTCTCGCTGTACACCAACGGAAACTTCACCGATCTCTGCCGCGGCCCGCACTCTCCGAGCACGAAGCGGATCAAGGCATTCAAGCTCCAGTCCGTGGCAGGCGCCTACTGGCGCGGCGACGCGAGCAACCCGATGCTCACGCGCGTGTACGGGACCGCCTTCTTCTCGGACAAGGAGCTGGCGGAGTATCTCGAGCGGCTGGAGCGAGCCCGGGCGAACGACCATCGCCGGCTGGGGCCCCAGCTCGGACTGTTCACGTTCTCCGACGTCGCGCCCGGCTCCGCCTTCTGGCTGCCGGGCGGCACCGCGGTGTTCAACTCGCTGGTCGAGTTGAGCCGCGAGATGGGCCGCGAGCGTGGCTACACCGAGGTCAAGACGCCGCAGCTGTACGACAGCTCACTGTGGAAGGTCTCGGGACACTGGGATAAGTACCGGGAGCACATGTTCGTCACCGAGGCGGAGGATCGGGCGTTGGCGATCAAGCCGATGAACTGTCCCGGTCACTGTCAGCTGTACTCGCTGCAGCCGCACTCCTACCGCGACCTGCCGGTCCGCTTCTTCGAACCGGGACTCCTTCATCGCAACGAGCCGAGCGGGACGCTCCACGGCTTGCTGCGGGTTCGGCACTTCGCGCAGGACGATGCGCACATCTACTGCACCGAAGAACAGATCCAGGACGAGGTGGCGCGCTGCCTGGAGTTCGCGTTTGCCACCTACGAGGTATTCGGCATCGATGTCCGGCTCGAGTTCTCGACTCGGCCCGAGCAGCGGATCGGCTCGGACGACCTCTGGGATCGCAGTGAACTCGCGCTGATGCAGGCGCTCGACGACCAGGCCCTCACCTACGAGCTGAACCAGGGCGAGGGCGCCTTCTACGGACCGAAGATCGACATGCACATGACGGACTCGCTGGGCCGCTCCTGGCAGCTGGGCACGGTTCAGCTTGACTACAACATGCCGGCGCGGTTCGGGCTGACCTACACCGGTGCCGACAACGCCGAACACCAGCCGGTGATGATCCATCGGGCCCTGATGGGGTCCTACGAGCGGTTCATCGGGATCCTGCTCGAGCACCTCGGCGGCGAGCTGCCGGTGTGGCTCGCCCCCGTGCAGGCGATCGTAATCCCGATCGCGGATCGCCACGACGACTACGCCGCTGCCGTGGCCAGGCGAATCGAGCGGGCGGGGTTCCGGGCCGAGCAGGATCTACGCACCGAATCGGTTGGCCGCAAGATCCGCGATGCCGAGCTGCGGAAGATCCCCTACATGCTGGTGGTCGGCGATCGTGAGCAGGAGGGCGATCAGGTCGCGCTGCGTGAGCACCGCCGGGGCGATGCGGGATCGATCGGCGTTGCGGCGTTCATCGAGCGGCTCGGAGCCGAAGTCAAGCACCGTGCCAAGAGCTGAGCCTCCTGCAAAACGCTTTGAGCGCGCCGAAAAACGCCGCTATACTGGCCTTCGTTGATCCAACTGCATCACGACCAACGGCCCGACGCCGCTTGACGTCACGCCACCGCAACTAGTGCCGGTTCCTCGTAGGTTCGACCGGCGCCCGCCCGAGCGGGATCAGACTCGGATCAACGATCGGATTCGCGTGCCCGAGGTCCGGCTCGTTGGCGAGGATGGGAAGCAGATCGGGGTCGTCAAGACCTCGGAGGCGCTCGCCTACGCGCAGGAGCGAGATCTCGACCTCGTCGAGGTCGCCCCGGACGCCCGGCCTCCGGTCTGTCGCGTGCTCGACTACTCCAAGTACAAGTACGAGCAGGCCCAGAAGCAGAAGGCGGCCCGCAAGCATCAGCAGCAGATCACGGTGCGCGAGATCAAGTTCCGCCCGAAGATCGCGCAGAACGACTACGACACGAAGAAGGGCCACGTTCGCCGATTCCTGACCGGCAGGGACCGCGTCAAGATCACGATCATGTTCAGGGGCCGCGAGGTCACCCACCCCGAACGCGGGATGGCCCTGTTGGACCGTCTCGCCGGCGAGCTGTCGGACATCGCTGTGGTCGAGCAGACGCCGGTCCAGGATGGACGCAACATGACGATGATGCTGGCGCCGTCGAAGACGATCCTCGCCGGCGGCCAGGAGAAGAACTCCGACGGCTCGGTTGCGGCGACGGCGGACCAGGATGAGCAGGCAGCGGTCGGCGGCCCGCCCGCCACGTCCGCCTCCAGCGACGCGGCCGCCGGACGCCAGAGCGCCGCGTCGGCCTCCAGCGACGCGGCCGCCGGACGCCAGAGCGCCACGTCCGCCTCCAGCGACGCGGCCGCCTGACGTTCATTTCAGCCCCTGCGGGTCCGATGAGAAAGAGCTCCGGATACCGGGTTTGCGGCGCCAGCGCCGGGATATAAGCCAGTCCATGCCCAAGCGACCACTCCCACCCGAGCTCTCGCAGTTCCTATCACAGCCGAACCCGTCCGTGATCGCCACCGTCACAGCCGATGGAACGCCCCACACCACGCCCACGTGGTACATCTGGGACGGCGGCCGCGTGCTGGTCAACATGGAGGACAGCCGCAAGCGGCTCGAGCACATGCGCGCGGACCCGCGCGTGTCGCTCACCGTGCTCGGGAAGGACGAGTGGTACCGCCATGTGACGTTGCAGGGTCGAGTCGTCTCGCTCGATCCCGACCCGGATTTCGAGGCGATCGACCGGCTCGCTCGCCACTACACCGGCGAGGCATATCCTCAGCGCGACCGCGGTCGGGTCAGCGCGTGGATCGAAGTCGACTCCTGGCACTCGTGGGCCGGCGGCCAGCCGTGGACAGGCTCCGAGTAGGCCCCCGGCACCCCTGGGCGTCTGCTTTACTAAGCGTCCGTCATGCCCAGGATGAAGACGCATTCCGGCGCCAAGAAACGATTCAAGGTGACCGCCACCGGCAAGGTGCGCGGCCGGCGCGCGTTCTCGACCCACATCCTTGAGAAGAAGTCACCCAAGCGCAAGCGGCGGTTCGCTCGGCCAGCGGTGATTTCGAAGCACGACGTGCCACGGGTCAAGGTCCTGCTGGGGGAGAAGCGGCGATGACGCGGGTGAAGCGCTCGGTTCACGCGCGTAAGAAGCGCCGGGCAACCCTTGCGCTCGCGAAGGGTTACCGCGGCGACGCCAGCCGCCACTACCGCACAGCCAAGGAAGCGGTGCTGAAGGCCGACCAGTATCGCTACCGGGATCGCCGCAATCGCAAGCGCGACTTCCGGCGCCTGTGGATCACCCGGATCAACGCCGCAGCGCGGCAGAACGACATGTCCTACTCGCAGCTGATGCACGGTCTGCAGCTCGCAGGAGTCGAGCTCGACCGCAAGATCCTCGCGGACATCGCTGTCCGCGACGCCGACACCTTCCGACGGTTTGCCGACCGCGCCCGCGAGGCGCTGGCGGCCGGCTGAGCTCTGCCGAACCGCCAGCACCAAAACCCGGGCGCCGATCCGTAAGGACGGCGCCCTTTTTATTGATTCTTACGTCGATGACCATCACAAGCTCCCACAACCAGAGGCTCAAAGAGATTCGCAAGCTGCGGATGCGACGCCGTGCGCGTGAGCGCGCCGGCCGCTTCGTCGCCGAGGGCGAGGATCTGCTCCAGGCCGCAGACGCCGCCGGCTGGCCGGCGCTCGAGCGCTTCTGCGCCGCCGGCAGCGGACTGCCGGGGATTGAGGTCGAGGCCAAGCAACTCGCGTCCGCCTCCGGTCTCGGCTCGGGCACGCGAACGCTGGCGGTCTACGCGGAGCGGTGGGCGCCGAAGCCGCCCGGACCCCTGTGCGTCTATCTGCACGGCGTCCACGATCCCGGCAACGTCGGCGCCGTGCTGCGCTCGGCGCAGGCATTCGGCGCCTCCTGCGTCGCGATCGGCTCTGGGAAGCGCCGATCCGTTCGGGCCCAAGGCGGTGCGCGCGAGCATGGGCGCCGTGTTCGCGGTGCCGCTGTGGCGGGCGGCCGCCGGCGCCGGGCTCGACCCACTCCCGGGCACGAAGATCGCTCTCGTCGCCGGCAGCGGCACCCCACTGGCCCAACTTTGGCGTTCTGGTTCCGGACGGTGGAACCAAAACGCCAAAGTTCGAGAGCGCACGTCGACCGGCTCGGATCTGACCGAGATCACTCTGGTGGTCGGCGCCGAACGCGAGGGCCTGCCGCCGGAGCTGGTCGACGCCGCCGACGTCACGGCCCACATCCCCATCCACACGAACTCGTTGAACGCGGCGATGGCTGCCACGGTCGCGCTCTACGAGGTAACTACCATGCCCGGCGCACGATGACCGAACGGATCGCACAGATCAGGCATGAGGCCGAGGCTGCGATCGCCGCCGCGGCCGACACCCGTGAGCTGGAAGAAGCACGGATCCATTACCTGGGACGCAAGGCGGAGCTGCCAAACCTGCTGCGCAGCGTGGCGCAGCTTCCGCCGGATCTGAGGGCCGCGACCGGGAAGGCAGCGAACGAGCTCAGGCACGCCCTCGAGCAGGCGATCGAGCAGCGCGCACGGAGGCTCGCCGAAGCGGAGCTCGATCAGCGGCTACGGGAGGACCGGGTCGACGTCACCCTGCCCGCCGACCCGGTGACCGCGATCGGCCGTCTGCACCTGATGACCAAGACCCAGCGCGAGATCGAGGACGTGTTCATCGGGCTCGGATTCAACGTCGTCGAGGGGCCGGAGGTGGAGACCGTCTACTACAACTTCGACGCGCTCAACTTCGCGCCGACGCACCCCTCGCGCCTCACCACCGACACTTTCTACGTCAAGCCGCTGCATGACATCCTCGATCCACAGGCGTTGTTGCTGCGGGTCCACACCTCGCCGGTGCAGATCCGCGCGATGGAGGCCCAGCCGCCGCCGCTGTACATCGTCATGCCCGGCCGCGTTTACCGTCCAGACAACGACGCGACGCACACGCCCCAGTTCCACCAGATCGAGGGCCTGGCGGTCGACACCGACATCACGCTCGCCGACCTCAAAGGGACCCTGCTGGCCTTTGCGCGCGCGATCTTCGGCGAGGAGCGCCAAGTGCGGCTGAGGCCCCACTTCTTCCCGTTCACCGAACCGAGCGTCGAGGTCGACGTGTCGTGCTTCAACTGCGTTGACGGCGTCACGGAGGACGGCCGGCGCTGCTCGCTGTGCAAGGGCACGGCGTGGATCGAGATCCTCGGCGCCGGCATGGTCGATCCGAACGTGTTCGAGCACGTCCGCGAGCATGGCTACGACCCGGAGAAGATCCAGGGGTTCGCGTTCGGGATGGGGATCGAGCGGATCGCGATGCTCAAGCATGGCGTGCCCGACCTGCGGCTCCTCTACGAAAACGACGTACGGTTTCTGGAGCAGTTCGGATGAGCCCGGTATCGATGCGAGACGAGGCGCCAGCCCGATGAGGGTCCCGCTGGAGTGGCTTCATCAATACTGCGCTCCGCCGCTCGGCGTGCACGCGCTCGCCGAGCGGCTGGCGATGACCGGCACCGAAGTCGAGCGCATCGAGCGCCATGGCGTGACAAAGCTCGAAAGCTTCGTGGTCGGCAAGGTGCTGGAGGCAAACCGGCACCCGGACGCCGATCGCCTCAGCGTGTGCCTCGTCGACACCGGCGATGGCGAGGCACGACAGATCGTTTGCGGCGCCCCCAACGTCAGAGCCGGACAGACGGTCGCCGTCGCCAAGCCGGGGGCGGTGATGCCGGACGGGACAACGCTGCAGAAAACCAAGCTCCGGGGGGAGGAATCGAACGGGATGATCCTCGCCGAGGACGAGCTGGCGATCGGCACCGAGCATGCCGGGATCATGGTTCTCTCCGACGGCGACGGCCCCACACCGGGCCCCGCACCCGGCTCAACGCCGGGCTCCGCGCCGGGAACCCCGCTCGAGCAGATCCTGCCGATCGCCACCGACGTCCTGGTCCTCGAGATCACGCCTAACCGGCCAGACTGTCTCGGGATCTACGGCGTCGCCCGGGAGGTGCACGCGGCGACCGACGCACCGCTCGCGCCACCGCCCTGGACCAACGACCCGCACCCGGCCGGCGATCTCACCCAAGTGTCGATCACGGTCGACTGTCCGGAGCTGTGCCCCCGCTTCACGGCCCGGGCTTTCGAGAACGTGCACATAAGGCCATCGCCTCCGTGGCTGAAAGCGCGGCTGATGGCCGCCGGCCAGCGACCGATCTCCAACGTCGTCGACATCACCAACTACGTGATGCTGCTGACCGGCCAACCGCTGCATGCGTTCGATCTGGACCGGGTGGCGGGCCGCGAACTGACCGTTCGGCGCGCCCGCGACGGGGAGACGGTACAGACGCTCGATGGTCAGACGCGGACCCTCGATCATGAAATGGTGCTGATCGCGGACGCGAACGGACCTACGTCGATCGCCGGCGTGATGGGCGGCGCTCGCTCGGAGGTGGCGCCGAACACGACCACGGTCTTGATGGAGGTCGCGAACTGGATCGGCCCGAACATCCACCGGACCTCGCTCCAGCTCGGCCTGCGCAGCGAGGCCTCGACGCGGTTCGAAAAGCAGCTCCAGCCCGAGCAGGCGATCGAGGCGCAGGCGGTAGCAGCGCGGCTGATGGTCGAGCTGTGCGACGCCCGCGCGGTGCCGGGCACGATCGACATCGGCGGCCCGGGACCGCCACCACGGACGATCCGGCTTCGTGACGCGCGGATCCACAGTCTGCTCGGAGAGCCGATCGCGCGTGAGACGAGCCGACGCATCCTGCAAGCGCTCGAGTTCACGACCACCGACGTCGCCGACGGCCTCGACGTCAGGCCGCCGCCGTTCCGCCGCGACGACGTCACCCGTGAAGCGGACCTGATCGAGGAGGTGGCTAGGCTCGACGGTGTCGAGAAGCTGCCAGCGACGCTGCCATCCCGACACGGCGCCGCCGGGCGGTTGACGACGGTCCAGCGGCTGCGCCGCCGCACTGCCGACGCGCTGACCGGACAGGGTCTGCATGAGGTCGTCGGATGGAGCTTCGCCGCCCCGCAGCTGGCGCAGCGCCTGCGACTACAGGACGAACCGGCCGTCGAGCTCGAGAACCCGATGTCGGCCGAGCAGTCCCGGCTGCGCACGACGCTGCTCGGATCGTTGCTGGATATCGCGCGGCACAACCTCGCGCACGGTGCGGGCGAGCTGCGGCTGTTCGAAGCGGGGGCTGTCTACTTCCCAAACGGGCCGGATCGCCTGCCGCGCGAGCCCCATCACGTCGGCGGCGTGCTGGTCGGCCACGTCAGACCGCCGACCTGGCGCGACCCGCAGCCGCGGAGCGCCGACTTCTTCGCGGCAAAGGGGGTGCTCGAGGGGTTGCTCGGCACGCTGCGCGTTCCGTGGTCGGTGCGGGGCGAGGCCCGGCCGTTCCTCCACCCCGGCCGCGCCGCGACGATTTCCATCGACCACCAGCCGACTGGGTGGGTCGGCGAGATCCATCCGCTCGTCGCGGCCGAATGGGACATCCGGGAGACGGTCGCCGCCTTCGAACTCGATCTCGACACAGTGATGGCGCACGCCGAGCGCACGCCGCTCTATGAGGACGTCACGAGCTTCCCCGAGGTCCACGAGGACCTCGCGGTCGTGGTCTCCGAGCAGGTGACGGGCGCCCAGGTGCTCGATGTCGTGCGCCGTAGCGGCGCGCCGCTGCTCGCGCGAGTAGAGGTGTTCGACGTCTACCGCGATCCCGAGCGGCTCGGTCCCGGCAACTACTCGCTCGCCCTGCGGCTCGCCTACCGGGCGCCGGATCGCACGCTCACCGACGAGGAGGTTGCGCAGCGGCGCCAGGCGATCGCGGCGGCGCTGGCGGATGAGCTCGGCGGGAGGGTCCGTGGCGCATAGCGTCTCGGTGTTCGGTGCCGCCGGCTTCACCGGCGCGCTGACCGCAAGGCTGCTCTACGGCCATCCGTCGTTCGAGCTGCGGGCGTTGACGGCGCGATCCGATGTCGGCGTCCGGCTGGACGAGCTGTACCCCCACCACCGTGTGCCGCTCGCGCTCGAGGAGCTCGACCTCGATCGCCACAGCGAGGTCGAGGCTGCCGTGGTCGCCTACCCTCATGGCGCGGCGGCACCGCTGGTCGCGGCGCTGCGCGACCGCGGCGTCCGGCTCGTCGATCTGAGCGCCGACTTCCGGCTCAGGGATCCAGCCCAGTACGCCGCCTGGTACCGCCAGCATCAGGCGCCCGGACTCCTCGCTGAAGCGGTGTATGGGTTGCCGGAGCGATACCGCGATGAGATCCGGCGGGCCGACCTGGTGGCCAACCCGGGGTGCTTTCCGACCGCGGCGCTGTTAGCACTCGCGCCGCTGGCGCGCACCGGATTGATAGAGGACGTCGTGATCGACGCCAAGTCGGGCGTCTCCGGTGCCGGCCGCGCCGCTACCGAGAAGACCCACTTCGTGACCGTGGATGAGAACGTCACCGCCTACGGAGTTCCTCGCCATCGCCATACCCCGGAGATCGAGCAGGAGCTGCGGCGGCTCGGAGCGGCGCTCCGGGTGACGTTCACGCCGCACCTGCTCCCCCTCGACCAGGGCGAGCTGGTCTCCTGCTACGTCACGCTCGCCGACGGCGAGCTCGATCTCGAGCAGCTGTACCGCGACGCCTACGCCGGCGAGCGGTTCGTCGAACTCGCGAGCACTCCTCCGGGCGTCCGCGATGTGCGGGAAACGAACATCTGCAGGCTCTCGGTTCATCGCGACGAGCGGACCGGCCGTGCGATCGTGTTCGGCGCAATCGACAACCTGTGGAAGGGCGCGGCATCGCAGGCGGTGCAGAACTTGAATCTGATGTTCGGGTTGCCCGAGGCGGAGGGGATCGCGTGAGCACGACCAAGTCGTTTTTCAAGTCGCGTTGGATCCGGGCTCCCGAGCACCTGACAGAGCTGTCGGGAGGACTGCCCGAAGGATTCCGTGCCGCCGGCGTCGCCTGCGGGATCAAGGAGTCGGGGCCGGACCTCGGCCTCATAGTGTCCGATGCTCCGCACACCACGAGTGCCGCGCGGTTCACACGTTCGGGCACGCTCGCGGCACCGGTCCTGGTGACGATGGAGCGCACCCGACTCGACGGCATCCGCGCCGTGGTCGCCAACTCGGGTAACGCCAACGCCGCCACCGGGCTGCCCGGACTGGAGCACGCGGCAGAGATGCAGCGAGCCGCTGCCGAGCAGTCCGCCACGGGCACCGCGGAGACGACCGCGGTGGCCTCGACCGGCGTGATCGGGGTGCCGCTGCCGCTGGATGCGGTCATGCGCGGGATTGCCGATGCGGCCGATCGCCTCCACGCCGGCGGCGATGCGGAGTTCGCCGAAGCGATCCGGACGACCGATGCGTTCCAAAAGCGGTGCTGCTTCGACGTGCAGCTGGGTGGCGGAGTGGTACGGCTGACCGCCCAGGCCAAGGGGGCCGGCATGATCTCGCCGGGCTTCGCGACGCTGCTGGTGTTCGTGCAGACCGACGCCGAGCTGTCCGCCGAGACCTGCGATCTGTTGTTGAGCGTCACCGTCAAGCGGTCCTTCGAGCGGATCACCGTGGACGGGCAGCTCTCGACCAGCGACATGATCGTTCTCCAGTGCAGCGGCCGCTCCGGGGTGAATGTCGAGCCCGAGACCGAGGACGAGCTTCGGTTCGGCGAGGCCCTCGACGCGGTGTTGCGACAGCTGGCGCTCGAGGTCGTCCGTGACGGCGAGGGGGCGCGGCGCGTAGGGCGAGTGCTCGTGCGCGGCGGGGAGGATCAGACCGTCCATCGCGTCGCCCGCGCAGTCGCCAACTCGCCGCTGGTCAAGACGGCGCTGTACGGCGCGGACCCGAACTGGGGCCGGATCGCCCAGGCGGTGGGGATGGCGACGACGGGGATGGCCCCGGTGGAGCTCGACATCGCGATCGAGGGAGTCCAGGTGTGTTCGCGCGGCTGCTACGTGCCCCACGACGCCGAGGCGCTCAGGGCCGCCGTGCAGGCGGTCGAGGTCGAATACGAGATCGGGCTTCCCGGCGAGGGAGCCGAGACCGAGCTGTTCTTCTCCGACCTGGGCCACGAGTACGTCACGATCAACGCCGACTACACCACGTAGTGTTTGTGCCGCGGAGAACGACAATCCGATGATGCGCGACGTTGCCACCCTGCTCGAGGCGCTGCCCTACATCCGCGAGTTCCACGGCAAAACCGTGGTGATCAAATACGGCGGCGCCGCAATGCTCGACGCCCAGCTCAAGGAGGACTTCGCCCGCGACGTGGTCCTGCTCAAGTACGTCGGCATGAACCCGGTGATCGTCCACGGCGGCGGGCCGGAGATCACCAGCTACATGGAGCGGCTCGGCCTGCCGGTGCAGTTCGTCGACGGACTGCGCGTCTCGGATCCGGACACGGTCGAGGTGGCGAAGATGGTCCTCGTCGGCAAGGTCAACAAGGACATCGTGCTTCGGTTGGGTCGCCACGGCCAGCCCGCCGTCGGGCTCTGTGGCGACGATGGGCTGCTGTTCCGGGCCGCCCGGCAGGCGGCGCCGAGCGGCCGCGACATCGGGTTCGTGGGCAGGATCGAGGGGGTCGACGTGGATGTGCTCACCCACGTCGCCCAGGACTACATCCCCGTCGTGGCGAGCGTCGGAGCCGACCGCGAGGGAAACTCGTACAACATCAACGCCGATGAGGCCGCCGGCGCCGTCGCCGGCGCGCTGCGGGCGTACAAGATCGTGTTCCTCACCGATGTCGTGGGCTGGATGCGCGATCCCTCCGATTCCTCCACGCTGGTCTCCGAGACGACTGCAGACGAAGTGGCGGGACTGCTGCCGAGCGTCGCCGGCGGGATGCGGCCGAAGCTCGCGGCCTGCCTGGAGGCAATCCACGGCGGCGTCTCCTATGCCCACATAGTCGATGGTCGGGTCCCGCACTCGGTGCTGCTGGAGCTGTTCACCGACGCGGGGCAGGGCACCAAGATCGGAAACGGCGCATGAGCCTGGCCGAGCTTCAGAGCCTCGAGCGCGACCACGCGATTCCCACCTACGCGAGGAATCCGGTCGAGTTCGTCCGCGGCTCCGGATGCCGGCTGTGGGACGACGAGGGCAACGAGTACCTCGACTTCCTGGCCGGGATCTCGGTGCTGAACGTCGGCCATTGCCACCCGCGAATCGTCGGCACCGTCCGCGACCAGGTCGGCCGGCTGACTCACACCACGAACCTGTACTACACGGAAGCCGGCCTGCGGCTGAGTGCGCGGCTGGCGGAAAGCTCGCTGGGGGGCAAGGTGTTCTTGACGAACTCGGGTGCCGAAGCGATCGAGGCGGCGGTCAAGTTGGTCCGTCGCGCACGCCCCGGCGGAACCGTGGTCGTCGTCCAGGACGCGTTTCACGGACGTACCTACGGTGCCCTGTCCGCGACCCCGCAGGAGTCCAAGCAGGCGCCGTTCGCGCCGCTGGTTCCCGGCTTCGTGGTCGTCCCCAAGCACCCGGACGCGCTCGTCCGGGCGGTCGACGAACGGACGGCGGCCGTGCTGCTCGAGCCGATTCAGGGCGAGAGCGGCATCAACATCCTCTCCGACGAGCTGCTGCTCGCGGCGCGAGACGTCTGCGACCGGACCGGCGCGGCGCTCGTGTTCGACGAGATCCAGACCGGGATGGGCCGCACCGGGACGCTGTGGGCATACGAGCAGACGCCGGTGGTTCCGGACGCTCTGACGAGCGCCAAGTCACTCGGCGGCGGGTTGCCGATCGGAGCCCTGATCACCGGCGAGCGGCTCGCCGATGCGCTCCAAACCGGAGATCACGGATCCACGTTCGCCGGTGGGCCGGTGATCGCGGCCGCGGCGCTGGTCGCGCTGGAGATCTGCTCGGATCCCGACCTTCTGCAGAGCGTCAAGGCGCTCGGCGAGCGGCTCGCCGCCGGCCTCGCTCGCATTCCCTACGTCACAACGGTTCGCGGCCGGGGACTGATGCTCGCGATCGACATCGATCAAGCATTGTCTGCGCCACGGCTCGCGCAGCGCGCCCTGCTCGAGCAGCGCCTGGTGGTGAACGCGACGGGACCGTGCACGCTCCGGCTGGAACCACCGCTGATCGTCAGCGAGGCAGAGATCGACGAGGCGCTGGCGCGGCTGGAAGCGGTGGCGCAGTGATCGAGTTCCTGCCCCCGGACGGAATGACGCTCGAGACGGCGGACGAGACGCTGAAGGGCGAGTTCGTGGTCGACGACCGAGACGTGCGGGAGGCCGAGCGGACGTTCTTCGACACCTTCGACGGGCTCCTGCACGCGGAGCGGCTGGAGCTCGTACACGAGGGGGGACGGCTGGCGTTGATCGAGACGTGGTCGGGCCGCGAGCGCGCCGCGATCGCGATCCCGCCGCCGACCGATCCGCTGCTCGCAGTCGAGCTTCCGCCCGGGTCGCTCCAACAGGCCCTCGCCGCGGTGAGCACCATCCGCGCGCTGCTACCGCTGGTTCGTGTGCACACCCGTGTCCGCGCGCTGCGTGTGCTGGACGACGAGCGAAAGACGGTCGTGCGGATCAGCCTCGAGGAGCCGCTGGTCCTCTTCGACGGCGGCTCGCACCAGCCGTTGCGGCCTCGGGTCCGGATCGTCGGCGTGCGCGGATACGACGAGGAGCTCGAGCGCGTCCAGCGCTGGCTCGCGGACGCGCTCGGGTTCACGCCGGCAGACCAGTCGCTCGTCGATGAAGCGCTCAGGGCCGCCGGCGGGACACCCGGCGGGAGCCCGTCCAAGATCCACGTCGTCCTGGGCTACGACCAGCGAGCAGACGAAGCAGCGGCCCGGGTGCTGCGGGCGCTGCTCGAGGTGATGAAGGCGAACGTCGAGGGCACGGTGGCCGACCTCGACAGCGAGTTCCTGCACGACTTCCGCGTGTCGATCCGCCGCTCGCGCGCCATCCAGCGCGAGCTGAAGGCGCTGTTTCCGCCCGCGCAGCTCGAGCGGTTCCGGGACGAGTTTCGATGGCTCCAGCGCGCCACCGGGGACGCCCGCGACCTCGACGTCTATCTGCTCGAGTTCGAGCACTACGGAGCGATGGTCCCGGAGCAGATCCGCTCCGACCTCGATCCTCTGCTGACCGTACTGCGCGACCACAGAGCCGACGCCCACCGCGAGATCGCCCGTCTCCTGGGCTCTGATCGAGCCACTCGCCTGCTCGCGGAGTGGGGCTCGTTCCTCGACCGCCTGGTGTCGCTGGCCGCCGACGACCGCCCCGCCGCGGCCCGCCCGATCGGCTCGGTGGCCGGCGAACGGATCAGCAGGGTCTATCGCCAGATGATCAAGATGGGTGAAGCGATCGGGGAGTCGAGCCCCGCCGAGGACTACCACGAGCTTCGCAAGAAAGGCAAGGAGCTCCGTTACCTGCTCGAGCTGTTCGGGCCGCCGATCTACCCGGACGAGGTGGGCAAGCCGATGGTCAAGGCGCTCAAGGCATTGCAGGACGTGCTCGGACGACATCAGGACCGAGAGGTCCAGGTCGCGACCTTGCGCTCGCTGGCAGGTGAGGTCGCGGCGCTCCCGAACGGGACTGCGGCGGTGATGGCGATGGGCGTGCTGGTGGAACATCTGGGCGAGGACGAGCGCGCGGCCCGCGGCGACTTTGCCGAGCGCTTCGCGGCGTTCGCATCCAAGCAGCAGCGCAAGCTCGTCAAGGAAACGTTCGGTTGAGCGGTCCGAACACCAAGGTTCTGGCCACTTACAACATCAAGGGCGGGGTCGGCAAGACCTCGGCAGCGGTCAATCTCGCCTACCTCGCGGCGCGCGACGGGTTTCCGACGCTGCTGTGGGACCTCGATCCGCAGGGCGGCTCGACGTACCTGTTCCGGGTCAAGCCGAAGGTCAAGGGCGGCGGGCGCAAGCTGCTGCGCCGGGAGTCCGAGGTACAGAAGCTGATCAAGGGCACCGACCACATCGGCCTCGATCTGCTTCCGGCCGACTTCTCCTACCGTCACATGGACCTGGCGCTCGACGACTTCAAGCACCCCACCCGGCGCCTGGCGAAGGTGCTGGAGCCGCTGCGCGAGGAGTATCAATACATCTTCCTCGATTGTCCGCCCAGCATCTCGCTCGTCTCCGAGAGCGTGTTCGAGGCGGCCGATGCGCTGCTGGTGCCGATCATCCCGGCGACGCTCTCCGCACGGACGTTCGAACAGCTCTCGGAACTCGTCGACGGGGGACCGCAGCTGCTCGCGTTCTTCTCGATGGTCGATCGGCGCAAGAAGCTCCACCACCAGATCATGGAGCGGATGGGTGCCGAGCGCTCGAGCTTGCTCGCCACCGCGATCCCGTCCTCGGCAGTCGTCGAGCGGATGGGCGCCGAGCGCGACGTCGTGGCTTCGTTCGCGCCCCGATCGGCGGCAGCGCTCGCCTACCGCGAGCTTTGGGAGGACGTGCAGCGCCGACTGGGCCGGCTCGTGCCCGCGGCCAATACCCTTCGCGAGCCACCGTGACCCATCCGTTTACCTCCACGACTCCGACCGCGTCCTACGAAGCCCATCCCGGGGAGGTCCACCGCGTGCTGCTGCTCTACAGCGGTGGCTTGGACACGAGCGTGATGCTCAAGTGGATCCAGGATGAGTACCAGGCGGATGTCGTCGCCTTCACGGTCAACCTCGGCCAACCGGGGGAGGACTACGACGTGATCCGGGGAAAGGCGCTCCAGCTCGGCGCCGTCGACTGCCAGATCGTCGACGCCCGCGAGGAGTTCGCAACCGAGTACGTCACCAGGGCGATCAAGGCCAACGCGATCTACGGCCATGGCTATCCGCTGTTCACGGCGCTCGGACGACCGCTGATCGCCAAGCTCGCGGTGGAGCGGGCGCGCGCCGACGGCTGCGACACGATCGCCCACGGCTGCACCGGCAAGGGCAACGACCAGGTCCGGATCGAATCGACGATCGCCACCCTCGCGCCGGAGCTGAAGGTGATCGCCCCGGTGCGCTCGTGGCGGATGGGGCGCGAGGAGGAGGTCAGATACGCGCGCGAGCATGGAATCCTGGTCAAGGGCGGGACCGAGCTGGCGCCGTACTCGATCGACGACAACCTGTGGGGCCGCTCCAGCGAGGGACGCTGGATCGAGGAGCTCGATCACGCCCCCGAGGATGACGTGTTCCAGCTCGTCACCCGGCCCGAGGAGGCGCCGGACGAGGCACAGGTCCTGACGGTCGAGTTCGAGCGCGGCATTCCGGTCGCCCTCAACGGCCAACGCCTCGGTCTGGTCGAGCTGCTCGAGCGCGCCGGCGAGATCGGCGCCCGCCACGGGATCGGGATCGTCGATCAGATCGAGGACCGAATCGTGGGGTTGAAGGTCCGCGACATCTACGAGGTGCCCGCTGCGGCGATCCTGCTGCTCGCCCACCAGGAGCTCGAGCGGCTGGTGGGGACGATCCACCAGAACCAGCTCAAGCCCGCGCTGGACCAGAAATGGGCTTATCTCGTGTATGGCGGGCTGTGGTGGGAGCCGCTGCGCGTCGACTTGGACGCGTTCATGGATGCCGCCAATGCACAGGTCACGGGCACGATCGGCGTCAGGCTGTACAAGGGGTCTGCCCGCGTGGTGACCCGTGCCTCGCCGAACGCCATCTACGACGCGCAGCTGGCGACGTTCGCCCAGTCGGGCGGTCTCTTCTCTCAGGCTGCCTCGCCGGGGTTCATCGAGCTGTGGTCGCTGCAGTCCCGGATGGCGTGGCGCGTCAGGAACCCCGAACCGGGGTAGGCTCGGCCCCGATATGGGTTACAAGCTTCTTGGTTTCATCGTCTGGCAGGGCGTCAAGCTGTACTTCCGGCGGCGCGGGCTCGGCACCGCGGGCAAGCTCGCGATCGGCGGAGTGGCGACGCTGGCGCTGGGCGGCGCGGTCGTGGCGCGGCGTCAGCACGGTTCCAGCTGACCGCCACTTGCATGATGCGTTAGCGTCGCTCGTATGAGCGAGACGTCGGGCGGGCCATCCGCGCCCGCGCCACGGCCACCCCCAGATTCGCCACTGCTCACCGCGGGCGGCGGGGAGCGGGCCGTGCCGCCGCTCGGGCTCGGCGGCGCAACGACGCTGGCCGAGCTCCGCCAGGAGCTCGACCGTCTCACAGCCGCAGCCGCGGAGGCCAGCGCCGCCCGAACCGCGGCTGAGGAACGCGCGGCGATCCTCGAGCGCGAGCTTCACCACTACCAGTCCCGATCCGCCCGCGCCAACGAAGCGATCGAGGAGCTTCTGGAGGAGCTCGAGAGGGTGCGCAGAGCCCAGGCCGGCCCGGCCGCTGATGGCGCGCACGGCCCGCGGCAGCCCGACGGCTCCGCCGTGGCGCGGGCCCGGGAGGCGGTCGCGTCACCGTCGCCACCGCCGCCCACCCGCACGCAGGGCCGCTGGCTCGAGCGGGCCCTGCGCCAGCTGGCCCGCCGCAGCCCGCCGCTGGCCGGGCGGCTGCTCGTCGTGCTGGTGCCGGGAGCGGAGATGGATCAGGAACGGCTCGTCCACCTGCTGGCCGCTGGTCGGCTACGCCGTGGTCGCCATCGCACGCTCGGCGAAGGGGCCAGCTTCGATGCGCTCAAGCACCGGCTCGCCGAGCCTGGATCGATCACCGAGCTTCGGCTCGAACCCGGCCTGTCATTCGTGTTGGCGGCAGTGATGATCGACCCGCGCTGGACGGCGAGCGAGCGTTTCACGATCGCCTATCAGCTGCCCAGCGGCGGCACGCCCGGGCCATACCTCGAGGTCCGCGATGCCACGCCTGTGACCGTCACCGCCCACGCCGATCCAGCCTCGGTCACCACCACGATCGCCTGTCCGGCGGACGTCCTGACGGCGGTGCTGGCAGGGGAGCGACCGACCGGAACGATGATCCACGGCGAGCAGCGACCGCTCGAGCTCCTACAGGGCTGGCTCGAGCGCGCACAGAGCGACTGAATCGACTCGCGCCGCGGCTGCGCGCCGGCCAAATGTCCGCCCCGGCGCCTATGCTCGAAATCGTTCGATGGCTCCTGCCTGCGCCCACCTCCATGTCCATTCCGAATATTCGCTGCTGGACGGGGCGTGCAAGATCGAGGAGCTGGCGGCGCATGCGGCGGCGTTCGAGCAGCCTGCGCTCGGCCTCACCGACCACGGCGTGATGAACGGCGCGGTGGAGCTGTTCACGGCCTGCCGCCGGCACGGCATCAAGCCGATCCTCGGATGCGAAGCGTATGTCGTCGAGGATCACGCGCGCCGTGCTCCCGGGCGGCTCGACCGCTTTCACCTGACGCTGATCGCCGCTACGCCGACGGGCTACCGGAACCTCGTCAAGCTCTCCTCGGCAGGCTTCCTGGAGGGCTACCAGCGCGGTAAGCCGTCCGTCGACCTGGGCCAGATCGCCGCCCACGCCGAGGGCGTGATCGCGCTAACCGGGTGCCTTCAGTCGCGCTTCTGCCAGCACTTGCTCGACGGTCGCCTCGCGGACGCCCGCGCCCATGCCGACGATCTGCTCGGGGCGTTCGGCGAGGACAACGTGTACTTCGAGGTGCAGAAGAATGGGTTGGCGGCCCAGGAGCAGGCCAATGACGGGATCGTGCGGATCGCCCGCGAGCTGGGACGGCCATTGGTGGGGACCGGCGACGTCCACTACCTGCGTCGCGAGGACTACCACCACCACGCGGCCCTGCTGTGCGTGCAGACGAAATCGACGCTCAGCCAGCCGAAGATCAGCTTCGAGACCAACGAGTTCTACCTGCGCTCCGGCGAGGAGATGGCGCAGGCCTTCGCGGATTGGCCCGAGGCGCTGGCTAGCACGCTCGAGATCGCCGAGCGCTGCGATGTCGAACTCGAGCTGGGCCGGCAGCTGATCCCGCGCTATCCGACGCCGGACGGAGTGTCCGAGGAGGAATACCTGCGCACGCAGGTCCAAGTCGGTCTACGCGAGCGCTACGGGGATCCGCCGCCGGCCGCGGCGCTCGAGCGCGCCGACTACGAGCTCGGGGTGATCGAGCGGATGGGCTTCAGCGGCTATTTCCTGATCGTCTGGGACTTCGTCAAGTACGCCAAGGATGCGGGGATCGCGGTCGGACCGGGGCGGGGGTCCGCCGCCGGCTCGCTGGTCGCCTACTCGCTCCAGATCACCGACGTCGATCCGCTCCGCTACGGGCTCCTGTTCGAGCGCTTCCTGAATCCCGAGCGGGTGTCGATGCCCGACATCGACATCGACTTCTCGGTTCGCGGACGCGAGCGGGTGATCCGCTACGTCACCGGCAAGTACGGCAAGGGGTCGGTGGCCCAGATCGTGACCTTCGGCAAGATGTTCCCCCGCGCGGCGACGCGGGACGCAGCCCGGGTGCTCGGGCACGACTATGGAGCCGGCGACCGGCTCGCGAAGCTGATCCCGGATCCCGTGATGGGGCGGCCGCCGAGCTTCGAGGACTGCCTCAAGCAGGGACAGCCCCTGCGAGCGGAGATCGACCGTGACGCGACCGCGAAGCAGATCGTCGAGGTCGCGCGCGGGCTCGAGGGAATCGTCCGCAACTCCTCGATTCACGCCGCCGCGGTGGTGATCGCCGACCGGCCGCTGACCGACATCGTGCCGCTCCAGATCGCCGACGCCGGGATCGACGAGACCGGCGAGAAGGTGTTCCGCACGGTCACCCAGTTCACGATGAAGCCGATCGAGCAGATCGGCCTGCTCAAGATGGACTTCCTGGGGCTGCGAAACCTCGACGTGATCGAGGACGCGCTCGACATCATCGAGCGCTCGACCGGCGAGCGCCCGGACATGACCACGCTGCCACTCGACGACGCCAAGACCTACGAGATGATGGCCCGCGGCGATTCGGTGGGCGTGTTCCAATTCGAGTCCGAGGGGATGCGCGAGACGCTCAAGAAGGTCAAGCCGTCGGAGCTCGAGCACCTGATCGCGCTGAACGCGCTGTACCGGCCCGGGCCGATGGAGCAGATCCCCACCTATACGCGCGGCAAGCACAACCCCGACACCGTCACCTACGCCGACGAGCGGCTGCGAGCGATCCTCGAGTCGACGAACGGAGTGATCGTCTACCAGGAGCAGGCGATGCAGATCGCCAAGGAGATCGCCGGCTTCAGCGGCGCGAAGGCAGACGACCTGCGCAAAGCGATCGGCAAGAAGAACCGCGAGGCGATGGCCAAGCTCAAGCCCGAGTTCTTCGCCGGCTGCCGCGCGTCCGGGACGGCCGAGCCGGTGATCGAGCAGCTGTGGACGACGAACGAGCGGTCGGCCGACTACTCGTTCAACAAGTCGCACTCGGCCTGCTATGCCCTGATCGCCTACCGCACCGCCTGGCTTAAGGCCAATTATCCCGCCGAGTACATGGCGGCGCTGATCTCATCGGTGATGGACACCAAGGACAAGGTTCCGTTCTTCGTCGCCCAAGCCGAGCAGATGGGGATCTCGATCCTGCCGCCGGATGTCAACCTGTCCGATCACGAGTTCGTCGTGGTCGACGGGAACATTCGCTTCGGACTCGACGCGGTCAAGGGGGTCGGGTACGCGGCTGTCGAAGCGATCAAGCGAGCGCGTGTGAAGGACGGGCCGTTCCGAGACCTGTGGGACTTCTGCGCGCGCGTCGATGGCCGCGCCGTGAATCGGAAGGCCATCGAAGCGCTGATCAAGTGCGGCGCATTCGGCTCGACCGGCGCCGCGCGAAAGGGCATGCTCGAGGTGCTCGAGCAGGCGCAGGGCGCCGGGCAGAAGGCCCAGCAAGACGCGCTGATCGGCCAGGGATCGATCTTCGATCTGGGCCTCCCCGACGGCGGAACGGGCCCGACCACGTTCGCGAGCCCCAGCCACTCGCCGATCTCCCCGATCGAGTTCGAGCGGGCCGAGCTGCTCGCCGCCGAGAAGGAGGCGATCGGGCTGTTCATCTCCGCCCACCCGCTCAAAGAGGTGGGCGCCGCGCTGCGCGCGAAGATCGACGCTCCGCTCGGCGAGCTGTCGCGACGCCGCGACGGCGACTGGGTCACGGTCGGCGGGATGATCGCTCAGGCCAAGCGGATCCGGACCAAGAAGGGCGACCCGATGATGTTCGCGACCCTCGACGATCTCGAGGCCTCCGTCGAGGTGCTGGTGTTCGGCAAGGCTCTCGCCGATCATCAGGATGCGCTTGCTCCGGACTCGATCGTGCTCGTGCGCGGGCGCGTCGACCACAAGGATCGCGAGAAGACGTGCATCGTCGCCCAGACCGTGGAGCGGTTCGAGCCCTCCGCCGAGGACGTCATGACAGCCCGCGAGCGGGAACTCATCGCCGCGCGTCCGCCGGCCGCGCTGCGCCTGTGCCTGGACGCAAGCTCGTTGCGCGCCAGCGCCCTCGCCGAGCTCAAAGAGCTGCTGGTCGGGTTTCCCGGCGACTGCGAGGTGGTCATCGAGCTCAGCACATCGGTCGGCCACCGCCGCCTACGGCTCGGACGGGAGTTCCGCGTCACCCGCAGTGCCGGACTGGACGCGGAGCTCGATGCGCTGCTCGGCGACGCGATCGTCGGCGAGATGGGTGGGATGCGGGCCGAGGCGCTGGGGGCGGCGTAGGGTCAAAACGCTCACCGGCGAGCCGATTCAGGCCGGGGGTGGGGGGCAAGTCGACCGAATGTGGGAGATCTCTTTGCCTCTGGACAAAGAAATCACCCACAGCTTCCTTATCCCGTCCGCGCTACTGCTGCGGGATCCAGGGGCCGTGCCAGCCGCCCAACTCGGCCACCAGCCGGTCGGCCTGCTGCGGCCCCCAGGTCCCCGGCTCGTAGAGCTGCACCGGCGGCTGCGAGTCGAGCAGCGGCTGCACGATCCGCCACGTCTGCTCGACGTTGTCCTGGCGCGTGAAGTGCGTGCTGTCGCCGATCAGCGCGGCGTGCAGGAGGACCTCGTAGGGCGTAGCGCCCTCGCCGCCTTCCTGGGCGAACTCCATGTCGAGGGTGATCTCGCCGGCTCCCGGTTGATCGGCTCGCTGGCCTTCGAGAATCATCCGGATACCCGTGCTCGGATCGATCTTGAACACGAGCTGGTTGGGCTCGGGCGGGCGAGCTCCGGGGTCGAGAAAGTGGACCCGAGGCGGCTCCTTGAACAGCAGCCGAAGCTCCGTCTGGCGGGCGGGGAGCCGCTTGCCGGTCCGGATGAAGAACGGCACGCCGGCCCAGCGCCAGTTGTCGACCTCCAGGCGCAGCGCCGCATAGGTCTCGGTCTCGGAGTCCGCCGCCACGCCGTCGATCGCCCGGTAGCCCTGATATTGCCCGCGTACGTAGTGCGACGGGTCCGCGGCCGGCATCGCCCGGAACACGGCGTATTTCGAATCCTTCAGCGTGTCCGCGTCGCCGCCCGCCGGCGGCTCCATCGCGGCCGTCGCGAGCAGCTGCAGGAGGTGGTTTACGACCACGTCCCGGAGCGCCCCGACGGGGTCGTAGAACCGGCCCCGGTCCTCGACGCCGACCCGCTCAGCCATCGTGATCTGGACACAGGCCAGGTGGTTGCGGTTCCACACCGGCTCGAGCATCGTGTTCGCGAAGCGGAGGTACAGGATCTCCTGGAGCCCCATCTTCCCGAGGAAATGGTCGATCCGGTACAGCTGGGACTCATCCAGGTAGCGGTGTAGATCCGCGGCCAGGTCCCGGGCCGACTGCAGGTCGTGGCCGAACGGCTTCTCGACCATCACCCGCTGGCCGTCGGCCACCAGCTTGACGGTCGCCAGCCCCTCGACCACGCGGCCGAACAGCGATGGCGGGATCTCGAGATAGAAGACGGGGTTGCGGCGCTCGCCCAACGCGTCGGCGACCCGCCCATAGGTGTGCTGATCGTCGAAGTTGCCGCTGACGTAGCTCAGACGAGCCGCGAACCGCTTGAACACCTCCTCGTCGATCGACTCACCGCTGTCATGGATCGCTTCCCGCGCGCGTTGGCGGAGCTGCTCGACCGTCCAGTCGCTGCTCGCGACGCCGATCACCGGGCAGTCGAGAAGTCCGCGCTGGTCGAGCCGGTACAGCGAACGGAACGTCATCTTCGTGGCCAGATCGCCCGTGATGCCGAACACGACGAGGGCGTCGGCGGCGCGATCGGTCATCGCGGCAACCTACCGCTTTCGCGTGCGCGAGCGAGCACGCGACGCCTTGCCGCGCTGTCGCAGCTTAAACGCCAGCGCCACATCCTCCGCGGCTGCCCCGCCGTGATCACGGCCGGTCTCCAGCACGCACGGCAGCTGTTCGAACCGCGGCTCTGACAGGAAAGTCGCGCAACCGCTCGCGCCGAGCTCGCCCTCGGTAAGGATCGCGTGCCGGTCACGATTCGCCCCGAGCGCGGTCATCGAGTCGTTGACGTGCAGCGCCCGCAGCCGATCGAGGCCGGCGATCCGGTCGCATTCGTCGAGCGTCGCTGCGAGGCCCCGGGCGATGCGGATGTCATAGCCCGAGGCGAACAGATGGCACGAGTCCAGGCAGATCCCGAGCCGGCGGTCGCCGCCGCTGGCCTCGAGCAGCGCCGAGAGCTCCTCGAACGAGCGTCCGAGCGTGCCCCCTGCCCCGGCCGTGTCCTCGAGATGGAGATCGCACCCGCCGGTTCGCGCCAGCGCCTCCTTGATTACCTTGCCCGCGCGGGTGATCGCCTTCGGCACGTCCCCCTGCTTGGCCGAGCCGGGGTGGAGCACCACGCCGACCGCGCCGATCCCGGCGCCGACGCGCAGCGACTGGACCAGCGAGGCGAGCGACTTCTGGCGGATCTCCTTCTCCTCGGAAGCGCAGTTGAGCAGGTACACGGCATGGATCAATACCGCGCCGATCGGGCTCGACTCCATCGCTTCTCGGAACGCCGCGAAGTCGTCCTCGTCGTAGGCGGTGGGGCGCCACATCCGCGGCGACTGGTTGAAGATCTGGATCGCTTCACAGCCGCGATCGACGCCGCGTTCGATCGCGTTGGCGAGCCCTCCGGCCTGGGAGACGTGAGCGCCGATTAGCATGGTCACCGGTTTTTCATGCGCGTTCGCTTTGCTCCATCCCCGACCGGAGCGCTCCACATCGGCGGCGCCCGCACCGCCCTGTACAACTGGCTGCTGGCGCGCGGTCAGGGTGCGGTTTTGGTGCTGCGGATCGAAGATACCGATCGCGCCCGGTCGACCCCCGAGAACGTGGAGCAGATTCTCGACGCGCTGCGGTGGCTGAGGCTCGATTGGGACGAGGGGCCGATCTTCCAGTCCGAGCGCGCCGAGCGCCATCGCGAGGTGCTGGCGGAGCTGTTGGCCAGCGGGCATGCCTACCACTCGAGTGCGACCACCGAGGACGTCAAGGCCTGGAAGGAGCGCCACGGGCACGATCGCGGCTTCCGGGGTGAGCCCGAGGAATCCGGAGCGGTCCGGCTGCGGGTGCCCGACAGCGGCGAGACCGTGGTCGACGACATCGTCGTCGGCCGGACGAGCTTTCCCAATGCCAGCATGGACGATCGCGTGATCGCCCGCGCCGACGGCTCGGCGCTGTACAACTTCGCGGTCGCCGTCGACGACCTCGACGCGGGCATCACGCACGTCGTGCGCGGCATCGACCACCTTCCGAACACGCCGCCGCAGATGCACGTGTTCGATGCGCTCGGCGTCGAGCCGCCCTCCTACGCGCACCTGCCGCTGCTGCACGGGGTCGATGGCAAGAAGCTCTCCAAGCGCCACGGCGCGGCATCGGTTCAGGAGCTGCGCAGCGCCGGCTACCTGCCCGAGGCCGTCGACAACTACATCGCGCTGCTGGGCGCGGGCTTCGCCCCCGACGAGGAGCACTTCAGTCTCGGGGAGCTGGCCGAGCGCTTCCGGCTCGAGCGCGTCTCCAAGAACCCCGCGGTGTTCGACGAACGCAAGCTCCGGCACGTCAATGGTCTCTGGATCCGGCGGCTGGGAACGGACGAGCTGGTCAGCCGGCTCGAGGAGTTCACCGGTCGCCGCGGCCTGCGCGACGCGGTCACAATCGCGTCCGAGAAGATCCAGACGCTGGCCGACTTCTGGCCGCTGGTCGGGTTCCTGTTCGACGGGCCGGTCGAAGATCCGAAGGCGTTCGAGAAGACGATCTGCCGCGACGGTGGCGTCGAGGCGCTGAGAGCGGCGCGTGAAGCGCTCGCCCACGCGGAGCCGTTTGACGTCGGGACGGTTGAATCGGCGCTCAGATCGGTCGTCGAAACCCAGGCGCGCAAGCCCGCGCAGGTGTTCCAGCCAGTTCGCGTGGCGATCGCCGGGACCACCGTCTCACCCGGGATTTTCGAGAGCGTCGCGCTGCTGGGCCGGGAGGAGACGCTGGCGCGGATCGACCGCGCGCTGCAACGGGCTTCCGACTGAGCGCTGCAACGGGCTTCCGACTGAGCGCTGCAACGGGCTTCCGACTGAGCGCTAAACCGGCGTCGAAGATTTGCCGATAAGTTCCTCGACGGGAGCGGAAACCACGAAGCCGAGCGCTGCCCTGTCCGAGTCGACGACCAGGATGAATGAACCACCAGTGCCTCCGCTGGCCGCTGCCAGAGCTGACCCAATCGATCCCTACGCCGCCCGCGAACGCCATCACAACGAGGGCCATGGCCGGCGGCTGACCGCCGCCTTCGAGGCGCTCGAGGCGTTTCCGATCCTGGTCGAGTCGCGCAACCGAGTGATGCGGCTGTTCGAGGCGGGGGACCCATCCACCGCCGACGTCGTCGCGGCCGTCGAGGCCGACGTCGCCTTGGCGGTCGCGGTGCTGAGGCTCGCCAACCAGATCGACGGACGGACCCGCGGACAAGTCGACAGCGCCGTCGCCGCCGTCGAGCTGCTCTCTCCCAGGACGGTCCATTCGATCGCCAGCCACGCCCGCACCTTCGATTTCTTTGAGCGCACAGCGGTCTGGCAGGGGATCCCCGAGCGCTTTCGGCTGCATGCCGTGGCCACCCAGCGCGCGGCGGACCGGCTCGCGCGCGAAGTTGGATTCGAGGCTCGGGACAGACTGATCGTCAGCTCGCTGCTGCACGACATCGGCAAGCTCGTTCTCGTCCACGCCTATCCCGGCTATCCCCGTCAGACCCACGGCGATGCCCGTACCCCCGAGGACCGGCTGCAGCGCGAACGCCGCGAGCTGGGCGTCGACCACGCGCTCGTCGGCGGCGTCCTGGCCAGGCGCTGGGGGCTACCGAAGTCGATCGCCAGCGTGATCGAGCGCCACCACACCGACAACGGCGACGAGGAGGCGGTGCTGGTGCGGCTGGCCGACATGCTCGCCCATTACGTCTTCGGCGGATCGATCTCGCCCTCGGACCTGCTGGCCGTGGCGCGTACGGTGGGGGTCTCGCCGGCCGAGCTGCGCACGGTCATGTACGACCTGCCGCTGCCGAGCTCCGGCGGACGGCCCCGTCAGATCGACCCGTGCCCGATGTCCCCCAGAGAGATCGACGTGCTCCGTCGTCTAGCGCGGGGGATGGTCTACAAGCAGATCGCCACCGAGCTTGGGCTGTCGACCAGCACGGTCCGCACCCACCTGCACAACGTGTACGGCAAGCTCGGCGCGATGGACCGGGCTCAGGCAGTCCTGATCGCCACCGAGCGGGGCTGGATCTAAGGCCTGCCCAGACGCCCGGCCGTGGAAACTGCGGCTACGATCGCTTGGCCCGATGATCTCGATCACCACGAAATCGCCCTACGCTCTGAGGGCACTGATCGAGCTGTACCGGTTCGGCGACGCAGCACCGGTACCGATCGGTGAGCTCGCTCGTCGCGGCGATATTCCGGTGCAGTTCCTCGAGCAGTTGTTCGCGACGCTCCGGCGCGCCGGGGTGCTGCGCTCGCAGCGTGGCGTCAAGGGCGGCTACGGCTTCGCCAGGCCCGCGACCGATGTCACGGTGCTGGAGATCGTCGAGCTCCTCGATGGGCCCGTCGGACGGGGCACAAACGGCGTGTTCGCCGACGCGGCAGCAGCGGTGCGGACGGTCCTCGGCGACTCGACGGTCGCGGACGCGGCCGAGGCCGAGATCAGGGCTGCAGGGGCCGCGATGTACCACATCTAGGCAACGGCTGCACCCCGGTTTCTCGTAGGGTTCGCGCAGCAATGGCGCGAATCCCGACCAATATTGCCGAGCATGTCGGCGCCACGCCGATGGTCCAGCTCACACGGATTGCCCCCGATATCCACGCCGAGCTGTTCGCCAAGCTCGAGGCGCTGAACCCGGGAGGCAGCGTCAAGGACCGCATCGGGGTGGCGATGATCGAGGCGGCCGAACGGGAAGGACTGATCGAGCCCGGCGTGACGACGATCGTGGAGGCGACGAGCGGCAACACCGGCATCGCGCTCGCTTTCGTCTGTGCGGCGAAGGGCTACCAGCTGGTGCTCACCATGCCCCAGGGAATGAGCCGCGAGCGCGAGGGCTTGCTGCGGTTATACGGCGCGACCGTGGAGGTCACCGAGTCGTTGGGCGGGATGAACGAGGCGGTGGACGCGGCCCGCGCGCTGGCTGATCGGGAGGACGTGTTTCTGCCAGACCAGTTCTCCAATCCGGCCAACCCGGAGATCCACCGACTTACTACCGGACCGGAGATCTGGGAGGCGCTCGACGGCCGCGTGGACGTGTTCGTCGTCGGCGTCGGCACGGGCGGAACGGTCACCGGCGCGGGCGAGGTACTGAAGGCCCGCAATCCAGCTTGCCGCGTGGTAGCAGTGGAGCCGCGCGGGTCCGCCGTGTTGTCGGGGGAGCGGCCCGGGCCGCACAAGATCCAGGGAATCGGGGCCGGCTTCGTGCCCGTGGTCCTCAATCGTGAGGTGCTCGACGAGGTGATCGCGGTCGATGACGAGGACGCGATCGAGACGGCCCGCGTGCTCGCCCGGCGGGAAGGGGTCCTGGCGGGCATCTCCGGCGGGGCGGCCGTGTGGGCCGCGCTCGAGCTGGGCCGCCGGCCCGAGTCGCGCGGCGCCAGGATCGTGACGATCCTGCCCGATTCGGGGGAGCGCTATGTCTCGACTCCGTTCTTCGCCCCCTGACAGCTGGCGCCGCCGTGACCGCCGGCCCCGTGACAGCTGGCCCCGCGACGGCTGGCCCCGCGGGGGCTGGCCCCGCGACAGCTCGGCGACGAGGGCTCAGGCCCCCGAGGGTCGCTCCGTCCCCGGGGGATACGAATGGCCCTCGCTAGGCTGTAGCAATGTTCGGCCTGCGGCTGATCGCGCGCACCGCAGCGGAGATCCGGCGCGATGTCTCCGCCGCGCAAAGCCGCGATCCAGCTGCCCGCGACGTTGGGAGGATGGAGATCCTGGCCACCTGGCCGGGCGTTCACGCGCTCCTCGCCCACCGCGTCGCCCACGCGCTGTACGGCGCCGGCGTGCCGCTGCTTCCCCGGGCGATCGCCGCGGTGGCCCGGGCCGTGACCGGGATCGAGATCCACCCCGCCGCGACGATCGGCGATGACTTCTTCATCGACCACGGGATGGGCGTGGTGATCGGCGAGACGGCGGAGATCGGCGACGATGTGACGCTGTACCAGGGGGTCACCCTCGGCGGCACCGGGTTTTCCACCGGCAAACGACATCCGACCGTCCAGGACAACGTCACGATTGGCTCCGGGGCGAAGTTGCTGGGTCCGATCACTGTCGGGCATGGCTCCAAGATCGGTGCCAACAGCGTGGTCATCCACGATGTGCCTCCGAATTCCACCGTGGTCGGAAATCCGGGTCACCCGGTGCGGGTCGAAGGTCGTCGTCCGGAGGGACCCGACGCCGACTGGGTCCACCTGCCAGATCCGATCGCCGACGCGATCAAGGGGCTGGCGAGCCGGATCGCCGTGCTCGAGCAGGCCACCGACGATTCCGACGGTCCCGGCGCTGAGGTGCGTTCGCTGCGAGCGGCCGGCGGGGTCGAGGACGACGGTCGCCGGAGCTCTGCCTCGCGCCCCAATCCTCCGGTCGGGCCGAACCCCGCCGGGGGCTAGCGTCAGCTACGGCTCGAAGCGCTCCGCCAACCCGCTCTCGGAGGCGACCGGTAGTCCCCGCGTAGGAAGCTCGCCTTCGGTGAAGTTCTGCCGCGTCCTCACCAGGTACAGCGGCCGACCCTTCACCTCGTCGTAGATCCGCCCGACATACTCGCCGATGATCCCGAGCGCGATCAGCTGGATCCCGCCGAGCAGCAGGATGGCGATCGTGATCGAGCCAAAGCCGGGCAGGTAGGAACCCAGGATCCGGAGCACGATCACGACCGGGATCGCGACGAACGCGAGCGTCGAGATCAGGAAGCCGAGCAGCGTCGCGAGCTGCAGCGGTCGGTGCGAGAACGACGAGATTGCATCGAGCGAGAACCGCAGCATCTTCGGAAACGTGTACTTGGTCTCACCCGCGAAGCGGGGATCGCGGTGATAGGGAACCGCGGCTTGCCGGTATCCGACCCACACCGTCATGCCGCGCAAGAATCGGTTGCGCTCCCGCATCGAAAGCAGCGCGTCGAGTGGCCGGCGGTCGAGCAGCCGGAAATCGCCCGAGTTGTGCTGGAGCTCGACCTGGGCGAGCTTGTCGAACAGCGAGTAGAACCAGCGGGCAGTTGCGAGCTTGAACCGTGACTCACCCTCGCGCTGCTCGCGGACCGCGTAGACCACGTCGCACCCCGCGCGCCAGTGATCGAGCATCCGCGGGATCAACTCCGGCGGATCCTGCAGATCTGCGTCCAGCATCACCACCGCGTTGCCGCTGGCATGGTCGAGCCCTGCGGTCAAGGCGGTCTGATGTCCGAAGTTGCGTGACAGGAAGACGACGTGGACGCGCGGGTCGCCGGCGGCCAGCCGTTCGAGGGTTGCCGCCGTTCCGTCCGTGGAGCCGTCGTCGACGAGCACGAGTTCGAACCGCAGACCCTCGAGCGCGCTGCACACCCGAGCGTAGAACTCGTCGACCAGCGCCTCTTCGTTGAAAACCGGAGCGACGACGCTCAGCAACTCGACTTCGCGCGCTCCGCCTAGTTCGCTGGGACTCACGACATCAGTCATAGTAAGCCTCCGCCGCCCGCTCTCGGCGAGGTCAGGCTCCCATCAGCAGCGAACCGCCGTGGGGGATGTATCCGAGCACTTGGATCGCCTGGACGACGCCAGTCATGACGATCGCGGTTCGCCACAGCCGCCGATCGCTGCCGAGCGCCGCCAGCGGAATCAACCAGGCCACGTACCAGGGCAGCAGAGCGCTCGTCGTTACGAGCAGAAACGCGGTAGCCCAGCCCGCGCCGTCGATCCAGTCCATCTCCCCGCGCCACACGCGGCGTAGGAGCCAGATCAGCACGACCGCGAACAGCCCAGCCAGGACCAGACTGGTGATATGCCCCAGCCCGGGGAGGCCCAGCCGAGTGGTGATGAAGCCCGGAATGCTGTGCCAGTCGCCCTCGGTCTGGCCTTTCTGTAGCGTCGCGAGCATGTGCAGGGGACCAGTGCCAAACGCCGCGAATCCGACCGCGGCGATCAGCGCGCCGACGATGCCCGCGCCGAGCGCGATGTCCCGTCGGCGGTCAGGGCCCCGCTGAGCGCTGGGGCTCGCCAGCGCGAAGGCCATCGGCAGCGCCGCGGTCAGCTTGATGCCCACGGCCAGCGCCATCGACCCACCGCCGGCGCGGTCGCGGTGCGCGAGGACCAAATAGATCCCCGCGGCAACAGCGGCCAGCATCAACAGGTCGTTGTGGCCGCCGCCGATCCCATACAGCACGATCAGCGGGTTCAGCCCGACGAGCGCCGCCGAGCGGACCGGGTTCAGGCCGCGCAGCCGTGCGGCGTTCCACACGAACCCGACGAGCGCGAGGCTCGAAATCGCCGCAATGGCCTTGTACGCCAACGCGCTGGCGGCGATCGAGAGCGGGGCCAGCACATAGCTGAAGGTCGTGAACACCGGGCCGTAGGCGGTCGGCATCGTCACCCATTTGGCACCGATGAACGGATAAACCGGATCGAGCAGGAATGCCTGGGGACCCTGGAGGTACGGGTTCGCGCCGTACATGGCCCCGATCCGTGCGTAGGCCTGGTAGCTGAAGACGTCGGTCGAAAGCAGCGGCGGCGCGAGCAGCACGAGCGCATACAGGGCGGCGATCGTCATCAGCACCATGCGGCTCGACAGCCGGTGCGCCGAGCCCGCGACGACCGCGTAGCACCCGAACATCAACCCCAGCAGCCCGATCAGCGGCGCGACGCCGAGCCCTAACCCCGAGCCGCCGAACGGTCCCGCCAGCCAGCCGGGAATCGGCCTGACCGACTCGGGCAGCAGCGAGTCTGTGTTCGCGGCGCCCAGCGTGATCACCAGTCCGGTGAGAAGCAGGCCAACGAGGCCAAGCTGTCCTGCGAGCGCGCGTGATGAGACGCCACGCGCGCGAATCGCCGGTGCCGAGAACTCAAACGCGCCACTCTCAGGAGTGGCGCCGAGAGGCGTGCGGATGCTCATCGTCGGAAGGATGCCCGCCGGGGAGGCGCTGGCCGTTTGGCCAGCGTTGCAATTAGGTTAGAGCGGATTGCGGACCTCTCGCTTTCAAGCCCCCACCGTCTCCCGCCCGCGCGTCGTGCTCTCGATTGCCGCCCGCGCTGTTCGCCGCAGCCTCGGGACGAGCCAGATCGCCTCGACGGCGATCCGCGTCGACATCTTGCTCGTGCCGACCGTTCGGTCCGAGAACACGATCGGCACCTCGCGAACCGTGAATCCGGCCAGGATGGCGCGGTAGGTGACCTCGATCTGGAAAACGTAGCCCTCGGCTCGCACGCTCGGCAAGTCGATCGCCTCGAGGACGCTGCGATGGATGCATTTGAAGCCGCCGGTGAGATCTTGTACATCTACCCGGAGAATCGTCCTCGAATACCAGCCGCCACCACGGCTGACAAGCCTTCGCAGCAGCCCCCAATCACGTACGCCGCCCCCGGGTACGTAGCGTGAGCCCAACACCAAGTCGGCGTGCTTCGCGGCGTCCAATAGCTCACCGAGGTAACCGGGGTCGTGGGAGAAATCTGCGTCCATCTCGACGACCAGCTCCGCGCCTTCGGCCAGCGCAACCGCGAAACCAGCCAGATAGGCGTGGCCGAGGCCGGTCTTCGCGTCGCGGTGCAGGACCTCGACGGTCGGCAGCTCGAGGGCGAGCCTGTCGGCGATCTGACCCGTTCCGTCGGGTGAGTTGTCGTCGACCACCAGCACGCGATGGTCGCCAATGCCCAGCCTCTTCAGCTCGGCGGTCGTCGCGCGGACGATCGGCTCCACGTTGGCGGCCTCGTTGTAGGTGGGGATCACGACCCAGAGCGACGCCATGGCTTGCGAGAGCCTAGTGATAGCTTCATGGCGTCGCTTGCACCGCAGGCGACCCCGATAACCGCCGCCAGGGCGGAGGGGATTCGCAGATGGATGACGGCGCAAGCGCAGCAAGCCCGACGGTCGAACCACGCGCAACAGCGCGTCCGCTCCGGCCTGCCGCAAGGGGCAGCGTGCAGCCGCACCACCGCCGCCGTCGGGCCTTGGCGCTGGCAGGGGTTGCGCTGCTCGCTCTGATCGCCGGCGCCGCGGCGGGGGCCGACCGGGGAACCACCGTGCGCCATCACGTGGCGGGAAGGGCCGGGTTCTTCGAGCGGATCAGGTCGCTCGCCGGCCGCGGCGCAGGTTCTTCCTCTGCCACTCAGCAGATAGCCCAGAACGCCGCGATCAACCGGACGCTGCAGTACACGCCATACGTCCGGATCGCGGGTTCCCAGCATCGTCAGCTTGCGCTGACCTTCGACGACGGGCCAGGGCCCTACACGCCACAGATCCTCGCGGTGCTGAAGCACAAGAACGTTCCCGCCACGTTCTTCGAAGTGGGCGTTCTCGAAACCTACTTCCACGCATCGACGTCGGCGATAGTCGCGCGCGGCTATCCGATCGGCGACCACACCGAATCGCACGCTCCAATGGGCAAGCTCTCACCTGGGGTTCAGCGAGAACAGCTGCTGCAAGAAGTCTCTGCGATCGGCGCCTACGGGGCGCCGTTCCCGCGGCTGTTCCGCCCTCCGTACGGATCGTGGGACGAGGCCACCCTCCGCCTGCTTCACCGATTCAGGATGCTGATGGTCCTCTGGACCGTCGATACCAATGACTACCTGCGACCCGGAGTCGGTGCGATCGTCCACTCCGCCGTAGCCGGCGCCCGTCCGGGGGCCATCATCCTGCTGCACGACGCCGGCGGCGACCGCTCTCAGACAGTCGCGGCGCTACCCAGGATCATCAGAGCACTGCGGCACCGCGGCTACAGGTTCGTGACCGTGCCGAAGCTGTTGCTCGACAATCCCGCGCCTCACAACCAACGGATCTCAGCGGTCCTAGCCGGTGGGTGATGAGTTGGGGTGGACGTCGCCACTGGGCGCGGTGCTCTTGCCCCGGCCGGCCGACCGCCATCGGGGATGCTCTCGGAGAGTGTCTGAGCGGGCGTGCGGCTAGCGCCGCACGTAGGCCACCCGATTCCAGCTCGGCTCGGGCGCCAGCTCGATCGGCTCCCCATTGCGGTCGGGCTGAATGTAGACAAACGCGTTGGCATCTTCGTCGAACGCCACGTCGAGTTCCCCTTCCTTGACGCGCTGATCGAGCCAAGCGCTGCGGAAGATCAGCCTGCGCAGCCAGTGCACGAGCGAGCGATCCGACGGACCCACCAGCTCCGGCCAGCAGTCGTTCACGTGTTCGCCCAATCGCGAGGCCGGCTCGCTCACCTCGCCATTGACGACGAGATTGATCAGATCCTCGGCCTCGTCCTCTTCGACAGTGCCGTCCAGGAAGCCAAGCTTGCGCGCAGCCTGCTCGCAGCGCTCTCGGAAGTCGTACTCGTTGAAGGTGAACCGCAGCTCACCGTATTCGAGCACGAAGTCCTCGCCCGAGCTGTAATTCCCGCGCCGGTACATGGAAGCGTCGGGATCATATGGGGGATTCCTGCTGCGTCGCAGCGGCTGAATGCGATGTTGCAGGGGAGGGGTGATTTTCGCTCGTCCCGCCGCTCTGATCCTCATGGAATCAGAGCCAGCGACGATTCTCGTAATCGAGGATCACCAACCCACCCGCACGTTTCTCGCCGACAACCTCGCCGCCGACGGCTACGAGCTGCTCGAGGCGGAGACCGCCACCGAGGCCCAGCACCTGATGGAAACGAGCTTCCCCGATCTGGCGATCGTCGACCTCGGGCTGCCAGATCGCGATGGACTGGAACTCCTGCGCCGGGTGCGCGAGGCGGACCGGATCGCGGGCCGGATCGACCCCGATCTGCCACTGCTCGTGCTGTCCGGCCGCGCCGGCGATCTCGACCGTCTTCGCGGGTTCGATCGCGGAGCCGACGATTACCTGACGAAGCCATTCAGCTACTCCGAGCTGCGGGCTCGGATGTCTGCGCTCCTGCGCCGCAGCCGCCGGCGACCGGGGAGCGGGCGGATCCGGATCGGTCCGCTCGAGCTCGACCCGCTCGCCCGTCAGGTCTGGCTCCACGGCGAGCTCCTCCAGCTGTCGAAGAAGGAGTTCGCGTTGACGCGCGCGCTCGCGGCAGAACCGACCCGCGTGTTCACCCGTGAGGAACTGCTGCGCGGCGTCTGGGGGTTCCGTTCGTTGGGCGCGACACGCACACTCGACTCGCACGCCTCCCGCCTGCGCAAGAAGCTCAACGCCCGCGGCGACACGTTCGTCGTCAATGTGTGGGGAATCGGGTACCGACTCGTCGACGGAGCCCTCGAGTGATCGCCGCGCTGACCGGCTGGCTCGTCGCCAGCCTGGCCGGCGCGTCCGCGGCCGTGGCCTGGCGTTTGCTCGCGGTTCGGATGGAGGCGGTCGCCCGTGCTTCGCACGAGCTGCGGGGCCCGCTCACGGCGGCACGGCTCGGTTTGCAGCTGGGGATCCGCACGGGTCTCTTGGCGCCCGACCGGCTGCGGGCGATCGACCTGGAGCTCGGGAGCGCCACGCTCGCCCTCGAGGACCTGGGCGGTGCCGGGGCTGGTCGTCGCGGTCATCGGGGATCTGGCTTGACCGCGGTGGCCGAGCTCGGGCTCCGGGAGCTCGTCGCGGACTCGGTCGAGGCGTGGCGTCCAGTTGCGGTGTCGAGCGGCGTCGAGCTCGGAATGGGTTGGAGCGGCGACGCGAGTCCCGTGCTCGGCGATCGGCTTCGGCTCGCGCAGGCGACCGGAAACCTGATCGCCAACGCGATCGAGCACGGGGGAGGAGAGGTCGAGATCCGCGGAAGTCAGCTCGGTGACGGAATACGCGTCGAAGTCACGGACGGGGGGCCCGGCCTGCCGGCGCCGGTCAGTGAGCTCGCGCGCCGAGCCGGCCGCGGCCGCAGCCGAGCCGCGCGCGGGCGCAAACGCACAGGCCGCGGCCGCGGGCTCGCGATCGCGCTCGCCATCGCCGAGGCGCACGGAGGTCGATTGGCCGCCGCGCCGTCGGAGCGCGGCGCACGGCTGGTGCTCGAGCTGCCGCTCGCGCCGCGCGAGGCGCCGGTGTCTGGCCACGGACCGGCGTTGCCGCCGGGTTCGTAGGCGGGAGGTCAGCTCCGCCGGCGGGGCGGGGGTCGGCGGACGCGGGAGCCCAGCTCTGCCGGCGGGGCCGGGGGCCGGCGGACGCGGCAGGACTCGGAGCTGGCGCCGGCCTGACCGCGTTGTGCAGCCGGGCTGCTCGTCCTGGGCGCGGGTGCGAGCGCCCGAGCCCCGAGCAGTCCGCACAGGGGCCACGTCGAGGATGTCGCTAATCGAGAACCCGCGCTGTGTCGCTTCACGAGTGGTGGGCGGTCCCCGGGTCAGGAGGCTGGTCGTTTTAACGAACCATGGGGTCGCTTTCGCGGCCAGCCTAGGGCCGCGAGTCCGGGTGGATCCCGTTGCGCATGGCACCGGCGCCCGGAAGCCCCGAGCGCCGGACGTGGGCCATCGAGTCACGCTATATCAGGGACTCGATCGCCCACGTCTATCAAGGCCGGCCGGCCGGCCGCCACCCGCCGACCCCGCCGGCCCCGCCGGCCCCGCCGGCCGCCGCCCGCCGACCGCCGACCGTCGCGCCCGCCGGCCCCGCCGGTCCCGCCGGCCCCGCCACGCCCACGCACACGCCCCGGACAGAATCGCGCCGGCTTTGCAATCCGCGCGTCATCGATCGGATCTGTACGGGATGTTGCGGGTCGCGACGATGTGATCAGCGGCCTGGCGCGGCCCGCAACTGCCCGCGCCACGGGGGCTTTCGGCCCGACGTGTGGGATCGGGCGGCCCTTGGTGGGGTGCGCGGTGGGAAATGAGTTGCAGTGTGGGGAAAAGTGGGGTAAAGTGGGTGATGCATGAGAAACCCGGGTGGCAGGGCTCCTCCCACCCAGCCACCCGGGTTCGGAATTCGGTTAGTCGGATGAGAACCCTTGATATTCCGCGGCACCTTCGAACACGCGCTCGACGCGAAGCACCGCTTGACGATTCCCTCGAAGTTCCGCGCCGTGCTCGCCGGTGCGGTGGTGCTGGCCGCCTCGCCCGAGACGACCGAGACGGCGCCCCGCTCACTTTCGATCTGGACTGCCGATGACTATGACGCCTACACGAGCGCTGCGCTCTCCGGGCTCAACCCCATGTCCCCGAAGGCCCGCGATCTGAAGCGATTCTTCTTCAACTTCTCCCATGACACCGAGCTCGACTCAGCCAATCGCGTGATGATCCCGCCGAAGCTCATGGAGTACGCCGAGCTGGGCAAGGAGGTCGTGGTGGTCGGCTCTGGCGAGTGCCTCGAGGTGTTCGATCGCGGCCGCTATGACGGCTACAGCGCAGACGTCCTGATCCGAGCCCCCGACATTGCGGCGAGTCTTGGCGACACTACTTGACATGATCCAAACCCACATCCCGGTCCTCGCGGGCGAGTTGATCGATTTGATCGATCCACAGCCGGGGGAGGTGGCCGTGGACTGCACGTTCGGCGGCGGGGGCCATGCCCGGCTGATCGCGGATCGAATCGGGCCGGCGGGGTCGCTGATCGGGATCGACCGGGATCCCCTCGCCGAAGAGCGCTTCGCGGAGCTCGCGGCTGAGGTGTCCTGCCAAACGCGCTTCATCCGGGCCGATTTCGTGACCGGGCTTGGCCAGCTACGGGAAGAGGAAGTTGCACCCGATCTGATCTACCTCGACCTCGGAATGTCCTCGATGCAGGTGGACGCATGGGCGCGGGGCTTTTCCTACGCCTATGACGCACCGCTTGACATGCGGATGGACCCCGACCAGGAGCTCACCGCGAGCGAGATCGTCAACACCTGGGACGAGCGCCGGCTGGCCCGGCTGCTGCGGGACTACGGCGAGGAGCGCTACGCGTCCCAGATCGCGCGCACGATCGCGCGGGGGCGGCGCCGGGAACAGCTGACATCGACCCAGCGGCTCGTCGACGCGATCAAGGCAGCAGTCCCGATCCCCGCTCAATTTGCCGGTGGTCACCCGGCGCGCCGGACGTTCCAGGCGCTGCGGATCGCTGTAAACGACGAACTCGCCCAGCTCGACGCGGGACTGCCGCTTGGCTGGGACCTGTTGCGGCCGGGTGGAAGGCTGGCGGCGATCTCGTTCCACTCGCTCGAGGATCGTCGCGTCAAGCGGTTCCTTGCCGCCCGAGCACGTGGATGCATCTGCCCACCGGAGCTTCCAGTGTGCGTGTGCGGTCGCCAACCCGAGGCGGAGCTGCTCACCCGTCGCGCACTGGCGCCCACCCCGGGCGAAGTGGCGGCGAATCCCAGGTCGAAAGCGGCGCATCTGCGCGCCGCCCGCAAGCTGGAGGTCACAACACCATGACGCCCCCCGCAAGCACGTCCGCAGGCCGCCGCGCGACACGCACGCCCGGAGGCGGCGGGACAGGCAGGCCCGGCGGCCGTGGGGCGGGTACGCCCAGTGGCCGCGGGACCGATATGCCTGGTGGCCGCGGGACAACTGACCCGGGTGCTCGCACCGCCGCGAGCCCATCCGGAGACCCGCAACATCGCCGCGCGCTCCGCAGAAAGGCTGCGCCCAAGACGCCGCGCCGGGTCTCCGGGCCGAGCGGCGGACGCGCGCGTGCCGGCGCCGGCGCCGGGACGAGGCCCGCGCCGGGACGCGGCTGGCTTCCTAGGCCTGCCCCGAGTCGCAGCCGAGGCCTGCCGCTTTCGCGCAGAGCGCTGGCATTCGTTCGCAACCTGCCCGACCATGCGCTGCTTGACCGGATCGTCCGCGGGCGAGCCTGGATCCCGCTGCTCGGGGTGATGCTGGCGGGCATCGTCGCGATGCAGGTGGAGATGCTCAAGCTCGGCGCGAGCATCGGGCGGTCGATCGAGAATGGCAGCGCGCTCCAGAGCCGCAACGAGCTGCTCCGTGCGAGCGTGGCAACGCTCGCCGACGACCAGCGAATCGAGCGCTTGGCTGCGGGCATGGGAATGGTGATGCCGGCACCGAGCGCGGTCGGCTTCCTCTCGGTTGGACCCGGAGACGCGCGGCGCGCCGCCTCGAACATGCATCAGCCGGACCCGTCCGCGTTCCTGTCATCGCTCGAGGCACTCACCGCTTCGAGCACCGGCACACCTGGAGCGGACACGATCGGCGCAGCGGCTTCGACCGAGGCGCCGGGGGCAACCACCCCGATCGGGGCGCCGGGGGCGACCACCTCGACGAGCGCACCAGCCGCCCCCGTGACGACGGCGCCCGCGGCCACAGCAACCGCGCCGGCAACATCGGCGCAGACCGTCACGCCGACGCAGACGGCGACCCCGACGCAAGCAGCGCCAACGTCAACCCCGAGCCAAACGACGGCGCCGATCCAGCCGGTCACCCCCACCCAGCCTTCGGATAGCACCGGGGGCGCGGCGGCCACCAGCGGGGGCTAAGGCACGTTGGGCCCGATCGATCGACGTATCGGGATCGTGTTTCTGGCGTTCCTGGCCCTACTTGGGATCGCCATGCTGCGCGCGACGTACCTCGGCGCGGTTCGTGCTCCCACGCTTCGTCGAGCCGCTCTCACGCAGCAGGTGACCACGTCGACGATCCCGGCCGAGCGAGGCACGATCACCGATCGCAACGGCGTCGAGCTCGCCATCAGCGAGTCGGCGGACGACATCGCGGCCGATCCGTTCCTGATCAAGGATCCGGCCGCCGACGCCCGCAAGCTCGCCCCGCTGCTGGGGGTGCCGCTGGGGACCGTGCTCGGCGATTTGACGAAGCCCCATACGGGCTTTGTCTATCTCGTCCATCTGCTGCCGGGCGACCGCGCTGCCGCGATCCAGGATCTGCACCTCGACGGCATCACCCTGATCCCGGAGGTGACCAGGGTCTATCCGCGCGCGTGGGCCGCGTCTCAGGTGCTGGGGACGGTCGGCTGGGACGACCGCGGTTTGAGCGGGATCGAGTACCTCTACAACAGCGCCCTGCGCGGTAAGGACGGTGTGCGCAAGATCGTCAGCGATGCGATCGGACAGCCGATTTCGATCGACGAGGTGCGCCCCACACGGGCCGGCAGGACGATCACGCTGACGATCGACGCGGCGCTCCAGGACGAGGTGGAGCAGGTCCTGTCGGGGGTGGGCGCGCAGTATTCACCTCGGGGCGCGACCGCGATCGTGATGGATCCGAATACCGGATCGATCTTGGCGCTTGCCAACTGGCCACGGGTCGATGCAAACGACGTCGCCGCGGCGCCCTCGTACGCGACCGAGGATCGGGCTGTGAGCTTCAACTACGAACCGGGTTCGACGTTCAAGGCGATCACCGTCGCCGGCGCCCTCCAGGACGGCCTCGTCACGCCGGGCAGCGAGTTCGACGTTCCGCCGGTGCTGCAGGTCGCTGACCGCCAGATTCACGACGCCGAGAGCCACGGCTACGAGATGCTGTCGGTCGCGAGCATCCTGCGGGTCTCGAGCAACATCGGCGCCGATGAGATCGGCATGAGGCTGGGCGCCAGCCGGTTCGACTATTGGGTCCACCGGTTCGGTTTCGGTGCCCTGACCGGCGTCGACCTTCCGGGTGAAGAGCAGGGGATCGTCCTGCACCACTGGCAGTACTCGGGCTCCTCGATGGGGAACTTGCCGATGGGGCAGGGCGAGTCGGTTACCCCGATCCAGATGGCCACCGCCTACTCGGCCATCGCCAACGGAGGGATCCTCCGGCCGCCACACATCGTCCAGTCGATCGGCGGGAAGCCGACCAAGCTGCCGGCCGGTCACCGGATTATCTCGCCGATGGCCGCGAGCCAGCTGCGCAACATGCTGCGCGGCGTGTTCGCCGACGGCGGCACAGCATCGGGCGCCGCGATCCCCGGCTATGACCTCGCGGGCAAGACCGGGACCGCGAACGAGGTCATCAACGGCCAGTATTCGAGCTCGGCCTACGCCGCTTCGTTCATCGGCTTCGTCCCAGCGAGCCATCCCCAGCTGCTGGTCGCGGTGATGGTCGATCGCCCCCAGGGGGCGATCTTCGGCGGGGCGGTAGCGGCTCCCGCCTTCCAGAAGATCGTCGGCTGGGCGGTACCGTACCTCGGGATCTCACCCCGCTGAGAGGCTGGGCCGCCGGCGAAGAGACACACCCGCGCGGAGGGGCCGCGGGCCGCCGGCGGAGAAACTCACCCCAGCTGGCGTTTCAGCGCCGCGAGCCGATCGTCCCACTGGCTGCCGACGTCCGCCATCCACGAAACCGCCTCCGACAGCGGCGCCGGCGTGACCCGGTAGCGCACCTCACGGCCGGAGCGCTCGCGGCCGAGCAGGCCGGCATCGGTCAACGCCCCCAGGTGCTTGAGGACAGCCTGCCGGGAGATCGGAAGGCCCGCGGCCAGCTCGGTGGCGGTTGCGTAGCGCTGTCCGGCGATCGCCGACAAGAGCGCCCGGCGCGTCGGATCGGACAGGGCCCCGAACACCGCCCCGGCTTGATCGAGTTGGCCGGGCACGGTCAGGCAGCCACGAGCGCCGGACCGAAGGTCGTGCCCCCGCCGGCCCGACGCAGAGGCGTCCCGACGAGATCGAGCAGCTCCAATGGTCGCGTTTCCACGACGCGCAGCACCGTCCGTTCGTCCTCCGGCGTCAGCCGCAGCTCGACGCGGGTGGCGGGCTCGTCGTCGCTGCCCCACCAGAAGACGAGCCGCTCGGGCGCGTGCACGTCCTCCACCCAGCCCGCCTTGATCTCCTCGCCCGAGCGAAAGCAGGCATCGCCTCCTGGCCGCAGGTCAAGCACAACCTCCTCCGCGAGCCAGCCGTCGCTCGTTACCGCCTCCCAGACCTCCCGGGCCGGGGCCTGGACCACCACCTCCCGCTCGACCTTCTCGGACACGGCGCCTCCTTCAGAGACTCAGGTGCAACCCTTGGGTTGCGCATCTGCTATGGTCACGCAACCAGTCGGTTGCACCTTAGCACCCCAGGAGGTCTCATGCCACTCGTGCCGATGGTCGTCGAGCAGACCGCACGCGGAGAGCGCTCGTTCGACATCTACTCACGCCTGCTCAACGATCGTGTCGTGTTCCTCGGCGGTCAGGTCGATGAGGAGACCGCGAACCTCATCGTCGCCCAGCTCGTCCATCTCGAGTCAGACGACCCCGACAAGGACATCCACCTCTACATCAACTCCCCGGGCGGCTCGATCTACGCCGGCCTGGCGATCTACGACACGATGCAGTTCATCCGACCCGACGTGCAGACGATCTGCTACGGGATCGCGATGTCGATGGGGTCGCTGCTGCTCGTCGGCGGCGCGCCCGGCAAGCGGATGGCGCTCCCGAACAGCCGGATCCTGATCCACCAGCCCTCGGGGGGCTTCGAGGGGCAGTCCTCGGACATCGAGATTCACGCCCGGGAGGTGCTCGCGCTCCGGGCGCGGATCGATGAGATCTACGCCAAGCACACCGGCCAGTCGATCGAGCGCGTCCATGCCGACATGGAACGTGACCGGTACTTCACCGGCGAGGAGGCCCTCGCGTACGGGCTCGTGGACCGGGTGCTGGAACGCCGGGAACTTGTCAATGGGCGGCGGGGGTTCGGGTCGGGCTAGCCGCGCCCCGCGCCTCGGGTCGGCGGCAATGTGGGCTGCCACTCGAGCTGCCGCTCCACGGCGTCAACGATGTGCTCGGCCAGCGCCAGCGACGAAGTCGCCGCCGGCGAGGGCGCGTTGCGGACGTGCACGGCGTGTTCGGTGTAGGAGAGCACGAAATCGTCGATCAGCCTTCCGTCGCGGCCAACGGCCTGCGCGCGGATCCCGCCGAACGCCCGGTCAAGGTCAGCAGCCCCGAGTCCTGGCACGTACCTGGCGGCATGCTCGGCAAACGCTCGCCGACTTGCGGCCAGATGAATCTCCTGCAGCCCGGTCCGCCACCAGCGCGCGGCCATCCGCCAGCTGCCCGGCCACGTGAGCGTGTCGCGCACGTCCGATGCGGACACCGTCCACGGACGGTAAGCCTGGCGCGAGGCGACGAGCAGCGCCGAGGGGCCGAGCAGCACCTCGCCGTCAACACGCGGCGTCAGGTGCACGCCGAGGAACGGAAGCGCGGGATCGGGAACCGGGTAGATCAGCCCGCGGACGAGCTCGCGGCGGCCGGGACGCAACTTCAGGTAGCCCCCTCGGAACGGCACGATCCGTGGGTCCGGCGAAGCGCCGGCCCGCACGGCCAGCCGGTCTGAGCGCAAGCCGGCGCAGAACACCGCACCCGAGGCCTCCACTGCGTCCCCAGCGGGCCCGTGGAGCCGAATGCCGCGGCTGTCAGCGTCGACTCCATCGACCCTCCAGCCGAGCCGCAGCTCCCCCCCGGCCGCTCGCATGTCGGTGGCCAGGTGCTGGCAGGCGGTCGCGAAGTCGACGATTCCGGTATGCGGTGAGTGAAGCGCCGCCACGCCCGTCGCGTGCGGCTCGATGTCGTGAATCTGCGCGCCGGCAAGCCTGCGCAGGTCGGGGACGGCGTTGGCTCGTGCCCGTCGCTCCAGCTCGTCGAGGCCTTTGATTTCCCGGGCGTCAGTGGCGATGATCAGCTTGCCGATCCGCGCGTGGGGAATGGCCTTCTCCTCGCAGTACTTGTACATGCGGGCGGCGCCCTCCACGCACAACCGAGCCTTGAGCGAACCCGGCGCGTAGTACACCCCGGCATGGATCACGCCGCTGTTGTGGCTGCTTTGATGCGCGGCGACCCGGCCGGCGGCGTCGATGACGAGGACCCGAGAGTGCGGGCGGCGCGCGAGCAGCTCCCGGGCGACGGCCAGTCCGAGAATCCCCGCGCCGACCACGGCGGTGTCATACCGGCCCGACATCGTGCTCAAGATAGACAGACCGACGGCCGCTGCGCCTGTCCGACAGGGTCTCCGCTCGCGGAAGTACCCTGTCCGCCGATGCTCTTGCAGGATGTGCTCCCGGATGCCCCACCCGAGGCCAGGCGCCTCGAGATAACCGCGCTCGCCTACGACACCGGAGCCGTAACCCCGGGCACCCTGTTCTTCTGCGTCCCCGGCTTCACCCGCGACGGGCACGAGTTCGCGCCCGAGGCGATCGCCCGCGGCGCCGTGGCGCTGGTCGTCGAGCGCCCGCTCGGCACGCGAGTCCACGAGATTCAGGTCGAGTCGGTCCGCCGGGCCATGGCGCCGGCAGCGGCCCGCTTCCAAGGCGATCCCACGAATCGGCTCCAGACGGTCGGAGTCACCGGCACCAACGGCAAGACCACGACCGCGTTCCTGATCCGGGCGCTGCTGGAGGCCGACGGTCGGCAGACCGGCCTGCTCGGCACGGTGAAATCGGTCATCGGCGGCAAGCAGCACCAGGTGATCCGGACCACGCCTGAAGCGATCGACCTGCAGCGGACCTTCAAGGAGATGCTCGACCAAGGCGATGAGGCCTGCGCGATGGAGGTCTCCTCGCACGCGCTGGAGCTGCACCGCGCCGACTCGATCCACTTCGCGGCGGCGATGTTCACCAACCTCACCCAGGACCACCTCGATTTCCATCCGACGATGGAGGAGTACTTCAACGCCAAGCGGCGGCTGTTCACCGACGCCGACACCAGGCACGCGATCGTCAACCTCGATGATCCCTACGGCGCGCGACTGGCGGCAGAACTGGCCGACCCGATCACCTTCGCGCTGAACCGCCGGGACGCCACATACCGGGCCATACACGTCGACACGAACCTCACCGGCGCTCGTTTCACCGCCCAAACGCCCGACGGTGAAGTCGAGCTGAGCTCGCCGCTCAGAGGCCGCTTCAACGTCTACAACGTGCTCGGCGCGTTCGCCGCCGCAAGCGCCCTCGGGGTCCCCGCCGAGACCGCCGCCCATGCCGTCGCGCGGGCCGGCCAGGTCCCCGGGCGGTTCCAGACCGTCGATGAGGGCCAGCCGTTCGCCGTCGTCGTCGACTACGCGCACACCCCGGACTCCCTGGAGAACGTCCTGGGCGCGGCCCGCAACCTCACCGACAGACGCCTGCACGTGGTATTCGGCGCCGGCGGCGATCGCGACCGCGGCAAGCGACCGCTGATGGGGGAGATCGCCCAACGGCTGGCCGACAGGATCATCATCACCTCCGACAATCCCCGCTCGGAGGATCCCGAGGCGATCATCGAGCAGATCCTCGCGGGCGCGGGCGACTCCGATCGCGTCGAGCACAACGCCGATCGGCGCGCCGCGATCGCGGTGGCGATCACCGGAGCCGAGCCCGGCGACGTGGTCGTGATCGCCGGCAAGGGCCATGAGCAGGGTCAGGAGTTCGAGGCGGGACGCAAGCTGCCGTTCGACGATGTGACCGTCGCGCGTGAGATCCTGAGAGGCGTGCCTGTGAACGCCGGCGCCCGGCTGCAGTGAGACCTTGGACGCCGCACGAGGTGGCGAGCGCGGCGAGCGCTCGGCTGATCGCCCCGGCGCCGACGAGCGCCGGCCCCGAGCGCGTCGTGATCGACTCGCGCCAGGCCGAGCCGGGAACCCTGTTCGTCGGCCTCAAGGGCGAGCACGCCGACGGCGGCGGGTTCGCCGCCCAGGCATTGGCGGCGGGGGCGTGGGGAGTGCTGGTCAGCCCCGATCACGCCCAGGCAGCGCAATGCGCCCCGCCGGGGGTCCTGCTTGCCGCGGAGGATCCGCTCGGCGCGCTGCACAACCTGGCGAGGAGCTGGCGGCGGCACCTCGGGGCGAAGGTCATCGGGGTGACGGGCTCCACCGGCAAGACGACGACCAAGGAGCTGCTGCTCACGGTCCTGGCTCCGCACCGCCGCACGGTCGCGTCCCGCGCGAATTTCAACACCGAGATCGGATTGCCGCTCGAGATCTTGGCCGCTCCGGAAGGGACCGAGGTGCTGGTGCTGGAGATGGCGATGCGGGGCGCCGGGCAGATCGCGCAGCTGGCCGCCGTGGCCGAGCCGGAGGTCGGCGTGATCGTCAGCGTGGGCCCGGTCCATCTGGAGCTGCTGGGCACGATCGAGGCGATCGCGGCCGCCAAGGCCGAGCTGATCGTCGCCCTCGCACCGGGCGGAACCGCGGTGATACCGGCGGGCGAGCCGCTACTCGAGCCGCACCTGCGAGCTGACATAGAGATCGTCACGTTCGGCCGGCGCGGCGACGTGCGACTGGCGAACGTCGACGGGGGACGAGTCACGATCGAGCACCGGGGGGAGACGATCGGGCTCGAGGTGCCGTTCACCCAGGCGCATCTGCGGACCGATCTGCTCGCTGCCGTGGCGGCGGCGAAGGCGATCGGGGTGACCCCGGACGGGCGGGTGGCGCCGGTGCTCTCACCGGGGCGGGGCCAGCGGACCACGCTCCCCACCGGGGTGACGGTGATCGACGATTGCTACAACGCCAACCCGGTCTCGATGCGCGCCGCCCTCGACGATCTGGCTGCGAGCGCCAACGGGGGCGGTGGCGGCCGGCGCGTGGCGATCCTCGGCGACATGCTCGAGCTGGGCCCCGATGAACGCAGCTACCACGTCGAGATCGGTCAGCACGCAAACCGCGCGGGAGTCGATCTGCTGGTCACGGTGGGGCCCTTGGCGGCGGCCATGGGCGATGGTTTCGAGGGCGAGGTTCACAGCGTTGCGGACGCCGGCGAGGCAGCCGCGCTCACCGCCGATCTGCTCCAGGAGGGCGACATGATCCTGATCAAGGCCTCCCGGGGAGTCGGCCTCGAGCTGGTGTGCGCGACGCTTGGTGCGGGGGCCGATCGCTGATGGGCTCGGTCTCTGGCCGGATCCTGATCGCCGGCACCTCGGCCCTGCTGATGTGCCTGTTCCTGAGCCCGAAGTTCATCGAGTTCCTGCGCCATCGCGAGTTCGGGCAGAACATCCGCGAAGAGGGCCCGCAGGGCCACCAGACCAAGGCCGGAACGCCGACGATGGGCGGGATCATGATCCTCCTCGCGTTCGCGATCCCGTTCCTGATCCTCTCGACCCGCGACTGGAAGTCACTGGGAGTGCTCGGGGGGGCGATCGCGTGCGCGCTGCTCGGGTTCGCCGACGACTACACCAAGATCGTCCGGCGCCGCTCGCTGGGGCTCCGCGCGCGGACCAAGCTGATCGTGACGATCGCGATCTCGCTCGGGCTGTGGTGGGTGGCGACCCAGAAAGTTCACCTCCAGCCGGCCGTCCGGCTGTTGCCCGTCGACGTCAACGTCGATCTCGGTCCGCTGTACCCGGTGTTCATCTACCTCGTGGTGGCGGGAACGACGAGCGGGGTGAACCTCACCGATGGCCTCGACGGTCTCGCGGCCGGATGCGCGGCGATCGTGCTGCTGGCCTACATCGGAATCACGTTCATCACCCCCGGCGACCACGATCTGACGATGCTGGCGGCGTGCCTGGTGGGGGCCTGCATCGGGTTTCTGTGGTTCAACAGCTTCCCGGCCAGCATCTTCATGGGGGATACCGGTTCGCTGGCACTGGGCGGGGCGATCGCCGGCCTGGCGATCATGACGAGGACCGAGGTGCTGCTGATCTTGCTCGGCGGGATCTTCGTGATCGAGGCGCTGTCGGTGGTGATTCAGGTTTTCGCCTTCCAGACGTTCCGCAAGCGGGTGTTCCTGATGGCCCCGATCCACCATCACTTCGAGCTGCAGGCGTGGTCAGAGACCAAGATCATCCTGCGCTTCTGGATCGTCGCCGCGGCGTGCGGTGCGATCGGCTTCACGGTGTACCAGCTGAGCATCCGTGGATAGGCCTCGGCCGCCGCTGCCGCCGGCGCCGTATCTGGTCATCGGCTTGGCCCGGTCGGGGATCGCTGCCGCGCTCGCGCTGCGCGCTCTCGGCCACGAGGTGATCGGCTGCGACTCGGGCTCCGCGCAGGACGAACGGCTCCGGGCAGCAGCGAGAAGGCTTTCGCGGGCCGGCGTCGAAGTCCACCTGGATGCGTCAGGCGACGTCTTTGCCGCCCGCGCCGGGACGCTCATCAAGAGTCCCGGCGTACCCCAGCAAGCGCCCGCGGTCCGCGCTGCCCGTGAGCGTCGCCTGCCCGTGCTGGGCGAGCTCGAGGTGGCCTGGCGGCTGCTCGGAAACGAGTTCATCGCGGTGACCGGGACCAACGGCAAGACCACGACGACCGAGTGGATCGGCCACATCCATCGGGAGGCCGGCGAACCGGTGGCGGTCGCCGGGAACGTCGGCACGCCGCTGTCATCGCTGGTCGGCAAGCTCGGCGAGGAGGCGACGGTGGTCTGTGAAGCGTCTTCGTTCCAGCTCGAGGACACCGAGTACTTCGCGCCACGGGCGGCCGTGCTTCTGAACCTGGCGCCCGATCACCTCGATCGTCACGCCGGCTACGAGGACTACGTCGCCGCAAAGCTGCGGGTGTTCGTCAATCAGGGCAACTATGACCTCGCGGTGGTGGCCGATGACCTGGACGTGGAGGACGTCGGCGGCTGCGCGCGCCGGGTGCTGTTCGGAAGCGGCCCGGAGGCTGAGCTCGCCGACCGCGCCGGATACCTGTGGTGGGACGGGGAACCATTGCTGGCGAGCTCGGAGCTGGCTCTCCCCGGCGATCACAACCGCCAGAACGCGATGGCGGCCGCCGCAGCGTGCCTGGCCCGCGGGATCGAGCCGGAGGCCGTGTCAGCTGGTCTGCGGACGTTCGAGGGGGTCGCCCATCGCCTCGAGCTGGTGGCGGTCGAGAACGGCGTCGCCTACGTCAACGACTCCAAGGCGACGAATGTCGCCAGCACGGTCGTCGCGCTGCGAGCCTATCCCGGAGGGGTGCACCTCATTGCCGGTGGCCAGGGCAAGCGGCAGGACTTCGCACCGCTGGCGCCGCCGGTAGCGGAGCGCTGCCGGGCGGTGTATCTGATCGGCGAGGCCGAGGAGGAGGTCGCGGTGGCGCTGGCTGACTGCGGGGTGCCGATTTACCGTGAGCACGAGTTGGAGGGTGCGGTGGCGCGAGCGCGGGGCCTCGCGGTCGCCAGCGAGGTGATCCTGCTCTCGCCGGCCTGTGCGAGCTACGACCAGTACCCGGACTTCGAGGCGCGCGGGGAGCATTTCCGCCGCCTGGTGAGGGCGGGATGACGCCGGCAAGCTCCTGATGGCAGCCGCCTCGGCCGCCTCTCGGCAGCGACGCGCGGCGGAGGGGCAGCCGTCCGCCAAGCGAACCCGCGCTCCCGCCCGGCACGTGCCGCCGCCGCTCGAGCACCGGATCCTGATGACCGCGACGCTGTGCCTGCTGGCGTTCGGCGCGGTGATGGTGTATAGCGCCTCCTCGCCGCTCGGAGTGTTGAACGGGAGGGGGAACGGGACCGGCGAGTTTGTCCGCTACCTGGTCTTCGGATCGATCGGGCTGGCCGTGATGCATCTCCTGGAGCGGCGCGGACTCGCGCTGCTTGACCGGCGGCTCGTCAACCTGCTGCTGCTCGGCTCGCTCGTGCTGCTGGTGCTCGTGCTGGTGCCGGGCTTCGGGGTGCAGGTCAACGGCGCGCGCCGGTGGTTCAGCGCCGGCCCGATCCAGTTCCAGCCGTCGGAGCTGATGAAGCTGGCGATCGTCCTCTACGTTGCGCGTTACCTCGCCGATCACCCCAAGCGGATGCGGGACCTGCGTCAGGCGATCGCTCCGATTGCGGTGATCGCCGGTCCTGCCTGCGTGCTGATCATCGTCGAGCCCGATCTGGGCACCGCGCTCGTGATCGTGTTCTCGATCACCACCCTGCTGATCGCCGCCGGGTTGCCGATGCGCAAGCTCGCGCTGCTGGCGCTGCTGGCGGCCGTGCTGGTCATGGCGCTGGTGATGCTCCAGCCCTACCAGCAAGCCAGGCTGACCGCGTTTCTGCACCCGTGGTCCTCGAAATCGACGGCCGGATTCCAGGCGGTCCAGGGTCAGATCGCGCTCGGCTCCGGTGGGCTGCTCGGAGTCGGGTTGGGCCGCTCGGTGCAGAAGATCTTCTATCTCCCCGAAGCCCAGACCGACTTCATCCTCGCGGTCATCGGCGAGGAGCTCGGCGTGCTCGGAATCTTCGGCGTGGTCTTCCTCTACGGGATGATCGCGTACGCCGGATTGCGGACCGCACGCCGAGCCGTGGACCGGTATGCCAAGCTGCTCGCGACCGGGCTCACCTCGCTGATCCTTTGCCAGGGCATCCTCAACATCTTCGTGGTCCTAGGGCTGGCGCCCCTGACCGGCGTGCCGCTGCCGTTCATCTCCTACGCCCCGACCAACCTGTGCGTGATGCTCGCCTCGGTCGGGCTGCTGCTGAACATCTCGCGCCCCGGTGCCCGGCGGCTGCAGGTCGTGGGTGGGTCCAGTCGAAACCGTGAGCGGTCCGCGGATCGTGATCGGCGCCGGAGGGACCGCCGGACACGTCGTGCCCGCGCTGGCGGTCGCGGACGCGCTCCGGGCTGAGGGCGCCGAGGTCTCATTCATCGGCGGCGAGCGGGCGGAGCTCGAGCTCGTGCCCGCGGCCGGTTATGAGCTCCATCGCCTCCGCGTCGAGCCGCTGCACCGCAGAGCGCTCGCGAAGGCGGCCCGGGCCGCCGCGATCGATGCCGGCGCTGTGCTCGCCGCACTGCGCATCGTGGGCGAAGTGGATCCTGCCGCGGCGCTCGGCGCCGGCGGTTACGTAGCCGGTCCGGTCGGTCTCGCGGCCGTGGTGCGTCGTCTGCCGCTGGTCCTGATGGAGGCCGACAGTCATCTCGGCCTCACCAATCGCCTGCTGGCTCCGCTGGCGCGTCGGGTCTGCCTGGCGTTCCCGATCGCCGGCCGCGAGGGACCGCGCTACCGCATCACCGGACGCCCGGTGCCGGCGGCCGCCACCGACCGCGACCTCGCCCGGGCGCGGTTTGGGATCGCCCCCCGGGAGATGTGCGTGCTCGTATTCGGCGGCTCGCAGGGGGCCCTCTCGATCAACCGCGCCGCGCTCGAGGCGTTCGCCGGCGCTCGCTTCAGGGTTCTGCACGCGGCCGGCGAGCGTGACCTCGCCGAGCTGCGCTCGCCCGGCCCGCACTACGACCTGCGCGGCTATATCCCGAACTTCGGGGAGGCGCTGCTCGCCAGCGACCTGGTGGTGGCCCGCTCGGGCGGCTCGATCTTCGAGATTGCGGCCGCGGGACGGCCTGCGGTGCTCGTGCCCTATCCGTATGCCACCGCGGATCACCAGTCGGCCAACGCCTCGTTCATGGCCGCCGCGGGGGCGGCAATCGTGATCGACGACGCTGAGCTGACGGGGCCCCGGCTGGCCCAAGAGGTGGGCCGTCTGCTCGCCGATCGCGTCAGGCTGGCCACGATGGCGCGCGCTTCGGCGGGGCTGGCGAGACCCGAGGCGGCGCGGGAGATCGCCGGCGAGCTGCTGGCGGTGGCCCGGACGCCGCGAGCCCTCGCCGCGCCCGCTGAGGAAACGTATTAGGGGGGCGCGCGCAAGCGCGCCCTCTCTTCCCCACCGGGTTAATACGGCTCGCTCGGGTACCGCGGGCCCAGCCGGCCGTTCGCGTGGGCGGCCAGGTCGATCGCTCGGGCGACCCAGAAGGTCCCCGAAGCGGGTCCTCCATTGCAGGAACCGCTGCTGTTGCCAGGTGGCGAGCTCCACAGGAACGCGTCCACCTTGGCGAAGCCCGTCTCGGTGGTGGGCTGTGGCCCCACCGCCCTATCCGGTGGGTTGCACAGGTCCTCGTTGCCTTGGGTCACGGGATGCGGGTTGCGCTTTGGCCCGTTGCCGTTCTGGGCGGTGTTGACGACGAAATGCGCGCCGTGGGTCAGCCGCGAGATCCGGTTGCCCCACTTGATCTCGTTGATCGTCCAGTTCATATGGGTGTCGTTGGTCCAGAAGCCGCGGACCATGCCTACCCCGGCGCCGTTCAGCACCCGCGCGGTGTAGCCGGGGCCGTTTGCGTCGGAGTAGCCGGCTTCGAGGTAGACGACGGTGTGCGGAAGCGAGGAGATCTTCGCGGCCTCGTAGCGGAGGTCTCCCTCATACAGGCTCAGCGCACCCGTTCTCTGGAAGCACGACGAGGAACCGATCCCGTCGAGCTCCAGCAGAACGATGGCCGGACGGTTGGCGATGCCCCGGGCGAACGCGTCGACCCGGGCTCTGAACAGCGGCCCGGCGCCAGCAAGCTGGCCCGGGGTCGCGCAGCCGCCGACGGCCCCGTGCAGGAAGTAGGTGTTGAGGATCGGAATCGATCCAGGATCCGCGGTCAGGTTGTGGCAGAGGATCTTGATCGTCTGGCTGTAGATCCCGGCCGGCGCGCCACCTCCCGAGAACGCGCTCAGCCGCTGCGACTCCGGCTCGGAGGCGATCTTCTCGAGGTTGTCGATCTTGTAGGCGAGCGCCGGGTCGTGGCTGATCCGCTGGTGGTAGCGGCCGAGATCGAGCTCCTGCTTGAACTCGGCCCAGGAATAGTCATCCGGAAAGCTCTTCGGGTCCAGCCCCAGCAGGCTCGCGATCGCCCCCGCCGCAGCGCCGTGCGCCGGCCCGTCGACGAAGAAGCTCGCCCCGTTCAGCGGATCGGGACCGGGAGGGTAGGGCAGCGCCAGCGGATTGGACGGATCACGGGTCCACGAGTGCGGGTCCCTGCAGACGTAGGAGGATGCGGCCCGGGCGCGCACCGAATGGCCGACCGCGGTTGCCCCGCCGAACGCCAACAAGACCCCCAGGATCAAGAACCCCGGGACCCAGATGCAGCGACCCCTGGGCATCGGCCCGAAGTGATAGCAGAGCTTGGGGGCCCAGCGCGTCCGCTGCGCCGGTCGATAGCCTCGTCGCGTCAGAACTGACCCTGAGACGCAACTTATCTTCCATTCGGTGCGCTGGTGAACGACGATTGGTCATCGCGCCGCCTCCACTTTGTCGGCATCGGCGGCGCTGGCATGAGCGGGCTGGCGATTGTGGCCAGAGCGCTTGGCGCGCAGGTGACCGGTTCGGACCGGGCCGAGTCCTCCTATACCGAGCGGCTGCGCGAGCACGGGATCGAGCCGACGCTTGGGCACGCCGCCGCGAACGTACCCGACGGCGCCGAAGTCGTCTATTCGACCGCCGTGCCGCCGATGAATCCCGAACGCGAGGCGGCGGCGGGGCGCGAGCTTCACCGCGCTGACCTGCTCGCGCAACTGGCCTCGTTGCGCCGCTGTCTCGCCGTGACCGGAACGCACGGCAAGACGACGACGGCCGCGATGATCGTTCACCTGCTGCGCAGGTGCGGGCTCGATCCGTGCTACGTGGTCGGCGGCGAGCTTCGCTGCACGGGGGCGAATGCCGGCTGGGGGGCAGGTGAATGGATCGTGATCGAGGCGGACGAGTCAGACCGCTCGCTGCTCAAGCTCCAGCCCGAGATCGCGGTGCTCACCAACGCCGAGCTCGACCATCACGCGACCTATTCCTCGCGGCTCCAGCTCGAGCAGACGTTCCGTACGTTCATGGCGCGCGCGGGCGAGCGCGCGGTCGTCTGGGACCGGCCGGAGCTGCGGTCCCTGTGCCCGCCGGGCGCCGTCACCTACGACGCCCCGGACCCGGTGCTCGAGCCGGGCGGTTCGCGCTTCCGCTGGCGCGGGATCGAGGTGCTGCTGTCGGTTCCGGGCGCTCACAACGCGATCAACGCGGCCGGGGCGCTGAGCGCTGGGGCACTCGCCGGCGCCGCTCCCGCCGGCGCGACGCAAGCCCTTCGAAGCTTTCGCGGCGCGCGTCGACGGTTCGAACTGCTCGGCCGGACGGCGGCAGGAGCCTCGCTCTACGACGACTACGCCCACCATCCGACCGAGGTGGCAGCCGCGATCGCGGCGGCGCGGACGATCCGGCCCCGGCGAGTGGTCGCGGTCTTTCAGCCGCATCTGTACTCGCGGACGAAGGCGCTGTGGCGTGAATTCGGCCATGCCCTGGCGGCGGCGGATGTGGCCGCGGTGCTGGGCGTCTACCCGGCCCGAGAGCGCAGCGAGGACTTTCCCGGTGTCGAGGGCCGGCTGGTCGCGGCGGCGGCGGCCGATGCCGCGCGCGGACGGCCCGTCGCGTGGCTTCCGAGCTTCGAGGACGCGCGGCGCTTCCTGGGGATGACGCTAGGCGGGGGCGATCTCTGCCTGATGATGGGAGCGGGCAACATCGACGCCCTGGGACGGAGCATCGTGGCCTAGCGTTGGCTCCGCGCCGGCCCAGCGTCGCGGCCGCACGGCGGCGGGCGGCGGGCCGTGCCCGCTCACCCGCCGCACCCCGCTTTACCCTGCCGTTGATGGCTGCTCCTCCCGCCGGGCTGCAGCGCGAGTATCCGCTCTCGCGTCTGACCACGATCCGCACCGGCGGATCGGCGGAGTTCTTCGCCCGCGTGGGCGCGATCGAGGAGCTCGAGCAGTTGCTGGCCTGGGCCGCGGCAGAGAGGATCGAGGTAGGGGTCGTCGGGTCCGGGTCGAACCTGCTGATAGCGGACGCGGGCGTTCGGGGACTGGTCGTGAAACTGGACAAGGAACTGGCCAAGATCGAGATCAACGGCACCCGCATTCGATGCGGGGGTGGCGCGCGTCTGCCCGCCGTCTCCGCCCGCGCGGCTCAGGCGGGGCTCGCCGGGATCGAGTTCGGGGTCAACATTCCCGGGACGGTCGGGGGCGCGGTGCGAATGAACGCCAACGCCTACGGCGGCGAGCTCGCGCGGGTGCTCGAGTGGGTGGACGTCGTCGGTGCCGGCGGGACCGAGCGCCGCGGCCCCGATTCGTTCGCGTTCGAGTACCGGCGCTCGAACCTCGGCTCCGGAGAGGTGGTCGCTCTCGCCTCGTTCACGCTCGCTGCGGCGGCCCCGGGGGAGGTCAAGGCGACGATCGCGGACATGCGCTCGCGCCGCAAGGCGGCGCAGCCGTCTGGGATAAAGACATTCGGATCGACGTTCAAGAACCCTCGTGACCCGCGTGCGAAGGGCCGTACCGCCGGCCAGCTGCTCGACGAGGCCGGCTGCCGGGGCCTTCGCATCGGCGGCGCGAGCTTCTCCGCCAAGCACGCGAACTTCATCGAGAACCACGGCGCCGCAACCACCGCCGACGTGATCGCGCTGATGGCCGAAGGGCGGCGGCGGGTCAAAGAGCGGTTCGGGCTCGAGCTCGAGGCCGAGGTTCAGGCGTTGGGCCCGATCGCGTTCCCGGCCGATTGGAAGCGGGAATGAACGCCGAGCGCCGGCGGGGGCTCCGCCGCCGGCCGATCCGGCGGCCAGGGCCCCGGCTGCTGATCGCCGTGGCGCTGATGCTGGCGGTGCTGGCCGGCGCGTGGCTGTGGCTGCGCGATTCCTCGCTGGTGGCGGTGCGACGCGTCACGGTCACCGGCGAGAGCGGTCCCGATGGCGGCCGGATCCGCACGGCGCTGATGCTCGCGGCGCGCAACATGACCACCCTCGACGTGAAGCTGGGCGCGCTCAACACGGCGGTCGCTCCGTATCCGGTCGTCAAGTCGCTGCGGGTCAGCACCCAGTTTCCGCACGGCATGCGCATCCGGGTGATCGAGGAGATCCCAGTCGGAGAGATCATGATCGGCGGCCGCCCGATCGCCGTGGCCAGCGACGGCACGCTTCTGCACGATGCCGGCCCGATCCCGCAGTTGCCCGCGATCGCGCTCGGGTCACTGCCAGGTGCAACCCGGATCACCGATCACGGCGCGCTGCAGGTCGTGGCGCTGCTCGCGGCCGCCCCCTACCAGCTGCTCTCGCACCTGAGCCAGGCAAGCTCGACTCCCGTCCACGGGCTGGTCGCCCGGTTCCGGAACGGACCGAGCATCTACTTCGGCGATGCGAACCGGCTCGAGGCCAAGTGGAGCGCGGCGTCGGCGGTCATCGCGGACGGCGGCTCCGATGGCGCCGAGTACATCGATGTGACCGATCCCGAGCGCCCGGTCGCGGGAGCGAGCCCCGACTCGGCCGCGGCGTCGGGGAGCACGACCCCGCCTTCCAATTCGATCGCCGCCACGGCGTCAACAGGAGGCTGAAGCTAAGGTAGAGGGTTATGTCGAAAATTCGGCAACTCTCCGACCCTCGTCGAGAGTTGAGCGATCTGCAACAAGCGTTGCGCACACCCAAGATCCATTGACTCCCCGCATCACCAGGCCATAACGTGCAAAACTCCCGCTGCGAGCGAATCTAGGAGAAACACTCAAGAATACCTTGAGGGTCGGACGGTGATCATGGAAAGCGGCAGTTATCTTGCAGTGATCAAGGTCGTCGGTGTCGGCGGCGGTGGCACCAACGCGGTCAACCGGATGGTCGACGCCGGTCTGCGCGGAGTCGAGTTCATCGCCTGCAACACCGATGCGCAGGCGCTCGCGATGTGCGACGCGGATATCAAGCTCAACATCGGACACGAGCTGACCAAGGGCCTCGGCGCCGGCGCCAATCCCGAGATTGGACAGGGCGCGGCGGCCGAGTCACGCGATGACATCAAGGAGGCGCTGAAGGGCGCCGACATGGTGTTCGTGACCGCGGGCGAGGGGGGCGGGACCGGCACCGGCGCTGCTCCCGTGATCGCGGAGATTGCCAAGAATGAGATCGGCGCCCTGACCGTCGGCGTGGTCACCCGGCCATTCGCCTTCGAGGGTTCGCAACGGGCCCGCCAGGCCCAGGACGGGATCCAGAAGCTGCGCGAGAACGTGGACACGCTGATCGTGATCCCGAACGAGAAGCTGCTCGCGATCGTCGAGCGGCGCACCACGATCCTCGACGCGTTCCGCGAGGCGGACAACGTGCTGCGCCAAGGGGTACAGGGCATCACCGACCTGATCACGATTCCCGGCCTGATCAACCTCGACTTCGCCGACGTGCGGACGATCATGCACGACGCCGGAACAGCGCTGATGGGGATCGGCAGCGCCAGCGGTGAGAATCGCGCCGCCGAGGCGGCGAAGATCGCGATCTCCTCGCCGCTGCTGGAGGAGTCGGTCGAGGGCGCGATGGGGATCCTGCTGAACATCACCGGCGGCCATGACCTCGGCCTGTTCGAGGTCAATGAGGCGGCCGAGATCGTGCAGAGCGCGGCAGATCAGAACTCGAACATCATCTTCGGCGCGGTGATCGACGATTCGCTCAGCGACGAGGTGCGGGTGACCGTGATCGCAACCGGCTTCGACCATGGCGGCCCGCTGCCGAGCACGGCCCGCGAGACGACTCGCCGCGCGCGCCGTGACCGCGACGTCACGATGGACGAGCGCCAGCGCTCCTCGCTGGAGATCCGCGACGACGAGATCGACATCCCGTCGTTCTTGAAGGACCGCTAGCAAGCGCTCGACCCGCGCGCGAGCCCGCGGCGGCGCCTCACAACGCGAAGTTAAGACGAACTGCGCAACCCCAGCCGCTCTGAGCTGTTCTACGTCTGTCAAACTCGCGGCCGACAGTAATCTGCAGGGCGCAAGCGGACTACGTACGGATGCGTAGGTCGCCGCGCGTCCCTCTTGCCTCGCGATGGGCGATCGCCGGGGCGATATTTGCTGCATCCAGTCTGGCGGCGGCGATTCCCGCCGGTGTCCAGGCCCAGCCTCCGAGCCCCGCTCCACCCACGGTCCTGGACGGACCGAGCTCGAACATCGTCGCCCTGTCAGGGATGTCAATCGCGCGCGACGGCACCGGCGGCGTGGTCTACCTCAAGAATTCCGGTGGGAGCCAGCACGTGTTCGTCTCACGGCTGGCGCGGAGCTTCCAGGGCCCCGAGCAAGTCGACGCCGGGCTGCCCGGTCCCTCATCGCAGCCGGTGATCGCCGCGGGCAACGGCGGGCTGTTGCTCGTCGCGTTCGTCAACGGCGGCGAGCTGTACGTGGTCGACCGGCTGAGCACGGCGAGCGGCTACAGCGCTCCGATCCCCCTGGCCGCCGGAGCCAGCAACCCGGCGATCGCGATCACCAATCTCGGCAAGGCCTACCTGGCGTTCACCGTAACCGGCGCGGGGGGGCACGACGTGCGCTGCGCGTACTACTACCTTGGCGCCTGGGCTCTCGAATCAGGGCCGCTCGACGCGGTCCCGGCAGACGACGCGGGAACCGGCGCCGGACGCCCCGCGGTCGCCGCCTCCGGGGACGGCGTCGGGACCGTGGCGTGGGGCGAGGCGGGCCACATCTTCACCCGGCGCGTGTGGGCGACCGCGCCGAGCGTCGTCTTCGAGCAGGCTGACCCACCGTCGCTGAACGGTTGGAACGAAGTCTCGAGCTCCGATCCGGTCCTGGCCACCGGGGGCGACTCGTCCTACGTCGCGGTCGCCTTCCGCGAGGTGTTCTCCCATGGAGCCCAGCAGCAGTCGCGGGTGTTGATGCAAAGGCTCCAGGGGTCGGCCTACGACGGTGTTCTCCAGCCGGACGGACTGTCGACCCCCGGACCGGAGGGCGCCGATCAGCCGCAGGTCGAGGTGGCCGAGTACGGGCAGGGATTCGTGACCTCCGAGCGCGACAGCTCCCACCAGCTGGTCGCGATGCAGCTGCTGGACAACGAAAGTCCCGGAGCCGTCTTGCGACTGGACAGCCTGCCGAACAGCTCGGCGCCGTTCGCCGCGCCGGCGTGGGCCGGCTACCACTCGTCGCTGATCGCCTGGCAGGAGAACCCATTCGTCGGCAGCCCTGAGATCCGTGCGCGCTTCATCGACGGCACGAGCTTCGGCCCCGAACAGGTGCTCTCCTCCCCCAACCTGGGCCCCACCGACGCGGCCGACGGGTTGGTTGCGGCTGGCGACATCGAGGCCGATGCGGCAGTCGCGTGGGTCCAGGGTCAAGCTGGATCGCGGTCGATCGTCGCCGCCCAGCTGTATGAGCCCCCCGGCGCCTTCCACGCGCTCACCGCCTTGCGCTACGCCCGCACCACGGAGCCGACGCTTTCGTGGTCGCCGTCCGAGGAGTTCTGGGGGCCGGTGCGCTATCTGGTGAGCGTCGGCGGCGTGCCCGTTGCCCAGACGACCGCGACGTCGGTGCGGATTCCCGCCGCCGAGCAGCTGGGGCAGGGCCGCCGCAGCTGGCAGGTCACGGCGGTCAATCCCGCTGGCCTCGCCAAGGTGGACGCGGTGGCGACAGTGTTCGTGGACACGATCGCGCCGAGCGTTCACCTCAAGCTGAGCGGTCGCCGGACCGTGGGCTCACGGCTTGTGCTGCGCGTCCGCTCCACCGACGCCGTGGGCATCCCGCGCGCCGAGGCATCCGGCATCAAGGAGATTCGGGTCAAGTGGGGCGACGGCACAAGCAGCGCCGTCAAGCAGAGCAAGACCCACGTGTACCCGGCCGCCCGCCGGTACAAGATCACCGTGACCGCCACCGACCGCGCCGGCAACAAGACGACGGTGGTGCTGAAGATCCGGATCTCCGCGGCCACGGCGGGAGCAAAGGGACAGCGTGGGCAGCGCTGAGGGACGCCGCAGGCTGGCCGGCGCGATCGCGCTGTGCGCGGCGCTCGCGCTGTCGCTACCCGCGCTGGCCCGGGCTCAGGGCCCCGTCTACGCCCCGCAGCCGCCCACCAAGGGGGCCCAGTATCGCGATGGCCAGAGCGGTCGCTTCCAGCTCGGCGGCGAATGGCTGTATCGCCCCGACTTCGCCGACCTCGGCCAATCGGTGGGCTGGTGGCGAAACGTGGCCTCGACCGACGGTTGGTCGCCGGTCACGATGCCCAACTCCTACAACGCGAACGATCTCTCGACGCTGAGCATGGACGGGTGGGTCGGCTGGTACCGCAAGGACTTCGTCCTGCCGGCCGGGGCCTTCTCGCGCTATGTGCCGTCGAAGGACCGCCACTGGGTCATTCGCTTCGACTCGGTCAACTACCAGGCGACGGTCTGGATCAACGGCCACGAGCTCGGCACCCACGCCGGCGCCAACCTGCCGTTCGAGTTCGATGTGACCGGGCTGCGCCCGGGCGTCAACCGGTTGATCGTGCGCGTCGATAACCGGCTGAGCCCGACGACGCTCCCCAAGAGTCAGTACGGCGGGTGGTGGAACTATGGAGGGATCCTCGACGGGGTGTACCTCCGCGCGGTGCAGCGCGTGGACATCTCCCAGGTGCAGGTCAGGCCGATCCTCCACTGTCCGACCTGCTCGGCGACGATCGAGGACCAGGCGATCATCCGCAACGTCACCTCAGCGCCACAGTCGGTGTCGCTGCGCGGCAGCTACGGCGGCGTCCGGCTGAACTTCGGCTCGCGGACGATCGCGCCCCATGCCAGCTGGATCGCGCAGGCCACGGCAACGCTTCGGCATCCGCGCCTGTGGGCTCCCGGCCATCCCGCCCTATACGACGCCACGTTCGCCGTCTCCGATGCCCGCGGCCGACGGCTCGGCAGCTACTTCCTCTACAGCGGGGTCCGCAGCATCGCGGTCACGAGCGGAGGCCGGCTGACGCTCAACGGCCGCCTGCTGAGCCTGCGCGGCGTCGACATGCACGAGCAGGCCATGGGGTCCGGGGCAGCGCTCGACGTAGCCCAGATGCAGCGACTGATGGGCTGGGTCCAGGAGCTCGGCGCGACCGTGATCCGCGAGCACTATCCGCTGAACCCCGAGATGCAGGAGATGGCCGACCAGGACGGGATCATGTTGTGGTCGGAGATCCCGGTGTGGCGCACCTCGGCTCAGTACCTGAACCAGCCCGCCTGGGTGGCCAACGCCCACGCGGTGCTCACCGAGAACATCCTCACCAATCAGAACCACCCGTCGGTGCTCTTGTGGAGCATCGGCAACGAGCTCAAGACGCCGGCTCCGGGCTCGGAGGCCAGCTACATCGCCGGCGCGGTCGCGCTCGCTCACAAGCTCGACCCGACCAGGCCGGTCGGGATGGCGATCAGCGACTGGCCGGGAGTTCCCTGCCAGCGGGCCTACGGGCCGCTCGATCTGATCGGCTTCAACGACTACTTCGGCTGGTTCGACGCCGGCGGCGGAGGCACCGATGATCGCGACTCGCTCAGCCCCTTCCTCGACAGCCTCCGCGCGTGCTATCCGACCAAGGCCCTGTTCATCAGCGAGTTCGGATTCGACGGCAGCCGCAGCGGCCCTGTCGAGGAGCGCGGGACCTACGCGTTCCAGGCCAACTCGGCGGCGTTCCACCTCGGCGTGTTCGCCACAAAGCCGTGGCTGTCCGGCGCGATCTACTGGCTGATCCAGGACTTCGTCGCATGGCCGGGGTGGGACGGTGGCGATCCGCGCGGCACGCCGCCGTTCGTGCAGAAGGGCCTGGTCGATTTCCAGGGCAACCTCAAGCCGGCGTTTTCGGTCGTCCAGTCGATCTACAAGTCCACCGTACAGATCGCGGCGGTGCGTCACGGCCGCGCGGCCGCACGCCAGTAGAGCCTTGGGACGTTAGTCATGCGCGGTCCCGAGGCGCGGGGCGTGACGCCTTCGCAGCCTCGGGCGCTCGCGGTCCGCGACGCCGCCGCATCCGTCCACCGGCGACGCTTGGCGGCCCGGATGCGTGGACCATTCCGCCCCGTGTACTAGCCTGGGCGGTGTGTCGTCAGCCGCTCCAACCGCCCTGCGGCGTACCTCGCTCTATGACCGCCACCGAGCAGCGGGGGCGAAGCTGGTGCCGTTCGCGGGGTGGGAGATGCCGGTCCAGTACGCGGGGATCCGCGGGGAGCACCTGGCGGTCAGGCGAACGGTCGGGGTGTTCGACGTCTCCCACATGGGCCAGGTCGAGACCAGGGGACCGGAGGCGGCGGATTTCCTGCAGCGGATGCTCTCAAACGACGTGCGCAGGATCCCCGAGGGAGGCGCCCAGTACAGCGTGATGTGCCGCGAGGACGGTGGCGTGCTGGACGACCTGTTCACCTACCGGCTCGCGGAACGGGTGTTTCTGACGGTGACCAACGCCGCCAACCATGAGAAGGACCTGGCCTGGCTGCAGGCCCACGCCGCGCAGTTCAACGTCGATGTGATCGATCGTCGCGCCGCGTTCGCGATGCTCGCGGTTCAGGGGCCCCGGGCTCGGGCGGTGGTAACTGGGCTCACGGACGGCGCTCTGCCGTCGCGGATGCACTGCTGCGACCGCTCTGTGGCGGGGGTGGCGGCGCTCGTCTGCGGCACCGGTTACACCGGGGAGGACGGCGTCGAGCTGCTGCTCGATCCCAGCGCCGCACCCAGGGTGTGGGACGCGCTGCTCCAAGCCGGCGCCGCGCCGGTCGGTCTGGGCGCACGCGACACGCTGAGGCTCGAAGTGTGCTTTCACCTCTACGGGAACGATCTGAGCGAGGATCGCGGACCAATCGAGGCCGGACTGGGCTGGTGCTGCAAGGAGCAGACCGGCTTCATCGGCGCCGAGGCGATCGCCGCGGCACGCACCGACGGGACCCCGGAGAAGCTGGTCCCGTTCGTGATCGACGGGCCCGGGATCGCCCGTCCGGGCAATCCGGTGATCGGTGGTGGCCAGGTGACCAGCGGCACGTTCTCGCCCTGCCTCGAGCGGGGAATAGGGATGGCATACGTGTCCGCCGACCGCTGCGAGCCGACGACGAGGATCGAGATCGATGTGCGCGGCACCAAGCGGCCCGCGATCGTCGAGCGCAAGCCGCTACACCGGCCAAACGAACCGCGAAAAGGAGCCTGAGCAATGGCCGACGCCAGCTATCCCGACGAGCTGCTCTACCACTCCGAGCACGACTGGGCTCGAGTGGAGGGCGACAGCGCCACGTTCGGGATCACCTGGTACGCGCAGGACGCGCTCGGCGAGGTCGTGTTCTTCGACCCGCCCGAGGTTGGCGCCCAGGTCAGCAAGGACCAGCCGTACACCGAAGTCGAATCGGTGAAAGCGGTCTCGGACGTGTTCGCGCCGCTCTCGGGCGAGGTCGTGGAGGTCAACGGAGCGCTCGCGGAAAACCCCGAAACGATCAACGAGGATCCCTATGGCGATGGATGGCTGGTCAAGGTCAAGTTGTCCGATCCTTCCGAGGCGGAGTCGCTGATGGACGCCGAAACCTACGAGGGCACGCTGCCGTGACCCGCTACACGTCTGCCACCGACGCCGACCGCGAGGAGATGCTCGCGGCGATCGGCGTGGATTCGATCGATGAGCTGTTCGCCGACATCCCGCACAACCTGCGCCTTGACCGCCCCCTGGCGCTCGCCCACGGCCTCTCCGAGCAGGAGGTGTTCGAGGAGCTGCGAGCGCTGGCCGCCCGCAACGTCTCGACCGATGACGAGGTGTCGTTCCTGGGGGCGGGCATGTACGACCACTACATCCCCGCGCTGGTCGACTCGATCATCCTGCGCTCGGAGTTCCTGACCCCGTACACGCCCTACCAGCCCGAGATTTCCCAGGGCGGCCTTCAGGCCATGTTCGAGTATCAGACCGCGATCTCGGAGCTGACCGGTCTCCCGGTCTCGAACGCCTCGGTCTACGAGGGCCCGAGCGCCGTCGCCGCCGCGGGCTACGTCGCCAAGCTCGCCCGCGGGCGCGAGCGGTTCGTGGTCTCGCGCGGGGTCCACCCCCACGCTCGCGAGGCGCTTGCGACGCTGGCCCGGGGCTGGGGGATGGAGGTCGTGGAAGCCGCGTTGAAGGACGGCCTGACTGAGCTACCCGATCTGGACGACGCCATCAGCGCGGTCGTCATCCAGCAGCCGAACTTCCTCGGCGCCGTCGAGGACCTCGGCGCCCTCACGGAGGCGGCCCACCAGGCCGGGGCGCTCACCATCTGCTCATGCGATCCGCTGGCCCTGGCGCTGCTTCGGACCCCGGGCCAGTGCGGCGTCGACATCGCCGTCGGCGAGGGTCAGACGCTCGGCAACCGACTCGATTTCGGCGGTCCCTCGTTCGGGTTCTTCGCCTCGACGGAGGAGCTGATGCGGCGGATCCCGGGTCGGATCGCCGGCGAGACTCGTGATCTGGAGGGCAAGCGCGGCTTCGTCCTGACCCTCCAAACCCGTGAGCAGCACATCCGCCGTGAACGCGCCACCTCGAACATCTGCACCGCGCAGGCGCTGAACGCGCTCGCCGGAGTGATCTACCTGAGCTGGCTCGGGCGCCGTGGGATCGTCGAGCTCGCCGAGCTGATGCTCCAGCGAACGGCCTATGCGCGCGAGCGCCTGCAAGCGGTCGACGGAGTGTCGCTGCTGCACGAGCAGCCGGTGGTGCGCGAGTTCGCGCTCTCCCTGCAGGCGCCGGCGGAGCAGGTGATCGCCCGGTGCCGCGAGCAGGGCATCAATCCCGGCTATCCGCTCAGCCGCGAGTACCCCGAGCTCGGCGACGGCCTGCTGGTGGCGATCACCGAGCAGCGGACGAGAGCCGATATCGACCGGTTGGTCGAGGCGATCGCCAGCGCGGTCGCGGCCGAGCGGGCCGGGACCGAGGTGCGCGCATGATCCGCGCCGCCGACGACGAGCTCACGATCTACGAGCGCTCCAAGCCAGGCCGGCGGGCGTTCGTGGCGCCGGTCCTCGACGTGCCGGAGCGCCCGCTCGAGGAGCTGCTGCCGGAGCGGCTGCGCCGCGGCGAGCCGCCGCGGCTTCCGGAGGTCGCCGAGCCCGAGATCGTGCGCCACTTCAACCGTCTCTCGAAACGGAACTTCGACCTCGACACCGGCTTCTATCCGCTCGGCTCGTGCACGATGAAGTACAACCCCAAGCTCCACGAGCGCGTCGCGGCGCTGCCCGGCCACGCAAAGCTGCACCCGCTCCAGGATCCCCGGCGGGCCCAGGGAGCGCTCGAGCTGATGTGGCGGCTGCAGGACGCGCTCGGGGAGATCGCGGGCCTGCCACATGTGTCGTTGCAGCCGTCGGCCGGATCGCACGGCGAGCTCGCCGGCGTGCTTCTGACCCGCGCCTTCCACGAGGACCGCGGCGAGAACCGGGCCAAGGTCCTGACTCCCGACACCGCGCACGGGACCAACCCGGCGACGGTGACGATGGCCGGCTACGAGGTCGTGAAGATCGGCACCGACGAGCATGGGAATGTCGACATCGACGATCTGCGCGCCAAAGCGGACGAGGACGTCGCGTGCTTGATGCTCACCAATCCCTCGACGCTCGGCCTGTTCGAGCCGCGGATCGAGGAGATCGCTCGGATCGTCCACGGCGTGGGCGCGACGCTGTACTACGACGGTGCCAACCTCAACGCGATCATGGGCATCTGCCGGCCGGGCGACATGGGCTTCGACATCGTCCACTTCAACCTGCACAAGTCATTCACCCAGCCGCACGGCGGGGGTGGTCCCGGCGCGGGTCCGATCGCGGTCTCAGATCGGATCGCGCCCTACCTCCCGCGGCCGCAGGTGATCAAGCGCGAAGCGGCCGGCAACGGTTCCGAGCCCTTTTACGACCTCGACTACGACCGGCCGAAGTCGATCGGGCGGCTGCGCGGCTTCCAGGGCAACTACGGCGTGTTCGTGCGCTCCTACGCCTACATCCGTTCGCTCGGGGCGAGTGGGCTGCGAGAGGTCTCGGAGGTCGCCGTGCTCAACGCCAACTACCTGCTGGCTCGGTTGCGCAGCGAAGGCGTGCTCGAGCTGCTGCCGGCAGCCTACGATCGGCTCTGCATGCACGAGTTCGTCCTCTCCGGAGCGCCGATGAAGCGCGAGCTCGGGATCAAGACGCTCGATCTCGCGAAGCGGCTGCTCGACTTCGGGGTCCACCCCCCGACCGTGTACTTCCCGCTGATCGTGGACGAGGCGCTGCTCGTCGAGCCGACCGAGACCGAGACCAAGGAGACGCTCGACCGGTTCGCGGAGATCGTCGCGAAGATCCTGCGCGAAGCCCGTGAAGATCCCGAGATCGCCCGCCAGGCGCCCCACACGACGCCGGTCCGCCGGCTCGATGAGGCCGCCGCCGCGCGCCGCCCGGTCGTCAGGCAGCCGCTGTAACCGGGACGTGAGCATCATCGCTGAGGGTGCGGCGGAGATCGCAGCCCGCGCGGAGCGGGAACTCGAGGCGCTCGTCGCGGTCTCCTCGCCCTCCGGAGATATCCCGGGCGCCGAGGAGGCGATCGCGGTCTGCGTCGCGCTGCTGCCATCGGTGGCCCAGATCGAGCGGGTGCCGTGCTCGACCCCGGGCGGCGCACCGGACCTGATCGCGCGCATCCCGGGATCGGGCTCGCGCCGGTTGCTGCTGGTCGGCCACCTGGACACGGTCATCGGCCACGCCTCGCACGCGCCGCTGCGCAGAGACGGTGAGCGCCTGTACGGGCCCGGCACCGCGGACATGAAAGGCGGCGTCGTGCTCGCGCTCGGGGTGACGCGCGCGCTCTCGGCCTGTCCCGACGCGTTCGCGGAGCTCACCGCGCTGCTCGTCACCGACGAGGAATGGCGAACCGCCCAGTTCGCCCACGTGCAGCGATTCGCCGGCTACGACGCGTGCCTGTGCTTCGAGGCGGGCGAGCGGTCCGCCGACGGGCAGGAGCGCGTGATCGTCCGTCGCAAGGCGGCCGGCACGCTGCGGATCGGCGCGGCCGGACGAGCCTCTCACTCGGGCAGCGCGCCGGATCAGGGGCGCAACGCGCTGCTCGCGCTGGCGCACACCGCGCTGCTGATCGCCGAGCGACACGACCCGCGCGGAAGCGACCGGCTGAGCGTCGTGCCCACCCGGATCCGCTCCGGCGATGCGCTGAACGTGGTTCCGGCCGCCGGCGAGCTCCTCTTCGACCTGCGTGCCGATCGGCTCGAGGCGTTCGATGCGGTCCTCGCCGCCGTCCCGGCCGAACTCGACGGCGTCGCCTTGGCGCCGAGGATGGACCGCCGCTGGCCGGGAATGGACGCCACCGAGACGACCGCAGGCCTGCTCGAGCAGGCCAGCCGGCGGCTGGGGCGTCCGATCATCGGCACGGGCCGCGGCGGCGCCAGCGATGCGAGCCACTTCGCCGCGACGATCCCGCTCACGGTCGACGGCCTGGGACCACGGGGCGGAGGCGCGCACACGCCCGAGGAGTTCGTGCTGGGGCCATCGCTGGCCGAGCGAGCCGAGGTGGCGCTGGCGGTGGCGGTCCAGGCGCTCGGGGAGGGGGGGTAGGGGACCCCGCGTGCGGGGTCCGGGTCCCGAGATCGGTTGCTCGGCAAGAACGCGGGCGCCGGCGAGGGAACGCGGCCGGGAGGGAGGGGTTGGGGTTCTTGTGGACGGCCCGCGCGCCCGGGGCCACGACGACATGCAGAGCGGCCCAAATCGCTGACGCGCCTCGCAAATCTGGGCGATCCGACACGCATTTCGTGTTGGAGCGCCCAGATTCGCCGGCCTAAGTCGCGGTTTGGGCAGTTGAGCATGCCCGGCGCCCGCCTACGGACGCGTTCCCGCCGGCCGCGCGCGGTCCGGGGGTCCCGGCCACTCGCACCTGCGATCCTGTAGGCATGGCAACACGGCTCCCGCAACGATCGCGCCAAGAACGCGAACAGGGCATCGGGCTGCTGCTCGGGATCGTCGCGGTGATGTGGGTGCTCGAGGTGATCAACTCGCTTGATTCCAACCGCCTCGACAGCGACGGCATCTGGCCCCGCAGCGTCGATCACCTGTGGGGCATCTTCGCGGCGCCGTTCCTGCACGTGAGCTTCGCGCACCTGATCTCGAACACGATCCCGTTCCTGTTCATGGGACTGATCATCGCCCTCCAGGGTGCGGCACGGTTGGCGCTCGTCACGGGCATCGTGATCGTGATCGGGGGTCTGGGGACGTGGCTGATCGCGCCCGCGCACTCGATCACTGTCGGGGCCAGCGGCGTGGTGTTCGGCTATGCGGCCTACCTGATCACCCGAGGGCTGTTCGACCGCAGCGCGCTGGAGATGCTGATCGGCGTGGTCGTCGGCGTGGTCTGGGGCGGTGCGCTGCTGGCGAGCCTCGTGCCCCATTACGGGATCTCGTGGCAGGGCCACGTGTGTGGCGCGATCGGGGGGGTGCTCGCGGCGTGGCTGCTGGCCCGGGACCGCGGTCCGGCGAAAGCGCTGCCGCCCGGGCCCGGGAGCGCGCGCACGCTCGCGAGGTAGCCCTCGGTACCCTGCGCGATTTCATGCGCATCTTCTCAGGCATTCAGCCCACCGGCCGCAAGCACCTGGGCAACTACATCGGCGCGATCACGCAATACGTGGCGGGACAGGAGCGAGGCGAAGCGATCTACTGCGTCGTGGACCTCCACGCGACCACGGTTGCCTACGATCCGGCGGTGCTGCGGACGGCCGTGTATGACACGGCGGCGACGCTGCTGGCGGCCGGCCTCGACCCCGACCGCTGCATCTTCTTCCGCCAGAGCGACGCGTACGAACACACCGAGCTGTGCTGGCTGCTCTCGAGCGTCACGTCGTTCGGCGAGCTCAACCGGATGACCCAGTTCAAGGAGAAGTCCGGGGCGCAGCGGGACCTGGTCTCTGCGGGGCTGTTTTTCTACCCGGTCCTCCAGGCCGCCGACGTGCTCGCCTACAGAGCCGACGAGGTCCCAGTAGGAGAGGACCAGCGCCAGCACGTCGAGCTGATGCGCGACGTCGCCGAGCGCTTCAACAGCCGGTTCGGTGAAACCCTGGTGGCGCCGGAGATTCGCGTGCCCGAGGTGGGCGCGCGGATCATGGACCTGCAGTATCCCGACCGCAAGATGTCGACCACGGGCGGCAGCGCGCAGGGAACCGTGTACGTGCTCGACGAGCCTGCCGCCGTGACCAGGAAGTTCAGATCCGCCGTCACCGACTCGGGCGCCGAGGTCCTCCGGGCGCCGGACAAGCCCGGCGTCTCGAACCTGATCGAGATCCTGGCGGCGGTAAACGGGACCGCACCGAACGAGGTGGAGCGCGAGTTCGACGGCTCCGGGTACGGCGCCTTCAAGCAGGCGGTCGCCGATGCGGTCGTGGCCTATCTGGCTCCGATCCGCGACCGTTACGCCGAACTTCGCTCGGATGAGCCGGCGCTCGAACGGATCCTTGAGGCCGGCGCCGAGAAGGCCCGCGCGATCGCCGCCGACACGCTCCGGGACGTCCGTCACGCAATGGGTGTCGGGCCAGTCCGGTAGCGCCGGTACAGTAATCGCGTCGATTCGCTCCCGGGTGGCGCTCGAGCCATCCGCCGCTTCGTCGTCACCATGCGCCTCACCTGCCTCGAGCTCGATCTCGACGTGTTCGCCGGTCCGTTCGACCTGCTGCTGACGCTGATTCTGCGCGAGGAGGTCGATCTGCTCGAGGTCGACCTGGCGGAGGTGGTGATCGCCTACATCGATCATCTCGAGCAGCGGGGCGAGCTCGATCTGGAGGCCGCTACGGAGTTTCTGGTGCTGATCGCCGCCCTGCTGGAGCTGAAATCGCGGTTGATGCTGCCGGGAGAAGAGCCCGAGGAGATCGAGCTCGACCCCGGCGAGGCAGCGGAGGAGCTGCTCGGCCGGCTGCTCGATGCGCACCGCTACCGCGCGGCCGCCACCTACTTGCACGAGCGCCTGGCCGCCCAGCAGGGGTACCGGTTTCGCGCCGCGCCACTGCCTCGCTCGCTGCGCCGGGCGTCGCTGCTGCAGGCCACCGCCGTCTATGACCCGCGGCGGCTGGCGTCAGCGATCGTCGAGTGCCTACGGCTCCCCGAGCCCGTCGATGTCCGCCACATAACGGTCCCGAAGGTGACGGTCGCCGAGCGGCTGGCGCACCTGCGTGACCTTCTCAGGCGCGGCAGCTTCACGTTCGATCAGGCGGTCACGCGCTCCGATCGGGTGACCGTCGCGGTGACGCTGTTCGCGCTGCTCGAGCTGTACAAGCAGGGGGAACTCACCTGGACGCAGGATGAGCCATTCGGGGAGATCACGATCGAAGCCAGGAGAGCGAGCTCCGCGAACAGGTTGACGGCGTGACGATCCGGCTTGAACCGACACTGGAGGCGTTGCTGTTTCTCTCCGCGGAGCCCGTCGACGGACCGGCGCTCGCGGACGCGACCGGTGCCGAGTTGCACGAGGTCGTCACGGCATTGGAGCGGCTGCGCGAGCACTACGAGTTCGAGCGCCGAGGGCTGGTGCTCCGGGAGCTCGCCGGGGGGTGGGTGCTCAGCAGCCATCCAGATGCCGAGCCCGCGGCGCGGCGGCTCCTGGCCCGCCCTCGGACGCCGGCGCTGACCCCCGCGCAGGCGGAGACCCTGGCGATCGTCGCCTACCTGCAGCCGGTCTCGCGCCCGGAGATCGCGCGGATCCGGGGAGTGAACGCCGAATCGGCCGCCACGACGCTGCTCGAACGGGGGATGATCGAAGAAGCCGGCCGCTCGCAGTTCGGCGCCATCCTGTACCGGACCACGGAGCTGTTCCTGCGCCTGTTCGGCCTCAGCTCGCTCGACGAGCTGCCGGGTCTCGGCACCTTCGACCCCTCGCCCGAGCTCGAGGAAGACCTGCGTGAGCGGCTGCTCAGAGCGGGCGAGGCGCGCGCCGGCGCCTGAGAGAGTGTCGGGCGGCGCCGGCGCCTGAACCGGCGTGCCAGCCGGCGCCTGAACCGGCGTGCCCGTCGGCGCCTGAACCCGCCGCTCAGGCGGTGGCCACCGCGACGATCGAGCTGGCCGGCAGGGTCATGGTCCCGTTCTGCGCAGTGAAGCTCGCCAGCGCCTCTCGCACCGCCTCTCGCACCTCCGCGGCCGCGGGCTCGCCGAGCTCCGCCAGCGCCACAGCGGTCGGAGCCGCGGTGTCGAGCGTCACGGCCCAGTACTGGTCGAAGCTCTCGTAGGTCTGGGCGAACTTGACGGTACCGAGTTCTGCCGATCCGAATCCGGCACGCAACAGCCGCCGCTCGAGTGCGGCCGGATCGGCCATCGCAAACGGGCTCGGGTCGCTGGGATTGGGCATCGGCATGGCACCGCGGCCGACGAGCTGGAGCACCGGCGCGACCATCCACAGATTGCGATCGGGAGCTGCCCACGTGGCAAGGGCCAGCCGTCCGCCCTCGCGCAGGACGCGCCGGGTCCGGCGCAGCGCCTCGTCCGGGTTGCCCATCAGCATGTAGCCCCAGCGGCACAGGGTCGCGTCGAAGCTCGCCGGCGCGAGATCGAGCTCCTGGGCATCGAGCACGATGAATTCGACGTTGTGGAGCCCGAGCTCGCCCGCGCGGCGCCGGGCGACCTCGACCATCTCCGGCGACTGATCGCTGCTGATCAGGGTGCCGCCGTCCCCGAGCCGCTGCGCGGCGAGGAACCCGGTCTCGCCTGGTCCCGCCGCGAGCTCGAGCAGTCGCTGGCCCGGCTGCGGATCGACAGCGTCGACCAGCCACCGGGACACAGCGGCGGTCTGGCGCCGGAGATCCGCCTGCCGGCGTTCCCAGCCCTCAGCTGCGCGCCGCCAAGCCTCGCGCTGGCGTCGGTCCCGCTCGCGCGGGTCCTCAGTCATCAGCCCGGACCTCCCGCCTGCCGCGAGGCGTTGCGCGCCGCCAGCTGCCCGCAGGCTGCGTCGATGTCGCGCCCGCGGGTCAGGCGGATCGTGGCGTCGAGCCCGTGACGCTCGAGCTCGGCCTTGAACGCCTCGATCGCCTTGCCGCTCGAGCCGCGATACGGCGAGGCCGTAGGGTTGTATGGGATCAGGTTGACTTTGAACACCCGGGGGTCGAGCACGCCGGCGAGCTGGGCCGCCTGTGCGTGTGAATCGTTGACGCCGGCGAGCATCACGTATTCGATGAACACCTTGCGGCGCTTGCGGGCGTAGTAGGACTCGCAGGCGGAGATCACGTCGGGCAGTGGATAGCGATCGTTGACCGGCATCAGCTCGGATCTGAGCGTCTCATCGGCGGCGTGCAATGAGAGCGCCAGCCGCAGCGGCATCGGATCGCCGGCCAGCCGGACGATCCCCGGTATCCAGCCCACGGTCGAGATCGCGGTCCGGCGGTGGGTGATTCCGAGGTCAGGAAGCAATCGGCAGGCGCCGAGCACATGGTCGAGGTTCATCAGCGGTTCGCCCATCCCCATGAACACCGCGTGATCGACGTGCTCGACGCGCCGGAAGTGGAGAGCCTGGTCGAGGATCTCCCAGGTGCTCAGGTTCCGCCCGAAGCGCATCTGGCCGGTCGCACAGAACGTGCACGTGAGCGGGCAGCCGGACTGGGAGGAGAGGCACAGCGATCGCCGCCCGTCCCTGTATCGCATCAGCACCGCCTCGACCGGACGACCGTCGTGGGTGCTGAACAGCGCCTTCACGGTGCCGTCGCGCGAGGCCGCCTCGCGTTCGAGCGTGAGCGTCGTGAACGGCACCGCGTCGGCGAGCCTGTCTCGAAGCTGCAGCGGGAGGTTCGTCATCGAGCGATAGTCGCCGGCGCCCTGGGCCGCCCAGCGCCAGACCTGCTCGGAGCGGTAGGCGGGCTGCTCGAGTTCGTCCAGCTTGTCCTTGATCAGGCTGAGATCCACGGCCTCTATGGTGCCAGGGAGATGCGCCTGGCCAAGTATCTGGCGTCGGCCGGCCTCGCCTCGCGCCGCGAAGCCGAGCGGCTGGTTCGCTCCGGGCGGGTGTCGATCGGCGGTGTTCAGGTCACCGACCCTGCCCGGGCAGTCGAGCTCTCCGACGAGGTCGAAGTGGATGGCCGGGCCGTCGCGCAGACGCCCGCGCGCGTCGTCTTCGCCGTCAACAAGCCACTCGGAGTGGTCTCCACCGCTCGCGATCCCCAGGGCCGCCCGACGGTGGTGTCGCTGGTTCTCACGCCCCTGCGGCTGTACCCGGTGGGCCGCCTCGACATCGACACGACCGGCCTGATCCTCCTGACCAATGACGGTGAGCTCGCCCACCGGCTCACCCATCCGCGCTTCGAAGTCGAGAAGACCTATCGCGCGGTCCTTGCCAACGCGCCCATTCGCGAGAAGGCGGTGCAGGCACTCAGCGCCGGGGTGACGCTCGACGACGGCCGCACCGCGCCGGCGCGCGTGCGACGGATCGCCGCCGACACGCTCGAGCTCACCATCCACGAAGGACGCAAGCACCAGGTCAAGCGAATGTGCGAGCACGTCGGGCATCCGGTCAGGCGCCTGGAGCGCACCCGCTTCGGCCCGCTCGAGCTCGGCGACCTGCGGCCGGGCACCTATCGCCAGCTCGAAGCGCACGAAATCGAGCGGCTGACGGCGCTCGATGATTGCTAGCCGTCGCCCGCGGACGCTAGCGCTGGATCAGCAGCTCGTCGCGGCGCAGCGTCGTTGTCGTGAGCACGCGGGACACTGTGGCCGGCGTCAGCGCGACCGGCTTGTCGGCGACCAGGCGCATGATCGTGAACTGAAGCGCGTGTCGGAGCCACACCTCGTGAAAGCCCGGCACCGGGTATGCGCTCTGCATCTGAGACGGGGTGAGGTTGCAGGCCGCGCCCCACCAGCACAGCCGCTCGCGGGGGGCGCTGATCGAGACCACGTCGAGTTCGCGGACCGTCTTGGGGCGGTGGTCGGGCCAGAACCTCAGTCCCGGCATGTTCAGCGACAGCGGCAGCAGATCGCGGTAGTGCTGGACGAGGATCGCGCGCCCCGCCGTGCCCGCCACCGCCCCCGGCGCCGGCCGGGCACCGAGAACCCGAGCGACGGCGCGCCAGTCCGGCCGCTCGAGCTTGCGCTCCGAGGCCACGCCGATCGCGGCGGCGACGCCGGTTGCGCACAGCACCGCGGTGGCGCAGATTCCCGCGATCCCCGCTCGACTCGCCCCCAACCCTCCCGACACCGCGATCGCCGCCGGCAGCCACAGCGCGATCACGTTACGGGTGATCAGGTCGTCGACCCCGCCGGCCACGAGCAATAGGTTCAGGATCAGGCCTCCGACGGCAAGCGCTCCCACGGCCAGCGCCGCGCGCCGCTGCACGGCGTCGGAACGGAACGCGAGCAGCACCAGTCCGATCACCACCGTCGCGGCTCCCAGCGGCTCGAGCACGTCGTAGGCCGGCGCACCGGTCCCGATCACGAACTGCGGAATGATCTGGCCGAGCCGGGGGCCCAGCGGGATCGGCGCGATCCAGCTCGCGTGGCCGGTCCTGTTCTGGCTGATTGCCAGGGGGACCAGGGCGATCCCGCACAGAGCGACCACGCCCACCGCAATCTGGACCGGGCGCCGGCGCCAATGCGCTGCGAGCAGCCAGATCGCCTGCGGCGCGATCGCCAGGACGGCGTAGTAATGAGTGGCCAGCGCGAGGGCCGAGGCGAGGACCCACGCGAGCAGCCTTCCCGGCGTTGGAGTCGCCCGGGCGTAGGCGAAAGCGAGCAGCGCGACCCCCGTCAGCAGGACGAGCAGCGAATAGGAGCGCGCTTCCTGCGAGTACCAGATCAAAAACGGGTTGCAGGCAGTGAGCGCCGCCGCGGTCACCCCGGTCCGTTCGGAGATGAGCTTACGCGCGGCGCCGTAGGCCACGGGAACCGTGGCCACGCCGGCCACCGCCGACAGCGAGCGCAGCGCGGCTTCGCCGTATCCGAACACGCGGGCCCAGACCCAGGCCACGCAGTAGTAGAGCGGCGGCGTGGACTCCGACTGGGGGATCAGGCCCAGCATCTTGCCCGGCGAGAAGTGAACCAGCAGGGCCGTGTTTCCCTCGTCGAACCAGAAGCCCTGATGGCCGATTCCGATGAACCGCAAGACGGCGGCCAGCACCGTCAGCACCGCGACGGTGAGCGCGGCCGGCGAGCTCAGTGCCCCGGTCAGGGAGCGCTCGCTGCTCCTCAGGGAGGTTCGCCGCGGCTGCGAAAGGGCGCCTACGCTCACGCGCGCGGATCCTACGCTCACGCGCGCGGATGTTAGGGAGGGGGGTTGGGTGAAGGGCCGCCCGGCGGCGCGCTACCGCCTCGGAACCGTGATGCGCCCACGGCCTCGACACGGCTTAACAAAATCTCAACATTCGTGCGCACCAGGACCAATGCCGGAAAGGGCAGTATTTTCAGGTGATGCGACCCGAGTCGAGCGCCCCCGACCCGGCCGTCGTGCTTGCCTCTGGACCCGTCGCCGGCGCCGGCGTCGGGCCGGGAGAGCCGACGGTTGCCATTCCGCGCCTCACGGTTGGTGCGCGGATGCACCTGCGCTGGCCGCGGGTGGCGCTGCACCCGCTCGCCGGGCGGTTCGCCCTCGGCGTGCTGGTCCTCGGGGCGCTGCTGGTCGTGGCCTTCACGACCTCAGGGCCGACGACGCTCGTCGCGCGCAGCGTGCAGACCTTCCCGAACTGGGAGGCGGGCCCGCTCCACGGCCTGTTCGCGGACCTCAACATCAGGAACAGCACCACGCTGGACTACGGCCTGAGCATCGTCATGGTGGTTATGGGGCTGGCGTACCTGGTCGCGCTGAATGCGGTGCGGACGCTGTCGATGCGGGTCATCGTGCTGTGCGTCATCGCCCTGCATGCGATCCTGCTGATGGGTCCGCCGTTGACGCTGACCGACGTCTTCAACTACCTCGGCTACGCACGGCTGGGCGGGTTGCACCACCTGAACCCCTACACCCACGTGATCCAGGCGGAGCTGCATGACCCGATCTATCGCTTCACCACGTGGCACAACCTGCGCAGTCCGTACGGCCCGCTGTTCACCGCCGCCAGCTACCTGTTATCGGGACTACCCCTGGCGGTCGCGTACTGGATCCTGAAGGTGGCGACGGTGCTCGGCAGCCTCACCTTCGTGGCGCTGGTCTGGAAGTGCGCCCGCCTGCTGGGCCGCGATCCCCGCTTCGCGGTGCTGTTCGTCGCCGCCAACCCGATCTACCTGATGTTCGCGGTCGCGGGCTTCCACAACGACTTCTTCATGCTGATCCCGTCGACCGGCGCGATCGCGCTGTTGCTGGCCCGCCGTGACCGCTCGGCGGGCGCAGCGGTGATGGTCGCAGTCGCGGTCAAGTTCACGGCGATTCTGCTGCTCCCGTTTCTGCTGATCGCGGTCAAGCCGACCCGCCGCCGGGTCAACCTGCTGGTCGGAGCGGCGCTGGCCACCGTCCCGCTCGCCGCCATGTACCTCGCCTTGTTCGGGTTCACGCTCCCGAACCTCGCCGACCAGAGCACCCTGCTGACGCCGTGGAGCATTCCCAACATCGTCGGCCTGATCGTCGGGGCGGGCGGGGGCACCCCGACCGTATTTCGCATCGCAAACGTGCTGCTCGTGGTCATCATCGCCTTGCTGCTGCGGCGCCGCCGCGACTGGCTGTCGGACGCCGGGTGGTCGACGCTCGCCTTGATCGCGAGCCTTGCCTGGCTCGTTCCCTGGTATGTGATCTGGCTGCTGCCGCTGGCCGCGATCGGGACGGACCTCAGGCTCAGGCGCGTCGCGCTCGCGTTCACCGCGTACCTGGTGATCGGGTTTGCTCCCTCGACGGGGACGTTGCTCTCCAAGGTCGGGATCAACCTCATGAACAGCCCGGCCGGCCAGGCGTCCCAATCGCTCCAGCACAAACTTGCGCAGTAGCGCTCGCGTCAGCTTTGCGTAAGGTCCAGCGGCCCAAGGACGCCTTGAAAGCCGATCAACTGTTAACGTCGTGTTAGATGCGCGTCGAGGTCGGAACACCATCCACGACGTCCGGCCGCGCCGCGGCCGGGCTCGGCGTGCGTCGGCGCCGGGCCAATCAGCTCGAGCTCAGTCTGCGTCGCCACCCACTCGACCGGTTCGAACTCGGGGTGCTCGCGGCGTTCGCCGCCGTGTCGCTGTGGGTGCTCGGGCTCGACCTGTGGCAGGTGGTCGCGAACGGGCGCGTGTGGACCGGAACCGACGGTGTCTACATCGTCGACCAGATGCAGTACCTGGCCTGGATCCGGAGCGCCTCGCACCACCTGCTCGCCTCGAACCTGTTCGTGCTGCGCTCGACGCCCGCCGACTACTTTCAGCCGGCGGTCGTCATCTCGGGCGGGCTCTCGGCGCTCGGCCTCGCGCCGACGGTGTCCCTGCTGCTGTGGAAGCCGATCGCGGTCGCCGCCACGTTCTTCGCGTTCCGCGAATACGCCTATCGCACTCTCACGGGACTCTGGGCCCGCCGGATTGCCCTGCTGCTGGCGCTGTTTTTCGGCTCCTTCACGATCGTCTACGGCACGTTCGGGGTACTCGGCGACCTGTTCCCGGGATTCCTCTCCTGGGGCTACGACTTCGGGCTGCTCGCGCTGGCCTGCATGGTCGCGGGATTGCTGGCCTACGACCACGCGCGCTCCACGGGCCGGGTTGCGTGGTGGCCGGGCCTGCTCGGGGCGCTGGCCAGCATGCTCCATCCCTGGCACGGGGAGCTGCTGATCCTGATCGTGCTCGGCAGCGAGGTGGTGCTGCGGCACCGCAGACCCCGAACGACCCAGCAACTGAAGCTGCCGCTGCTGACCGTCCTACTGACGGGTCTACCGCTGCTCTATTACGTGCTGCTCGGCCGCACGGATATCTCCTGGCGCCTCGCGCAAGGCGCGGGCATCCACTCGTTCTCGCTGCTATCGATCCTGCTGGCGATCGCGCCGCTGCTGGCGCCCGCGATGCTCGCCTACCGCCAGCGGCCCGCCGACTTCCTCGGGGTGGCAACGCGCGCCTGGCCGATCGCGGCGCTGGCCGTGTTCGTGGGCTCGTCGGCCGGCTTCAGCGCGGCGCCACTGCACGCGTTCCAGGGGATCACGCTGCCGCTGGCCGTGCTTGCGGTCCAAGGTGTCCGGGCGGTCGGCTGGCGCCGGCTACCGTATGCGCGCTGGACGATCGCGCTCGCGGTCGCGGCGTTCACGATCCCCTCTACCGCGTTTGAACTCGGCAAGGCGCGCAGCCTCGCGGCGCCTACGCCCGACAATGCCAACTTCATCCAGCGCGACGAACGCAGCGCGCTGGACTTCCTCGCCGCCGACCGCGATCCCGGCGGCGTGCTCACACGCAGTTATCTCGGGGCCGCCGTGCCCGGGAAGACCGGGCGGCGCACGCTGGTGGGTGACTGCCTGTGGTCCGAGCCCAACTGCTACGAGCGCGTCAATCAGGCACAGGCCCTGTTCGACGGGACCCTCACGCCCCGGGCGGCGCGCAGCTTCGTGGTGCAAACGGGCGCGGCGTTCGTGCTCGCCGACTGCAGCACGGGCGTGGACTTGACTAAGACGCTCCGGCCGCTGATCGTCTCGGTGCACCGCTTCGGGTGCGCCACCGTCTACGAGCTCGTGCAGGCGGACCGCGCGGAGGGACCTCTGGCAGAATCACGCAGCGATGCGGTTGTTCGCGCTACGGGGCGCAGGTAGCGTCACAGCCAACCTGGCGGACGAGATCCTCGGCGTCACCGACGAGTTGATGCGCGCGCTGATGGAGCGCAACGGGCTCACCCCGGAGACGATGGTGAGCTGCATCTTCACGCTGACCCGAGACCTCGACGCCGAGTTCCCGGCCGTCGCGGCGCGGCGATTGGGGCTTGATCGCGTGCCCTTGCTGTGCGCCCAGGAGGTTCCCGTACCGGGTTCGATGCCTCGGGTGATCCGGGTCCTGGTCCACTATTACGCGCCCGAAGATCACGAGCCCCGCCACGTCTACCTCGGCGAGGCGCGCTCGCTCCGGGCCGACCTGGACTCGGCACAATAGGCCTCAAATGGCGATCGAGTTCGCGCAGCGAATCCGCAGGATCCCGGTCTATCCCGTCGCCTCCGGCTACGACCTCGGAGCGGACGTGGCGATGTTGGCCTCGAACGAATCCTGCTTCGCGCCGCTGCCCTCGGTGGTCGAGGCCGCCGGCCGCGCGCTGGCGGGAGCGCACCGCTATCCCGACCCCTCGTATGCACCGTTGCGCCGGGCGCTGTCCGAGCGCTACGGGATCGCGCCCGAGCGGATCGCGCTCGGGAACGGCTCCTGCGACATCCTGCTGGCCGCCGGCGAGGCGCTGCTCGAGCCGGGCGCGGAGATGATTCATGCCTGGCCGGCATTCTCCGTCTATCCCCACCTGGCCGCCGCGTCGGGTGCCACGGCGATTGAGGTCGGGCTCGATTCGCAGGAGCGCCATCAACTCGACCGGCTCGCGGCCGAGGTCACTGTGGCCACCCGGCTGGTGCTGGTCTGCAACCCGAACAATCCGACCTCGACGGCGGTCGGGCTCGGGGAGATCGAATCGCTGCTGGAGCGGGTGCCTCGCCACGTGTGCGTGATCCTCGACGAGGCGTACTGCGAGTTCTCGCTGGCGCTCGGCGACACCTATGCGTCGGTGGAGCTGCTGCGCCGCTATTCCAACCTCGTGCTGCTGCGGACGTTCTCCAAGGTCTATGGCCTCGCCGGCCTCCGGGTCGGCTACGGATTGTGCGGCTCACCGGAGTTCCGGATCGCCGTTGACCAGGTCCGTCAGCCGTTCTTCCTCAGCATCGCCGCACAGACGGCGGCGATCGAAGCGCTGCGCCATCAAGACGAAGTGGAGCGGCGAGTGGTGCAGACGATCGCGGCGCGCGAGTCACTGATGGACGGCGTCAGAGCACTCGGCCTGTGGGTCGCGGAGTCCGACGCGAACTTCATCTGGCTGCGACTGCCCGAGGACGCGGTCGAGGAGGACATCGTCGCCGGACTGCGCCAGCGTGCGGTCCTGGTCCGTGCGGGTTCTTCGCTCGGCCGCGCCGGCGCCCTGCGCGTGACGGTCGGCACCGACCCCGAAAACGAGCGCTTCCTCTCGGCCCTCGGGGAACTGGTCTGAGTCCGCGGCGACCCCACGTGGGCCGTCCCGTACCTGAAATAGCCTCCACTCATTGGCCCCACGTCCGGTCGATTCCGATTCGGTTGGCAGCGGGAGCCACCGTCTGGTACAAAGCAAGCCGACGCGTATGAGCGACCAACGCCACATCTCGATCCTCGGCTGGTCCTTCTACGCGCGCTTCTACGCCTGGCGATTTAGCTAGGCGCTCGCCCACCTCCCCCCGACAGCCCCAGCCGGCTGATCGTCTCGAAAAGGTCGAGCGCCGCAAACCCTCCGCCCCCGCCCCGGGGGCCTTCCGACCCCGTACAGTTCCAGGCGCAGAAAGGACCAGCAGATGATGATCGTGATGAAACCGGCGGCCACCGAGCAGGAGGTGCAGGCCGTCATCGACCGAGTGGAGAGCGTCGGTGCGCGCACCCACCTCAGCCGTGGCGAGGAAGTGACCGTGATCGGGGCGATCGGCGATCGCGAGCACGTCGCGCGGCTCGAGCTCGAGGGCGCGCCCGGCGTCGACCGCGTGGTCCCGATCCTCAAGCCCTACAAGCTTGCCTCGGCGCAGTTCAAGCATGGCCGCCGCACCGTGCTCGACATCGCCGGACGCAAGGTAGGCGGCCAGCACTTCGCGATGATCGCCGGGCCGTGCACGGTCGAGTCCCGTGAGCAGGTACTCGAAACCGCGCGGATCGTGCGCGACGCCGGGGCCACGCTGTTCCGCGGCGGCGCCTACAAGCCCCGCACCTCGCCGTACGCGTTCCAGGGGCTGGGAGCAGAGGGTCTGCGGCTGCTGCAGGAGGCCAGAGACGAGACGGGGCTGCCCGTCGTCACCGAGGTGATGGACGTGCGCGATCTCGAGCCGGTGCTCGAGGTGGCTGACGTGATCCAGATCGGCGCGCGGAACATGCAGAACTTCACGCTGCTGACCGAGGTCGGCCGATCGGGGTCTCCGACGTTGCTCAAGCGTGGCCTCTCGAGCACGCTCGAAGAGCTGCTGATGGCGGCCGAGTACGTCCTCAAGGAGGGCAACGAGGCCGTGATGCTGTGTGAGCGCGGGATCCGGACGTTCGAGACGGCCTATCGCTTCACCCTCGACCTGATGGCCGTCCCGGTGCTCAAAGAGCTCAGCCACCTGCCGGTGATCGTCGACCCGAGCCATGCCGCCGGGCGGCGCGACCTGGTCATGCCGCTGTCGTTGGCCGCCGCCGCCGCCGGTGCGGACGGGATCATCGTCGAGGTCCATCCGCGGCCGACGGAGGCAATCTGCGACGGCCCGCAACAGCTCGTGGCGGACGACTTCGCGGACTACCTGGATCGCGTACAAGCGGCGGCGGCGGTCGCGGGTAAGGCGCTGTCGGGCGCGACCGTTTGAAGATCGCCGTCCTCGGGGTCGGGCTGATCGGCGGCTCGATCGCGCTGGCGGCGCGGGAGCGGCTCGACGCGACGGTCACGGGTTTCGACCTCTCCCCGCAGGCGCTCCAGACGGCCCTTGCGCGCGGCCTGCTCGACCGGGTGGCGGCAAGTAGCGCCCAGGCCGTACAGGACGCCGAGGCGGTGTTCGTGGCGGTTCCCGTCGGGGCATTGCCCGAAGCGGTCGGCACGGCACTGCAGGCAGCGCCGAGTGACTGCGTGGTCAGCGACGTGGGCTCGACCAAGCGGTCGGTCGTTGCTGTGCACGACGATCCGCGATTCGTCGGCGGTCATCCGCTGGCGGGCGCCGAGAACGCCGGCGCCGAGCACGCCCGCCGCGACCTGTTCGACGGCGCCACCTGGTATCTGACGCCGACCTCCACCACCTCGGGCCTGCTCTACCAGCGGCTATACCGCCTGCTCCGTGGCCTCGGCGCCAGACCCGTGGCGATCGAGCCGGCACTGCACGACACAATCCTGGCGACCGTCTCGCACCTGCCGCACGTGCTCGCCAACGTGCTCGTCTCGCAGGCCGCGCAAGCGCTCGACGCGGGCGGTGAGCGCCTGCCCGCCACCGGCCCGAGCTTCCGCGACGCCACCCGGGTGGCCGGCGCGCCGAGCCGGGTCTGGACCGACATCTACATCTCCAACCGTGACGCGCTGGCAGGCGAGATCGACGCCGCGATCGAACGTCTGCGGGAGGTCCGCGATGCGCTCGCCAGCGCGGACGCCGCCCGGATCACCGCCTGGAACGATGACGCCGCCGATCACCGCAGTCGCCTGCTGGAGGCGCAACTTGCGGGGGGCCCACTGTTCGAGCTGCGCGCCTCGGTGCCGAACCGGCCCGGGGTTCTCGCGGAGCTGGCGCTCGCGCTCGGACGGGCCGGGGTGAACATCACCGACATGGCGTTGTATCCCGCCCCGGACATGAGCGAGGGGGTCGTCGCGCTGTGGATCTCCGGCGAAGCGCCCGCTCGGCGTGCGCAGGAGCTGGTCGAGCAGTTGGGGTTCCCGGTGGCGCTCGCATGAACGCCCGCTTCGCACCGTGCGGGCCGCTGCGCGGCCGGCTTTCACCGCCTGCCGACAAGTCGATCTCGCATCGCGCGGCGTTGGTCGCCGCGATGGCCGCCGAGCCGGTCCGGATCCGCAACTACCTGGCCGCTGCCGACACCAGCTCGACGCTGTCGGCGGCGCGCGAGCTCGGCGCGATCGTCGAGGAGCAAGAAGGCGAGGTGATGATCCGCGGCGGCGGCCTGCGCAATGCCCAGATCCCCGGCCGGCCGATCGACGTCGGCAACGCCGGCACGCTGATGCGGCTGCTGCCGGGGTGGCTGGCGTTCCAGCTCGGCGCCAGCTTCACGCTCGACGGCGACCAGTCGATCCGCCGCCGCCCGATCGATCGGATCGCCGAGCCCCTGAGGCAAATGGGCGCCCGGATCGACGCGCGTGAGGGCCGCTTCCCGCCCTTCACGGTCCACGGGGCACCGCTCCAGGGCATCCGCTACGAGCTTCCGATCGCGAGCGCGCAGGTCAAGTCATGCGTGCTGCTGGCGGGACTGGTCACCGACGCGACGATCGTGATCGAACCCACCCCTTCGCGCGACCACACCGAGCGCTTACTGCTGCGCGCCGGCGCGGCGCTCGTGCGCGACGGCGACGCCGTCGGTGGCTACCGGACCGCCGTTCGTAACGCCGACGAGCTCGAACTCGAGGCCGTGGAGATCCCCGGCGACGTGTCATCGGCGGCGTTCCTGATCGCCGCCGGCGTGCTCGTGTCCGGTTCGCGGCTGCTGCTCGAGGGCGTGGGCGTCAACTGGACGCGGACCGGCTTTCTGCGGATCCTCGAGCGGATGGGCGCGATCGTGCTGAGCGAGCTGGAACCGGTGGGGGCGTTCGGCGAGCAGGAGCCGGTCGCCGACATCGACGTCTCCAGCGCGCCGATCGAGGGGACGACCGTCGAGGCTGACGAGGTGCCGTTGGCGATCGACGAACTACCGCTCGTTGCGCTGCTCGGCTGCTTCGCGGAGGGCGAGACGGTGGTCACGGGAGCGGCCGAGCTGCGGGTCAAGGAATCGGACCGGATCGCGACCGTCGTCGAGGGGCTGCGGGGGCTCGGCGCGGAGATCGAGGCGGCGCCGGATGGGTTTGCCGTGCGCGGCACCGGCGGACTGCGCGGCGGCCGGATCGATGCCCGGGGAGATCATCGGCTGGCGCTGCTCGGCGCGGTGGCCGGCCTCGCCTCCCAGGAAGGGGTCGACGTCGCCGGCATGGAGGCTGCAGCCGTCTCCTATCCGGGCTTCGCACGAGACGTGGCGAAGCTCGTGGGCGACTGATGGTGGTCGCGATCGACGGACCGGCGGGGGCTGGTAAGTCGAGCGTCGCGCGGGCCGTCGCGGCCGCGCTGGGATTCACCTATCTCGACTCGGGCGCGATGTATCGGGCCGTGGCGCTCGCGGCCATCGAGCAACAGGCTGAGCCGTCGACGCTCGCCGGCAAGCTGCGGATCGAGCTCGGGGATCGGGTGCTGCTGGATGGACGCGACGTTAGCGAGGAGATCCGCGAGCCTGCCGTGTCGGAGGCAGCCTCGCGCGCAGCCGCGGATCCCACCGTCCGCGAGGCGATGGCCGCTCAGCAGCGTCGGCTCCTGCGCGATGGAGACTGGGTCGCCGAAGGGCGCGACATCGGGACCGTCGTGGCTCCGGGCGCCGAGGTCAAGGTGTTCCTGACTGCCGACCCCGCCGAACGGGCCCGGCGTCGAGCCGCCGAGCTCGGCGTGGACCCGGAGACCGTCCTGGCGGAGCAGACGATCCGCGACCAGCGAGACCGCAGCCGCGCGCATTCGCCGCTCGCCCCGGCGCCGGGATCCGTGGTCCTCGACGCCACCGACTTGACGCTGCCAGAAGTCACCGAGCGGGTGGTGGGGCTCGTGCGGGACGCGAGTCGCTCATCGCGGCGCGGCTGAGCGCGATCAATTCGCGGCTCGCGGCACGCTAGCCTCGGGCCCACCATGAAGGTAGCGATCGTCGGCTATCCGAACGTCGGGAAATCGTCACTCGTCAACCGCCTCACCGAATCTCGAGAGGCGGTCGTCCACGAGCGGCCGGGGATCACGCGCGACCGCAAGGAGCTCTCGACCGAGTGGAACGGGCGCTCATTGACGCTGATCGACACCGGCGGCGTCGATCTCGATGACCGGGACGAGCTGGCCCGCCAGATCCAGGAGCAGGCGCGAGCCGCGCTCGCCGACGCGGGCCTCGCGGTGCTGGTCGTCGACGCCAAGGCGGGTCTGCGTCCGGGGGACCTGGAGATGGCGGACCTGCTCCGTCACGCCTCGCTACCCGTGCTGGTCGCGGCCAACAAGGTCGACACCGTCGCGGAGCTACCGCTGAGCGCTGAGTTCTACGGCTTGGGGCTCGGCGAGCCGGTGGCCGTCTCGGCGGCGCAGGGCCTCGGGACCGGCGACCTGCTCGACCGGATCGTCGAGCTCGCGCCCGCGGACGAGCCACAGGCGCAGGCGGCTGATCCGATTGCACTCGCGGTGATCGGCCGCCCGAACGTGGGGAAGTCCTCGCTGGTCAACCGCTTCCTCGGGGGCGACCGGGTGATCGTCTCAGAGCGTGCGGGCACCACCCGCGACGCGATCGACCTTCCGCTGCGCTTCGAGGAACGCGAACTGGTCCTGATCGACACCGCCGGGCTGCGGCGCCAGGCGAAGGTGGGGGAGTCGCTCGAGTACTACACGTCGCTGCGATCGCGGCGTGCCGCTGAGCGCGCCGACGTCGCGCTGGTGGTCTGCGACGCGACCGATGGGATCACCTCGCAGGACCTGCGGATCGCGGAGCTGGCGATGAAGAGCGGCTGCGCGACCGCCCTGGTTCTGAACAAGTGGGATCTCGCCACGGAGCTCGACCTCGACCATGAACGGGCGCGGGCCAACCAGAAGCTCCGGCTCCGTCCGCGGGTCCTGACCGCCAGTGCAAAGACCGGCAGGCACGTCGAGCGTCTGCTGGTCGAGGCGCTCGCCCTGGCCGACCGAACTCGAGGCCGGATCCCGACGCCGCAGCTGAACCGGTTTCTGTCCGAGCTGGTGGCGGCCCGCCAGCCGCCGTCCGGCGGCGGCGGTGGGCCGAGGGGCCATCGCCTGAAGCTGCTGTTCATGACCCAGACCGGCGAGCGGCCGCCGCGCTTCTCGGTCCAGGTCAACTCCCGCGCCAGGGTCACGCGGGACTACGCCTACTACCTCGAGAACCGGTTGCGCGACCGCTACCGGCTGGAGGGGATCCCGTTGATCATCGACTTCGTTGAGCGCAACGAACGTCGCTCGTCCGCCGCGCGCGGGGTCGCGGCATGATCTATTCCCGCGGCGGGCCTCCTCGCTACTCTTTCTCGACTTCAGCCAGCTCCTCAGCCTTGGCGAGCAGATGGGCCTGACGCACGGCGCGCGTTTGCGCGCACTTGCCCCGGATCTTCAAGGGGTCCGGCCGGTGGGCATCGACTCGACGAGTGGGGAGGCCGACACGACCGCGGAGCTGTTCCTCCAAATCCCATGACCATGCTGCCCGACAGAACCGAGTATCTGTTCACATCCGAATCCGTCACCGAGGGCCATCCGGACAAGATCGCCGATCAGATCTCCGACGGCGTCCTCGACGCCGTGATGCGCGACGACCCGACCGGGCGCGTGGCCTGCGAGACGCTGGTCAACACTGGGCTGGTGGTGGTCTCCGGAGAGATCACGACCGAGACCTACGTCGACATCCAGGACATCGCCCGCGAGACGATCAAGCGGATCGGCTACACCGACGCGGAATATGGGTTCGATTACCACACGTGCGCCGTCATCAACGCGATCGACAAGCAGTCGGCCGACATCGCCCAAGGAGTCGATCAGGCGTGGGAGGCCCGCACCGATCCCGGCGATGACGACGAGCTCGATCTCGCCGGCGCCGGCGACCAGGGAATGATGTTCGGTTATGCCACGAACGAGACCGAGGAGCTGATGCCGCTGCCGATCTCGCTCGCCCACAAGCTCGCCAAGCGACTCGCCGACGTCCGCAAGGCGGAGATCATCCCGTACCTGCGGCCGGACGGGAAGACCCAGGTCACCGTCCGCTACGTCGACGGGCGGCCGGTCCAGGTCGAGAAGCTGCTGATCTCCACCCAGCACCGTGACGGGGCCGAGTCGCTGATCAAGGACGACCTCTGGGAGCACGTGATCGAGCGGGTGATCCCGGGCGAGCTCTACGACGCCCGGAGGCTCCACAAGAACTTCCTGGTCAATCCCACCGGCCGCTTCGTGATCGGCGGCCCGATGGGCGACTGCGGTCTCACCGGACGCAAGATCATCGTCGACACCTATGGCGGAATGGCTCGTCACGGCGGCGGCGCGTTCTCCGGCAAGGATCCTTCCAAGGTCGACCGCTCCGCCGCGTACGCCGCTCGTTACGTCGCCAAGAACGTGGTCGCCGCCGGCCTGGCGGATCGGTGCGAGATCCAGGTCGCATATGCAATCGGGGTCGCCCATCCCGTGTCGCTGATGGCCGAGACGTTCGGCACGGAGAAGATCGAGCGTTCCCGAATCCTCGAGCTGATCAACGAGGAGTTCGATCTCCGTCCGGGAGCCTTCCGCCAATATCTGAGGCTCCACCGGCCGATCTTCCAGAAGACCGCGGCCTACGGCCACTTCGGTCGCGAGGACCATGACTTCACCTGGGAGCGGACGGACAAGGCCGAACGGCTGCGTGCCGCTGCGGGTCTCGGAACCGCCGCGGTCGAGGCCTAATTGGGAGTCAGTCGCGTGGGCTGCGAGCAGCGACTTCCATGATTAACGTCCCGAGGCTCGACTCGCGCCGCTAGATCAGGCACGCGCACCTCCGGCGGGGAGGCGGTCCGCGGTCATCCTGACCGCACTCTACCCTCAGCACGCCCGATGGCCGCTACTGATTCGTGAGCACCCGCGCCAACATCGCCCGCGTCGAACCGCTCACCCGAACGCGCGCGGTGCGGGGCCCGTTCGACTACCGCCTGCGCTCCGATCAGGACCACGTCGAGGTCGGTTCGTTGCTGCGGGTGCCGTTCGGACGGCGGCTCACCCTCGGGATCGTGCTCGAGCTGGCCGACCGCTCGGAGCTCGACCCCGCCCGGCTGGTCGAGCCGGACGCGGTGCTGGCACCCGCGATCCCGCCCGACCTCGTGAGGCTTGCCCGCTGGATGGCGGAGCAGTACTGCTCGACGACGGCGCGGTCGCTGGCGCTGTTGCTGGCCCCGGGAACGGCGGATGGAATCACGGCCAGGGAGGTGCTGGTGGCCGGCCTCACCGACGCCGGACGCTGTGCGCTGCATGGAGAAGCGTCGCTCACCGACGGTCAGCGAGCGCTCCTCGGCGCGCTCGAGCAGACCGGCGAGGCCGTCGCGGCCGAGCTCGGCACGCCGCGCCTGCGCCGCCTGGAGGGCCGGGGGCTCGTGACGCTGCGGCGCTCCTCGCGCCGGCGAGCGCCGGTCCGGCATCGCGTCGGCTCGGCCAGCGTCGTGGCCCCGGCGCTGAACGGCGAGCAGCGAGCCGCGCTCGACCGCGTTCAGGGCGCGATCGCCGCTCGCGGGGGTCCCGCCGGCGGCGGCCGGTTCCTGCTCCACGGCGTGACGGGGTCGGGCAAGACCGAGGTTTATCTGCACGCGGTGCAGAGCACGCTGGAAGCCAGCCGCAGCGCCGTCGTCCTGGTCCCGGAGATCGGCCTGACCCCCCAGGCGGTCCAGCGGTTTCAGGCCCGGTTGGGCGACGTCGTCGCCGTGATGCATTCGGGTCTCGGACGGGGGGAGCGCCACGACGAGTGGCTGCGGCTGCGCCACGGTGAGGCACGGGTGTGCGTCGGTCCCCGTTCGGCGGTGTTCGCACCGCTTTCGGACATCGGCCTGATCGTCGTCGACGAGGAGCACGAAGCCTCTTACAAGCACGACGGAGACCCCGGCTACGACGCGCGGACCGTGGCTGAGAGACGTGCCGAGGAGCATCGCGCCGTCCTGCTCCTGGGTAGCGCCACGCCGCGTCCGGAGAGCGCGCTGTCGGTCCCGCGGCTCAGGCTGCGCAGCCGGGTCGATGGGCGTCCGCTGCCGCACGTCGAGATCCTCGACATGCGGGGGCGCCATCATCCCCTGCACCCCGAGACACGGATGGCCCTGGCCGATCTCCGGCGGGCGGGCGGCAAGGCGATCGTGCTGCTCAACCGCCGCGGATGGTCGAATTTCCTGTCGTGTAGATCGTGCGGTGAGGTGTGGATGTGCCCCAACTGCGAAGTGGCGCTGGTTCTGCACCGCAGTGGAAACTTCATCGCCTGCCACCACTGTGGCCACCGGTCGCCGGTGCCGGGCCGCTGCCCTCGCTGCTCGTCGGTGGCGGTCGCTCGGCACGGCGCCGGGACCGAGCGAATCGAGCACGAGCTCGCGGCGGCCCTCGGCGACGCGGACTTCCCGGTGCTCCGACTGGACGCCGACTCGACCGGCCTGGCGGCGCGGGCCAGGACGCTCGAGCGGTTCGGTTCGGCCCGCGCCGGTCTGCTGGTGGGGACGCAGATGGTCGCGAAGGGCCACGACTTTCCGGACGTGTCGCTGGGGATCGTGCTGGACGCCGATCAGACTCTTCGCTTCCCGGATTTCCGCGCCGAGGAGCGAACGTTTGCGCTCATCACCCAGCTCGCGGGTCGCGCCGGCCGGGCCGACGTCGGCGGTCGGGTGCTCGTCCAGACACTCGCCCCCGACGCGCGGTCGATCAACTTTGCCGCGCACCACGACGCGGATGGCTTCCTAGCGGACGAGCTGGCCCGTCGCAAGCCGCTGTCCTATCCGCCGTTCGCGTCGCTGATCCGAATCGTCTGCTCGGCCGCCGAAGCAGCCGATGCGCAGGCACTCGCGGGTGCGCTGCACGGCCGGCTGAATCCCGCCGGGGCGATGGTGCTCGGTCCGGCGCCGCTGTTTCGTCTGCGGGGGCTGTCGCGCAGCCAGATCGTGATCAAGGCAACCGAGCGCGCCGGCGCGATCGCAGCCGCCGGCGAGGCGGTGGACGCCGTCGCGCGCCGTGCTTCGGAGCGAAGCGTGCGGATCAGCGTCGACGTCGACCCGCAGTAGCGCGTCGCCCGCCGCGTGCTAGCCCGCCGTGTGCTCGCCCGCCTCGTGCTCGCCGGTCATCCGCCCGGTGAGCGCTCTCGGGGCGACCGAACCTACGTCGGGCACCACCTAGACTGACGGTAGTGGCCGAGCAGCTGACAGAGGACGTCGATCCCCAGATCGAGCCCGAACCGGACGAGGAACCGCAACTCGATCCGGAGCTCGCCGCGCGCCGCCAGGCGGCGCTGGCGCGGGTCCGCAGGTTCGGAGACCCGGTGCTCCGCACCCGCGCACGCCCCGTCGAGCGGATCGACGACACCCTCCGGGACGAGATCGCGAGGATGGGCCTGCTGATGAACGACGCGATGGGGGTGGGGCTCGCGGCCACGCAACTGGGTGTCTTGCACCGGGTGCTGGTGTACCGCGTCCAGCCGGACGCGCGGGTGGCCGCTCTGATCAATCCGGAGATCGAATGGCGCGGCAACGACGAGGAGATCGCCGAGGAAGGCTGTCTGAGCCTTCCCGCGGTGCTCGTCGACGTCGAGCGGCCGGTCCATGTTCGGCTCCGCGCCCTCGACGAGCACGGCGAGCCGATCCTGATCGAGGCCTCCGGCCTGGAAGCGCGTGTGATTCAGCACGAGATCGATCATCTCGACGGGGTCTTGATCCTCGATCGCACCTCGCGCGAGCAGCGTAAGGAGGCGATGCGGGCGCTGCGCGAGGCTCAGCAGGCCGCCTGACGCCTCGCCGGTGCGGACGGTCTTCCTCGGCACCTCGGAATTTGCGGTCGCGATCCTGCGGCGCCTGGCAGACTCCCCCCACCGGCCCACGCTCGTCATCACTCGTCCGGACCGGCTGCGAGGGCGCGGCCGCCGGCTTCAGCCGCCACCGGTGGCGCAGACCGCGCGCGAGCTCGGGATCGAGCTCCAGCAGCCGCCATCGGTCAACGACGAACCGACACGAACGCTGATCGCGAGGGCGCGGCCGGAGGCGGTCTGCGTCTGCGCGTACGGAGCTCTGATCAAGGAGCCGCTGCTGTCGGACTACCTGATGTTGAACGTCCATCCATCGCTGCTGCCGCGCTGGCGCGGTGCGGCGCCGATCGAGCGCGCGATCATGGCCGGCGATCAGCGCACCGGGGTTTCGATCATGAAGGTCACGGCCGGTCTCGACAGCGGGCCGGTGTGCGCCCATCGCAGCGAGCCGATCGGGCCGCGGGACTGCTATGGCAGCCTGGCCACACGGCTGCAGAGGCTCGGCGGAGAGCTGCTGGCGCAGACGCTCGACGAGCGGCCGGCGTGCGCTGAGCAGGACGACTCGCTGGCGAGCTACGCGGAGAAGATCGGGGCCGCGGAGCGCGAGCTCGATCCGACCCGGACGGCCACACAGCTCGAGCGGGTGGTGCGGGCCCTAACGCCACACATCGGAGCGCACGTCAGGCTTGCCGACGGTACCTGGCTCGGCGTTCGCGAGGCTCGTGCGCTGAGCTGCGACGGCGTGGCGCCCGGCGTCGTCTCCTTCGACGGGAGCCGACCGGCGCTGGGCTGCGCGGACGGCTGGCTCGAGCTCGTCGTCGTCCAGCCCCCGGGTCGTCGCCCGATGCGCGGGGAGGACTTCCTCCGTGGCCTCAGGCGCTAGCCGGAGCCGCGCCGCGAGCCGGCGGGTTCCCGTCTCCCCGGCCCGCCGCTGCGCGTACGCAGTGATCCGCCGCGTGTTCGAGCAGGGAGCGTTCGCAGACCGAGCCTTTCAGTCCGAAGCGGCGGTGCTTGACCCACGCGAGCGCGCGCTGGCGATGGCACTCTCGTATGGAACCGTGCAGCGCCGAGCGACGCTCGATTACGTCGCCTCGAAGCTCACCGTCGGCCCGCCCGAGAAGCTCGACCCACCGGTGCGCGCCGCCCTCAGACTCGGTCTCTTCCAGCTGCTGTTCCTGGACGGCGTGGCCGTCCATGCGGCCGTCAACGAGAGCGTCGAGCTGACCAAGGTCCACCGCCAAGCGGCGGCGGGGCTCGTCAACGCGGTCCTGCGCCGCGCCGTCGCACAGGGACGGCCGCTGCTCGAAGAACTCGATGACCGCAGCCCCGGGCAAGCGGCGATCCTCCACTCGGTGCCAACGTGGTTGGCGCAGCGGTGGTGGGAGGAGCTGGGCGGCGAGCGCGCCCGGACCCTGATGCAGCGCGCCAACGAGCCCGCCGAGTCCGCGCTGCGGGTCAACACCCTGCTCGCCACGCGTGCTCACGTGCTGACGGCGCTTCCCGTGGCTGCGCGGCCAGCGCCGCGGCTCCCGGAGGGTGTGGTGCTCGAGGGCCCGTTCGACGCCCACCGCTCCGAGCTGTTCCAGGAGGGGGCGATCACGCCCCAGTCGCGCGCCTCGATGCTCGTCGCCCGCGTGGTCGGCCCGCGACCGCGGGAGCGGATCCTCGATCTGTGCGCCGCGCCCGGCGGGAAGACCACTCACCTGGCCGCCCTGATGGAGGACAAGGGAGAGATCGTGGCGGTCGAACGCCACCAGGGGCGAGCGGCGGCGCTGATTCGGAGCTGCCGCCGCGCGCATGCGAACTGTGTCCGAGTCGAGGTCGCGGACGCCACGGAGCGCCGGCCCGAGGCCGCTTTTGACGGCGTGCTCGTGGACCCGCCGTGCAGCGGGCTCGGAACCCTCCAGGCTCGGCCGGACCTGCGCTGGCGGGCGAGCCCCGAGGCGATCGAAGAGCTGGCGGCGCTGCAGAGCCGGATTCTGGCCGCCGGTGGTGCCGCGGTGGCCCCCGGCGGCACGCTCGTGTACTCGGTTTGCACGATCTCCCGGGTCGAGAGCGAGGATGTCATCGAGCGGTTCCTGGCCGAGCACCCCGACTTCATCTCCGACGACCTGCAGCGCGAGTACCCCGACTGGCGGCACCCGCGCTGCGCCTCGCACCTGCAGCTGTTGCCGGACCGGGACGGGACCGATGGCTTCTTCATCGCGCGGCTGAGCCGGGCGATGCTGTGACGGGGCCGTCTGGCTCGTCGTTACCCTAAGAGGTCCGTGACCGATTCCCCCGTCAAGCTGGGTCCCGATTGTCCCGGATGCGGCGAGCCATGGCTGCGCCCGACAGCGGTGCCCGGCCGCTACCGCTGCGTCTATTGCCTGCAGCGCTACGAACTGGTGTCGGTGTGCCCCAACTGCGGTGAGCACTCCACGATCGTGCGGATGTCCAGCACCGCGATCGTGGCGTGCAACCATTGCCAGGGCAGCATGTTGAGGGCGGTGTAGGTGGGCACCGCCCCGGGTCGCCTGGGCGAGCTCCGGGTCGCGCCCTCGATCCTGTCCGCCGACTTCTCCCGGCTGGGCCCGCACGTGCAGGAGGTTCTGGCCGCCGGCGCCCGGGTGATCCACGTCGACGTGATGGACGGCCACTTCGTGCCCCCGATCACGTTCGGGGCGCTGATCGTCAGCGCCCTCGCGGATCTCGTCCACGACGCCGGCGCAATCATCGACGTCCACTTGATGATCGAGCGCCCGGAGCGCCTCCTCAGCGAGTTCGCGAAAGCCGGCGCCGACAACATCACCGTCCACGCCGAGGCGACGCCCCATCTGCACTACGTACTGGCGAAGATCCGCGATGAAGGGGCGACGGCGGGAGCGGCCCTGTCGCCGGCCACCCCGGCCGATGCCCTCGCCGAGGTCGCCCAGGACACGCTCGACCTGGCCCTGTGCATGAGCGTCAACCCCGGCTGGTCGGCCCAGCAGTTCATCCCCGCCTCGCTCGACAAGCTGGCGCGAATGCGCCGGGCGCTGCCCGATCATGTCGCACTGGAGGTCGACGGCGGCGTCCACGAGGGCACCGCCGGCCCCTGCGCGGAGGCCGGAGCGAACCTCCTGGTCACCGGGTCGGGGGTGTTCGCCTCGCCCGATCCGGCGGCGGCGTACGCCGCGATCGCGGCCGCCGCCGGCGCGGGCTGAGGCCGCTGCCCGAAGGGCTTCCCCGGCGCCATTTTGGGTAGGGTGAGGTCGATGCTCGCCCCGAAGCGGCCTCTGGCCCTCGTCGCGCTCGCAGTCACCGTGGTGCTCGCCGGCTGCGGCTCCAGCGGATCATCCGATGTGAGTCCCGCCGCCTACGTGAAGGGCATCTGCTCCGCGATTGGCCCGTTCGAGAAACAGGTTCAGGCCCGCAGCAGCCAGCTGAACCTGTCTTCGATCAAGAGCCCGGCCCAGGGCAAGACGGCGCTTCACGACTTCCTCACGGCGGTCGCCGCTGACACCGACCACGCCGTCTCGCAGCTGAAGGCGGCCGGCGTTCCGCACGTCACCAACGGCAAGGCCATCTCGACCGGGATCGTGGAGGCCTTCACGGCCGTGAAGGGCGCGCTCACAAATGCGGCCACTCGGGCGCAGACGCTGCCCACGAGCAGTCCCCAGGCGTTCAAGACCGCCGCCGCGGGCCTCGGCGGGAACGTCCAGGCATCGATGAGCCGGATCGGGTCGAGCCTCGCCGGCCTCAAGAGCCCGACCCTCGAGGCGGCAGCCGCCAAGGAACCCAGCTGCAAGAGCATCGGCAGCAGCTGATCGACTCGGTCAGGCCTGGCGCAGCGGCCGTCCCGCGGCCGCGGCGAGCGCCGGAGCCGACGTCATCCGTCCGCGCCGGTAGACGATCGACAGCAGGCCGCACAAAACGAGCGTCGCCAGGAAATAGCCGACCTCGACGCGCGTGACCTCGTTCGAGATCGTCGGCACGGCCACGAACACCACAAACAGGACCGCAGCGCTGAGCCACGCGATCGACGCGATCCGCGCCTGGCGACGGGCCAGGGCGGCTTGGTTGAGCGTCCCGGCGACGAGGTGCAGGCCCATCCCGATCGCGACCAAGCCGAGCCCGAAGCGGCCGTAGTGAAAACCCTTGTTACCGAGCAGCGCGGTCATCACGAACGGGCCGATCGCCAGCAGTCCGAGGGCCACGGCTCCGGCGAAAGCGGCGATCGCGCGGATCGTCAGGCGGATCGCGCGGTCAAACTCGGCGCCGCTCTCGCGGGCCTCCAGCCCGGTCAGGTGGGGCAGGATCGAGGTCTGGATCGCCTGGAACAGCTGCAGCGGCGCGCGCACGATCAACAGCACGTTGAACACGAACCCCGCCAGCGCCGCGCCCGAAGAATGGTTGACGATCAACACCGCGGCATTCATCAGCGTCTGCTCGGCCAGCATGATCCCGACCACGGCGACCGCAAATCCCGTGCCGTACTTCAGCGACAGGTCGACCGAGGCCTCCTCGATGCCCGCATGGGCCGGTCCCTCGCGCGCAGCATCCGCGGCCGGCAGCCCGGCCGGCCCGCCGTGCCGGACGCGCGAGAACGCGAACGGGAGCACCGCCAGCGACACGAACGGAGCGACCGCCATGCCCAGCGCGACGGCGGCCTGACCGGAGGCGATCCCGATCGCGACCCCGAAGGCGAACAGGAAGCGCGAAGTCGATTCAAGGAAGACCAGCCCTCCGTACAAAGCGAATCGCTGGTGGCCGGCGAGCCAGCCGCGGGCGAAGTAGCTCGCGGCATACGCGAGCACCCCGACCACGAGGATCCAGTACAACGCGCTGGAACCGTCGAACAAGCCGTTTTGGATCCGGTCGCGAAGCGCCAGCGCGATGGCGAGGAACAGCAGCGCAAATCCCCCCTGAATCAACGCGGGGACCCGCAGCGGATGGCCACGCAGGCCCCTGGCGCGGCGGTCAGCGATCGTGCGCGAGAGGAGCTGCTCGACCGGCCTGTAGATCACCGAGAGGATCACGAACATCACCGCCCAGCACAGCGAGACCAGGCCGTAGGCCTTCTGGTCGAGCACGTGGCTCGCCGTCGCCAGGTACGCGAACGTGAAGATCCCGGTCGAGGCGATCCCGATCGAGAGGACCCGCGCGCCCGAGGCGTATGACGGTGCGCCGGGCTCCTCGCCGGCGCGCGCCGCGCCCCCGGGCACGTCCTCGCCGCTGCGAGACTCGCGGACCGTCTCGAGCGGACCGGCCATTACCGGACTGCTACCAACACCATCGTCCAGGGAAACGGCGAGCGGGCATCGAGCACTTCGCCATGGCGCTCGAGCAAGCGCAGGAACGCCCGCTTGGACCAATGGTTGACGTGGCCCGGAGTGTTCCCGAGCTGCCGCAGGTAGGCGCCTCGCCCGACGTTCAGCACGCGCCACAGCGGCTCGCGCGGGACGGAGACCAGCAGGTGGCGCCCGGCCACCCGGGACATTTCCGACAGCGTGTGCTCCGGGTCGGGCACGTGCTCCAGCACCTCGATCGCGGCGGCCAACTCGAATTCGCCCGAGGTGAAGGGCAGGTTCTCGGCCGCCATCGCTTGGAACTCGAGGTTCGCGCTGCGCCTCAGCGCCCATTCGCGCTGGAGCTTTGGATCGTCCAGATCGATCCCGACCACGCGGGCGCTTTGAAACTGCTGCGCCCACCTGGCGGTCAGCACGCCCTCGCCGCAGCCCACGTCGAGCACCGACCCCGGTGCCGCCCTGGTGAACAGCTCATCGAGCGTCGCCTCGAACGCGCCCATCAACCGGCGCACGACCGGGTTCGTGGAGCCGTACTTGTCGTAGGTGTTGCCGGTCGGAACGGCGGCCTCGGCGGCGCTCATACCTCGAGCGCCTCGCGATCGTCGCCGGCGCCCGGCGCCGTGCCGGTCGCGGCGCCGTGCGGGCCGGCCGGCGCGCCGGGCTCGTAGTGGGAGGGCTCGACCCCGAGCTGCAACTCGATTCGGCGCACGCGCTCAAAGGTCCGCTGCGAGAGTGTCCGCTGGGCATCGAGCAGGTCGCCGATCACGCCGAGGGCCCCGAGCAACATCGCCGCGATGAACAGCACCGCGCCGGCGATCAACGACTGCACGTGTCCCGTCGCCGTGTGCGGATCCTCGACGAAGTAGATCACGAAACGGATGAACAGCGCCAGCGCCGGCACCCCCATCAGCACCGCGCCTCCCCAGAACACCTTGAGCGGCTCGTACTGCGAGTAGATCCGGAAGATCGACAGAGCGTTGCGACGGACGTAGGCGCCGCTCGACGGGAACAGGCGCGACTCTCGCGTCTTCGGGTTGGTGCGGATCGGAACGTCCTTGATCGCGACCAGCAGCTTTCCCGCCTGGATGATCGTCTCGAGCGTGTAGGTGAACCTCGAGACCGCCTGCATCTGGAGGGCAGCCTCGCGGTTGTAGGCGCGGAAGCCGGACGTCGTGTCGGGGATCGCCGTCGAGGAAGCCTGGCGCACCACCCACGAACCCAGGCGTTGCAGCAGCTTCTTGGCCGCCGAGAAATGCTCGACCGTCTCGACCTGGCGATCGCCGACGACCATGTCCGCCTCGCCCCGTAGGATCGGCGCCACCAGCTTTGGCACGTCCGCGCCCTCGTACTGATTGTCGGCGTCGGTGTTGACGATCACGTCTGCGCCGAGCTTCAGCCCCGCGTCGAGGCCGGCCTGGAAGGCAGCAGCGAGGCCCTTGTGGTTGGTCAGGCGGACGATGTGATCGACGCCGTGGGAGCGGGCCACCTCGACCGTGCGGTCGGTCGAGCCATCGTCGATGATCAGCTGCTCGACGACATCAAAACCGGTTACCCGGCGGGGAAGGCGGCTGAGCGTCAGCGGCAGCTGAGCCTCCTCGTTGAAACACGGAATCTGGATGATGAGCTTCATTGACCTGCCAGCGAACGGTATCGAGGTCGAGCCGATCGCCGATCCACGCGGTGCACGTCCAGGCGGCAGTCCGGGACCGCGGCCGCGATACTCATTCTGAACATGGACGCGGTCACGATCACGCGGCCGAGCGTGGGCCCGGCGCCCCCCACGCCCGGACCCGACCCGCTCGACGGCCGCAACGGGGGCCGTCGCCGTCGCCGCGAGCTTCACCGGCCCGCGCTCGTGCTGCTGCTGATCACGACCTTCCTGCTGCGCCTGTGGGGGATCAAGCAGGGCCTGCCGTACAGCTACAACTCCGACGAAGCCACCCACTTCGTGCCGCGGGCCGTCGGCTTCTTCTCGCACGACTTCAACCCGCACTACTTCCTCAACCCACCGGCCTACTCGTACCTGCTGCACATCGTCTTCGAGCTCTGGTTCGGAAGCGCCGACGCGGTGACTCGGACCTACGCGAGCGATCCCACGAGCGTGTTCGTCGTCGCCCGCGTGGTCGCGGCGGTGCTGGGCACGATCTCCGTGGCGCTCACCTACCTCGCCGGCGCGCGACTGTTCAACCGGACGGTCGGGCTGCTCGCCGCGGCGATCTTCGGACTGGCCTTCCTGCCGATCTTCTACAGCCATCTAGCGCTCAACGACGTTCCGACCCTGGCGCCGGTCGCGCTGTCGCTCTACGGAATCGGTGGCGTGATGCGGCGCGGTCGGTGGCGCGACTACGCGATCGCAGGCCTCGGGATCGGCCTCGCCTCGGCGACCAAATACACCGGCGGGATCACGCTGTTGTGCCTGGTGGGGGCGTTCGTGTCCGACGCCGCCGGCCAGTCGTTCTGGCCCTCGCTGCGGAGGTTCGCCGGCGCGCTCGTGCTGGCGCTCGGCGTGTTTCTGCTTGCCAACCCGTACGCGGCGCTCGACTTCTCCGCCTTCCAGGCCGGCGTCTCCCAACAGGCGTCGCTCGCCGCCGGCCAAGATCCGGTGAAGCTCGGAACCACCGGCAGCGGCATCACGTACTACCTGTGGACATTCACCTGGGGTCTGGGGTGGGGCCCCGCACTGGCGGCGATCGGCGGTTCGATCCTGCTGCTCGCCCGCCGCAGACTGGGGATGGCGCTCGTGCTCCTGCCCGCGCCGATCGCGTTCATCGTGTTCATGGGCGATCAGCAGCGGTTCTTCGGCCGCTGGCTGATGCCGATCTTCCCGATCGTCGCCGTGCTCGGCGCCTACGGCGCGGTCGAGCTGGTCCGCTGGCTGGGGCGCGGCGGCCGGATCTCGCTGTGGCTCGCCGGCGCGGCCGCCGCCGTGCTCCTGCTCGGCCAGAGCTTCGTCGCGGTCGTGCACAACGACGCCGTCCTGTCACGGCCGGACACCCGCAACCTGGCTCGCGCGTGGATGGTCAAGCATGTTCCAGCAGGGGCGAAAGTGGTGATCGAGCCGTTGGTCCCCAACAACTGGGCATCTGACATCGGCGGGTCGAATCCGTGGACGCCGGACGGCGACCGATGGTGGCGGTTCGCAACCTCACTCACCGATGTCGACGCCAACGGCCGACTGCTCCCGCCCGGCACCCACCGCGTGGTGGTCGTGGACCAGTACGAACGGACGCTGCGGCCGGAATTGCTCGACGAGTACGTCGCGGGCGATTTCTGCTGGCTGGTGATCGGCTCGCTGCAGGCGGGCCGAGCGTTCGCCGATCCGCGGGCGGCGCCGGAGGCCGTGCAGTACTACGCCGCGCTCGCCAATCGCGCCCGGCTCGCGTATCACATCAGTCCGTTCTCGAACGGGGCACACCCGATCCCGTTCAGCTTCGACTGGTCGATCGACTACTACCCCCGCCAGTATCGCCGGCCCGGACCCGAGATCAGCGTGTACCGGCTCACCGGGGGCAACTGCGGGACCTGACCGTCCCGTCCTATGCTCTGATCATGCCGTTCATCGAAGACACGGATCGTCGCCATCTTGCTCGCACGATCGAGCTCGCCGAGCAGGGCAAGGGCAGGGTCAGCCCAAATCCACTCGTCGGCGCCGTGATCGGCCGTGAGCGGGAGGTTCTCGGCGAGGGCTTCCATCGCGCCGCCGGCGCTCCGCACGCCGAGGTCGAGGCGATCCGCGCGGCCGGTGATCAGGATCTGAGCGGAGCCACGCTCTACATCTCACTGGAGCCGTGCTGCCATCACGGGCGCACCCCGCCGTGTACCGAGGCAATCCGCGACGCCGGGATCGGCCGCGTCGTCGTGGCCTCGGACGACCCCAGCGGGCACGCGGCGGGGCGCGGTCTGGGGATCCTCCGCGACGAGGGTGTCGATGTCGTGCTCGCCGACGGCGAGCTCGCGTCGCGGGCACGGCTACTGAACCAGCCATTCCGCAAGCGCGCCCGCACCGGACGGCCATGGGTCCTGTTCAAGTCGGCGATGACGCTCGATGGCAAGGTCGCCACCCGCAGCGGCGACTCGAAGTGGATCAGCGGCGAGCAGAGCCGCCTCCGGGCTCATCACTGGCGTGCGGAGTGCGACGCCGTCGCGGTCGGGATCGGCACGGCGCTTGCCGATGACCCGCTGTTGACGGCACGGGTCGACGGCGTCGAGCGCCAGCCTCGCCGGATCGTGTTCGACTCGCTGGCGCGACTTCCGCTGAACTCGCAGCTGGTCCGTGATGCCCGGCGCACCCCGCTCACCGTGGTGGTCTCGCGCGCTGCCCAGCGTGCCGCCACCGACGGGCTCGGAGCACACGGTGTGGAGGTGATCGTCGCGACCGGCGAACACGAACCGGCGCGGGTCCGCTCGGCTCTCGATCAGCTCGGCGCCACCGACACCGATTCGATCCTGCTCGAGGGCGGCCCGCACCTGGCCGGCGCCTTCCTGGACGCCGGCGAAGTCGACGAGATCCGCCTGTTTCTGGCGCCTCTGATCCTTGGTGGCCGGACCGCGCGTGATCCGCTCGAGGGCCAAGGGGTGGAGACGATCGCCGACGCGTTCAGGGCGCTGACGCTCGGGTGCGAGCGCGTCGGAGAGGACCTCCTGATCTCCGCGCGCTTGAAGGAGTGGTAGTGGCGCGCGGCGCGCGAACCCACCACTGATGTTCACCGGCTTGGTGCAGGATGTGGGGCGAGTCGCGCAGTGCGAGAGCTCGCCCGACGGCATCCGGATCACGGTCGAGACGTCTTTGGCCGGTGAACTGCGCACCGGCGATTCGATTGCGGTCAACGGGGTCTGCTTGACCGCCGCCGAGGTGGGGGAGCGCTCCTTCGCCGCCGAGGTGATGAACGAAACGGGCGCACGGAGCTCACTCGGCGGCGCAACATCGGGCACCGAGGTCAACCTGGAGCTCCCGCTACGGGCCGGTGATCGCCTCGGCGGCCACATGGTCCAAGGTCACGTCGACGGGCTCGGCATGGTGGTGGGCGTGCTCGAGGACGGCTTCGCCCGCCGGGTCGAGATCGAGCCGCCGGCCGAGCTCCTGCGCTACGTGGTGGAGAAGGGATCGATCGCGGTGGACGGAATCTCGCTCACGGTGGCAGAGCTCGATGAGGGATCGTTTACCGTGTCACTGATACCGGAGACTCTGCGACGGACGAATCTCGGGGCCGCTGAGCCCGGGTGCAACGTCAACCTGGAGGTCGACTTGCTCGCCAAATACGTCGAACGACTGATCCGATCATGACAGCGACGAAGTCGTCGTTTGCCACGGTCGAGGAGGCGCTCGAGGACATCGCAGCGGGGAAGATGGTCGTCGTCGTCGACGACGAGGATCGCGAGAACGAGGGAGATCTCGTGATGGCCGCGCAGTTCGTCACGCCGGACGCGATCAACTTCATGACCCGCCAGGCCGGCGGCTGGATCTGCCTGGCGCTGACGGCGGAGCGATGCGACGAGCTCCGCCTTGAGCTGATGACGCTCAAGAACGAGAGCGCCCATCAGACCCCCTTCACCGTCACGATCGAGGCGCGCGAGGGGGTCACGACAGGAATCAGCGTCCACGACCAAGCGCACACGATGCAGGTGGCGATCGACCCGAGGAAGGGACCCGACGACATCGTCAAGCCAGGTCACGTCCGCCCCCTCAAGGCCAAGCCGGGTGGCGTGCTGGAGCGGACCGGCCATACCGAGGCGTCGGTCGACCTCGCCCGCCTCGCCGGGCTGAACCCGGCCGGCGTCATCTGCGAGATCCAGAACGAGGACGGATCGATGGCGCACGGCGAGGACCTGGCCGTCTACTGCTTCAAGCACCGGTTGCGGAAGATCACGATCGCCGACCTGATCGCCTACCGGCGGCGGACCGAGAAGCTCATCGAACGGGTCGTCTCGACGCGGCTGCCGACAGCATTCGGCGACTTCGTGGCAATCGGCTACCGCTCGCTCGTCGACAACAAGCACCACGTCGCGCTCGTCAAGGGCGAGGTCGACGGCGCCGAAGACGTGCTCGTCCGGGTCCATTCCGAGTGCCTCACCGGCGATGTCTTCCACTCGCTGCGCTGCGACTGCGGCGAGCAGCTGGAGTCGGCGCTGGCGATGATCGAACGCGAGGGGCGCGGCGTGCTCCTCTACCTCAGCCAGGAGGGCCGCGGCATCGGCCTGCTCAACAAGCTGCGGGCTTACAAGCTCCAGGAGCAGGGACTCGACACGGTCGACGCCAACCTGCGCCTCGGCCTGCCCGCCGATCTGCGCGACTACGGAATCGGGGCCCAGATCCTCGTCGACCTCGGCCTCACCTCGATCCGGATCCTGACCAACAACCCGAAGAAGATCTCGGGACTGGCCGGTTACGGCCTGTCGGTGACCGATCAGCTGCCGATCGAGCACATGCCCAACCAGCACAACGAGGCGTACCTCCGCGCCAAGCGCGAGAAGCTCGGCCACACCCTCCATCACCAGGGCCTCGCGCTCGACGAGGAGATGATCCACCACGAGCAGGAGCACGACCGCCTACGCGATGACTCCTGAGCAGCGCGTCGCGCTGTGCGTCGCGCGCTTCTACGCGGAGCTCGCCGACAAGCTGGAGCAGGGGGCACGCGAGGCGCTGGAAGAGGCCGGGATAACGGACGTCGATTGCTTCGAGGTCCCCGGTGCGTTCGAGTTGCCGTTGGTGGCCAAGTACGCGGCCGAGTCCGGGCGCTACGTGTCGGTGATATGCCTCGGCGCCGTGATCCGGGGCGAGACCGACCACTACGAGTACGTGTGCGGCGAGAGCGCCCGCGGGATCCAGCAGGTACAGCTCGAAACCGGGGTCCCCTGCGGCTTCGGCGTGCTCACCGTCGACTCGGTGGAGCAGGCACGACAGCGCGTCACGGGCGGCTCAAGACGGGATACGGGTCGTCAAGCGGCCGAGGCGGTGCTGGCATCGCTGGCGGTCAAGCGCGAGCTGAGCGGCAGACGCGGACCCGCTGGGTTCGCGGGCTAGCTTCGGTGGCCCGGCTTTCCCGAACCGCCATGACCGTGGTGGTGACGGGCGGCCGGCGGGACTTTCCGCGTCGGCCGCGGTGCAGCGCCGGGCTTGGCCGCCTGGGCCCGTGTGCCCAGGGCACGGAGCGCGAGCTGGAGCTCCGCTCTGACGACATTGGTCTGGTTCGGGATCTGCAGCCGCTGCCACAGGACCGTGGCCGCGTCCTTGGGATCGCCTGCCAGGCGCAGCGAGCGCCCGAGGTCGAACAGCGCGTAGGCGTAGGTCAGGCTCCCGGGTGGGGCGTCGCTCACAGCCTGTCGCAGAACCGGGATCGCCGCAGCCGGGTTGCCCTCAGCCAGCAGCTCGTGGCCGCGGGCCTGGAGCTCGTCCGTGGTCGGCGGCGGCGTCGTCGCGGCCGCGGGGTTGGCCTGAACCGTGCTGCTGGTCGCCGGAACGGCGTGGCTGGGTGCATGAGCGACGGCAGCGTGCCGCTTGGCGGCGTGGACGCGCGCCCGCCGAGGGCTCGCCGCCGCTGGGGTTCTCGCCGCCCGAGGGCTCTGGCTGGCCGCCCTGAGGTTCCGGTCCCGGTGGACCGAGCCGCTCTGGTGGGCCGGGCCGAATGTGCCGCTGGCCGCGGCCGCGACCGCCACGCCAAGCGCGCCGGCGGCCAGCGCGCTGAGCGCCAGACCCCGGCGCGGACGCCGGCGGACGGCGTGACGCGCGGCGGGGGTCGGACGGCCGGCCCTCGGTTGGGCGGGCCGTGCGGTCCTGGGGCTCGGCAGGACGGTCTTCCGGCTCGGCCGTACGGTGCTGCGGGCTCGGTCGTACGGTGTGCGGGCTGGCCGGTTCGACCCGTGGAACCGGGGGCACCGGCGCAATCCGAGGGCTCAGCGTCGCCGCGATCGCATCCGCGAACTCCGCTGCGCTCGCCCATCGCTGCTCCGGACGCTTGGCCATGCCGCGCGCGAGCACCTGGTCGAGCGCCGGCGGGAGGCCCGGGCTCAGAGCACTCGCGGCCGGAGGATCTTCGTCGAGGTGCTGGCGCGCCTGCGCGGCGAAATGCTCGGCCCGGAACGGACGCTCCCCGACCAGCAGCTCGAATGCGGCGACGGCCAGCGCGTAGCGGTCGCTCGCCTCCGTCGCGGGCTCTCCGAGGACCTGCTCTGGAGCGATATAGGCGGCGGTCCCCAGCATTTGCCCGTTCGCAGCGACCGTGTCCTCCGTCGCGAGCCGCGCGATCCCGAAGTCGGCGACGTGCAGGACACGCTCGCCGTCGAGCAGCATGTTGACCGGCTTGATGTCGCGGTGGATCACGCCGTGGCGGTGGGCGTAGTCGAGCGCCGCGGCCGCTTCGCGCAGCCACTGCACGGCCTGCTCGCGCGTCACCGCCCCGACGCGGAGCGCGTCGGCGACGGTCCCGCCCGCCAGGAACTCCATCACGATGAACGGCCTGCCCAGCGGCGCGTCGCGATCGACCGCCTGGCCGATGTCGTAGATGGTCACGACGTGGCGGTGGCTCGACAATCGCGCTGCGGCGCGGGCCTCACGATCGAAGCGGGAGAGAGCCGCCTCGTCGCGGGCGAACGGCTCGGAGATCAGCTTGATCGCGACGTTGCGCCCGAGCGCATGGTCGCGGGCGCACCACACCGACGCCATGCCCCCGGTGGCGATCGGACGGCGAATCGCGTAGCGCGCTGGCAGCTGCAGGCCGTCGAGCACGCGAAGCCGCGGGTCGTAGGCGTCCGGCATCGGGACTGTGTTACCCACGGGCTTGAATGTAATGCAAGCCCGCGGCTGGAATGAACCAAAACATGCGGCCGCCCGGAGGGCAGTGCGAGCCGGTCCGGGCCGCAGTGTGGGGGCGGCCCCGGAGAGCGGTGTGGGGCGCCCGGGAGAGGAGTGCCGGCGCCCTGAAGCTATACTCGCGCGCCATGCCAAAGGTCTGCCACGTTTGCGCGAAAGGCCCGGCTTTCGGTCACAGCCGCAGCCGCTCGATGGTGGCCACGAAGCGGCGGTTCGAGCCGAACCTCCAGCGCGTGCGAATCGATGACGGCGGCACGCCCCGCCGGGTCTATGTCTGCACACGCTGCCTGAAGGCCGGCAAGGTCGTCAAAGCCCGGTAGCGCGATGACGGGGCCACCTCGCAGGTCGGACCGCGACTAGCGGCCCGTGTCCGATCCAAGCATCGTTCGCTTCCGCGCGGTTGTCGAGGCCGGTCTGGCCGCGCTCGAGGCGCGTCGCGAGGAGGTAAACGACCTCAACGTGTTTCCCGTGGCCGACGGCGACACCGGCGACAACATGGTGCTGACCCTGCGAGCCGTGCTCCAGGAGCTCGATCGGCTTAGCAATGCCTCCCAGCAGCGGACGATCGATGACATCGGCCGGGACGAGATCGTCGGGTCGGTCGCGCGCGCCGCGCTGCTCGGCGCGCGGGGAAACTCGGGCGTGATCCTCTCGCAGCTGATCCGGGGCGCCGCCGAGGAGCTCGCCAGCCGTCCCGGCGAGCTGGTCGATCCGGTGCTGATCGGCGCTGCCCTGGCCCGGGCCGCCGACCAGGCGTACGGCTCGGTCCGCGATCCGGCCGAGGGCACGATCTTGACGGTGGTCCGGGAGATGGCGCATCGGGTCGCATCGGACCTCGCGCACATGCGCGACGCGCGGCTCGGCCCCGATGCCGGGGACGAGGAGCAGAACGCCGTGATCGCGGAGGTGATCGAGCGGGCGCTCGCCGCCGGCCAGGAGTCGGTGCAGCGAGGCCCGGATCTGCTGCCGGTGCTTCGCGAGGCGGGGGTGGTGGACGCGGGTGGCTACGCGCTCACGGTGCTGCTCGCAGGGATGATCGGTGCCCTGCGCGGGACCACGCCGCCGGCGCTTGAGCATCACGCGGCCGCGCGCGTCACCCATCCGCAGCACTCCTCCAGCACCTACCGGTACTGCACGAACTTCGCGGTCAGCGGCAACGGTCTGGAGACGCGGAGCTACGTGCTCGCGCTCGAGCAGCTCGGCGACTCCGTCCTGGTCGTGGGCGATCAGACCACGCTCAAAGTCCACGTCCACACCGATGACCCGAACGCCGCAACCGCGGTGTTCGCCGATGCGGGCGCGGTCTCGCATCTCGATGTGGCCGACATGCGCGAACAGATCCGGCGGCGGGACAAGCGGCTCGCCGACCCCGAACGGTCGGTTATCTGCGGTGCCTTGGCGGTGATCAGCGGTGACGGGATGTCCTCGCTGTTCCAGAGCCTCGGTGTGCGCGTGCTCGACGGCGGCCCCACGCTCAATCCCTCGACCTACGACATCCTCGCGGCGATCCACGCGATCTCGGCGGAGGAGGTCATCGTGCTTCCCAACAGTCCCAACGTGGTGATGGCTGCCGAACGCGCCGCGGAGCTGTCGGACAAGACGGTCCACGTCGTCCCGTCGCGCTCTCAGCAGGCGGGACTGGCGGCCGCGGTGAGCCTGGACCCGAGCCGCGACGCCGCGCGCAATGCCGCTGCGATGGCACACACGCTCGAGGGCGTCCGTACCGGCGCGGTTGCCCCTGCCGCCCGTGACGACGCGCAGGGGCGATTCCGGCAAGGGGACGCCGTGGGGTTCGTCGAGGAGCGGATCGTGGCGTGGGGAAAGCCGCGCGAGACGCTCCGCGGCGTGCTCGAAGCGCTCGCCGAGAACGCCGAGTTGATCACCTGCCTGCGCGGCGCCGAGGCGCCGCTCGGCAATGACACGGTGCAGGCACTGGCGGCCGGTGAGGTCGAGTTCGAGCTCAGCGACGGCGGCCAGCAGAGCTACTGGTGGCTCCTGTCCGCCGAGTGAGGCCGGGCGGCTTCGCCCGCCGGCGGAGTCATCATCTCTCGCCGTTTGATGTCCGCGACCGCCTTCGCTACCTCCCGACCGCTCGAGCCCGATGAGCTCCGGCTCGCGCCGGTCCGCTATCCGCGAGCGTCGCGACTGGCCGCGCCACTGAAGCTCCAGGGTGCGAAGGCCCAGCAGGCCGCGCTCGCGCTGGGGCTGCATACCGTCGGGGACCTGCTCGAGCACCTGCCTCGCGACCGCCGCGAGGCGCGCGCGATCGCCCAGCTGGTGCCGGGGGAGAGCGCGACGGTGGTCGTCCAGGTGCGGTCGATCGCCTCTCGATCGGTTCGCCGTCGCGGGATGCGGCCGCTGGTCGAGGCGACGGTCGCCGACGCCACCGGCATGATGAAGGCCACGTTCTTCAACCAGCCATGGCTCGTTCAGCGCTACCCGGGCGGGACCCACCTGGTGCTGCACGGCAAGTTCGAGGCGCGTAATCGGTTTCGCGTCCAGGCGCACGCGAGGACGGGCGAGGCGACGACCGAGTCCGATGCGGTCGCGCACTACCCGGCGACGGACGGGCTGTCCTCGACACAGATCCTCGCGCTCGTCCATGAGCACGCGGCAGCGGTCCACGACGCCGTCGAACCGCTGCCGAGCAGGCTCAGGGCGGCGGAGCGGTTGCCAGACCGCGCCGGCGCGCTCAGCGCCGCGCATTTCCCCCGGCAGGATGGCGATCAGGAGCTGGGGCATCGCCGGCTGGCGCTCGAGGAGCTGCTGCTCGCGCAGCTTGCCCTGCTGCGCCGGCGCCGGTTGCGGCGCCGTGAAAGCATCGCCCCCGTGCTCGACGGCGAGCGCAGGCTGACCGGCCGCTGGCTCTCGCAGCTGCTGCCGTTCCCGCTCACCGGCGACCAGGAGCGCGCGCTGGCGGCGATCGACGATGACCTCGCGCTGGAGAGTCCGATGCACCGCCTGCTGATGGGCGAGGTCGGCTCGGGCAAGACCGTGGTGGCCCTGTACGCCCTGCTGCGCGCGGTCGAGCACGGCTTCCAGGGGGCGTTGATGGCCCCGACCGAGACGCTCGCCGAGCAGCACTTCGCGACCATCCAGGCCCTCCTCCCGGGCGAGCTGGTACCGGTTGGCCTGCTCACCGGCTCCACTCCCGCCCGCCGTCGATCGGACCTGCTGTCAAAGCTCGCCACCGGGGAGCTGTCGCTGATCGTCGGCACCCACGCCCTGATCGAGGAGGCGGTGCGGTTCGCACGGCTGGCGGTCGTTGTCGTCGACGAGCAGCATCGGTTCGGGGTCAGGCAACGCGCTGCCCTCGACGCCAAGGCGAGCACCGACGGGACCCCGCACGCCCTGCACATGACCGCCACGCCCATCCCCCGCACGCTGGCGCTGGCGGGCTACGGCGACCTCGACATCACCGCCCTGCGCGAACTCCCGCGCGGTCGCCAGCCGATTCGGACGTTCGTGTGCTCCAGCGAGCGCGAACGGGCCCGGGCCTATGACCGGATCCGAGAAGAGTTGCGGGAGGGGCGGCAGGCGTTCGTCGTCTGCCCGCTCGTCGAGGAATCAGAGCTCTTGCAGGCACGCGCGGCTACGGCCGAGTTCGAGCGTCTGCGGGGCGGCGAGCTGCGCGACTTCGATGTCGTCCTGCTGCACGGTCAGCTGCGGGCGGCCGAGAAGCAGGCCGCGATGAGCGCGTTCGCTTCCGGCGCCGCGAACGTGCTCGTCGCGACCTCGGTGATCGAGGTCGGCATCGACGTTCCGGCCGCCACCGTGATGCTGGTCGAGGATGCAGAGCGCTACGGGATCTCGCAGCTACATCAGCTTCGGGGCCGGATCGGCCGCGGTGCTCATCCCTCGCTGTGCCTGTTGTTCGGTCCCAAGGGCTCCGCCCGTCTGCGCGCGCTCGAGGTCCACAGCGACGGGTTCGAGCTGGCCGAGATCGACCTCCAGCTGCGGGGCGAAGGCGAGCTGGTGGGCACCCGGCAGCACGGGCTGGCGCAGTTCCGGGTCGCCGAGCTGCCTCGTGACGCCGAGCTGCTCGAGCGGGCGCGCCTGCACGCGGAGCGGATCGTGGCTGACGATCCCGAGCTTGTGCTGGCGGAGAACGTCCCGCTCGCCGATGCCCTCGTCCAGGCCTACGGCGCCGAGGCGCAGGCGCCGATCCGAGCGTGAGAGTGATCGCCGGGCGGTTGGGGGGCCGCCGCCTGGTGGCCCCGCGCGGACGGGATACAAGGCCCACCTCCGATCGCGTGCGGGAGGCGCTGTTCTCGATCCTCGGTTCGGTGGAGGGCGAGCGGGTGCTCGACCTGTTCGCCGGCTCGGGTGCGCTCGCGGTCGAGGCGCTCTCACGAGGCGCCGCCGAGGCCACGCTGGTCGACTCATCGGCGACGGCGGTGGCAGCGATCAGACGCAACCTGAGATCGCTGGGACTGGCTGCCGACGTGCGCCAGCAGCAGGCCTCCGCGTACCTCGAGCGCGCACGCGCGGCCGAGCGTCAATACGATCTCGTGTTCCTCGATCCCCCATATCGCCAGTCGAGCGTTCTCGGACCGGAGCTCTCGGCCGCCCTGACGCCCGTGCTCGCGCAGCGAGCACGAGTAGTCGTCGAGAGCGACCGGCGGGCTCCGCTCGAGCTCGATCTGCCGCTGCTCCTGCAGCGCTGTTATGGCGACACACTGCTCCGGATTCATGGCCCCCGATAACCGCATCGCAATCTGTCCCGGCTCCTACGACCCCGTCACGTACGGTCATCTCGACGTGATCTCGCGCGCCGCCGCGATGTTCGACAAGGTGATCGTCGCGGTCGTCAATCTGCCGGTCCGGAAGGGGGGCACGCTGTTCGGCGCCAAGGAACGAGTCGCGTTCGTGCAGAACGCGACCCGCGGAATCGCGAACGTCTCGGTTGAGCCGTTCAGCATCCTGGTGGTCGAGTTCGCGCGCGAGCGGGGCGCCAAGGCGATCGTCAAGGGCCTGCGCGCGATCTCTGATTTTGAGTACGAGCTGGAGATGAATCAGCTCAACCGCCGGCAGGCCCCGGATATCGAATCCGTGTACCTGATGGCGTCGCCCAAGTACAGTTTCATCAGATCGAGCGGCGTGAAAGAGCTGGCCACCTTCGGCGGAACCATCGACGACATGGTGCCCGATGAGGTCGCTGCGGCGTTGAAGGAACGACTTACCCGCTGACGAAACAGAGGTTCTGCGATGGATGTCCTGGTACTGATCGACAAGCTGGACGATCTCGTCCACAACGCCAAGCCGGTCCCGCTCACCGATCAGGTGCGCGTGGACAAGGAGGAGATCTACGACATCCTCGACCAGATGCGCGCCACGATCCCGGAGGAGATCAAGCAGGCCCGCTGGATCGTCAAGGAGCGACAGGAGATGCTGGCCGAGGCAAAGCGCGAGGCCGAGCGGATCGTCAAGGAGGCGCGCGAGCGCCAGGAGCGGTTGACCTCCGACGAGGAGATCACCAAGCAGGCCGAACGCGCCGCCGAGGACATCATCGAGGATGCCCGGGCGCGCGAGCGGGAGATCCGTCTCGGCGCCGAGGACTACGCCGACGAGATCCTCAACACGCTCGAGGTGAACCTGACCAAGTTCATCGCCGCCGTCCAGCGCGGACGCGATCGCTTGGCGGGCAAGGACGAGCCGGCCGAAGTAACTTGAGGGCGCGGCAACGCCGATACGTGTCGCCACGCACGCGAGCGACACGTATCGGCGTTCCCCGCGCCCCTGCGCAGCCATGAGCTGCTACCCGTGAGCCTGATCGAAGTCCGAGATACCGACATCACGGCGTTGGAAGTCGACGCGATCGCCAACGCGGCGAATACGCGGCTGATCCATGGGGGAGGGGTTGCGGGGGCGATTTCGCGCGCAGGCGGTCCCGAGCTCGATCGCGAGAGCCGGGCCCTGGCTCCGATCGGCTTGGGCGAGGCGGTTGCGAGCGACCGGGGGTGCAATGCCGTGTCGGTGGGTGATCCACGCGGCGACGATGGAGCTCGGCGGCCCGACGTCGGCCGAGATCATCCGCCGCGCGACCGAGAGCACGCTGCGGAAGGCCGATGAGCTCGGGGTCAAGTCGCTTGCGCTGGTGGCATTCGGCACCGGCGTGGGCGGGTTTCCGATGGAGCAGGCAGCGCGGATCGAGGTCGACGCGGCGCGAGAGCATCTGGACTGCCGGCAGCGATCTCGAACGGATCGTGTTCGCGGTCAGGGGCAAGGCGGCACGCGAGGTGTTCGAGCGGGCGCTGGCGGACTGAGGGGCTGCTGTTCAGCCGCCAGAACGGGCGCGCCGGATCTCACCTGACGTCGAACCCGCTCAGCCCCTCGGGGTCCTCGTCCCGGACATCGACGCGGTCGACATCAGCGTGCCGAGGCCCGCTCTGACAGAAGCTGACGACCTGCTCGACGGCGGCAGGCGGACCTTCGAGCACGGCCTCGACCGCTCCGTCCGCTCGGTTAGACACCCAGCCGGCGACGCCGGCGCCTTCAGCGCGCTCGCGCACGGAATCCCTGAAAAAGACGCCTTGCACCTGGCCGTGTACGACCAGCCGCCGGCGGATGCGTTCGGGCACGATCGGGATTCTGCCAACCGTGGTCAAGCAACGCCGCGGTTGGCATTTGCTCGGGAGGGGCAGACGTGATTAGGATCGACACCGCGACGGCCGCGATGAGAGGTCGACAGAAGGGAGGAGGACGTTCTCGGCCGTGCCCAAGCTGGTAGGGGAGCAGGCACCCGCACGTCGGCCTTGCAGGACTGAAGGCCGGTTCGGACATCGCTGCCCGACTCGTTAGTCCCATTCAATAGGGAGTTCCATGTCGTCCAGACTTCGTTTGACTCTTTCGCTGACCGGCGTCGGCGTCCTGGGGGCCATATGTCTAGTGCTGCTGCAATCGCACGCGAGTGCCAGCAGCCCGATGAGCTACTCGCGTTTGACCAAGTTCCAGAAACGGATCGTGTCCCAGACGCTGGCCAGCGCTCTCGGCCCACAGGCCGCAGTCGCACCCGCGGTTGCCGGCGGTGGCGGCGGGCGAGGGGCAGTGGTCCAGACGGCGCTCCGTTCACGCCGCCGAAGTCGTATGGATCGCCGGGAGGCGCCGGCTCACCGAGCAACTACTTCCCCTCCGCAGAGGGTCCGTGTGCGGTGAATCACGGCAACAACGTGAAGGTCAACCAGAACTGCCTGAATCTCACCGACCCTGACCTGCAGGGCCGAGCCCAGGCCAACAACGAGCCGTCGATCGCCGTGGATCCGTTCAATCCGCGTCATCTCGTCGCGAGCGACAACAACTACATCCGCGGTGACGGGACCTGCGGCTCGTACTACTCGCTCGACGGTGCGCGCAGCTGGAATGACGCGACGACGCCGAACGGCTTCACTCGTGGGCCGGCACCGGGTTCGCCCGTCAATACTGGCAGGCCGGCGGCGACACTTCGGTCGCGTGGGACACGCGCGGCAACGCGTACCTCAGCTGCCAGGCGTTCAACCGCGGGAACGGTCGCGTCGCCGAATCCCGACCAGTCGAGCACGTTCCTGATGTTCCGCTCGACCCAGAACAACGGCGCGTCGTTCAACTTCCCCGGTCGCTACTCGACACGGTGAACTTCGACCCGACCGGGACGAGCAACGTGCTCGTAGACAAGGCGCTGATGGCGATCGACGACAACCAGAGCAGCCCGTATCCGCGATCGCATCTACGTGACCTGGACGGAATTCGCCGCCAATGGCACCGCTTACATCTACGAGGTCCACTCCAGCAACTACGGCGAATCGTTCAGCTCCCCGGTGGTCGTCAGCGCGGACAGCCCGTTCTGCACGAACACGCTCGGAGCCGCAACTCCCAACGGCACTGCAACAACAACCAGTTCTCCGATCCGTTCGTGGGCCCCGACGGCAACCTGTACGTGGCCTACGACAACTACAACAACCAGCCCCCCACCGGCACCGACAACCGCTACCAGGTGCTATTGGCGAAGTCGACCGACGGCGGCCAGACGTTCTCGGCGCCCGTCAAGGTCAGCGACTACTACGACCTGCCGGACTGCGACACCTACCAGGGTGCCGGCGCCGATCCCGGACGCGCCTGCGTGCCGGAGAAGGGGTCGTCGTCGACCAGGTCGGTGTTCCGTGCCGCCAACTACCCCGCGGGGGCGGTCGATCCCGAATCACCCGAAGGTGGTGGCGGTGACGTTTGCGTCCTACATCAACCGGGACTCGAACGAGCGCAACGGGTGCGTGCCAGACGGCTTTGCTGCCGACGGCAATCCGATGTACACCGGCGTCAAGACCCCCGGGGCATGCAACAACAAGATCCTGTTGAGCGTGTCAAAGGACGGCGGTGCGACGTTCACCGGCGGAGCCGCGGATCCGCGCGACGAGCTCGTCGTGCCGCAGTCGCGGCGCCAGCAGCGGACCGACCAGTACTGGCAGTGGACCGCATTCACGGGCAGCGGCAAGCTGGCCGTGGACTACTACGACCGCCAGTACGGCAACGATGAGACCACCGGCTCCTCTGATTTCAGTCTCTCCGGGAGCAGGGATCTCGTCAACTTCGGCCAGGTCCGGGTGACGTCCAGTTCGATGCCGGCCCCGACGCAGTTCGAGGGCCCGGCGGGCGGCCAGTTCTACGGCGACTACGTGTGGCTCTCGGCGTCGAGGAACAAGGTCTATCCGATCTGGTCGGACACCCGCTCGCCGGATCTGTTCCTGTGTCCGGGATCGGCCACCGGACCGGGCAATCCGCCGGCCCTCTGTGGCGCGACGGAGACGAACGGCGAGGCGGCCAACGACGAGGACACGTTCATGGCGACGATGGACGTGCCTTCGCCCTGAGCTAACTCGCACGCACAGACGGACTGTGGGGCCCGGCACGTCCGGGCCCCACTGCTTTCACAGCACGATCTCGTGCGCCGGCCCTCACCCCGTGCCGTTGGTTCCGTCCGAGCGGAGCGCCATCCTCGATGGCGATGGATGCTCTTTGGCTGCTAATCGGGCTGATTGCCGGCGCCGGCGTGGTCGCCGGTGCCGCGCGCACACGCCTGCGGGCGCTGGCCGCCGAAGCTCGCCGCGCCGCCGAGCTCGAACGCGAGCTCGTCAAGGCTCGTGCGGACCTGGAGCACGAACGGTCGCTGGCGCAGGAGCGCCTGCGGACGGTCATCGACGCCCAGTCGCGGCTGTCCGATTCGTTCAAGGCGCTGAGCGCCGAGGCGCTCCAATCGAGCATGACGCAGCTCGCGGAGATGGCCCGCGCTCAGCTGCAGTCCGCGCAGATCCAGGCCAAGGGTGACCTCGACAAGCGCCAGCAGGCGGTGGAGCAGCTCGTGGCCCCGCTCAAGGAGCAGCTCGGGCGCGTCGATGCCCAGCTCCTGAGGCTCGACCAGGAGCGGCGGGAATCCCGTGGCCGCCTGGAGGCTCAGCTGCGGACGCTGACCGAGACGGGCGAGAAGCTGCGGACCGAGACGGGCGCGCTCGTGACTGCTTTGCGCAAGCCCAACGCTCGCGGGCAGTGGGGGCAGATGCAGCTTCGCAACGTGGTCGAGTTGGCGGGCATGGTCCGCCACTGCGACTTTGCCGAGCAGTCCCCGCTCGGCGGCGAGGACGCGACGCTCCGGCCCGACCTGATCGTCCGGATGCCGGGGGGCAAACACGTCGTCGTCGACGCCAAGGCTCCCCTTCAGGGCGTCCTCGACGCCTACCAGGCTCGCGACGAGCAGGAGCGTGAGCGCCACCTGCGCGACCACGCCCGGCTGCTGCGCAAGCACGTGAAGAGCCTGGCCGAGAAGGCATACTGGGCCGGGCTCGACTCAGCCCCCGACTTCGTCGTCCTGTTCCTCCCCGGCGAGCACCTCTACGGCGCGGCGCTCGAGGCCGACCCCCCGCTGATCGAAGATGCGATGGCGCGGCGTGTGCTGATCGCAACGCCGACGACGCTGCTCGCGATGCTGCGGGCGGTTGCCTACGGGTGGCAGCAGGAGCGCGTCGCGGAATCGGCCCTCGCGATCTCCGAACTGGGGCGCGAGCTGCACACTCGGCTGCTCAAGCTGTCCGGCCTGCTCTCGACGCTCGGGAAGCGGCTCAACAGCGCGGTCGCCGCCTACAACGAGACGGTCGGCTCCTACGAGGCGCGGGTGCTGCCGGGCGCGCGCCGCTTCGGCGAGCACGGCGCGGTCGCCGAAGATCGGGAGCTTCCCCAGCTCGAGCAGGTGTCGCTGAGCGCGCGCAGCGTTCACGTCGGTGAGCTTCCCGACGATGATGCACCCGCCGAATTGATCGCGCGGAGGTTGCGGGCAGCTGACTAGTCGGCAGCTCGCCCGGCCCACCAGCGCTCGAGGTCGGCTCGTTGCTGCGGGAGCGGATCCGCCGATGGCTTGCGCTGACGCACGTTGGCCAGGGCTTGTTCGACGCCGATGCCTTCGCGGACCGCGATCACGCCGGCGGCGATCGCCGGTGAGCGCTGCCAGCCGGCGCGGCAATGCAGGTATGTCCGCTCGCCCTCGTCCAGCCACCCGGAGACGAGCCGCACGGCGCTCTCGAGCTCACCGGCAGGCAGGCCGGCGTAGTCGGTCAGGCCCACCCGCCGCTCGGCGATCCCGGCGGCCGCGTACGCCGCCTCAACCGCCTCGCGCTCGTCAGGCGTGTACTCCGTGTCCTCGACCAGGTTCAGCACCCGCTCGATGCCCACGCGCTCGAGCATCGCCACGTCCTCGGCGTCGAGCGGGTAGGAGCCGACCCACAGGTTGTCGAGGACCTCGGCGAAGCCGTACGTGCGAAACCACCAGGACACCGGCGCAATGATCCCGGCTCACCCGCGCCGCGGCGTCTTCAGCCCCCGCGGTTCGGGACAAAACCGTCGCTAAGCTGAGAGCCGTGCCCCTCCGAACTGACACCTTTGATTTAGGGGGGTTGCGGCTCGGCGCCGGCGAAGGCCGCCGGCTCGAGCTGGCGGTGGCGATCGATCCCTTCATGCTCGGCGGTGAGCGCTACCGGGTCGAGCCGCAGCTCGTCCCGGCGCGCCTCGACGTGTCACGCACGACCGGGGACGGATACGCGCTGCGGTTGCGCTTCGATGCCACTCTGGCCGGGCCGTGCATGCGCTGCCTGGAAGCGGCGACCCCGACGTTCAGCGTCGACGCCCGCGAGGTATCTCAGCCGGGTGGGGAAGAGGAACTCGACTCGCCGTACATCGAGCGCGGGGTCCTCGATCTACACGCGTGGGCGCGCGATGCCCTGGCGCTGGTGCTCCCGACCACGCTGTTGTGCCGGGCTGACTGCGCGGGGCTGTGTCCGATCTGCGGGATGGACCTGAACGCCGCCGGGTCCGAGCACCAGCACGAGCGCCAGCCGGACCCGCGCTGGGCCAAGCTCTCCGAACTGCGCTTCGAGTAACCTGATCGCCCATGGCCGTCCCGAAGCAGAAGCAATCTCACGCCCGTACCGCTCATCGCCGCGCGCAGCACAAGGTGAGCGCACCGACGTACAACGCGTGCCCACAATGCCACAGCCCGCGCCTTCCGCACCGAGTTTGCCCGGTGTGTGGCAACTACAAGGGGCGCGAAGTGATCGCCCCGGGCGCTGACGAGCCGTCCCTCTAGCGGCGCCGCAATGATCACGGTCGCCGTGGACGCGGGCGGGGCCGATCTCGGTCCCCGGGAGGTCGCGCAGGGCGCGGCGCAGGCCGCTGCGCAGGGAATCGGCGTGCTGCTGTTCGGCCCCGCTGCGGAAATCGGGCGGGTCGGACCCGGGGTCGAGGTCGTCGATGCGCCGGTGTCGATCGCGAAAGCGGCCGACCCCGCGTATGCGGTCCGCGCGACGCCCGATGCCTCGATCGTCCAGGCGGCGCGGGCGGTCGCCGAGGGGCGGGCGCAGGCGCTGGTCTCGGGAGGCTCGACGGGAGCTGCCCTCACCGCCGGCCTCTTCCACCTGCGGCGTGACCGCGGAATCCACCGACCGGCCCTCGCGCTTCCGATTCCGATCCCCGGCGACTCACCCGTGCTGCTGCTCGACGTCGGCGCCAACGTGACCTGCCGCCCGGAGCATCTGGTCCAGTTCGCCTACATGGGCTCGGCATTCGCCCAGGCGGTGATGGGGATCGCCGCGCCCCGCGTGGCGCTGCTCTCCAACGGCGAGGAACCGGCCAAGGGGACCCCGGAGCTGGTCTCGGTCCACGAGCAGCTGGCTGCGCGGGCTGGGAAGGGACTGAATTTCGTGGGCAACATCGAGGGCACGCAAGTCACCGATCGTGTCGCCGACGTGGTGGTGATGGATGGCTTCACCGGCAACATCACGCTGAAGCTGATCGAAGGCGTGTCCGCGCGCACGATGCGCGCGATCCGTGACGTCGCGCTGAGCTCGGTCCGCGGGAGGATCGGAGGGTGGCTGCTCTCGCCCGCGATCCGTGTCCTGCGCGAGGAGATCGATCCGGAGACTCCCGGGGGCGCGTACATGCTCGGCCTGCGGCAGCTCGGCGTCGTGGCCCACGGGCGCTTCACGCGCCGTGGCTTTGCTCGGGCTGTCGAGGTGGCAGCTCGCGGCGTGCAGGAGGACGTGATCGGTCGCACCCGCGCCGCCCTGCTCGAGGCGGGGGCTCTGCGATCGCCCCGCGGCGATGCCGAGGACGACGACGCCGCCTCGTCCGAACCGACGGCTACCGTGTCGGGCGGATGAATCGCGAGCAGGTGTTCGAACTGATCCGCGCGCATCTGGCGGACGAGCTCGAGCTGGATCCCGCGCGGATCCACGAGTCGACGCGCTTCAAGCAGGATCTGGAAGCCGATTCGCTCGATCTCTACACGCTGGTCCAGGAGCTCGAGGACAGCTACGGCGTGAAGATCTCCGACGAGGAGGCGGCCAAAATCCTGACGGTCGGTCAGGCGGTCGAGTTCGTGCTTGCCAGCGGAGTAGCACCGTCGGCTGCGGCGAGCCAAGGCCCTGACCCTGAGTGACCGTCGAACGCAAGCGCACGGCCACGCGCCGCCGTTCCGGGGTGACGCTTGCCGAGCTGCTCGAGCGGTTACCCGACGAGCTGGCTACGAACGTGTTCACGCACTCCTCGTGGACCGCGAAACGGTCGGATTCCTACGAGCGGTTGGCGTTTCTCGGCGACAGCGTGTTGGCGCTGGCGGTGACGACCCACCTGTACCCGCGGCTCGAGGCCGAGCGCTTCGGGGCCGGCAGCCTGACGAAGATCCGTGCCCAGGCCGTGTCCGGGCGCTCCTGCCGGGCGGTCGCGCAACGGCTGGGCATTCCAGAGCGGCTGCGCGCCGCGGCTCCGCCCGCGGCCGCCATGAGCATCGATGCGCTGGTCTCGACGGAGCGGGTGCTTGCGTCGGTGATCGAAGCGGTGATCGGGGCGTGCTATCTGGACGTCGGCTACGACACCACCGCGGCTGCGGTGGTCGAGGCGTTCGGACCGGAGATCGACGACGCGCTGGAACATCCGGTCGACTACAAATCGGCGCTCCAGGAGCTGCTGGCCCGCCGGGGCGCGCTGGTCAGCTACTCGGTCGTGGCCGAGCACGGGCCTCCGCACAACCGCACGTTCTCGATCAGCGCCACGATCGACGGCGTCGAGGTCGGTCGCGGATCCGGGCGCAGCAAGAAGGACGCCGAGCAGGACGCCGCGCAGTCGGCGCTGGAGGCACTCGAGGAATCGTGACCCCGGCGGCGAAGGGCAGAACGTGTATCTGAAGTCGATCACCCTGAAGGGGTTCAAGTCGTTCCCGGACCGGACCAGGCTCGAGTTCGGGCCAGGGGTGAGCGTGATCGTCGGCCCAAACGGCTCGGGCAAATCGAACGTCACTGACGCGGTCCTGTGGGCGCTGGGGGAGCAATCGCCGCTCGCGGTCCGCGGTCAGTCGATGCAGGACGTGATTTTCGGCGGCTCCCCGGGGCGTCAGGCGGGCCACAAAGCGGAGGTCGAGCTGGTCCTCGACGACAGGGCCGGAACGCTCGGACTGGGAGCGCCGGAGGTCTCGATCGTGCGCCGGCTCGACCGGACCGGCGAGGGGGAGTATCGGCTCGCGGGGGCGAGGTGCAGGCTGGTCGATGTGGTCGAGCTGCTCTCGGATACCGGCCTCGGCAAGGAGATGCATTCGGTGATCTCCCAGGGCCGAGTCGAGTCGATCGTGACCTCCAAGCCCCGGGAGCGGAGGATGCTGATCGAGGAGGCCGCCGGCCTGGGCAAGCACCGCAAGCGCCGCCGGCGGGCACAGCTGAAGCTGGTGCGGACTCAGGACAACCTGGATCGCGCCCTCGACGTTGAGCGCGAGGCACGGTCCCGCCTGCGACCACTGAAGCGCCAGGCCGAGGCGGCGGAGCTCCATGCGCGGCTCGAGCGCCAGGCGATCGAAGCCCGGTGGGAGCTCGTTCGCGACGATGTCCGGGAGCGTGAGCTCGAGTTCGGAGGCGCTCAGCGAACGGCATCCCAAGCGCGGGCCGGCCGCGAGCAGACCGAGCGCGAGCTCGAGGGGGTGGGACGGCGCCGCGAAGCAGCCGAGGAGGCGCTGGCCCGGCGCAGCGCTCAGCGCGAGGAGCTCTCACGGCGCTGCTTCGTTGCCCAGTCGGCGGCTGAGCGCATCGGCTACCGGGCCGAGGCGGTGAAGGCGGCCGCGACCGCGCTCGAAGCGCGCCTGGCCAGAGCTCGCGAGTTGCTCGATGCGCTTGCAGCGCAGGCCGCCGCCGATCCGCCGGACGCCGGGGCGGGCGCCCGGATCGCTGCGCTTCAGTCCTCGCTGGATGCGCTCGATCGCGATCGAGAGGCCGAGCTCGCGCGCCAGCTGGCCGATCTCCAGGCGCAGCTGGCGGCCGCGTCCGCGGACACCGCTGCGCGGACCGATGAGATCGAGCACACCAGCCGCAGCCGCGAGCGAGCCGAGCAGTCGTCGGAGCGGGCGCGCGGAGAACTGCGGGAGGCCGAACGCGAGGTCGAGCGCGCGCGGCGCGAGGCGGCCCGCATCGGCGGTGAGCTCGCCGCCGCCAACCTGTTCCTGCGCAGCCAGACGGGAGTGCCCGGCGGGGTCAGCTCGCTTTCCGATCAGCTCGAGGTCGATCCCGGCTTCGAGCTCGCCCTGGCGGCCGTCCTCGACGGCCGCCTGCGGGCGGCGGTCGTTCCCGACCGCGCGGCGGCAGCGCAGCTGCTCGATCGCGTGGGTGCGGACGGCGGCCGGGCCCTGATCGCGGAAAACGAGGCCGGTGAGCTGGCACGTCCCGGGGAGGCACCGCCGATCCCGGGGGCGGAGTTGCTGGCCGCTCATCTGCGTGGCCCCGGGCCCACGGTCGCGCTGGCTCGTGCGTTGCTGCACGATGCGTGGGTGGTGCCGGCGCTCGAGGAACTCCCCGAGACGTTCGCCGGCGTCGCCGTCACGCCGGGCGGTCGAGTGTGGTCTGCGGGCAGCAGGGAGGTCCGCCAAGCTCCCGCCGCGGGTGAGGAGCGGGTGCTCGCCGAGCGCAACCGACGCGATCGGCTGATCCTCGCGAGCGAGGCCGCGGCCGGCGCCGAGCTGAGGGCCGCAGCCGCGCTCGAACACGCCAGCACCGTCCTCGGCGAGGCGGAGACCCGGCGCGAGCAGGCGATTGCCGCCGACCGCTCCGCGGTGCGCGCGCGCGACGAGGCGGCCGAGGTCCAGCGCCGGATCGGCGCCGTGATCGAGCGCCGGCGTGCCGCCCCCGACGAGGGGCCCGATGCGGGACGACGGGCGCAGCTGACCGCCGAGCTGGCGGCCGAGCGGGCCGTCCTCGAGCGAGCCGAGCGCGACCGCCGCGAGCGCGACGCGCGGCTGGAGCAGGTGCAGGCTCTGATCGCCCGCAATCAGGCGTTGTCAGGCCCGATGAACGCCGTGATCGGGGCGCTCGAGGCGGCGCGCCAGGCGATCGCCGAGCGGCGCGCGAGCTTCGACGCCGATCTGGCCAACGACCGAGCGGCAGGCGAGCACGTGGCGGCGGACTTGCGGGATTGCGCCCAGCAGGAGGCCGCGCTGCGGGCTCGGCTTCACCGCGAGAGCGAGGTCCTGACCGAGGCCGAGGTTCGCCTCCAGCGTGTCCGCGATCTCCTCGCCGATGCCCGCACCGAGCTGAGCGAACTGGCCTCACGGCTCGGGCTCGACGCCGAGCCGGCGGCCGAGCCGCTGGGGCCGGAAGAGCGCGAGGCCCTGAGAACCCGATTGGAGCGGCTCGCGCGTCGCCGCGAGCAGTTGGGTCCCGTCAATCCGCTGGCTCAGCAGGAATACGCGGAGGCGGTGGAGCACGTCGAGGAGCTCGAGCGCCAGCGGGGGGATCTGGAGACGGCGCTGCGCGAGCTCGAGAAGCTGATCACCGACACCGATCGCCAGATCCGGGAGACCTTCGAGCAGACGTTCCAGGCCGCCGCCCGTAACTTCGAACACCTGGCGGCGCAGCTGTTCCCCGGCGGCAAGGGCCGGCTGCGGCTCGTGACCGAGCGCGAGGGAGCGCCGCGGGTGCTCGGCGGCCAGCCTCCCGCCGGCGAGGCGCCGGCGGACCCCGAGGAGGCCGAAATGGCCGCCGAGGAGACCTCCGAGGAAGAGGACCGGGTCGGCGTCGAGATCGAGATCACTCCCGCCGGCAAGGAGATGAAGCGGCTCACGCTCCTGTCCGGCGGCGAGAAGTCGATGACCGCGCTCGCGTTCCTGTTCGCGGTGTTTCTCGCCCGGCCGTGTCCGTTCTACATCCTCGACGAGGTCGAGGCGGCTCTGGACGACCTCAACATCGATCGATTCCTCGCCCTGCTTCGCGAGTACGCACAACGAGCCCAGTTCATCGTGGTCACCCATCAGAAGCGCACGATGGAGGCCGCCGATTCGCTCTACGGGGTCTCGATGGGCACCGACGGGATCTCTAAGGTGATCTCACAACGGTTGCCCCGGGAGGACGTGGCGGCCTGACGGGCCCCCCGGGCGCGTCCGCGCCCGGTCCCCGCGGCGAGCTCGCAGCCCTCGGGGGGCGCTCGTTTCCGCCGGGATGCGACTCGTGCAGGCGGGCGAGCCAGCGCCGGCATGCACAACGGCCCAAATTGATCGCCCGGTTCGCGATTTTGGGCCGCCGAGCAGGAACGCCGTGTTCAATCGCCCAGATTGCGAGGCGTGCGAGCGATTTGGGCGCCTGAGCATGCTCGCGGCCCGGCGACGATCCCACATCGGCTAACGTCGCCCGCGCGATGGCTCGCGACTGGCAGGACCTGTTCATCGTCGATGGCGTTCCGCCGCGCCCATCCGAAGCCGGCACCGCCGGCGAGGAGCGCCGGATGGGCCGCTTCCGGCGGTTGCGCGAGAACCTGCGCAAGACCCGCCAAGCGCTGACCAGCGAGATCCAGGCGACTCTGTTCGAGGACCTCGACGACGAGACCTGGGAGCGGTTGGAAGAGGCTCTGATCTATGCGGACGTCGGCGCGCGGACGACCGCCCAGGTCGTCGAGCAGCTCGAGCGCGAGGCCACCAGCGGCGAGATCTCCGGGGGCGAGGCGCTGACCGGGAGGCTGACCGAGCTGCTGGCGGACATCGCCCGCACCGGCGAGGACCGGATCGACCTGACCGCGCAGCCGACGGTGATCCTGGTGGCGGGGGTGAACGGCACCGGCAAGACGACCACCGTGGGCAAGCTCGCCTGGCATCTGCGCAGGGAGCTGGGACGGTCGGTGATCCTCGGCGCGGCGGACACGTTCCGAGCCGCCGGCGTCGAGCAGCTCGAGCTGTGGGCGGAGCGGGCGGGGGCGGATTTCGTCAAGGGCCCGGCGGGGGCCGATCCGGGCGCGGTCGCCTACGACGCGATTGCCGTTGCCCGCCGCGAGCGCGCAGACGTCGTGATCATCGATACCGCCGGGCGCCTGCACACGCAGGACGACCTGATGGCCGAGCTGGGGAAGGTCCGGCGGGTGATCTCGAAGCAGATCCCGCAGGCGCCCCACGAAACTCTGCTGACCGTCGACGCGACCACCGGCCAGAACGGCCTGCGTCAAGCGCAGCTGTTCTCGGAGGCGGTCGACGTGAGCGGTCTGGTGTTGACGAAGCTCGACGGCACCGCGAAGGGCGGCATTGCGCTGGCGATCGCGCATGAGCTGGGGATTCCGGTCAAGCTGATCGGGGTTGGCGAGAAGCTCGAAGATCTCCGGCCCTTCGAGCCGAGCGAGTTTGCAAGAGCGCTGGTCAGCTAGCGATATTCTCGCTGTATATGTCTGGTTGGATCGTGTGGTTGATCGCCGCCTGCGTGTTCGGGATCGGGGAGATGCTCACGACCGGATTTTTTCTGGCTCCGTTCGCCCTCGGCGCGCTGCTGGCGGCCGGGATCGACGCGGCCGGTGTGGGCGGCGTCGTGCCCTGGATCGTGTTCGTGCTGGTTTCGCTGCTCACCTTGGGGATCGTCCGCCCGATCGCGAAATCTCATTTGCACGTGCCACCGCAGATCAGGACCGGCGCCGCGGCGCTGATCGGGAAGCAGGCGATCGTGCTGGAGCGGATCATCAACGACGAGGGAGTGGGGTGCGTCAAGATCGAGGGCGAGGTTTGGACGGCCCGTTCCCTCGATGAGGATGAGGTGATCGAGAAGGGGACGCGCGTCCAGGTAGTCGACATCAGGGGCGCTACGGCGCTCGTGGCCGAGTAAAGGAGAGCGGCAATGGCTGAAGCAATCGTCGCCGCCGTGGTAGTGATCTTCCTGCTGATCATGTTCGCCCGGACGATCAGGATCGTGCCGCAGGCACGGGCGGGGATCGTGGAGCGCTTCGGGCGCTACAACCGGACCCTGATGCCGGGGCTGACGGTGCTGATGCCGTTCGTCGATCGCCTCAAGCCGCTGATCGACCTGCGCGAGCAGGTCGTCTCCTTCCCGCCGCAACCGGTCATCACCCAGGACAACCTCGTGGTGCAGATCGACACGGTCCTCTACTTCACCGTCAACGACCCCAAGGGCGTCACCTACGAGGTCGCCAATCCACTCCAAGCGATCGAGCAGATCACGGTGACGACACTGCGCAACGTGATCGGCTCACTGTCGCTCGAGGATGCGCTCACCAGCCGCGACCACATCAACGCGCAGCTGCGCGGCGTGCTCGACGAGGCGACGGGGAAATGGGGGATCCGAATCAACCGGGTCGAGCTGAAGTCGATCGATCCGCCCGGCACGATCCAGGAGGCGATGGAGAAGCAGATGCGCGCCGAACGCGACCGCCGCGCCGCGATCCTCAACGCCGAGGGCGTCAAGCAGTCCCAGATCCTCACCGCCGAGGGCCAGAAGCAGGCCGCCGTGCTGACGGCCGAGGGGCAGAAGCAGGCCGCCATTCTTCGCGCCGAGGGGGAGTCGCAGGCGATCGCGACCGTGTTCGAGGCGATCCACGAGGGCAAGCCCGACCCGCAGCTGCTGAGCTACCAGTATCTGCAGATGCTGCCCCGGCTCGCCCAGGGGGACGCCAACAAGGTGTTCGTGATTCCGTCGGAGTTCGCCGAAGCGTTCGGCGGGATCGCCAAGGCGTTCCCCGCGGCGAGCGCGAATGAGCACCGGCCCGCGGCCGAGGTACCCCCGCCCGACGGCTCCGAGTGGAAGAAGGGCTGACAGCGGCCTGCCGCCGTTTCGCACGCAGTAGCCTGAGCTTCGACGATGTTTGATTCGCTTGCCGAAAAGCTCCAGGCCACGCTCGCCGATGTGCGCGGGCGCGGAACGCTGACCGAGGACGACGTCTCCGCCGCGATGCGCGAGATCCGCTTGGCGCTGCTCGAGGCGGACGTCAACTTCAAGGTCGTCAAGAGCTTCACGAGCGCGGTCAAGGAGCGTGCGCTCGGAGCCGACGTGATCGGACAGCTGAACCCGGGCCAGCAGGTCGTGAAGATCGTCTCCGATGAGCTGACCGAGCTGATGGGCGGGTCGGCGCGCGAGATCTCGTTCTCCCCCCGCCCGCCGACGATCGTGCTGATGGCCGGGCTCCAGGGCTCGGGCAAGACCACGGCGACGGCCAAGCTCGCGCGCTACCTGCACGAGCAGTACGGATCGTCGGTCGCCGTCGCCGCCTGCGACGTCTATCGCCCCGCGGCCGTCGAGCAGCTGATCAAGGTGGGCGGCCAAGCCGGCGCCGAGGTGTACGAGCAGGGGACCGATCGCGACCCGGTCAAGATCGCGGCGTGGGCGCGCGACCGGGCGCAGGCCGAGGGCAAGGACGTGCTGATCATCGACACCAGTGGCCGGCTCCACGTCGACCAGGAGCTGATGGCGGAGCTCGCCAACATCCGCAAGGCGGTCAAGCCGCACGACATCCTGCTCGTGGTCGACGCGATGACCGGCCAGGACGCCGTCACCGTCGCCGAGCAGTTCGCCGAGGTCGTGCAGTTCGACGGCGTCGTGATGACCAAGCTCGACGGCGACGCGCGTGGTGGCGCCGCGCTGTCGGTGAAGGCGATCACCGGCAAGCCGATCCTGTTTGCCTCGACGGGCGAGAAGCTCGACCAGTTCGAGCGCTTCCACCCCGACCGGATGTCTCAGCGGATCCTCGGGATGGGTGACGTGATGACCCTGATCGAGAAGGCCCAGGGCGCCTACGACGATCAGCAGGCCGCGGAGCTCGAGCGCAAGTTCCGCAAGCAGGAGTTCGGGCTCGACGACTTCCTCGAGCAGCTTCGCCAGATCCGCAAGCTCGGCCCGTTGCAATCGCTGCTGGGGATGATTCCCGGCCTCGGCAAGGAGCTGCGCGGGGTCAAGGTCGATGAGCGCGAGTTCGATCGGATCCAGGCGATCATCCTCTCGATGACGCCCCAGGAGCGCCGCCATCCAGAGCTCATCAAGGGCTCGCGCCGGTTGCGGATCGCCCGCGGCTCGGGGACCAACGTGCAAGCCGTCAAGGCGCTGATCAAGCAGTTCGAGCAGATGCGCAAGGTGATGCGCCAGGTGTCCCAGGGGCGGATGCCGGACCTCGGGGCGCTGATGCGCCAGGCGCGCTGAGCCACCCGCTGAGCGACGTACCGACGCCGGCCACGCTAACCTCGTCGCACAGACATGGCGGTAAGACTTCGACTGACACGCATCGGCGGCCGCAAGAACCCGATCTGGCGGGTCGTCGTCGCTGATCAGCGCTCAAAGCGCGACGGCCGTGTGATCGAGACGGTCGGCCACTACAACGCCCAGACCAACCCCTCGACGATCGTCCTCGACGAGGAGCGGGTCCGCGATTGGCTCGCACGCGGCGCCCAGCCGACCGACACCGTTCGCAAGCTGCTGCATACGCAGGGCATCCGCTAGCGGTCGCGTCCAGATGAACGAGCTGCTCGAGTACCTGGCCCGCGGCTTGGTCGAGAGCCCCGACGACGTGCGCGTCAACGAGGTGCGCGAAGACGACGGCTCAGTCGTCCTCGAGCTGTCGGTCGCAGATGACGACTACGGCAACGTGATCGGCCGCGGCGGGCGGACCGCAGCGGCGCTGCGGACGGTGATCAAGAGCGCCGCGGTCAAGGACAACCACCGCGTGTTCCTCGACATCGTCGACTCCTAGTGGTGGACAAAGGCTGGCTGCGCGCCGGCCGGTCGGCCGCCCGCACGGTCTCGACGGGAGCTTTCACGTCGGCGAGGCCCAGCCGCAGCTGCTGGTCCTGGGGGCAACCGTCATGGTGCGCGGAGCACCGCTGCGCATCACCCGGCGAGCCGGCACCGATCAGCGCGTGATCCTGCGACTGGAGGGCCACGAGAATCGGTCGGCGGCGCAGGCGCTGGGGGGAGCGGCGCTGCTGATCGCTCGCGCTCAGGCGCCCGAGCTCCAGCCCGACGAATGGTGGGCGGAGGATCTCGAGGGGTGCACGGTCCACGACGCCGGCGTGCGGGTCGGGACCGTGCGCCGGCTGCTGGCGCTCCCCTCCTGCGAGGTGCTCGAGGTCAGCCGCGCAGGTGATCAGGACGACCTGCTGGTCCCGCTGATCAGTGATGCGGTCCGCCACGTCGACATCGAGCGCCGTGAGGTCGAGATCGACCTCGAGTTCCTCGGGGAGCGGTGATGGCGATCGATGTGTTCGCCTGGGAGCGGTGATGGAGATCGACGTATTCGTCTGTGAGCGGTGATGGAGATCGACGTCTTCGTCCCGGAGCGGTGATGGAGATCGATGTGTTCACCTTGTTTCCTGAGGCGTTCGCGTGGTTTCAGTCTCAGCGCCATGTCGCCAACGCGCTCGCCGCAGGCCTTCGCCTCCAGTACGTCAACTACCGCGAGCACACGCCGCTGAGCGCGGGGCAGGTCGATGACACCCCGTTCGGGGGCGGGGCGGGGATGGTGCTGAGGGTCGACGTCGTCGAGGGGGCCCTGCGCGCCCGCTACGGCCGAGACCCGGTCGAGCTTCGCGGCGAGCGGCGCGTGGTTGCCCTCACGCCGAGCGGCCGGGTGCTCGACGAGCCGCTCGTGGAGGAGCTGGCAGCGGAGCCGGCGCTGACGCTCCTGTCGGGCCGATACGAGGGGTTCGACGAGCGCGTGCTCGAGCATTTCGTCTCCGAGCGGATCTCGATCGGTCGCTACGTGCTCGCCGGCGGCGAGCTGGCCGCGATGGTCGTATGCGATGCCGTGATCCGCAAGCAGGCCGGCGCGCTCGGTCACCAGGATTCGGCCGTCGAGGAGTCGTTCAGCGCCGCGTTGCAGGGCGCTCCGGAATACCCCCACTACACGCGGCCGGCCGAGCACCGGGGCTGGCGCGTCCCGGACGTACTGCTCTCCGGGCATCATGCGCGGATCCGGGAGTGGCGCCTTGCGCAGAGCAGATCGCGCCGCAATCCCGGTCCGCTACCATAGGCGCCCGCGCGGGGGCAGCCTGCGCAAAGCCCCCAAACCACCGGCTCTTGCCGTTGCTGCCGGCGCTTGGACTTGCCATGAGCACCGTGATCGACAGTCTGGAGCGCACACAGCTCCGCCGCGTGCCGGCGTTCGATGCCGGCGATCGCGTGCGCGTCCACTTCCAGGTGATCGAGGGAACGCGTCGCCGCACCCAGGTCTTCGAGGGCGTTGTCATCAAGCGCCAGGGACACGGCGCACGCGAGACATTCACGGCCCGCAAGCAGTCCTTCGGGGTGGGCGTCGAGCGGACGTTTCCGCTGCACTCGCCGAAGATCGAGCGGATCGAAGTGGCGGCGCGCGGCGACGTGCGACGAGCCAAGCTGTACTACCTCCGTGGCCGGGTCGGAAAGCGCGCCCGCGTGCGCGAGCGTCGCTCGACGGGGCCCGAGGAGCTCGTCAGCCGCGAGCTGCTGTACGGGCCGGAGGCGGACGAGCCAGAACCCGAGACTGCACCGGCGCCGGGCGAGCCAGTGGCTGGTCAGCCAGGCGGCGAGCCGGAGGAGGAGCAGCGGGTGACCGAAGCTTCGGCCGAATCCGTTCCCGCCACGGTGACACAGGAACCCAGCCCGGCGGATGAGGTGGCCCCCGCTGGCGAAGAGCAGGTGTGACCAAGGCCAAGAAGTCAGTGACGAGCTCGATCCTCGAGCTCGTCGTGATTGTCGGGGTAGCGCTCGGCCTGGCGCTCGCGATCCAAGCGTTCGTGGTCAAGCCCTATCGCATCCCCAGCGGTTCGATGTTGCCGACGCTGCACATCAACCAGCGGATCCTGGTCGATCGGATCGGAAGCCACTTCACGAGTCCGCACATCGGCGACATCGTCGTCTTCCATCCCCCTAGGAACTACGCAGACGGGTGCGCCAACCCGAACGAGGGCGAGAATCAGTACGGGCAGGACGCGGCCCGTCCGTGCGGCGTCCCGCAGCGCCAACCTTCCTCGGAAACGTTCGTCAAGCGCGTGGTCGGATTGCCCGGTGACCGGATCTCGCTCGTGAATGGTCACGTGATCCGCAACGGCGTGCGCGAGAAGGACCCCTACACAGTGCCTTGCGACGGGGCCACGTCCTGCGACTTCACGGGGACGATCACGATTCCTCGCGGCGATTACTACATGCTTGGGGACAACCGTCCCGACTCGGAGGACAGCCGTTTCTGGGGACCGGTGCCGAAGGCGTGGATCATCGGCGAAGCATTTCTCACCTACTGGCCGCCAGACCGAATCGGGCTTCTCTAAATGGCTCGATCCGGGACCAAATCCCAGGGATCCGCGCTCAAGTCCGCAATCGAGCTCCTGCTGACCGTCGCGATCGCGGTCGGGCTGGCGATCTTGATTCAGGCGTTCATCGTCAAGCCATACCGGATCCCCAGCCCCTCGATGGTCCCGACGCTCCAGATCGGCCAGCGGGTCCTCGCCAACCGGATGATCAATCATCCGAGCGTCGGCGACATCGTCGTCTTTCACCCGCCCCAGGGCGCCGATCCGGACACGCCGATCTGCCAGAACCCCCGGCAGGGCGCAGGACACAACGCTGCCTGCGATGCGCCGACCCCGCAGCAGTCCAGCCAGACGTTCATCAAGCGCGTCGTCGGGGGTCCCGGCGACCGGATCTCGGTCGTAGGCGGCCACGTGATCCGCAACGGAGTCCGCGAGAAGGACTCCTACATCGCCCAGTGCGGCAGCGATCCTTCATGCAATTTCCCGAAACCAATCGTGATTCCGCCCGGCGACTACTTCATGATGGGCGACAACCGTGGCGCATCCGACGACAGCCGCTTCTGGGGCCCAGTCCCTGACAAATGGGTCATCGGGGTCGCGTTCTTCACGTACTGGCCGCCGGACCGAATCGGATTCCTCTAAGGCCCGGCCGAGGCGCCCGGCCCGAGCGGGCCGTCGTCTGTTCGCGTTCGACCGCTCCCTCGGGTTCCGGTTCGTCGCCGGCGCCGATGAAGCGGGGCGGGGCTGCCTCGCCGGGCCGCTGGTCGCCGCCGGCGTGCTGTTCGACCTGGAGCAGATCGGTCCCGGCGAGGTCCGCGCGCTCGGCGCGCTGAATGACTCCAAGCAGCAGACCGCGGCGACGCGGGCCGAGCTCTATCCGGTGATCCTCCGAGTCGCCGCCAAGGTCGCGATCATCTCCCGCTGTGCGCCGGGAATCGACGCTCGGGGTCTGCACGTCACGAACCTGGCGGCGTTGCGTGATGCGCTGGCGCGCGTCTGCTGCAAGCCCTGCGTGTGCCTCAGCGACGGATTCCCGGTGGCCGGCATCGGTCACGAGCAGCGCGCGGTGATCGGCGGCGATGCCAAGAGCGCTGCGATCGCCGCCGCCTCGGTGATCGCCAAGGAGACGCGCGATCGCTACATGCGACGCGCCGACGCGACCCACCCCGGCTGGGAGTTCGCCCAGCACGTCGGCTACGCGACGCCCGAGCATCGGGACGCGATCGAGCGGCTCGGCGTCTCGCCGCTCCATCGCCTCTCGTTCCAGTCCGCGGCCTATCAGCAGCTGGGACTGGCGGCGTTCTCAGAAGGCGCCCTCGAGATGCTCGATCCCGACGAGCTTGCCTGACGGGTCGAAGGTGACGCCGATCGCGTCGAAGCGCAGCTCGTCCGCGTAGGGTCGATCGGTCCGCTCGCAGAGCCAGCGGCACGCCATCTGGCGCACGCGCGAGCGCTTGGTGTAGCGCAGGGCATCGAAGGGATGCCCGGTGCCAGGGTCCAGCCGTCGGGTCTTGACCTCGCAGAACGCGAGCGTCGCGCCATCGAACGCGACGATGTCGAGCTCTCCCCACCGGGTGCGGTAGTTGCGCTCGACGATCCGGAATCCGCGCCGGACCAGATGCTCGGCCGCGAGTTGCTCGCCGAGCTGACCGAGCCGCTGACGGAGGTCGCTGCTCACCCCCGGGACGCTACGGATCGATCGCTCGAGCGTGGCTCGCGCCGTGTGACGATTTCGCGCAGGCCGCGCGCCGGGCGCTGCGGAGAATTGGCACACGCCGTGACCCATCCGTCACACGATCTTGCGTAGCGTCGCGGCATGCTCGCCCGGGTGGCCACGTTCGCGATCGACGGCGTCGATCCACGCCAGGTGTGGGTCGAGGTCGACATCCGCTCGGGCCTGCCCGCGTTCACGATCGTGGGGCTCGGCGATGCGGCGGTGCGAGAGTCGCGGGACCGGATCCGCTCCGCGATCCTCAACTCTGGCTTCGAGTTTCCCCAGAGCCGGATCACCGCCAACCTCGCTCCGGCCTTTCTGCGCAAGGTGGGCCCCGGCTTCGACGCCGCGCTGGCGCTCGGAGTGCTCGCCGCGAACGGTGAGGTCACGGTCGCTTCGCTGGGCTCCTACGCCGTGTTCGGCGAGCTCTCCCTCGGCGGCGAGTTGCGCGACTCGCCCGGAGCGCTCGCGGTGGCCCAGGGCGCCCGTCGGGTGGGCCTGGCGCGGCTGATCGTGCCTCGCGAGCGCGCCCGCGAGGCGGCGCTCGTGGAAGGGCTCGAAATCGCCGGCGTCGGCACCCTGCGTGAGGCGGCCACGGTGCTGGGAGGGGCTCAGCCGCCGCCGCTGCCGATCCCGCTCCCGCGCCGGCGGATGGCGGTGCGCGAGCCCGACTTGGCGGACGTTCGAGGTCACGCGGCGCCACTGCTCGCCCTGCAGATCGCGGCCGCCGGCGGTCACAACCTCCTGCTCGAGGGGCCTCCGGGGACCGGCAAGACGATGCTCGCCCGGAGGCTGCCGTCGATCCTGCCGGCGATGACCCGCGCCGAGGCGCTCGAGGTGACCCGGATCCACAGCCTCACCGGGCTGCGCGCGGACGGGTTGGTCTCCCGGCGCCCGTTCCGCGCGCCCCATCACACGATCTCGCCCGCGGGACTGGTGGGGGGAGGATCTCCGCCGCGTCCCGGCGAGGCCACGCTGGCCCATCACGGGGTCCTGTTCTTGGATGAACTCTCGGAATTCCAGCGCTCCGCGCTGGATGCCCTTCGCCAACCGCTCGAGGACGGTTGCGTGACGATCGTGCGCGGACAGGCAGCGCTGATCTTTCCCACGCGATTCATGCTCGTCGCGGCGACCAATCCGTGCCCGTGTGGATTTGCCGGCATGGGGGACCGGTGCAGCTGCGGCGAAGCCGACCTCCGGCGCCACCGGCGGCGTCTCAGTGGCCCACTGCTCGATCGCATGGACCTGCTCGTGAACGTCGAGCGGCCGACCGAGCACGAACTGTGCGGCGGCCCGCTGTTCGATTCCGCCCGCGCCCGCGAGCTGGTGGCGGACGCGCGCCGCCGGCAGCGGACCCGGCTCGCCGGCTCGATCGCACACTGCAACGGCGAGATGGACGCCCGCGATGTACGCCGCCACGTGAAGCTCGACGAGCCCGCCGAGGGTGCGTTGGCGAAGGCCTACGCGGTCGGAGCCCTGAGTGCGCGCGGCAGGCACCGCGTGCTCCGGGTGGCCCGGACGATCGCCGATCTCAACCGGCACGAGCGGATCCTGCAGGCGGATCTTCTCACCGCTCTGAGCCTTCGCCAGCGCGGTCAGGCCGAAGCGAGCCTGGCGGCCTGAGCAATGCGCGAGCCGGCCTGCGAGAGCTGCCTCGCGCGGGCCTGGCTGCTCGCTCGGCTGGCCGCCCATCTCGAGCCCGTGCGAGGGCGGCTCGACGCGGTGCTCGGCCTGGGTCCGGAGGAACTGATCGATGCCGTGGGCGCAGATCGCAGGCCGTCGATCCGCCGGCAGCTCGACCGATTCGATGCCGGCCGCGCCCGCGAGCAGGCCGGATCGACCGGGCTCGAGGCGATCTGCCGCTGCGACCCCGGATATCCGTCTCGACTACGGGAGCTGGAGCATCCGCCCTCGGTGCTCCACGTTGCGGGTGGCGTTGAGCGGCTCCGCGAGCTGGTCGACGAGGATCCGGTGGCGATCGTGGGAGCGCGCCGGGCCTCGAGCTACGGGCTCGACGTCGCCGGCTCGCTCGGACGCGGAATCGGGGCAGCGGCCGTCACGGTGCTCAGCGGCATGGCCCTGGGGGTTGACTCCGCCGCGCACGCGGGGGCGCTGGCGGCCGGTGGCGCGACGGTCGCCGTCCTCCCGGCCGGTGCGGAGCGTCCATACCCGGCGGCCAAGCGCGGCCTACATCGGCAGATCGCCGAGCGCGGGGCGGCGATCTCGGAGCTGCCGCCGGGGACCGACGTGTGGCGCTGGATGTTCCCGGCTCGCAATCGCATCATTGCAGCGCTGGCCGCGATGACGATCGTGGTCGAAGCAGGCGAACGATCCGGCTCGCTCGTGACCGCGGCTATCGCGCGCCGGCTGGGACGGCTCGTCGGCGCCGTGCCGGGCCGCATCACTTCTTCGCTGGCGAGCGGCCCGAACAGCCTGCTGGCCGCCGGCGGCCACGTCGTTCGGGGCCCGCAGGACGTCCTCGACCAGCTGTTCGGGCATGGCGTCCGCACCGCCACGGTAGATCACCGCGCGCCGCTCGAGCCGGAGCTCCGACGCTTGCTGGCGGCCATCGCAGACGGAGGCGACACCCCCGCCGCGCTGCACCGGGCGGGTCTCGGCCCCGGCGAGGGCCTGGCGGCACTCGCTTCGCTGGAGCTCGGCGGATACGTTCGGCGCCTACCGGGCGGCAGGTTCTCGGTCCTGCCGTGAGCCCGACCCCTACTAATCTCATCGGGGTGAACGACGATCGAGACGGCGTCGATTTCAGCGACGCAGAGCGGATCCCGCGGGTGCTGTCGATCGCCGGGTCGGACTCGGGCGGCGGCGCGGGGATCCAAGCGGACCTGAAGGCATTCGCCGCCTGTGCAGTGCACGGGATGACCGCGATCACAGCCATCACGGCGCAGAACACGACCGGCGTCACGGCGGTTCATCAGATCCCCCCCGAAGTGATCATCGAGCAGGTGCGGGCGGTAAGCGGGGACATCGGTGTCGATGCCGTGAAGATCGGCATGCTCGGCGATGCTGTGAGAATCGAAGCGGTGGCCACGGCCGTCGCTGAGCTACCCGCGGCCACGCCCGTCGTGCTCGATCCGGTGATGGTGGCCGAGTCCGGTGCCGAGCTGCTCGAGCCGGCCGCCCGTGCATCGCTGATCGCGCTGCTGGTGCCGCGCGCGAACGTCGTGACCCCCAACATCGCGGAGGCGCGGGCGCTGATCGCGCAGGCAGGCCTCGCCGCCGCGCACGACGCCGATCCCGAGGCCCTTGCTCGCGGCGTCCATGCGCTCGGCCCACGAGCGGTGATCCTCACGGGCGGCCACCGCGAGCAGACGATCGATCTCTTCTTCGACGGACAACGACTCGTGGAGATCCCCGGCGAGCGCCACCCCGACGGAGCCGCTCACGGATCCGGCTGCACGCATTCATCGGTGCTGGCGGCGCGACTGGCCTGGGGCGATGATCCCCTTCAGGCCGCCCGGGTGGCTCAGCAGCTCGCGGCGCGCGCAGTGGCGGATGGGCTGGCCGAAATCGGCGCCGGCGCAGGCCCGGTCGACGTGTTGGGGCTCAAGTCGGGTGCGCTGAAGCGTTCAAGCGCACGCCAGGTTTTGACATAATTCTCCCGTGCGCTTCCTGCGGATGAGGCCGGGCCATGGCGAGGTGTTGATTGCAGAAGGCGACATCGAGCTCGCCGAGGATCAGCAGCGCTTGGTCGAGGAATTCCGTAGCCAGCTGGACGCAGGGCTATGGGCAGCCGTGCCCTTGACCGGCGAGGCTGGCAGGCGTCAGGCCCGGATGGTCCGGGTGTTCGACGAGATCCCCCGTGACGCCGACCGCGTGATCTTCTTCCCGCGGGCAGCGGGCGGCCGGTAAGGCCGCCGGTCGGTCCGGTGCTACTGGCGCTTGCGGCAACTGCGCTGGTGGCGCTGGCGCTGCTCTCCGACCTGATCATCCCGTGGATGGAGGAGGCGTGGGCTCGCCACCGCGCGCGGCGCCAACGGGCGCCGGACGTCATGTACGACCCGGGCCGCGAGCGCCGTGCCGAGCAGCGCGCCCGTGCCCTGCTGCGTTCGTGCGTGAACGAAGAGGAGTGGTCGATGTACCACGACCTGGGGTTCATTCGCGTGTGGGGCGCCGAGGCGGCGGGGCTCGATGAGACGGGCGGAAGCTCGGGGGCACCGTACGCGTATCTGATCTACCCCCATCGCCCGATCGTCGCCTACGTCCCGCAGACGCATCGGCTGTTGAACGAGTACTGCATTGCGTTCCCGGACGACACTCGCCCGTACGGCAGCGCCCGGCTGCCGGACTCCGATGATGTGCTCGCGAAATGGATGGCCTTGACCGGCGATGAGCGACGGCTGATCTCGACCGCCAACATGCATCTGCCCGGACGCCAGCTCGATCCGGTGCAGGTCAAGCGAGACCTCTGGCGGCTCTCGCAGTGGGAGCGGGCCTGGATCCGTCACGCGAGCGGTAGCTCGGCGTCGAGCACGGCCGACGCCCCAGGTTGAGCTCCCCCGATCTCAAGCATCGCAGCCGCGCCCTCACCGAGGGCCCGGAACGTGCTCCCGCCCGCGCCTTCCTGAAGGGAATCGGTTACGACGAGGAGGCCCTGAGCAAGCCGCTCGTCGCGGTCGCTAACACGTGGATCGAGACGATGCCGTGCAACTTCCATCTGCGGGCGCTCGCGGCGAAGGTCAAGGAGGGAATCAGGGCCGCCGGCGGCACGCCGATGGAGCTGAACACGATCGCGATCTCGGACGGGATCACGATGGGTACGGCGGGGATGAGAGCCTCGCTGGTCAGTCGCGAGGTGATCGCCGACTCGATCGAACTGGTCTGCAATGCCCACCTGTTCGACGCGGTGATCGCGATCAGCGGCTGCGACAAGACGATTCCCGGCACCGTGATGGCGCTGTGCCGGATCAACGTGCCCAGCCTGATGCTCTACGGCGGCTCGATCCTCCCCGGCCATCTGCACGGCGAGCAGCTCACGATCCAGGAGGTGTTCGAGGCGGTCGGCGCGCACGCGGCAGGGCGGATCACCGACGAGCAGCTGACCGAGATCGAGGACGTGGCGTCGCCGGGCGCGGGTGCCTGCGGCGGCCAGTTCACCGCCAACACGATGGCGATGGCGTTCGAGATGCTGGGGATCTCGCCGGCCGGCTTTTCGATGGTCCCGGCCGTCGACTCGCACAAGGCCGAGGTCGCCACCGAGGCCGGCAAGCTCGTGATGGACGTGCTCGCGCGGGGCCAGCGCCCCAGCGACATCGTGACCCGCCCGAGCCTCGAGAACGCGATCGCCGCGATCGCGTGCAGCGGCGGCTCGACCAACGGCGTCCTGCATCTGCTGGCGGTGGCCAGCGAGATGGGCGTCGAGCTGTCGATCGACGACTTCGACCGGATCAGCGAGCGCACGCCGCTGCTATGCGACCTGAAGCCCGGAGGCCAGTACGTGGCGCCCGATCTGTACAAGGCGGGTGGGGTGCCGCTGGTGATGAAGCGCCTCAAGCAGGCGGGGCTGCTGCACGAGCACGCGCAGACCGTCACCGGTCGGACCGTCGGCGAGCACGCGGACAGCGCGCGCGAGACCGAGGGCCAGCGCGTGGTGCGTCCGCTCGACGATCCGATCAAGGCGACCGGCGGCCTCGCGATCCTGCGCGGGAACCTCGCCCCCGAGGGCTGCGTGGTCAAGCTCGCGGGTCACGAGCGGCGCAGGCAGACGGGCCCGGCGCGCGTATTCGAGTCCGAGGAGGACGCCATGCAGGCGGTGACCGCGGGCTCGATCAACGCCGGCGACATCGTCGTGATCCGCAACGAGGGACCCGCCGGGGGCCCCGGGATGCGCGAGATGCTCGCGGTCACCGCGGCGCTTGTCGGCCAGGGGATCGGTGAGCAGGTGGCACTGCTCACCGACGGACGCTTCTCCGGCGCCACGCACGGCCTGATGGCGGGCCATGTCGCGCCCGAGGCGTCGCGGGGCGGTCCGATCGTCGCGGTCCGCGACGGCGACGAGATCACGCTCGACGTCGATCGACGCCGGCTTGACGTCGCGCTCTCCGACGAGCAGCTGGCGGAGCGGGTCAACGGCTACGTCCCGCCCGAGCGGCCATATCCGGGCGCGGCGCTGACGAAGTACGCGCGGCTCGTCTCGAGCGCCTCCGATGGCGCGATCACCCGCTGACCCAGCGACTCCCGCGTCAAAGCTCGGCAAAGCTACTCGGGGCGGATGAAACGCCTCGGTAACACCGCGCCGGCAGGGCATGGCATGGTTAGCGGCGAACCTAGATCGGTACCATCCACGGCCAGGAGACCTCGGAGTGGCTGACGTCTCATATTTCCGCCCGGCGGGCGCAACGGAGAAGGGGGCCCGTACGGGCCGTCGCCGAACCTCCGTGTCCGGAGGCAGCTCGCGGCGCGGCCGCTACTTCGCCGGGGGCGTGCTGTTGCTGGCAATCGTGCTCGCCGCGGGAGTCGCGCTCGTCGTCACCTCCTCTCATGCCACGCTCACCTCAGACTCGAGCGCCCTGGCCGCGGTCAAGCTCCCGGTCGGCGGCGGCACGATCGAGAGCGTGAGCGCCACCACCGGCGCCCACAGCGCGCCGGTCCCGGTCGAGCTCCGAGGAGACAAGATCTTCCCGAAGCAGTTGATCCCCGCCCATCAGCTCGTCTCGGTCGACGCCGTGGTCAAGCGTCCGGGGTGGATCTCCTGGCTCGCCGGCAGCTCCGAGCACGTGCACCTGCAACTGATGACGCCGAGCGCGAGCCTGCGCTCGCACTTCCTCACGCTGCGATCGGGTGCGCCGCTGCGGCTCAGCTTCAGGCAGCCGATCGAAGTCATCTCCTATGGCACGGCCGGCGCTCTGCACCGGCGCATCCTGTCCGCCCCGCGCGCGGAGGTGACGCTGCCGCGCACCGCCCCGGCCGGCTCGCTGACGGTCGCCGCCGCCCCGCGGAGCTGGGAGAGCGCAAGGCCCGCGCTGGTGAGCTGGTTCCCGGCCGGTGCGGGCGCGGCCGCGATCGTCAACCCGGCCCCTGGCACCCAGATCCGTCCGAGCACTCCGATCAGCCTGACGTTCAACAAGCCCGTCAGTCAGGTCCTCGGCACAGGCCGTCCTCCCGTAACGCCGACGACCGCCGGAACCTGGCACGCGGTCAGCGACCACACGATCGTGTTCCGCCCCGAGGCCTACGGCTACGGTCTCGGCTCGACCGTCCACGTCGGACTGCCCAGCGGCGTCACCCTCCTCGGTGCCTCGGGCGGCGATCCGAGCTGGCGCGTCCCCGGCGGATCACCGCTGCGCCTTCAGCAGCTGCTCGCCGTGCTGGGCTACCTGCCGCTGAAGTTCAACTACGCCGGGTCGGGCCCCGGGCCGAGTCCCCAGGCGCAGCTGAACGCTGCGATCCACCCGCCCGCCGGGCAGTTCGTGTGGCGCTACCCGAACGTTCCCTCCGCGCTGCGGAATATGTGGCAACCGGGTGCACTGGGCGTCATGACCCAGGGTGCGCTGATGGCATTCGAGAACGACCATGGCCTCGCGACCGTCGGACTCTCCAATCCGCTCGCGTGGCAGTACCTGATCCACGCCGCCGTCAGCGGGACGCGGTCGACCTTCGGCTACACGTTCGTGATGGTGAACGAGGGCTCGCCGGAGTCGCTGACGCTGTGGCACAGCGGCCGCACCGTGCTGAGCACCGCTGTCAACACCGGGATCCCCTCGGCGCCGACGGCGCAGGGGACCTACCCGGTCTTCGATCACATCCGCGTGGGCACGATGAGCGGGACGAACCCCGACGGCAGCTCCTACAGCGATCCCGGGATCCAGTTCATCAGCTACTTCAACGGCGGCGACGCGCTGCACGCGTTTGATCGTTCGCAATTCGGATTCCCCCAGAGTCTCGGGTGCGTCGAGATGGAGCTCGGCCCCGCCGGCCAGGTGTGGCCTTACACGCCGGTCGGGACCCTCGTGCACGTGGCGTAGCTCGCCAGTCCGGAAGGTTGCCCTCGGCCGATGCCGAAGTAGGGCGCACACCATGTGCGCCTCCCCACCGATCGAGCTCGACCATGACCCGGCGATCGCCGCGCCGTGGCGGACCGCGCTCGAGGCCTTCGACCGTGATCTGCGCCGACGGGCGGTCGCCGAGAAGACCCACCGTGCGTATGCGATCGACGCGCTCCAATGCGCCCAGTGGGCCAGCTCGCGCCAGCTCGATCCCGCCGCCGTCGACGTTCGTGCGCTGCGGCGCTACGCCGCCGGCCTCTCCGAGCGTGGCCTGGCGCCCTCCACAGTCGCCCGCAAGCTTGCGGCTTTGCGGGCGCTGTTTCGAGTACAGGTCGAGGTTGGCGTGCGCGCGGACAATCCGGCCGAGCTGCTGAGCGCGCCAAAGCGCGGCCGGCGGCTGCCGCGCGTGTTGAAGGCGGGTGAGCTCGCGATCCTGCTCGAGCGGATTCCGGGGAGCACGCCGCTGGAGCTGCGCGACCGGGCGCTGTTCGAGCTCGCCTACGGCTCGGGCTTGAGGGCAGAGGAGCTGGTGGCGCTCGACGCCGCGTCGGTGGACTTCGACTCCGAGTCGATCCGGGTCGAAGGGAAGGGTGGGAAAACCAGGCTCCTACCGGCCGGAGAGCACGCGTTGCGGGCGACCGGGCACTATCTCGCCCGGGGGCGCCCGGCGCTCCAGAACGACCCGGAGACCGCGCTGTTCCTGTCGAAATCAGGGCGGCGGCTGAGCACTTCCGACGTCAGGCGGCGGCTACGAACCTGGGCGCGGCAGGCCGCCGCACAGGCGCCCGCCCTGAGCGATGCCCACCCGCATGCGCTGCGCCACTCGTTCGCGACGCATCTGCTCGACGGAGGCGCCGATCTGCGCGCGATTCAGGAACTGCTTGGACACGCAACCATCTCAACCACGCAGGTCTACACTCGGGTAGAGTCGGCTCGGCTCAGATCAGCATATGTCCGCGCCCATCCACGCGCCTAACACCGGATTCTGGGAGCGAGAACTGGAAACCAACGTCAAAGCGGTCGAGCTTCAAGATCTGTGGCGGCGCTACAAGACCTCGGGTGACGAGCGCGCCCGCGAGCGGCTCGTGGTCGCGTACTCGCCGGTGGTGAAGTACGTCGCCGGCCGGCTGAGCTCTGGGCTTCCGGCGCACGTCGAGGAGGCGGATCTGATCTCCTACGGGCTCACCGGCCTCATTTCCGCGATCGAACGGTTCGATCTCGCGAGAGAGATCAAGTTCGAGACCTACGCGATCACCCGGATCCGCGGCGCGATCATCGACGAGCTGCGGGCGCTCGACTGGGTGCCTCGCTCGGTCCGAGCCCGGGCCAGGGAGATCGAGCGGGCCAACATGAAGCTCGAGGCACGGCTCCAGCGCGCCCCCACCGACGAGGAGATGGCCACCGAGCTCGCGATCAGCGTCGAAGAGTTCCAGGACGCGCTGCTCCAGATCTCCAATTCGACGATCGTCGCGCTCGACGAGCTGTGGAACGCGTCGGACTCGAGTGGCGATCAGGTCTCGCTGCTCGACACGCTTCCCGACCGCGGCGCCTCCGACCCCCAGATGCTCGTCGATCAAGGCGAGCTCCGCGACCGGATCGCCGACGCGATCGCGGCGCTCCCGGAGCGCGAGAAGCTGGTCGTCGCGCTGTACTACTACGAGAACCTGACCCTGCGCGAGATCGGCGAGGTCCTCGGCGTGACCGAGTCGCGCGTGTCGCAGCTGCACACCAAGGCGGTGCTGCGGCTGCGCTCGAAGCTGGCGGGGGAGTTGGATTAGGGACGCCGAGCGGAGGCGAGGCCCGGTATCGTCGGCTTCTTCGATCACGAAGGAGAGGAGAACGGTATGCACAAGCCCGCGGATCGCATCCGCAACGTGGCGCTCGTCGGCCACCGCGGTAGTGGTAAGACCTCGCTGCACGAGGCGCTCCTGTTCCAGGCCGGCGCCGTCAACCGGCTCGGCACGGTGGTGGAGGGCACGACCGTCTCCGACGCCGATCCAGACGAGAAGTCGCGCCAGATGTCGATCTCGGCGGCGCTTGCGTCGTTCGACTGGCAGGACCGGAAGGTCAACCTGATCGACACGCCCGGCGACTCGAGCTTCGTAGCCGACGCGCTCGGGGCGCTCCGGGTGTGCGAGTCGGCGGTGTTCGTGGTCAACGCGGTGATGGGCGTCGAGGTCCACACCAACCGCCTGTGGCAGCGTGCGGCCGAGCTCGACCTCGCCCGGCTCGTGTTCGTCAACATGCTCGACCGCGAACGCGCCGATTTCTTCCGGACGCTCGACGCGCTGAAGGCGGCGTTCGGGCAGCACGTCGTGGCGACCGAGATCCCGATCGGCTCCGAGCACGAGGTCTCCGGAGTGATCGATCTCGTCGACATGAGGGCCTACCGCTACGAGGGCGCAGGACGCGACGCCGCCTCGGAGATCCCGATCCCGGGCGAGCTGCAGGCCCAGGCCGAGGAGTACCGCGAGAAGCTGATGGACGAGGTGAGCGAATCTTCAGACGCATTGATGGAGCGCTACCTCGAGGGCGAGGAGATTTCCCACGAGGAGATCGTCACGGCGCTCAAGGAGGGCACCAACCACGGCGCGATCTTCCCGGTGACCTGCGGGATCGCGACCCGCAACCTCGCGACCAACCGACTGCTCGATGCGATCGTCGAGGACCTCCCGTCGCCGGTCAAGCACGGCGGCCTGGACCTCGGCGAGGTGACGCTCGAGCCGGTCGAGGACCAGGAGATGTTCGCGTACGTGTTCAAGACCCGGGCCGACCCGTTCGCGGGCCGGATCAACATGTTCCGCGTCTATCAGGGGGTGCTCAAGCACGACTCACAGGTGCTCAACACGCGCACCCACAACAAGGAGCGGATCGGACAGCTGGTGACCTTCGAGGGCCACCAGACCGGCCACGCAACCGAGTTCGGCCCCGGCGACATCGGCGCCGTCGCGAAGCTCAAGGAGACGAAGGCCGGCGACTGGCTGTCCTCGCGCGACGAGCCGATCGAGATGCCGTCCGTCAAGCTACCCGCCCCCGTGATGGCGTTCGCCGTCGAGCCCAAGAGCAAGGGCGACGAGGACAAGGTGTTCACGGCGTTGCGCCGCCTCCAGGAGGAAGATCCCACGATCGACCTGCATCGCGACCCGCAGACCGGGGAGCAGATCGTGGCCGGCCTCTCGCAGGTCCACGTGGAGGTGATCGTCGAGCGGCTGAAGTCGCGGTTCGGGGCCGAGGTCAATCTGAAGCCCCCGCGCGTGCCCTACCAGGAGACGATTCGCAAGCGGGCCAAGGCCCACGGCCGCCACAAGAAGCAGACGGGCGGGCGCGGACAGTTCGGCGACTGTCGCATCGAGATCGAGCCGCGCGATCCCGGGAGCGGGTTCGAGTTCATCAACGCGATCAAGGGCGGCGTGATCCCGACCGGGTTCATCCCCGCGGTCGAGAAGGGCGTACTGGAGGCGATGCAGGAAGGGGTGGTCGCCGGCTATCCCGTCAAGGACCTCAGCGTCCGGCTCTACGACGGCTCCTACCACACCGTCGATTCCTCCGAGATGGCGTTCAAGGTCGCCGGCTCGCTGGCGATGAAACAGGCGCTCTCCGAAGCGGGGCCGGTGCTGCTCGAGCCGATCATGCTCGCCACGGTGACGGTTCCCGAGGACGCGGTCGGCGACGTGATCGGCGACCTCAATTCTCGCCGCGGACGACCGCTCGGGATGGAGCCTGCGGGAGCCGGCATGACCGATGTCAAGGCCGAGGTGCCGATGGCGGAGATGCTCTCCTACGCCCCCGATCTGCGCTCGATCACCGGCGGGCAGGGGGAGTTCACGATGGAGTTCCTCCGCTACGAAGAGGTGCCGGGCCATCTTGCGGGCAAGATCGTCGATGAAGCGAGAACGGACAAGGAGGCGGTGAAGGCGTAGCCGGCGCTGGTAGGCTCGGGCCCGTGACCACGAGGGATATCCGCCCGTCGACCGCGCACACCATCTGCGACGTGTGCGGCCGGACGCTGCTGCGCGGCGAGCGCGCGGAGGCGTATGTCCACGGTGGAGCGCGGCGGTGGGTGTGCGAGCTGTGCAAGTCGCGCGCGCTGCACGAGGGGTGGGTCCGCGAGGGCACCGCCCCCGCCTATGACGAGGGCACCGCGGGGTCGGAGCGGCGGCGGTCGCTGCTCTCACGCCTGCGGTCAAGGCGCGATGGCTCGTCCCCCGCGCAGACCGGCTCGTCACTCGAGGGCGAGGGCGACAGCGCCGCCGCACCCACCGGCGGGCATCCGAATCCAGTTCCGGTGGGCCCCGGCTCGCTGCTGCGGCGCGATCGCCCCCGCGAGCCGCGCCACGTCCGCGCGATCCCCACCAGCACCGAGCAGAAGATCGCCTCCGCGATCGAGCTGTTCAATTCCTCGGAGCACCCGCGGACGGTATCCGGGGTGGCGCGGTCGCTCGGACTGCCGGCGGTGGCGGTGAGCCCGTCCGCGGCGCGCACGAGCCTGGTCAACGTCGTGGCTTCCTGGGAGCTGTGCTGGTACCGCTACGAGGTTGACCTCTCCGATGAGGTGCCGAGCGTCCGCGTCGCGGCTCAGGGTTACGAGCTCGACGAGCTCACCCCGCAGGAACGACACCCCAACGCGCTCGCCGACGACCGAGGGCTGCTGTCGATGAGCGGCTGAGACGTCTTGGACTGCTCGGTGGACGAACGTTTGAATGCGCAACCACTCGATCGTCGCATAGCATTTTCCGGGTGATCTACTGCGTCATTCCGGAGGCACTCGCGGGCGAGCTGTTCGACGACCTCACCCACTACTACGCCGATGACCCCAATGTCACGGTGATCGTCGACCGGCGGCGCGCTTCCCGCCGCGACCGCCGTTCCACCGCCGGCGGGCAACGAGAAATCCGCGATCGCCGGCGCGCGCGCGTCCCGGGGGATATGCCCGAGCTGGCGAGCGATTGAGTGCGCGCGACGCGGCGGCGCCGCTGAAGCTCCGCGTGCACGTCGACGGGGGAGCGCGAGGTAATCCAGGTCCCGCCGCGATCGGCGTGGTGGTGTCCGACCCCGCCGGACACGTGCTCGATGAGCTCGGGGAGCGGATCGGCGTGGCGACGAACAACGTCGCCGAGTACCGGGCGTTGCTCCGCGGCCTGCGGCGAGCGGCGGAGCTCGGCGCTCGCGAGGTCGAGGTGATCAACGACTCCGAACTGGTGGAACGCCAGCTGCGCGGCGTCTACAAGGTCAAGCACCCGTCGATGAAGCCGCTGTATGAGGAGGCGATGAGCGCTCTGCGCGGCTTCGATCGATGGGAGGTTCGCAGCGTGCCTCGAGCCGAGAACGCGCGGGCGGACGCGCTCGTCAACGCGGCGCTCGACGACACCGTCTGAACCCGTTTTCAAGGCGGGCGGGGACGGGTACCGGGCGGGCATGAGCGTCGTAGGCGCCGCCAGGCGACTGGTGCAACACCGCTCCAGCCATCCCGTGGTGAGCCTCTACCTCGACCTCGATCCCGAGCGCTTCGCGACGGCTCCGGCGCGGGCATCGCAGATCCGATCCCTGATCGACCAGGCAGCCCGCGAAGTGGAGCAGGAGCAGGCGCTGAGCCACGACGATCGGGTCGCTCTGCGCGAGGATCTCGACCGCGTCCGGCGCTACCTGCTCTCGCGCGAACCCCCGTTCAAGGGAGCGCGCTCACTGGCGGTGTTCTGCTCGAGCCGGGACCAGCTGTTCGAAACGATCCAGATCTCGCGGCCGCTCGAAGGACGCGTGGTGATCGAGCGAACCCCATACATCGAGCCGCTGGTCCTGAGCGTCGAGGCGCGCCGGTGGTGCGTGGCCCTCGTGAACCGTCGCGACGGCCGCATCTTCACGGGGCCACCGGACGAGCTCCAGGAGCGCGAACGGATCGAGGAGGACATCCACGGCCAGCACGATCAAGGAGGCTGGTCGCAAGCGAACTATCAGCGCAGCGTCGATCGAGACGTCGAGAACCACCTCCGTCACGTCGCCGAGCTGTTGCATCGCTCCTGGCGGCGCGAGCGGTTCGACCGGCTCGCGCTGGGAGGGCCCCAGGAGCTCGTGCCGCGCTTCGAAACGGTCCTCCACGAGGATCTGCGCTCACGGCTCGTGCAGCGGCGGGTAGATGTCGACATCAACACCGCGACCGACGATCAGATCCGCTCCGCGGTGACGGCGCTGGTCGAGGACGAGGAACGAAAGCGCGAGCGAACGGCGCTCGACCGCCTGGCGGCGGGACTGGCCACGGGCGGGCGCGCTGCGGCCGGGCTGGAGGCGACGCTCGCGGCGCTGAACGAGCGCCGGGTCGAGAAACTGCTGCTCGAGAGCGGCGTCGATCGGCGCGGCGGCCGCTGCCCGAGCTGCGGGATGCTGACCGTCGAGACGCACGGTCCCTGCCCCGCCGATGGCACCGAGCTCGAGGAGGTCGAGCATCTGCGCGAGGCAATGGTCGAGTCCACCCTCGCCCAGGACGCCGAGGTGATCGTGATCCAACGTCATCCGGACCTCGGACCGCACCGGGGGCTGGCCGCGCTGCTGCGGTTCTGAGCCGTCGCGGCGAGGGCTCAGTAAGGGCTGCGCCCGCCGAACATCTCGCCCAACCGGGCGGCCAGCGCGAAGCTGCCTTCGAATGAGGCTCGGTCGGCCAGCAGCGGCACCGCTGGGTCCATCGTCCCGGCCGCGATCCGGACGAAGTCCGCAACGTCGAAGCGGAGCCTGAGCGCGGCCTGCGCCGTGTCGCCGGGGCGCGCGAGCGCCTGCCCGTCGAGCACCTCGATCGTCCAGTGGCTCGGCGCGGCTCCGGTCGCGGGCCGCGCCAGCTCATAGACCAGGCTGCCCTGAAAGCCGGCCGCCGCCCGGGGCTCGAAGGACCGGGCCATCCCCGCGAACATCGCCCGCTGGATGATTCCTCGGCCGAACCGTCGCTCGACGACGGCGTCGCTGGCGCTCTCGACGAGCCTGGCCAGCAGCCTCATCACCGCCTCCCGGGCCAGGCGGCGAGCTTCCGCGACCGCAAGCCCGGAGCGCTCGCGCGGCCCGCGCCGGCGCCCCCGGGCGCGTCGAGCCTGCGCCAGCTCCGCCTGCTCGTCGATCACGTAGCGGTGACCGAGCTCGCGCGCCGGCTCGCGGCGCGCGAGGGCCTGCTCGATCGCGCCGGTCAGGGATTCCGCTTTCGCGGTCTCCCACTGCTCACGGCCCTCGAGGAACCGCGGCATCACCCGGTGCGCGAACAGCTCCAGCGATTCACAGATGTGCTCGTGGCGATTGCGGCCCGACTGCAGGACGAAGATCACCTGGTCGACGCCGGCCTGCGCGTAGCGGGCGATCAGATCGTCGACCTGCTCGGGGGTGCCGATCGCGCCGCGGAGCGAGCCGAGACCCTCTTGCAGCAGCCGCACTCCGAGCGGGGCTTGATCGGGGCGCACGATGTGCCGGGCGAAGCCGGCTTCATCGCGCCGTTGCTCGAACTCCTGCCAGACGTCGGTGGTGGCCGGGGAATGGTGCGCAAGACCGTAGTAATGAGCGAGTGAGTAGCCGAAGAAGTGAGCGCCATCGATCCCGCGCTCGATCGCCAGCGCTTCGTCGGGGGCCATCATCATCGGCAGGACCACGGCGACATTGGGGTTCACGGCGAAGCCGGCCGGCACGCACTCCGGGGAACGAACCAGCTCGTAGTACTCGCGCACCCACTTGCCGGCATCCTCGGGCTCGACGAACGAGAACGAGAGCGCGCCGAGGCCGTTGCGTGCCGCGAGATGGATCGTCTCACGCCGGCTGCAGGCCACCCACAGCGGCGGATGGGGCTTCTGCAGCGGCTTGGGGATGACGTTGCGCGGCGGCATCTGCACGTGCTCGCCGTCAAGTCCGGCAAACGGCTCCTCGACGAGCATCCGGGTGATCACGTCGAGTTCCTCGTGCCACATCGCCCGCTTGCGCTCCCGATCGATCAAGAACCCGCCCAGCTCAGCCGCAGAGCTCGACTCTCCGGTCCCGAAATCGACGCGGCCGCCCGAAATCAGGTCGAGCGTCGCGACCCGCTCGGCGACTCGGGCCGGGTGGTTGACGGCGGGCATGACGTTGACGATCCCGTGGCCCAGCCGAATCTGGCTCGTGCGCTGGGAAGCCGCGGCGAGGAACACCTCCGGAGCCGAGGAGTGCGAGTACTCCTCGAGGAAGTGGTGCTCGACCTCCCAGACGTAGTCGAACCCCAGGCGATCCGCGAGCTCGACCTGTTCGAGTGCATCGCGCAACAGGTCCGCTTCGCTGCGCTCTGACCACGGTCGCGGCAGCTGGTGCTCGTAGAAGATCCCGAACCGCATCCCGGGGAGGATGTCATGCATCGGGCACCTCGCCTGCGGGCCCCCTGGCGGGTTCTTCCCCCTGCACTCAGGCGCTCGCGCTAGGCTCCACGTCGTGACTGATCCCCTGAGCGAGCTGAGCGCCCGGCTCGAGGAGACCGCCGCGCGGCTGCGCACCGGAGAGCTCGAAGGCGACGCTGCCGTAGCCCTGATCGAGGAGTGTGCGCGGCTCGCGTCCGAGGCGAGCGCCCGCGTCGATGAACGGACGCGCGCAGCGCTCGAGCCGTTGCCCGATCTTCCCGGTCAGCTTCCGCTGCCCGCGGCCTAGATCCCGGTGCAGACGGTCGGCTTGGCGGCGCGGTATCCGGACCATCTGCGGGCGGAAATCGAGCGTTATCTGGAGGCGCTCCGCTTCTCCAGCGAGCAGGCCTCCGCGGGCCTCCAGGAAGCGATGCGTTACTCGCTGCTGGCCGGTGGGAAGCGGATTCGGCCGGTGCTTGCCCTGGCCACCGCAGACGCGATCGGTCTTCCCGAGACGGCGGTCCTGCCACTCGCCGCCGCGATCGAGCTGATCCACACATACTCGCTGATTCACGACGACCTGCCGGCGATGGACGACGATGACCTGCGACGCGGGCGGCCGACGTGTCACCGCGCGTTCGGCGAGGACGTGGCGATTCTCGCCGGTGACGGCCTCTACGCCGAGGCGTTCCGGCTGCTGCTCTCAGAACAGCAGGGCGCACCCGCCAACGTCCTCGCGGCCGCCCGCGAACTTGCCGGCGCGACCGGAGTCAGCGGCATGGTCGGAGGCCAATATCTCGACGTCGCCGGCACCGCGCCAGCCGGCGCGGACGGTCTCCGGCGCCTGCACGAGCTGAAGACCGGACGGCTGATCGCCGCGAGCGTCGAATGCGTTCTGCTCCTGGCCGGCGGGCAGAAACCTGCCACAATGTCCTACTTCCGCACCTTTGCGAGCGAACTGGGCGTCCTTTTCCAGATCGTCGATGACATCCTCGACGTGACCGGATCGGAGGAAGCACTCGGTAAGCCGCAGGGCACCGACGAGCGACTGGGAAAGCGAACCTACGTCAGCGAGTTCGGCTTGGACGGAGCGCGCAGCCTGGCTCGTGAGTCCCACGGTCGAGCGCGAGCCGCCCTGGCCCAGGCCGCCGCGGTCGGAGCCGAGCAACTCGAGCAGATAACCGACTTCATCGCGACCCGGAGCTACTGATGCCGAACCTTCTGCAACGGATCAACAGCCCCCAGGACCTCCACCAGCTCAGTGAGGATGAGCTCCAGGCGGTCGCGCAGGAGGTGCGCGAGCACATCATCGACACGGTCGGCGAGATCGGCGGCCACTTCGGGGCGAATCTCGGCACCTGCGAGATCGCCGTCGCGCTCCATTCGCTGCTTCACTCGCCACGCGACAAGATCCTCTGGGACGTCGGTCACCAGGCCTACCCCCACAAGGTGCTGACTGGCCGGCGGGATCAGCTCCCGACGATCCGCAGGTACGGGGGCTTGGCGCCGTTCTGCGCCATCCACGAGTCACAACACGACGTGATGGGCGCCGGTCATGCCTCGACGGCGATCGGATACGCCGTCGGGATCAAGGAGGCGATGCGCCGCGGCCAGGGCGAGGACGGCCGGGTCGTGGCGGTGGTGGGCGACGGCGCGATGACCGGTGGCGTCGCGTTCGAGGCGGTTCACCAGGCCGGAGGCGAGGGAATTCCAATCGTCGTCCTCCTCAACGACAACGGTATGTCGATCGCCCCCAACGTGGGTGCAATGTCGCGGTACTTCAACCGGGTGCGGCTCAACCCGAAGCTCTGGCACGCCCGCGAGGGCGTCGAGGGCGGCCTCACCAAGCTGCCGGTCGGGATCGGCTCGGCGTTCGAGCGATTCGGGCCGCACGTCAAGGAGTCGATCAAGGCGTTCTGGGCGCCGGGGCTGTGGTGGGAGGAGCTGGACTTTGCCTACATGGGCGTGATCGACGGCCACGACGTCCGTGAGGTGCGCCACGCGCTGCGCGAGGCGCTGGCCGCGGATCGGCCCGTCGTGGTCCACTGCGCGACCGTCAAGGGCAAGGGCTTTGCGCCCGCCGAGGAGGGTGGACTGGAGGGGATGGAGAAGTGGCACGCCGCCAAACCCAACTCGATCTCGAACGGGGCCCCCGCCGCCAAGCCGGCCGCGGGACGGCCCTCGAAGGCCGCCCCGCCCCAGTACACGCAGGTGTTCGGAGAGGCGCTGGTACGGGAGTGCGAGCGCGATGAGCGCGTGATCGGAATCACCGCCGCGATGAACTCCGGCACCGGCCTGAACATCCTCCAGCACGAGCTTCCCGACCGCTACTACGACGTCGGTATCGCGGAGCAGCAGGCGGTCCTGTTCGCCGCCGGACTGGCGCTTCAAGGCTGCCGGCCGGTCGCAGCGATCTACTCGACGTTCCTCCAGCGAGCCTACGACCAGATCGTCCACGATGTCTGCCTGCAGCGGCTGAAGGTGGTGTTCGCGATGGATCGCGCCGGGCTGGTCGGAGACGACGGGCCGACCCACCACGGCATGTTCGACATCGCCTACCTCCGTTGCCTGCCGAATATCGTGCTGATGGCGCCGCGTGATGAGGCGATGCTGGTGCATATGCTGCGGACCGCTCTGGTTTACGAGGGCGGCCCGGTGGCGCTGCGCTACCCGCGCGGCGCGGCGGCCGGGGTCCCCATCCCCGCGGAGCCTCGTGCGATCGAGATCGGGACCGGCGAGATCCTGCGGGACGGGGATCGGGTGGCCCTGCTCGGATACGGCACCGGCGTCGGCAAGGCGCTCGAGGCGGCGGACATCCTCGCAGACCATGGCGTCTGCGCGACCGTCGCCGACGCGCGCTTCGCCAAGCCGCTCGACGCCGGCCTCGTCGCCCAGCTGGCGGCCGAGCACGAGCTGCTCGTGACCGTCGAGGAAGGCGTGCTCGCCGGCGGCTTCGGCTCGGCCGTGTGGGAGACGCTCTCCGACGCCGGGATCACGCCGCGAATCCTCCGCGTCGGCCTTCCCGATCGCTACGTCACCCACGGTTCGCCGAGCCTGCTGCACGAGGAGGTCGGCTTCACCGGAGAGCGCATCGCCGCGCGGATCGAGGCGGCGATCGCCGAGTGGAGCGGCGTCGCGGGCTGAGGGGGCCGGGCGGGGCGGACAGCCACACCCCTTCCCTTATAAAAAAAAGAACGACCCGCCGTGTGGCGGGCCGTTCCGGGAGGAGAGATTCTTTTGCGTTCGATCGCTGGGAGGAAGTCTCAGGTTTGATGATCGCGCCGCTGTGGCGCGAGCGGTGTGACTTCGGTCACAGGGGCCGCCATTCACGTACCGTTCCCGACGCGATGAAGCGCGTCCGGCTCGACAGCCTGCTCTCGCAGCGCGGCCTGTTCTCGTCCCGGTCACGGGCGGCGGCGTCCGTGCTGGCTGGTGACGTCGTTCTGCTGCCCGATCGAGAACGCGCGCAGAAGCCCGGCCAGCTCGTGCCCGAGGATGTGCAGGTCGAGCTCGTCAGCCCGCCGCCATTCGTGTCGCGCGGCGGGATCAAGCTCGCCAACGCGCTCGACGCGTTTGGCATCCCGGTGGCGGATCGCCACGCGCTTGACATCGGCGCGTCGACGGGCGGCTTCACCGACTGCCTGCTGCAGCGGGGCGCCGCTCACGTCGTGGCCGTGGACGTCGCCTACGGGGAGCTGGATTGGCGGCTTCGCTCCGATCCGAGGGTGACCGTGATTGAGCGAACCAACGCGCGCGGCTTGCGTCCAGCGGAGCTGCCATACCTCCCGGACCTGATCGTGATCGACGTGTCCTTCATCTCGCTGGCGAAGATCCTGCCGGCGGCGTTGTCGTGCGCCGCCGAGCGGTTCGATTCCCTCGCGCTCGTCAAGCCCCAGTTCGAGGTCGGACGAGGTCAGGTCGGTAAGGGCGGCGTGGTCCGCGACCCCCAGCTCCGTCGCGCAGCGCTCTTCCAGGTCGGCCGCTGCGCGCAGTCCCTCGGGGCGGCGGTGCTCGGCTACGCGACCTCCGGCCTGCCGGGACCGAAGGGCAACCGGGAGACGTTCGTGTGGCTCGCGGAGCCGACGCGGCCGGGAGTGCAAGACCTCGAGGCGGCTGCTCGGAGCGCCGAGCCGTGAACCCTGTCCGGTGCGCGACCGTGTTCACACATCGCCGGCCGGCGGAGACGGCGCCGGCGCTGCACAAGCTGCTCGAGCTCGCGCGCGAGGCCGGCGCGGTCATCCGCCTGGACCCCGAGGAGAGCCGCAAGCATCGGCTCGCGCCGGCGGCTGCGCTGGAGCTGGACGCGGAGGATCTGCACGACGTCGATATCTGCTTCGCGCTCGGCGGGGACGGCACGATTCTGGGCGCGTTGCGCCTGTACGCCGGCACGGGCATCCCGGTGTTCGGGGTCAACTTCGGCGAGATCGGCTTCCTCGCCACGGTCGACCGCGAGCAGGCGGAGGATGGGTTCAGGCGGGCGTTCGCGGGCCACTTCGACGTGCTCTCGCTGCCCGGCATCGCGCTGTCCGGGGGCCGGCGGCAATGGCTCGCGATCAATGACATCTCCATGCATCGCCAGCCCGGCAAGCGCGTGGCCGATCTCGAGTACACGGTCGGGCCGGACGAGATCGGCCGCGTCCGCTGCGACGGCCTGGTCGTCGCCACGCCCGCGGGCAGCACCGGCTACAACCTCGCCAACGGCGGTCCGGTGATGGCCTGGGGTGTCGAGGGGTTCGTGGTCTCGTTCATCGCGCCTCACTCGCTGACTGCCCGCGCGCTGGTGGTGGCGCCGAGGGATGTCCTGGTCGTCAGCAACCGCTCTCAGGAGGAACCGGTGGACGTGACGGTCGACGGGCGGCCGGTGTGCGTGCTGGCGCCCGGGGACGAGATCGAGGCGCGATTCAGCGACGGGAAGGGGACCCTCGCGCAGGTCGCGGGAACCACCTTCTACGAGCGGCTGCGGGAGAAGTTCGGGCGGCTGGCGTCGTTGCCCTGAGCGGATCCGTCGGCCCCGCCTGGTACACCCCGCGCATGCTGCACGAGCTGCGCGTCGAGAACCTGCTGCTGATGGAGCGCGCCGAGCTCCGGCTCGCTCCGGGCCTGAACGTCTTGACGGGCGAGACCGGAGCGGGAAAGACCCTGCTGGCCCACGCCCTCGATCTGCTCCTGGGCGGCCGCGCGCGCAGCGGCATCGTCCGGGCCGGCGCGTCGGAGGCCTATGTCGAGGGCGTGTTCGCGCGTCAGCGCGGGTTCGAGGCGCGGTTCGAGGAGCGGATTCCCGAGGACGCCGAGGAGGTCGTGCTGGCCCGTCGGGTGTGGCCGGACGGTCGCACCCGGGCGTACATCTGTGGTCGCTCCGCCACGGTCGGCGACCTTCGAGAGTTGGGAAGCCGGCTGCTCGCGTTCTACGGTCAGCACGAGCATCGGAAGCTGATGGTGGCGACGGCTCAGCTCGAGGTGCTCGACGGCTACTGCGGTCCCGAGCAGCTCGAGCTGCGGGCCAGTACGGGCGCGTCATACGAGCGGGTGTGCTCGGTGAGGAAACGGGTCGGTGAGCTCCGGGAGCTGGCCGGCGCGCGCGATCGGGAGCTCGATCTGATCGCGTTCGAGCTCGGGGAGATCGAGGCTGCTGCGCCGAGCGAACAGGAGCAGGAGTCGCTGGGCGCCGAGCGCGACCGGCTCCGGCACCTGGAGGCGCTGCGGACGGCGGCGGCCACCGGGGCTGAGGCGCTGGCGTCTGACGATGGGGGCGGGGCGGCCGTGGCGCTCGCCCACACGGTCTCGCAACTGCAGCCGGTGGCCGACATCGATCCGGCGCTGGGCGCCCTGGTCGAGCGGCTGCAGTCGGTGCGCTACGAGGCGGAGGACCTCGGCAGCGAGCTGCGGCGCTACACGCTCGGGCTGGAGGGCGCGCCAGGGCGGCTGGAGGAGGTCGAGGAGCGGCTCGCGTCGTTCGCCCGGCTCGAGCGCAAGCATGGCGGCTCGATCGCGGACGTCCTCGGGCACGCCGAGCGCTGCCGCGTTCGCCGCGACGAGCTTCAGCACGCCGACGTCGCGCTCGAGGCCGCGCAAGCGGAGCTCGCCGTGGTGGAGCTGGAGCTCGACGCGCTCGCCGCCGAGCTGGCGAGCAGGCGCCAAGCGGCGGCTCCGGCGCTGGCCGCGGCCGTACGCGCGCGGCTGGCCGAGCTCGCGATGGCCGACGCGAGCTTCGAGGTGGAGCTGCGGCCGCGGGAGGGCGGCTGCGGTCCCCGCGGCGCCGACGCCGTCGAGCTGACGATCTCGCCGAACCCGGGACTCCCGACCGGGCCGCTGCGCGAGATCGCCTCCGGCGGCGAGCTCTCGCGGGTCATGCTCGCGCTGCTCAGCGTCGCCCACGGCGGGTCCGGCGGCGAGGCCGACGATGACGATCCGACCACGCCGCTGCTCGTGTTCGACGAGATCGATGCCGGCATCGGCGGCCACACCGCCCGCGCCGTCGGCGAGCATCTGCGCGAGCTCGCGCGGGGGCGGCAGATCCTCTGCATCACCCATCTTCCTCAGGTCGCGGCGCTGGCCTCCCGGCATTTCACGATCGCCAAGGACACCTCGGCGCTGCCGGCGAAGACCACGGTCACCGCGCTCGCCGGGGACGAGGTGGTAGGTGAGCTGGTGAGGATGCTCGGGGCCGGCCACGGCGACGCAGCCGCCAGCCAGCACGCACGGCAGCTGCTCGAAGCCGCTTAGCGGGCCTCGGTGGCTCGTTCTCCTGGCTCAGTGGTCCCGTCCGCGCCCGGCGCTACGGTCATGGCGTCCACTACACTCAGGATCGATCGATGGCCCAAGACCCGCGACGCCCGGCGACAAGCTCCACTGGGGAAACACGTTTCATCTTCATCACGGGCGGGGTCGTCTCCTCGCTTGGCAAGGGGATTGCCGCCGCGTCGATCGGCCGGCTGCTGGTAGCCCGCGGGCTCACCGTCCAACTGCAGAAGTTCGATCCGTACATCAACGTCGATCCGGGCACGATGTCGCCGTACCAGCACGGCGAGGTGTTCGTGACCGAAGACGGCGCCGAGACCGACCTCGACCTCGGTCACTACGAGCGGTTCACCGATGCCAACACCAGCCGCGCGTCGAACGTCACCGCAGGGGGGATCTACAACTCGGTGATCCGCCGGGAGCGGCGCGGCGACTACCTCGGGGCGACCGTCCAGGTGGTCCCACACATCACCGACGAGATCAAGCAGCGGATCCGGCTGATGGCGGAGTCGAGCGATGTCGACTTCGTGATCACCGAGATCGGCGGGACGGTCGGCGACATCGAGTCGCTTCCGTTCCTCGAGGCGATTCGCCAGTTCCCGGTCGACGTGGGGCGGCGGCGGTGCATGTTCATCCATCTCACGCTCGTCCCCTACATCGGCCATGTCGGCGAGCTGAAGACCAAGCCGACCCAGCACTCGGTGAACGAGCTTCGACGGATCGGGATCGCGCCCGACATGGTCGTGTGCCGCTCGGAGGCGGTCCTGTCCGACGATATCCGACGCAAGATCGCGCTGTTCGCGAGCCTCCCGGTGGAGGCCGTGGTCTCGGCCTACGACGTCCCGGACATCTACCAGGTGCCGCTCGTGTTCCGCAACGAGGGCGTCGATGACTTCGTCCTGCAGGAGCACTTCGGCCTGTCGGCGCCGGAGCCGCAGCTGAGCGGCTGGGAAACGATCACGCGCCGCGCCAGCGAGGCGCGCCGGGCGGTCAAGATCGCACTGGTCGGAAAGTACGTCCAGCTCGAGGACGCGTATCTGTCCGTGGTCGAGGCGCTGAAGCATTCGGGCATCCATCACGGGTGCCGGATCGAAATCGAGTGGGTCGATTCGGAATCGGTTGGAGAGCCGCAGGTCGAGTCCCGGCTGCGGGGGGCGGACGGGATCCTGATCCCCGGCGGGTTCGGTGGACGGGGGTTCGAGGGCAAGATCCGCGCCGCCCAGATCGCTCGTGAGCACGGGATCCCGTACCTGGGGATCTGTCTCGGGATGCAGGTGGCGGTCAGCGAGTTCGCACGCCACGTGGCCGGGATGGAGGGCGCCAACTCGACCGAGATGGATCCGGAGACGCCCTATCCGGTGATCGACCTGCTGCCCGAGCAGAAGGAGATCGCGGACATGGGCGGCACGATGCGCCTCGGCGCGGACCCGGTCAAGCTCCACGACTCGACGGCCGTCCGTCGCCTGTACGACGAGCCGGTCATCTACGAGCGCCACCGCCACCGATATGAGGTCAACAATCACCTACGTCGCCGGCTGGAGGCAGCGGGATTGGTGTGTTCCGGCACCTCGCCGGACGAGCGGCTGGTCGAGGTGATCGAGCTGGCCGGCGACGAGCATCCGTTCTTCGTCGCGTCCCAGTACCACCCCGAGTTCAAGTCACGTCCCGAGCGCCCCGCGCCCCTGTTCAGGGAATTTGTGGGGGCGGCGCTTTCGCATGCCGGCGGCCTCCGCGAAGCCGACGTGCCGGCCGCGGAGCCGGACCTCGCCGCAGCATCGCCTGCCGCCGCTCCGTGAGGCGCGCCAGCGAGGCGGAGCGCGGTGAGCTGCACGACACGTTCGCGGCGCTCTGCCGGATCGACAGCCCCTCGGGCCGCGAGCTCTCCTGCGCCGAATGGATCGGCTCCGAGCTACGGAGACTCGGGTTGGAGCTCGAGCAGGACCACGGTTACGCCGGCTCGAACGCGCCCAACCTGCTCGCGCGCGTGCCCGGCAAGAGCACGAAGGCGATCCTTCTCTGCGCCCACATGGATACGGTCCCGCCCGTCGCTCCGATCGAGCCCGTGATCGTCGACGGCGGCTGGGAGAACGCGAACGACGGGATCCTCGGGGCCGACAACAAGGCGGCGGTCGCGGTGCTGCTGGGGCTCGCACGCCGGCTCACCGCCCAGCCGTCCGAGGTTGGACTCGAGCTGCTGTTCACGGTCTCGGAGGAGAATGGCTTGCACGGCGCCAAGGCGTTTGACGCGGGCAGGCTGCAGAGCTCCTTCGGGTATGTGCTGGACCACGCCTCTCCGATCGGTGAGATCGTGATCGCCTCGCCGTCCTACCACCGGATCGTCGCTCACGTCCACGGGCACGCCGCCCACGCCGGCATCCGGCCCGAGGACGGTCGCAGCGCGATCGCCGCGGCGGCGCAGGCGATCGCGGCGATGAGGCTCGGGCGGCTCGATTCCGAGACGACCGCGAACGTCGGCACGATCCGGGGTGGAACCGCGGCCAATGTCGTGCCGGACCGCTGCGAGGTCGAGGCCGAGGTCCGGGCGATCGACGAGGCCCGCGTCGAGGAGGTCGTGACCGAGCTGATCGACCACTTCCAGGACGCCGCGGACGCCACCGAATGCGATCTCGACGTGACGGTGCAGCGAATGTTCAAGGGCTACCGCATCAAAGGGCGCGGGCCGGAGATCGAAGTCGCCGAGCGTGCGCTGCGCAGCTGCGGATACGAACCGCGCCAGATCGTCACCGGCGGCGGATCGGACGCGAACGCGCTGCGGGCCGCGGGGTTCCCGTGCACGAACCTGGCCAACGGCACCGAGCGCAACCACGAACCGGGAGAGCGCGTCAGCCTCGAGGCGCTAGAGGGGATGCTCGAGGTCGGGGTCGCGCTGATCGACGCGGCGGGCTCGAACATCGAGAGGGGATCCGGTGAGTGAGTTCGAGCGGATCGGCACGAGCACGATCTGGGAGGGCAAGATCGTGCGGGTCGGCGAGGAGCGCTTCCGCTATCCGGACGGCGAGGAGGTGACCCGGGAGAAGGTCTGGCATCCCGGCGCGGTCGGCGTCGTCGCGGTGGACGACACGCAGGTGTGGCTGACCCGCCAACCGCGAGAGGCGGTCGGGGAGGCCGATTCGCTCGAGATTCCGGCGGGCAAGCTCGACGCGCCGGGCGAGACGCCGCTTGCCAGCGCCAAGCGCGAGCTCGGTGAGGAGATCGGCAAGCGGGCGGAGCGCTGGGAGGAGCTCTTCGCCTTCTACACGAGTCCCGGGTTCTCGGATGAGCGAGTGTGGCTGTACCTCGCGACGGAGCTCTCGGACGTCGATCAGGCGCCCGAGGTCGGGGAGAGCGAGCGGATCGAGATCGTTCCCTGGCCACTGGATCGCCTCGATCAGGCGATCGCCGGGTGCGAGGACTCCAAGTCGCTGATCGCGCTGTTGTGGCTGCAGGCTCGCAGCCTCAGGAGTCCGGCAGGAGCGCCATAGCACAGCCCGAATAGGTGGCCATGGCCATCACCGAGGCGATCGCTCCCGCGCGCCGGCTGACCGATCTGACGCTCGACTTCCTCGCCTACCTCGAGTTCGAGCGCGGCCTCTCGCGCAACACGCTCGAGGCGTACCGCTCGGACCTGCAGCAGTTCGGCGTCTTTCTGCAGACGCGCGGACGTGACCCGCTCGACGTGCAGCCGGCCGATCTGGCCGACTTCGTCTCGGAACTGGCCGACGGACGCGCGGACAAGCGCCCCGTGGCGCCGGCGACGCTGCAGCGGAAGATCGCCTGCCTGCGCTCCTTCTACCGCCACCTCCGCCGTGACCAGATCCTCGACCGGGATCCGACCGCCGACCTGCGTCCGCCGCGATCCCGCGGGCGGCTGCCGAAGGTGCTCAGCCGCGACGAGGTGCAGCGGCTGCTCGAGCAGCCTCGGGGCGCGTCTCCGGCGATGCTCCGCGATCGCGCGCTGCTCGAGACGATGTACGCCTGCGGTCTGCGCGCCTCCGAGGCGATCGGCCTGAGTCTGTCAGAGCTCGATCTCGAGGCGGGCATCCTCCGCGCCCGCGGCAAAGGGTCAAAGGAACGCATCGTCCCGATCGGGAGCAAGGCGATCGAGACAGTGAGCGCCTACCTGGAACAAGGCCGGCCGCGATTGGTCGGTCTGCGCGACGAGTCGCGCGTGTTCCTCAACCTGCGGGGCGGCGGCTTGAGCCGACAGGGCCTCTACAAGATCGTCCAGCGCCACGCTCGCAGCGCCGGTCTCGAGCGACGGATGAGCCCGCACACGCTGCGCCACACGTTCGCCACCCACCTGCTCGCCGGCGGATGTGACCTGCGATCGCTGCAGGAGATGCTCGGGCACGCGGACATCGGCACGACCCAGGTCTATACCCACCTGTCGCCAGATCGGCTCCGCGACGTGTACTTCGACGCGCACCCGCGGGCGCAGATCGGGCGCAAGTCATAAAGTCCGGCGCGTGGGAATCACCCATCTCGACGAAGCCGAGCGCGAGCAGGCCGACGTGGGCCATCTCCGCAGCACCTGGACCTATCTCGGAGACGAGGCCGGCTCGGTCGCGATCGGGGTAAACCGGATCGAGGTGGCGGACGGGGGCTGGGCGACCCCGGCACATGAGCACGGCCGTGAGGAGGAGATCTTCTACGTCCTGGACGGCCGCGGGCTCATGTGGCTGGATGGTCGCACTGCGGAGATCGGCGCCGGCGACTGCATCCTGTGTCTGCCCAACGAGGGAGCGCATACGATGCGCGGACTCGAGGGACTCGACGTGCTGGCGTTCGGCACCCGATTCGAGGACGAGAGCCCGCGGTTTCCGCGGCAGGGCCTGTCGCGGATCGGCAACCGCGCGGTCGAGACGATGCCCGGAGCGGTTGGCGAGATCCCCACCCAATGGCTCCGTGAAGCAAAGCTCGGTCCGCCCGAGCTTCCAGACGAGCCCGATCCGCGCGCGCCGACGGTCGTCAACCTCGACGCCGTCGAGCCAAACGCGATCGAGCGCTCGCGCGTGTCGCGCACCCGCCGGAACCTCGGCCGCGCAATCGGCTCACGCCACACCGGCCTGCAGCACTTCGTGATCGCGCCCGGCAAGGAGTCGAACCCCGCCCACTGCCACTCGATGGAGGAGGAGCTCTTCGTGATCCTCGAGGGAGAGGGGATGCTGGTGCTCGGTGACGAGGAGCTCGATGTCCGCGCGGGACACGTGATCTCGTGTCCACCCGGCACGGGCGTCGCCCACACGCTCCGGGCGGGCGATAGCGGGCTGACCTGCCTCGCGTACGGCACCCGGGAGCCGGGCGACGCCTGCTACTACCCGCGCTCGAACAAGATCGCCTTTCGTGGCCTCGGCGTGATCGCCCGGCTCGAACGGCTCGACTACTGGGACGGGGAGGACTGACCTCGCGCGAGCCATCAGTTCGGGACTCGCGCCGAGGCCGCCCGTGAGCCGGGCGTTCGTCGTCGTACTCGACGCCTGCGGCGCCGGTGAACTCGCCGACTCCGAGCAGTACGGCGACGCCGGTGCGAACACGCTGGGCCACCTCGCCCAGGCGGCGGGCGGGCTGCGCCTGCCGACGCTCGGCCGCCTTGGCCTTGGCTCGATCATGAAGCTCCAGGGGGTGCCGCCGGCCCAGCATCCGGTCATGTATGGACGGCTGCACCCACTCGGTCCGGGCAAGGATTCGACGGCGGGCCACTGGGAGCTGATGGGAGTGGTGATGGAGAAACCGCCGCCCACCTACCCGCGGGGCTTCCCGCCCGAAGTCGTCGAGTTGATCGAGGCCGCCAGCGGTCGCGGGATCCTCTGCAACCGCCCGTACAACGGGATCGCGGTGATCGATGACTTCGCGGACGAGCACGTGGCGAGCGGGCGGCTGATCGTCTACACGAGCCAGGACTCGGTCCTCCAGATCGCAGCCCACATCGAGGTCCTCCCGCCCGAGGAGCTGTATGCGATCTGCCGTGAGGTGCGCGCCAAGTTGACCGGTGAGCATCGCGTGGGACGAGTGATCGCGCGCCCGTTCGCGGGCGTCCACGGCGCCTACGAGCGCACCGACGGCCGGCGCGACTACTCGCTGCCGCCGCCCGCGCGCAGCTACCTCGACGAGCTGCACGACGCCGGGATTCCCGTTCACACCGTGGGGAAGGTCGGTCAGCTGTTCGGCGGCGTCGGAATCGATGTGCAGCATCCGGGACCGACCAACGCCCGGGCGCTGGCAGAGACGGCCGAGTTGCTGCGCTCGCTCGACCGCGGCCTCGTGTTCACGAACCTGATCGAGACCGACCAGGTGTACGGTCACCGCCACGACGCCGATGGGTTCCACGCGGCGCTGAGGGAGATCGACGGGCAAGTCGCCGGCTGGCTGCAGGCGCTGCGGCCCGGCGACCTGCTGGTGCTGACCGCCGATCACGGATGCGACGTCACCTCGGCGCACACCGACCACACGCGCGAGCACGTGCCGCTGCTCGCGAGCTTCGAAGCTCACGGCTCGCGCCACCACGACGGTCCGCTCGCGGACGTCGGCGCGAGCGTGTTGATGTGGCTCGCCGGCCGCGCCGCGGCCGACCTTCCCGGCGAGCCGTTCGTCGATGCCCGAGCTACCTGAAGTCGAAACGATCCGCCGGCAGCTGGCGCCCCATCTGGAGGGCCGGACGATCGTCGAGGCCACGATCCTTGACCCGCGCTGGACCCGGCCGGATCTGCCGCGGCCGACCGCGGAACAACTGCGCGGCGCGCTGGTGGAGCGCGTCGGGCGCGCCGGCAAGTACCTGGTGTGGGAGCTTTCCGGGGACCGCTACCTGCTGATCCATCTGCGCATGACCGGGACGCTGCTGTTCGACCCCTCCTCGGAGCCGCTCCACACGCGGGTCCGGTTCGAGTTCGACGAAGCGCACCGGCTGCTGTACGTTGACCCGCGGCGGTTCGGCACCGGCCATCTGCTGCACGGGAGCGCAGCCCGCGACGCCTACCTGGCGCCGCGGATCGGCGTTGAGCCGCTCACCCCCGAATTCACCGCGCCGTATCTCCGCCGAGCCGCCCGGGGACGAACGGCACCCGTGAAGGCATTCCTGCTCGACCAGCGCCGGGTCGCCGGCGTCGGCAACATCTACGCGGACGAGGCGCTGTTCCGGGCGGGGATCCACCCCCTTCGTCCCGCCGGGCGGCTGACCGCCGCACAGCTGGCGCGGTTGCGTGACGCGATCGAGGAGGCTTTGCAGGCGGGGATCGACGCCAAGGGCGCCTCGATCGACGACTTCCGCCACGTCGATGGGGCGCGCGGCTCGTTTCAGGATCGATTCCTCGTTCACCGCCGCGCCGGCGAGCCGTGCCCGAACTGCGGCACAACCGTGCGCAAGATCGTCGTGGGAGGGCGGGGAACCTATGTCTGCGAGCACTGCCAGCCGCGACCGAGGGCGTCTCGCAGATGAAGCGCTAGGCCGCGAGCAGCGTGCTGAGCCGGCCCTGGCGATCGGCCGCGAGCAGCTCATCGAAGCCGCCCAGCGTTTCGCCCTCTATCACGATCTGCGGGAACGTGAACATCCCGGTCCGTCGGACGAGCTCCGCTCGACCGTCCGGGTCCTTTGCCAAATTGATCTCTTCATAACCAATTCCGCGGCGGGTGAGCAGGGCCTTGGCGCTCACGCACCGGGAACAGTGATCGGTCGTATAGACGGTGATGACTCGCATAGCTTCACAAAGTATAGCTTCGGATTCGCGATGCCGGGACCGCTGAAGGCAGAGGCGATCGTGCTGCGCTCGATCCGCTACGGCGAAGCTGATCGGATCCTCCACCTGTACACGCTTCGCGACGGCCGGCTGGCCGCGATCGCCAAGGGGGTTCGGCGATCACGGAGCCGCTTCGGTGCCCGCCTCGAGCCTTTCTTCCATGTTCGCATCGTTCTCCACGAGGGTCGTGGAGACCTGTTCACGGTGACCAGCGTCGACACGATCGCCGCCCACGGCGCGCTGCGCGACCACGCTGCAACGCTCGACGCCGCGGCTCGCGCATGTGACGCGGTGGCGCGCCTGTTCGAAACGAGCGACCCGCATCCGGAGGTGTTTCGCCTGCTCGCCAACGAGCTTGTACTGCTCAGCTCCGATCCGGCCAGTGCCCGGCCCGCCAACGGCCTGGCGTTCCGGCTCAAGCTGCTGCTGGCGGCGGGAATCGTTCCGCAGCTGGGATCGTGCGTCTCGTGCGGCGAAGCCCAGCACCTGCACGGGTTCTCGCCCGCCGGCGGCGGCGTGGTCTGTGGGGCGTGCGAGGCCGCGGCGTTCCCGCTGGATGAGGAGAGCTATCGGTTCCTCGTTGGCGCGCTCGGCGAGCCGTTGGCCCAGGCCCCGGACGCGTCTGAGCGGGCCCTTCGTCAGGCCGAGCGGGCGATCTCCGAGACCGCCGAACACCACGCGCACGTGCGGCTGGCGCCGTTGCTGCGGGCGGCCTGAATCGGACCTGGGACCGTCTGTCAGTAGAGGCGGCGCAGGAGGCGGCCGGCGGCATGCTCATGCCAGCCTCCGGCCGCCACGCCGAGCACATCACAGTCGCCTCTGGTTGCGATCACTCAACGCCGCGGCCCTCCGCGGACCGCGCTGTGTGCGACAACTTCGCCACAGCCCCGGCCGTCCGAGGTACGGCACTGTCAGAATCGGAAAGATCATGAGTGAGCAACTCCTCGCCCCCTCTCCCGAGCATCCCTCGGGTCCGGTCGCTGCCGCGTTCGCGGCGCGGATCCGCCGTCACGAGGAGCGCGAGCTCTCGCCGCTGGCGATCCGCTCATACCCCGCCGAACGGCTGCGCCCGGAACCCGATTGCGGCCTTCGGACACCGTTTCAGCGAGACCGGGACAGGGTCGTGCACTCGAAGGCGTTTCGCCGCCTCAAGCACAAGACCCAGGTGTTCGTTGCCCCCAGCGGCGATCACTACCGGACGCGGCTGACCCATACGCTGGAGGTCACCCAGGTCTCCCGCACGGTCGCGCGGGCGCTGATGCTCAACGAGGATCTGGTCGAGGCGATCGGCCTCGGACACGACCTCGGCCACCCTCCGTTCGGCCACATCGGCGAGGAGGCACTCGATCGCTGCCTGGCCGAACGGTTCGGATCGCGGTTCCTGCACAACGAGCACTCGCTGCGGGTGGTGGACACACTCGAGCGCGACGGGCAAGGACTCAATCTGACGCTGCCGGTGCGGGATGGGATCCTCGGCCACTCGGGCCGCGCCCGGGAGCCGTCGACGCTCGAGGGCAGGATCGTGCGGCTCGTCGATCGGATCGCCTACGTCAACCACGACATCGACGACGCTCTTCGGGCAGGGGTGATCGGCGCGGACGACCTGCCTGCGGGGCCGATCCAGACCTTGGGTGAGACGGGACCGCGACGGATCGATGCGCTGGTGCACGACCTGGTTGAGCATTCGGAGCAGGCCAACGAGATCGTCCAGGGACAGCGGGTCGGCGAGGCGATGTCGCAGCTGCGCGCGTTCATGTTCGAGCGCGTATACCTGGGTCCCGAGGCGACCCGCGAGCACGCCAAGATCGAGCTCGTCGTCCGCTCACTGTTTGATCACTTCTGCGCTCATCCGGAGGACATCCCGTCGTCGATTCCCGCCGGCGATCTCTCGCGGCGGGTGACCGACTACCTGGCCGGGATGACCGACCGCTTCTGCATCCGCCAGTTCGAGGCGCTGAGCGTTCCAGTGGCCTTCGCTCAGTGACCCGGTTCGCCGCCGACTCCCGCGACCGTGTGTTCGACGCCGTCGACATGGTCGCGCTCATCTCCGCCCGCACCGACCTCCGGCGGGCTGGGCCGAACAGCTACTTCGGCCTGTGCCCGTTTCACAGCGAGCGGACCGGGTCGTTCCACGTCCGGCCCGACGAGAAGCACTACCACTGCTTCGGCTGCCAGTCCTCGGGAGACCCGTTCACGTTCGTGATGGAAACCGAAGGGGTCGACTTCAAGGGCGCGCTCGAGTCGCTGGCGGATCGGTTCGGGGTGACGCTCGAGACCGAGAACGAGGATCCCGATGCGCAATCTCGCCGCGAGCGCCGGGAGCGGCTCTACACCTTGCTCGGACGCGCCGCCGGGTACTACGCCCGTTACCTATGGGAGTCGGACGAGGCCTCGGACGCGCGCGCTTATCTCCTGGGGCGGGGGCTCACGGCGGATACGCTGCGCGAGTTCCGGGTCGGGTATGCGCCGAGCGCGTGGGACCGGATCCTGCTCGCCTCGCGCGGGGCGGGGTTCAATGAGGACGAGCTGCTGGCGGCCGGCCTCGCGCAGCGATCTCGCTCCCAGCCAGGGCAGATTTTCGACCGCTTCCGGGGGAAGATCATGTTCCCCGCGGCCGACGCTCGCGGCCGCGTGCTCGGATTCGGCGCCCGGGCGATGCGAGAGAACCAGGGACCAAAGTACGTCAACAGCCCCGACGGCGAGCTCTATCACAAGCGCAGTCAGCTGTTTGGGATCGACCTGGCGAGGGCCACGGCCGCGCGAGCCGGCCGCATGATCCTTGTCGAGGGATACACCGATGTGCTGGCGCTGCACCAGGCGGGGATGCGCAACGCGGTCGGAATTATGGGTACGGCGCTGACCGAGGAGCAGGTCGGCGAACTCGCGCGGATCGTGCGCGTGCTGGACCTGTGCCTCGATGCCGACCGGGCCGGGCAGGACGCGATGCTCCGCGCGGCGCGGCTGGCCGCTGCACACCGGCCGCCGCTGGAGCTCCGCGTCGTGCCTCTGCCCGAGGGGACCGACCCCGCCGAGCTGGTTCAAAGCGAGGGCGGAGATGCGCTCCGGAGCCTGGTGGACGGATCCTCCCCGTTCGTCGTGTTCCGTGTCGAGTGGATCCTCGCGCGCGCCGAGCTCGGCAGCGCCGAGGGACGCGACAAAGCCCTCCAGGAGCTCCGGCCCGTGCTCTGCGAGCTGCCGGCGAGCGTGGTCCGGGACGAGCTGGTCCGCCGCGTGGCCGGACGGCTCGAGCTGTCTGAGGCGCGCCTGGCGTCGCTCGTGTCCGGCGGCGGCTCGGCTACGCCGGCGGCCGGGAGCGGTGGTGCTCACTCGGCGCCGGCGGGCGGGAGCGTGTCGGCGCTCGATCGCGGCATGAGGACCGAGCGGACGTTCCTGGTGCTGTGCCTCGCCGTGCCGCGGGCGGGAGAGGAAGCCCTGTTGAGGATCGATCCCGACGAGCTGTTGACCAGCGAAGTTTTGCGCCGGGCGGCCAAGCACCTGACCGGCAGGACGTCCTCACCGCTGGCTGACCTGCCGTCCGACGACGACCAGCTGGCGCGGGTCATCGCCGATCTGGTGGCGCGCGCGGGACGCGCCGGCCAGGTCGACGAGGAGCGGCTCGAGCATGCCCGGCTGCTGCTCGAACTGGCCCGGATCGACCGCGCGATCGTGCGGGCCCGTGCCCAGGGCTCGGGGGGGACCCGGGAGCTGGCGCACGAGCGCGAGCAGCTGCTGGCGGCGATTCGGGGGGTGGTGGCGCGGCTCGAGGCGGCGGTGTGAGCGCGTCGTCCGGGCCGCTGCCCCGGCCTGCGCGCTCGCGCTGGACCTCGTTCCTCGCGGATCCCACCGAGCGCAGGCCGCGGACGTTGTACGAGGAGGGGAACCCGGCCCACCGAGCACGGGTCGAGCACAACCGCAACACGATCCTGGTACACCTGAGCGGCGAGGAGGGTCAGGGGTGGACGGTCCTGGCGGTCGATCGGGCGACCAGGCGCTGGGCGGTGGGGGAGGGGCGCCGGCGACTCGACGCCGCGGAGCAGGCGTTTGAGGGGCTCTACGGAGAGGGGTCGTAGGGCCGGGATCGGAGGGCCGGGGTCGGAGGGCGACGTGAAACCCGACGGGATGAGGGTCGGCGCTGGGAGGGCCGGGGAACGCGTGTCCTCGCAGGCGGAGCCCAACGTGGCGCGGATTCGTCCGTCAGCGATCGCCGTCACGTTTGGGCCGCCTGGAAGCCCTACCGTGACGCGCATCGACCCGCCTTAGTTCCGCGTCACCTTGGGGCCGATATCCGGCGCCAGCACCAACCTTGCGGCGCACGACAAGGCACTGAATAGTTGCCAAGTTGTGGCGATTAGCAGGGCTTTCCGTTCCGATGATGATGAGAACATACGTTCGTCTTAGGTATCAAGCGCTGTCGGGTCGAGCGGGTCAGCCGGCGCCGGCGGAAGGTCAAGGAAATCCTCGTGCAGGAGGCTGGCGGACGTTGCGTGATATGCGGCTACGACCGCAGTGCGCGGGCGCTTGAATTCCATCACGTCGATCCTCGCGACAAATGGCTGCCCGTTAGCGCGAACGGTGTCACCTTGTCGCTCAACTCGCTCCGCGCCGAGGCGAGAAAATGCGTTCTGCTCTGTTCAAGCTGCCATGCGGAGGTTGAGGACGGAATGGCTGTTGTGTCGCTACATTTGCCCAAGACTCCACCGTCGTAATACACCGTATTCCGGGGTAGCTCAATCAGGCAGAGCGTTCGGCTGTTAACCGAAATGTTGTGGGTTCGAGTCCCACCCCCGGAGCTCACTCCGAGCAATTCAAAGGATCCCATGAAGCTCTACGTCTGCTACGGCACCTGGAAGGCCGCCCCGCGTCCCGGGGGTCATCCCTGCGGCACCGCGTATCACGCGCTCAACGACGCCGGCCACGAACCCGAGGTGATCCGCTCCTACGGGCTCGGGATGCTGCCCGACGTCTTCAATCAGACCTCGGGCCGCAAGGAGGTCAAGCGCCTGACCGGCAACCACTGGGTGCCGGCACTGGTGCTCGACGACGGCACCACCATTCAAGGCTCCGACAAGATCGCCGAGTGGGCGGGGGCCAACCCCGCGCACCAACCGCCGGCGGAAACGACGGGATCGGGCTGAGGCCGGCGATGGGCACCGATCGGCCTGAGGTCACGGTCGAGGACCTGAAGCGCTGGGAGGACCACGGGGCCACCTGGCGCCCGCTTGAGATCTCCGACGAGGTCGCTGTGGTCGAGCTCTGCACGTGTTACGGCGAGCCGGTGGACACCGTGCAGAGCAGGGCGCCGGCGCTCATCGAGTTCGTACGGTTCCACCCCGGGTCGCAGTAAGCGCCAGCTGCTCGACCAGCTCGGCCGCGCGCTCAGCGCCGTCGTTGACTGCAGCCCACGCCGCGAGCTCGCGCGCCCGCAGCGCCAAGCCCCGATCGGCCAGCGCCCGCCGCACCGCCAGTCGAAGCGTCGCCGGGGACAGGAACCGCCACGGCAGCCGCACTCCCACCCGCGCCCAGTCGACCCGCGCCGCGTTCTCGCCCATATCGCCGCTGTGCGGCACCGCGAGGACCGGGCAGCCAGATGCGAGCGCGCGAGCCACCGTGCCATGGCCGGCGTGCGTGATCACCAGCGAGCAGCGGGGCATCGTGCGCGAGTACGAGAGCCACTCCACGAGTCTTCCGTTTCCCGGGACCGGAACCGGCTCGGGCAGCGGCTTGCGGTTGGTTGCCGCCAGCAGCCGGATCGGCTCGCCCCGCAACCCCAACAGGGCCGCGCGCAGCAGCCGCTGCTGTGGATCCTGCGCCGTCGAGGGGGCCACGAGCACGAGCGGCGCGTCGCCCGGCGGCGGCGCGACGTCGTGGTAGGGCGGCTCCCACATCAGCGGGCCAACGACCCGGACCGCCGGCGGCCAGGCGCGCGGATACTCGAGCTGCGGGAAGGTGCCGACCAGGCACAGCATCGCGCTCAGCCCGCCGTGGAGGCGCTCCGTCGCCGGCAAGCCCAGCCGCCGGCGGGTTTCGTTGAGCTCGGCGCGGCCCTGCCTCAGCCCCGCCCCCACCGGTCGCTCTAGGCCGCGCCACAGCGTCCGACCCAGCGCCGTCCGGGGCGGCCGGGCGCCGAGCGCGTAGGGCGGGAAGCCCGGGGCGCCCGGCGGGTACACGTGGGGCACGAGCGTGACCACGGGCACTCGCTCCAGCTCGCCGGCGAGCGCGGGGGCCAGCGTCAGGATGTCGTGGACGATCGCCTCGGGGGCGCAGTCGCGGAGCGCCGCGCGCGTCTGGGCGGCGGCGGGCACGACCGCTTCGTAGGGCTTCAGCGGCCGCTCGCGGGTAGGGAACACCGGATATTCGGGCGCGGCGACGAATCGCATGCCGGCAGCCTCGACGTCCCCGCGCCACCGTGTCCACGTCTCGAGCGTGACCTCGTGGCCGCGCCCCACCAGCCGCGCCCCGAGCGCGAGCATCGGGAACGCATGGCCGGGGTCGCCGAACGCCCCGAGGAATAACCGCAGGCGCCGTCCCGTGCCAGCCGCCGTTCTCGGGGCCTCAGCCGACGAGCTCCGCGATCGCGCGCAGCTGCGCGATCCGGTCATCGACGGTGAACGCCATCGGAGCGACCATCAGCGTTCCGACGCCGGCCCCGCGGAACGCCTCGAGCCGATCGCGAACGACATCAGGCGGTCCGCACAGCGAGACCATGTCGATCAGCTCGTCCGGGATCGCCTCGCCTGCCTCGGCCTTGTTCCCGGCCAGGTACAGGTCCTGGATCTCCTTGGCGGCGTCCTCGAACCCGTAGCGCTGGACGAGGTTGTTGTAGAAGTTCTGCTGGCGCGAGCCCATGCCACCGATGTACAGGGCCAGCCCGGGCCGCATCAGGTTGCGGGCCAGCTCGCGATCGTCGGATACGAACGCGCTGACGGTCGGCGCGATGTCGAAGCCGTCGAGCGAGCGGCCTCCGCGGGCGGCGCCCTCCTCGAGCAGCGTGCGGAACTCCGAGACGTGCTCGGGGGAGAAGAACGTCGGGATCCAGCCATCGGCGATCTCGCCCGCCAACGCCGTGTTCTTGGGGCCGATCGCCGCGAGGTAGATCGGAATCCGCTCCTGGACCGGCGAGATCATCAGCTTCAGCGGCTTGCCGGGTCCATCCGGCAGCGGCAGTTCGAGCGTCTCGCCGTGATACTCGAGGCGTTCACGAGCGAGCGCCATCCGTACTACGGCCACGTATTCACGGGTGCGCTGCAGCTGTCGCGCGAATCGCTGCCCGTGCCACCCCTCCGCCACCTGCGGCCCCGAGGAGCCGAGCCCCAGCAGCATCCGGCCGCCCGACAGCTGGTCGATGCTCGCGGCCGTCATCGCCGTCATCGCGGGAGTGCGCGCGGGCATCTGGAAGATCGCCGAGCCGAGCTTGATCCTGGTGGTCGCGCCCGCGAGCCACGCCAGCACGGTGGCCGTGTCCGAGCCGTAAGCCTCGGCGGCCCACACCGAGCCGTAGCCGAGCCGCTCGGCCTCCTGCACCACCACCAGCTGGTCCTGCGGTCCGATGCCGAAGCCCCAGTAGGCGATGTTCACTGCGAGCTTCATCTGCAAGGTTCCTTTCGCGCCAAGGAGGTGGGTTGTGGGGCTCGACGACCGCGGCTAGAGTGGCCGCCCGGCCCCCGGCAGGCGGTGAACCCTATGCGAACACGGCGACAGGCGACGATCCAGACGACCGGCTGAGGGCTCGGTGGCCTTCACGATCACCGCCGGGCGCCGGACAGTCGAGATCTCGCGCCCGGACAAACAGCTGATCCCGCCGAACGTGACGAAGGCGGGACTGGCGGACTACTACGCGCAGATCGCCGGCGCGATGCTTCCGCACATAGCCGGCCGTCCGCTCAACTTCGAGCGCTATCCGGACGGGATCGAGGGGCACAAGATCTTCCAGCAGCACGCCAGCGGTCACTTCCCGGCGTGGATCGACCAAACCGAGGTTCCGAAAGCGGGGGGGACCGTCAAGCACGTGGTGGCATCGGAACCAGCCACATTCGTGTACCTCGCCAACCAGGCGTGCATCACGTTTCACAGCTGGCTCAGCCGCGCCGACCGGCTGACCCGCCCAGACAAGATGGTCTTCGACCTCGACCCGAGCGTCCATCGCCCGGCGGAGGTTCGCCGGGCGGCTCTCCTGATCGTCGAACTGCTCCGCGAGCTCGGACTGCAACCGTGGGCGATGACGTCGGGCTCGCGCGGCTACCACCTCGTGGTCGCGCTCCAGCGAACCGCAGAATTCGACGATGTCCGGGCGTTCGCGCGCGATCTGGCGACCGTCGCCGCCGCGCGCGAGCCGCGCGTGTTCACGATCGAGCAGCGCAAGGCCAAGCGCGACGGCCGGATCCTGATCGATTTCCTGCGCAACGGATATGCCCACACCTCGGTGGCCCCGTATTCGGTGCGCGCTCGCCCGCGGGCGCCGGTCGCCACGCCGCTGCACCTCGAGGAGCTCTCCGAGCGCACCACGCGCCCCGACCGCTGGACCGTGGGGACGGTGCTCACCCGAGTGCAGCGGGACGGTGATCCATGGCAGGAGATCTCCCAGAGCGCGCAGACCCTTACCGGCGCGCGCCGGGCGCTCGAGCGAGCGCTGGCAGAGCTCTGACACCGCGATACTTGGGGCGTGGAAGCTTTCACGCAAGGCGCCGAAGACCCCGCCGAGGAGCGGCGTCCGAGCCCGGTCGAGGAGCGGCCTCCAAGCCCGGTCGAGGAGCGGCGTCCGAGCCCGGTCGAGGAGCGGCGCACGAGCTCGGTCGAGTTGCTCTGGGACCTGGTGTTCGTGTTCGCGATCACGCAGGTCACGACGCTGCTCGCCAACCATCTCACCTGGACCGGGTTCGGCGAATCGATGCTGGTCCTGGCGCTCGTCTGGTGGGCATGGTCGGCGTTCGTATGGGCCGCCAACGCGCAAGCGGACGACTCGCCGACGCTCCGCCTCAGCCTGCTGCTGGCCACCGTGTTCATCTTCATCACCGGCCTGGCGGTACCGCGTGCATTCGGAAGCGAGGCGACGCTGTTTGCCTGCACCTACGCCGTGGTGCGGTTCCTGCATCTTGCGCTGTACGTCGATGCGTCGCGGCGAGGCGATGCCGCCTGGTCGGCGATCGCCGGCTTCGCCGTGACGGTCGTGATCGGGATGGCACTGCTGATCGCCGGCTCGTTCCTGCACGGCGCACCGCGGGCCGTCCTGTGGGGCGCCGCGGTCGCGATCGACTACGCGGGCCCGGCGTGGCTGACGCGCGAGCGGTTGCGCGGGCTGCAGCGGGTCGCGGTCGCGCATTTCGCGGAGCGTTACAGCCTGTTCGTGATCATCTGCCTCGGGGAGTCGATCGTCGGGATCGGTCTCGGCGCGGCGCGGGAGCCGCTCGACACGGCGCTCGTCGCCGCGGTTACGTTCGGGTTGCTGGTCACGATCGCCCTGTGGTGGACCTACTTCGCCCGCTTCGCCGCGACTGCCGAGGCGCGACTGCGTGAGCACGACGATCCAGTGTTGGCCGCCGCCGATTCCTACAGCTATCTGCACCTGCTGCTGGTCGCGGGGATCATCATCTTCGCGGCGGGCGTGAAGTTCGTGGTCAGGGGGGCCGATGACCCGCTCCACGGCGCTGCACGCCTGGCTCTGTGCGGCGGCGTCGCGCTGTACCTGATCGGTCACGACGCGTTCCGCCTGCGGATGGTCGGGACGTTCGGTTACGAGAAAGGGGTCACCGCCCTCGCGTTGCTGGCGCTGTTCGCCGTCGGCGCCAGTTGGCCCGCGTGGACGATGGTCGGCGCGATCGCCCTCCTGCTCGCGGTTATGTGCGTGGTCGAGGAATCGCTCGAGCGACGCAGACACGTAGAAGAGCGTCCCGGCAGCTCGCCCCCCGGACCGCGCGCTTGCCGCGAAGCTGCAAGGGGTACCCACGGCTGAGAGGATCCACGAGATGACCACCCACGCGAGACTTGAGTTGCACGGGGCCATGGAGCCGGGGTTCGACGAAGTGCTGACCCCGGACGCCCTCGAGTTCGTGGCCGAGCTTCAGCACGAGTTCGGGGCTCGCCGCTCAGAGTTGCTCCGGGCTCGTGCCGAGCGCCGGGCCCGTCTCGCCGCCGGCGAGTTGCTCGATTTTCTGCCGGAGACGCAAGAGCTTCGCGAGGGGGACTGGCGCGTGGCGGCAGTCCCGGCGGACTTGCAGCAGCGGTGGGTCGAGATCACGGGACCGACCGACCGAAAGATGACCATCAACGCGCTGAACTCGGGCGCGGACGGGTTCATGGCTGACTTCGAGGACGCGAACGCGCCGACGTGGCGCAACATGGTCACCGGCCACATCAATCTCCGTGATGCGATCGAGGGGAGGATCAGCTACGAGGGCTCCGACGGCAAGCGCTACGAGCTCTCCAGGGATCCGGCGACGCTGCTCGTACGGCCCCGCGGCTGGCACCTCCCCGAGCGCCACCTGTTGGTCGACGGGCAACCCGTGTCCGGCTCGCTGTTCGACTTCGGACTGTTCTTCTTTCACTGCGCGCCGCGGCTGCTGGCGCGCGGCTCCGGCCCCTACCTCTACCTGCCAAAGCTCGAGTCGCACCTCGAGGCACGGCTGTGGAACGACGTGTTCTGCTTCGCCCAGGACGCGGTGGAGATCCCGCGGGGGACGATCAAGGCCACGGTCTTGATCGAGACGCTGCCGGCGGCATTCGAGATGGACGAGATCCTGTACGAGCTGCGCGAGCACTCGGCGGGACTCAATGCAGGCCGGTGGGACTACATCTTCTCCGCGATCAAGTGCTTCCCCGAACGCAGGGAGATGGTGCTCCCCGATCGCGGGGACGTCACGATGACGGTTCCGTTCATGCGCGCCTACACCGAGTTGCTGGCCGCTACGTGTCACCGCCGGGGCGCACACGCGATGGGCGGCATGGCCGCTCTTATCCCCTCGCGCAAGGACGAGCAGGCGAACGCCAAGGCGCTCGACGCGGTGCGGGCGGACAAGGAGAGGGAGGCGGGACAGGGGTACGACGGCACCTGGGTCGCACACCCCGACCTCGTGCCCGTGGCCCGTGAGGTGTTCGAGCAGGGGCTGAACGGCGCGCCTAACCAGCTGGAGCGACAACGCGACGACGTCGATGTGAGCGCGCGCGAGCTGCTCGATCTTGCCGCCACCCCGGGACACGCCACCGAGGGCGGGCTGCGGACCAACGTCAGCGTCGGGTTTCAGTACATCTCGTTCTGGCTGGGCGGGCGGGGCGCCGCTGCGATCAACTCGCTGATGGAGGATGCCGCCACAGCCGAGATCTCCCGCACGCAGATCTGGCAGTGGATCCGCCACGGCATCGAGCTCGACAACGGACAGGTCATGACTCCCGAGCTGGTCCGTCGGGTGCTCGACGAGGAGACCGCGAGGATCAGGGACGAAGTCGGGGAGCGGACCTGGCGGGCCGGTCGGCCGGCGGAGACGCGCGAGATCTTCGAACGCGTGGCGCTGTCCGCGGAGTTGATCGAGTTCCTCACGATTCCGGCCTACGACTACCTGGACTAGCGGGTCGTGCGAATCGTCGTCACCGGCGCCACCGGCGTCATCGGGCGCGCTCTCGTGAGCGCCGCGCAGGCACGAGGGGACGCGGTGGTGGCGCTGTCCCGAGATCCGCATCGCGCGGCCGCGGCCCTGGGGGAGGGGATCGAAGCCCACGCGTGGAGCGATCCAACCGCCAGCCCCCCGCCGGAGGCCGCGCTTGCCGGCGCCGACGCGGTCGTGAGCCTGATGGGCGAGCCGATCGCGCAGCGTTGGAGTGAGGACGCGAAGCGACGGATCCGGGACTCGCGGGTGCTCGGCACGCGGTCGCTGGTGCAGGGGATCCGCGCGCTCGACGAGGGTCAGCGACCGCAGACCCTCGTTTCGCAATCGGCCACCGGCTTCTACGGCCACACCGGTGAGCAGCCACTCGATGAAAGCGCTCCGGCCGGCTCTGACTTCCTCGCCGAGGTGGTCGTTGCATGGGAGCAGGAGGCGCGGGCGGCCGGACCGATGATGCGCGTCGTCCTGCCCCGAACCGGCGTCGTGCTCTCCTCGACCGGCGGCGCGCTGGCCCAGATGCTCCCGTTCTTCCGGCTGGGGCTGGGGGGCCCGGTCGCCGGAGGTCATCAGTACGTGCCGTGGATCCACCTCGACGACGTCGTGACGGGGCTTCTGTACTGCGTGGACAATCGTCGAGGCCGACCGGGCGGTCAACCTGACCGCGCCGGCACCGGCGAGCAATGCGGAGCTGTCGCGGACGCTGGGTCGGGTCCTGCATCGGCCGACGGTGCTGCCGGTACCGGCACTAGGCGTACGGCTGCTCTACGGTGAGATGTCGGAGGTCGTCACGACCGGTCAGCGCGCGATCCCCGCCAAGCTCCAGCGACTCGGGTATGAGTTCCGCTACGGCGAGCTCGAGCCGGCGCTCCGCGACGTGCTCGGGAGCCGCACCGGCGCGTGAGGATCGGCTCAAGGACGGACGGCAGTGCGAGCCGTCCGGGCGAGCTTGCGGCGCCCGTTGGCGTCGAGTAGCGACTTCCGCAGCCGGATCGCGTGTGGCGTCACCTCGACGCACTCGTCCGCGCGCAGGAATTCGAGCGCCTGATCGAGCGAGAGCTCGCGCTTGGGCACCAGGCGCACGAGCTCGTCGGCGGTCGAGGAGCGCATATTGGTCAGGTGTTTCTCCTTGCAGGCGTTGACGTCGAGGTCCTCGGCGCGCGCGCTCTCGCCGACGATCATCCCCTCGTAGACCTCCTCGCCCGGAGCGACGAACAGGGTTCCGCGCTCCTGGAGGTTGAACAGCGCGAACGCCGCGACAGTCCCGCGCCGGTCGGCGACGAGCGAGCCGCTGGGCCGGGTGCGCAGCTCTCCATGCCATGGCTCCCACCGCTCGAAGACGTGGTGCACCAGGCCGGTGCCCCGCGTCTCGGTGAGAAACTCGGTCCGGAAGCCGATCAAGCCCCGAGCGGGAACCAGGTACTCCATCCGCACCCACCCGGTGCCGTGGTTGACCATCTGCTCGAGCCTCCCCTTGCGCAGCGCGAGCAGCTGGGTGATCACCCCCACGTACTCCTCCGGCACGTCGACGCTCATCCGCTCCACCGGCTCGTGGAGCGTGCCGTCGACCTCGCTGATCAGGACCTGCGGCTTGCCGACGGTCAGCTCGAAGCCCTCGCGCCGCATCAGCTCCACGAGCACCGCCAGCGCCAGCTCACCGCGACCATGGACCTCCCAGACATCCGGACGGTCCGTCGGCAGGACCCGCAGCGATACGTTGCCGACCAGTTCGCGCTCGAGCCGTTCCTTCACCTGGCTCGCGGTCAGCTTGTCGCCATCCTGCCCCGCGAGCGGGGAGTCGTTGATCCCGATCGTGACCGACAGCGACGGCTCATCGACGGTGATGACCGGCAGCGGCCGAGGATCGTCGGCGTCGGCCAGCGTCTCGCCGATCGTGATCTCCGGGATCCCGGCCACCGAGATGATCTCGCCCGCCGAGGCTTGGTCGGCGGCGACGCGCTCAAGCGCCTCGGTGACGTAGAGCTCGGTGACCCTGACGCGCTCGATCGACCCGTCGGCGCGACACCATGCGACGGTCTCACCGCGCCGGATGTGACCGTGCCGCAGGCGGCAGATCGCGATTCGCCCGACGTACGGGGAAGCGTCGAGATTCGTGACATGCGCCTGCAGCGGGTGCGCCGGGTCGTAGCGGGGGGCTGGGATGTGCTTGACCAGGAGCTCCAACAGCGGACTCAGATCCTCGCCAGGGATCGCCGGATCGAGCGAGGCGCGTCCAGCCTTGGCGTTCGTGTAGACGATCGGAAAGTCGATCTGGGACTCGTCGGCATCGAGATCGAGGAACAGCTCGTAGACCTCGTCGAGGACCTCGTCGATACGGGCGTCCGGTCGATCCACCTTGTTGACGACCAGGATCACGGGCAGTCGGGCCTCGAGCGCCTTGCGCAGCACGAACCGCGTTTGGGGGAGCGGCCCCTCGCTGGCATCGACGAGCAGCAGCACCCCGTCGACCATCGTCAGCCCGCGCTCTACCTCGCCGCCGAAATCGGCGTGTCCCGGCGTATCGACGATGTTCAGCTTGACGCCGCCGTAGCGAACGGCCGTGTTCTTGGCGAGGATCGTGATCCCCTTCTCGCGCTCGAGGTCCATCGAGTCGAGCACCCGGTCGGCGACCTCCTGTCCGGTGCGGAACGCCCCGGACTCCCACAGCAGCGCGTCGACCAGCGTGGTCTTCCCGTGGTCGACGTGCGCGACGATCGCAATATTTCGGATGTCCTCGCGGGCTGCCATCGCCGGACCACGATAGCCAGGCTGCCGGAGACAGCTGAACCAGTCCGCCAGCTTCGGCGGTCGCGCCGTGAGCCTCCGCCCGTGGCGAGTGAGCTCGCGCCCATCGCTTGACGCGGTGGGCGCGAGCCTCGCTATAGGTCAGTGCAGCAGGCGCAGCGTGTTGTCGCCGTCGTCGACGAAGTAGACCCCGGTGCGACGGGCGACGGTCAGGCCGAACAGGACGCCGGCTCCGGCCGGATCCACCAGCTTGGTGGCCACCTGATCACCGAATGGCGTTACCTCGACGAGGTTGCCGTCGCCGCCGTTAGCCGCCAGCAGGTCTCCGCCGGGTGCCAAGGTCAGGCCGAGAGGCCCGTTCAGCGGGGCCCCGGAAGCCACCGTCTGACCGCCTCCCGGGAACGGGGTCATGCGGTCCATCGCGTCGGGAATCGCCGCGATCCGGCTGTTGACCGTATCCGCGACGTACAGCGTGTCGCGATGCCGCTCGCCACGCCCGTCGCCGCGGTCCCGATCGCCGGATGAAAGCGCGACTCCAGTTGGCCCGACCACCAGCGCGGCCGGGTCGGTGCGCTCGGCGAATCCCTTGCCGATCACGTTGATCGCGGTCGGCACGGGCATCCCGGTAGGGGTGTCCCGGAGGCGGATCCGCACGACCGTACCCTTGTTGACGGTGGCACCGGCGGCGGCGACCGTCCCGTTCAGCACGTTCGTGACGAACAACGTCGCCGAGGATCCCTCGTCGGCGGCGGTCATATCCCAGGGTCCGTTGATCGGGCCACCGGAGATCGTCTCCACCACCTGTCCGGTGCTGTTGAGGACGAGCAGGCAGCCGGCCCCGATCGTGTCCGGCATCCCGTCGGTCGTCGGCAGGCTGCCGACGATCACGTACCCGTTGCGCAGCGCTACGAGCGCGGTCGTCAGGCCGATGCCTCCTGGGCATGGCCCGGGCAACGTGCGCGCGTTGATCGACGCGAACAGGTTCCGCCTCCCGCCGGGCGTGATCTCGTCGATCGTCGTGCCGGTCCCCTGCACGTTGGCGGCGTTGTTGAAGTTGCTGACCAGAATGTCGCCGCGGGCCAGGTTCCCGACCGAGCGCGGGACGATCACGATCCCGTACGGATTCTGATCACCGTTGCCCGGCACGGTCGAGGTAAGGCTCGTGACGGTGCTCAACCGGTCGAGGAACGGCCGGTGACTGCGCGCCGACGCGACGCCGGCGCTCGTACACCAGAAAGCTGCAAGTACGGCCACTGCAACGCTTACGTTCCGCGACCGGACGATCGCGGTAAGGCGTCTAGAAGACACGGCGCAGGCTCCTCTCGCTCTGCGAATGGATAAACGACCCTCTGGTTCGCAAGGACGCCGGCGCACGCGCGATCCTTCCCGTGGCGCCGAGGTCAGGAAGCGCCCGCGATCCTTCCCGTGGCGCTGTGCTTAGGAAGCGCCCGCGCTTCTGCGGCGGATCCGCCGCGGGGGCGAGGCCCGCAGACTGGCCGTCCACGCAGCAGCGATCACCGCCGCTCCGATCGCCAGCGCGACCCACGAGCTCGTGTGATCGCTCGCGCTTCCCGGTACCGCGGCGCTGCCCCCGGTCTGCAGTGGGTGGCCCGATGCGGCCGCCAGGCGCTCGATCGCGGTGAGGGTCGCGCCGGTGAGCCGCTTGGTCCCGGGCGGCGGGATGCCGGCGAGGGCGGAGCGCTCCGCGCCGGTCTGCTGACCGACGTGGTAGACGCCGAAGCCGTTCGGCATCACGACCAGCAGTGTGCCCTTGTAGACAAAGGAGAGTTCCTGGCCGAGGAACTGGGCATAGCTCTGCGGCTGGCCCCACAGCGCCCCGACCGAGCCGAGATCCGAGGGCGTGGCAATCAGCGCGATTCGGATCGGATAGCCGCTCTTCTGCGCCGCGCTTTCGATCGCCCCCAGCTGCGCTTGCTGCTCGGCGGTTGCGCCGCTGTCCTGCGGTAGGAAGATGGGCTGGGAGACCAGGACATCACTGGCGGGGTCGCCGTCCGCCGCCGCCGATGCCGGCCAGGCCGCCGCGCTCGCGATCATCGCTGCGGTCAGGATCAGCACCGCGAATCGGCGAACGGGGGGGAAGTAGCTCAAAGTACGCGTACAGTCACCATCGATGATCATCCCGCAGACCGAGCACCACAGGCTGCGCTTAAGTCTATGAGCAGCCCGCGCCCGCACCTGCCGGTCGCCGCCGTGCTCGGGGCGGCGATGGCCCTCGCCCTGACGCCGGGCGTCGCCGCGGCACACGGCCCGATCAACCCGTCGGCGAGCAGCTTCCTGGCCCGGATCACCGCCGTCCCACGCGGACTCGATGCCAAGGCCGTCGACGGTGATCTGCGACTGTGGCTGCGGGTCGATCCGAATACCGCCGTGGTAGTCATGGACTACCGCGGCGCGCCATACCTGCGCTTCTCACGCGCGGGTGTGCAGGTCAACCAGAACTCGGCCATGTACTACCTCAACCAGACGCCGACCGAGATTCCGCCGACGGGCCTGGGTCCCTCCACCCCTCCCAAGTGGGATCTGGTGAGCTCGGGCCACGCGTACGAATGGCACGACGGGCGCCTGCACGCGCTCGCGAGCACCGTGATCGCACCGGGCAAGCGATACCTGGGCCGGTGGACGATTCCGGTCAGGATCGACGGCAGCGCCGCGACGATCGCCGGCGGCCTGTACTACCGCCCCGACCCGCCGCTGGTGTGGTTCTGGCCGATCGTGGTCGTGCTCGCGTGCGTGTTCGCCGGGCTCCGGCTGCATAGGCCTAAGCTGGATTGGACCGTCGCGCGCGGGCTGGCGCTCGTCGCGCTGCTGGCATTTGCGATCGCCGTCGTCGGTCAGCAGCTTCACGGCCGACCCACGGTCTCGGTCATCCAAGTCGTCTTCCTGGTGCTCGAACTGGCGTTCGTCGCCTGGGGACTACGGCGCATCGCGTTGCGCCGCCACGGCTGGTTCACGTTCTTCGTGATCGCGGCAGCCGCCATCTACCAGGGCGCGACGCTGGTCACGGTGCTGCTGCGTGGCTACGTGCTGCTGGCGCTGCCCACGCTGCTCGCGCGAGTGGCCGTGGCGAGCTGCTTGGCCGCGGGCGCGGGGCTGGTGGCGCTGGTGTTTCGGATTGCGCCGCAACCGGACGCGAGCTCGGGCGCCGAGGAACCCGCCGATGACGAATTCAACTGGGAGGACGAAAGCCTGTTGGCATGAAGTCGGCACCGGCTGCCATCCCGGCTTCGACGCGCCCGATCGCCGCGCTTGCCGCCGTGCTCGTGAGTGGTCTGGTGGCAGCCGGCTGTGGCTCCTCCCACACCCCTACCGCGGCTGCTCCGCTGCCGGCCGCGCTGGTGCGCGAGGCCCGTCCGATCGGGCGCGGCAGCCGTTTTCATCCTCCCGCCGCCGGACCGGTCGCGGGCCGGTGCACGGGCGACCTTGGGCCGCGCGTCGGCGTCCACGTCGAGCTGTTCGCCGCCAACCAGGTTGTGATCGTCGCCTCCGGGATCGGTACGCGGGCGCCGCGCGCCTACTCCGAAGGGCGGATCTTCCGGGCCCGCTGCTATGGCGCGCTGGTCACGCTGGAGCCCACCGGCGTGGTGCTGGTGCGCCCGCAGCATCGGTTGGTCCTCTCGGATCTGTTCCGTTCGTGGGGCCAACCACTGTCCTCTCGCCGGCTGGCCTCGTTCCCGGCACCGGCCGGGGAGCGCGTGCGGGTGTTCGTCGACGGGCGGCCGTGGCGGGGCCCGCCGGGGCGCGTGCCGCTGGCACCTCATCGTGAGATCGTGCTGGAGGTCGGACCATTCGTGCCCCCCCATTCGCGCTACACGTTCCCGCCGGGCGCTTGATCGCGGAGTTACCTTGGGCAGATGTCACCCACGAGCAGTCCACCCGAGCGCGCCCAGCACGCGCCCCACAACGCGCCACCCGAGCGCGCCCAGCACGCGCCCCACAACGCGATGATCGACCCCGGCGAGATCGCGCGTTTCCACGATCGGTGCAGCGATCTGATGCGGGAGCTGCTCGGCGCTCTGGCGGCCGTCCCGAATCGTCCGCGCCCGTTCCCGCAGATCGAGGATGCAATCGGATGGCCGCACCGCCGGATCGCCTCCGTGCTGGGCGGAGTCAGCCACCTGCGCCAAACCGAGTTCGGCGGTCGCCGGCCCTACCGTTTCCGAGGCCCTCGGCGATCGGCATCGGGCCGCTGGGAGATGTGGATGGACGACGGTCAAGCCCGCGCCGTGCGGGCGGCGCAGGTGCTGTAGCGGCTCCACGCCGGACCCGTGGATGTCGATGCGTCCGATCGCGGGTGCTAAACCGGCTCCGCCGCGCCCGCGGCGCGGCGGGCCTCCTCCTCATAGGGATTGTGTGCATAGCCGAATCTCAGATAGGAGAGCGGCATCCTTAGCGGGCGGTGCTGCATCTGCCAGACGTGGCAGAGCTCGTGGCAGATCAGCTCGTCGTCTGACGCCAGCTCCGGTGAGCGCAGCAGGATCAGGTTCCACATCGTGTAGCCGTCGAAACGGCGGAACCACGGCAGCCGAAACAGCCATCCCGGGCAGCTGACCCGGACCCGGTCGATCCTGACCGGACGCTCGTAGAGCGCGAGCGGATCGAGCCGCGCCTTGGCGCGGGTGAGTGCGGCCCGAGCCTCGTCACGCGTCACAGCATGCGCCCCCGCCGGCGCTGCTGCCCACTCCAGGCGAGCGGTGAATTACCGGGAACCAGCGAGAGAGAGCAGCGCGGATGCAGAGGATGAGCTTTTACCGGCAGGTGGTGCGGTTCGTGCCGGTTCGCTCGCAGAACCGGCCGGCAGGTGATGCTCCAATCGTTCCCCTGGATCCCGGCTGGCGATCGCGCGAGCGCGCAGCTAGTCTCCACGCGGTGGCAGCCAAGCCTCGCGTGGCGCTGTTCGCGACCTGTCTCGTCGACGCGCTCTACCCGGATGCGGGCAGGGCGACCGTGCAACTGCTCGAGCGGCTCGGGCAGCCACTCGAGTTCCCGCTGGAGCAGACCTGCTGCGGCCAGATGCACGCGAACAGCGGCTACTTCGAGGTCGATCTGGTGCGCCGATACGTCGATGCGTTCTCCCCGTACGACGCCGTTGTGGCGCCCTCGGCCTCGTGTGTGGCCAGCATCCACCACCAGCATCCGATGATCGCGCGCGCTGCCGGCGACGGCGCGCTCGCAGCACAGGCGGAGTCGGTAGCGGCGAAGACCTACGATCTCTCTCAATTCGTGACCGATGTCCTGGGGGTCGACGACGTCGGCGCGTACTTCCCGCACCGCGTCACCTACCACCCGACCTGTCACTCGATGCGGCTGCTCGGAGTTGGCGAGAGGCCAATGCGCCTGCTTCGAAACGTGCGCGGCATCGATCTGGTCGAGCTGCCACGCTGGGATGAGTGCTGCGGGTTCGGTGGCACGTTCGCGATCAAAAATCCCGACGTGTCCGCGGCGATGCTCGCGGACAAGATGGAAGCGGTGATTGAAACCGGGGCGGAGGTCCTGTGCGCCGGCGATCGCTCGTGCCTGATGCACATCGGCGGCGGCCTCGAGAGCGTCCGCGCGGGCGTGCGCAGCCTCCACCTGGCAGAGCTTCTCGCCAGCACCGAGACCGAGTATCGGGCTGCCAAGGCGCCTGCTGCGACGAAAGCCGCGAGATGAGCGCGGGCGAGACGATTTGGACCGACGATCCCCCGTTCCCGGCGAACGCCAAGCGCGCAGTGAACGATGCGCAGCTCCGGCGCAACATCCGCAACGCGACCACGACGATCCGCGAGCGGCGCGCGAACGTGGTCGGCGAGATGTCGGACTGGCAGCAGCTGCGCGCCGCCGGAGCCGCGATCAAGGACGAGGTGCTGCTCCACCTCGATCGCTATCTCGAGCAGTTCGAGGACGCCGCCGCGGCCCGGGGGGCCCACGTGCACTGGGCGCGGGACGCCGATGAGGCGAATGCGATCGTCGCCTCGCTGATTGCGGCGACGGGCGAGCAGGAAGTGATCAAGGTCAAGTCGATGGCCACCCAGGAGATCGGGCTCGTGCCGGCGCTCGCCGAGCGGGGCATCACGGCATACGAGACCGATCTCGCCGAGCTGATCATCCAGCTTGGCCACGACCGTCCCAGCCACATCGTCGTTCCCGCGATCCACAAGAACCGCGCCGAGATCCGCGAAATCTTCCTGAGCGAGATGGGCGACGCCCCGCCCGACCTGTCCGACGACCCGCACGCGCTTGCGGAGGCTTCGCGCCGGCATCTGCGGCGGAGCTTCCTCCGGGCCAGGGTCGCGATCAGCGGCGCCAACTTCGCCGTCGCCGAAACCGGTTCGCTGCTCGTGGCCGAGTCAGAGGGCAACGGGCGGATGTGCCTGACCCTCCCAGAGACGTTGATCTCGGTGGTCGGAATCGAGAAGCTCGTTCCGAGCTTCCGGGACCTCGAGGTGTTCCTCCAGCTGCTGCCGCGCAGCGCCACCGGCGAGCGGATGAACCCGTACAACTCGGTCTGGACCGGGGTAACTCCGGGCGATGGGCCCCAGGAGGTGCACATCGTCCTGCTCGACAACGGCCGCACGGACGTGCTGCGCGACGAGCTCGGTCGACAGGCGCTGCGCTGCATCCGCTGCGCGGCCTGCTTGAACGTCTGCCCGGTCTACGAGCGCACGGGCGGACACGCCTATGACGCCACCTATCCGGGGCCGATCGGCGCGGTGCTCACGCCGCAACTGGTTGGGATCGAGCACGCTTCCAAGCTTCCGTTCGCGTCTTCGCTGTGCGGTTACTGCTACGAGGTTTGCCCGGTCAAAATCGATATCCCGACCGTGCTCGTGAAACTGCGTCACGACGCGACGCGCGCCGAGCGCCACCGGGCGCAGGACGCGCTGTTCGCTGCCGCCGGCACCGCGATGAAGGATCGCCGGCGGTGGACGCTCGCGCTCAGGTTCGCCCGGCTGTTGCGCTTCTTCCGCCGGAGCGCCCCGCCGCCGCTGTCGCGCTGGACATCGGTACGGGACCTGCCCGATCCTCCCCGCCAGCCGTTCCGTGACTGGTGGGTGAAGAACCATCAAGTGAACCCGCCGGCTCGCGGGAATGGGCGCCGAGAATGAGCGCGCGGGACGAGATGCTGACCCGCGTCCGGGACGCGATCGGTCCGGCAAGCGGACCAACGCCGCCGGTGCCGCGCGCGTACCAGACCCACACCGACGACGGGATCGAGACGTTCATCGACCGTCTGCACCATTACGAGGCACGGACCCAGCGGATCGCCGGCGCCGAACTGGACGAAGCGGTCCGCGCCACCCTGCGCGATCGCGGCATCGCTCGGGTCGTCGCTCCGGACGGCATCCCCGAGAGCTGGCTCGAGCAGGCAGAGCCGCTCCGCGACACGCCGCCGCTGGATCCCGAGGCGCTCGATCGCGCAGACGGCGTTCTCACCACGTGCGCCGTTGCGGTCGCGCAGACCGGAACGATCGTCCTCGACGGCAGCGCCGGGATGGGCCGGCGGGCGCTCTCGCTCCTCCCCGACTACCTCCTGTGTGTCGTTCATGCCGAGCAGATCGTCAGCTCGCTGCCCGAGGCGATCGCCAAGCTCGACCCCGTCCGGCCGTTGACTTTCATCTCCGGCCCGTCTGCCACCGTTGACATCGAGATGGTGCGCGTGGGTGGCGTCCACGGGCCACGGCGACTCGACGTGATCGTCGCCGAGTAGCCGGGCCGGTATGACCGGCGGCCGTTTAGCCCAGGCGCTGGCGGAGTTTCGGCAAACCGCCCGGTCGCCGAATCTCCGGCGCGCGCAGTTGTCGTTCGGCGCCGAATTCACAACCTATTGGATCGTCACGGTCGCCCTCGGGGTCCTCGCCTATCAGCACGGCGGCGCTGCGGCGGTGGGGATCGTCGGATTGGTTCGGATGCTCCCGGCAGCGTTCCTGGCGCCGCCGGCGTCCGTGGTGGCCGATCGTTACCCGCGCAATCTGGTCCTGGTCTGCGTGGGTCTGGTGCGCGTTGTGACGCTCGGCGGCGCGGCGCTGGCCGTAACCCTGCCTTCACCGGTGCCGGCGTATGCGCTGGCGACCATCGCGATGCTCGCCCATACCCTCTACAGGCCGACGCACTCCGCGCTGTTGCCGACCTTGTGCACGACCGCCGCGGACCTGACCAGTGCCAATGTCGTACGCGGGATGCTCGACTCCCTGAGCGCGCTGCTCGGCCCGTTGCTCGCCGGGATTCTGATCGATCCACTGGGGGTCCAGGGTCTGTTCGTGATCTGCGCGGTTGCCGCGCTGTGGTCCGTGTGGCTGATTTGGCGCGTCGACTATGAAGCGCCGCCACGCGTCGCCGAAGCGGAGGTCGTCAATCCGGCGCGGGAGGTGGCCGAGGGACTGACGATCATCCGTCGCGGGGCCGATGTTCGCCTGCTAACCGTGCTCGCGTTGCTCCAGACGTTCACTCGCGGTTGCTTCACCGTGTTCTCGGTGGTCGTGGCCCTGCAGCTGCTCGGCCTTGCGCCGTCCGGAGTGGGCGTGATCACCGCCGGCTTCGGGGCCGGGGCGGTCCTGGGGTCATTGGCGGCCTCACTGCTCGTCGGAAGTCGAAGCTTGGCACGGTGGTACGGGATCGGGATCGCCGGCTGGGGCGTGCCGTTCATCGCCTTGGCCGCCGTGTCGAACGAGGTGCTCGCGCTGGTCTTGCTCGGGATGGTCGGGTTGGCGAACGCGATCGTCGACGTCACCGGCTTCACGCTGTTTCAGTGGTTGATCCCCGATGAGGTCATGGGCCGCGTGTTCACCACGCTCGAATCGATCATGGCCCTGGCAGCCGCCGTCGGATCAATCGGCGCATCGGGTCTGATCGCGCTGTTCGGCGTCCGCGGCGCCCTGCTCGCAGCCGGTTTGGTGGCGCCGGCCGGCGTGTTGCTGGCCCTCTCCGGGCTACGGCGCATCGACGCCCACGTCCGGGAGGAAAGTGACGAGGTGGCGCTGTTGCAGCGCGTCGCGATGCTCGCGCCGCTGCCCTTTGCAACGATCTGCCGCCTTGCCGCCGCGGCGGTGAGAGAGGCGGTGCCACCGGGTGCGACCGTGGTCGAAGAGGGGACGACGGGAGACGACGTGTACGTCATCATCGCCGGCCGAGCCGAGGTGTCGGCTGACGGCCGGCGCGTCGCGGAACTCGGGAGCGCCGATTGCTTCGGTGAGATCGCGTGCCTCACCGGAAGCCGCCGCACCTCCACGGTCCGCGCCGGCAGTCGTCTCGAGCTGCTGCGGTTCACCGGACCGCTGTTCGTGCGCGTGGTCAGCGGCTACACCGCGAGCTACCGGGCAGCCTCCGCACTCGTAGATGAGCGGCTCGCGCGGGCGGTGTCGAGCACCGCGGTGGACTCCGTGGGCGGCTGGCCCGAAGCCTCACACACGAGCACCCACGGGCGCATCGCGCACCATCAGACAGGCTGGCGGCGCAGAGGAGCCTAGACACGCCCGCTACTTGAGCGATCCGCTCCCGAGCCTGTTGGGGGAGAGAGGGCGCGCTTGCGCGCGCCCCGGGGTGTGGCTGCCGGCGCGCTGCGCTGTGGCCCGCCCGGGCGAAACCCAACCGGGCGCGCCCCCGCAGGGCGCGCCCTCCTAACCAACTTGCGGAGGTTTTCCTCAGGATCGAACTAGTCGAATTCCGCTGGCCGGGTCGGGTCCGCGTGGTGTCGGGCGACGAGCGCCAGCTGGTCCGTGGTGACGCGTCCCGTAGAGAGCTGCGGCGGTGTGCTTGGATCAAACCAAGCGACCGATTCGATCTCGTGGTCGTACTCGCCGGTCGGGACTGGCTCCAGCTGGCAGAGGAAGAACAGCTTGTAGACCGCAAAGGCGATCGGAGGGTGGTTGTGCAGGTCGCGGTCGTGCACGGCGACCAGGCGGTTGGCGCTCACGGCGTACCCGGTCTCCTCTCGGACCTCACGCGCGACCGTCGCGCCCGGGGAGTCGCCTGGATCGGCCCACCCACCGGGCAGCGTCCATCGACCGTCGGATCGCTCTCGGACCAGCAGCACCTGGCCGTCGCGAAACACGGCGCCGCGGACGTCGACCTTCGGCGTCGGGTGCCCCGCGTCAGCGGCAAAGGCCTCTGCGACCGCGACCGCCGGCAGACCGGCGAGCGCCGCGACCATCTGCGCCGCGACCCGGCCGACCCTCTCGTAGCGGTCTCGGTCGAACGCATTGTCCGTGTAGTTCAGCCCCGCCTGACCGATGCTCTGAAGCGTGCGCACCCATCTGAGCCAGTCGATGGGTTCGGCCGTCATCGCAGACATGTTGGCATCGCGGCCAGAAGTTCCCCAGGCTGAATGATCTGACGCGATGGCCCACGTCTATGCCGTTCGCAGCGCTTCGGTCGGCGACAGCCGCGCGGCGCGGATCGCCGGGAGCAGGCCGGCGAGGCAGCCGATCGCCAGTGCGGCACCGAAACCGCCGGCCCACCCGAGCACCGGGATCACGATCGTCCAGCCCTCGACACTCGCGTAGATCGCGGTCGCGAGCACGCCGAGCCCGACGCCGGCGATGCCGCCGAGCGCCGCGAGGATCACCGCCTCGCTGAGGAACTGCGAGCGGATCTGACCGCGGCGGGCGCCCAGCGCGCGGCGCAGCCCGATCTCGCTGCGGCGCTCGAGCACCGCGATCACCATGATGTTGCCGACGCCGACCGCGCCGATCAGCAGCGCCACGGCGCTGAGCCCGAGGAACAGTCCCGACAGGGCGGTCTTGGTCTGGGCGCGCACGATGAGCGTCGCGGAGGGCTGCGAGACGTCGACGTCGTTCGGGCGCTCGGGATCGGCGGTGGCCGCGAGCACCGACTGCACGGCCGCGACCTGGTCGGTCTGCGAGCGGACGTAGATCATCGTCGGGTGACCGTCGAACCCGAGGTAGGTCTCGGCGGCCGGAAATCCGACCAGCACCGACTGGTCGATCTCCGGCGCCAGCGCAGCGGGCTTGAGGATGCCGCACAGGTAGAACCAGCGGCCGCCGAGCCACACGCGCTCCCCGGGGTAGAGGCGGTCGATGCCGAGCTGCGAAGCCGCCTGCGCGCCGAGCACGGCGACCGGCTCTCGGGCAGTGGCGGCATTGAGAAACACGCCCTGGGCAAGCGTCGTGCCGACTGCCGGCAGCAGGTTGACGCTCGCCGCTTGTACCTGCAGGCCGCCGGACTGCTTGGACGGGATCAGCGGTGTGCGGTAGACCTCGGAGCTCGTGGCGCCGGTGTCGGCGACGCCCGTGACGGGACCGATGCGCGTGATCATGGCGGGCGCGGCCTCGGGCAGCTCGGCGGTCTGGCCGGTCAGGGACTGTCCGTTCTGGACGGTCAAGAGGTTCGTGCCCAGCCTGTCGATCTGGGCCAGGAGCGAGGCCTGGTTCGACGCCGAAAGGCCGAGCACGGCGACGACCGCGCCGACGCCGATCGCGATCCCAAGCGCCGACAGCGCCGCGCGCAGGGGACGCGTCCGCACACCGGCGCTCGCGACCCGAGCCAGGTCGCGCGGTGCCAGCCGCGGAGGCGCCGCGTCGTCGCTCACCCGGCCACCTTGCCGGTGTCGGCCTCGATCCGTCCGTCGCGCATCGCAACTCGCCGCGGCAGGCGCTCGGCGATCTCCTGGTTGTGCGTGACGACGATGATCGTGGCGCCCGCGGCGTTGAGCTCTTCGAGCAGCTCGAGGATCGCTTTGCTCGCGGTGCTGTCGAGGTTGCCGGTAGGCTCATCGGCGAGCACGATCGCGGGACGGCCGATCAACGCGCGCGCGATCGCGACGCGCTGGCGCTCGCCCCCTGACAGCTTCGGCGGTCGGAAGCCGGCGCGCTCAGCGAGGCCGACGTGGGCCAGCGCCTCCTGTGCGAGCTCGCGACGATTCGCTGCGGCGACGCCGGCGTAGAGCAGCCCGTCGGCCACGTTCTCGAGCACCGTGTCGTGCTCGCCGAGATAGAACTGCTGGAAGACGAACCCGATGCGCCGCGCGCGCAGCGCCGCCAGCTCCGCGTCTGGAAGCTCGGCGACGTCGACGCCCGTGATTCGCACGCGGCCGGCGCTCGGGCGATCCAGCGTGCCCATCACGTGCAGGAGCGTCGACTTCCCGCACCCCGAGGGGCCGACGACCGCGACGAGCTCGCCGGGCGCCACGGCGAAAGTCACCCCGCTCAGCGCGCGGACGACCAGCTCTCCCTCATAGACCTTCTCGACCGCGTCGAGCTCGAGAACGGGTGCCTCGTCGCTCATGTGCCCGCCGGGACGACGACGTGCTGACCTGCCGCGATGCTGTTGCCCGACACCTGCACGAGCCCGTCGGCGTCGTCGAACAGCCCGAGCGAGACCCCGACCAGGCTGTGCACGCCGTGCGAGCCGGCGACCTCGACCGCATAGCCGCCCGAGGACAGAGCGAGCAGCGCGTCGACCGGGACGACGAGGGCGTTGCGAGCGGTGTCGGTCGTGATCCAGACCTCGACGGGAGACTGGTCGAGGTGGCCGGTCGCCCGGGGATCGAGTGGCCGCACGTCGACCGTCACCGATGCGCCGCTGCCATTCCCGCCGCCGCTCGCGACAGTGCCGACGCTCGTGATCACGCCGGGCGTGACGCTGTTGTCGGGGAGCGTGATCGCGGCGCGGTCGCCAACCCTGACCTCCGACTGCTGCGCGGCGTCCAGCGATACGGTCACCTGGCGCGCGGTCGAGGTCCCCTGCGCGAACGGTGCGCCCGGGCCGGCCCGCTGGCCAAGCGTCGGCGTGACCGACGTCAGCCGCACCGCGCCGGGCTCGAACAGCACCGACCCGAGCGCGAGCGAACCGGTCTCCGTCAGGTTGAGATGGGACTGGAGGCGCTCCACGGCGGATGCGGTTTCGGCGCTGAAGTAGTCGGAGCTCGGATCGAGCTCCGATCTCGTCGCGTAGCCGAGCGCGACGAGGTCCGTGTTCAGCTCGCTGACGTCGGGTCCGCTGAGGCCCTCCGAGAGGGCGCGATAGGCCGGCGTGTGCCCGTAGAGCAGCACGACGGGAGACCCGTCCACCCAGTACAGCGGCTGGCCCGGCTCGATCACGTCACCGGCGGACGGAAGCCGCGTGTACACGCCGGCGATCTCGTTGAGGATCGAGTAGCTCCCGGCATAGCCGAGGGTGCCCTGTACCTGGTCCTGCGAGCTGAGCGGGCGCTGCGTGACCGTGGCGAGCGACGTCGGCGCGGCGTTATCGACGCCGGCGCCGCCGCTGCCCGTGCTCGCGAACGGGTTCGCGGCGACGACCGCGACAACCGCCACGATCAGGCCCACGACGACAACCAGCGCTCCCACCCGCACGCGCCGGCGCCGGCGGTCGACCGTCGCCACGGCCATCACGGCGTGCCTCCCGGTAGCGTCGAGCGGCACGCCTGCTGCGCCTTGGCGAATTGCGGCGAGTTCGGATTTACGCCCGGTCCAAGGTGGATTCGCACGCTCCCTCCCGAGCCGTGGCTCGAGAACTCCGGGTCGGGGAAGTTCGGCTCGCCGTGCGCGCGCATGCAGGCGGCGAACGCGTCAAGCTGCTCCCGCGTCTTCGCCGGCGACCCGCCGGCGGCGATGCCCGGGGGTGCGAGCGAGGCGCAGGCCTTCTGCGCGGCTTTGAACTGCGGCGAATTCGCATCGACGTTCTTCAGTGCCAGGATGACGCCGTGTGCGCTCTCCTGGGGGTCGGGGAAGTTCGGCTCACCGTGGGCCCGCATGCACTGGGCGAAGCGGATCAGCTGTCGGTAGTGAGAGGCGATGCCGCCACCGGCCAGACCGCCGGTGTCAGCCGTCGTCGTCGCGGTCGGCTTCGCCGCGCCGATGTGCGCGACGGTCGAACCCGACGGGTTGCTGCTGCCACACGCGGTGACGAGCGCGGCCAGCGCGAGCAGCGGAATGATCAGAGTGCGCGGACGCGCGGCATGCGTTCCCATGTTCTGCCTCCTGTCGGGGATGCCATGCCGCGAGTGGTACGCGAGCCGCGGTTACATGACCGTCACGGGCGCTGTTACCCCGCCGTAACGCGCGCTTGGGCACGCTTGCGCGGCGCTAGTCCTACAGTTGGAGGTGCTGCGATGCGAGTGCTGGTCGTCGAGGATCACGAGGAGTTGGCGAGCACGCTCGCAACCGGCCTGCGCCGCGAGGGTATGGCCGTCGACGTCGCCCTCGACGGCGAGGCGGCGCTAAAGCGGGCCCTGGTCAACACCTACGACGTGGTCGTGCTCGATCGCGACCTGCCTGGTGTGCACGGCGACGAGGTGTGCCGGCGGCTGTTCGACGAGGACTGTTCGGCGCGCGTGCTGATGCTGACGGCCGCGGGGACAGTCGAGGATCGCGTGGACGGCCTGACCCTGGGCGCGGATGACTACCTGCCGAAGCCGTTCGCGTTCGCCGAGCTTGTGGCGCGGATCCGGACGCTGGCGCGCCGCGCACAGCCGGCGCGGCCGCCCGTGCTGGCCAAGGGCGACCTGCGGCTCGACCCGGCCCAGCGCGTCGCGCGCCGTGGCGGGCGGCTGCTCGCGCTGAGCCCGAAGGAGCTGTCAGTGCTCGAGCTGTTGCTCGCCTCCGACGGCGCCGTCGTCTCGGCCGAAGAACTGCTCGCTCGCGTGTGGGACGAGCAGGCCGACCCGTTCAGCAACGTGGTCAAGGTCACGATCAGCCGCCTGCGAGCAAAGCTCGGCGAGCCGCCGCTGATCGAGACCATACCGACCGCGGGGTACCGTATCTGACGATGCCGGAATCGTTCGCCGCGCTGATTCGCGACCCGGCCAGGCGCTGGCTGCCGCGCCGTACCGTGCGGCTGCGGTTGACCGCACTCTACGGCGGCCTCTTGCTGCTCACCGCCGCGGTGCTGCTGACGATCGTCTACCTGCTCGTCGCGGTCAACTTCCACGCCTCGTCCGTGACCATCAGGGCGAACGCCCGCACTCCGTCCGCGCTCGTCGCAGCCCACCCGCGCGTCCTGACCGGGAGTGCGGTCCCTCGCCAACACCAGGTTAATAACTCGGGCCAACAGGCTTACATCGTGCGCGCCGGTGGCGTCGCCCTCGGTAGCTTCGGACAGCCGCCGGCCCTCCTGAACGATGCGTCGAAGGTCGTCAAGGCGGCGATCGGCGTCCAGCAGTCGCGCGACCGCGATCAGCTGCTCATGTGGTCAGCGATCGCGCTCGCGGTCATGGCGATCGTCTCGATCGTGCTCGGCTGGCTGCTGTCCGGGCGCGTACTGGCACCGCTGCGGACGATGACCGCCAGGACGCGCCGGATCTCCGCCGACAGCCTCGACGCCCGGCTGGCCCTCCGCGGCCCGGACGACGAGCTCAAGGAGCTCGGTGACACGATCGACGGGCTGCTCGAGCGGCTCGAGCGCGCGTTCGATGCCCAGCGCCGCTTCGTAGCCAACGCCTCGCACGAATTGCGCACTCCACTCACGCTCGAGCGCGCGATGCTCGAGGTCGCGCTCGCCGATCCCGACTCGTCAGAGGCGTCGCTGCGAGCGGCGTGCGAGCGCGTGCTCGCCGCCGGGGCTGAGCAGGAGCGCATGATCGCGGCGCTGCTCGATCTAGCGCGCAGCGAGCGCGGTCTCGACCATAGTGAGGACGTCGAGCTCGACGCCGTCCTCGCACGTGCGCTCAACGCCGTGGTGATCGTGGACGGGATCACCGTCGCGAGTGCGCGGGAGCAGGCGCGTCTGCGCGGCGACGAGCGGCTGATCGAGCGGCTCGCCGCGAACCTGCTGGACAACGCGCTCGTGCACAACATGACGGGCGGGTGGCTCCGCGTTGCGACGGTGACCGAGGCCGGGCGGGCGGTCCTGCGCATCTCGAACAGTGGACCCATGATCGAGCCCGGCGAGGTGGATGGGTTGCTCGAGCCGTTCCGGCGAGCCGGCGGGCGCCTGAGCGGCCGCGGCCACGGGCTTGGCCTCTCGATCGTCGCCGCGATCGCCGCGGCCCACGACGCCGAGCTGAGCGTCCGCGCCCGTCCCCGCGGCGGCCTCGACGTCGAGGTGGTGTTCCCGCCCGTGGCGCCCGGGTCGGCCGCCGAGGCGATTTCCAGGCCTTCCCGGCTGGTCCCGGCAGGATTCGAACCTGCGCGCGACGGATTGTGAGACGCCGGGTTCCTGTGCGCTTGAGCGACGCGCGATTATCAAGGCTCGGCCGAGGTCGACGCCGCGGCTGTCTCGGCACCGTCGCGCCCTCGGGATCCTTGATTGTCCGCATGGTAGTTCCGCACCGCTCGGTCGACGTACTCCATGAGCTCGGGCGGCATGCGATACAGCCGCCTGCGGTCGTACCAAATTGTCACGAGCGTGCCGAGCACCAGCCAGACAACGAGTCCCAGCCCGCTCGCCACCCATGCCCGGGTCAGGCCGGCCTCGCCGCGAGCGTCGAAGTACAGGATGGCGCGGACGCCGTCGAGAATCTGGCGCAGCGGCTCAAAGCCGGCGGCGAAGCGGAAGAAGCCCGATAGCGCCTCGAGCGGGACCGTCCCGCCCGAGGAGGCCAGAGCGAGGTACACGAACGCCAAGATGGCGACGATCTGGCCCAGGGTCCCCAGGGCCGCGAACAGGACCAGGGTTCCGACAGCCACCACGGTGGCGGCAAACCAGGTCAGCAGCCACAGGCGCGCCAGGTGGGGCGCATCCATTCCCAGGATGCCGACGGCGACGATCAGCATGACGCCGGTCAGGACCACCATCAGAACTGTGGCGATCGTCCACTTCGCGAGCAGCGTCTGCCAACGGCTGATCGCGACCGGCTGGCGTTGGCGCCACCACGGCCCAATCTCGGTCGCGGCGTAGCCGAGGGCAGCGTCCACCGACGTGTTGACGATGACCCCGCCCAAAAACCCGCACATGGTGGTCAGCAGCGCGATGTAGAACGCGCTCAGACCAAGCGCCGAATGTGAGGGGAGGGGGCGATACGGAACCACCGAGACGGCGATCGGATTTCCGAGCAGTGCCGTCTCGGCGCTGCTCCGCGGCCGCGGCGTGCTATGGCGGAGCAGGTTCTGGCCGATCTGGGTCGAGGCGCGCGCCAGGGCGGGCTGCAGGACGCCTGTGGCCAGACTGACCGCGAGCGTGCCGGTACGAGGATTGGTCAGCAGCTGGATCGCAGGTAGCGGCACCGATCGCCCCGCTGCCGGCGCCGCGCCGGAGATCGCCAGCAAAGACGACGTGAAGCCACGCGGGATGACGATCGCCACGTACTCCTTGGCTACATCCATTCGAGCCTCGGCAGCGGGCAAGCTCTCGGGCCGCAGGGACAGCTTGTGCGCCACCGCGCGCGAGCCGGACAATCCCGCCGCGACCTGCGCTCCCAGGTCGAGCCGCTGGGAGCCGACGCTCGCCCCGACATCCTCGTCTACGACCGAGACCGGCAAACCGTGCAAGTGGCCGATCGGGTCGACGACCGAGCCGAAATAGACCAGGGTCATCACAAACACCAGGATCGAGACCAGCACCGCGGGCGCGGCCCACACCGAAGGGTCCTTGACAAGATGGGACGCCCGCTGTTGGGGCGCGGAGATCGACGACTCCGGCCCACTCACCGTCGGTACACACCCCCGCCGGCGAACTCGCCCACAGCAAGCCCCGCGTGCCCCCTAAACCTCATGACGGGCACCATATCGCTGATCTTCGCGAGCTCGCACGCGACGGATCGACCGACCTTAGTGCCTGCGGCGGATTATCCCGGGTGCGTACTGATCGAAGCACCAGAGCCGGACCCGCGCGAGTACACCGAGATCGTCACCCCCTCACCGGTGCGGTGGGCGGTGAAATTAGCGCTGTAGGCCGAGCCCGCTGACGAGGTGATCTGCCAGCCGCGCTTGAGATGTCGAGCGCGCCGACGAGCTGTCTGGGAGGATCGGCCGCAACGTTGCGCGGAATCAAGGCGGGTCGATGCGCGTCACTTTAGGGCCTCCAGGCGGCCCAAACGTGCCGGCGATCGCAGCCGGACGAATCCGCGCTACGTTGGGGTCTTCGCTTGCGCGGGCGGGCGGCCTCTGGAGAGTCGGACGGTGGTGGGCCGGCGGGGGCGCACCACCCTGGGAGCCCAGTCGCCGCCTCACTCGACTCGATCCAAGCCAAGCCGAGCGACGCGAGATCAGGAAGGGCGCCGAGCACCGCCGGGTCTACCCTTCCGCAATGCCACGACGGGCGTCACTCCTAATCGCGTTCGTGCTCATCGGCGGTGCTTGCGTTGTGCCGACGGCGAGTTCGCTCGCGCGCCGGGCGCCTGGTGTTCGCTCCGTGTCCGTTCCGCCAGCCGGCCGCCCGCTGGACACGTCGCGTGCGAGTCATGTCGTGGGGCGCGGAACCGCGGCCAGTTGCACCTCGGGCGCGGTGCTCGCGGCGGTGCGGGCTGGCGGGATCATCAGGTTCGCGTGCGGGTCGAAGCCGGTCATTATCAGGATGAGCGCCACCGCCAAGGTCGTGAACAGCAGCGCGCGCGTCGTTCTCGACGGGGGTGGGCTGGTGACGCTGAGCGGTGAGGGCCGGCGCCGCATCCTGTACATGGACACCTGCGATCCAGCGCAGGTGTGGACAACGTCACACTGCCAGGATCAAGCCTCACCCAGGCTCGTGGTCCAGAACCTGACCTTCATCGACGGGAACTCGAGCGGCCAGCGCTTCGACGGTGGCGGTGGAGGCGCGATCTTCGCTCGCGGCGGGCAACTGCGGATCGTCAACTCGGTGTTCGCCGGCAACCGGTGCGAGGCTGAAGGACCGGATATCGGCGGCGGAGCCGTCCGAGCGCTGTCGGAGTACCGCGGCCTTCCCGTGTACGTGGTGAACAGCCGCTTCACCGGCAACGTGTGCAGCAACGGCGGCGCGCTGAGCAGCATCGGAGTCTCCTGGAGCGTGCTGAACAGCCGCTTTATCGCCAACCGCGCGATCGGCAGCGGCGCCAACCCGGCCCAGTCCGGTACTCCGGGCGGCGGCAGCGGCGGCGCGATCTACAACGACGGGGACCGGATGACGCTCTCGATCGGTGGCAGCTTGTTGGTGGAGAACCGCGCCAACGAGGGCGGCGGCGCGATCTTCTTCGTCAGCGACGACCGCACCGGCACGATGGCAATCGCCCACAGCACGCTCGAGCGCAACCGCACCGATCGGTTCCACACGGCCGGCCTTCCTGGAATCTTTTTCCTCGGGGCCCGTCGCCCGACGATCACACACTCCGTGTTGCGGTAGCCGGCGCACGGCGTTTCGGTGTCGCGACGACGGTCGTAAGCTGGCTGCACGTGACGACGGTACGAACTCGATATGCCCGCAGTGGTGGGCGAGCATCGCGTATCACGTGCTCGGCGATGGTCCTGTGGACCTGGTCCATGCGCCGGGCCCGAACTCCCAGGTGGAGCTTCTGTGGGAGAAGCGTGGGACGGCCGATCTGCGCCCCCGGTCGCGTGGGAGACCGGCGCTCCGCGGAGTGGTGGGCGCGCTACGAGCGCGCTGCGGTCAGTCCGGGGATGGCCCGCCGGTTGCTGCAGCTCGGCATGCAAGTCGCAATTCGCGACGTGCTCCCGGTGCCCACGCTCGTCCTGCACCGACGCCAGGACGAGGTGGTTTCCGCTGCTCTGGGGCGGGCCTTTGCCGCACTCGTCACCGGGAACGTCCTGCCGCTGGGTTTTGGGTCGCGTTTTTTCGGCAAAAGCAGGCAAGGCTTGGATAGCGTGCGCCTAGAAGAACCGACGTGGCAGTAGCCACGGAAAGGGGCGCGTGATGCACGTGGTAATTCGGAGCTATTCCGGGCAGGGTGCGTCTGAGCTGTTCGACCTCGCCGGACAGCGGGCGGAGGACCTCAAGACCATCATCAGCGGGGCGCCTGGTTTTGTTAGCTTCGCAGCCTTTCGTACCGAGGGCGGCGGGGTGGCTGTGACGGTGTGCCAGGACAAGACCGGCACCGACGAGTCCTCGCGGCGTGCGGCCGAGTGGGTGGAGAAGAATGTCAGCACGACGGTTGACCCGCCCTCGATCACGGAGGGGAGCACCTTTCTCCAGTTCTGAGGACGCTGTTCATCCGGTCAATCGAAGCGCACTCGAAGCGCAATGGTCGCGGAACCGGGCTAGGGTAGAGCGGCAACGTCCGGACCTACGTTCTCTGATCACGGCTCGTCGAGTCCCGGCCAGAGACCTGCGTTTGCCAGCAAGCAGGGTCGCCTCGGTCCGGCCGGTCGCGTCCAAAGACTGCTGTAAATACGCCTCGGCTGCTGTCAAAGCGACGGCGTAGGTTCCCTCAAGTCCGGCAAGACGATGAAGGAGGCCTACGCCGTGAGACGCACGGTACCGCCTCAGTCGGCGGAGATACAAGCGAGCATCGACCAGCTGCTGGGGAAGGGCATGGTCGATGACCCGCAGAAGATGCTGTCCGAGCTCGCCAGGCTCGGTGCGCGGTTGATCATCCAGCGGGCGGTGGAGGACGAGTTCGACACGTGGCTCGGCCGCGCCCGTTATGAGCGCCGGCCCGAAGCCACGGCTGGGAAGCGCAACGGGTTCCGGCCTCGGCATGTGCAGACGGCCGAGGGTGAGCTGCGGATCGAGATCCCGCAGGTCCGCGAAGCCGCTCGATCGTTCGTGTCGAAGCTGTTTCCGAAGTGGCACTGCAAGCGGCTGCTACGAACTGACCCGCTGAAGGCGCTGGTGATCGGCGGATTCGTGCGCGGTCTGTCGATGCGCGACATCGAGTCTCTCTGTGTGAGGAGGCCGGGCTCGGGCGGACCTCGAAGTCGACGGTGGCGACGATCTGCGCGGAGTTGCACGAGCGGTTTGAGGCGTTCTGTCGCCGCTCGCTCTATGAGGTCAAGCTGGTCGTCCTGTTCCTCGACGCGATCTACCTGCCAGTCCGCCCGAGCGGTCCGAAGGAGGGCGTGATGTGCGCCTGGGGGATCACGGAAACCGGCAGCAAGAGAGCTGGTTTCCGTGCGGCTGGGCGATCGGGAGGCCAAAGAGGACTGGCTCGAGCTCGGCCGCGATCTGATCAGCCGCGGGCTCGCCGCCCCGCGCCTGGTCGTCGCTGACGGTGCCCCCGGACTGATCAGCGCGGTCGAGGAGATCTGGCCCCGCGCGGACCGTCAGCACTGCGCTGTTCACCGCCTGCGGAACCTTCAGGCGAAGCTGCCGAAGTCAGAGCACGACCGGATCCGCTTTAACTACTGGAGCAGCGCTCACGGACGCGACCTCGGTCAAGGACGGCAAGCTCCGCCTCCAGGTCGTGATCGCTGAACTCGAGCATCGCGGCTACGACGCAGCCGCACGCTGCCTCGCTGAGGACCTCGACGCGCTCATCGTGCACCTGCGCTACCCGCTCAGACACCGCGAACGGTGGCGGTCCACCAATCTCCTCGAGAGATCGCTCGGGGAGGTTCGCCGGCGCACGAAGGTGATGGGCCGCTTCCCCGGCGAGACCAGCTGCCTCTCACTCGTCTGGGCGGTGCTCGATCTGTTCTTCAGCCACGCCAGCAACGGCGCCACGTTCACCGACGTCGACCGCCAACACCTCTACCGCATCAAATACCAACAAGCCGACCCCGACACACTCGACGAGGAGGTCACAGCCGCCTAGACTCACCCCCGGGAACCTGAACCGCCAGCGAATTTACAGCGGTAAATGGACGCGACCGTCCGGCTCAAAGCTAACCTGCAGCACGCTCAAGGCAGGTACGACGAGCGACGCTAGCTGTCGTGCCAAATCCTGACGACGAGGAACGGGACGAGCGTGCTCTCGGGGGCGCCTGAAGGGGATGCACCCGGTCGACGTACTGGCCGGGCATGAATTCCAGCCGCTTTTCGCGCCGGGATCTGAACGTCAGCCGATCCGTCAAAGAATCTGGCACTCCGGCGGTTTACGCCTGCGCGTCGTCGTCGATCGTCGCGTGATCCGGGATCAGGTTGCCAGTGATCACCCGGTAGGCCACGTCCTGGCTGCAGTGGCGCTCGCTCGCCGGCGAGGAGCGCTGCTTGGTCGCAAACGCCTACAAAATCAGCGCCACCATCACCGACGGCTCATACGCGGTCCGACCGTGACCATCAGCCAGATACGCGGCATAGAAGTCACCCAAGGCCGACCTCGGCGACAGCGTCGACCACAAACCACGCCAGATGATCTGACGGCAGCCCACTCCCGCATATCCGGCGGCATCAAGGACCCTGCTCACGTCCGCTCCCAATGAAGGCAGCGGCATCCCGGAAGGGTCTTAACTTAACTCCCTCCGTGCTAAGCGCGCTCACGAGTGGCGAGCGGTGCGCGTTCGTGCGGGCGTCTGCTCAGAATTTATGCGCGATATGAAGTACTCCGCACCTTTTAGCAGGTTTAAGACCGGAAGTATCGAGCCAGCGCGGCGCTTCCCCATCCGCCTGCCGACGGTCGCTCGTAGACGACCATTCTCCGGGCCACTGACGAACCCGCATTTTGTCTCTTGCTGGACGGCTTGACTGAGCGTGGCGCGTCGGCTTAGATATGCAGCCGACGGAGACGCCTCAAAGCACACGATGGAGGCGACGACGGCCGGCGGTTGCCGCCGGCAATGACGAACGGGGTAGGTGACCTCATGATGGCTAGGCGGGGTGGCACAACATGCGGGAGGACGTCTCTGCAGAACGGGATCAGGTACGCATTCTCGAGGAACTGTCGTGTCTCTCGTGGCGGCCGCAACGCTCCTATTCGCCGGTGGCGCCTCAAGCGCCTCGGCCCAGGGTCCGCGCCACCATCGCAACAGCTCGTCGAGTTTGACTTCAACGTTAGTAATCTCAAAGGAGCGGCTACCGATGCCTTTTACAGCGGTGCCGCGCTCACCAGCGTGGGGGCCTTTGTACAGGCCAACGCCGGTGCGTTTCGCGCATTTGACTTCAAGCTCAACGGGTGGACTCTATGGCCTTCGGCCCGTGCACCGCTAAGCGCTACTGTCGCCGACTCGCTGATTGTCGGGAGCTCTCCCGTCACGGGGAACCTCTTCGTCACCGCTGGCGCGTCGGAACCGTGACCAATGGGGATACGGGCCAAACGATTGCCCTGAGGGCGGCTCGGTCTCGATTCCCACGGGCGTCGGAGGGCTCGGCGCCAGACCGCCTGCAGGCGGCAAACACGTCGTCCGGTGTCGTCGCAGCGTGCGCTCCTGCCAGGTACGGATCAATTTCGCTGGTGTGCAACCAACCGCACCATCGTGATCCGACTCCCGAACACCAATCTCTTGCTGCGTTCGGTCAAGGCTTTCCCGACGAGGCTACGCGCGTATCACTCTCACCGACGGCCACTTCGCTCACGGCCGCTCAGGGTACGCCGTGATACCCAGTCGCTCGGTCGAGTCCACAAGGCCCGCGTCTGGCCTCCACGTTCGGAGCGAGCAATCCGCCGTGAGTCGACTGGTCGAGGCCGAGGTTCCTGTGAATATAAGACGGTACGCGCTCGCCACCCCGTGTGCCCGGCTATCCGGCGGGAGTGACGCCCGTCTGTTTGATCGTCGCCTGCCAGCAGTAGGGCAGCGCGCCCGTGGGCGCGTCAGATGAGCTTCCCAGTCGACAGGCGAGAATGTGGTGGTGGCAGAGACGGCTTGAGTGCCGCCCTGCACGTAATTACACGATGTTCCTCTGAGGGCAGCGGTGTAGCGTGGAGGCTTTTCTTTTGACCAACGTTCCGACCCTCTGGCTGGGCGTTGGGATGGTGGCCGTTGCAGTGGGGCTGGCCCTGCTCGGTCTTGTGCTGGTTCGGCGATCGGCTGACCTGGATAAGTTCCAGGCTCACCACGATGTCGCTGGCTTTCTCATCGCTGTTGTGGGTGTGATCTACGCGGTGATCCTTGCCTTCGTGGTAGTCATCCAGTGGGAGCAGTTCCGATCTGCCGAGGACGACGCCCGGGCTGAGGCGAATGCGGTTGGTAACCTCTACCGCGACGGCGTGGCCCTAGGGGGGCCACAGGGCAAGGCCCTGGACAGGGCGGTGGCGACATACGCCGAATATGTCGTAAACGTAGAGTGGCCGTACATGGGCATCCACCGCGAGGAAGCCCCCGGGGGCGACCAGTATCGGAACCGTGTATGGCGCGCCGTTATCAGGCTACAGACCCCGAATGCAGTGGATACCGACATTGTCAATGAAGCAGTGAGCGCTGTCACTGCCGCGAGCGACGCTCGACGAACACGCGTCGAGGACAGCTCCACATCGCTACCCACTACGCTTTGGGCGGTGCTGCTTATTGGTGGCGCGATAACCGTTGGGTTTACGTACTTCTTCGGCCTTAAGAGCTTCCTTGCTCAGGCCGCGATGGTTTCAACTCTCGCGGTAATCATCGGGCTCTCGTTATTCGTGATCTTGTCGTTGGACTTGCCCTTCACAGGCGACGTCGCGGCCAAGCCGAGCGCGTTGAGAGAGGAAATAGTCGAGTTCTGTTCTTACAACTTTAGGATTCCCACTGAGGGTCATAACTGTAAAGATCCGGCGCCGCAGCCTGGCGCTCCCCAGCGTGCTGCTCAATCGCCCTAGCCCGCCGGGTCTCGCCATGACCGGCCGCGACCGGCTCGCGCGGTTCCTATAGATCGCATTGCGCCAACTCGCGCGGCCGATAGATCGTCCGCTGGACCGTGAGCGGCCCCTGAAGCCGTGAGCGGACCTCCCGCAGGTAGTCATGAAAGATCGTCTTGCCGCCCCCAAAGCCAAGCTCCCTGGCCATCTCCGGCACCCGCTGCGACGGCATCAACGACTCCTCACCCAGCTGCTCGCAGATCCACTGTCTAAGTGGATCACGCTTCGACTCGACCGGCGCCCGCGAGTACGTCGGAGTGTGACGCTCGCCGCCAAGGCGATTCTGCCCGAAGGCCGCCGTGGCGTCTAGCGAAGCACAACCCTTGGCACGGAATGGGACATGAAGCGGAATGGGAGATGAAGCGCCGAAATCTCATCATAGTTACTCATCGCGTGGTCGCGATCACCCGAAGATGGCCGCTTCCGTTGACAACGCTCTCGTCAGGACATAGAGTGCCGACCGCTCTGGGTACACATTGCGGAGGGGGTTCACCGACGTCTGGGTTGCGCCGTGGATTGTCGTGGTTGCTGGCGGTGTTCGCATCCGGGCTGGTCTGGCTCGTGGCGATCAGCCCGCCGCTGGCGTCGGCGGCTTCCCCTCGGCCACGTGCCAGCGCCGCGCAATGCGCGCCGGATGTGACCTTTGGGTTGATCGAAGCCACTACCCACGGTTGTCTGGACCAAGTTTCACCGGGAACCTGGCAGACCGCCGACACGGTGGACTTAAACGGCGTTCCGCTCACCCCGGCGCCGGGAACTCAGCTGGTTTTGACCGCGCCGACCGCGGGCCTGCCCGGCGGACGGCTGTCGGTGCGAACGAACATCGACGCCGCGGGCGTCAACTTCGACGGAGGACAGCTGAACTGGGACCTCCCGGCGGGCGGGCGCGGCGAGGAGAAGGAGGTCGTATCGACCGGCACGCTAAACGGCCAGAAGCTGTTTGGCTTTGACATCTCCGGCTCGGCGGAGATCAGGCTCGGTTGGGATGCGAGCAACAATCTTCACTACGTCAAGTTCATCGCCAACCTGGCGCTGCCAAGCGTGTTCAAGAACGGGCCGGAACAGGGAGCCGGGGGTCTGACTGCCACGGTTGGTCTGCGCGTCGATCCCGCCGGAGTGCACGCGGACACGGTCAAGGCGGAGGTGTCAAATGCGTACATCGGCGCGCTGCAGGTCAAGCAGCTGTGTCTGTCCTTCGTAGGCGCCGGCAGCACCACCTCTCCGTGTTCGCCGCCGCTTCACGGCGCAGAGCCCCTGTTGACCTGTGAGAGCCCGGGCAACGTCGACCGCTGGGACGGCAGCGCGGAAATCGTTCTGCCAACCGCGGACAAGCCAGAGATCGGGGTGTGGGCGGGTGTGCAGAACGGCCAGTTCAGCTACGCCGGCGGGCAGGCGACGCATCTGGGGGAGTCGGTGCCGATCGCCACTGGGGTTCATCTGGATAGCGTAGGGTTGGCCCTGTGCGTGACCCCACCACCGATCAAGTTCAAGGGGGCGATGGGGATCACGATTGGTCCTCACGTCAATGGCTCGGCTGCTGTTGGCATCAATGGGAGTCTGGAGTTTGTTGACTCGCGGCCGTGGCTGATCGAGGCGCGAGGAGACGTGGAGCTGTTCGGGTACCGCGTCGCCGACGGATTCATCAGCTACCGGTCAGATAACACGATCGACTTCGGCTTTCACGCCAACCTCGATTTCAAGGTCGCCTCGGTCGAGGCGTCGCTGGACGGATGGATCGAGGCCCGCAACCCGTTCCGCTTCAATGTCGATGGGAGCGGACGGGTATGTGTCCTGAGCGTGGCCTGCTTGGGCGGTGAGATCACCGCCTCATCGGACGGCTTGGCCGCGTGTATCACCGTACTGGAGGGTGATGTTTGGGAGTACGTCAAAGACCCCGACTGGGAGTGGTGGGCGCCCTGGCGTGCCCACTGGGAGCTTCGGCACTGGCGTCTTCGCGCCGGCGCGGGTGTCCACTGGGCCGACGGCAACGTCCAGCTGATGGGCGACTCTTGTGACGTCAGCCCGTTCCGAGCGATGAAGTCTGCCGCGGCGGCCGCGGCCGGGACCTTCACCGTCTCCGTCGCCCCCGGCACTACGGCGCTCACCTTGCAGGCTCAGGGGCGCAAGGCCGCTCCCGGAGTCGACCTGATCGGGCCCAATGGCCAGCGCTTTGACTCGCCGAACAAGGCCGCGGTGATCGTTCCGGGTCACGACGAGTTCGCTAAGGATCCCCTCAACAAGTCCACCGACGTGATGATCGCCAACCCCACTGCCGGAATCTGGAGGGTGCAGGCGCAGGGCGGATCATCGATCACTGCGATTCGCCAGGCCACCGTCGAGCCGACGCCGCACGTTGACGCAGGCGTCGGGGGAAGCGGCGAGCATCGCATCCTCGGTTACGACTACCAACCCCAGCCACAACACACCACGCGCTTCGTCGAAGACGGTCCCAAGTACGAGCACGAGTTAGGGATGGCCGACGGAAAACCGTGCCGGCTGGTCAAGCACATCCATCCAGACCCGCCCCTGTGCGGACACATCGACTTCACGCCCGCCCCCGGATCCGCCGGGAAACGCGACATCTACGCGATCACCACGATGAACGGCGAAATGACCGACAAGCAGCTAGTGGCCACCTACGACGCGCCTCCAGAGCCCGAGCCATCTGAGGTTCCCAAGCTGGTGGTCGAGCGAGACCCGGACGGCATCACGATCAGCTTCAAGCCAAGTGAGGCTCCCATCCAAGCCGCCGAACCGATGGACTACAACGTCGATGTCAACCTCAGCGATGGCCGCAAGCTGCTCGACATCCTCCGGCGCTCAGACCACAAGGTCACCATCCGCAATATCCCCGCCACCGTTCAAGCGCGTGTCACCGTCGCCGCGATGCGCGCGGACGATACCGAAGGACCTATGCGCGACCTCAAGCTCGCGCCCGATGCGGAGCAAGCATCCAGCCACGGATAGCGTGCTCCGGTAGCGAGAATCTGACTTCAGGCTCGCCCGCCCCTAAGCGGCAAGACGAGGTCGAGGCATTCTGGCGGCAACCGCGGCCCCGGCCGTGGCGGATCGATAATGAGCTGCAACGCTCGTGGAGTTGTCCGACCCGCTCTGACCGCATCGACTCGAGCTTGCCTCTGGGGCCCAGCTGCGGGAGCTGCCCGTGGCTGGACGCGAACTGGGCGCGGTGACGGTTCCGATCGGGGCCGCCTACTGGTCGCTGCTGCCTGAGCGGCTGGGGCTGTGGCTGCTGCGCCGGGCGCCGCAGCACTTGGGTCTATACCTGCATCCGCAGGAGCTCGGGCCTGACCCACAGCGGATCGGGATGCCTGCGCAAGCTGGTCCCCGGCGCCACGCGCAGGCTACTTGCGCACGGCGCAGTTGCTGCAGCTCGGCACACAAGTTGACATTCGCGACGTGCGTGGTTTCCGTCGCTCTCGGGCGCGACCTTGCCAGCCGCATTCCGGGTGCCTCGTTCGTGGAGCTCTCGGGCGCCGACGACTATCCGTCGACCGGCGACGTAGAGGTCTGGTTCGGACGGTTCGAGGACTTTCTCGTTGGCGGCCGGCGTGTCCACCGACCCCTCGACCGTGTGCTGTCTACCGTCCTATTCACCGACATCGTCGGGTCGACATAGCGGGCTGCCGAGATTGGAGATGAGAGCTGGCGCCTGCTGCAGTACGAGCACCACGGGCTCGTGCGAGACGAGATCGACCGCTGGCGCGGTGTCGAAGTGAAATCAACCGGCGACGGCTTGCTCGCCACCTTCGACGGACCCGCTCGTGCGGTGAGCTAGGCCGAGGCGGTCATCGACGCGCTGGAGCCCCTCGGGATCGACGTGCGCGCTGGTATTCACACAGGCGAGTGCGAGGTCTTCGACGACGACGTAGGCGGAATCGCGGTGCCCATCGCTTACCGGATTGCCGCGCGGGCCGGTGGCGGCCAGGTGCTTGTATCGAGGACCGTCAAAGACCTCGTGGTCGGCTCCCACCTGCGCTTCACAGACGCCGGCGAGCACACGCTAAAGGGCGTCCCAGAACCATGGCGGCTGTACTACCTGCATCGATTGAACGATCTCTCCGAGCGTCGGATGTCTCGGCAGCGGGCCCGTGCGTTTGCCGAACCACGATCGCTCGGGTGAGGGCCGCGGTACGCTGACTCCTGGATATGCTCGTTGCTTTAGCGTGGATCACTCGTCGCTTCCGCGGTGGATGCGTCACGAGGCGAGCGTGAGCGCCGTCGCGAAGGGTCTGCTGTCGGCTGGCCGGGAGGCATTCTCTCGGCTCAGGAGTGGGAGTGGGCATACGAGCTGCTGAACACCGCCGATGCGGAGCAGGTGCTCGCTCCGGCGGATCTTGAGCGGCTGTCTGAGGCCGCGTGCTGGACCGGGCGCTACGACGAGATGCTCGAGGTGCTTGAGCGGGCCGAGGCCGGGTTCGAGCGGGATGGCGACCGACGAGGTGCCGCTCGCGTGGCGCTCACCCTCACCCGGGAGCACTTTCAGCGAAATCAAGATGCGCTCATGGGAGGGTGGCTCAAGCGGGCCGTAAAGCTGCTCGAGGGACAGCCAGAGTGTCACGAGACAGGCTTGTTGCTGTGGATGAACGTGCGCAGTCTGCTGTTTGCGGCCAACGATGTCGTCGGTGCGCTCGATCGCGCGCGGGAGCTGGTCGAGCTCGCCCGGCGCCTGGGCGATCCGGATCTGGAGGCACTCGGTTTGCTCGGTCAGGGGCATGCCCTGATCACGGCCCGTCGGGTGCGGGAGGGCTCCCCGCTGCTCGATGAAGCATCGGCGCTGGCGATGACCAGCGCCACCGACCTCTCTACGACCGGCACGGTGTACTGCGCGACGATCCTCGCTTGCCGCAACATCGGCGACTGGCAGCGCGCGTCGGAATGGACGAACGCGTCGCTGCGTTGGTGCGAGCGCAACTCGATCCGCGGGTTCCCCGGCCTGTGCCGTCTGCATCGTGCAGAGATCGTTCGCATCCGTGGATCCCTGGCCGAAGCCGAGCGCGACGCGCAGGCGGCGTGCGACGAGCTCCTGGCCTGGGCACCGGGTTGGGCCGGGTGGGCCTTTCACGAGCTCGGCGAGGTCCGCCGGCGGAGGGGGAACCTTGAGGCCGCACGAGCCGCGTTCGAGCGAGCACTGGAACTTGGGTTCGATCCGCAGCCGGGGCTGGCGCTTTTGTACCTGGACGAGGCAGATCGGGCCGGCGCGCTGGCGGCGATCAACCGGCGCTTGGCTGACCGCGACGCGCTGACCGAGGAGAGCCGCGGGCTGTTGCTGCCGGCCCAGGTCACGATCGCGCTCGCCGCCGGTGATCTCGACGTCGCTCGCGCCGCACTGGCAGAGTTGGAGGAAGCCGCCATCCAGTGCGGCGCGGCGATTCTCGCTAGCGCATCGGTGGCGCGCGGCGCGCTCGCGTTGGCCGAGGGGAGACCCAGCGATGCGATCGCGCCGTTGCGTGAGGGATGGCGCCAATGGTCCGATCTCGGGGCGCGGTTCGAGGCGGCGCAGGCCCGGACGCTGCTGGGGCAGGCCTACACCCTGACTGGCGACCGACCCGCTGCGCGGCTCGAGTTAGAGGGCGCTCAGGCTGCGTTTCCCGAGCTGGGTGCTCCGCTGGAGGAGCAACGGGTCCGGCGGCTGCTGGCGGCAGAGGTCCCCGGGGTGCGCGAGATCCAGACATTTGTTTTCACCGATATGGTCGACTCGACGCGGCTGCTGGAGCTGCTCGGCGACGATGGCTGGGACAGCCTCCTGAGCTGGCATGACCGGGCGGTCCGGGAGTGCCTCACCGCCCACCGGGGACGAGAGGTCAAACACGAGGGAGACGGGTTCTTCATCGCGTTCCCCGATCCCCGATCGGCGCTGGACTGCGCCATCGCCTTGCAGCGCACGCTCGACGAGCATCGGCGCGAGCACGGCTTCGCGCCACGACTACGTATCGGCATCCACGCAGCCGAGGCGACACAGCGTGGGGGAGATTTCTTCGGCCAGGGCGTCCACGTGGCCGCGCGGGTCGCGGCCGCCGGCACCGCGGGGCAGATCCTCGCCACCGCTGCGACGGTGGCGACCGCAGGCGATGAGTACCGAGGCTCTGAACCACGCTCGCTTGTCCTCAAGGGCGTCGCCGAGCCGGTGGACATACTCGAGGTCGGCTGGCGATAGCGGCAGCCGTCGAGTGGCGCGGGCTTGGCTCGAACCTGCACGCGACCGATTTTGAAACGGGGCTTGCCGGAGCGATGGCGGGTGGGAACGACGGCGCTGCTCATGTCGGGCTGTCGCGACCGGCTCGACGATGCTGGTCTGGTGGAGCGTGCCGAGCCCGAGGCGGCGCACCCCTTGTGCGTCGCGTTCAATCGGGACGAACGCCCCGGTATAGGGGGCATCAGGGAACGGAGGGTTCGAATGAACCGTGGTTCGCTCGCCGGCCGTCGCCGGCCATGGGGGTGGCGCTCGTGGCCCTGTTCGTTTCGCTCACCGCGAGCGCGTGTGCGGCGTTCACGGTGCCGCGCAACAGCGTCGGGACCGCACAGCTAAAGAGCGGCGCCGTGACCCGCTTAAAGCTGCATGACGACGCGTGACCGCCAACAAGCTCAAGCCCCATTCGCTGGTGGCCGGCGACTTCAAAGCCGGCCAGCTTCCCGCTGGGCCGCAGGGCCCGCAGGGCGACCGCGGTACGTCGGGAGCCGACGGGATCAGCGTCACCAGCGCGACGGTTCCGTCAGGCAACTCAAGCTGCCCCAGTGGCGGTAGCAGCTTCACCGCCGTCAACGGCACCACGTACGCTTGCAACGGCGCGCCGGGAGTTCCGGGGCCCGGCTACGAATTCACCACGGCCACAGGGAGCTCGGGCCCGACGCTGAGCACGGCCGGCACCTACTTCGTCGTCGTGAAGGCCGGAGTTTTCAACAGCGGGAGCGGTGCGCTCGCGGGAGAGTGCGGAGTGCATGCGCAATCCGGAATGAGTCGGCTCGACTCCTTCGTCGGTGCCGTCAACCTGCCCGGAGGCGCGGCCACGAGTTACGCTTTCTCCGGAATGCTCCACGTGGCGTCCGGCCAAGCGCCAGCCACAACAGATCTGGCCTGCACCGAAAACACCGGAGGCCCCGTGAGTGCCTCGAACATTCAGTGGTGGGTCTCGCCGGTGGGCTCGTAACCCGTCGTCATCCCCCCGGACCACCGCGACAGCGAGTCGGCGTCGGGCGCTCAACTCGAGCTGCCGTCAGTCCCACGCGCCACGGCGCCGCCAACGTGTGCTTTGGTGTCGTGCGCGACGCTGCCGCATCCATGCAGGATGGGCGACGGGGCCGCCGCTGGCGACTGGAGCGCGCACTTCTCCTTCGGGTCGGCTGACTCCTGAGAGGAGCAGGCACCGCTCGGTGGCCGGGGTGGGCAACGAAGATGAAGCGCCCTGCTGCGTATCCGCATGCGCTGACCGCGGCCAGCTATCCGCGCGCGAGGCAGGGACGTGTCGACCACGTCGGGACGCCTGCGGGGGAGAGTAAAGGGCGCCCCGAGTGCCGACATTTACCAGCTCGTCAGTCGACCCTTTCGCTGGGCGCGAAGTGGCGTTGGAGTTCGTTGGCGTATCTGCGGCCGACCGATGTTCTGTTGTCGTAGAGCCACTTGCTGAAGGGGATCTGTCCCAGTGGCGGCTCGTGTGACACGAGCAGTCCCGCCATCAGGCCGTCGATCTCGTCGGAGGTGAGGACGACGTCGCGCACGAGGAGGCCGAGTGCGCGGGCTGCCAGACTCATTATTGGCGCAGGTACATGGACGATAGGTGCGCGGGCTCCGGTGGCGCGGCGGATGAGTGCAACGAGCTCGGCGAACGCCATGGTCTCGGGTCCCGCGGCGTCGATCACGAGGTTGGTGGCGGCCCGCGCGGCGTCGGTGCAGATGCGGGCGAGGTCCTCGACATGGACGGGTTGGACGGGGTAGGCGCCGCGTCCTGGGACCGCGAACACCGGCATCCGGCGCAGGATCCAGGCGATGTTGTTTACAAGGACGTCGTAGTGCCCACCGAAGATCATGGTCGGCCTGACGATGGAGTACGGCACGCCGGATTTGGCCAGCGCCTGCTCGACGTGGGACTTGCTGCGGAAGTAGGGCAGCGGGGAGGCGATCGACGCATTTGTGATGCTGAGGTGCACGACCCGTTCGACCCCCGCGCGGTGAGCGGCGGTGAACAGCGCGCGTGAGCGCTCGACGGCTTGCTCGAAGCTGGTCTGTTCGTGGTCGAAGCGAACCCAGTAGGTGTTGTAGAACGTGCTGACTCCCTCGAGACTGCGGGCCAGGGCCGCCGCATCGTCGAACTGATACGGGAAGGCCTGGACGCTGCCCTGCAGCGGGTGCTGGCGGCCGGGATGAAAGCTCAGGGTCCTGACCCGGTGCCCGGCATCTACCAGTCGCTGGGCGATGTGCGAGCCGGAGTAGCTGAACGCGCCCGTGACCAGGTCAAGTGGTGTCTCTGTGGCCACGCCGTGTCGCCCTAACGCGCCGACGTCGCAAGTCTCAGGACGCGCACCGGGAGCGATTCGCGCGCCTGCTTCCACACGTATCGGTCTGCATAGGACCAGGCGTAGATCGGGTTGCCGTCACGAACCAGGTCACGTAGACCGGGGATAGCCAGGTCCCGCGCGGACCAGTCATAGAGGAGTTGGAGCCGTGGTCCGATCACGCCGTAGTCGAGCATCCGCCCCAGACGGTGCTCGTTGATCAGATACGCCTCGAGGTCGTCTCGGAGCGGGTAGCGCTCTGGAAGCACCCGGCCGAGCGACAGAAACGCACCAGCCATCCCGAGCCGCGGATCTCCGAGCATCGGGCCCAGCGTGGCGAACCGACCGAGAGCAAGGCGGGGCGCGGCGACAAGCGCGTGCGCGTAGAGAACGCGCAGGAGGGCAACGTTGAGAAAGAAGCGCTCGGGCTTCGACTCCAGCTCGGCGAGATAGCGGTGCTCCAGATACGCAGAGACGATGCTGGCGTTGTGGGCGCGATACCAGCGGCGGGGCGTCGGCGCGGTGATGAACGACATCCAAGGCTGGATCGTCTGTGACGACGGCTCGCCGAGAAGACCGCCCGAACGTGCCATGGCCTCACATCCGTCAAAGAGCAGCCTGTCGTTTACCGCCCGCCACCACCGGCTTCCGGGGACGTTTCCATCAAGCGAGTTCAGATGTCCACGCTGCGCCTGCCAGCCCATGAACGACATCGCCGCCCTCCTATACGGCAGATGCCGCGGCGCCCGGCCACGCGCTCCGTGGTACGTGCGCGACAAGAGCGCCAGCCGGGCCGCCGGATCCTCGCGCACGCGAGCAACCTGCTCCGCGGCCCATTCCGCGGCCGTCTGCTCTCGAGTCGACGCGGCGCCGGGACCGGCCCGTGGCGACTCGGACGACGGTCGGTTCGGCTTGGGTGGCGCGGGCATCTATCCCAAGGTTGACCGACCATCGGACCAACGTCCAATAAATGCCTAGCGGCGAGTGATGCACGAGTGCGCGTCCCGCCGATGATGCGTCTCGTGCCTCGAGTGCCGAGCGTTCTTCTGGACACAACGTCCTGTCTAGGTCTACGTTTCGACGAGAACACTTCCGGCGCACGTGATCCTCCGTCACGCGATCCTCCGCTCGGCTGGGCGCGCTCACGAAGACTTGGACCCGAAGGTCGACCCGATGGCCGCTCGGTACGTCCGTGCGCTTCAAGCTTGCAACAGGGGCAGCAACGCTAGGGCCCGCGCGGCGCTGCCGCTTGCGGATCGGGTAGCGGCAGCGGGTACGTCTGAGAATGCCCTTTCTCGGACGTCGGGGCTGGTGTGATCGCCGTGGCACCGGTCAGCGCTCCGAGCCGCCAGCCGGATTCTCAGGACGTGTGGGTCGGTCTACGCATGATTGGAGCCGGCGCGATCTGGTCGACGTGCTCATCGACATCGATGAGCGTCTCGGCGATCACCAATCCGCTTCCACACTCACAATCGTGACCGTGGCGTCGCGAGCGGATAGAGCAGAGTCGGGGCGGGGGAGTTTGCTGAGGACTGGCGGTGGTGGCTGCTGGCGCGTCGTGGATAGTGGCCTTATTGGCGTTGGACTCGGGATTGCATGTCGCCGAGGTCGATCTCGCCCTGGAGCACTGCGCCGGCAGCGTAGAAGACCGCGGCGCCGACGAGGCAGAGGATCGCGTAGCCGAAGCTGAGGGCGATCCAGGCGGCGACGAACAGGAACCCGAGTAGGGCGAGGAATTGTTTGAGGTTCATTAGTTGAGTTCCCTTCTGTGGCGGCGGTCATAGCCGGCGAGTGTGACATTGACGGGCAGGGTCGGCAGCTCGTGCTGCTGCAGGGCGTTGGTCACGCGCTGCTGGGTGTCGCGCAGGGTTGCGGCGAGGTTTCGGGCGCGACGTACGGTGACGTTGACGGTGAGGTCGTCTTGGCTGTAGCGGCCGCTGGCGCTGGTGATCGCTGGGTCCTGTTGGGCGGCGGTCTCGGCGAGGCGCTCGATCGCGCGTGGCTGTACGGTCAGCTCACCGCGCTCGTCGGCGGTGAGTTCGAGGTCGTGGCGGGTGAGGTGGGGCCGGGGGATCTCTTTGAACGCGAGGTACCCGAACAGCAGGAAGGCGAGGACGCCGGCGGCGGCGAGGATCGCGCGGGTCGTGCTGCCGTCGACTTTCTGTGGGGTTAGTCCCGCGAGATAGTTATAGGAGGTGCGGTAGCCGCTGATCGAGTTGATCGTGTGGGGGGAAACCTTCAGCGCGCCGAGCACGACCATCGCCCCGAACCAGATCAACGCCAGCGCGAACAAAAACGTCAGCAGCCGGCCGACGAGGACGAGCGGCGAGGTCCGCTGGCGAACGCGCTGGCGAAGCATCTACTGGACCCTCGCGCCTTTCCGCGCCACCTCGACCCGGGCCTTGAGTGTGAACGGATCGGTCAGCTCGCGCAATTGCTCGTCGACGGCGCCGCGCACCTGGGCCGGGTCAGCGGTTCTCGTCCGCGACGCGCTGACGCGCAGCCGGCCACCGGCTCGGCGGCGGGGACGAACCCGCGCGCGGGCTTGGGTGACGCCACGCACCTGCTCGACGAGCGTTTGGGCGGCCTGCCCAAGCGGCCGGCGACGGGCCGCGAGGGTGCCGTCGCGATCGCTGGCAAGGGTGACCAGCCGCTCGCGTCTGGGCACGAGCAGTCCGGTCAGGAGCAGGAGCCCGAGCAGGATTGCTCCTAGCCCACACAAGCCGGCGATCACGGCAACCTCCGAGCCGCTCGCCTCGAGCTGTCCCAACCAATGGCCGGTCGTGTTGCGAACGGAGGCCAGGTGCAGTATCGACGCTAGCTTGCCGAGGCTTGGACCGGTCGTCCCAGCGGCAATGCAAAAGACCGCGAGCACGATCCCCGCGACGGCCAGGATGACGAGCAGCAGGAACGAGACCAGCCGCACCAGCGCTCGCGCCAGGAGGATCATTCCGAGCTTTCCGGGAGCTCTGGGACTGGCGCGCTTGTCGTCACGCCTGGCGGCGGCCCGCTCTCAGACACTGAGGGCAGGGGCGGGACTGGGACCTCCATCGCCGCCGACTCCGCTGTGATGGTCGCCTGCTCGATCTCCTCGCCCGTCAGCACGCCGACAAACTCGACGTCGACGCTGCCCAGTACGGCGGCTAGCCCCGCCCGCGCGGCCGCTGCCTGCACGCGGGCGCGGACATGCTCGGCGAGCGGCCACAACGGCACCAATCGCGCGATCAGCCGCAGATCGATCGCATAGCGCCCGTCAGACTGGGCGATTGCTGATACGCCCGCCAGTAGCTCAGAACCATCAGCCGTTACGACCCGCGCAACGCCTACCCCGGACTCGCCGCGCACGACATCGGGCACCCCGAGCGCGCCCGCCAGCGCCACCCGGGCCAGGCGTACTCGCTCGCTCGGCGGGCTCGCGGAGCCAGGCATCGCGAGGGAGCCCTGCGCCACGTCTAGGAGACTCGCGCCGGCTGGTCGGGCTCTTCGTCGCCGGGGAAGAAGAGATCGTTGACGGTCACGTTGACCTCGGTCACCGATAGGCCGCAGATCCCCTCGATCCGCTTGATTATGTTGTCGCGAATCGCCTGGGAAACCTGGGGGATCGACTCGCCGTACTCGATCACGACGGTCAGGTCGACCGCCGCCTCGCGCTCGCCCACCTCAACCGAGACGCCCTGGCTGCGCTCGTCGCCGACGCCGACCCGCTGGGTCACCGTTCCGACCGCCCGCGAGACGCCGCCGCCGAGGGTATGCACACCGCGCACCTCGCGAGCGGCGACACCCGCGACCTTGGTCACGACCGTGTCGTCGATCGACGTCTGCCCGCGACTGGTCTGCAGCGCCGAGTCAGACGAGCCGCCCTCCGATCGCCTGCTCTCTCGGGTCGCGCGCGCGCCGCTGCTAGATGACTCGCTGGAGGAGGATGTTTCCGTCATGTTCGGGCTCCTTTGACATTGGACGCAACTGACCGCCGGGTCTGATTGCACGGGTGGAGTGCTGGTTAGACCGCGGCCACCGCGAAAAGTTCTGCCCCCCCGCACAGACCACATCAGCGACTCTGTAGGCCGGACGCGCGGAACTTCTCCGGGCGCGTTCGGTCTAACCCCAGACGAAGCAAGAACGAAAGCAACCGGGTGCCCCGCCAAACCACGACACCGGGCAAGCCGCCCGGTCATACCGCGCTCGGTGAGATCGACACCCGCCAACGCGATCGCAACGCCCGCTCATCGCCGACGGGTCGACCATGATCCCACCAGAGGCTTTTCGTGGCCCAGGTCGATGACCGGATCCTGCTCCAGGCAGCACAGGCTGGCGACACCGACGCCTTCGAAATGCTCGTACGCCGCTACCAAGCGTCGGTCTATCGGATCGCGTTGCGCCTGCTGGTGTCAAGCGCCGATGCCGACGACGTCACCCAAGACACCTTCGTCCGAGCGTGGCGTGCACTGGCGCGGTTTCGCGGCGACAGCACATTCGCAACCTGGCTCTATCGCATCGTGACCCGCCGTTGCTTTGATCTGCTCGCCACGCACCGTCGCACCGAGATCCTCGATGAGGACCATCTCGGGGTCAGCGTGGACCCTTCGAGCACGCTCGAGCAGCGTGAGCGCCTGCGCGCGATCACCCAGCAGATCCAAGCGCTCCCTCCCGATCAGCGCGCGGCGCTCGTGCTGCGCGAGTTCGAGGGCCTCTCCTACGAACAGGTCGCCGACGTGCTCAAAACCACTGTGCCAGCAATCAAAGGTCGCCTCCACCGCGCCCGCCTCACACTCCTCAAGGAAACGACCGCATGGCGCTAGAAGTCAACCACGAAAGGTTGCCATGCGGAGTCGAGCTCGACAGCCTCATCGACCAGATCACCGAACTGGCGGCTCCCCGCGATCCCACCCACCAAGCTAGCTGTCCCTACTGCCAGACCGCACTGCGCAGCTTTCGCCAGGGCTGGAGCGACGTCCAGATCCTCGCGGGCGCACCCGTCCTGATCCCAGCGGGCCTGACCACGCGAATCATGACCCGCGTCCGCGCCCTCGCCCGCCGCGCCGTCCAGAACATCATCCTCACCAGCGCCCGCGGGCACACCCAGATCAGCCACCAGGTGATCGCGCAAACCGCCCGCCGCGTTGCCCTCGCGATCCCCGGTGTGCTCTTCGCGTCCGCCCAGTCAGAGCCAAGCAGACCGGCGGATCCAATCCGCGTGCAGCTCACGCTCCGACTCATCACCACCTACGGACCCGCACTGCACCCCCTCGCGATGGTGATCCGCGCGCTCCTCCAAAAGCGCCTACCCCGCCTCACCGGCGCCACATTCGACAACATCGACATCACGTTCACCGACATCGCCGAGCCAAATTCCTGAACGACCCGATTGGGCTCCGCGGCAGCGAGCGCGGCGAGGCGGCCGGCGGGTGGGAGGCCCTCACACCGATCGGCTTCTCAGGCGCTGGGCGGCTACTCCTCCGTCGCGGGGCGAAGATCCCGAACGTATTCCTCCGAGTCGCGCAGCTCGATCCAACGTACGACGTTCACCTCGTGGTTGGCGACGCGCTTGGCGCCCAGCCCTTCCACTCGGTCGGCCTCCTGTAGCCAGACATCATCGCCACCAAGGTCGAGCATCAGGCGGTTGCGGCCCACGGCGAGCTTGTCGGACCGCCACGAACATCCACATCGGCCCCTCCGCTTCGAAGTCGATCGTCGCGTACGCTGCCGTCGCGCCCTCGGCGACCGGTACGTTGCACTTCACGGCGGTTCCTCCTTCGATCTTGCCGGATCGCCCGCCACGCTCCCACCCGGAGCGGACGTGCCGGAGGGACGGCCGTCACCTCAAACTTCTACGAGCCCCGGACAACCTCGAGATCTGCTCGAGTTCCGCGCCGAGCATGTGCCCAGACATCACGAGCGTGTTGGGGTTGGCGAAGTGGCCGCGCCCGACCGCGTCGATCTCGTCCGGTTCGGCCTCGTCCGCCAGTCCCGTGGCCACAATCTGCGGGCGCATAGACCGGACGAGTCAGCGCGGATCGATCCGCGCGAGTGCCCGGGCGGATACACGAGAGCACGAGCCTCGACGCGACGTCCTGGAGCCCCGCCCGCCGGTACAGCTCGGCTATACCTCTTCCCAGCTGCGGGTTGGCCCCTGCGAGAAAACGGAGCGCCAGCCGGACCGTCTCGGTCAGCACCGGGACCGGATCGGCCCGCAACGAGGCCGCCGGCGCGCCCGATGGGCGGTTGGTCGTCATCTCCGGCGCCGGGCACTCGGTTCAAACCCGCTCCCACAACCCGCCCCGCTGCGAATCTCAGGCGATTCCTAGGGATGAGCGGCGCGGCAGATTCTAGGAGGACCATGCCGGGTCTCGGATCGTGCGTACCTCGCGTGCCCGCTGGCGTCGAAAATGCTCGAAGATCAGAACGCTGACGATGGCGACGTACAGACACCACAGCGAAGTCAGCTCATCGACTCGGACCACCGCGGTCACGATCACTCCGACGAGGCTGACCATCCCGAACCATCGCAAGTACCGACGGCTCGATATCAGCGCCGGCCCGCACGTCGCGGCGATGTACAGCAGCCCGATGAGCGCGTCGTTTGGGGTGTGCGTGGTGTAGTCGATGCAGCGAGCTTCCTCTTGTGCTCCGACCGGGTACGCCGTGACTTGCCACAGCAGGTAAACGCCCAAGAGCACGCCGAGGCACACCAGCGCCAGCATCGCGCGGGACCGCCGCCGGTCTGGCTCGAGCAGCACGAACCCGAGGGGGACAATCGCCGGTAGGACTGCGTGCGCGTAGAGGATGTAGGCCTCCTTCGCCGCGTCACCCACCCCACGCGGGACCTGACCGCGGAGCCCAAGCCAGACAAAGCCCTCGACGAGCTGATGGATGCCAAACAGCAGCGGTAGCGCGCCGAGGATCAGTTCGCGCCGCGCGCGCACACGGCGCAAGGTCTCAACTCCGACGCCGGCAACGACCGCGCCGGCGACGAAGTCAGCCTGCGGCGAAAAGCACATGCGCACTTGACCCTAACGCCACGCGAAGCCGAGCACCCAGGCCAGTGATCGTGCAACAGCGCTGCAGGTGAACACATCCGCCATGATTCCCCCTTGAGCAGCGTGAGCGCGAGCATCCGTGCTGGTCGCGTCGGGGACATTCCGGCGATCCTTGAGCTTTGGGCGCTGGCCCGAAGCCCGCATGCGTCCACGCCGGATCGAGAGGTCGACGTGCGGCGCTTGGTTCTCGACGGTTCCGGGTCGCTCCTGGTAGCGGAGCATGGCGGAGACATCGTGGGTGTGCTGATCGCCGCGTGGGATGGCTGGCGCGGAAACATGTATCGGCTCACCGTCCATCCGGACCACCGTCGCTGCGGGCTGGCCAAGAACCTCGTCGCCACCGGCGAACAAAGCCTGCGCCGACTCGGCGCTAGGAGGGTCACCGCGCTGGTCGCCCATGAAGATGCGATCGCAGCAGCATTCTGGGAGGCGGCCGGCTATCCGGCTGACCACGAGATCGGTCGGCGGGTACGCGACCTGTGAGCCGAGCGACCGTCTTGCTCCGTTCCTGCGCCGAACCGCGCGAGGCCTTGACGGACGCTGGAATCGACGCGCCCAGCAGAGGGCGCGGGCGTCCGATTGTCGAACGCCTCTCGGACAGGTCGTAGAGCCCAGCACGTGATCCTGCCTGCGCCTCCTCCATCGCGGTCTAGCTGTACACGGCCGGCTGCAGTAACTGCCGCCACGGTGACGCGGGGCGTGCCCCGCGTCACCAGAGGCTGTCGCCTATGCGCTACCGCACTCGGAAGGCGTACGGGATCGCCGTGATCTCGTTGGCCGAGCCGACCGCCGCAACGCTGTCGTCGACGAACAGATTGCCCGCGTCGAAGGTCCCGCGCCGGCCGGCGGCGCTGAACGTGACCTGAATCGTCACCGTCTGCCCCGGGTTGACGGTCACCGGGGTCGCCGCGGGAGCGCTCGGAATCACGTAGTCGAGCTCGACGTCGCCGGTCGACGAGGTCACCGACGGGTCGAACGTCCGGGAACGGGCGACCATGCCGGTGTTGACGCTCGCCGGGCTGGCCGGGCCACTGAAGGGGCCGATCAGGTTCGGCGCGATGAACCAGATCCCGGGCGTCACCTCGGGTGCCGCGAACGCGCTGGCAGCGGAGTCGCCGTGGCTGATCGCCTCCAGGTCCGGGTCGCCGAACCCCCAGTCGAACGTCACCGGCGCGCTCGCCTGCGCCGCGGCGAGCACCAGGTCGCTCTCCGTCGGCATGATGAACTCGGCGGGCGGCTGGGTGAGCGCGTTGAACGGCAGCGGTATGCCCATCGACTGCGTCAGCGTGGGCAGCGAGTAGAACGTATGGTGGGTGCGCCGCGGATCGACGAACACGTTGAGCGGCGCGTTGCCGGGGTTGGTGACGCGGAGCGTCGCCACCCGGCTGCCGCCGGATGGGATCGACGCCCCGGGGCCGTCGGGCACGCCGCTTGCCGAAACGGGCGCCGCCTGGAGCGATACCGTCCCAGTGAACGGGCCGGCGGTCGTCGTGCCGCCGACGGGGTTGGACGTGACGAGCGTGAGCAGCCACCGCCCCGGCACCGGATCCCGCCGGTAGAGCTGCATCGTCTCGACCCCGGCGGAGCTCTGGACCGGCAGCTGCTGGGCTAGCGCCTGCCCGGTCGCCGACGTCAAGAACGCCGTCACGAACGTGTTGGGGTCGCTCGGCAGCGTGAACTGGACATTGACGGCGGGCGCGCCCCGCGGGATGTCGAACGCGAAGTTGTCCTCGCGCGCGGGGAAGCCGTTGCCGTTGCCGCCGGTGATCGTGCCGCTGAAGCTGCCGCGCCCGCCGGTGAGCGCGACCCGCGACCTCAAGACGATCGGGACGACGGTCGTCTTGCCCGAGCTGCCGGTGAGCTCCAGGTCCCGGCTGTAGTCGCCGGGCACACCGGGAGCCGTGAGGCTCACGCGCAGCGCGGCGCTGTGCCCGGGCGCCAGCGTCACCGTCGACGGCGTGACGCTCCCAAGCGTGCCGAACCGCGAGCTCGACAGGTCGTAGTGCACCGCGCCGTTGAAGGCGTTGGTCGTGTTCGGCGTGAAGATCGCGGCCGTCCACGTCCCGGCGCTGGGATTGCGAACGTCGATGTGGCCGAAGTTGGAGCCGCTCCCGTTCGACTGGTAGGTAAACGCCGCCATCCGCCCCTGGGGGTCAAACAGCGTCATGTTCACCGTCTGTCCTGGCTGCGCCGGGTTCTGGTTGCCCGGCCACGCGATCGACCCGTCGAGCCGGTCAGCCCCGGCCGGCACAGTGAACTTAAACTCCACGTACGACTGCGGAACGCCCTTGTAGTCGAGGTACCGCGGGTCGGTCGCCGTGTTCAGCGTCACCGTGCCGTGGTTGTCGGTCATCGGCGCCTCGAGCCTGCGCAGGTGGGCGGCGAACCTCTCGGGAGCGGCGCTGTCATTGGTGACAGTGACGTCCGAGCCGGTCGCCGAGCCGGCGGGCGCGGCCAGGTCCAGCTGCGTCGGGTTGACCAGGCGGCCGTCGCCGACCGCCGCGCCGGTGCGGCCATAGGACTGCGCGGCCTGCACGGCTGCAAGCGCGTTCAGCTCGCCGGCGCCCTGCTCGTCGCTGGGGATGTTGAGGTCGTCGGCGTTGGAAACGATCAGCTGTTTGACGAGCTCCGGTGACGGGCTCGCCCCACCGTGCGTCTGCCGGTAGGCCTGGATGACGAGTGCCGCGACGCCGGCGGTCATCGGCGCCGACTCGCTCGTCCCGCCGAACGTCGAGAGGCTCGACGGCTGCCCGGCGAGGTTCACGCAGTCGCCGTACTCGGGACTCGCCGTGCACGTCTCGAAGCTCTCGTTGCCGGGGGCGACGAGGTCGAGCGTCTTGCCCGTCTGGGTGAAGCCCGAGGAGCTGAAGTTGGCGATGTTGTCGTTCAGCCAGCCGTGGGGGCTCAACTGGTAGCCGCCGCGGGTCGTCTGGGCCAGTCCCTGGAACTGAGTCGTGGCGCCGGCGGCGATGCCGGCCGGGCCGCTGGCGGGGGAGCCGATCGTGTTGGCGGTGCCCTGGTCGCCGGTCGCGGCGGTGACGACCACGCCCGCCTGCTCGGCCAAAGCGTTGAAGTTCTTGGCCACGTCCTGGAACGTGTCCGGCACCGGGGAGCTGCCGAACGACTCGTTGAGAACGTCGACGTGGTCGACGGCGACCGCCCAGTCCATGCCCTGGATGATCGTGGAGGTGTAAGCGCCGGTGCCGATTCCGTTGTAGGTGGGGAACACCTTCATCGCCACCAGCGACGCGCCGGGGGCGACGCCCTCCAGAACGATGTCGCAGCCGTGCGGCAACGGATGCGACGGGTTGGTGAACTGCGACAGGTCGTGGAGGACCCGCTCCTGCGCGGCGATCGTGGACGCGTCGCCGAACGCCTCGGCGCCGGTGGTCGGCGCGTTCGGGCCCTGGCCAGTGAAGTCACGGTAGTCGACGATCACGTGCGATCCGTCGGGCCGGACGAAGTCCGGGTTGTTGACGTCGATGCCCTCGGCGATGAACGCGACCTTGACGCCGGCGCCGGTCGCGATCTGCTGAGCCTGGGGAGCGTTGATCAGCGACAGCCCCTCCGGCGCGACAATCGGATGAGCCGCGTTCGACGGGCAGATCTGCCCGCTCCCGGCGGCGATGGCGGTGCCGCTGCCGGGATCGGTCGATCCCGGGAGCGTCGGCGCGCCCGCCGCCGTGGTCGCTGCCCCACCACCCGCGGGTGTACCACTGCCGGTGACGACGGCCGCGCCGGACGTCGGCGACCCCGTGGGGTCCGGAGCCGGGACATAGCTGTCGGGCAGGACCTCGGCGACATTGGGGTCGGCGGCCAGCCGCGCCCGCTCGGCGCGGGAGACCACCGCCGAGAACGCGTTGATCGTGCGGAAGCTGTGGGTGACGCCCCCGCCGGAGGAGCGCACTGCGGCCAGCAGCGGCCCCTGCTGGGCGCCGAGCGCGGCGGCCCGCGCTCGGACCAGGTGCGCGTTGGGAGGAAGGTTCCGGTCCTGGTTGCGCAGCAGGACAATCACCCGCACGGGCGATCTCGACTGGTCGGCCAGCACTCGCGCCGCCGACAGGCTGCGGTGGCGTTTGACCGACTTCGCGGCCAGCGCCATGCCGCCGAGCATCGGCAGCGCTGCCACCACTAGCGCCGCCACGATCCAGAACCGTGCGCCCTTCCTCCGCATCACGACCTCCCGTCTGGAACCTGGTGTGCGCGCACCTTACTCCCAGCGCGCGGCGCTGTGGGGATCGTCGACCAGACGTCTCATCGGGAACCGGTCTCGATCGTGCTGCCGTTTCGAAGCGAGCGTCTCATAGGCTGCTTCCGAGGCTTTCGTTGCTTCCACAGCGAGGCGAAGGAGGAGTCCGTCGGTCGCCACGCCCAGGAGCTGCTGCTGAGGGCCAGTGTTGCCACTGTCAACAGGCGTCCTCGGTCAAAACGCCGAGGGGCGACTTGGAGCGGGCTTGTGCCATCCTCCGCAGCGCGGGGTTCGCTGCGTCGCTTCCGGCGTGCCGCGCGTCGCGCGGGTCGGCAAGGCCGCGTCGCCGTGTCACTACGCCACCAACCGATGGAGGTCACATGAGCACGACGGAGGTCAGTGGTAGCGACGCAGGTGGGATCGCGCGCGACGGGCAAGTCGACCTGAAGCTCGAGGTCGTCGTCATCCCCGTCTCCGACGTCGACCGTGCGAAGGCGTTCTATGGGGGCCTCGGATGGAGGCTCGACGCCGACTTTCAGTTCGACAACGGCTTCCGGGGCGTCCAGTTCACACCGCCCGGGTCGGGCTGCTCGATCCAATTCGGCACGAAAAAGACATCGGCTGCGCCGGGCTCGGCCCAGGGTCTCTACCTGATCGTCTCCGATATCGAGGCCGCGCGGAACGCGCTCGTCGCCCACGGTGTCGAGGTCAGCGAGGTGTTCCACCCAGAGACGCCGGGCGCTCAGTTCCAGCTGGGCGACACGAGCGGCCGCGCGAGCGGGCCGGCACTAGATCACTCGAGCTACGGCTCCTTTGCAACGTTCACCGACCCTGACGGTAACGGCTGGCTGCTTCAGGAAGTCACGACTCGACTGCCAGGCCACGTGGCCGGGGCTGAAACGGCATTCGCATCCACCGCGGACCTGGCAAGCGCGCTTCGGCGGGCGGAGGCCGCCCACGGCGAGCACGAGAAGCGCACCGGGCAGGCCGATGCGAACTGGCCCGAGTGGTACGCCGCGTACATCGCGGCGGAGCAGGGCGGCGAGGAGCTGCCGACGTGAGCAGCGACTAGGACGTCATCGTTGTGGGAGGCGGCGCGCCCCGGAGAGCATTTGCGCCGCGGCGCTGGCTGCGCGTGGACTTGGGGCACCCTGCGAGGCGACGAGCCTGAAATCCAGGAGTACACGAACGCCGAGAACGACCGATGATCCCCCACACCCTCGTGCTCAAGCCACGGCTCGTCATCCACAGCATCTACACGGCAACTGGTTCTGGGGGGCCCTCATTCGTTGGCCTGTGGCACGACCTGAGGGCCGTGATAAGCGAGATCCGCCCCGACTGGGACCTCAGCACCCCCGGCCTGCGCGAAGCTTGGGAGGCAGACTGACTGCTCCCACTTCCGGCTCATCTGCTGGCGGCGTTCTCGGAACCGAAGCCCGGCGCTGGCGGGGAGCATGGGGGGCGGCGCGCGTGGATCGTGTCGATGATCTCGCTGGTATCGATTATCTGCAGATACGTACTGGTCACGCCGCGATGGGCATGACCCAACTGGCGCTGGACGACCGGCAGCGCACACCCTCTCGAGCCATCTCGACCGCATGAGCATGACGTAGGTGGTGAGGAGCGAACCGCCGCCGCAGGCCCGCCGCATCAGCCAAGCCCCGCAGTCCGGCTCGCGCGCCGGTCTGTGACCAGGCGCGTCCACGAGTAAGGCCTTCAACGACACAAAGGAACGGACCGATCGGCAACTGGAGACGATGCCGCTGCCACGAACCCCACGTGCTCCCAGCGTGGCCGGCGATCGACGACGACCGGCAGCATCGAGTGGCTCCGAGACATGACCCTCCTTAAATCGGATCCGCCGCGCTCGATACGGCGCGGCCCCCAGAGCTTCCGTCGCGCCAGACGAATCCGCTACCGCGTGTCGATCGAAGCGGCGGCAAGGCGGTCTGGGTCTTCCAGGTGAGCGCCCTCATCCGATCTAGGTGATGCGGCTGCAGCCGCCGGGGCGCATGCTCCCGGGCGCCGAATGGAGAAACGCGCTTCAAACGGAACGACCGGAGGCGAGCCCCATTGCTGATCACTGCATCGTCGTATCCCTTCCTGAACGTCCTCTGGGACATCCTCATCATCTTTGCGTGGGTCCTCTTCATCTGGATCGCGATCGTCGTGTTCAGCGATCTATTCCGACGTCGCGACATCTCGGGCTGGGGCAAAGCTGCGTGGGTGGTCGTCATCGTGCTCCTTCCGTGGATCGGCGTGTTGGCCTACGTGATCCTCAATCACGATGGAATGGCAGAGCGAAGCGAAAAGCAAACTCAGGCAGCGCAAGCGCAGTTCGACCAGTACGTCCGCCAGGCTGCCGATAAAGGCGGCTCGGCAAGCGAGATCGAGACGGCCAAGAAGCTTCTCGACAGCGGCACAATCACCCAGGCCGAGTTCGACGCGATCAAGGCCAAGGCGCTCGGCAGCCCTGCTGGAGCGGGCTAGCAGCGCCTGCTGGTCATCGATCTGAGGGGAAGCAGCTCCGCGCCGTCGCTCTGGATCAGGTGCTGGCCGCGAAACGTGAACATATGGCCCGTTAGCGACCAACCTTCCGAAGATCGCCACGACCGGATGCTCCCGCAAAGGGCTGTTTGCCGACGCCCGCGTGGTGCGAATCTGCGCAAGCACCTGGTCGCCTTCGGTCGCCGCCGCTGACTCGCTTCGCGGAGCGGGACCAGGGCACGCGCGGCGTGCCGCTCGAGCTTCAGCGGGTTGCCGAGCGCGGGAGCGGTGAAGCAGGTCGCGAGCGCGGCGCCAGCGCTGTGGTCCGCCAGGTGGTGGGCGTATGGGTCTATAACTCGATCGTCTCACCGTCGTCCGGGATGAGCACCCGGTCGCGGAGACCGGCCGCTTCAAGCTCCGCGCTGAGCTGCGCGCCGGTCGTCGGACAGTGGTTGAGCGCTTCCAGATGGTTGGCCACCACGCGCCCAGGGGCCAGTCGGACGAACTCGAGCAGCTCGTCCATGGGCATTAGTATCGGGCGCCCGATATCGGTGCTCGCGCTTCCCGCATGCATTACTGCGACGTCGGGGCGTCGGTCGGTGAGCACCGAGCGAATTTCAGCCGTCAGCACCGTATCCCCTGACAGGTAAAGGCTCGGCTCGCCGGGCAGCTCGATCAGATAGCCGACGCCGGGCCCCATCACCTTCGCTAACAACCCGTAGCCGTGAACGGCATGAAATGCGGTGATCGTGCCACCGAAGAAGTCGCGCGGCTCATGGGGCGTCATGGGCTCTGTGCGCAACCCGTGCTTCCGCAGAAAGCCAGCGTCGAGCGAGTGGCAGTAGACCGGCAGGTCGCGCCTGCGCAGCAGGCCATGGGCCTGCTTGTCGAGATGGTCATCGTGCCGCCGGCGGCAGTGTGTGACGAGCGCCGCGTCCAGATCGATGAGCATCTGCTCCGTGTTGGCCGGCAGGTCGACCGTCGGGTTGCGCCGGGGCTTGTGCCGGATAAACGCAAGCGGCGGCAACACGGTGCCCTTCGCGCCAAGCATCGGATCAACGAGCACGCGCCGTTCCGCCGCCTCCAAGACGAACGTCGCGCTGCGCAGTTGATGGATTCGCATTTCTTAAGTCTCCTGTCCGAGGCGCGCCACTGGCCGGGAGGACGATACGCTGGCCCGACGAAATTCCCGAAGGTGCCATCGGAGGCAATCGGGCGTGACGCTCAACGCACTGCTGGCCGCTCGCAGGCATGAGCCGCCGACTCGGGACTGACGATTCCGTTCATCCTCTCGTGGGCATGCGCGGGCGAGCGCTTCGGCGACGACACATGGCCGAGTCGGCCCTGGTCCCTGTCGGCTTCGTGCTTGCCCCGGCGGGCGCCGCGGTCTCGAGTTTCATCCGCCTGGAGGAGGTCTCCAGGCCGCCACTGCTTTACCCCTCTGGCATCAGCGCAACACCGCCGCTGATCGGGTGTCCGCCGCGGACTCTCGTTGATCGGGCCGCAGCTGAGCAGCCAATCGCTCGTCGGCGCGCCGTAAGCCTATGATGGGATGGCCGCCGTGGACTGGGAGATCGACTGATGCGACAGGGCCCCTGGACCGGCCGTTATCCGGCGGCCGCGGCCATGGTGATCTTCGCCCTGGTCCCGTACCTGGCGCTCTCGGCGGCACTGCAGCCGATCACTCCGATCATCGCCAGGGACCTGCATATGAGTCTTCAGGCGATGAGTCTGACCTCGGGCATGGCCAACGCCGGCTATGCCGTGGGGACGGTCCTGGCTGTGCTGTTGGCTCAGCATCTTCCCCAGCGTCGGATGCTGGTCCTCTATGCCGCGCTGCTGGTACTCGGCTCCGTGCTCGCGGCGGCCGCTCCCGACGCGGGCTTGTTCATCGCCGGCCACGTGTTGCAGGGCCTCTGCACCAGCCTGCTGCTGATTGCGGCCGTCCCCCCACTCGTCGTCGCGTTTTCCATCTCGAAGCTGCGCTGGACGGCGATGATCCTCAATGTCTGCATCTTCGGAGCAGTCGCGCTCGGGCCGCTTGTGGGCGGCATCCAGGCGCAAGCCAACGGGTGGCGTCCATTGTTTTGGATCATCGCGGGCATCGCCGCGGCGGCGCTGGTGCTGTCGCTGCTGACCTTTCAGGACGCCCCGCCGGCTGACCGCAGCGCCACTCGCAACCCTCTCCCGGTCGGACTGGCCGCCGCGGGCTGCGTGGCCCTGTTCTACGGCGCCTCGGAGCTGCTCACCCACTCGTTCCTGGACGCCGTGACGCTCGTGCCGCTGGCAGGTGGGCTGGCGTTGATCGTGGTTCTCTTGGTGTACCAGTACCGCGCCAAGCGACCGCTGCTGTGCATTCGCCCGCTCGCCAGCACGCTCCCAGTGAGCGGGATCGTGGTTGCGATGTGCGCCGCGGCGAGTTCTATATCCGCGGTCGCGCTGGCGGCCGTCCTGCTCACAGAACAAGTTCACTCCTGTGCACCTGGGGCTGCTTCAGTTCCCCGAGTTCATCGCTGCGCTGATCACCGCAGTGCTGCTTGGGGTTGTCTTCCGGACCCGGGGTCTTCACTACCTCGTGCTCGGCGGCATGCTCTCGCTGATCGCGGGGATCCTGGTACTTCAGTCTCAGCTCCCGCCCACGTCCCTGCTCATGGCGCTCGGCTCTGGACTAATCGGACTCGGCGTCGGCGGCTCGGTGGCGCCGGCGCTCTTCATCGCCGGCTTCTCGCTGCGCAACAACGCCCTGCAGCGCGTGTTCGCGATCATCGAGCTGCTGCGGGCGGTCGCCGCATTCGCGGTCGCCCGGTATTGGCGCACGTGGCCGCGACCGTCGGAGGGAGCCGGGCGGCCGGCACTCACACCGCGCTGTGGATCTGCTTCGGGATCGCGACCGGCGGCACGCTGTTCGCGGTCTCCCTCTATGCGCTGGGTCGGGTGCGCCCGCCGGCGCCGGTGCTGGAGGTATGGATGAGCGGTGAGGCCCCGGCTTGGTACTCGCCGCCGCTGCTGGACCGAATCCGTGACTCCTCCGGGGCGACGGTTCTCACCGAACCGCTCGCCTGTGACGCGGGCGGACAATACGGCGGCCCGCGCGACGGGGACTCGGCTGCGCCCGCGGCCGACCGTCAGGCTGGCGCAGTGACGTGAGTGCCGGCGACCTTGGCCCTGTGCTGTTCGCCTACGACGGCTCGGATCTGGCCGGGCTCGCGATCGAGGAGGCGGGCCGCCAGCTTGAGCCGGGACGGGATGCCGTCGTGCTGACCGTATGGCGTCCGTACGGGGTTGGGTTCATCCCAGCGCACGAGGTCCAGTTCGACGCGGCGGCAAGCGACGAGGTCAGAAAAGCTGCCGAGGAAACCGCCGCGCAGGGAGCCTCGATGGCGCAAGCCGCCGGCTTCCGCGCCCACAGTCTCGCGCTCAAGGAAGCGACCACGTGGAAGGGGATCGCCCGCGTCGCCGACGACCGCGACGCGAGCCTGATCGTGCTCGGCTCCCACGGCAAGAGCGGTCTCGCAGGCGTTTTCCTCGGCAGCGTGGCGGGCGCCGTCGCGGCGCATTCGGGGCGTACCGTGTTGATCGTGCACAGGCGCGCCTGACGTAGCGCAGGTACTCCGCCGGCCGCGTCGGCGAAGCGCGCTCCGGTGCGCACCATCCCATGCAGCTCGCCGCGGCGGGCCTGCTCGAGGGTCGAGCGCAGCCAGTCCTCCGCGATCCGCTTGTGAAGCAGCCAGACGGTGGCCGGCCGCGTCCCGTCCACGCCGGACCTAGGCGCTTGTGCACCTGGCGCCCGTCCGGCAGCCGGTGCTTCGCATACCACTGCGGGCCGCGCTTGTGGGAAACGCAACACCCGTCGAATGTGTCCGATTACCAGGCGCGTCTAAGT
>CAVYFE010000005.1:0-72262 GCA_963767695.1 uncultured Solirubrobacterales bacterium
CGCTTGCAGGGGACGCGTTTGTTCGGGGTCAGTGACCTCGACGGCGCCGAACCCGGGAAGCGGCCCGTCGATGAAGAAGATCTCGATCGTGATGTCCGGCTCGACGTGCGCCTGAGAGAGGAAGGCGACGACGTTGCAGCCGGTCAGCTCATGGATCGTCTCCTTGTAGCGCTCCGCCATGACCCGCTGAAAGTCCTCGCGCATCGCGACCACGCGCGTGGGCTCGCCGCTGTCCATGATCGTCTGCTCGAGGGGCGTAAAACCGCTCCCGCGCATGACCACGACGATGATGTCGTCGAGCGCGTAGGTCTTGGCCCTCATCGGCCCGCGACCGTAGTGTTCGCGCAGGATCGCGACGAAGCTCGTCGAAATCGCTGCCAGGAGCCTCCCGCCCTCGAGAGGTACTAGCGATTCGTCTGGTGCTGGGCTTTCCACCCGCTCGCTCCTAAGTCCGGCAAGACCCGCGAGGTGTCGACCGTCCGGTGTCGTCGATTATGTGACCTGGCAGATGCGAGAGGAGGCCCGCATCAGCCCTGTCGACGCTGAGCGTAGCACCAAGACGCCGGACGTCAATCGGCCGTCGGCTCGGCCCCTCCCGCGCCGTCGGGGTCGAGCACGAACGCCTCGATCGAGGACCCGCCGAACTCGTCGGTCCCGCTCATGAAGGTGTGCACGCTGCGCCCGGTGAGCCGCTCGACGGCGGCGATCAGCTGCGGACCCATCGCGCGTTGAAGCGCGTCGCGCTGGAACCGTACGAGGTCGGCCTTGCCGGCGGAAACCAGATTTTGCTCGGACCTCGTTGCAGAATCCTCGAACACGCATACGACGAGGTCCTGGTTGACGACGGCGCGCGACCTCGTCGCACCCCGCCCGGTGAAGTCGGCAATGAGCTTGCCGAGCTCGTTCGCAAGCGCGGCATTCAGCGCACCTCCAGACAAGCGTTCCTCGGATCTCACACGAACCTCCATCTCCCCGTCTCGTCTGTGGGTAACCCACGCGGGCCGAGAGATCGGAGAGCGCCCAAGCGAACCTTGTGAAACCAGCATAACGCCTGCGCGGCTTCGCCGCGAGGTCAGACGTCTGGCCGACGGGGCGGTCAGATCTCTGGCCGATGGGTTTGCTTCGCCGCCGTCGGAGGGTATACTCGCTCGTGCGATTCGTAACGCGGTCACCGATCGCGTGTCGAGTTGTTGCGCTAGGCGCGGAACGAAACTGGCGGCCGCGCGGTCGACCGCCACCTCCCGGTCCGTCACGAGACGTTGTTTCTGACCATCTTGGCCGGGACCGTTCATGTGTGAATCTCCGTCCGCGTACGCGCCGCAAGCACAGGAAGATCAGCCTCCGCACCTGTTCAGGGAAGCGACTTCCCTCGATTGGCTTGCGGAGGTCGAGCTCCTCGTGCGTGACCGCGATGTTGCGTCCGGGGAGCGCGCACGAGTACTCGTGACCCCGAACGCGACGGACAAATCCTCGGACGTGAGCCGCTCATGCGGGACCAGCTCAAGGCAGGGTCGCTTGCGATCAGCTTCGAGGCGATCCTGGTGCGTCGGCCGTGCGCTCACATCAAGACGTACGGCCTTGCTCGAAGGCGCGGCGTCGCGGCCGGGGCGGGCCGCGACGCCGGGGGCACGCGGAGGCGGACGATCTTGACCGCGGTGGCGAGCCAGCCGCCCGGTAGCTCATCGCCGAGCGCGATCTGGATTCGCGGCGGTGACGGTGCGCCCGAGCGAGCCCGAAGATATGTGCGTTCGCAGCTCGATCGGGAGCTACCCGGCGCCCAACAGGGGGATGCCGCACTGATTGTCAGCGAGCTGGTCACCAACAGCGTGCGACACGCGGAGGTCGGCAGTCACGGATCGCTCTTCCTGGAGCTGACGACGCTTTCCGACCGGGTGCGGATTGCCGTCATCGACCCAGGTTCGGGGCCCGAACCTCGCCTTCTCCCGGCCGATCCCGTGAGCACCGGCGGGTTTGGCCTGCGTCTGGTGGACCAATTGTCTCTGGCATGGGGGGTCGTGCGCGAAGCTGCAGGCACTACCCGTGTGTGGTGCGAGGTCCCTCTCGATCGCGCGCGTCCTGTATCGGCCCACTGACCGCCTCAAAGGAGGCACGATGACATCCCTTACGCGTGCTGAGAGCACGTCCGCCGTGCGCCCGGTATCGATGCCGTTGCTCGACCGAGTGGCCAGCGGGGTTGTGACAGCTGTCCCGCCGCTGATGCTCGCGGTTGGTATGTGGTTCGGCTGGGTCGGCAAGCTGTTCGACTGGAGGGACATCCTCGTACTCGTCATCTGCTACGTGGGAATCGGGACCGGGGTGACGGTCGGCTTTCACCGATTGCTGACTCACCGCAGCTTCAAGACCAGCGGTCTGCTGCGTGGCGCGTTCGCCGCACTCGGCTCTGCGGCGGCAGAGGGGCCGGTGATCGACTGGGTCGCGACCCACCGCAAGCACCACCAATTCTCCGACCTCGACGGCGACCCCCACAGCCCTCATGTCGGCCACGGATGTGGGTGGCGCGGCGCCATCAGCGGGCTTCTGCACGCGCACATCGGCTGGGTGTTCAGCGACATGGAGGTCGCCGACGAGCACCGCTACGCCAAGGATCTGCTCGCCGACCCGATCATCCGGTTCGTCGATCGCACGTTCGTGGTGTGGGTGATCGCCGGGCTCGCGTTTGCCTTCGGGCTCGGCGTCGCGCTCAGCGGATCGATCATCGGCGGGCTCACCGCACTGCTCTGGGGCGGGGCGGCCCGGATCTTCCTGCTTCACCACGCGACCTTCAGCATCAACTCGCTCTGCCACTTCTTCGGTCGTCGCGACTACGACACAAACGACGAATCGAGAAACCTGGCCTGGCTGGCGATACCCACCTGGGGGGAGGCCTGGCACAACAACCACCACGCGTTTCCGACCTCCTATCGGCACGGCCTTCGCCGCTGGCAGATCGACCCGTCCGCCGGAGTGATTCGGATGCTCGAGCTGTCCGGGCTCGCGTGGGACGTCGTGCGGGTGGACGACGCCCGCAGGCAGCGCAGAGCCGCGACGATCTAGGCCCGCTCGACCGCGCCGGCGTCCCATCCGAATTCCGTCCCCACAAGCACCCTGACCCCCGCCGCTCCGCGTCACGCCGGGTCGGCCGCGCCCCAGATCCCCGGCCCCCGGCGGTGCTCATAGATCAGCGAGGTCTCGGCATGCGACACCGATGGATGCGTGGCGAGATGATCGACGACGAACTCCCGCAAATCCTGGGCGTCGGCTGCCGCCACCCAGACCAGATAGTCGGTGACGCCGGTCAGGTGGAACACCATCAGCACGCCCGGAAGCTGACGAACGGCGTCGGTGAACGCGTCGATCTGGTCTCGTGTATGCACCGCGAGTTGCACGGCGATCAACGCCTGAAGTGGTCTGCCGAGGGCGGCGAGGTCGACCTCCGCGTGGAACCCACGGATCACTCCCCGCGCGCGCAGTGAGCGCAGGCGGGCGAGCGCGGTGGACGGCGCTACGCCGACCCGCTCCGCGAGGCGTTGGTTGGTGATCCGGGCATCCTCGGCGAGGAGCTCGAGCATTGCTGTGTCGACGGCATCGACGGCGGGCTGTGGATGATTCAGCATGAAGCGGACTTTCCGGCTCGAAGCGAACATTATCCGCTTAGTCCAGGGATTATCGCATAATCTTCGGTGGCTTGCGGGATAACTGTAGAATCATCAGACTGTCGCCATGCTCGAGACCGCCCTGGTGACCGTCCTCAAGGACTCGATCCTCGACACGATCGGCAACACCCCGCTCGTTCGACTCTCGCGCATTGGCGCCGGCGTGCGTCCCCGGCTGGTCGCGAAGCTCGAGGCGTTCAATCCCGGCGGATCGATCAAAGACCGCGTCGCCGTCGCGCTGATCGAGGCCGCCGAGCTCGACGGCCGGCTGCGTCCCGGCGGCACGATCGTCGAGCCGACCTCGGGCAACACCGGCACGGGTCTCGCGATCGCGGCCCGGCTGAAGGGCTACCGCGTGATCGCGGTGATGCCGGACAAGATGTCGCGTGAGAAGATCGATCTGTTGCGCGCCTACGGCGCCGAGGTCGTCCTCGCCCCCACCGACGTCCCGCCCGACTCGCCGCAGTCCTACTATCGGGTCGCGGATCGATTGACCGACGAGATTTCCGGCGCGTTTCAGCCCAACCAGTACTCCAACCAGGCAAATCCGCGGGCCCACTACGGGTCGACCGGACCGGAGCTGTGGGAGCAGACCGCGGGTCAGATCACGCACCTCGTCACCGGCGTCGGCACCGGCGGCACCATCACCGGCACGGCCCACTACCTGCGCGAGCGCAAGCCCGAGCTCGTCGTCGTCGGAGCCGATCCCGAGGGTTCGATCTACTCCCAGGGCCCTGAGAACGTCCACCCGTATCTGGTCGAGGGCGTGGGCGAGGATTTCTGGCCGCAGACGTTCGATCGAACGGTGGTCGACCGCTGGGTCATGGTCTCCGATCGCGACGCGTTCCTGACCACCCGGCGGCTCGCCCAGCTCGAGGGCATCCTCGCCGGTGGATCGGGCGGCCTCGCGCTCCACGCCGCACTCGAGATCGCCGCGGAGCTCGAGGATCCCGACGCGCTGATCGTGGTGATCCTCCCCGACGGCGGCCGCTCGTACCTGTCGAAGATCTATTCCGACGCCTGGATGCGCCAGTACGGGTTCCTCGAGCGCGATACGACGCTGCTCGTCGGCGACGTGCTCGCGCGCAAGCGCGACGCCGGCGAAATCCCACCGCTGGTGACCGTGCAGACCCATTATCGCGTCCGCGACGCCGTCGCGCTCCTGCACGAGCATCGCGTGTCACAACTGCCCGTCGTGAGCGCCAACGATCCCGCGACGGTGGTCGGAGCGATCGGTGAACGGGGATTGCTCAAGCACGCCGCCGATGACCCATCGCTGCTTGACGCCGAGATCGTCGAAGTGATGGAACCACCGTTCCCGGCCGTCTCCATCGAGGATCCCGTCCGTGACGCGGTCGAGCTGCTGGTCGCGGATCAGCAGGCGCTGCTGGTCACCCGCAACGGCCGCGCCGAGGGCCTCGTCACCCGCACGGATTTGCTGGAAGCATTGGCTTCGTGACCGATCCCGAGCCGCGGCGTGACGCGTTTGCGACCCGAGCCGTTCACGCGGGCCTGACGCCGGACCCGGCGTTCGGGTCGGTGATCCCCGCGATCCACCAGACCTCCACCTACGCCCAGCGCAGGCCCGGCGAGTTCATCGAGGACTACGACTATGCCCGCTCCGCCAATCCGACGCGGAGAGCCCTCGAGCAGGCCCTCGGCGAGCTCGAGGGAGGTCTCGCGGTGGCGTTCGCGTCGGGTCTCGCCGCCGAGCACGCGTTGATCACGGTCGTCTGCGCGCCGAGCTCCCACATCGTGTTGCCGGCCGACCTGTACGGCGGCACCTACAGACTCGTGGACAAGGTGATGACCCGCTGGGGGCTCGGGTTCGATCTGGTCGACCAGACGGACCTGGCCGCGCTCGAGCGGATGATGCGAAACGAAACGAGGCTGGTCTGGGTCGAGAGTCCCACCAACCCCCTGCTCAATGTGATCGACATCGAGGGCGTGGTGCAGAGGCAGCGGGAAGCGCTGGTCGCCGTCGACAATACGTTCGCGACACCCGCGAATCAGCGTCCGCTCGAGCTGGGAGCGGACTTCGTCGTGCACTCGACGACCAAGTACCTCGGGGGTCACTCCGACGTCGTCGGGGGCGTGGTCGTCGCCCGCTCGCCCGAGTGGTACGAGCGCCTGCGGTTCGTCCAGAACGCGGTCGGCGCGGTGCCGGGACCGTTCGACTGCTTCCTCGTTCACCGTGGCCTGCGCACACTTCATCTGCGGATGGATGCCCACGCACGCAGCGCGGCGGCGGTCACCGCGCTGCTGCGGGCGACGCCGGAGGTCCGCGACGTGGCCTGGCCGGGGTTCAGCGGCATGGTCAGCTTCCGACATCCAGACGCAGCGTCGATCGCGGCCCGCACTCGGCTGTTCACGCTCGCCGAGTCGCTGGGCGGCGTCGAGTCGCTGATCGAGGTGCCACAGGTCATGACCCACCAGTCCGTCGAGGACTCGGGGGCCGCGGTCCCATCTGACCTCATACGGCTCAGCTGCGGCGTCGAGGAACCGGACGACCTGGTCGCCGACCTCCGGCAAGCGCTGGCGGCGAGCTGACCGACCTCAGGGAGCCAGCCAGGCCCCGGTCACATCTCTTGACCGCCGTTCACCGCCCACGCCTGACCGGTTATGTACGCGGAGGCGTCGGCGCACAGGAAATGAACGACCCGAGCGACCTCGTCGGGACGCCCCAGACGGCCGAGCGGAACCTGCGAGCGGATCCGATCGAGCACCTTGTCAGGAATCGTGTCCAGCATCTCGGTCTCGATGAATCCGGGCGCCACCGCGTTGACCGTCAGGCCGATCCCGTGCGAGTCCAGCTTGCCGGCCTTCTGGAGGTTGAACGCTGCCTCGCGGGCGAGCGTTTTGGTCAGGCCGAACATGCCCGATTTCGAGGCGGCGTAGTTCGTCTGACCGATGTTCCCGATCTGTCCCACGATCGAGGAGATGTTCACGATCCGTCCCGTGCCGCGGTCGAGCATGTGCTCGAGGGCCATCTTCGACATGAAGAACGCTCCCGACAGATTGACGGCAAGCACCTTGTACCAGTCATCGTCGGCCATCTTCAGAATCGGCTTATCGAGCGTGATCCCCGCGTTGTTGACGAGGATGTCGAGACGTCCGTGCTGTTCGATCACGTCCGCGACCGTCCGCTTGCAGTCATCCGCGGAGGCGACGTTGCCCTGATGGATGCTGGCGGCGATCCCGAGCTTCGAGAGCTCGTTCTGGAAGCTGCGCGCGCGCTCCTGGTCGCGCCCATAGCCGGCGGCCACCGACGCGCCCTGATTGGCGAGGCTGCGGCAGATCGCCGCACCGATTCCCCGTGTCCCGCCGGTGACCAGCGCCACCCGGTCCTTCAGCTTCTCGCCAGCGACGACCTGGGGCTGCTCTCGTGTCTCTGCGGTTGCCATTGCTTCACCCTTTCCTCGTAGTCTGCGAGCGGCCCTCCAGCCACTGCGCGATGTCGGGCCAGATCTCCTGGCGCGCCTTCGATCCGGCCATCAACCCGATGTGTCCCCCGGGTCGATCGATGCACGTCACATCGCTGCTCGAGACGAGCCCGAGCAGCGGCTTGGTTCCCGCCGGCGGCGCGATGTGGTCAGCGCCGGCGGTGACCACCAGGAGCGCCTGGTCGACGCGCCCCAGGTCCACTCGTTGACCGCGCAATCGCATGCGCCCGCGGACCAGGCGCTTCTCCTTGTACATCCAGGTGATCCAATCGTTGAACGCCCGCGCCGGAAACGGCGGGTTGTCGGCGATCCAGCGGGCCATCGGCTGGTATGCCTCTCGCTTGGCTTTTCCCGCCAGCACTTCCTCCCACAGCCGGCGGTAGGTCGTCCAGTAATTGGTCACGGGCTTCATCAGCTTGTTGGCCCAGTCGATCAATTGCCCCGGGACCGCCTTGTAGCCGTCCGCGATGTAGTCGACGTCGAATGAGTCCCTGCCGACCCAGGTGTCGTACAACGATCCGGTTGGGTCGACCGGTGTGGTCAGCAGCGCCATGTTGCGAACCGCGTTCTCGGGCTGCCAGCCGGCGTACATGACGCACAGGGTGCCGCCGATGCACCACCCGAGCAGGCTCAGCTCCTGCTGGGCGCTGGCGCGCAGCACCTCGCGGATGCCCCAGTGCAACTCGTCGCAGACATATGCCTCCAGGCCGACGTCGGCGTCCTCTTCCTCCGGATATCCCCAGTCGATCAGGAACACGTCGAAGCCCTCGTCGAGCAGGAACTCGACGAACGAGTTGCCCGACCGCAGGTCGAAGATGTCGGGACGGTTGATGAGGGCGAACACCAGCAGCACCGGGATCGGATGACGGCGGCGATCGCTTCGGTAGCGGTACAGCGTCGTCTTGCGGTGGGTCCAGACGACGTCCTTGGGGCTGGTCCCTACGAGGGCGTCGTTCTGGGTGAGGACGATGTTCGCGAACTCGACCGCTGCGGTCGGCGCCCTCGCCAGGTCCTCGGCGACGCTCATGTTCGCTCCTGGGCACCGCGACCGCTGCCACGGGAGCCGCTCGGCGCCCGGCTGCTGCCGGAGCCGTTCCGGCTCCTGCGGTTGCTTCGTGCGGAAGAGTTACCTCCTTCCGCGTCGCGCGCGAGCTTTTCCTGCAGCTGTTCGACCTCTTGGAGCACGAGCTCCAATTTGTCCTCGGTTCGATTGAGCTGACGCGCCAGCCGGGTGATGTCCTGGCGGCCAGCGAGCCGCAGGTTCCTCAACGTCAGGTCGAACACGTCGCCGCTGATCTTCGTCACCGCGACGACGTTCTCGGTCATCCATGCCAGCAGTTCGCCGAAGCTCCCGCGCGAGACGACCTTTTCAAAGGCCTGCGCGGTACGGCTCTCTGCCTCCTCATAGCGCTGCCGGGCATCGCCCGGACCATCTCGCCGCTGATCCGCCATGCTCCCTCTCCTCGCTGACCGTTTGCGTTCTCTCGTTCGGTAGTTCCCTGGTCGCTTCGTCTCAAGCCGGGAGCTATTCGGCGAACCGGCCGCCGCTAGCTCTCCTCGTGCCGCTCGTGCCACTTCAGCGAGGCCGCTTCGGCACTGGCCGAATGGCGGTTGGGGACAATGTCCTCGTCTTCGCTGACTCCGGGCGGTGCGGGATGATCGACGTCTTCATCGGGGTGTTTCTCGCCCCACTTCGCCGCCGCAGATTCGGCGCCGCGCGACGGATGCACTGGAGTCTCTCGCTTCTCGTCTGGCACTTCGATCTCCTCCTTCGCTCTGTTCAGCATGAAGTCTGCCCATCCGGCGCCCGCCGCAACATCTTCCGAGCACGCCCATTATCCCGCCACCGACGCGCGCTTCCCGAAATCGTTTCCGTCACGGCGTCGGATCGTGATCACGGCGTGGGCGCTCGCGCTCGCGATCCTCGCCCGGTTTGCACATCTGCGCGATACCGGACGCGCCTGATCGCCACGGTACGGTAAATCCGCCTACGCGAACGCGCCCACGCCCGTGATGTCGCGCCCGACGATCAGCGTCTGCATCGTCTCGGTGCCCTCGTAGGTATGGATCGCCTCGATGTCGGTCATGTGACGGATCACGTGGTTCTCGAGCAGGATCCCGTTGCCGCCGAGCATGTCCCGCGCGTCGGCGCAGATCTGCCGGGCCTTGCGTGTGTTGTTGAGCTTTGCCAACCCGGCGATCGTGTCGCTCAGCTGATCGCGACCGGCGAGCCGCCCGATCTGCAGGCAGTAGAGCTGCATCGCGGTCACCTCGGCCAGCATCTTGACGAGCCGGTCCTGGATGATCTGAAAGCTGCACAGCGGACGGCCGAACTGCTCGCGGCGCTTGGCGTACGTGAGCGCGGTGTCGTACGCGGCGACCGCGTGGCCGAGCGCGGCCCACCTGGTAGCCGCGGGTTCCCTTCTCGACCAGGAAGCCCCGGACCCTGCCGTCCTCGTCCCGCGCCCAAACCACCACCACGTCGGCGAGGCTGCCGTTGCCGATCCACCGCTTGGCTCCGTTCAGCACGTAGCCGTCGCCGTCCTGCCGAGCGCTCGTCGCCAGCGCGACCGAATCGGAGCCGTGATCGGGCTCGGTCAAGGCGAACGCGCCGAGCTCTTCCAGCCGCGCCATCCCCGGCAGCCACCGCTGCTTCTGCTGCTCGGAGCCGAGCAGCGCGATCGACTTCATCGCCAGCCCGGCCTGGACCCCGAGGAACGTGCCGAGGCTGCCGTCGCCGCGGTTGAGCTCCATGTGCAGGAGCCCGGCCGCGGTCGGGTCGAGGCCGGGGCAGCCGTAGCCGTGGATGTCGTCGCCGACGATCCCGAGCTCGCCGAGGCGGCGGATCAGCGGCCAGGGCACCTCGGCACGCTCCCAGTAGCCGCCGATCACCGGCAGCACCTCATCGTCTACGAACACGCGCATCCGGCGCAGCAGTTCGAGCTGCTGATCGGTGAGCTGCTCGCGCACCAGGAAGTAGTCGGTGGCCAGCGAATGTCCGAGGTCTTCGAACAGGGCGGGGGCGCTCAGCATCAGGATCCTCCACTCGGGTGTAGCGATGTGCTTGCACACGAAGGTTTGCGTAAATGGTTGGGAGGGCACGCCCTGCGGGGGCGCCGCGCCAGTCACGATCGTGCAGCTCGCTAGCCGCGCCGGTATTTGGCGACGGCGAGTGGCAGCGATACGGCGATGATGGCAACGGTCCACAGGAGCGCCCGGGTCACGAAGTAGGCGCTGGGATGCCCGAGCAATGCGTGGGCGTGCGGGCCGAGGGTCAGTGATCGGACTGCGTCGACCATGTAGGTCAGTGGCTGGTGCTTGGCGAACACCTGCAGCCAGCCGGGCATCGTGCTGACCGGTACGTACGCGCTCGACACGAACGCCAGCGGGAACACGATCATTCCCATGCCCTGGGCGGCTTGGGCATTGCCGGCGAACAGTCCCATCGCGATGAACAGCCATTCGAACGCGAACCCGAACACGACCACCAGCCCGAACGCCGCGAGCCCGTCCACAACCGAGCCGTGGAGCTGGAATCCGACCGCGAACGCGATCGCTGCGGTGAACGCCGTGCTCCAGATGACCAGCGCCGTATCCGCCGTCGCCCGGGCGGCCAGTACCGAGGCGCGCGGGATCGGCAGCGAGCGCAGCCGATCGATGAACCCCTGTTGGAGGTCTTCGGCCATCGCGGCTGCGGTACCGATGCCGGAGAACAGCACCCCGGTGGCGATGAACCCGGGCACGAGGTAGTCGACGTACGCGATTCCGGCGACGTGGATCGCGCCGCCGAACATGTAGCGATAGATCAGGAAGAACAGCGACATCTGGACCGTGGCCAGCACGATCAGCTGCGGCGTTCGGACGTAGCGCAACAGCGCGCGGCGGGTCACGGTCAGCGTGCTCTTGGCGAGCCCGTTGTGCCGGCCCGGCGCCCCCACCGCGTTCTGATCGATTGCCGGGGCGATGCTTGTCATGAGGATCGTTCCTTCCTTTTGTTCTAGGCGGCGTCAGCGGCTGACGGGTTCTCGCCTTCGGTTGGTCGTCCGGTGAGGGCGAGGAACACTTCGTCGAGGTTTGGCTGGCGCATCGCAATGTCCTCGATCTCGACGTCCGCGGCATGAACCGAGCGCACCGCGCGCATCAGTCCCTCGCCACCCGATTCCGCGGGCACGCTGACCCGCCGCGTGGACTCGTCGATCTGGGCGACACCGTGGTCGACTCGCCCGAGCATCTCCGCCACCCGCGCGAGGTCCCGCTCGTACCGCACGTGGATCTCGACGACGTTGCCGCCGATCTGCTGCTTGAGCTCGGAGGGGGCGCCGGCCGCGACTGAGCGGCCGTGGTCGATGATCACGACCTGGCTGGCGAGCTGATCGGCCTCATCGAGATGCTGCGTGGTCAGGAGGACATCAGTCCCGGATTCGACCAACTCCCGGATCGCGTCCCACAGCTCGATCCGGCTGCGCGGGTCAAGGCCGGTCGTCGGCTCGTCGAGCAGCAGCAGACACGGCGAGCCGACGAGGCTTGCGCCGAGGTCGAGCTTGCGACGCATGCCACCGGAGTAGGTGCGCGCGAGCCGACCGCCCGCCTCGAGGAGCCCCAGCTGCCCAAGCACTCTGGCGGCGCTGGCTTTCGCCTCACGACGACTCTGCCCGAACAGGCGCGCGATCATCTCCAGGTTCTCCCGGCCGCTCATCGCCGGCTCGACCGCCGCGAACTGACCCGCCAGCCCGATCACCCGCCGGACTGCGCCGGGATCCTTGCCCACGTCGTGGCCCGCGACCCGCAGCGTCCCTTCGTCCAACGCCAACAGGGTCGCCACCGCGCGCACGAACGTCGTCTTGCCGGCTCCGTTGGGGCCGAGCACCGCCGTGACCTGTCCGCGCTCGGCAACCAACTCGAGACCGTCGAGCGCCCGCGTCTTGCCGAAGTCCTTCTTGAGGCCGTAGGCCTCGATCGTCGCAGTCACCTAACTGCCCTCCTGATCGTCTTGGTTGATGCCCGGGAGGAAGGCCTCCGCCATCTCGCGCAGCCACTCCTCGCTCCAGCTCAGGCGCCCTTCGCGTAGGTCGGCGACCACGCCGCGAACCCAACCGAGCTCCGCCTCCAACATCGCTTTGCGGTACTCCTCCTCGAGCAGGAACAGGCGCGGCAGGGCCGCCGGGGCTTCCAAAAGTTCGGACTCGGTGTCCGCCAGCGCGGCCGCTAGCTTCTCGGCCCGCAGGTCCAGTTCTGTCAGCGCGTCGTGCGGCGAGAGGCCGAACAGGAGCGAGACCGCCGCGATGAACTCCGGGTACTCGCCCTCGGTGCTGCGCAGGATTTCCCGTAGCCACTCGCGCGCGACCTCGCGCCCGGACTCGGTGATCGCGTACACGGTCCGGTCCGGATAGCCCTCGACTCGAACCGTCGCTGAGACCTCGACCAAGCCGTGGCGGGCGAGCCGCTCGATCGTCTGGTAGAGGCTCGCCCGGGCCCGAACATTGACCACCCGGTCCTTGCCCTGGGCCTCGATCATCTTCTGCATCCGGTACACGTGCATCGGCTCGCCAAAGAGCTGCCAGAGCACGATCAAGGCGAGCGATGACCGCTGCGGGGGTTTCGAGGCGGGCATAGTAGTGAGCTTACTAGCCATAAGCTAACTAGTCAAGACATGACCATTCGGGTTCTGCGGTACTGTCGCGAGATCAGTTCCCCACCGAGGACACCGGATCCAGCGCAGCAGGACGACGGGGGCCGGCACCGCGTGCGCGGCGCGACTTCCGTGCCTCGCACGATGGTCCGCGTCGCCTATCGAGATCCCGAGCACATCTGCGAAAGGCTGACGCTGTTCGCCGCGCACAGGCTCGCGGAACCGTCGCTCGAGTGGGCGCAGAGGACCGCGGCTGATCGCCCGGACGCCGATCGGCTGGAGATCGCGACCGAGCTGGGGGCGCGTTCCGCGAGGATCGCGCGCACTCAAGGCATCGTCGCCGGCACTCCGTTCTACGCGGCGCTCGTTCCGGGCTATATGAACTACCTGTGGCAGGAGCTTCGCATGACCCTGCGGCTGGCCGCCCTCTATGGTCGCGATCCAGCGGCGCTTAACACCACGGCGGAGCTGTTATCGCTGCGCGGCATCTATCCGAGCACCGAGACCGCCCGGGCGGGACTCATCGCCGTCCAGAGCCGCGGCATGCCAGCAAAGCCCCCTCGCCGACGGCCGCTGCGGCTGTGGGTCCAGAGCGGCCGAAGACTGCTGGTGTTCGGCGGATTCCTTGCGCCGCCCAGCGGTAAGCACCGCAGCGGCCTTCGCGCCTGGTTGCGCGACGCGGCCGGACTTGCGATCAGCGGCGGCATCTGGGCAATCACCTGGATCCTCCCCGCGACTTTCATGATCGCGATGGCCTGGGCCTGCGAGACTCATGCGCGCCAGCTGTTCCGGCGCGCCCTCGACCATTACGCCCGGGACGGCACATCCGCACCGGGGCAGCTTGCACCAGCGCGATGGCGGGACCGCGAGCACACCAAACGCGAGTTCATCAGCGCGGCCGGAGTGGGCCTATCGATCGCGATCCCGGTCGGTTTCCTGGCATACGCGATCCACGTGCGCAACACCGTGGGCATCACCTGGCTGAGCGCACTGGGGCTGCTCGTCGCGATCTCGCTCGTGACCGCAGCCGCCGTGTACGGCAGTCGCCGCTGAGCGGGGCATCCAGCCGCCCATTCAAGGCGCTTCGTCGGCTTGCCGGGGGCCCGGTTGCCGCCCGGCCCGGCGTACGTTGCCCAGCCAGCGCGGCGTGTCTGACCAGCCCTCACCGGCGTCCGCCTTGATCGGCTCGACGATTGGCGGCATCAGCGACGCCGCGGGGTCGTCGTCGAGCGCCACGAGCGCCCGCTCGTCGACCACGACGTTTGGATCGCGAAGCTCCGCGAGCCATATGAGGTTGAGGTCGTGCACGGCGTGCGTGCCGACCACTTCGGTGACATACAGCAGTCGCTTCGGGACGATCTCCAGACCGATCTCCTCCCCCACCGCCCGCATCAGCGCATCGGTGATCGACTCGCCGTTCTGGACGCGCCCGCCCGGGAGCAGAACGTACTCGACGCCGCGCCGGCGCTCGCGGGAGACGACAAGGCGGCCGTCGAGGAGGATCACTGCTCTCACCTTGACTCTCACCGGCCACGCTCCGGTTTCGCTGCAGAATCGGCGAGCGGCGGCCAGCCTCATCGCCTGGACTGCAGCATACCGCCGATCGGACAGCTGCCCGCCACAGCCCGAGGGAGAGCTCACGCTCGCGCCGTCCCGCTCTGCTGCTTTACCCAGGAAAGGATCGCCCGCGAATGGGTGAGAACCGTCCCGTCGGGCAGCTTGAGAGCAGGCAGCCCGGTCTGCCCGGTTGCCTCACGCAGCTCATCGCGCGAGCCTTTTCGCAGGAACGGAATCGGGCTGCCGTGACCGGCGATCACCTTCTCGTACTCGATCCCCGCCTCCTTCAGAGCTTCCTGCACGCGGCGGCACGGATGCACCCGCGGGCCGCCCTCGTCGCCGTGACAAACGAACAGTGTCGGATTCTCGGCCATCCTCGCCCTCCAGGGTCGTGCCTGCAGCGAAAGGCTACCGGCATCGCGCAGCAACGCTCGCCGTGCCGACCCCTGCCGGCCTTACGACCTCGCACCCGGAGGCGCGGGTGGCGTCGAGAATCGCGCCGGATACAGGAACTGCCCGATCCCGTCGAGTGGCTCGCCCGGGTCTCGCGGCGCGAAGCGCCGCAGCTCGTTGTTGAGGCTGAAGCGCGGTCCGAGCAGCACGCGGCCGCCGCGAATCAGCGTGTAGAACCGATCGAGCGGGCGAGGTGGTGGTCCGCCGATCCGAGTGCCGCGGATGTTGTACACCCCCGCGTGGCACGGGCACACGAACGACTGGGCGGCCGCCACATATCGAACCGGGCAGCCCACGTGAACGCAGCGTGATGAGATCGCGATCACGTGGTCGTACTGGTCCTTGACAGGACCGTCGATGCTCAGGCTGTGCGTGCGCACGTAGGCCAGTGACAGTCCTGCCGTGCCGACCTCGGGGTCGAGCGTGATCGTCACCGGCACGTAGTCCGTCGCCGTAAAACGAGACAGCGGGCCGATGTCCTGCCAGGTATCGCGTGTCGGCTCAAAGACGGGTGCTACCGCGAAGCCGAGCGCCGGCAACGTGAACGCCGCGGCCGCGATCGCACCGGCCGCGTTTGCGGTCCTGGTCATAAACCGCCGGCGAGACACGGCGACACGATCGGCTGATTTCCGCCCTTCCGTCATCTCCTACGAACGATCATACTACGATTTGTAGTTGTCAGCTACCACCACCGTGATGAGCACGGTCGCCCCGGGAGGAGCTGGCGGCGGGCGCGGGAAGTTTTCGCCCCCAGCGGTGTCTTTAGTGCCGACGACCAACCACTACTACCGCCGTAGTCGCGGACCGGCATGCGAGGCCGACCGCGACTGCGCCGCGCCACCACCGAGATCCAACGATGCCCCAGCTCTACATGATCACCGTGCCCGGACTCGAAATGAAGTCGGACTGGGCCACCATTCACGACCGTCTGCTGGACGAGTTTCCCCACATCACCGATGTGCTGGCAACGACGATGCCGGCGACGCTGCTGATCGTCTACGAAGGCCGACCCGAGGTCGACGACTGGCTGCGCGAGGTGAGCGACGCGCTGCTCAGGGCCGGCGCAGGGAGCCGGCACCGGCGGATCGGGTCTGACGCCGCCGGGGGCGGGACGGTCACGAGCAGATAGCGCCTGCTCGGCGACTCGCCGAGCAGGTCCCGCCATTCCGTTGCCAGCAATTGCTACCATGCGTCGTAGATGGCCCCGAGGAGGAGCACGAGGTCGGGCGACGGCTGGGTTCCGCCCCCGCTACACGAACTCGAGGCAGAGGTCATGGGGGCAGTGTGGGCGAGCGGCGAATCCTCGGTCCGCTCTGTGATGGAGGCGCTCAACAAGCGCGCCAGCAAAGCACGCGCGTACACGACCTACATGACGATCATGGCGCGTCTGCACAAGAAGGGGATGTTGACCCGCCGCCGAGAAGGCAAGACCGACTTCTACTCGCCGGCGCTCGAGCGCGAGGACTACATGGCCCTGCGGGCGCGCTCCGAGGTCGAGGACCTCGTCGCCCAGTATGGAGATGTAGCGCTCAGTAACTTCGCCCAGCAGATGGCGAGCCTCGATCCCGAGCGACGCCGAGCGCTCCAGCGGTTGGCACGCAAGCGCTGACCAGCGAGCGGGTCAACCTTCCCGAGAGCTACGACTTGACGTCGTAGCTCGCCGAACGGTCTCCATTCGCGGTTAGCGCCGCCGAGGCGCGAGCAGGCAATACCTCCTCCAGCGCTGCGAATGCGTCGCCGTCGAGTCTGCGCCCTGCGTCGCGACGCATGGTCGCGAGCACTTCGTCGGGGCCGAGCGCCGGCCGGTAGGGCCGCTCGGCGCTGAGCGCCTCGGAGACATCCGCCACGGCGAGAATCCGCGAGGGAATGTCGAGCTGGTCCGCGGTCAGGCCGGCGAAATAGCCGCTGCCATCCAGACGCTCGTGGTGAGAGCCCGCGATCCGTGCCAGATCGTCGAACGCGCCCACGCGGGTCAGGATCTCCAGCGTCCAGCGGGGATGGCAGCGGAGAACCTCCCATTCACTCTGTGTGAGCGAGCCGGGCTTGTCCAGAATCCGGCTCGAGACCCCCAGCTTCCCGACATCGTGCAGCAAGGCAGCGCGACGGAGCATCGCCCGGGCCTCGGAATCGAAATCGAGCAGGGTGGCCAGCGAAACGGCGATCTCCGCCACACCCGCAGAGTGGCGCGCGGTGTACGGCGACTTGGCATCGACCACCGCGGCGAACGCCTGTGACACACGATCGAGGCGGTCCGCGTCGGCGATCAGCACGCGGTCCGGCGGCTCCAAGGGGGCGACGTCGGGGTTCTCGAGCGAGCGCCAGAACGGCTCATCATGCTCGAACCCGACCAGGACATCGACGAGGTGTGGATCGAACCACGTTCCCCGTCGCTGCCGTGCCATCTCGCACGCGGCGCCCGACCCGCCCCGCCGCCAGAAGACCTCGACCGACTGGGACAGGCACAGCACGCGCCCACCGATCGAGATCTCCTCGCCCGACTTCCCGGACGGATAACCGCTGCCGTCCCAGTGTTCATCGAGGTCGTGGATCGCCCCCGCGGCAACGTCATCGAGGCCGATCGCGCGGGCCACCGCGGCTCCCCGCTCGCAGCGCAGCTCGACGAGCGACCGGGCGCCCTCGCGCCCTGATCTCAGCACCGCGCCGACGTGCTTGGCCTTGATCAACGGTGAACTCCCGGGCGCCGCGTTCCGCAGGAGGTGCAACACGGCCTGCCAGTTGCTGCCGGTGTCCGTGAACCGCCGGCTGCGCTTGACGGCTGCGTCGTCGGCCCCGAACAGGGCAGCGACCTTGGCCGCGTTCGACGAGCAGCCCGCGTCCTTGAGCAGCAGGGCATAGAACACCGAGGAGCGAGTCTCGCCGTCGAGGCCGAGCGAAGCGGCGAGGTGCATACCGATTACGCAGCTGCGCTCGGTGTGACCGCGCGGCTGGCCCTCGGTCATGTCAAGCGCGTGCGAAAGCGCCGAGAGCACCTCAGACAGGCGGAGCTGCCTCTCCCCCGTGATGGCATGATCCGCAACGGGATCCCCCCGCATCGTGACAAGGATGACGCTTTGACGGTGCCGTTGCAAGGCAGCCGCGATCCGCCCTCAGGCGCTCGGATCGACGAGTTCCTCGCACAGCGCCCGAACGACCGACGGATCGAACTGGGAGCCGGAGCAGCGGCGCAATTCCGCCATCGCCTGTTCCTTGGTGCCGGCGGCCCGGTAGGGACGCGCTGAACGGATCGCGTCGTAGGCGTCGCACGCGGCGATGATCCGCGATGCGAGCGGCGCCTCGTCTCCGCGGAGCCCGTCCGGGTAGCCGCGACCGTCCCAGCGCTCCTGCGCGGAGCGGACGATTGGCGCCACTGGGGCTAGCGCCGGTGCCGCCCGCACGATCCGCTCGCCGACGAGCGGGTACTGGCGTATGAACAGCCGCTCGTCCTCGTCGAGCGCGCCTGCCTTGTGCAGGATCGCGTCCGGCACGGCGATCTTGCCGATGTCATGCAGCTCCGCGGCGCGCTCCACCTGCTGGATGGTGACCTCGTCGAGCCCTAGGCGGTCAGCCACTCGAACGGCGATTGCGGCAACCGAGCGTAGGTGCTCGTACAGCGTTGGATCTCGCTCGTCGAGCATCTTCAACAACGCATCTCGGGTCTGCATCTGCTCCAGCGCCCTCCCCGTCTTTGCGGCGTACATCCGGACATCGGCGATGCGTAGTGCGGCAGCTACGTCCGTGGCTTCGGACGGGCACGCGACGGTGCCGGTGGAACTGCCGATCGAGAAAGCGTCACCATGCTCAGACAGCGCCGCTGTCGCTCTGCTCAGCGCTGCCTCGGCAGCGGCCCCCTCGCCCTCGAGGATCGCGCAGAACTCGTCGCCTCCCATCCGGTACGCCGTACCCGGGGCGACCGCCGAGGCGAGGCGCCCGGCGAGGCGCACGAGCAGTGCATCGCCGCTGGGGTGGCCGAAAGTGTCGTTGTAGCGCTTGAAGCCATCGAGGTCGAACAGCACGAGCACAAACGACCGGCGCCGGTTCGCAGGGGACAGGCGGCGGTCGAGCTCGCGGAGGAGCAGCCGGCGGTTGCCGAGCCCGGTGAGGTCGTCGGTGAGCGCCTGACTGCGGCTGCGCTCGAGCAGCTCGAGCGCGATCGACATCCGGGCGATCACCGCCACCAACGCTCCAGCAGCGAGTCCGGCCGCCAGACCGCCCGCGCCGTGCGCGACCGCGACGATCAGCACCGTCAACGCGGCCGCGGCGCCGAGCAGCGGGGCCGGCAACCGGCGAGCTACGCCACGCGGCACCGCGGCGTAGCGATTGGGGTGAAACGCGGCGAATCCGAGGAGCAGCGCCGAGGAGACGAACAACGTGTCGGCAGGCGACCCGCGATGGAACCGTCCGTGGTCGGCCAGATGCACGAGGACTGCGTCACCAACGACGTTTACGGCAATCCCGGTGGCCATCAGGGCCCACGACGGCCCCGGCCGCCAGCCGGTCATCCCCAGCACCACGATGACGAACACAAGACCGATCAGCGCCGCGATGAGGAATATCTGGGGCGGGGCGGCAGGTGCTCGCGCCCGCGGCCCGCCGGCGGGGAACAGCACGACGGCCGCCACCGCCGCGGCGGCAAGGCCGGCGAGGAGGCCATCCAGCGCAAGCACCGGATCGAAATGACGTACACGTTCCCGCGCAAGCAGCGCGAGCGTCGTGTAGGCGAGGCTGAAACCGACGAACAGCAGCACCTGTGTAGCCCCCGGGTACCAGTGGTTCGGGTTCGCCACCGACAGGCGGAAGACGATCTCGGCGGCGCCCCACACGCCCACGCCGACCGCGGCGATCGTCCAGGCGAGCCGGGCATCGCCGCGGCGCGCGCGATATGCGCAGCTGGCCGCCGCCAACCCGTAGAGGCCGCAGTAGAGCCAGTCATCGACCAGCTTCGGAGTGCTGCCGGCCAGTGCGAACGCACCGTGGATCGCGATCCCCAGTACCGCCACGGCGACATACGCACGGCGCATCCTGACGACGTGCGCCATCTCTCTGCCGCGTGGGCGGCCGGCGGGCACAGGAATCGTCGCCATCCTTCAAACCCTCGATTGGAACAGCCTCATCGTACGCACGGACCGCGTACTTGACCACACAAAGCAGACGCATGTTCGGTTCGTTCGAACGACCGATTCCGGCGCCCCGATCTAAATCTGAGCGCCGGAACCGAGAGCCCCCAAGGGGTCGGGTGCTGCAACGGTGCGTCTAGCCGACGACGATCGCGTAGCCGGAGCCGCCGGCAGCTCCATATCCCGAGGAGTCGCCGTTGCTGTAGCCGCCGCCACCGCCGTAACCGGAGCTGCCGCCGTAACCGGAGCTGCCGCCGTAACCGGAGCTGCCGCCGTAACCGGAGCTGCCGTCGCCGTAACCGGAGCCGCCATCGCCGTACCCCGAACCACCGCCGTAGCCGCCGCCTGGGTAGCCACCGCCGTAGCCGCCGCTCGAACCGCCGGCGCCGGAAGTCACCGACGTCGGAGACTGATCACCGTTTCCGAGATAGGACACCGAGAACGCCGAGCCGTCCGAAGAGAGCCCTGATGGCGCGGCGCTACCGGATGAAGTGTCGGAGAGGAACTCGGCTCCGCCGTAGCCCGCGCCGCCGCCACTGAGCTGAACCGGCTCGGTCGTCCAATTCGAATCAGAGATCGTGCCGGTGTGGCCGTTGGCCGTGGCGGTGGCGTTGCTGAAGCTCACCTTGCCGAAGTTCGCGAGCGGAAGCGGCTGACAGTTGCCAGAGCCGTCGCACTGGGAGGGGGCCTCGGCGATCCACTCGGCGCTCGAGACGTCGGGGTTGCTCATCTGCAGTGTCTTGGTCGCAGACTGACCGGTGGTGCTGTCGGACAGCGAGACGGTGACGTTTGTTCCACCCACCGTCACCTTGCCCGAGACGTGGTCGCCCGGCGAGATCGTGAGGTTCAACCGCACGGGAGCGGAGGGCACGAGCTCGTACCAGGCAAAATTACTGGCGCTGGCGCCGGCGCCGTTGCAATCCGCTTCGGTGCCGACCTGCTCGAGTGCCTGCGACTGCTGTCCGGCACCTCCGATCCCGACCCAGAACGCGGAATCCCCCTGACCCGAGGAGCAGTTCGCCGCTGGCTGAGTCCAGCTGCCCGAAACGGTTGAGAATTGCTGGTTTCCGCCGCCGGAATTGCCCCCCACGACGTATCCGGACCAGTTGGCGCTTTCCGCCGACTGGCCATCCGTGGTGTCGGCGTAGGCCGAGGACGCGATCACGCCGCTGATCGAACCCACGACCGCGAGCGCCGATATCAGAAGTTTGGTGTTCATGTTCGTGATCCGTTGAGTCGGCGCCGCTCGTGCTGAGCGACGCGATTGAAAGTGCATGGATCACGAGGCTGAACCTGATCACGAAGAGAGCTTTAGGAAGTGCCGAAGAGACCACTACGAACTGGCGAAGAGCTTCGTGTGAGGCGTGGCCCGCCACTTCGACATCGTCGGTCTGGGAAGATCGAGGCAGCTCGCGAGACCCATCACCTCTCGGGCCCGACGGATGCGCGGCGAGCCCGTTGCTGGCGATCACGCTCCTGATCTGTGGCCGCTGACACCACACTTGCACGAGCGGGCCCGCAGCCGACTACATTGTCGTGGCGAGGACCCCGCCTCACCCGTTCGGAGTCGAGAGATATGAGCATGCCCGATCCCTCCTTCACGCGCGAAGACGTACGCGAGCTGACGTGGGCGTGGTGGGTGTTGCTGTTGATCGGGACGTTGAGCATCGTGGTGGGAGTGATCGTGCTCCTGAAGCCGAGCCACAGCCTCACCACGCTCGCCGTCATCACCGGCGTGTTCATCGTGCTCGCCAGCATCTCCGAGCTCGTGATCGCGCTCTTCGCCGAGCATGGCGCCGTCGCGGCGCTGGTCGGGGTCCTCGGCATCGTCATCGGAATCCTCCTGATCCGTCACCCGACCCACGGCGTGCTGGCAATCGCGTTGCTGATCGGGATCTGGCTTGTGGCTGTCGGCGTCATCCGGCTGGTGAGCGCGTTCGCGCTCGAGCATCGCCTGTGGAGCGTCATCGTGGGCCTGGTCGAGATCGTCGCCGGCATCGTGCTCGTTTCGAGCCCCAAGATCGGCTTTGCCACGCTCGCGCTGCTGGTCGGGATTGCGTTCATCCTCAATGGCATGTCGGTGTTCGCGCTCGGCTGGGTGATGCACACGGTCCGGCGGGAAGCGCCGAACCTGCTGCCGGACGAGCCTCCTCGCGCGGGTTCATCGCTTCCGAACTCCTGACCCCAGGACGAACGCGCCAGCGGCCGTCAATCCTTGTACGGGTCGTAGACCTCTCGGCCGGCCATCGCCACCCCGAGCGGACGCAGGGTGTGCTTCACCCGGATCGAGTCGGCATGGGCGCCGAGCACGTCGGGGAGGCGCTTGTAGACCTCTGGCGCTTCGTCCGCACCACCGCCCACGAGCACGATCCCCCGCTCGCGCAGGCGCGCCTTGACCGCCGCCCAGTCGACCTTCCCCGGCCGCAGCTGCTCCTCGACCCAGACCTTGGTCAGGCCGGCATCCGGGTGCTCGGGGCAGACGCCCTTCGCGCGGGAGCCCGCGCGAGGTCCATCACCGCCGAAGTCGAACACGCGGCTGCAGTCGCGGTTCCGGCACGCCCAGCGTTTGCGACGGCGCACCCGCCCAGCCGCCTGGGTGCGGCTCATCACACGGCCGGCTCCGTGGACGGTCGAGAACAGCGACTCCTCTGCCTCCCCCGACTGGGTGCCCTCGAGGATCACCGATTCATCGCCCATCGAACCGCCGACGAAACCCTCCTGGCCGGGCCGGGCCGGCGTGCAGCCTTTGCGAATGACCCAGTAGTCCCGGCCGAAGTGCTCTTCGTGCCAGGCGAAGTTGTGATGGTTGTGGACCTCGAGCACCGGCGTCGCGCCGAGGATCCCCAGGACCTTGTCCACAACCACGTCGCGACCGGCATAGGCGTATTCGCCGGCGAGCTCCATCGCCGCCACGTAGGACTCGCCGAGCTCACTGCCCGCCTCGAGCAGCACCGGCGGCGCGTCCATGTCGCCGCCGGGCGCGCGGGCGTCGAACGAGTCTCCCTGCGCCAGCGCGAGAAAGCCTGTCGCGCTCTTGTGGCCGAACCCGCGCGAGCCGAAGTGGACTCCGACCCATACGCGACAGGCCTCGTCCTCCATCAGGTTGACGTAGTGATTGCCTGCTCCGACCGTGCCCAGCTGCGATTCGGCGAGACCCGCCAGCTTGCGCTGGGGCACGAACGCGGCACCCCGGATCTTCTCCAGCACCGGGTGGTCAACCCGCTCGCGCGCGGCCACGCCCATCCCGAACGAGATCCGCCTGGTGATCTCGCGCATCGTCAGCTCCACGCCGCCAAGCTCGTCGAGGTCGTTGCGGGTCAGCTCGGTGCAGACGGCCTTGTTCCCACAGCCGATGTCAAAGCCGACACCGGACGGGGAGATGTATCCCTCGTAGGCAATCGCGGCCCCGATCGGCTGGCTGTAGCCCGGATGGTGGTCGGCGCACAGCACCCCGAACGCCGCCTCGCCGGCCTCCATGCAGCGCTCGAGCTGGCGCAGGCTGCGCTGATCGACCGGGCCGAACGTCTTGATGTTCATCCTCGGAACTCGCGTCTCGCGGTTGGGGCATTGTCGCTGAGAACTTTCAAGCCGGCGGGCACCTTGGGGGGCTCCCCATCTAGAGCCCCCCAAGGAGGTGCGCGCCTCATCGCCCACCGCGGTAGCCAGTGCGCTTGATGCCACGAGCGGCCCGTACCGCGGCAGGTCGTGGCAGCAGAGCGCGGAACTGCCGCCGTCGGCGGTCCCGTCGCGAACCGGCCCGTTCAGCCAGCTCCTGTCTGGCCAGCTGTTGCGCAGTCCGCTCGCCGAGCCGCGCGTTGGTTCCCGGGCTGATCCGTCCTCCGCGACTGAGCAGGAGGAACTCGTCATCGATGAACTGCATTTTCGCTTCCTCCTTCCGGATTTGATGGGTGGTCAAGGTGGCGTGCTCCGCGCAGGCCAAGGCCGCCTCAACGGGATTCAAGTTCACGGTGAGGCGGCGCTGCTTACTACGTCTGGAGCTACGTGGCCCGATACTCCCGGTGACACTTCAGAGGAAGAGCGCAGCGGCAACCGTGCACCCGAATATCAGGTAAATTGCTGCACGGCACAGAAGCACCTTCCTCTCGCGGGCGGGGCACTCAGTTGGAGTCAGTACATAGTCAAAGTGATCGTGACCTCGAATTTCGGTTCAAGAACAAAAAAAAGCGACCCAGTGGGTCGCCCTCGCTTTGGCTGGCTATGTACGCTGGTACTGCCTAGTGCGCAAACCTCACCGCGAGGGCTGAGACGAGACCGAGCTGGAACGTGCACCCGACGTGGTTCCAGCGCGACGGAGCAGGCTTCGCTGCTGCCGTCTCAATCATTCTCAGTTGCGTGTTGACAGTGCTCATCATGGCCCTCGAAAAGTCGTTATCAGGGACAGAGTAACTGACGCGACGTTGCTTTGCAAGGGTTAATGGGTAGAAATTCGCCTGATCTTGAGTGAGATACCCGCCAAGCCGTTTGGGAACACGACGTGGGCACGATCATCAACGTCGGCGCCGGCACCGGTTCTTACGAGCCGCGCCCCGCTGGTAGCTTTCGGACTGCAGATGTCCGAGGTCAAGTTCAACGCGTGAAGACCGTCGATCTCGACAAGCTGCTCGCGATCGACGTGCACGTCCACGCCGAGCGGAACGAGAACCAACCGCCGGATCCGGTCACCGCCGATTTCCTGGCCGCGGCGGCGAGGTACTTCGGCGGCAGCCCGGCGCAGCCGACGGCACAGGAGGTAGCCGACTACTACCGCGAGCGGCACCTGCTCGCGGTGATCTTCACGATCGACGACGAAGCCGGGATGGGCCGCAGGCGGCTCGGCAACGACGAAGTGCTCGAGGCAGCGCGCGCCAACCCCGACGTGCTGATCCCGTTCGGCAGCGTCGATCCCCACAAGGGCAAGCTGGCGGTCCGAGAAGCTCGTGAGCTGATCGAGGCCGGCGTGCGCGGGTTCAAGTTCCACCCCAACACCCAGGCGTTCTGGCCCAATCACCGCGAGTACTACCCGCTCTACGAGACGATCGCCGAAGCTGGCCTGATCGCGCTGTTTCATTCCGGCACGACCGGCATCGGCGCCGGAATGCCCGGTGGCGGCGGAGTGCGCCTCAAGTACTCAAACCCGATGTGCGTCGATGATCTCGCCGCCGACTTCCCCGACCTTGACATCATCCTCGCCCATCCATCGTTCCCCTGGCAGGACGAGGCGCTCGCCGTCGCGGTTCACAAGCCGAACGTGTTCATCGATCTCAGCGGCTGGTCGCCCAAGTACTTCCCTGAGAACCTCATCCGCTACACGAACACGCTGCTCAAGAACAAGATGCTGTTCGGCTCGGACTACCCGCTGATCACACCCGATCGGTGGCTCGCGGATTTCGAGGCGCTCCCGATCAAGGACGAGGTCCGCCCCCTGGTGCTCAAAGGAAACGCCGCGCGCCTACTCAAGCTCGCCGGGACGGTGCCTGTAGTCGACCGCAGCCCGCAAACCTGAGCCGCACGGCGCGGGCGTCTGAGCGGGGTGATTTGCGTCGGACGGAGCCCAATGGAGGTGGTGATCGGCGCCAGCGATCGGCGCGCTCGAGGCCCGGCGGCCACGCAGTACTGGAGGCGAGCGCACCCGGGACACACGATAAGGTACGGCGACTGATGAGCGTCCATGATTCCAGCCACGAGCACAGCGGCCCCGGATACGCGTCGCCTCAGGTAGCGCGCGAGCAGCCGCCCGAGAAGTTTGTCTATGTCGCCTCGCTCTACGCGGGCACCGGGATCGACCGACCGGACTTCATCGCGGTCGTCGATGTCGACCCGTCGTCTGAGAGCTACGGACAGATCGTCCACCGCACCGAGATGCCAAACGTCGGCGACGAGCTACATCATTTCGGTTGGAACGCGTGCTCGTCGGCGTGCCATTCGCAACTGCAACGGGATACGTTGATCGTGCCGGGATTTCGCTCCTCGCGGATCCACCTGCTCGATATCTCCGAGCCGCGTCGGCCGAGGATCAAGCACGTGATCGAGGGTGAGGAGATCGGGCAGAAGCTCGGGCTGAGCGCCCCCCACACCGTCCACTGCATGCCGGGCGACATCGTCACGATCTCGATGCTCGGCGATGCCGACGGCAATTCGCCGGGCGGCTTTGCCGTGCTCGACGGCCGTGATTTTTCGATCGCCGAGCGCTGGGAGCGCGAGGCGAACGGCCTGCAGTTCACCTACGACTTCTGGTATCAGCCGCGCCACAACACGCTTGTGTCGAGCGAGTGGGGCGCGCCGAACACGTTTAAGGACGGCTTCAACCCGGTCGATGTCGCGGCTGGCAAGTACGGTCGCCGGCTCCATTTCTGGGATTTGGAGCGGCGCGCGATGGTGCAGACGATCGACCTCGGCGACGAGGGGCTGATCCCGCTCGAGATCCGCTGGCAGCACGATCCCGATTCGCTGCAGGGCTTCGTCGGGGCCACGCTGTCGAGCAACATCATCCGGTTCTACAAGGACAACGGCAGCTGGGCGACGGAGAAGGTGATCGACGTCGGAAATGAGGAGCTCGGAGGTTGGCCGCTGGAGGGCGGCGTGCCCGGACTGATCACCGATCTGGTTCTGTCACTCGACGACCGCGATCTGTTTCTCTCCAACTGGCTGCACGGCGACCTCCGTCATTACGACGTCTCCGATCCCCGCCAACCGAGGTTGCGCTCACAGGTGTGGCTGGGCGGGCTGCTCGGTCGCGACGGCGGACACCCGAAGGCCTCCGGAGCGCTCAACGGTGGTCCGCAGATGGTTCAGAACTCGCTCGATGGCGAGCGCGTGTATGTCAGCAACTCGCTCTATTCGACCTGGGATAACCAGTTCTACCCCGGGCTCAAGGGCTGGCTGGCCAAGCTCGACCGCCAGCCAGATGGCAGCTATGCGCTCGACCCCGAGTTCTTCGTCGACTTCGACGAGCAGGCCGACGGTGCCCGGCCACACGAGATCCATCTGCCCGGCGGCGACTGCACGACTGAGATCTTCCAGTAGCGCCGGACTCCTCCGGGCAGGATCGCCGGGTCACTGGCCAGCCCTCTCCCCGGCCTTGTCGTCCGCCGCCGTCGTTGCCGATCGCGGCTCGAGCGTGAACACCTCGACCGACATGTCGTGGCGGGTGTCGATGCCGCTGATGAAGGCGATCGTCCGCCGGCCCAGCAGACGCTCCACGACGGCTCGGAACTCATCCTCCAACGAATACTGGAAGAACATCCGTGAGTCGCGCAGCCGGCCGTGCTCCCCCATCGCTGCGAGGTTGCGCTCGGCGACGGTCATGCTGTCCTCGAGGAGGACGACCAGCGTATCCGGGCCCGCAAATTGCGCCCGCGCCTTCGTGGGCCCCCGTCCGAACGCGTCCTTGTAGAGGCGCACGAACGCGTTTGAGATCTGGAGCAGGACGCTGCCGGGCCTGCCCCCATCGCCGCTGTCGGTGCTCGCCGACAGCGCCGAGCCATCCTCGGCCCACGTGTCACGGGATGCCGGTGGTGTAATCGGGTGCTCGTCCATCAGGAAGGCCGGAGGAACGATTCCCCTTGATCAGGCTAGGTCGGCCAAGGCGGACGGACAAGCGGTTGTCCCGCTGATGGTGGGAAAGCAACTTGGGGATTCATCGCGCCGAGATGCTGGTGCGGGCACTGCTCAGAGCGTACGCTGTTCCTGGTGGAAACCGTGAGCGCGTCCCGGGCCTTGGCCGAAACGCCTCGGGCGACCCTTGAGACGCTGCTCGCGTTTGTGAGAGACAGGCGCGGCTTCGACTTCACGGGATACAAGCGGCCGAGCATCGAGCGTCGCGTCGCCAAGCGGATGACGGAGCTGGGCGTCGAGCGTTACGAGGACTACCTCGACTACCTCCAGCTCCACGGCACCGAGTTCACCGCGCTGTTCAACGCGCTGCTGATCAACGTCACGGGCGAAAGGACATCTCCGGCTCCCAGCAACCGCAGCCCCACCTGGTCTCCGACCCGCATCTGCTGAACCAGCATCCCTCGCAGCACCACCGCGCCGAAGCTGTCGCCCCGGTCGAAGAGCGCGGCGATGTCGATGGGCCCCTTCGGTATCTCCAGCGTCGGCAGCACGATCTGGCGGGCCTCCGCGATCTCCTCGGAGTTCAGGAACTCGGCGAGCTCAGGCTCGACTTCGAGCAAGCGAACGGCCGCGGTCGGTCCCACACCCTGAGGCTACCGCGCTCGTCAGGCCGGGCTGAGCTGACGCTCGACCGGGGGCGCCTCGCTGAGCAGCTCGCGGGCCAGCCGCGTGAGCAGCCCGGCGAGATCCTGGTTCTCGTCAGGCGACCAGCCGCCGCAGAGCTGGGCAATCGCCGCTCGGCGCTCCGCGATCAGCCGCTCCGCGATCCGCTCGCCCTCCGCGGTCACTTCGCGGGACACGGGCTCGCCATCGCCCGCGGAGCTCTCGAGCACGAGACCGCGGTCGCGCAACTGCGCGAATGCTTCCCATCCGACTTCGAACGGAACGTCGTAGCTGGCGCACAGCGCCTCGATATCGGCATCCGCATCTGCGTGCAGACGCACGAGCAGCCAGCACGCCGCCGCCGAGAGATCCACTCCGGCACGCGCGGCGAGCACCTCCACCATCCGCCGCCGGTCCTCGCGGCCGATCGTTACCGTCAGCGCCCGCGCGGCTTCGGAGAGCGAGTCGCCCTGCTTGGGAGCGGCGAAGCTCTCTCCGACGCCGCTCGCGGCCGCCACGGTGTCGCGGAGCGGGCGCTCCTCCAGCGCCCAGCTCAGCAGGAACGCGAACGCGGCCACACCCGCGGCCACGAGGAACACGGTGTCGAGCGCGTTGGCGAATGCGTGAATGTAGTCGGCATGGGCCCCTGGCGGCAGCTTCGCGAGCGCCGCCGGGTTGGCATGCGCGATGTTCCCCCCGAGCCCCTTCGTCGCCGACGGCGGGAGCGCTGAGGAGAGCTCTGATCGGAGGCGGCTGCTGAAGATCGAGCCGAGCACCGCTGTTCCGACCGAGCCGCCGATCGAGCGAAACAGCGTCGCGCCGGAGGTGGCGACGCCGAGGTCGGCGTAGCTGACGGCGTTCTGGACCGCGAGCACCAGCACCTGCATCACCGAGCCGAGGCCCAGCCCGAGCACGAACATGTCGGCCGACGCTTGCAGCCGGCTGGTATGGGCGTCCATCCCGGACAGCAGCAGCAGCCCGATCGTCATCACCGCCGTGCCGAGGATCGGGAAGATCTTGTAGTGCCCGGTGCGGCTGATGATCTGACCCGAGGAAATCGAGGTGATGAGCAGGCCGGCCATCAGCGGCAGGATCTGCAGCCCCGAGCCGGTCGGGGTCGCGCCGTTGACAACCTGCAGGAACAGCGGCAGGTAGGTGACCGAGCCAAACAGGGCAAAGCCCACGATCAGCCCGATCGCGCTCGCGACGGCGAACACCCGGTTGGCGAACAGGCGCGGCGGCAGCACGGGCTCCGCCGCCCCCCGCTCGACCGACACGAACAGCACGAGCAGCACCACGGCTGCGCAACCGAGGGTGATGATGAACGGCGAGCCCCACTGGTAGCTCGTGCCGCCGAGCGTCAGCGTCAGCACGACCGCGCTCAGGCCCGCCGCGAGCAGTGCCGCCCCGAGATAATCGATCCGGTGATGAGCCTCCTCGCGGACGCTGGGCAGCGTTGCGGCGAGGACTATGAACGCGAGTACGCCGATCGGCAGATTGACGTAGAAGATCCAGCGCCACGTCAGGTTCGAGGTGAAGAACCCGCCGAGCAGCGGCCCGATCACGCTCGCCAGGCCGAACACGGCGCCGAAGAAGCCCTGGTACTTGCCGCGCTCGCGCGGCGGGACGACGTCGCCGATGGCGGCCATCGTCGAGACCATCAGCCCGCCGCCCCCGAGCCCCTGAAGGGCGCGGAACGCGATCAGCTCGGTCATGTTCTGCGCCGCCCCGCACAGCGCCGAGCCGACGAGGAACACCACCAGCGCGAACTGGAGCACGATCTTGCGGCCGTAGAGGTCCCCGAGCTTGCCGTAGATCGGCGTCACCGCGGTCTGCGCCAGCAGGTACGCCGTCACCACCCAGGAGATGTGGTTGAGCCCGCCCAGGTCGCCGACGATCGTCGGCAGCGCGGTCGAGACGATCGTCTGATCGAGCGCGGCCATCAGCAGCACCAGCATCAGGCCGGTGAAAACGACGAGCACGCTGCGGTGAGACTCCGGCGGGGCAGCGGCGGCACCGGGAGAGATACCGGCGCTGGCCGTGACCTGCGGACCGGTCGCGTCAGCCGTCATCGCGCCGTCAATGGTAAGCGGCGCCAACATTCCCCCTGACTTTGGGCCACGCGATGGCGCGACGAGTGGACGGTCGGATACGGTCTGGCGTGTGCTTGGCCTACCTGCCGGCGTGACGGCTTGCCTGTTCGACCTCGACGGGGTGCTGACCCAGACCGCCAAGGTCCATGCCGCTGCCTGGAAGCAGACATTCGATGACTACCTGCGCCGTCGCGCAGCCGATCGGGGGGAGCACTTCGTGCCATTTGACCCGGTCGACGATTACGACCAGTACGTCGACGGCAAGCCGCGCTATGACGGGGTTCGCTCGTTCCTCACCTCGCGGGGAATCGAGCTCCCTCAGGGAACCCCAGCCGATCCTCCAGATGCCGAGACCGTCGACGGGCTCGGCAACCGAAAGAACGAGATGGTGCTCGCTCTGATCCACGACCACGGCGTGGAGCCCTACGAGGGCTCGGTGCGCTATGTCCACGCCGCCCGGGATGCAGGGATGCGGCGCGCCGTGGTCTCCTCGAGCACCAACACCCGCGACGTGCTGGCCGCCGCCGGGATCGAGGACCTGTTCGAGCAGATCGTCGATGGCGTGGTCGCCGAACAGCAGCATCTACATGGCAAACCCGCGCCCGACACGTACCTGGCGGGCGCCCGTGCACTCGCTGTGAGGCCAGACCAAGCCGCCGTGTTCGAGGACGCGCTGGCCGGCGTGCAGGCGGGCCGCGCCGGGCACTTCAGGTTCGTGGTCGGAGTCGATCGAGTGGGCCAGGCGCAAGCGTTGCGAGACCACGGAGCCGACGTCGTGGTCCAGGACCTGGCCGAGCTGCTGGACGCCCGGTGATCCAGCACTCGGCCTTCAGCGTCGAGCCGTGGGCGGTGCGCGAGACCGAGTTCCATCTCGACTCGCTCGCGCAAACGGAGTCCGTGTTCGCGCTCGCGAACGGTCACATCGGGCTGCGCGGCAACCTCGACGAGGGGGAACCGTTCGGCCTTCCCGGCACATATCTGAACGGGTTCTACGAACTGCGCCCGCTCCCTTACGCCGAGGCCGGCTACGGAAACCCCGAGTCGGGCCAGGCCGTGGTCAACGTGACCAACGGAAAGATCATCCGCCTGCTCGTTGATGACGAGCCATTCGACCTCCGCTACGGCGAGCTGAGAAGCCACGAGCGCGTGCTCGATCTACGCGCCGGGGTTCTCCGCCGTACGGCGGAATGGGTTTCTCCGACCGGACGGCCGGTGCGGGTGTCGACGACGCGGCTGGTCTCGTTCTCGCAGCGCGCGGTGGCGGCGATTTGCTACGAGGTCGAGCCGCTCGACAGCGCGACCCGAGTGGTCGTGCAATCCGAACTCGTGACGAACGAGCCACTGCCGGGTGGCGATGACGATCCGCGTGCCGCCGCGGCGCTGGGCTCGGCGCTGCGCCCGGAGTTCAACGCCTGCTACGAGACCGAGGCGGTCCTGGTCCATTCGGCGGCGGCCAGCGGGCTACGGATGGCGGCCGCGATGGATCACGTGATCGACGGCCCGGAGGGCACGGACACCTCGGTGGAGAGCTATGTGGATCTCGCGCGCCTGCTGGTCGCGGGCGATGTGGCACCGGGCAAACGCCTCCGCGTGGTCAAGTTTCTGGGCTACGGGTGGTCGCGGCAGCGGTCGACCCAGGCGATCCGTGACCAGGTCGGCGCGGCGATCGCCGAGGCCCGGCATACCGGCTGGGACGGACTCGTCGCCGAGCAGCGTGCCTACCTTGACGACTTCTGGGATGGAGCCGACGTGGAGCTCGACGGCGACGCTGAGCTCCAGCAGGCGGTCCGCTTCGCGCTGTTCCACATGCTGCAATCGGGCGCGCGGGCAGAGCAGCGCGCGATCGCCGCCAAGGGCCTTACCGGCCCCGGCTACGACGGCCACACGTTCTGGGACACCGAAGCATTCGTGCTGCCGGTCCTCACCTACACGGCTCCGCGTGCCGCCGGCGACGTGCTGCGCTGGCGACACGCCACGCTTGACTCGGCGCGTGAACGGGCGCGAGTGCTGGGCCTCGCGGGCGCGGCGTTCCCTTGGCGGACGATCCACGGAGAGGAGTGCTCGGGCTACTGGCCGGCGGGCACGGCCGCCTTCCACATCGGCGCCGCGATCGCCGACGCCGTCGTCCGCTACCAGGCCGCCAGCGAGGACGAAGACTTCGCGCGCGGCGTCGGCGTCGAGCTGCTCGTCGAGACGGCGCGGATGTGGCGCTCGTTGGGGCACCACGACATGCAAGGACGGTTTCGCATCGACGGCGTCACCGGGCCCGACGAGTACAGCGCCGTTGCCGACAACAATGTCTACACCAACCTGATGGCCGAGCGGAACCTGCGCGAGGCGTTCAACGCCTCCGAGCGCTATCCGCAGGCCGCGTCCGCACTCGGCGTCGATCACGAGGAGAGCGCCGGCTGGCGCGATGCGGCGCAGGCGATGCTCATCCCCTACGACGAGGAGCGGGGCGTCCACCCGCAGGCGGAATCGTTCACGCAGCACGCACTGTGGGACTTCGAGGGCACCGATCCCGATCGCTATCCGCTGTTGCTGCACTTCCCGTACTTCCAGCTCTACCGCAAGCAGGTGGTCAAGCAGGCCGACCTCGTCCTGGCGCTGCATGTTCGCGGCGACGCCTTCACCGACGAGCAGAAAGCGCGGGACTTCGCGTACTACGAGCGGCTGACCGTCCGGGACTCGTCGTTGTCAGCCTGCACGCAAGCCGTCATGGCGGCCGAAGTCGGCCACCTGGAGCTGGCCTACGACTATTTCTGCGAGGCCGCCTTGATCGACCTCGAGGACCTCCAGCACAACACCCGCGACGGACTCCATATCGCCTCGTTGGCGGGGACGTGGATCGGCGCTGTGGCGGGGTTAGGCGGTTTGCGCGACCACGACGGGAGCCTGAGCTTCGCCCCCCGTCTCCCCCAGGCACTCACCCGCCTGACGTTTCGCCTGAGCTACCGTGGGCGTCGACTGCTCGTCGCCGTCCTCCCGGACGAGGCGACGTACTCTCTGCTCGACGGCCCGGCGCTCGAGATCGTCCATCACGGCACCAGCGCCACCGTGCACCCCGAGCGCCCGCTGGCCCGTCCGATCCCTCCGCCACCGGCGCGCGAGGCTCCCACCCAGCCACGCGGGCGCGCGCCGGCGCGGCGCACATCCTCGACATAGGGTTGTAAGGGCACAGCCCCGCACCTGCGCCCCCGGGCCGCCCACGGGCGAGTACGATCGCGACCTGTGGCCGACTCGCCAATCACCCAACTGCTCCGGGCCGTCGACAAGCTCGATTCCCAGGCCATGGTGGCGTTGCTCGCTTCCGATGCCACGGTGCTGGTGGCGGACGGCCGTCGCGCTCACGGCATCGAGCCGGCTCGCTCGCTGCTCACCGAGTTTCTCGCCGGCCTCCGCGCAACCTCCCACCGCATCACCGACGAGTGGCACCAGGACAACGTCTGGATCGCCGAGGTGGATGCGAGCTACGAGCTCAAGGACTGGACGCAGATGAGCGGGCTACCGCGCGCGTTCATCGTGCGCCAAGGCGAGGATGGCGCGATCGCCGACCTCCGCGTCTACGGCGCCCACGAGCGCTCGCTCCTCGATCACCGCACGGGCGAGGAGGGGATGTGGATCGGCGAGCGATGGATACCACCGCTCTGAGGCGCCCTCACAACCCGGGCGGATCGCCTCCCTCCAGCGTCTACTCGGACAGCGGCAGCTCCGCCCAGACGCAGTAGCCTGCGTCGCGATCGGCGCCCCACCGCAGCGCGATCGCCTCCACGACGCGCAAGCCGAGGCCGCCGATGGCGACCCCGGCGCGGCCCGATATCTCGGCGTGCTTGCCCGAGATTCCCGGATCCCGCACAGAGATCATCAGGCTCTCGACGCTCCGGGTCACCCGCACCTCGATCAGATCGCGTGGCCCCGCACCCGAGTGGATCACCGCGTTGGTGACCAGCTCGCTGGCTACCAGCATCGCGTCCCCGAGGACCCATCCAGCCGCGTCGATCCCGGCGAGCTCCTGCCTGACTCGGCCAGGAGCAGCGCGATTACAGGGCACCTCCAGGCCCAGCACTGCGTATCCCTGCTCCACGCTCAGCGGAGTACCCGCGGAACGGTCAGACAAAGCCTCGATACGGGCGGACGTAGATCGTGTTCATGGACTGGTTCGGAACTCGCCCCCAGCGGGAAGTCCTCGGCCGTAGGCACCAACACGAGGAGCGCGACAGATGGCTGACACCGCATCGGACCTGCTGGTTGAGCGCCTGATGGATTGGGGTGTGGACACCGTGTTTGGGATTCCCGGCGATGGGATCAACGGTCTGATGGAGGCGCTGCGCCAGCGCCATGACCGGGTCCGTTACGTCCACGTTCGCCACGAGGAGGTCGGGGCGATGGCCGCCGTCGGCTACGCGAGGTTCACCGGCAAGCTCGGAGTCTGCTTTGCCACCTCGGGGCCGGGAGCGATTCACCTCGCCAATGGCCTGCTCGACGCCAAGCTCGAGGGCGTCCCGCTGCTGGCGATCACCGGCATGACCTACCACGACCTGATCGGGACCCATTACCTGCAGGACTACGACACCGATCACCTGTTCTCAAACCTCGCCGCTTACAACCAGCGGATCATGGGACCGGAGCACATCCACAACGTCGTTGATTTGGCGTGCCGCACCGCGCTCTCGCAGCGCCTGCCGACGCACATCGCGTTCCCGATCGACTATCAGACCGCGGATGCCGAGGATCTGATGCGCTACAAGCGCAACGTTCCGGGGCATACGAGCGCGAACTTCAAACTGCCGGTGCGGATCCCGCCGCACGAGGAGCTGCAACGCGCGGCCGAGCTGTTGGCGGGCCGCGCGCGGATCGCGATTCTCGCCGGCCAGGGAGCCCGCGGAGCGGGCGACGAGCTCGAACGGCTCGCCGAAACGCTCGCAGCGCCGATCATCAAGGCCTCCCTCGGCAAGGACTGCGTCCCCGATGACAGCCCGTACACAACCGGTGGAATCGGGGTGATCGGCACCCGTCCGACCCAGGACGCGATCGAAAGCTGCGATGGCCTCGTGATCGTCGGCAGCTCGATGCCCTACATCGAGTTCCTGCCTGCGCCGGGGCAGGCCGCGTGCGTGCAGATCGACGACCGGCCGGAGCGGATCGGCCTTCGCTATCCCGCCGATGTCGGCCTCGTCGGCGATGCTCGTGCGACGCTCCGGGAGCTGCTGCCGCTGCTCTCCCGCAACGAGGACCGCGCGTTCCTCGAGCGGGCCCAGGCCGGGATGCGCGACTGGTGGGCGTTGATGGAGCACCGCGGCACACGCGAAGACATTCCGATGAAGCCGCAGGTGGTCGCGTGGCAGCTCGCCCAAGCGCTCGACGATGACGCGATCATCTGCGGCGACTCGGGCCAGGTGACCTACTGGGTCACGCAGATGCGCCTGCGCCGTGGGCAGCGGTTCTCGTTCAGCGGCACCAACTGCTCGATGGCCGCGGCGCTCCCGTACGCGATCGGAGCGCAGACGGCCTACCCGGGGCGGCAGGTGATCGCCTTCACCGGGGACGGCTCGCTGACGATGCAGATGGGAGACCTCGCCACGCTGATCCAGGAGCAGCTTCCCGTCAAGGTGATCGTGTTCAAGAACAACTCGCTCGGCCTGATCAAGTGGGAGCAGATGGTGTTCATCGGCAACCCCGAGTACGGCGTCGATTTCGCGCCCGTCGACTTCGTCAAGGTGGCGGAGGGGTGCGGCGCCACCGCCTTCCATATCGAGGAGCCGGCGTCCTGCGGTGAGGTTCTGCGCCAAGCGCTCGCTCATCCGGGCCCGGTTGTCGTGGAGGCCGTCGTCGATCAGAACGAGCCCCCGTTGCCGGCGAAGATCACGCCCGACCAGGCAAAGGCGCTGGGCGAGGCGCTGGCGCACGGAGAGGAGCACCGTCGGCGGATCGGTCTGACGATCGGCCGCCAGCTGATCGACGAGCAGACCTTCGCCGCCAGTCCGTATGGCGTGACCGAGCGAGTCAAGGAGAAGCTGAGCAGCGCGCTCTCCTCAGACGGAGGCGATCAGTAGTCGAGGAGCTCAGCTGTGCGGCTCCCGGGCGAGGATCCGCGGACTGTCGATGATGATCCGCCGCCGGCGCAGACCGGTGAGGATCGGTTCCTGATCGTCAAAACCGACGATCGTCGCCACCGCCGGCCGGAAGCTGATCGTGAGCGGGTCGATCCGCGCGTCCGCCAGCTGGCCGTCGAGCTCCAGCCGGGCGGTGTTGTGTCCGACCACGGGGGTCAGCGTGAGCTCGGCGCTCGAGGCGACCACCAGCGCCGGGCAGAAGCCGCCGTGGACGGAAAGCGGGGTGAGCAGGAACGCTTCGGCCTGCGGGGCCAGCAGCGGTCCGCCCGCGGAGAGCGCGTACGCGCTCGAGCCGATCGGCGTGCTGACGATGCACCCGTCACCGGCGAACTCGGCGAACAGGGTTCCGTCGATGTGGACGATCATCGAGATCTGCCCGGGACCAGCGCGGACGATCGCGAGATCGTTGAGGGCGAACAGATCGTCGCCGAGCTCCCGCGCCACGTCGAGTGCGGGCATCACCCTCGGCACCCAGTCACCGCTGCTGAACCGTTCGATCGCACGGATGATCTCGCCCGCCGGGACGGTCGTCAGCACGCCAAGGCTGCCGCAGGCAACCCCCATCACAGGACGATCGACCAGTGCGCCGCTGCGCAGCGCGGCCAGCATCGTCCCGTCGCCACCGATCGACACGATCAGCTCGCAGTCAGCGGCATCGCCCGGCTCGGCGACCACCTGCTGCGTGAATGGAGCGTGGAGCTGCACCAGCTCGATCGAGCGGGCGCCGGCCCACTCGCGCAGCGCGCGCAGCGGTAGCTCGACCGCCCGGCTGGGATGGACGACCAGCCCCAGCTGCACGAGCACTCTGGCTGCGGGCCGCAGCGGATCGCTGACTGTCGTAACGATTGGTCATGGCGCCAATTGTCCCGGGACGGTGAGTTGTTGGGCCAGAACTATGACGCCACCGCCGCGCGGGCCCCAGCAGGATCGCGACTACCAGGTATCCACGAACCGCCGCCCACGGCGCCGTCCGGGGCGATTGCCGGCGGCGGCCAGGGTCGAGGCGATCAGCGAGCGGGTTTCCGCCGGATCGATCACGTCGTCGAGCTCGAACAGCATCGCCGCGTTGATGGCCTTGGCGTTTTCCTGCGCGGCGGCAGTCGCCTCACGGACGCGCTGCTCGCGCGCGGCCTCATCTTCGATCGCCTCGAGCTCCTTGCGGAGCCCGAGGCGAACCGCTCCCTCGAGCCCCATCGGGCCGAGGTGAGCCGACGGCCACGCGACGGTGAGTAGCGGCTCGTGGAGGCTCCCGGCCGTCATCGCCTGGGCGCCGAGCCCATAGCCGCGGCGCAGGATGACCGCGACGAACGGGACCGTCAGCGCCGCGCCGGCCACCAGCAGCCGCGAGGTGTGTCGCACCAGACCGGTCGCCTCGGCCTCCGGCCCGACCATCATCCCGGGCGTGTCGACCAGCGAGATCACCGGCAGCCCGAAGGCGTCGCACAGCTGCAGGAAGCGGGCGGCCTTGTCACCGGCGTCGCTGGTGATCGCCCCCGCCATGTACATCGTGTTGTTGGCGATGAAGCCCACCGCGCGCCCTTCGATCCGGCCCAGCGCGGTGACCATCTCGGGCGCGAACTGAGTGCGCAGGAACGTCACCGAGCCTTGATCGGCGAGCGTCTCGATGATCGGCGCCACGCTGTAGGCGCGGCGCTGGCGCTCGGGCACGAGCGCGCGCAGCCGGCTCTGGTCAGCCGCGGGCCCGGGCGCGACGGTGCCCTGGAAGTAGCCCAGCAGGCGCTTGGTCACCGCGACCGCCTCCGGCTCGTCGGCGACGACCACGTCGACGACGCCACCCTGAGCCTGGACGCCGATCGGTCCGACGGCATCGGGATCGACCTCGCCCAGCCCGCCGCCGGCGATCATCGCCGGCCCGCCCATCCCGAGCGAAACGTTCTCGGTTGCCACGATCAGGTCCGAGCAGCCGGCGATCACCGCATTGCCGGCGAAGCAGCGGCCGGCGACGATCGCGATCCGGGGCACCAGCCCCGAGAGCCGTGCCCACAGGGCGAACGCACGGGTGTCGAGCGCCGATACGACCGGATAGTCGCTGTCGCCGGGCCTTCCGCCGCCCCCTTCGGCGAAGAACACGGTCGGGAGCCGCATCCGTTCGATCAGCTCGAACAGGCGGTCCTTCTTGCGGTGCCCGAGCGCGCCCTGCGTTCCCGCGAGGACCGTGTAGTCATAGGAGAGCACGGCGCACGCGCTGCGCTCCGCGAACAGCTCGCCGTTGATCCGCGCCGTCCCGCCGACCAGGCCATCCGCGGGGGTGCGCTCGATCAATTCCCGCAGCTCGCGGCGGGAGCGCTGGGCGGCGATCGCAAACCGGCCGTACTCGACGAACGAGCCGGGATCGACCAGGTCGGCGATGTTCTCCCGTGCCGTTCGCCCGCCGGCGCCGTGGCGGCGCGCCACCGCCTCGGGCCGGGCCGGATCCTCGGTCAGCGCTCGCCGCTCCAGCATCTCGGCCAGGTCGGTTCGGTCGCTGTTCGTCTCGCCGCGCTCCACGCGAGCATTAAATCCGCCGGGGGGCGCGCGGCGTGCGGCGGCCCGCGACCGCAGTCGAGCCTCTGATGACGAGCGTCGGCTCGAGCAGGATCTCCCGGGCTGCACCCGTGCGTTCAGCTAGCCGCTCAAGCAGCAGGCCGGCAGCGACTGTCCCGATCTCGCGTTGCGGAACCCGCACCGTCGTCAGCGGCGGCCGCAGTCGATCGACGAGTGGCATGTCGTTGAAGCCAACGACCGAGACGTCCTCGGGACAGCGCAGACCGCGCGCCTCGAGCGCGTCGTAGCAGCCGATCGCGAGTAGGTCATTGGCGGCCACGATCGCGGTCAGGTCGCGGCCGTTGTCCAGGACCTCCGCGCAGTGGCGCGCGCCCTCCTCCTCGCTAAACCAGCTGCTGAAGCTGATCTGATCCTCCCTCGCCCCCAGCCCGGCAGCGCTCATCGCCTCACGAAAGCCGAGGTAGCGCCGGTGTCCGGTCGAAGTGTTCTGCGGACCCGCGATGTGTCCGATCCGCTGGTGCCCGAGTCCGGCGACGTGCTCAACCGCCAGTCGGATGCCCTGCCGATCATCGACCGCAACTGCGGGCACCGATCCATCCTCGAAGCTGCGGTTGACCAGCACCAGCGGCGTGCCGCGGGCTGCGACATCCGCCAGCACCTCGCGGTCCAGCCGGGCGGTGGCGGAGATCAAGCCCTCGACCTGGCGAGTGCGCATCGCCTCCAGGTGACTGCGTTCGCGCTCGGCGTCATTGTCTGTGTTGACGATCAGCGCGGTGTAGCCGGCGTCGCTGAGACAATCCTCGATCCCCCGCAGGATCGGAGGGAACAGCGGGTTGGTGATGTCCGGGATCAGGACGCCGATCGTGTACGACCGGTTCGTCTTGAGGCTGCGCGCGATCGGATTGGGCCGGTAGTCGAGCTCCTCGGCGGCGCGCAGCACGCGTTCCGCGGTCTCCTGGTTGACGAGACCCCGCGTCTCTGCGTTCAGTGCCCGCGACACCGTCCCCGGGTGAACTCCCGCCAAGCGCGCCACGTCCCGGATCGTCACCGTAGGCACCACGCCAGCCTCGCCCCCGCGTTCTGTTCGACCAGCAGGATCCGCCTCCCTCCCCCCGACACGGCGGTGAGGCCGCGACTCGGGCGCCGCAATCGTTTGCAGGAAGATAGTCCGGCCCATATTCGCTGTCAACGGTGACGCCTGAATCCGCGTAATCCTGGCGTGGGCCATCGAGTCGTCGCTATAGCACCGACTCGATGGCCCACGTCGATTGCGGCCGTGGCGAGCGGAACCTGGCAGCGGTGGCGAACGGAACGCGTCAGGCGGTCGCCACCGCGGGCCGCAGCTCGCGGGCGATCCGGCCGACGGCGCTGTTGAGCGCCCCCGCGGCCAGCAACGCGTCGGTGGCGCCCGCGAGTACGCGGCCCATCAGCCCCCGGCCGGAGACATCGACCCGCGCGCGGATCTCGCTTCCACTTTCGAGCGCGCGGGCGACGTATTCCACGTCGATCTGAATCGGGCCGCTCGCCACCAGCGCGAGTCTGCCGTCCTGCGCCTCTGCGACCTCAACCTCGAACTCGAGGCTGCGCCCGGCGAGAACGCCGCACACGCGGACCGTGTCTCCTGAGCGAAGCCGATCGCCGTCGAAATCGACCAGCTCGAAGGGGATCGGTGCCCAGCGCGCGATCGCGTCGGGGCGGGTCAGCAACGCCATGACGTCCTCTGGTAGACCGACCATCTTCGTCTGCGCCGTCCAGGTTCCCATCGCCTCGCTCCGACCTCCGCTTTCTAGATGCTGCCCGTGGATCACGAGTGGATCCACGAGCAGCGCGTCGTCGCGATTGATCATGAGGGTTTGGCAGACCTGGTCTTGTGACAGATGTCGCGGTCGTTGCGGACCGGCTGCCGCGCGTGACCGACCCGATGGTGTGTCCAGCCTCAGCTGTCGGCCAGCCGTCGAAGCAGTCCGACCGCCTCATCGAGCAGCGCCTGCTCCCGAGGAGAGAGATCATCGGCGATCGCCTGCGCCAGCCACCCTTCTCGCCTGCGGCGATCCGCGGCGAGCGCCACCTTCCCCCGCTCAGTCAACTCGACCGACGCGCGCCGGCGATCAGCGGGATCCGGATGGCGCGAGACGAGTCCGTCGGCCTCGAGGTCGGCGACCGTCTGAGCCATCGACTGCGGCCGGATCCGCTCGGCGACCGCGAGGTCGCTGACACTCTGGGCCCCTTCTCGGTCGAGCCGGCCGAGGACCGCGCCGTGCGAGAGCGGGAAGCCGTGTTCGGCGCGTAGCCGGCGCACCAGCTGACCGATGACGACGCGAAGGTGACTCGCGACGCGGGCTGGATCTGTCTTCGTCTGCATGCCTGACCGCAACAACCGTACAGGCAACCTGAACAGTTTGCCTGCCTATATTATGGAGGCGGTGAACGACCGCTACAAGTGGATCGCCCTCTCGAACACGACCCTCGCGATCCTGCTCGCGACGCTGGACGTGTCGATCACGCTGATTGCGATGCCGGACATCTTCCGCGGCATCCATCTCGATCCGCTCGTGTCCTCCAACAGCGTCTACCTGCTGTGGATGATCCTCGGCTACATGGTGGTCGGCAGCGTCCTGATCGTCAGCCTCGGCAGGCTCGGCGACATGTTCGGCCGGGTGCGGATCTACAACCTCGGGTTCGTCATCTACACCGCCGCCTCGCTGATATTGACGGTCGATTGGATGACCGGCCGCGCCGGGGCCACCTACCTGATCGTGTTCCGCATCTTCCAGGGCGTCGGCGGTGCCTGTCTGATGGCCAACGCGGCCGCGATCATCACCGATGCGTTCCCCGCCAACCAGCGCGGCATGGCGCTCGGAATCAACAACATCGTCGGGGTCAGCGGGATGTTCATCGGGCTCGTGCTCGGGGGCCTGCTCGCTCCGATCAGCTGGCGACTGGTGTTCCTGATCTCTGTCCCGGTGGGGCTGTTCGGGACCGTCTGGGCGTACCTCAAGCTCGAGGAGCGCAGCGAACCGCGACGGACCCGGATCGACTGGTGGGGCAACGTCACGTTCGCGCTCGGCCTCGTCCTGCTGATGGTCGCGGTCACCTACGGGATCCGGCCCTACGGCACCCACAACACCGGCTGGAGCAGCCCCCGGGTGATCGCGCTGCTGGCGGCCGGGGTCTCGTTCCTGACCGCGTTCGTGCTCATCGAGCGCCGCGTCAAGGACCCGATGTTCCTCCTGCCGCTGTTCAGGATCCGCGCTTTCACGTTCGGCACCCTGTCCACCTTCCTCTCAGCGGTCGCCAGAGGTGGCCTGATGTTCATGCTGATCATCTGGCTACAGGGCATCTGGCTGCCCCTGCACGGATACGACTTCGTCAAGACCCCGTTGTGGGCCGGCATTTACATGCTCCCGCTCACGGCGGGGATGTTGGTCGCCGGGCCGCTCTCGGGCTACCTCTCCGACCGTTACGGCGCTCGGCCGTTCGCGACGGGCGGGATGATCGGCGCCGCGATCAGCTTCGGACTGCTGCTGCTCCTCCCGATCGATTTTTCCTACCCGGTGTTCGCGATCGTGCTGCTGCTGAACGGCATCTCGATGGGAATGTTCGCCTCGCCCAACCGTGCCGCCGTGATGAACAGCCTGCCGCGCGCGCACCGCGGCGCCGGCGGCGGGATGAACCAAACCTTCCAGAACTCGGCCCAGGTGGTCTCGATCGGGATCTTCTTCACACTGATGATCGCCGGGCTCTCGGCGACGCTTCCCCACACCCTCAGCACCGGGCTTCAGGCCCACGGCGTGGCGGCCTCGATGGCTGCCCACGTCGCCCACATCCCGCCGGTTTCGATCCTGTTCGCCGCGTTCCTGGGCTACAACCCCATCCAGCACCTGTTGGGATCGCACGCGCTGGGGAGCCTCGCCGCGCACAGCCAGGCCGCGATCACCGGCCGAGCGTTCTTTCCCCACCTGATCTCGGAACCGTTCAGCGCCGGCCTCCACGCGGCGTTCTCGTTCGCGATCGTCGCCTGCCTGCTGGCCGCGGCGGCATCGCTGGCTCGGGGCGGCCGCTACGAGCACGCGGAGGAGCGCAGCGCGCCGAGCCGCGAACCCGACGTGGCAAGCCCGGAGTTCCGTGCCGCGGCCGCAGAGCCCGCCCGCGTGCCGGCGAGATCCGCCCGAGCAGGCCGACCGGAACGTCTCAGGGGATGATCACGTGGCTCGGATCGGGCCGCAGCTCGGGCGGCGCCTGACTGTAGTCGCCGAACGGGCCGTCCCGATCGGTGACCGCGGCGCGGACACCCTCGGTCTCGGCACGGCGGATGAACTCGACCGCGTCCGGCGTGTTGCGCATCAGCCCGTCGAGAATCGGCCCCAGCGTCTGCGCGGAGGCCACTCCCATGACCTCGTAGGCGTGGTTCACGCACAGCTTCATCGCCGCGAGCTGCGATGAGGGAATCCGCGCGAGCTCACCCGCCATCGTCGCGACCGTCGCTTCGAGCTGCTCAAACGGCACGGCTCGATTGATCAACTCGATCTGCGCCGCCTGGCGCCCGCTCAGTGGCCGGCCGGTGAGAGCGTGCTCCTTGGCCTTCGCCAGGCCGAGGCGGTAGATCCACATCCCGGAGAGGTAGGCGCCCCACATCCGGCTGTAGGGGGTGCCGATCATCGCATCCTCGCTGGCCACCACGAGGTCAGCGCACAGGGCGAAATCACTTCCGCCGCCGACGCACCAGCCGTGGACCTGCGCGATCACCGGCTTCGGGCAGCGCCAGACGCTCATGAACTTCTGCGTCGGCGCCAGCTGCGGCGCCGTGGCGGCGACGAAGTCCTTCCCGGGATCCCAGCGCCCGTCGGTCTCGGCGAACCCCTTCCAATGCTCGAGCCCGCCGGAGAAGTCGTAGCCGGCGCAGAACGCCCGCCCGGCGCCGCGCACCACGACCACCTTGATGTCGTCGTCGCGCGTCGCCACCGCGACCGCGTCCTCCACCTCGTCGGGCATCGGCGGCACGATCGTGTTCAGGTGCTCGGGCCGGTTCAGCGTGATCGTGGCGATCGGCCCGTCGACCCCGTAGAGCAGGGTCCGGTAGGAGGAGTTGTCGCTCATGCGCAGACCAATAGCAGGCGCCGGCGTGAAAAGAGAGTTTGTGGCGCCCGGAACGGGTATCAGGCGCAACATGAGGAGGGTCGAGCTCGCGGCTCGGCGAGCGCTAGATAAGGAGCGAGGACCATGCTGAGGCTTCACCCGAGCGCGATCGATTACGTGATCCTCGTGATCTACTTCTGCGTGGTCCTCGGGATCGGGTTCATCGCCCGGATGTTCATCAAGACCGATCTCGACTTCTTCCTCTCTGGCCGCTCGCTGCCGGCGTGGATCACCGGGCTGGCGTTCATCGCCGCCAACCTGGGCGCGCTCGAGATCCTCGGGCAGGCCGCCAACGGGGCGCAGTACGGCATCCCCGCGGTCCACTACTACTGGATCGGGGCGGTGCCGGCGATGGTGTTCCTCGGGCTGGTGATGATGCCGTTCTACTACGGCGCCAAGGTCCGGTCGGTGCCCGAGTATCTGCGGCTGCGCTTCAGCGAGCCCGCCCACGCATTCAACGCGGCGACGTTCGCGGTCGCGACGGTGCTGATCTCGGGCGTGAACCTGTTCGCGCTCGCGCTGATCATCCACCTGATGCTCGGCTGGTCGATCATTTTCGCGATCTTCGTCGCGGCCGCGCTGGTGCTCGTCTACATCACGCTCGGCGGCCTGACCTCGGCGATCTACAACGAGGTCCTGCAGTTCTTCGTGATCGTCGCGGCGCTGCTCCCGCTGACGATCGTCGCGCTGCACTCGGTCGGCGGCATCAATGGCCTCAAGCACGAGATCGAGAACTTCAAGCCGCTCGGAACCCCCGGCTTGCACGCATGGCGGGGCCTGGCACCGGGGCACGTGACCAATCCACTCAAGGCGAACTGGATCGGAGTGGTGTTCGGCCTCGGGTTCGTGCTCAGCTTCGGCTACTGGACGACCAACTTCGCAGAGGTGCAGCGAGCCCTGTCAGCGCGCAACATGTCCGCCTCCCGCCGCACCCCGCTGATCGGCGCCTACCCCAAGATCTTCCTCCCCGCGATCATCATCCTCCCGGGACTGATCGCGGTCGTGACGGTCCACGGCCTCGGGGGCAAGAGCACCAACCTCCAGTACAACACCGCGATCCCCCACCTGATCGGCAACTTCCTGCCGTCGGGGATGCTCGGGCTCGCCGTCACCGGGTTGCTGGCGGCGTTCATGGCCGGCGTGGCGGCGAACGTCACCGCGTTCAACACGGTCGTCACCTACGACCTGATCCAGTCCTACTTCGTCAAAGACCGCGACTCGGCCTATTACCTGCGCGCCGGGCGGCTCGTGACGATCGCCGGAATCCTGATCTCGATTCTCACCGCGCTGATCGCCAAGGGCTACTCGAACATCATGAACTACATCCAGACGCTGTTCTCGATCTTCAACGCGCCGCTGTTCGCGACGTTCATCATCGCGATGTTCTGGCGTCGCGCCTCGGCGTGGGGGGGCTTCTGGAGCCTTGTCGCAGGGACCGCGGCCGCGTACATCGTCAACCGGCTCAACGCCTACCACACGATCTTCCACTTCGGCTCGGCGCTCAGCGCGAGCTTCTGGCAAGCGATCTGCGCCTTCATCGCCGGCGGGGTCGTCCTCGTCCTGGTCTCGCTGGTCACCAAACCGAAGCCCGAGGAGGAGCTCCGCGGGCTGGTGTGGGGACTGACCCGCAAGGAGGAGCGCGAGGTAAACGCCGACGAGCGCGACAAGCTGTGGTGGCGCTCGCCCTGGCTGCTCGGCGGAGTGGCGATTGGCATCCTGGTCGTCCTCAACATCATCTTCATTTAGGAGCCGCCCGATGACCGCATCCGACAAGCCCTTCGGAGTTCCCGGAACCGAGGACAGCGCTCCCGCTCCGGACCAGCGCTCCGACGAGGAAGAGGCCGAGGCCGCACGGATGGCCAACCGATTCGACATCCGGCGCCTGATCGGCGCATTGTTCGTCCTCTACGGCCTGATCCTGACGGCGGTCGGGATCTTCGGCACCACGCACGTGAAGAACAAAGCCGCGGGGATCAACATCGACCTGTGGACGGGGCTGGGGATGCTCGTGTTCGGGGGGCTGATGATCTTCTGGGCGCTGGCGCGTCCGGTGGCTCAGGAGCCGCCGGAGATCCGCGGCCAGGGCTCGGGTCGGATCCGCCGCGCCCCCGCGACCTGACGCCACCGATCCCCGCCACCCCTCCAACTGAGGCTCGGCGAGCGAGGTTTTGCTCAGGTCGGCCCGCCCGGGCGAAACCCAACCGGGCGCGCCCCCGCAGGGCGCGCCCCCTAACTCTGCGGCCCCGCCGCGAGCTCGTCGATCAGGGTCGCGAGCCGCACCAGCAGATCCGGCGAGAGGCGCCGTTCCTCCTCGGGCAGCGCGGCGTGGAAGGCGAGCTGGCGGGCTTGGAGCCACTCGTCCTGCTCGGTCAGCAGTTCCCGCCCCTGCGCCGTCAGCGTGACCGTCACCACCCGGCGGTCCTCGTCCGTGCGCCGCCGGCGCACGATCCCCCGGCGGTCGAGGGCATCGAGGATCCTGGTCGCCGTCGATGCCGTCACGCCGGCCTCGGCCGCCAGCTCGCGGACGCGCGCGTCGGAGCGAGACGACAGGCCGCTCAGGAGCGCGTGCTGGGAGAGCGTGAGTGCCCGTTCCCCGCCCTGTGCGGGCGCGCCACGGGCTCGTCTGACCGCCTGTACGAAGGTGTCAAAAGCGGCCAGGAACTCCTCTGCTGCGCGGTGCTCGATCGCAGTCACAAGCCTCCCTAGAGACTACCACGCATGCTAATATTTGGCATGCCAGCTAATTCCGCGAGAGATGGAGCTCATCATGTTCCGCAACATCCTCGTCAGCGTCGATGGCTCGGCACACGCCGGGCGAGCGCTCTCCGAAGCGATCGACATCGCAACTTCCTCGCGCGCCAGGCTCACGATCCTGACCGCCGTTGCCAGCCCGTCGTGCTGGGCGTACACCCCGGCCAGCGCCGCCGCGCTGCAGTCGCTGGTTCCGGAGCTCGAGCGGGAGGCAAAGGAGACGCTCGACGGCGCCGTGTCAGCCGTCCCCGACTCGATTCCGGTCACCTCGATCCTCAGTCACGAGCCGATCCGCAAGGCGCTGGCGCGCGAGCTGGCCAGTGGCCGCCACGACCTGCTCGTGATCGGCTCGCGCGGTCGCGGGGCGATCACTGCGTCGCTGCTCGGGAGCGTCAGTCACTTTGCGCTCAACCACAGCCCGATTCCGGTGCTGGTCGTTCACGCACAGGACGCGGGCACCGAGGGGCGCGTCGCCGCTGACGCGCGTACGATGACTCCATGGCCCACTCCTCCTCAACCATCACTCCCCAGCTCGAGCAGAGCTTTGAGCGCCATCGCACCGAGCTGACCGGCTACTGCTACCGGATGCTCGGCTCTCCATTTGAAGCCGAGGATGCCGTGCAGGACACATTCCTGCGGGCCTGGCGCGGGTTTGACCGCTTCGAGGGACGCTCCGCGCTCCGCTCGTGGCTGTATCGGATCGCGACCAATGTCTGCCTCGACATGCTGAACGGACGCGCTCGCCGCGCGCGTCCGGTCGACCTCGGCCCCGCGCAAGCGCCCGAGGAGCGCAACCTCAACACGCTGCCCGAGGCCACCTGGATGCAGCCAATTCCCGACGCGCTCGCGATCCCGGAATCTGACCCGGCCGAGCAGGTCCTGGCGCGGGAGACGATCCGGCTCGCGTTCGTGGCGGCGCTCCAGCACCTTCCGGCACGCCAGCGAGCCGTCCTGATCCTGTGCGAGGTGCTCCACTGGCAAGCACGCGAGGTCGCAGAACTGCTCGACACCAGCGTCGCATCGGTGAACAGCGCGCTACAGCGGGCGCGGGCGACGCTCGAGAGCCGCGGCGTCAGCTCGAGCGACCCGCCGCCGGCGATGGACCGCGCGCAGCGAGAGCTCCTGAGCCTCTACGTGGACGCCTTCCAGCGCTACGACATGGAAGCGCTGACGTCGCTGATCCGGGAGGACGCCAGTCAGTCGATGCCGCCCTACGACATGTGGTTGCACGGCCGTGAGGACGTCCTGGCATGGTGGCTTGGCCCCGGGATCGGCTGTCGCGGCTCGCGGCTGCTGCCGACGACAGGGGCGAACGGGACGGCGGCCTTCGGTCAGTACAAGCCGAGCGAGACCGGCAGTGGATACGACCCGTGGGCGCTGCAGGTCGTGGAGCTCGACGCGAACAAGATCGTCGAGCTCACGTTCTTCCTCGAGCCCGAGCGGCTGCTGCCGCTGTTCGATCTGCCTCTCCGCCTGGAGGCATAGCCGGCGCCTCGGGCAGCACGTTGGTCAGCCCCATGAAGTCGATCAGGGCGCGCAGCGCGGGGCTGGCTCCGCGCAAGCTGATCTGAGCGCCACGACGGCGGGCGGCGAGCGCCAGCCGCGCGAGCGCGTCGGCGCTCACGGCATCGGCGGCGACGCCGTCGACGTCGCACACCGCGACCAGCGCAGCACTGTTTTCGAGCAGCGTGCAGATCCGGTCGTAGAGGCCGGCAAGATCCTCGCGCTCGAGCGGACCGTGGACCGTGAAGGCGACTGTGCCGCCCCGGTTGACAGCCATCCAGTAAAGACCGATCAACAGCCCGGAACTCATCGCTGAGATGATTGAACGATGAGCACGCGGCCGCGATCCACCGACGAGCTCCGATCCGAGGTCCGGCCGCTGCAGCGCGCGTTGCGGTTCATGCGCGAGACGACCGAGCTGATTGCCGCAGAGGTCCGGCCAATCGAGGTCGGCTTCGTGGTCCGCACTCCAGCGCTCCCGGACGCGTGGGGCCTGAACCACCTCCGGCTCACCGGGCCGGTGTCCGCCGAGCAGGCCGTGGCGCTCGCGGATGAGTATCTCGGCGATCTCCCCTACCGCCAGCTCCACATCGAGAACGAGCGGTCCGGCCGGCAGCTCGAGCACTCGCTCCCCGCGGCCGGCTGGAAGATCGAACGAGAGGTGTTGATGGCGCTCGAACGCTGGCCCAACCGCGAGGTGGACACGGGCGCCGTGATCGAAGTCGATGAGTCCCAGACCCTCGAGCTGATGGGACGCTGGTATCTGGAAGGACCATCGGAGGCAACCCCGGAGGTGCTGCCCCAGCTGGTCGAGTACGCGCGGCGCGAGGGCCGGGCGCGAGGTGACCGGAACTTCGGCCTGATCGGCGACGGGGGCGGCCTGGTGGCGATGACCAAACTGCGCTCGGATGGGGCGACAGCCCAGGTGGAGGACGTCTACACCGTTCCCGAGGAGCGGGGCCGCGGCCATGCCCGGGCGCTCCTCACGCACGCGGTCGCGCAGGCGCAAAGCGCAGCCCACGACCTCATCTTCATCGTCGCCGACGACAACGACTGGCCCAAGCAGCTGTACGCCAGGATCGGCTTTGAGCCGATCGGCTATACGTGGTCGTTTCACCAGGCCGCGGACGAGCGAAGCCGCGAATCGAGCCGTCGATGATGCGGGTGGCAGGAAGCGAGCGCCTGGTCGGGCTCACCTCGGTCGATGCACTCCCGATCCTGCTGGTCGACGATCGCGCCGAGGATCTGCGGACGCTCGAGGCGATCCTCGCGCCGCTTGGCTATCCGCTCCACTCGGCGAGCTCCGCCCGCGAGGCACTGCGGCTGCTGCTCGCCAACGACTACGCGCTGATCCTGTTAGACGTGCGCATGCCGGGCCCCGACGGGCGCCCGACGGCGGAGCTGATCAAGAGCCGAGCCCGCACGCGGGACGTTCCGATCGTGTTCCTGGCCGCGTGCCGCGACGAGGTCGGCGAGGTGATCCATGGCTACGGGCTCGGCGCGATCGACTACGTCCTGAAGCCGTTCGACGCCGAACTGCTGCGCTCGAAGGTAGCGGTGTTCGCGGAGCTCGAGGCCAATCGACGTGCGTTGAAGCGCTCCGAGTCGTTCCTGCGCGGTGCCTTCGAGGCCGCCCCGATCGGCAAGACCGTGCTCGACGGCGCGCGCCGGATCGTCCGTTCGAATCCGGCGTTTGCGCGGCTGATCGGCCGAGATCGAGATAGCCTGGCTGAGACCTCGGTCGAGGCGCTCTGCCACCGCGAGGATCGTGCGGGGTTATCGGCGACGCTCGACCGCGTCGCCCGAGGAGACGCGCAGCATCGCGCACCCGAGAGCGCCGGCGTCGACTTGCGCCTGATCCGCGCATCCGGTGCGGAGGTGTGGGTCGGGCTGGTTGCGTCCTCGATCGAGCCCACCGACTTCGGGGAATCGCTGCTGCTCGCCCAATGGGTCGACCTGAGCGCCAGGCGCCGCGCCGAGCGGGCGCGGGGCGAGCTGCTCGTCGAGCAGGCCGCGCGCGGGCAGGCGGAGGCGCTGGCCGAGCGACTGAGGAAGCTGGAGGAGCTGACCAGCGGGCTCGAGCCACTCGGACTGGACGATCTGCTGAGGTCGCTCGCCAACCGGCTGGTCGCGATGTTCGATGCAGCGGCCGCGGACCTGCAGGTCAGCGGCGAGCTCGATGAGCCGGTGAGGATCCGCGCTTCGGGCGGTCGGGCCGAACGAGTGCGGGCGGATCACGCATCCGCGCCTCCCGAGCGGTCCCACGAGCAGCCGCTGCGGATCGAGGACGTCCAGCTCGGCGTCGTGCGGCTCGAGTTCTCCGGGCCGCGCTCCCTGACTACTCGCGAGTACTCGCTCGTTCAGGACGCGGCGGAGCGGATCGCGCTCTCGATCAGACGCGCGCAGCTACATGGTGAGGAACACCGGGTTGCGGCCTTGCTCCAGCGCGGTCTGCTCCCCAAGCGACTTCCCACCGTCGCGGGCGTCGAAGTGGCGGCGCGCTACGAGGCGGCCGGGGTCGGCGCCGAGGTGGGCGGTGATTGGTATGACGCGTTCGTGCTGCCCGGTGGACGGCTCGGAATCGTGGTTGGAGACGTGGCCGGCCGGAGCATTCCGGCCGCATCGGCGATGGGGCAGCTGCGGACCGTGACGCGGACCCTGGCGCTGGGGGACGAGGGCTATCGGGAACCTGGAGAGGCGCTGACGCGGCTGAACCGATACCAGCTCGCGACCGGCGACGATGAGCTGTTCACGGTCGTCTACGCGATCCTCGATCCGGGTGAGCAGGCGATCGCCTGGGCCGCCGCAGGACATCCGCCTCCGTTGATCCGGACCGAGGGCGGGCGGACCAGGTATCTGGAGGCCGGCGGCGGCGTGACGGGGCTCAGCGACACCGAGTACCACACGTTCCACGGGAAGGTCGGGCCGGGCGATGTGCTCGTGCTCTACACCGATGGGCTCGTCGAGCGTCGCGGCGAGTCGCTGGACGCCGGGCTGGAGCGCCTCGCCGCGGCCGTCGCCACGGGCCCCGCCGATCCCGGCGAGCTCGCCACACACGTGCTCGCCAAGCTGCTGGCGCAGGACGAATCGCTCCACGACGACGTCACGGCGCTGGTCGCGCGGATCTCCTAGATAATCCCGCTCGGGCTCCGGCGCCGGCCGTGTGCCTGGCGCGGGAACGGCTGCTGTTCGACCGGCACCGGCTCAAACTTGGTGCACTGCGCGGCCGGGCCCCCGTCGGGCTCGGCGAGGCTGGGCGCTTCGTAGCTCGGGCGTGCGGCGAAGTTGAAGGCACTGGTCAAATCGCCGGTGGCGCGTCGGCGCCATCCGCTGAGGTTCGGGACCTCCACCCCAAAGCGCGTCTCCAGGAACCGCAGCGTCGAGGTGTGATCGAGCACGTCGGAGCAGACGAGGCCACCGCGGGAGAACGGCGAGACGACGATCATCGGTACCCGGAAGCCGAGGCCGATCGGACCGCGTATCCCTTCCGCCGCCGCGGGCAGGTTCGCGACGGTGAGGAATTCGCCGTCCGTTCGCTTCGGCGGTGTCGGCGGGTTGACGTGATCGAAGAAGCCGCCGTTTTCGTCCCAGGTGATGAACAGCGCGGTCCGCCGCCACACGTTGGGGTGCGCGACCAGCGCCTCGATGATCTGCCTCGCGACGCTCTCGCCGGCGAGCGGCTTGGAGTAGCCCGGATGCTCGGTGTCGAGCAAGCCGGCCAGTAGCCAGGAGACTTGCGGCAGGCGATCGTGGGCGACGTCGGCGAGGAAGTCCTGCGGGAAGGTCGGCTCGAACGCCCGCTGGGCGAGTTTCGAACCCGGCTTGTACTGCTTGAAGTAGGTCAGCACGTTGTCGAACACGCCGCCGCCGGTCGAATCGGTGTAGACCTTCCAGCTCACCCCGTGCGCCTGGAGGCGCTCGGGCATCGTCGTCCAGCTGAAACGGTTCGAGCGCTCGGTGGGCACGACGTTCGTTTGCAGCAGCGGACCGCCGTGCCGGCCGGCCGGATCGATCGTCGCCGTCATCGACATCAGCCGGTTGGGGTCGGTTGGCCCGATCACCGAACAGTGGTAGGCGTCGCAGATCGTGAACGCGTCCACGAGCGCGTAGTAGAAGTGCAGATCCTCACCCGTGTAGTAGCCCATCGTCTCGGACCCGACGCCGGCGGGATCGACGGCTTCGTGCGCACGCACAAAGTCGTTCATGCGCCCTCCGTTCCACGAGCGGTGCTGCGGCCCCCAGTCGTGCGTGAGGTCCGGGAGGCATCCGGATGGGAGGTGGAAGGGATGGATCGTCTTGCCGGTGCTGTCACGCTGGAAGAAGGAGTTGCGCCCACGCTTGTCGCCGAAGCCACGGACCCCTGAGAGCACCCCGAAGTAGTGGTCGAACGAGCGGTTCTCCTGCATCAGGATCACGACGTGCTCGATGTCGCGCAACGACCCCGCCTTGGGGCTGGCGGCGATCGCGCGGCTAAGCAGATCGTCGATTCCGCTGCCCAGCGCCGCCGCGCCGGCGGTGGCGACTCCGAATTGCCGCAGCGCCTGACGGCGTGTCAGCGTGGTTGTCAGCTTCTCTTGCATCCACTCCCCTCTTCTGACACCAAGGCCCTCCGCGTGGCGCGACCCTATCAGCAGCCCGGCGCCCCGCGCGCCGGCGGCCCTGCCCCCGCGCGCCGGCGGCCCTGCCCCCGCGCGCCGCCGGCCCGGCGCCCGTGGGCCCGGCGCCTCCCCGGCTGGACGCCCTACCTGCCCGGCAGGTGGTAGATGTTGACGATCGCGCTGGTCGCGTCATCGGCGGTGCTGCCGCCGACGGGCAACACGATTCGGCCTCCGATCGCGATCGGGCTACTCCAGTGACCGCCGCCCGCCGGCAGCGAGGCCAGCAACTGACCCGAGACGGGGTTCCGGATGTTCAGTCTTCCGGACTCGATGTCGTATACGTAAAGCAGCCCACCTGCGACGATCGGGCTCGAGCCCGCTGCGCTGTCCTGCCAGGCCACGGTCAGCCGCGGCTGGCCCCGCGCGCCAAGCACGTAGGCTGAGGTGCCCTCGCCGTCGGCGACGAACACGTACGTGTTCGCACCGTGACTCCAGACCGCGGGCGCCGTCAGCACGTCGCCGCCACCGGGCGCCGAGATCTGCTGCAGCTCACCTCCGACCCTTGCACTGGCGCCGCCCGCGGTACCGTCGAGCCGGGCGAGGTCGAGCAGGTAGAGGATCCCCTGCTTCCCGCCTTGCACCGCCAGCCGCAGGCCGTGTACGGGCGGCAGCAAGGCGGGCGCGGTGCTGCCGAGATCGAGGTCGTTGGCGTTGAGCTGCGCCTGGTTGGCGGGCGTCCAGTTGTGCAGCAGCCGGCCGGCGTCCGGGGTGAGCTCGAGGACGCTATCTCCCCAGTTGGTCGAGCCGTTGAAGGGGGCGTTCCCGGTGGCGATCAGGATCCGGCCGCTGGTCGGCTCGATCACTGCCCCGGAACGAGCCCAGATCGCCGAGTCGCTGGCATCGCAGGACCGCGGTGGATCGAACAGGTAATGGCGATTGGAGCAGAGCGAGTTCCAGACGTGGGCGATCGCGCCGGTCTGGCGGTCGATCAGCACCACGTGGCCCTGATACACGGGGGCGTCGCCGAAGTAGCCGCCGGTGACGACGATCACGTCGCGGCCCTCGAGGTTCAGGGCGCCGCCGATCTTCTCCCGTGTCGGGTCGAACGTGATTCGGGCCGGCCAGTGTGCGGAGCGCATTTCGCGGCCGGTTGCGACCTGGATCTTGCGGATCAGGCCGTCGGGGCTCGCGGCGTACACGTACCGCCGATCCGGATCGGCGACCGGACTCGCGGTGGTGATCTGGGCGCTGCCCTGGTAGGACGCGATGTCCGGCGGTACGAACTCCCACAGCTTCGCGCCGGTGCCGGGATCGATCGCGATCGTCCGCCCGTAGGTGGTGGTGAGGATCGCCACATCCCGTTTGCGGCCCCGGACACCGACCCCGTGCAGTTCAATCGCGGAGGAGTCCGCGACGCCGTCGATGTGGACCACGCGGCGCCGCAGGCGGCCGAGATTCGCGGAGGTGAGCCCGGTGTCGGCCGGCCCGACGCCGCTTCGCTGAGCGTTGTAATCGAATCGCGTCCAGTCGCCCTCCGTCGCGATGCCCGCACGGCCCGAGGCGGCCCCGCTGGCGCTTGTCGGTGGGGAGCCGGTTGACGTCGAGCCGGCCGTGGTGGACGTCGTGCCTCGCGCCGCGTTGCCACCGCACTGGGCGAGGGCGACCGCGCACGCGATCCCCGCCATTGCCTTCACCGAGCTGCCGATGCCAATCACGTTAGCGACGCTCGTCGCCCACGGCGCCGCCACGGGCGCAGCGTCCGCATGGGCGCGGCCTAAGAGATCTTGATCAAGATGATCGTGTTGACCACGAACGCGATCGCGAACCCGATCGTCCAGCGGTTGAGGTTGCGCTCGACGAGCGAACCGCCGCCGAACGGCCCGGCGCCGGTTCCCACTCCGAATGCTCCCGACAGCCCCGCGTCCTTGCCCGAGTGCATCAGGATCAGGAACACCAGGACCACGCAGATAAACACCTGGACGACGTCGAGGATCGTGGTCATCGCTCGCCGATGGTAGCCGTTGGCCGGTTCTTGGCCTGCTCCAGGGCTCGCAGGATCTCGATCGCCTCGGTGCGGAGCGTGCGGTCGATCGCCTCAAAGTCGGCCTCGGAGAGCTTCCCGGTCCGATGGTCGAGCTCCGCGTCGCGGATCTCCCGGTACTTGGCGTCGCGTGCGGCCTCGAGCTCCGCCAGCTCGCGCCCTGAAACCAGATCCTCCGGCTCGTGCCTGTCTCGATGCGTCTCCCATTCCCGCCGCAGCGGCGCGGAGACGACCGCCACCACGATCAACAGGATTCCCAGCACGATCAGGAACTCCACGGTCAGCGCGTCCGTCGGGCCGGCGGATGGGTCATCTCAGGCCGGTTCGCGCGCCGGCACCGGGGAAGCCGGTCTCGGTGCGGCGTACGGCGCCGTCCGCCGGCGGGCCAGCGCCGGGACGGGCCACAGCGCGATCAGCCCGCCGATCGCGATGATCGTCGCCCCCAGCCAGATCCATGTCACCAGCGGTGAGACGATCATCAGGAACTCGACCGGCCATGGGTGGGTGACGTACCGGCTCGCCAGCCCCGCGACGGCCTGATCGCGGGCCTGCCACACCGGCGTGAGCTCCCGCTGCGCCTGGGCCACCGGCAGCCCCGAGATCCGCGCCATCGCCTGGTTGATGGCGGCGGCGAACACTTGGTTGCCCTGGTTTATCAGCGGTTGCAGCGGCGTCAGATCGGGGTTGACCACGGTCCAGATGTCTCGTGTCAGTCCCGCCCTCAGCCCGACGTTGCTGTCGGCCTCGCCGCCGAAGAAGCGGCCGATCTGGCCCAGCGACGGATCCTGCGAGGGGTAGAAGCCACGGCTGGTGTCAAGCGTGGTCACGTGGTGGCCGCCCTTCGAGACGTCGAGCACGGCCCCGAAGGAGAGCTTCTGGGAGGTCGCTGCGGCCGTCGGGCGGACGTAGCGGATCGTGTAGCCGTCGACGGTGGCGTGCTGGCCGGGCGCGAGGATCACGTCATGCGAGTGCTGGAAGGACGATGAGGCGGCGACGCCGATCAGCAGCACGGCGAGTCCGGCGTGGACGATGTAGCCCCCGTAGCGGCGGCGGTTGCGCCTGATCAGCTGCGCCAGCGCGATCGGCGGCGAATCGCGGGACATCGCACGGCGCGCGCCCACCCCGCGCCAGAACTCCTGCGCCACGGAGGCGACCACGAATGCACCGAGCGTGAACATGATCAGCGCGAACGGCCGCGTGCTGATGCCGCCCGCCAGCAGCAGCGCGATGAGTGTCACCAGCCCGGCCGCGATCGGCACCGTGAAGTTGCGCCGCAGGTTCGCCGCCGTGACCCGGCGCCACGCGATCAGCGGGCCGATCCCCGAGAGCAGGACCAGAATCAGCGCCAGCGGCACGATGAACGGCCTGAAGGCCGGCGGCCCGACGGACACCTTGGTGCCGGTCAGCGCCTCTGAGATCAGCGGGAAGAACGTGATCCAGAAGATCACGAACACCATCGCCACCAGCACCAGGTTCTGGAACAGGAACACCGCCTCGCGCGAGAGCAGCGAATCGAGCCTGGCCTCCGATCGCAGGGACTCGCGCCGCCAGATGATCAGCCCGATCGAGGCGCCGACCATCGTCGCGATCAGCAGCACGAACGGAACCCCGAGCGTCGAGGCGCCGAAGGCGTGAATCGAGCTCAGGATCCCCGAGCGGACGAGGAAGGTGCCGAGGATTGCGAGCGTCGAGCTGCCCAGCACCAGCGAGGCGTTCCAGATCTTCAGCATCCCCCGCTTTTCCTGGATCATGATCGAGTGGATGAACGCGGTGATGCAGAGCCAGGGCATCAGCGCCGCGTTCTCGACCGGATCCCAGGCCCAGTAGCCGCCCCAGCCGAGCTCCGTGTAGGACCAGCGCGCGCCCAGCAGGACCCCGATGCCCAGGAACAGCCACCCTGCCAGCGCGAACCGCCGGACGACGCTGATCCACTCGGAGCCCAGCCTGCCGGTGATCAGCGCGCCGATCGCGAATGCGAACGGGATCGTCAGCAACGTGTATCCCGAGTACAGCATCGGCGGGTGGATCATCATGCTCGGGTGGAGCAGCAGCGGATCGAGCCCCGTGCCCTCGCTCGGGGGGGTCGCCGTGGTCGAAAACGGGTTCGCGAAGAAGATCGCCAGCGACGTGAAGAACGTGCCGAAACCGAGCAGCACCGCCGTCGCGTAGGGCGCGATCTCCCGAACCCGCCTGCGGGTCAGGAACAGGACCAAGCTCGACCACAGCGATAGGAGCCAGACCCACAGCAGCAGCGAGCCCTCCTGCGAGGACCACGGCGCGGCGAGCTTGTAGAACGTCGGCGTGGTCGTCGAGGAGTGCTCGGCGACGACGTTGAACGAGAAGTTGTTGCGCAGGAACTCGACCTCGAGGATCGCGAACGCCACCGTCATCAGCCCCGCCAGCGCGTACACCGACCGTCGTCCGGAGTCGACCCACGCGCCCCGGCCGCTGATCGCCCCGTAGACCGAAGCGCCGATCCCGTAGACCGCCACGAGCAGCCCGAGAATCAGAAGCGCGCGGCCGAGCAGCGCCATCAGCGATTCGCCCCTCGACGCGCGGCCATCAAGAGGCGGCTGCGGCCTGGTACTTGGACGGACATTTGGTCGTGAGCGAGTTCCCCTCGCCGATGAAGTTCGAGCCCTGCTCGTGGACCGTCACCAGCACGCCGCGACCGGCCGCGAACGGGTCGGGCACGATCCCCGTGTACCGGACCGGCACCGACACGTTGAGCTTCGGATCGCGAACGCGGAACAGCAGCGCCACGCCGGCGCGCTGGACGGATCCGCGCAGCACCGAGCCCGCCAGGATGTAGGACTGGCCGGGCTTGGCCTGTTTGAGCAGCTGGGAGGCGGTCAGCTCGTCTTGTCCGGCGCTGAAGCTCGTCCAGACGAGCGCTGACGCCAGCAGCAGCGCGGCGGTTAGAGCGATCGTCAAGCGGATCGCGCGCTTGCGGCTTGGGTCCATGCGAGATCAGATTTTCCCACACCCGGCCTTCGCACCCCGCCAGGTCCGCGTTTGCTTCTTCGCGCCATCGGCCCAGCTTTCCGCGCGTAAACGTTGGGGGGGTTCGGGGTAGACCTTTGTGGGGGAACAAAGAGAGGCCGATTGGCGTCTTGTCATCTACGAGGATTTTTCTGTTGATCGCGAAAGCAATTCCGTCGAACACCGTTTACTGGCTAAGACCGTGTTAGTTCGACCCAAGCGAGTGGAGAGCACCGCCCGGCGCCGCCAGAGCGCCGCCCGGCAGTTCCCGGGGCATCCCGCCCCCGCGACGGCGTCGGCGCCGGCCCCTGAGCATCGAAACCTGGAGCACCGCCCGGCGAATCGGCAGAGCCTGGCCACCGACAACGCCGTCTACACCTGCCAGTGCGGCTACGTCTTCCAGGCGCCTGTCTCGACATCCGTCGGCTGCCCGCACTGCGGCGGGACCCAGGCCTGGTAGTCGTCTCGCGCGCGGCCCGCCGCCGGGGCTCCGGCGAGGTCCAAAACCCGCAGGCGTTTCTCGCGGATTGGTACGCCAGTGTCCCATCGGCCGCCAAAGCGTGATTCAATACACGCCGGAGCCGTCCGAACCCGGAGGAGATTGGTGAAGCGGGCCTTTTTAGGTGTCGTTGTGACGGTCGCGGCGGCGCTATCGCTGTGCGCCACGGCCAGCGCATCGTCGGGAGTCGAGCATCTGCACTTCAGCGCGGGGCCGTTCGTGATCACCCCCGGCGCGAACCTGATCCTGATCGACAGCAACCGCATACCGAAGCCGACGGTGGACGGCTACATGGTGCGGATGGCGCCGAATCTCAAGTACGCGCTACCGAGCGGCAAGTGCTGCGGCGCGGTCCCGCTCACCAACGTGATTCATCTCCACCACGGCGTGTGGCTCAGCAACGGCCTGGCCGGCGAGGGCGAGGGCAATTCGTACTTCGGCGGCTTCTATCCGTTCATGGCCTCGGGCGAGGAGAAGACGGTCTACACGCTGCCCCACGGCTACGGCTACCCGATCGGCGCCAAGGATTTCTGGGTCCTGAACTACATGATCCACAACCTGACGGCGCGCACGGCCCGCGTCTACATCACCTACGACATGGACTTCATCCCGGCCGATGTGCCGGCGGCCGCCAACATCAAGCCGGCGCATCCGATCTGGATGGACGTCCAGGATCACCATCTGTATCCCGTTTTCAACGTCAAGCAGGGCAGCGGCCGCGACGGCAAGTTCACCTACCCGGACATGGCGCACGACCCTTACGGCACCGGGCCGCCCTTGAACCTGTTCACCGTCGACCACCCGGGTACCCTGCTCGGCACCGCCGGTCACGTGCACCCCGGGGGGCTCTACGACGAGCTCGACATGATCCGCTCCGGAGCCACTCCCAGCCACGGAGCAATCCCGGGCCCGGTGGCGCATTCCGTGCGGTTGTTCCGCTCCTACGCCGACTACTTCGGCCATCGTGCCCCGATCTCCTGGGACATGGCGATGAAGGCGACGGCGCCGGACTGGCGAGTCCAGGTAAGAGCTGGAGACCAGCTGCGGATCAGCTCCACCTACGAGACGCGCCACGCGTCCTGGTACGAGGTGATGGGGATCATGATCGTCTGGGAGGCCTGGAACGACGACACGGGGATGGACCCGTTCAACCACAAGCTCGATCAGCAGGGGCACGTGACCCACGGCCACCTCAGCGAGAATGACGTCTACGGCGGCACGCAGTCGCTGGGGGTGGTACTGAAGAAGTTCCCGACGTGCCGCACGCGCAAGGTCGTGATCGCCAACTTCAGCTACACGCCCGGCGACTTCACCGCCACCGGCAATAACCGCTGCACCCCGACGGTTCGCAAGGGCCAATCGCTGACGTTCGTCAACGGTGATGCATCTCCGTCGGCCACCCTCGACATCTTCTCCCCAAGCGAGCTCTACAGGACGTCGATCTTCCACAGCATCACTACCTGCAAGTACCCGTGCGGTCTGAACACCGGCATCTCGTACCCGCTCGCGAACGGCGCGGGCAATTTCGACTCCGGCCAGCTCGGCGCCGCCCTGCCTGCCGTTGGCAGGGTGAGCTGGAGCACTCCAGCGAATCTCGCTCCGGGGACCTACACGTTCTTCTGCCGGATCCACCCGTTCATGCGCGGCGTGTTCCGGGTCATCAGCTAGCCGACCGCTGCTGATCCTCGACCGCCCGGGCCGGCGCGGCGCTTTTATCGCCGCTGGTCGGCTCGCGCGCCGGCACGGGAATCAGCTCCTGCAGCGAAGCCTCGAGCCATTCGATCAGCTTCCACACATCCCGCATCTGCTCACGGTCGGCGACGATCCCGAAGTCGAGCCGGCCGCAGTAGCTCATCACGGTGATGTTCAGACCCATCCCGTCGGTGATGACCGAAACCGGGTAATGGGCCACCATCCGCGCGCCGACGCAGTAGAGCGGGAACGGCGGCCCGGGGACGTTGGAGATGACGAGATTCCAGACCGGCGTGCGCGTCGCGGCGAGCGAGAAGGTCACGCGTGCAGCGCGGGCGAACACCGCCGGTGGGATGAACTGCGTCGCATCCTGAAGCAGCTGGGCCGGCAGCGCCTGGTGGCGCTCCTTGGCCGCCCGCAGCGCCTCGTGGGTCAGCCGCAGGCGCTCCTCAGGGTCCTCCTCGTTGGTGAACAGCGGCACACTCATCATCCCGATCCGGTTCCCGAAGGTGCCACGCTGCTCCTCGGTCCTGACCGAGACCGGCACCTGCGCGACAAGCGGCTGATCGGGTAACTCGTCGTGCTCGATCAGCCATCTGCGGACGGCCCCTGTACAGATCGCGACCACGACATCGTTGACCGTGAAGCCGTGGACGTTCTTCACCGCCTTGACCTCGTCGAGCGAGAGCTGGCCGAACGCGAACCGCCGGTGCGCCGAAACGTGGCCGTTGAACGAGGTCCGCGGACGACTGTGCGTGCTCCGCTCCAGCACCCGGGAGGGGCGCCGCCTCAGGGCGCGCGTGACGCGCGAGGTGGTCCTCCCCAGCATCCGGGCGCCGGGAACCTCGTTGATCAGCGGCGCGTCCTCGAGATTGGGCAGCGTCGAGGGGAGCGCCTGGACGACGCGCCCGAAGTACCGCGGCGCGCCAAGCAAGCCGCGGCCGAGCATCTCGAGATCGCCGGGCTCGCGATCCGGCGGCGAGTCGTCCGCCGCCGGCGCCTCGCGGCCCTCCGGCGTCAGATCGAGCAGGACGCTGAGGATCTCCTGACCTGACATGCCGTCGACAGCCGCATGGTGGATCTTGGTCAGCAGCGCCACGTGCCCGTCCTGCAGTCCGTGGATCAGGTACACCTCCCACAGCGGCCGCGTCCGGTCGAGCGGGCGTGCGAAGATCCTCGCGACCTGCTCTCCCAGCTTCTCGTCGGTCGGCGGCGGGGCCAGCGCGATCTCGCGAACGTGATATTCGAGGTCGAAGTCCGGGTCGTCGATCCAATAGGGATAGTCGAGCCCAAGCGGCACCTCCTTCAGTCGCCACCGGAACGGCGGCAACAGCGCAAGCCGCTGCGCCAACATGTTGTGCACGTCGGCGAGCTCGAGCCTGCCATTCGCACGCGTGGAAGGATCAAGCACCGCGAGTCCGCCCACATGGCCGCTCTGTCGCGGCGTCTCCAGCGCCAAGAACTGCGCATCGAGCCCGGTCAGCTGCCGCATCTCTCCTCCTTCTCGCTGGGGAGGCGAGTCTACCCAGGCTCCCAGGCCGCGGCCTAGAATTGTCGCCGGCGCGGACGTAGCTCAGTCGGTAGAGCGTCGGCTTCCCAAGCCGAAGGTCGCGGGTTCGAGACCCGTCGTCCGCTTCATAAAAGCCCCGGTAATCGGGGCTTTTTCTTTGGGGTGACTAGAAGGCCTCGAAGCAGGCAACCCTTCCGGGCAACGGTCCAAGGAACCAGATTACTCGTGGTTGTGCTCCGGACAGCCGAGCGGGGAGTCGGTGATCGCGTCGTCTCAATTCATTTTCCTGCTCGTGTGGTTTCCCCTCGGACCGCAGGTCATCCCCTTCACGGCGGGAGACGGGCTTGGATGCCCGTCTCCCGGCGTCAAGGCCCCCAGCGGAGCGGCGTTGGCAGCGCTGGTGCTCCTCGCGAACTGCGCTCGCAGCGGCCTCCTTCGCGGCTGGACGAGGGCCTCGATTCGGTTTCTGGGAGCCGAGCCTGCGTGCGTCCCGCGTGACCGGCGAAGCTGAGCGCCGTGCACGGGGCTGCTAGTCCTGGTCCGGTTCGCGGAGCTGCACGGGGTCGATCGCGACGATCGCATTTATGGCCGAGCGCTCGTCCGACGGCCGGCACGCTGGCGACCCCCTCGTCGCCATTGCGATGGCGGCCCGTGCGCCGCCGCCCGAGGTCAAAGCAATCGCCGGCCGTGGCGAGCAAGCACACCCGGGCCCGCTATTCCAAGCGCGGCACGTCTCCAAGCCCGTACAACTCCTTCGAGCCGAGAGCGGCGACGCTGGCCCCGGACCAGCGGATGACTGAGGTTGTCCGAAAACAATCACCGTCCGCCGGGCTATCAGCGCCAGCCGGATGGCTGCATCGCTGGTTGACCGGCGGCCCGGACGAAGGACGGCCGACGAGCGCGTCCACGGGAAAGGACCGGTGCGGACGTATGCCGTGGAAGAAAGTCGTAGAGGTTCTTCAGATCACGCTCCGCGAGGACTGAGAACCTCGGCGGTGGCGACCGCTGATCGGGATCCCGTCGTGAGCGACGGGCCTAAAACCGGATCGTCTTCGAGGTCGCGGCCTTGCACACGTAGATTGTGCCCGCGGTCCCCGACGAGAGCTTGGCGACCTTGGCGAAGAAGTGGTGGAGCGAGATCCCCGCGAACCCCGAGGCGGTGATCTTCCAGTGTCCGTGCTTGTTCGTCTTCGCCGTGCCGAGCTTGAGCTTGGTCGTGGTGTAGAGCGTCACCTTGCGAGCGTCCTCGCAGGCGGCGTTGCTGGACGTGACCCTGCCAGTGAACGTGGTGTTGTGATCGCTCTTGATCGAGATGTGCGAGGTGAGCCTCACGGTGCGAGTGGCATACGCCGAGCCGAAACACCCGACCAGCACGACCCCCATCACCGCAAACGTGGCGACGGCGATTCTGATGCCTGAGCCTTTCCAGCGTGAGCTCATCGAAGACGTGCTTGTACCTCCGCCCGAGGCCAAAGTCAAGTCCTCCCAGAACGGGCACGAAGGAGCAAAGCGCCGCGCGCTCTTGCGTTTATCGCCGATCCAGCCACGGCTCCCAGACTGCTGCATGAGGCGTACGGGATCACACTTGCCCGCATCGAGCGTGGCTCCTTCGTCGCCAATGCAGCCGCGGTCCAAGAATCGGCGACGCGGCGGAAGCGATCGTCAGGTCTGACGACTGCTGGCGCCGCAATGCAGCCACGCCGATCGCCGACTGCGGGTTGGTGAATCACGCCTCAAGAGGTCATGCCGGCGCGGCTACCGCCCCGCGCCGAAAGGGGCTGTCCGATCGAGACTGCCGCGTGGGCGACAAACCGGGAGCGATCCGGTTGACGCCCGTGCCCTCGATAGCCCGATGGGTTCCGTGATCTTTGCGATATCGCAACCGGGGCGAGTTAGTTCTGTCGGGCTTGAGCCTGCGCGTCCGCGAGCAGCCGGACCACCCGCCGCGCACCCGCGCCGTCGGTGTCGAGCGTTGGGTTGAAGATGACAACGCTTGCACCGATGAGCTGCGAGGAACCGAGAGCGATGCCGAGCAGGTCGCCCAATTGCTCCCAGCTGAGCCCGCGCTCGTCGGCATAGTCAACGGCGGGCAACGCGGATGCCGACAACACGTCGAGGTCCAGATGCAGCCAGAAACCATCGGCGGTCTCCGTGAGCCGCGCAAGCGCTCGCATCGTGTGGCCAGACGGGTCCTGCTGCAACTCGTCGGACACGACAATCGGCATACGCGGCGCGAACCGGCGCGGGTTCGGCGCCCCGAGTCCTTGAGCGTCGTCCTCGTCGAACGGGCCGAGCACAACGACCCGCTCGTCCGACAGCGCCGGGACGCGACCCGCGAACCCGACGAGGGGCGGCGGTCCGACCCCAAGCAGCGCGGCAAGCTCCATGTCGGCCCCCTCACCCGTCGGGGAGGTCTGCCCATCAAAGCAGTCGAGATGGCCGTCGACGAACAACAGCCCGGCGTCGGGACGGACTCGCGCGAGCGCCGCCCAGACCCCGAGCAGCAGCGTGCAGTCCCCGCCAACGAGCAGCGGCCGACGACCCGCGGTCAGATGCATCGAGACGGCATCACGCACGACCTCCGACAGGCCGAGCAGATCCGTCAACCCGATCACGCCAGTCTCCCGATCGCGGACGGGGTCAGCGACAACGACCTGCAGGTTGCCCGCATCGATCACGCCGAGAGAGTCCGCAAGCCCCTGCGCACGCAGCGCGGCAGGCATCCGTTCACAGCCAGCAAACGCGCCCGAGCAGTCCGACGGGACACCGATCATCAGGTCAAAGATCGATCCTCGGGCCATCACCCGTGCAGCGAAGGCGCTCGTCGAACCATGCTGGTCACCATCATCCCCCAAAAGACGCAAGCCATACCACGGACTGCTCACCCAGGCACACGCAACGGGCGACCGCAGTCTTGTCACCGGACGGCTGATGCCTGAACACGACTGCTGCTCGCGGTCCGGCGCCCGGCCAACGCAGAAGTCGCCAGCTGAGCGCTCGGTTGGCGACAATGCGGATGCCGACGCAACCGGACCACAGCAAGCTCTCGGTACGCGGATCGACGGGACCGAAGGAGGCGACTCGCGCGAGCCAGGTCGGGTTTTACCCAGGCACTCACGTGCAGAGGATGCTCGCGTCCGGGGTCGAGCTTTCCGCGCCGAGCAGGGCGTTTGCGACCGCAGACGAAATGCTCGCGTCGGCGTGAATCGGGGGTCTGGTCCTTGCCGGGAGCGCTCCCCTCAAGGCCGCATCAGCAGCCTGCGCTCGTCCTCCGGAGCTCTAGCGGGGGTCGACGGCGCGGTCTTCGGCGCGGAGGGTGCGCCCGAGGAGCACGGCGCTGCTCGCCGCCAGCCAGGCAAACAGTGCCACTGCGCCAAGGAGAAGCAACCCGTAGGCTGCGGAGCTGTTGTTGGTGGGCCCCAGCAGCGTCGTCACGGTTGCGATTCCCAGCACGGCGGCGACCGTGCTCAGCCACCACAGCCACCCCGGGAGTGTCCGCTCGCGCCGGATCGCGGCTGCGAATGCGCCCGCGGTCAGCGCGAGCGGTACGCCGATCGCGGGACCGCCCGCGAGGTATGAGAGCACGAGCAGCCCGTGAGCCAACGCCGGGTCACCGGCCACCGACCGTTCCGCGAGCACCCGGTAGCAGAGCGCTGACAGCGCCAGGAACGCCGCGCCAATGATCCCGCCGGCGAGTGCGAGCGCAGCTAAGCGCATGCCCGCCGCTCGCAGCGTGGGATACAGATACGACGCAAACGCCGCGAGTGCGGCGGCCGCGAGCAAATGGAACAAGCTCAGCGCGCGCACCTCCGAGACATTGCGCGTGAAGTACTGGCGCAGCTGGAATGAGCTCGCATTGAGCGCTGGGTAGTTCGTCGTTCCGAGTAGATCGCCGAACAGCAACCCACAACCGAAGAGCACCACGCTAAGCGCACCGGTCGCCGCCCACGCTGCCTCGACGCGCGGGCGCGACGGCACCCGACTCGTATCGTTGCTCATGACCCGATTCCACCACTCAGGGCGGATGGGGTCCCGAGCCCCATCCCCGGATTCCGCGTGTCACCGGACGGAGGCATCTTGGGGGTCGTATCGGCCGGAACGGGGACAAGGGTTGGCCGCCTGTGGCGTTCGAGGTGTTCTGGCTTGAGGTTGGTAGCAGCGGTGGTTGTCATGGTGTTTGGTTTCCTCGGGGTGATTGGGGTTATGGAACGGTTCGATCTCCTCGGCGGCCGGCGGGGATGAGCGTCTCCACCAGGCCGGTGACGACGTCGTAGACGTGCCCGGAGACGGTGACGCGCGGGGAGATCGACGGGTGCGGAGCGCAGGCGTTCGACGTCGCGGGTGACGGTCGCGGTGGGGTCGAGGACGGCCTGCTCGCGCAGGGCCGCTTCGTCGGCACCGATCCGCTTGCGCGTAGCGGCGGCGGAAGGTGTCGTCGGCGAGCGCGCCGGTTCCACACTGGGTGTGGTGGATCACGGCGACCTCGAACAGCGGGCCGTCGGGCAGGACGTTCTCGGCGAGCTGGCCGATGAACGCGACGTCGTTGATCACCTCGGGGGTGACCCGCCCGCCGACGTTGCGGAGGACCATCGCGTCGCTGAGGCCGAGGTCGAGGAAGTGTGCGGGGTCGATGCGCGGGTCGAGGCAGGTGATCACGAACAGGCGGAGGTTGGGGAAGACGACGGCGCCGTGGTGGCCGCCGGCGGCGGCGAAGGCGCGGTTGCGCTCGAGCGCGGCCTCAATGTTGGCCGCGTCCGGCTGGTCCGCGGCTGGTCAGCTCAAACCCGGTCGCCCGGCCGATCCCGGAGCCGGCGGCGGTCACGCGCGGGGTGAGTTGGTCGTTGCTCATGGTGTGCTGTCTCCTGTCGCTTGGGGGTGGGGTCAGCTGTGCGCTGCGGCTGTGGCGGGCGTGCCTAGTGCCGGCAGCTCTGGCGTGTCGTCGCGGCTGGTCGTCGGTTGGGCGGGCAGCAGCGCGAGCGCCATCACGGCTCCGGCGGCGGCGATGCCCGCGGCGACGTAGGTGGCCGCGTGGAAGCCCTGGAAGAAGGCCGAGTTAGCGGCGTTATGGACGGCTGACGCGAGCAGCGGATGGCCGGCGTGGGTCAGCTTGCCTGCGGCGGTGAGCGCGGCGCCGACGGATGCGTGCGCGGTCCTTGCGAGAGTGGCAGGCAACCCCCGGGGGAGCGTGGCGGTGAGCCGGGTGGCGTACAGCGACGCGTAAACGCTGCCGATCACGGCGACGCCGAGGGTGCCGCCCAACAGGCGCGTGGCGTCGTTGACCGCCGACCCGACGCCGGCCTTCGCGTTCGGGACGACGCCCATGATCGCCTCGGTGGCGGGCGCGCTGGTGAGGCCCATCCCCGTCCCGAGCACGACCATCTGGGCGGCGATCGTCCCGTAGCCGGTCGTGACCGATGAAGTCGAAACCCATAGGTAAAAGGCGGTCATCAAGAACAGCCCGGAGGCGACGATCAGCTTTGTGCCGAACCGGACGGCGAGCTTGGTGCCGAGGATCGAGGAGATCGCGACGAATGAGGCGACCGGCAGCAGGCGCACGCCCGTCGACAGCGGGCCGTAGCCCCTGAGGAACTGGAATAGCTGGGTGGCCAGGAAGATGAACCCGGACAGCGCGAAGAACGAGATCGCGACGGAGGCGCTCGCGGCGGTGAACCGCGGGTTGCGGAACAGGCTCACGTCGAGCATCGGCTGCTCGGTGCGCCGCTCCCAGGCCACGAACGCCGCCGCCAGCACCGACGTCAGCGCGAAGCTGCCGAGCGTCCGGGCGCTGCCCCAACCGTGGTCCGGGGCCTCGATGATCGTGTAGACGAGCAGCCCGATTGTCGCGGTCGACAGCGCGAATCCGGCCCGGTCGGTGCGGGGCGCGTGCGGGTCTCGCGAGGTCGGAACGTAGCGGGCGGCCAGGACACCGGCGCCGGCGGCGATCGGCACCATCGCGAAGAAGATGCTGCGCCAGTCGGAGAGCTCGAGCAGCCAGCCGCCGACGATCGGCCCCAGCGCAATCGCCACGCCCGTGATCGCGCCCCACAAGCCGATCGCCCGGGCGCGCTCGCCCCGCTCGGTGAACACGTTGGTGAGCAGCGACAACGTCGACGGGAACACCATCGCCGCACCGACGCCCATCACCGCACGCGCGGCGATCAGCGCGCCGGGACTGTCCATCAGCCCGCCGGCCAGGCTCGCGAGACCGAAGACCGACAGTCCGGCGAGCAGCATCCCCTTGCGCCCGAACCGGTCAGACAGACTGCCCGCCGCCAGCACCGATCCCGCGAACAGCAAGTTGAAAGCGTCCACGACCCACTGCAGCTGCGAGTCCGACGCGTGCAGCTGGCGCACGAGCGACGGCAACGCGACGTTGACGATCGTCGTGTCGAGATTGATCACAAACGCCGCCAGCAGCAGCGAGACCAGGATCAGGGGCTTGCGTCTCATGACTCCTCCTCGGGACGGGGTTGATTGGATGGACATCACGGCAGCCCGCCTTCAGCGCACAACATGGCGGGCGAACTGCTCGACAAGTCAGCGCTTACGCGCGTTTCCGGCTGCACGTCGAGCTGCCGCTCGTACGCACGCAACAAGTCGGCCGCGCCCTCGGTCAGATGGAAGGGATCGGCGATGAGCGAGCCATCGTTCAGCGACAAGGCCGCGCGAAGCTCACCCCCGACCTCAGCAACTACCACGGGCTGATGTGGAGGCTTGGAGCTACCCAGCGCCGCGAGATGGGCGAGCGGATCGTGATCCTCGGCCGCGTAGCGCCGGAGTGTCACCGCCTGCTCGGGGGTAGCCGGCTCGGTCGACAGAGTCGGAGCGGCGCTGATCCCGCGTGCTCGCGGACCGGCGCGGCTTTGCGGCTCGTCGGGCTTCCGCGGCCCGTCGCGCGACGGCGGCGTCTCCGTAGAGATCGTCCGTGTGCGCCCGGGCGAGCAGCATGTGCAGATATGGATGAGCTCATGAGCCGAGGATCGGACCACGTGGGGTGAGCTGTCTTCACCCCGATCTGACTCACCCCGGGTGAGCCGCTTCTCGCGCTGAGGTCAGAGCAGGCCGAGTTGGCGGCCGCGCGCGACCGCTTGGCGCCTGCCGGTCGCGCCGAGCTTGCGGTAGAGGTTCTTTGTGTGGGTCTTGACCGTGTTGCGCGAGACGCCGAGCTCCTGGCCGATCTCCCGCGCCGAGAGACCCGTTGGCAGGAGGCTGAGGACCGCCGCCTCGCGGACGGTCAGCTCCTCGACTATGACCAGGCCCGAGCCCTGTGGCTCGGAGATGAGCCGAAGCCTGCGCTCGGCCTTGTCGAGCAGGCGCGGCACGACGGTCCCGGGGTCGGGAGCGTGGGCGCTCAGCTCTCGCGCCTCTCGCACCAGCTCAACGGCGCTGCGGCGGTCGCCGAGCTCGCGGCGCGCCTCGGCGACAGTGACGAGCACGTATGCCAAGCCGACCACCCCGCCCCCGCGTCGCGCGAGGGTGACCGCCCGCGTGAGTTCTGCCTGCGCCTCGCTCGTCTTCCTCTGCTTGCCGAGCAGCCTCCCGTTTGCGAGGTGCGCGAAGGACCCCATCCAGTACTCCTGGAGCTCGGACTCAGCGATCAGGTCGAAGGCCGTCTTGACGTTGACGTCGCATGTCTGCCAGTCGTTGTGGTCAGCGGCGATCAGCGCCAGGTGTCCGTACGCAGCCACGGCAGCGACCGGATCGTGCTCGCGGCCAAGCTGCCCGGCGCGAGTGAGGAAATCGACGGCCGCGGCGTCGTCGCCCAGCCACCGGGCGGTCGCTCCGAGCAGGCTCCCAGCAAGCGCGTGGTCACGCGAGCTGCCGTCGAGCGGCATGACCTGTTCCGCTAACTTTCTACTGAGGCGCACGTCGCCGAGCAACTGCCAGGCAGCGGCCCGCCGCACCGTCGCCCGCGACGCGAACGTCGGGTCCCGATCGAGCCTGTGGTTCGGAGCCTGTTCGGCGCGATCCAGCCACGGAAGGATCTCATCGTGGTGACCGAGCGCCAATGCCACGCCGGCCTTGCCAACGCACCAGCGAGCGTCCGCGACGACGTATTCGGCCGGAAGCGCGTCGAACCATTCAGCGACGGTAAGTGCCCGTCTCAGCCGCCTCGGTCGCCGGTCGCGAACGGCGCCGCGTACGCTGCGATCAAATCGGCAGCCTGGTCGAGATCCCCGGCTGCGACCAGGTGGGGGACGGCTTCCGAGACCATGCCGGCATCCGCGAGCCACCGACCAGCACGGCGACGAAGCTCAACCGACGATCCGGGCTCCCTCCGCTCGAGCTCGTGGCGCAGCAATTCGGCTGAACAGATGGTGGTAGCGATACCACTCGCGCCGCGGGTCGAGCGGGATCAGGAAGTAATTCGAGCGCTCGACTCGGTCAAGCATCTCCCGCGCGCCGCCGGCGCCGGTGACCGCCTCACACAGCGGTGCGCAGAATCGCTCGAGCACGCTAGTGCGAAGAAGAAACCTCAACACCGCATCCGGCTGCTGGTCGAGCACCTCCCCGGCCAGGTAGTCCACAATCCGGCGATCGCCTCCCGAGAATCCGGCGATCAACTCATCCGCATCCCGACGGTCGCGCAGCGACAGCGCCGCCAGATACAGCCCCGCAGCCCAGCCCTCGGTGCGCTGATGAACGCGGCTCACGGTCTCGACCGCCAGACCGAGCTGGTGAACTTCGTTCAGCAGGTACTCCGCTTCGGGCTCGGAGAAGCCCAGTTGCTCGGGATCGATCTCGCTCAGACTTCCACGCGCGCGCAACCTCGCGAGCGGCAGCGGCGGCTCTGATCGCGAGGCGATCACAAAGCGATGATTGCCCGGCACGTGCTCCAAAAGGAACCCCATGCCCGCATGGATCGCCTCGTGCTCAATCACGTGGTAGTCATCGAGCACAAGCACCGTCTCGCTGGGCGTCTCGAGCAGCTCGTTGATCAAGGCCGGGACAGCCTCTTCCATCAGATCGACACCCGGAGCCCGCAGCAACGACAGCGGCCCCTCGCCAAACTCGGGAAGCACCGAACGCAACGCCGCGATCACATAGCTCCAGAACCTGACGGGCTCGTTGTCACCCTCGTCCAACGAAAGCCACGCGACCTTGCGGTCGCTCAGTGCCGCCAAGCGCCACTGCGCCATCAGCAGCGACTTGCCGCTGCCAGCCGGACCTCGGATCACCGTCAGCGGTCGCACAAGACCAGCCCCCAACGCCTGAACTAGCCCATCCCGCGGAACAAGCTCCCGAAGCACAGGAGGATCAAGCTTCGTCCTCAGAAGCAGGAGCCTCGGTTCCCCGGTCGCGGCGCTCACAGCCGAATTATCGGGTCCGCACGTCTTGCGAAGGGGTCCTCCGAGCGATGACCGCCGTCACTCCTCTATATGAGCGGCAGGTCTTTCCAGGCACGGGCGTGTGAGTGTCTTTCACAGCTGGAGCCGTCAGTCGCGATGCGGCCGGAGGGCGCCCCGGGTGCGTACAGGGGTCAGTTGCGAGTGCCGAGTTCACCACCGCCTCTTCGGCTGAACGCGCGTGCGATGAGGTCTCGCAGCCGGCAGGTGGCTGAGGTTGACCGAGGCCAGTTCAGCCAAGGGATGTCTCGTCTAAGACGCCGCGGGCGATCGGTGCGACCGGTCCGCCCACCCGGAGCTCGCCACGGCCATCCGGCGCCACGGCGATCCGACTCGGCCGTCCTAGGAACCGCCCCTGGTTGATAACAATCAACTCGTCCTCGGCGGCTAGTCCGTGCGCCGCCAAGTACGCCGCGGCGGGGCCCGCAGCGCTTCCGGTGGCCACGTCCTCGACCACGCCCCCGTTATCCCAGGTACGACCCTCGCGCTCATCGGGATCAAACACGTAGACAAACTTCGCCCCCACACTCGCCAACCGCTCCTCGAAGTCATCGACGATGATCCGCGCTCGCTCCAACCCTCGCGAGACCGGCACGATCAAATACGGCAACCCGGTGGATACGACCTGCAGCGGCAACGAATGAAGGTCAGCGCCGGCCAGGCCGAGTGCGGTCGCGAAGCGGATCGCGTCCTGGTCTGCGAGCGGCGACCCCAGAATTGGAGAGCCCTGGTTCATATCCGCTTCGTAGTAGCGCTCCGTACGTCGGCTGCCCGCGGCGATCTCGCGCCCACCGATCACAAACACCCACGAGCGTGAGGTCTCGTTGACGGCGTAGCGCTCGTGAAGCGCCGCCGCCGCACCAATGACGGGATGACCCGCGAACGGCAACTCCTCTTGCGCGGTGAAGATCCGCGCCAACACTCTGCCGGCCTGCGGCTGGAGATCGACTGCGATCAACTCGAACTGCCGCATCTCCACCGTCAGGGAAATCAGCGCCTCGGTTCGAACGCCCGACGTCCCCCCGAACACAACGATCAAACCATTGCCGGCAAACGGCACATCCGTAAACACATCGACATGCCGAAAATCCAATGCGGCAGACATGACAGCCATCATCGCACTCCCGCTTCGCGATCCCTCGACGGGGACGCCCGTTGAGTTTGAAGGCGCTGACGAGGTGTCGCCGCGCGGCGAGGTCAGGCGGGGGAGAGCCACCCGCCGTCGCGTAGTTCGCATTAGGGGTCGTTGGGCACGAAGTGGCGGATATCGGGGTGCGGGGCCGTGGGGGGATCCACCACCGCCCTCCACCGCGAGTAGGCCGACCCGATCAACCGACCGGGCCGGGCCGCGCCGCACGTAGGGTGTTTCCACATGGGGCTATGCGGACACCTCGCCGCAGACCCGCGCCGGCGCGAACGCAGGGCC
>CAVYFE010000006.1:0-81017 GCA_963767695.1 uncultured Solirubrobacterales bacterium
ACGTAGCGGGACTTTCTAGCCGCTCACCGGCTTGACTATGTGGGCGCCGCAGCTTGGTTCTGGCGGTTTCCTCCCCAGCACCCACCGGCGGTAACCGACCGCGGCGCGAGCCCACCCGGCCGTCAGCGCGAGCCCGGCTGCTGATCAACCAAAACGGATGAGGCCCGTCGGGGCGCGGGTTCGTTTAATCGCCGCATGAACGTTCCAGCTGCACGGCACACACCGCGCGGCCCGGCAGACCGGCGCCGATGAAGCACCGACGCCTTGCGGCGAGCGCATCGCTTGTGCTCCTGGTGCTGGCCATCGCCGCCGCGGTGGGGATCGCGGTGAGCGCGTTCCCGCGCGGTCTATGGGTCTCCGGGTGTGTCCTGGTCGCGCTCCCGGTCGCCTGGTACGGGGGGCTGCACCGTGGCGCCGCACGGTGGATCAGTCTCGTGCTCGCGGCGTTGCTGCTGCTGGCCGCGCTGGCGCTGATGATCGTGGTCGGACCGTTTCTCGGCGAGTTGGCGGTGGTCCTGCTGCTGGCGCTGGCGTTCGCAGCGGCACGTGCGGCGTTCCCCACGGAGGTCGAATTACCCGCGGCGCCGCGGCCGCAACGGGCCGTTCTGTTTTGGAATCCCCGCTCTGGGGACGGCAAGGCGGTGAAGTTCCATCTGGTCGACGAGGCTCGCGCGCGCGGGATCGAGCCGATCGAGCTGGGGCCGGGTGATGACCTGGGCGCCCTGGTGCGCGATGTCGTTGGGGCCCTGGACGCCCTCGTCGACGGCCGCGAGCGCCGTGTCGATCTCGCCGAGGTAGCGGCCAGGTGTTCGTGAACAACGTCTCGCTCGGCGTCTATGCGGAGGCGGTTAAACGTAAGGGGTACCGCGAGGCGAAGCTCCGCACGATCTTCGGCTCCGTGCCCGACGCGCTTGGCCCGGGCGGGGAGCCCCCCGACCTGGGCTGGGTCGGGCCCGACGGCCGCGAGCATGTCTCGGGTGCCGCGATCCTCGTCTCCAACAACCCGTACCGGCTGCGACTGGGCAGTACGGGCACGCGTCCGCGGCTTGACGGCGCGACGCTCGGGATCACAGTGTTCGGCTCTGACGCCAACGGCGATGGTGGCCCCCCCGCGCCACGCCGCCGCTCCGCGGTGAGCCAGTGGGCCACGCCGGAGTTCGAGGTCGGATCGGGACAGCAGATTCCGGCCGGGATCGATGGCGAGGCGGTCCTGCTCGACGCCCCGCTGCGCTTCGTGACTCGGCCCGCGGCGCTGTCGGTCCGGATCGCATCCCAGCACCCTGGCGCCTCACCGTCCGCGGCGCTGCCCGAAAATCCCGGAGACGCGCTGCGCGAGCTAGGGCGCGTCGCCGCCGGCAGGAGGGACTGACACATGGAATGGACGCTGGCGATCGTTGCGTTCGCAATCCTCGCCGTCGCCGCCTGTTCGAGATTGCTGTCGGGCACGCCGGTGACGCCGGCGATGGCGTTCGTCGCGGTCGGTCTGATCGCGGGACCGCTCGTGCTTGACGATATCGACGTCTCAACCACGAGTTCGACCGTCAGGTCGCTGGCGGAGGCCACGCTGGCCCTGGTGCTGTTCTCCGACGCCGCGGGCGTCGACCTGCGCAAGCTCCGTGCGGAACGCAAATTACCCATCCGGCTGCTCGGGATAGGGCTTCCGCTGACGATCGCGGCCGGGGCGCTGGCCGCGGTGGCGATCTTCCCCCATCTGAGCGTCACCGAGGCGCTGGTCCTCGCCGTGGTGCTCGCCCCCACCGACGCCGCGCTCGGTCAGGCAGTGGTCACCGATCCCCGGGTGCCCGAACGGATCCGCCAGGGGTTGAACGTCGAGGGTGGGCTGAATGATGGTATCTGCGTTCCGCTGCTGCTGATCATCCTTGCGACCGCGGAGGCGGAATCGCACATTAGCGGTAGTGGTGAGGCGGTCCGGATCGTCCTCGAGGAGATCGGCTACGGCCTGCTCGCCGGCGTCGGCGTCGGCGCGCTGCTGGCAGCGGTGATCGTGTACGCCGGGCGCCGGAAGCTGATCACCAAGGCGTGGCTTCAGACCGTCACGGTCGCCGGCGCTTTCTTGGCTTACGGAGTCGCTGCGGGGCTCGGCGGCTCCGGTTTCATCGGGGCATTCGTGGCCGGGATGACGTTCGGCCATCTTGTGCGTCGTGACACCGAGCCGCTCACCGTGTTCACCGAGGATCTCGGACAGTTGCTCAACGGTTTGACGTTCATCATGTTCGGCGCGGTGCTGCTCGGGCCGGTGCTCCAGGACCTCGACTGGAGCGCCGTTCTGTATGGCTTGCTCAGCCTTACGCTGGTGCGGATGATCCCGGTCGGCCTCGGGCTGATCGGCACCCACGCCCGGCGGCCGACCGTCGCGTTCCTCGGCTGGTTCGGTCCCCGCGGCCTTGCTTCGATCGTTTTCGCCGTGATCGTCGTCGAGGATTCGCATCTACCGCAGGTCTCCACGATCCTGGCTGCGACGTACGTGACGATCGGCTTGTCGGTGCTCTTGCATGGTCTGACCGCCGCGCCGTTCGCCGACCGCTACGCCCGCTGGTTCGGCGCACACCCCAAGAACGAGCGACCCGCGATGGAGAACGCCTCGAGCGAGACGCTGAGCGTCCGTGGACCTGCGCCGGCGTCACCGACCGCCTGACCGGAAGTGCGGTCTCACGTTCGGTCGGGCAGGGCGATCCTCAACCATTTCGGATGATCAATTCCCGTTTGTTGCTGTCGGGCAAGCAATCCGCGTGGTTTGGTGCTTGCCTACTTCGCCGGTGCCGCGCTGTTGACAGTTGGGGCGGGTTTTGTCGGACTGGCTGTGTTGGAGAGCACTTCGTCGTCGAGCACGCAGGCCGGCAGCATCGCCATTGGGTGGGTCCAGATCGTGATCGGTGTGACACTGCTGGTGCTCTCCGCTTGGGCGTGGATGCGCCGCGCCCGTGGTGCCAGACCGACCGCTACACACGACCGCAGCTTGGCACAACGGCGGAGCCGGGTCGCGCAAGCTCGAGGCGGCCCCGACGCGCGGGACCCCAGCCCCGCTCGCGAGCCGGGTGTGGCGCGGATGCCGTCGCTGAACTCGACCAGCCGTCGACGAGGCCACCGGCCACCAGATCATCGGTTCTCAGCCTCCAGTGATCCAACGGGACTGGCAATCCGTAGAGATCGCAGAAGCCTTTAGAACAATCGATCGGAGATCGAATGCTGGGACTCGACAATCCAATTCACATCGCTTTCGTTCTCGTGCTGCTGCTGCTCTTATTCGGGGCCAAGCGCCTCCCCGAGATGGGTAGGTCGATGGGCGCCGGCCTGCGGGGCTTCAAGGAGTCGCTCACCGGCGAGCACCCCCCCGAGCAGCTGAGCGCCGCTCCCGCTCCGACCAACGTTGAGGAGCTGCGTGAGACCCCCGCCGAGCCGGTCGACGAGCGCGCCCCGATGCGCCCGGTCGCGTAGCTTCGCCCGCCGCGCGCTGAGCTGAGGATGGAGATGCCAGGCGCATTGGCGCCGGCCCGCCTGCGGCCGGTCAGCAACCACGCCCAGCTGAGCGTGGTCGACCATCTCGACGAGCTGCGGGCGAGACTGATCGTCTCGCTGCTGATCGTGGCGGTCGCGTTTGGCATCTGCTTCTGGCAGAACCATCAGCTGCTCAAGCTGATCAACCGGCCTCTCGCAAACCAGACCCAGGCGCAGGTACGCGCCGGGCATGGGCCGCTCGGCGCGACCTACTCAGTCCAGCTGGGCGCGCGCGACGTCGCGCGCCAGCTCGAGACGGTGGCCGGGGTGCTGGCAAACCAGCGAACCTCCCCCTCCGCTGGGGCGTCGCTCGCCCGCGTACAGCAGAACCTGGCGCGCGATGTACGGACGCTCTCGACGGCGCCGCAGGGTGACCGTCCGGTCACGCTGGGGATCGGCGAACCGTTCACGACCACGGTCACGGTGACCCTGATCTTCGCGTTGATCCTGTCACTGCCGGTGCTGCTGATGCAGGCGTGCGCGTTCCTGATGCCGGCGTTGACTCCGGCGCGGCAGCGGCAGATGGTGCCGATCCTGGTGGCGATCCCGGCGCTGTTCGTCGCCGGCGTCGCGTTCGGGTACCTGGTCGTGCTGCCAGCCGCGCTGCACTTCTTCCAGAACTTCAACAGCGATCAGTTCAACGTGCTCGTCCAGGCCAGCCAGTACTACAAATTCGCCGCCACGACGCTGTTGGCAATGGGGCTCCTGTTCCAGGTTCCGGTGGCGATCATGGCGGTCACCCGAGCGGGTGTGGTGACCCCGCGCCAGCTACGTCGCCACCGTCGCTACGCGGTGCTCGCGTGTGGCCTGGTCGCCGCTGTCCTGCCCGGAGACGCGATCACGATGCTGCTCGAGACGCTCCCTCTGTACCTGCTGTTCGAGTTCAGCGTACTGATCGCTGGCATTGCCGAACGCCGGGCGGCATCGCGCCTGGCCGGTGCCACCGATCAGGACCGGTAGGCCCACCTGACAGTCATTGATCCACCCGCTCGGTGAGTACGTAGTAACTCGCAGAGCGTCCTGACAAGACGCGATCTGTCCAAAGCACGAAAGGAATAGGTTCTCCATGGCCCATATCAATCTCGAAGCCGTCGACACTGACGGCGCGATCCGCGAGGCCGCCGAGGAAGTATCCGGCGACACGCGCCTCGACTTCCTGCGCAAGGGTGCCGTCGCCGGTGGCGCTGTGGTCGGCGGGGGTGCCATCCTCAGCGCCCTGATCCCGGGCACAGCGCTCGCGAAGGGCGCACCGCCCAGTTCGTTCGGCAAGGGCGACATCGGCATCCTGAACTTTGCGCTGACGCTCGAGTACCTCGAGCGTGCCTTTTACAACGAGGCGACGGCGGCAGGCAAAATCACCGACCCGAAGCTCAGGACCTTCCTCGAGGTCGTCACCCACGACGAGCGCGCCCATGTGAAATTCCTGAAGAGCGCCCTCAAGCACAAGGCCGTCAAGGAGCCGAAGTTCAACTTCGACGGCATCCCCAGCGACGAGGCGAAGTTTGCCGCCACCGCGTACGTGCTCGAGAACACCGGCGTTCACGCGTACCTCGGTCAGGCCGGCAACATCAAGACGCCGGCGTACCTGCTCGCCGCGGCTTCGATCGTGACGATCGAAGCACGCCACGCCGGCGCGATCGGTTCGATCACGGGGATGAAGATCAACCCGAATGGCGCGTTCGACAACGGCTACACCGCCGGCAAGGTGCTCAGCGAGGTCAAGGCCACGGGCTTCATCGTCAGCTGAGCAAAGTCTGCGAACCAATCCGGCACGTTTGACGTGCCGGCTGGCGCGCAGTAAGCGCCCCGCGACGTGAGGATCCGCGCGGGGCGCTTACATTCGGCTTCCCATTTGCCCCAGGGAGGGATGCCGAAACCTGTCTGGCGTCAGCCTTCCTCGCCGACTCTGGGAGCGCCTTGACGCGCTGCCGTTTTGCGCGCCTGCGCTAGGTCGACAGCAGCCGCTGGAAGAACGATCGGTAACGCTGCAGCGCGACGCGCAGGTCCTCGGTGGAGATGTCCTCACCGCGGGCCCACTGTGCCTCGAGCCGCTCACGCTCTTGCGCGAAATCCTCCGCGAGCTGCTTCATCAGGCTGGCGACCAACGCGTCTGCCTCCTCGACCGCCCCTCGGGGCTGATCGACGAACTGGGTCTGCACCGCCTCCCAGCGCTGCTGGAAGCTTGCGCTCAGATCGCCGGACAGCAGCGGCTCGCCGGTTCCGGGCTCAGCCCTCGAAGGAGCGCCGTCAACTTGAGCAGGTGACGACTGCGCGGGACCGGCGGGCTCCAGCGAACCGGCGGGTTCCGTCGAACCCGTTCGCTCCGCATCCAAATCGCGGTCGACCCGAGCTGAATCGGACGTACCTTCGACCGGCGGCGACCCTTCGATTCGAGCGTCCTCCTGGCCGGGTGCTCGAACGGTGTCTTGGGACTGCACGGGATCTTCGGACGCGGAGCGCTGGGCTCCAGGCTCGGCGCTCGTGACGGTGCCGGCCGACGACTCATTCGCCGTGGCCAGGTCGCGGGTGCTCAAGGACTCGTCGGTGCGCTCCATCAGTTCATCCCCTCTTGGTTGTCTCAGTTGAAATGCCGCGCCGATCGCCGTCGCGCGCTTCGGAACCCGTGCCGGGAGCGAGCAGATCGTCGAACAAGGCCCGGAAGTGGACCATCGCCTGGCGCAGCTGCTCCGTGCTCGCCTGTCCATTGCCGGCACGGACCGAGATCGCATTGGCGGCCCGGTAGTTCTCCACCACATCCGGGTGCTCGACCGATACGTCGGCAGCCCGCTGCTCGAAATCGGTATCGACCGGATAGCCGCGGTCGTGCATGACCTGCTGCACGAGCACGTGCGCCTCGCCTACCGCTTCGGTCGGGCGATCGACGAAGTCGCGCTGTGTCGCGCGCCAGCGCTCCAGATATTCCTCGCGAGCCGCTGGCGGCAAGCTGCGGATCTCAAACTGTTCGTGACGTTGGCGCCGTTCGAGCAGTTCCCGCTCGCCAGAGCGCTGATCCCCGCGCTCCGTCACGACGCGCTCGTACTCCGGCCCAAAGCCCTCTTTAAGTTGCCGCGAGCGCTGCTGGCGGGCGACGAGCACTCCTATCACCACCAAGAGCACAACCACGACAGCAACAAGCACCCAAACCAAGGTGTCTCCTCTCTTTTCTCGCTGACGCGAGCAATCGCCGGTGTCCGCCGAGCAAACTACCCATCGCGGTGGCCGCTCAAATCAGCATGCGTTCGCGCTTGTACGTCCGTACGCGGACGCTCCGATCCGGGGTAACAGAGGCGCGGCCAGCCCGCGGTGGCGGACTGGCCGTGCGCCTCTTCGCGCCCCGTCAAAAAACCGCGCCGCTTCGACTCGCGAAGAAGACCAGCACGGCGAGGATCGCGAGTAGGAACAGGAGCGGATGAATCGCGACGCCACCGACCACCGCGAGGATCAACAGGATGACTGCTAGAGCGAGAAGCATGCTCACCTCCGGACGGGTTGACTTTGCTGACATATCCCCGCGGGCGGAATCCGGATACGAACACCGGTCTGTCCCCGGACGTCCGCGTGCGGACGCCGCAACCGGAGGATCGATGGCGATCCTGCGCCTCTATCGCAGCGCTTCGACATGAGTGAGCCCGCCAACCAGCGCAAGCTCGACGCCGCCGTGGCGCTCGCGGGAGTCGCGGACGAGGCAGGCATCAGCTCGACTGCGTCGACGAAATCGTCTCGCCCGCCATCAACCTCAACCCCGCCGACGCCGGCTGGAGGACCCCGGCCCTGGAGCCGGCCGCAAGACGGCGACAGGACCAGTCCTAACTCAGACCGACAACGCCACGTGGGCCATCGAGTCGCTGATATAGCGCGACTCGATGGCCCACGTCCGGCCCATCCTCGTGACGCGGGGTGAATCAGCGAAACGTGTCGGCGGTGATGCGAGTGACTTCGGTCACGGCATCGGCGGGGATCCCGGCTCGCTTGGCGGCCTCGATGATCGCGTCAGGAGCCGGCGCCTCGTAGAGGCAATACGAGCGGTGCCGATCTGCACTGAGGAAGGAGAACAGCCAGCTCACGCCCTCGTCGGCGTTGATCTCTTCGATCAGCTTCACGTCATCGCTCGTCATGTCGAGCTGCTCGGCGAAGTTCCGTTCGATCACGTACATCGGCATGCGGACGATCCTACCGCGGCTCCGGCCCTCTGACCAGGGCATGGCGATATGCGTAGCCCGCCGCCTCGGTCCGGTTCACGGCGCCGGTCTTGCGCAGGATGCTGCGCACGTGGTTGGCGACCGTATGCCCGCTGATGCAGAGCTCCTCGCCGATTTCACGGTTGCTGCGGCCCGCGGCGACCAGTCGCAGAACGTCGACCTCCCGCCATGACAACTCGTCGGGAGGGGTGCGGGCGCGCTCGATGCGCGCCCCGAGCGCGCTGGCGCGCGATAACAGCATCGGCATGCCGATGCGCTCCGCCAGCGTCGCCGCCTCGGACAGCAGCTCCAACGCTCGCAAGGCATCGTCGCTGCCGCCGCGCATCCGCAAGGTCCGGCCGTATGCGTACAGGGTGTGTGCCAGCCAGGTCGTGGCACCCATTTCGCTGTTTATCGCGAGGGCCTGCTCAAAGTGCTCGACCGCACGGCCGTGGTCTCCCAGCGTCGAAGCCAGCAGGCCGAGATAACGGTCGGCGGCGCCGTAGCACGCCACGCCATGGCCGATCACCACGGTGCCGCCGGCCAGCGATGCCAGCTCGGGATACAGCAGCTCGGCCAGGGCCTCGTCGCCGACGACCGCAGACGCATCGGTCAGGTAGGTCAGCGACCCGACCCAGAGCGAGGAGCGAAGTCCGTCGAGGCCCTCCTGCTTCACGCGCGCCAGCTCGCGACGCGCCTCCTCGTCCATCCCGAGCTCGGCCAGCAGCGCGGCGAGACCCGGGCGCCACGCGCTGCTCGGCTGATCGCCGTCGGCAAGCAGTCTGGTTACGGCGGCAAGCTCGGCGAGGCGGCCCTGCTCGCGACGGATCCCGAACATCTGGATGCCGTGGATGCCGGACGCATCGCGACCGGTCAGCAGGCGGCTCCACTCGTGCGAGCGACGCGCCGCGGCCTCCGCCTCGGCCAGCCTTCCGAAACACAGGGCCAGCGTCGAGGCGTAGTGCTCGGCGACGTGCACCGTGAACGGCTGGCGCATGCGAATGGCCAGCTCGTGGACCTCGGCAAGCTCGCGCTGCGCAGTGCTCAGATCGCCCAGCGCGATCAGGCCCGCCACTCGCCACTCCATCGCCTCAGTCTGCAGCTCGCCCTCGCCCATGCCGTCCGCGAGGTCCCGGGCTTCTGCCAGCATCTCGAGCGTCTCCTCGAGACTGCCATCGCCGCGCGACCAGTACGAGCGCACCAGTACGGTCACGAGGCCGATCCGGTCGTCGAGCCGTCGGGCCATCGCCGTCGCGCGGGCCCGCACAGCGGCGCTCGCCTTGTAGTCGCCGAGAAATGCGTGCGCCCGACCCAGCCCCGCGAGCAGCATCACGCGAAGCTCTGAGTCGCCCTCTCCGAGCGCGAGCGACGCTTCCTCGAGCAGCTCGACCGCGCCCTGGTCGGTGAACCCAGGGCGCCAACAGGCCTCCTCGAAACCGACAGCGGCGGTCGCGAGCAAGCGGGCATCGTCGAGGTCGCGGGCGATCTGCGCCACGACGAGGAAAGCTTCCATCGCGTCGTCCGAGCGCCCGGCGCGGAAGCGGGCGGTGCCGAGCTCGAGCTGTGTCTCGCCCCGCCGCCGCGGATCGTCGATTCCGAGCTCCAGCGCGGCCGAAAACCGGGCGTCGGCCTCGTCGAAGTCCAAAACCGACAGCGCCGCCCGGCCCGCCAGGAGCGAGTAGTCGATTGCCCGCCGTGGGCCATCGACTGGCGCCGCCGCGGCGAAGTGGTGAGCGAGCTCGGCCAGGACACGACTCTCGCTCGCCCCGTGCGAGCGCTCCAGCGCCTCGGCGACCCGGAGGTGGAGCTCTGCGCGCCGCAGGCCCGGCGTCCGGTCGTAAAGCGCGCGGCGCACCAGTTCGTGGGTGAACTGGTAGGCAAGCCGGCGCGACGGCAGCTCCTCGATCATGCCGTGCGCGACCGCCTGCTCGAGGGCCGCGTGCAGCTCGGTGTCGGCCAGCCCGGTCTCCGCGGCGATCGCAAGATCGAACTCGTGGCCGGCTACCGCCGCCAGCTCGAGCAAGCTCGTGGTCGGAGCATTCAGCCGCGCCAGTCGCTGGCTCACGACCTCCCGCACGCCCTCCGTGCTACCGAGGTCTGCGAGCACAGCCGCCCACCGCGCGCTGTCGTCGTCGAGCGACGAGGCCTCGGTCTCCAGCAGCGTACGCCACAGCTCGGTCACCAGGAACGGGTTCCCGCCGGTCAGCTCGCTCAGCACTCGCGCGACCTCGGGAAGAACCGGGCCGAGGTCCCTGGCGACCGCGGACCGGACGAACTCGGAGATCTCCTCGGCGCTGAGTCCCCCCAATCGCAGGCGCACGACTCCTTCCGAGCGCCGAAGGTCGACGAGCGCCGCCGAGAGTGCCTCCGGAACCTCGGCGTCGGTGTCGCGAAACGTCGTGATCACGAGCGCGCGAGCGTCCGACGCGCTGCGCGCGAGGTGCCGCAGGAGCAGGAGCGTCGGCGTGTCGGCCCAGTGTCCGTCCTCGATCACGACGACCAGCGGCGCCCGCCTACCGACGGCCGCGAGAAGATCGGCAACCGCGCTATGCAGGCGGTGGCGCTCGGTGTCCGGATCGGCCGCGACCGGAGCTGGGAGGCCACCGACGCGCTGGGCCAGATCGGGCAGCAGCCGCGCGAGCTCTCCCCCCTCCGACCCGAGCGCGGCCCGCAGCATGGCGGCGTCGGTGCTCCGCACGAGCTGGTCGAGCGCCTCCACGAACGGACGGTAGGGTCGCCGCACGACCGAGTCGCAGGCACCGTACAACACGAGGGCGCTGGCTGCGGCGGCCTCATGCGTGAACTCGCGGACGAGCCGGCTCTTGCCGGATCCGGCCTCACCCCCGATCAGCGCGAACCTCAGTGCCTCTCCCTCTGCGCGCGGGATCAACGTCCGGAGTGTCGCCAACTCGCGCGAGCGACCCGCGAACGGAAACGACGGCGTCAGGCGAAGCGGACCTGGGAGCTTGGGCATGTGAGCAGCCTCTGAGGCGCTAATAGTCAGGTCTGATCATGCCAGCTCGGATCGACAGCCTTCCAAAAATCGGTCAGGTCAGGTCATGACAGCGCGCCTGCCGTGCCGTAGGTTCGTCCTGGGGCCGCTCGGCCCGATGCCCACCTTCATCAAGGAGCGTGTATGACCGCCACCACTTCACTCGCCGACGACGCACGGCGCGAGCTTGCTGATCTGACCGACCGTATCGTCGGCCCCGACGATCCGGGGTACGACGAGGCGCGAGCCGTCCACAACGGCATGATCGACCGCCATCCGGCAGTGCTCGTACGGTGCGCGAGCCCCGAGGACGTCGCGCGCACCATTAAGTTCGCGCGGGCCCACGGCGCGCTGATAGCGGTGCGGGGCGGCGGACACAACGGCGGCGGTCTGGGCATCGTCGACGACGGGGTGGTCATCGACTTGGCCGGCATGGCTGAGGTCCGGGTCGATCCTGGTTCCGACAGCGTTCACGTCGGTGGTGGCTGCACATGGGGTCAGGTCGACCAGGCGACGGCCGAGCACGGCCGGGCGACGCCCTCGGGCATCATCTCGACAACCGGCGTTGGCGGGCTCACCCTTGGCGGCGGCATCGGCCACCTGACGCGGCGCTTTGGCCTCACGATCGACAGCCTGATCGGTGCCGACGTCGTCCTCGCCGACGGCTCACAGGTCCACGCGAGCGCTAATGAGCACCCGGAGCTGTTCTGGGCGCTGCGCGGTGGCGGCGGCAACTTCGGCGTGGTCACGAACTTCGAGTTCCGCACCCATCCGATCGGGGCTACGCTGTTGGCGGGGCCGACGTTCTGGCCGATCGAGCAGACGCCCGAGGTGATGCGCTTCTACCGTGAGTTCCTGCCCGCCGCCCCGCGCGCCGTCAACGGCTTCTTCGCTTTGATGACGGTGCCGCCGGTCGACCTGTTCCCGGCGGAGCTCCATCTGCGCAAGGTGTGCGCCGTGATGTGGTGCGTCGTCGGCTCCGAGGAGGACGCGACGCGCATGCTGGCGCCGGTGCACGAAGTCGGCACGCCGCTCCTGCACGGCGTCGGGCCGGTGCCGCATCCCGCCCTGCAGAGCCTGTTCGACGGGCTCTACACCAAGGGCCTGCAGTGCTACTGGCGGGCCGACTTCGTCAACGAGCTGTCCGACGAGCTGATCGAGCGGCACGTCGAATGGGGCCAGAAGCTCCCGTCGATGCACTCGACGGTGCACATGTACCCGATCGACGGCGCCGCGCACGACGTCGGGGCCGCCGACACCGCGTTCAGCTACCGCGACGCGCAATGGGCCGAGGTTATCTTCGGCGTCGACCCCGACCCGGCTAACGCCGACGCGATCCGTGACTGGTGCGTCGGCTACTGGGACGCGACCCACCCCTACTCGGCCGGCGGCGCGTACGTCAACTTCATGATGGAGGAGGGCCAGGAGCGTGTCCGGGCGACGTACCGTGACAACTACGATCGCCTCGCGCGCGTGAAGGCGCAGTACGACCCGGATAACGTCTTCCGCGTCAACCAGAACATCCAGCCGTCCGGGGGGGCGTAGGACGATCGGCGAGCGCGGCGCGGCGACAGCCGGCCGCGCTCGCCACCTACCTGGTCGGCCCCGGACCGATACGATCCAGAGGTGGTGAGCCGGGAAGTCTGGTCGGCGACGCGCAACCCTGCCAATTTGTGTCGACCGACTTGCGACTCCCGTGATCTCCCTTCTGCCGCTGGGTTCGGAGTGGCGTCGCGAAGCACTGCGAACCAACCTGTGGCTCGTGCCGACGATCGAGGTGATCGCGGCGATCGCGCTGTATGTCGGCACCCACGCGCTTGACAAGGCGGCCTATGACGGCAGCTTGACGCTTCCCTCTTGGATGATCTTCGGCACCGCTGACGCCGCTCGCCAGATCTTGACGACGCTAGCCGCGGCGGTGATCACCGTGGTGGGCGTCGTCTTCTCCATCACGATCGTGACGCTGACGCTGGCCTCTACGCAGTTCGGGCCCCGGATGCTCCGCAATTTCATCCGCGACCGCGGCACCCAACTCACCCTAGGCACGTTCGTGGCGACGTTCGTGTACGCGACGCTCGTGCTGATCTCGATCGGCCCGGGGACCGGGGGCCGGGACTTTGTCCCGCACCTCTCGATCACATTTTCTGTCGGCCTCGTCACGCTCTCGATGGCAGTACTGATCTATTTCATCCACCACATCGCGACCTCGATCCAACTGCCGGAGGTGATCGCGAGCATCGCGGGCGATCTCTCGCGCGCGATCGACGTTGAGTCGGACCAGGGGCGAGCTTCCGTCGAGTCGGGACCGTCTGTCGCAGAGCTGATGAGGCGAGTTACGGAAACCGGCGGGACGGTCCCTGCGCCCTCAAGCGGCTACCTCCAGTTCGTCCGGCATGAGACGCTCATCGGATTGGCGGTCGAGAAGGGTGCGGTGATCCGCCTGCTGCACCGTCCCGGCCACTTCCTCGTAGAGGGTCATCCGATGGCGACCGTATGGCCCCGGGACGCGACGGCGTCGGTCAGCAAAGCTCTCCGGCGAGCCCACGTCACCGGGTCGAACCGGACGCTCGCCCAAGACCTCGCGTTCGCTGTCGATCAGCTTGTCGAGATCGCGATCAGAGCGCTGTCCCCGGCGGTCAACGACACGTTCACCGCACTTACGTGCATCGACTGGCTCGGCGCGAGCCTGTGCAAGGTCACGACCCAATGGCGGCCGATCCGCGTCCACCGCGACAGCCACGGCTACATCCGACTGATCACCGCTCATGTCAGTTACGCGCGGCTGATCGAACGAGCGTTTGAGAAGATTCGCCAGGCTGGGCGGGGTATGCCCGCGGTTCTGATCCGTCAGCTGGAAGCTCTGGCCAAGATCATCGACCACACCACGAACGAGGCGCAGCGAAAGCTGCTCCTCGAACAGGCTGCCATGGTTCTTCAGGCGAGCGAGGAGTCGGTCCCCGAGCCGGCGGACCGTGCAGACGTGCAGCGCGAATACGACGCTCTAATTTCCTCGGTTGGACGAATGGGGAGCCTGGACGCCCCTGCAGCAGCTCGGCCCTAGCCACCGCTCATGGACCCCGCTCGCGATAGACTAAGTCCATGACTAAGTCTGTCGGCGTTCACGAAGCAAAGACCAATCTCTCGAAGCTGCTCGAGCGGGTGTCGGCTGGCGAAGAGATAGCGATCACTCGCCGCGGCGAGGAAGTCGCGCGCCTGGTGCCGGCGCGCCGGAGCGGCGTGCGGCGCCTGGGAATCGATCGCGGACTGTGGGAAGTGCCGGACGATTTCGACGCGCCGCTTCCGGACGGCATGCTTGAGACGTTTGAGCGGTGAAGCTGCTCCTCGACGCCCACGTATTTCTGTGGCTCCAGACCAACCCCGAGCGGCTCGGTGAGCATCTCGGCCTCATCGAAGATCGGCGCACGGAGCTGTTTCTGTCTGCGGTCAGCTCTTGGGAGATCGCGATCAAATGCCAGCTCGGCAAGCTGCCCCTCCCGGAAACGCCTGAGCGGTACGTGCCCGAGCGAATGCGGGCGATCGGGGCACAGGCGCTGGCCATCGAACACCCGCACGCTCTCGCGGTCGCGACGCTCCCGCCACTACACCGAGACCCGTTCGATCGTCTGCTCGTCGCACAGGCGACACTTCTCGGTCTGACGATCGCCACCGCGGATTCCTCCGTGGCTCAATATCCTGTGCCCACCCTGCTGGTCTAGCGGGCCGGCGCTCGCTCCTGGACGGAAAGCGCGAGCATCCTGCCGCTGTCGCCGGCTCGGACACACGAAAAAGCCCCGCAGTGCGCTGTGCGGGGCTTTCCAAGAAAGATGCGCCCGAGAGGACTCGAACCTCCACGGACCATACAGTCCACAAGGCCCTCAACCTTGCGCGTCTACCAATTCCGCCACAGGCGCGTGGGCGGCCAGTATAGCTTTGACGCGAGGGTCCTCGGAAGCGAAATCCCGCGGTTTCGGTGGCGGGCGCGGCACCCGCCGCGAGTGCGGGGTGGCGCCCGGCGCGAGACCGGGGTGGCGCCGGCGCGGGTGCGGGGTGGCGCCCGGCGCGAGCGCGGAGCGTCCTGCCGGCTTGAGTCCGTCCGTGAGGCTCGCTACATTGCCGAACACATGTTCGACGTCGCCGGCCCACTGGGCCAAACCCAGCAAGGAGTGGACGGATGGACCTGACCAAGCGTCAACAGGAGATCTTCGACTTCATCAAGCGCTATTCGGCCAAGTACGGCTATCCGCCGACCGTGCGGGACATCGGCAAGGCGGTCGGACTTGCTTCGTCTTCAACGGTGCACGCGCATCTCGCGAACCTGGAGCGGATCGGGATGTTGCGTCGCGATCCGACCAAGCCTCGGGCCATCGAGTTGCTGGATCGCGCAGCGGCGGGGGTGCGCACGTTCGTCCGTCCCGGGCTGCCGCTCGTCGGTCAGGTGGCGGCGGGGCAGCCGGTGCTCGCCGAGGAGAACATCGAGGACTACATCCAGACTCCGTCGGTGGCGGGCGGCAACGAGGGCGACTACCTGCTGCGCGTCCGCGGCGAATCGATGAAGGACGCGGGGATCCTCGAAGGCGATCTGGTCGTCGTCCGGCCTCAGGAGACCGCCAATGACGGCGACATCGTCGTGGCGCTGGTGGGCGAGGAGGCGACAGTGAAGCGCTTCTTCCAGGAGTCTGATCATGTGCGGCTGCAGCCGGAGAACGAGACGATGGAGCCGATCCGCAGCCGCGAGGTCCGGATCCTCGGCAAGGTCGTCGGGCTGATGAGGAGCATCACGTGAGGCGGGAGCAGCTGTGACGACGCTGCTCGCCGCGCGTGCGCCGAGCCTGTTCGACGGCTTGGGCGGTGAGCCGACGCTGGATCAGCTGATCGCCGGCGTGTGGGAGGGACTCACCGCCCAGGCGGGGGTCGCCTGTCCGGTGTGCGAAGGGGAGATGAAGCCGCAGGACGGGGCCCGCGCGCGCCCGACGGGCGGCCGCTGTACACGCTGCGGTTCGACCCTGACGTAAGCAAGGGCCCGCGCGGGGGCGCGGTCTCGCCTGCGCGCCGCCTCTGCGTGCTTGCGCCCGCACCGCCCCCGGCTATGCTTGTCGGTGCAGGCCGAGCAGTCGCGGAGGTGACTCGCCTTCGAGGAAAGTCCGGACATCACAGGGCAAGGTGGTCGGTAACGCCGACCCGGGGAAACCCGCGGGAAAGTGCCACAGAAATGACACCGCCTAAGTCTGGATCCGCTGCAGAGCTCCAGACCGGTAAGGGTGAAATGGTGCGGTAAGAGCGCACCGGCGTCGCGGTGACGCGGCGGCCAGGTAAACCCCACCTGATGCTAGGCCAAGCAGGACCGCTCGCAGGTGGCCCGCCAAGGTCCGGGTAGGCCGCTCAGATGGATGACTGCTCTCGACAAGATCCGGCTTACAGGCCTGCTACGGAGAAGCCCCGCCTCGGCGGGGCTTCTCTAATGCCGGGCGCGCCGGGTTCAGCGCGCCGGTTCGGGGGCGCCGGCCAGGTCGGCAAGTGCGTCTCCCTCCAGGCGGAATCCCTCCCACTCGCTCAGACGGCTTGCGCCGATCGACGCGTAGAACTGAAGCGCGGGGGTGTTCCAGTGAAGCGCCGACCATTCGACCCGACCGTAGCCCCGATCGACCGCAAGCCGAGCCACATGCGAGAGCAGCACGCGCCCGACCCCATGACGGCGCCGCGCGGGAGAGACATACAGGTCTTCGAGCCACAGTCCCGGTCGGCACAGCCACGTCGAGAAGGTGCGGAAGAACAGCGCGAAACCGACCGGGTCCGGGCCCGCCTGCGGCGCTGAGTCGAGTTCGGCGATGACGGCCTCGGCAACCGGAGCGGGCCCGAACAGCGCGCTCTGCAGCAGCTCCTCCGACCCGACGACGCGATCGACCGCTCGCTCGTACTCGGCCAGCTCGACGATCAGCGCGAACACGAGCGGGACGTCGGCCGGTTGCGCCGGCCGGATCTGGACGAGCTCCGTCAATCCGGGCTCGGCTGGTCGATCTCGCGCTTGAGGACCTTTCCGGTCGGGCCCTTGGGCAGCTCGTCGACAAACCACACGTGGCGCGGGTACTTGTAGGCGGCGACCTGACCCTTGACGAACTCGCGTAGCTCGTCGGCGCTCGCCTCAGCGCCATCCTTGAGCGCGACTGCCGCGGCCACCTCCTCACCGAGCTCGTCATGGGGAACCCCCAGGACCGCGGCTTCGCGGACCGCCGGGTGCTCGTAGAGGACCTCCTCGATCTCGCGGGGGTACACGTTGTATCCGCCGCGGATGATCATGTCCTTCTTGCGGTCGACGATGAAGAAGTAACCGTCCTCGTCGAGCTTCGCGACGTCGCCAGTATGAAGCCAGCCGTCGCGAATCGCCTCGGCCGTGGCATCGGGCCGCTGCCAGTAGCCCTTCATCACGTTGTGGCCCCGGATCACGATCTCGCCGACCTCGCCGGGCCCGAGCTCGCGGTCTTCGTCATCGACGAGCTTCATCTCGACACCCTCGATCGCAGTGCCGATCGAACCCGGCTTACGTTCTCGATCGGCGTGGTTGAACGAGGCCACCGGGGAGGTCTCGGACAGCCCGTAGCCCTCGAGCACCTTGCAGCCGAAGGCCTCCTCGAACCCGCGCAGCAGCTCGACCGGCATCGCCGATCCACCCGAGACGCATAGCTCGAGCGTCGAGGTATCGAACCGGTCGCGCTCGGGGTGATGCAGCATCGCGTTGTACATCGTCGGAACGCCCTGGAAGACGTTGACGCGGTCGCGCTCGATGATCTCCAGCGCCTTGGCCGGATCGAAGCGCGGAATCAGCGTCAGCGTCCCACCGCCATAAACCGTCGCGTTCATCGAGCACGTCTGTCCGAAGGAATGAAACAGCGGGAGCGCGCCGAGGGTCACCGTCGCGGGGCTCACGTCGTACAGCTTGGCGGCGACCTCGCAGTTGCGCATGAGGTTCGAATGGGTGAGCTCAGCGCCCTTGGGGGTGCCGGTGGTGCCGGACGTGTAGAGGATCACGGCGGTGTCGGCGTCGTCTGTGGCGGCGAGCGCCGTCTGCGGCCCCGCGGCGCCGACGAGCTGTTCGAACTCCCCGGCGGCGGCGAGCACACAGTCCGATCCGGCGTCCTGCGCTCCCGCCTCGGCGGCTTCTGCGAAGCCCTCCGACGCGAACAGCAGCTTCGCCCCGGAATCACCCAGATAGAAGGCCACCTCGCGACGCTTGAGCAGCACGTTCATCGGCACGACTACTGCCCCGGCCCGCAGCGTGCCGTAGTAGCAGACCGGAAAGTACGGGACGTTCGGAAGCATGATCCCGACCCGGTCGCCTGGTGAGACGCCTCGCTCGTGCAGCAGACCGGCGATATGGGCGCTCGCCCCGTCGAGGTCCCGGTAGCTCAGTTCGCGGTCGTCGAGCCTGATCGCGGGATGGTCGCCGTCGCGCTGCGCTGAGGAGATGAGAATGCTGGCGAGGTTCATTCCCGTGAACTTAGCGGCTGGCTCAGGCGGGCAGCGCCTGGCCGGAGTAGAGCTTGATCACGCGCACCGTTCGGGCCGGAGCGGCGTTGATGCACAGCTCGCAGAGGACGCACTCGTCGAGGTGCTCCTCGACGATCCGCAGCGTCCCGTCCTCATGCTGGGAGAAGATGTCGACGGGGCACACCTCGACCAGCTTGGCGGCCATGCCGGCGTCGCTGCTGACCGGCCCGTCCACCTCGACGGCGATGAACAGGGCCTCGTTCATGCGTGGGGTCACCTCCGCGGGGCGTCCAGCCCCGCGGTCTGATGGAGTTGCCCAGCCTCCGGCCTCGCTTGACCGATCGGGCTTCGCCCGAGCTTCTCCTTCACGATGCCCGGAATCTCTGAGATCTCCTCGGCGACGACGATTCCGGCCTCCGCCAGCCGCGCGATCTTCTCACCGGCGGTGTCCTCCTTGCCTTCGACGATGGTGCCGGCATGGCCGAAGCTCATCCCCGGCATCTCGTCCATAAACCGCCCCGCCATGAACGCCACGATCGGCAGGCGCGAGTCGTGGTCGGTCACCCAACGCGCCAGTTCGGCCTCCATCCGTCCGCCGGGCTCGGTGTAGATCACGATCGCCTCAGTCTGCTCGTCGGCCTCGAACAGCGGCATCAGCTCCGCGTACGTCGAGCCGATGATCGCGTCGCCCCCGATCGAGACGGCGGTCGACTGGCCGAGGCCCGCGGCGGTCAGGGTCGAGGACATCTCGGTCGTCATGCCGCCGGATCGCGAAATCACGCCGACCGCACCGGGGGTGTAGGACTTGGCGGCGTCTTTGGCGGGACCGCCGATGCCGCCCATCTTGATCACCTCGGGCACGATGACCCCCAGGCAGTTGGGGCCGATGATCCGGGCTTGGCGCTCGTTCGCGAGCTCGACCATCTCCGCCACATCGCCGCGGGGGATCCGCTCGGTGACGATCACCACGAGCTTGACGCCGTTCTCCAGCGCCTCGAACACGGCGTCCTTGGTGAACGCGGGCGGGACGGTCACGACCGAGCCCACGATCGGCTCGCCGTGATGCTCGACCGCCTGCGCCACCGTGTCGAACACGGGCACGCCGTGGATGTCACGCCCGAGCCGCCCTGGGGTGACGCCGCCGACGATCTTCGCGCCCTTGCCGTAATCGAGGCACTCTCTCGTGAGATTGACCGCCTCGCGGCCGGTGATCCCCTGGACGATGAAGGTGGTGCGCTCGTCGATCAGGATCGACATCTACACGTCCCGCTCTCCACCGATCTCGGCCGTCGTCTGACGGAACGCCTCCGGCTTCGCCGAACCTCCGTCGGCTCCCTGGATCTTCTCCACCGCCCGCCGCGCTGCCTCGTGCAGCGAGACGGTGCGATCGGCGTACTCGACGCCGTACTTGTCGAGGATCTGGAAGCCCTCTTCCTCCCACGCCCCTGGGATCCGGAAGATCGCGATTTTCTCCGCCGGGTCGTAGCCGAGCTCGATGCATGCCTTGATCACCCCGCGAGCGACGATGTCTACGCGGGTGTTGGAGACGATCGACATCATCACCGCGATCTTGTCGACCCCGGGTTTCTGCAGCACCAGCTTGGCCAGTCCGCACGCCTTGCTGACCGACGGGTTGCCGCCGATCTCGCAGTAGTTGGCCGGATCGCCGCCATGCGCCCGGACGGCGTCGAACAGCGTCAGCGAGCCGCCCCCGGCCCCGATCACGAGCCCGAGGTTGCCGTCGAACTCGGTCACGTTCCCCGCCACGCCGCGATGGTCCTGGGAGTCGACCTGCTCGCCCGCGAGCTCGAACGGGGTCGGCTCGCGCGCCTGGCGCGTCTCCTCATCGCCGACCCCGAGCTCATGCAGAATCGGCGTCTGCCGCGGGCGCGCCTCGTTCTCCATGTCCATATGGGCGTCGAGCGCCACGAACGAGCCATCCTCCAGCTCGCCGAGCGGATTGATCTCCGCGAGCGTCATGTCGTAGGAAAGGAACAGCCGAGCCAGCCGGGCCAGGATCGGGGTAAGGCGGTTCAGCGCCGAGCCGCTGATCCCGAGTGAGGCGATCACCTGCTTGGCCTGCCAGTCCGAGAACGGGCGCAGCGTCGAGAAGTGACCCCGGGCCACGTGGTCGGGATGCTGCTCGGCGACCTCCTCGATGTCGATCCCGCCCATGTCGGAGAACAGCATCACGGGGCGCTTGCGCAGGCCGTCCCAAACCACGCCGGCGTAGTACTCGTGCCTCACCCGGGCGCGAGAATCGACCAGCACCCCACGCGGCATGTGGCCGCCGATCTCGAGGTCGAGGATGTGCTCGGCGTCGCGGCCGGCCTGCTCCGGTGTGTCCGCGAACTTGACGCCCCCGGCCTTCATCCGGCCGCCACTCAGCACCTGTGACTTGATCACCACGGGGCCGCCGATCTGCTCGGCCACGCGCCGTGCCTCATCTGCAGTCTTGGCAAACCCGTGCTTGGTTACGGGGATCCCCGCCTTGGCGACGATCGCCCGGGATTCGTATTCGAAGAAGCGCATCGAAGGCGCCGGAGCCTAGCGAAGCAAGGGCGCAGTCGCCCGGCGCTCGAGGGTCCTGAGCGCACCAGGGCGCGGAGAAATGCGACGTGTCGCCCGCAAAGACTACAATTCCAGTGAAGTCAATCAAGAAGCTTATTAAATCGAGAAGGGGATATTGATGAAACCACCGTTCTGGCGCCCGATTCAGCTTCGCTCGCTGTCGGCGATGGCCGTGCTTTCGATCGTCGCATTCGGCGGAATCCTCGCGGGCTGCGGCGGTTCGTCGGACAGCGCCAGCAGCAGCGGCGGGAGCTCGTCATCGGGCGGGAGCGGTGACGTGCATCTGAACCTGGTGGCCTACTCGACGCCGAAGAAGGCCTACGACGCGCTCAGCACCGCGTTCGCCCAGACGTCTGCCGGCAAGAACGTGGCGTTCGGCGAATCGTTCGGCGCCTCCGGCTCCCAGAGCCGCGCCGTCGATTCGGGCCAGCCCGCCGACGTCGTCGCGTTCTCGACGACTCCCGACATGACCCGCCTGGTCAAGGACGGGATCGTCTCGAGCAACTGGGACGCGAACCCCGAGAGGGGTATCTCCAGCGATTCCGTGGTCGTCTTCGTGGTGCGCAAGGGCAACCCCAAGCACATCACCGGCTGGGAGGACCTGATCAAGCCAGGTGTCGATGTGATCACCCCCAACCCGTCGACCTCCGGTAGCGCCCGCTGGAACATCCTCGCCGCCTACGGCGCGGAGCTCAAGGAGGGGAAGACCCCCGCCGCGGCGCTCGCCTACGTGAAGACGCTGTTGACCAAGAACGTCAGCGTCCAGGACTCGAGCGCCAGCGCGGCGCTGCAGACCTTCACCGGCGGCAAGGGCGATGTGCTGCTCGACTACGAGAGCGATGCGCTCTCGGCCGAGAAGGCCGGAGACGCGGTGCAGATCGTCTATCCCAGGCAGACGATCCTGATCCAGACGCCGATCGCGGTCACCAGCAAGAGTTCCCACGCAACCCAGGCGCAGGCGTTCGTGTCCTGGCAGTGGACGCCGGCTGGGCAGACGATCTGGGCACAGCATGGCTATCGCCCGGTGCTCAGTTCGGTGGCGAAGCAGTTCGCCGCCAAGTTCCCGACGCCGCCGCAGCTATTCACGATCGAGTACCTCGGCGGCTGGACCAGCGTCAAGAAGACGTTCTTCGATCCCTCGTCGGGATCGATCACGAAGATCGAGCAAGAGGCGGGAGTTCCCACTGCCTCCAGCTAGCACCTACGCCGCCCCCGCCCCGACCGCGACCCCCCGCCGCAAGACGCGGCGGGGGGTCCGGGGCGACGCGCTGGGGTTGGGCCTGTGCACGCTGTACATGAGCGTGATCGTGCTGATCCCGCTCGCCGCCGTCGCCGTCAGCGCGTTCAGCCATGGACTGTCAGCGTTCTGGGACTCGGTAACGACGACCGTCTCGCTCCGAGCGCTCGGCGAGACGCTGCTGGCGTCGCTGATCGTCGCCACGATCGGCGCCGCGATGGGGACGCTCGTGGCCTGGGTGCTGGTGCGCGACCAGTTCCCGGGCAAGCGGATCGTCAACTCGCTGATTGATCTGCCGTTCGCGCTGCCGACGATCGTGGCCGGGCTTACGCTGCTGGCCCTGTACGGCCCCGGTAGCCCGTTCGGGATCCATCTCGCATATACGCGGGCGGCGGTGATCGTCGCCCTGCTGTTCGTGACGCTTCCGTTCGTAGTGCGCTCGGTGCAGCCGGTCCTGATCGAGCTGGACCGCGAGGTGGAGGAGGCCGCGGCCTCGCTCGGCGCCTCGAACGCGACCACGTTCAGGCGTATCGTGCTGCCGGCGCTACGTCCCTCGATCCTGTCCGGCGCGGCGCTTGCCTTCGCTCGTTCGGTGGGGGAGATAGGATCGCTGCTGTTGATCGTGGGCAAGGTCCAGATCGCGAGCATCGTGATCTTCGCCGACATCGAGAGCGACGCGCAGCAGGCGGCGGCGTCGCTGTCGGTGGTGCTCCTCCTCCTCTCGCTTCTGATTCTGATCGTCCTGCGGCGGTTGGGAGGACGCGTTGCGGATTAGCCGGCCTGCGACCCTGTCGCTGCGGGCGATCGCCCTGCTGTACCTGGCATTGCTGCTGCTGCTGCCGCTCGGGGTCGTGTTCGCGCGCACGTTCGAGCACGGACTGGGCGCCGCGTGGGCGTGGATGACCACTCCCGCCGCGGTCAGCGCGTTCTGGCTGACCGTCACGCTGGCGGCGATCGCGGTGCCCCTGAACACGATCTTTGGCGTCGGCTGCGCGCTCGTGCTGGTCCGCGGCCACACGCGCGGACGGGCGATCCTCGATGCGCTGATCGATCTGCCGTTCGTGATCTCGCCCGTGATCGTGGGCCTGGCGCTGATCCTCGTGTTCGGTGAGCGAGGCTGGTTCGGGCGGTGGTTCGCCGACCACGGGATCCAGATCATCTATTCGTGGCCCGGAATGGCGCTGGCTACGGTGTTCGTGTCGCTGCCGTTCGTCGTGCGCGAAGTCGCGCCTGTGCTGATCGAGATCGGCGACGAGCAGGAACAGGCCGCGGCCACGCTCGGCGCGTCGTCGTGGCAGACGTTCTGGCGGGTGACGCTGCCCTCGATCCGGTGGGGCGTCGCCTACGGCGTCGTTCTGACCACGGCGCGCGCCCTGGGGGAGATCGGAGCGGTGCTGGTGGTCTCCTCGAACGTGGCCGGGCAGACCCTGACCTTGCCGCTGCTCGTCTACCAGCGCGACTCCCAGATCGGCGCCGGCCAGATCAGCGGCGCCTACGCCGCCGCCACCGAGCTCGCCGTCATGTCCTTGATCGTGCTGCTCGTGATGACCGTCCTTGGACCCAGGAGGCCCGAATCCCGATGAGCATCAACATCAACGCCATCTCCAAGCACTTCGGCGAGTTCACGGCCCTGGACGACGTCACGCTCGAGGTGCCGGAGGGCTCGCTGACGGCGCTGCTCGGGCCCAGTGGGTCCGGAAAGTCGACCTTGCTGCGGATCATCGCCGGGCTCGAGGGTCCCGATACCGGCTCGGTCTCGATCGACGGCAACGACGTCACGGTTGCCCGACCGCAGGATCGGGGGATCGGTTTCGTGTTCCAGCACTACGCGCCGTTCGCGCACATGAGCGTCCGCCAGAACGTGGCCTTCGGGCTGCGGATCCGTAAGCGGCCGAAGGCCGAGATCCGGGCCCGCGTCGATGAGCTGCTGGCCCTGGTCGGGCTCACGACCTGGTCCGAGCAGCGGCCGCACCAGCTCTCGGGCGGCCAGCGTCAGCGGATGGCGCTGGCGCGCGCGCTGGCGGTGGAGCCGCAGGTGCTGCTGCTCGACGAGCCGTTCGGCGCGCTCGACAAGACGGTCCGCACGGAGCTTCGCCAGTGGCTGAGGCGCCTCCACGACGAGCAGGGGGTGACCACGGTCCTCGTCACCCACGATCAGGAGGAGGCGATGGACGTCGCCGATCGGATCGCCGTGATGCACGAGGGCCAGATCGAGCAGGTGGGAGCGCCGGTGGACGTGTACGACGCTCCGGCGAACGACTTCGTGATGGGCTTCCTTGGCCCGGTGAGCACGCTCGACGGCAAGCTGGTCCGTCCCCACGATGTGACCGTCTCCTTGGCACCGCTCCCCGACTCGCTGGAGGCGACGGTGGCCAGGGTCGTCCCTCTTGGCTTCGAGGTCAGGATCGAGCTCGAGCTTCCCGACGGCTCGGGCGCGCGGGCGCAGCTGACCCGGGCCCAGACCGCCGAGCTCGATCTAAAGCGCGGCGACGTCGTGTATGTGCGCCCGCCGGCCCCAGGCAGCGTCACCAATGCCGCCGCTCCGGAGGCCGCGCCGGCACGCCTCACCGCGTGACCCACGCCTCCGGGTCGTCGGCGAGCTTGTCGATCGCCGTGGGCAGCCGGCCGGCGGCGATGTCGGCGACCGTCACGTGCTCGGCCACGCCGCGCAGGCTCGCGCGGACCGCGATCCACACGCGGAGCAGCGCCTCCGAGGCGCCGGCGTAGGCGACCTCTTCCGGTGGACCACCACGGACGCTCGCGAGCGGCCCTTCCACGGCGCGGATCACGTCGGCGACGGTCACCCGGTCGGCCGGCCTGGCCAGCCGGAAGCCGCCCTCGGCGCCACGATGGCTGCGGACGATCCCGGCGTGACGCAGCTCGCCGAGGATGTTCTCCAGGAAGTTGAGCGGGATCTCCTGGGCGGTGGCGATCCGCTCCGCCTTGACCGGCTTCTCTCCGCTGGCCGCCGCGAGCTCCACCGCCGCTCGAACCGCGTAGTCCACCTTCGCCGAGATCCGCACGCTCTCTGCCCTCTCAGCCTAACTGCCCTCTAAGCGGCGGCCGGGGTGAATCCATACGCCTCCGCCAGCTGGGGATCCTTGTGCGCGAGCATCTCGGCGAGCGAGACCATCACCTTGCACTGCTTCCAGGTGGCGTCGTCCTGCATCTTGCCGTCGATCATGTGAACGCCGCGGCCATCGGGAATCGCCTCGAGCACCTTCTTGGCGAAGCGCACTTCGTCGGGCTCGGGGCTGAACACCCTCTTGGCGATCTCGATCTGCACCGGGTGTAGCGACCAGGCGCCCACGCAGCCCAGTAGGAAGGCGGCCCGGAACTGGGTCTCGCAGCCTTCCACGTCGCGGATGTCGCCGTAGGGACCGTAGAACGGGAGGATCCCGGCGGAGGTGCAGGCGTCGACCATCCTGGCGATCGAGTAATGCCAGGGATCCTGCTGGGCACTGCGCCGGGGCTTGGCCGGATCGTCTGGAGCGGGGTCCTCGATCACCCGATAGCCGGGGTGACCGCCGCCGACGCGGGTGGTCTTCATCCGGCGCGAGGCCGCGAGGTCGGCCGGGCCGAAGCTCATTCCCTGCATCCGCGGGCTCGCGGTGGCGATCTCCTCGACGTTGACGACGCCGAGGCCGGTTTCGAGGATCGCATGGATGAGAATCGGCTGCTCGAGGCCCGCCCTGGCCTCCAGCTGCGCCAGCAACCGGTCCACATAGTGGATGTCCCACGGGCCCTCGACCTTGGGAATCATCATCACCTCGAGCTTGTCGCCGATCTCGCTGACCAGCGTCGTGATGTCGTCGAGGACCCATGGCGACTCCAGGCTGTTGACCCGCGTCCACAGCTGAGTATCGCCGCGCTCCATCTCCCGGCCGACCCGCACCAGCCCCGCGCGGGCGGCCTCCTTGCGCTCGACTGGCACCGCGTCCTCCAGATTGCCGAGCAGGATGTCCACGGTCGGCGCGATATCAGGGACCTTCGCCACCATCTTCTCGTTGGAGAAGTCGAGGAAGTGGATCATTCGACTGGGCTTGACCGGGATCTCCAGCACCGGCGTCGGCGCGCCGATCGCCAGGGGCTTTCCGAAGTCGCGGGGGTTACGCACGGCCAATCTCCTGTTCGACTGGTGGGTGCCACTAAGTGGGGCCACTAAGCTAGCGGGACGGCGTTGTGGGCGTGTCGCCGGCAGCGGGCACCACGCCTTGATCCCATCGACGCCCCCGCGTGGGCGGCCGACGGCCCTACCGGGCGCACAAACGTGCCCAGACGTGAGCGCATGCGCCCTGGCCGTCCTGGCATGCTCAAGCGATGGAAACGCAACCGTTGACGCAGGTCGAGACCGACCAGGCGGCGCGCGAGGCCAGCGGCGCGCACCCGTACGGGCGCTATCTCGAGGAGTTCGAAGTCGGGGCCGTCTACAAGCACTGGCCGGCGAAGACCGTCACCGAGGCGGACGACCACCTGTTCTGCCTGATCACGATGAATCATCACCCACTGCACATCAACGACGTCTACGCTCGGCAGTCGCAGCAGGGCCGCAATGTCGTGGTCGGGCCGCTCGTGTACTCGCTGGCGCTGGGGATGAGCGTCTCGGACGTCAGCGGCAAGGCGATCGCGAACCTCGCCACCGAGGAGCTCAAGCATCCCGCGCCGGTGTTTCACGGCGACACGCTGTTCTGCGAGTCCGAGGTGCTCGAGGTCAAGCCCTCGCAGTCGAAGCCCGATCGGGGGACGGTCAGGGTCCACACCCGGGTCCTCAATCAGGACGGCGTGCTGGTGGCGGAATTCAAGCGGGTGGTGCTGGTTCCGCGCAAGGATCCGGGCGCCCCGCTTCATGGGGCTGAGGCGAACGTTGAGTAGAGCCCCGCGTGGACGTCAGTAAATGCTTCGGAGGCCGCAAAAGCCGCTTCACGGGTAGGCTTCCGCAGCCCCACGTCGTTTAAGGAGTCCTTTAGAAGCTATGGCACATACCGCACCGACGCACCAAGCCACGACCACCCACGAGGGCCTTCGGGCATGGGTCGAGGAGGTCGCGGCGCTGACCGCGCCCGACGACATCCACTGGTGCGACGGATCGGCCGAGGAGTACGACCAGCTTGCGCAGACGCTGGTCGCGGCCGGAACCTTCGAGAAGCTCTCCGAGGCCAAGCGGCCCAACTCTTACCTGGCGCTGTCGGATCCCGCCGACGTCGCCCGGGTCGAGGACCGCACGTTCATCTGTTCGGCCACCGAGTCCGATGCGGGGCCGACCAACAACTGGCGCGATCCGGAGGAGATGCGCTCGACGCTGACGGATCTGTTCAAAGGCGCGATGCGCGGACGGACGATGTACGTGGTGCCGTTTTCGATGGGGCCGCTCGGCTCACCGATCTCGTATATCGGCGTGCAGCTGACCGACTCCGCGTACGTGGCCGCCTCGATGCGGATCATGACCAGGATGGGCCAGGCCGCGCTGGACTGCCTGGGCCGGGACGGCGATTTCGTGCCCTGCCTGCACTCGGTCGGAATGCCGCTGACCGAGGGGGTGCGGGACGTCCCGTGGCCCTGCAACGCCGAGAACAAGTACATCGTCCACTTCCCGGAGAGCCTGGAGATCTGGTCATTCGGCTCCGGCTACGGCGGCAACGCGTTGCTCGGCAAGAAGTGCTTCGCGCTGCGGATCGCGTCGGTGATGGCGCGCGATGAGGGCTGGCTGGCGGAGCACATGCTGATCCTCAAGATGACCTCGCCCGAAGGCGAGGTCAAGTACATGGCCGGGGCATTTCCGAGCGCGTGCGGCAAGACGAACCTCTCGATGATGATTCCGACGCTCCCCGACTGGAAGGTGGAGACGATCGGCGACGACATCGCGTGGATGAAGTTCGGCAAGGACGGGCGTCTGTACGCGACCAATCCGGAGTCCGGGTTCTTCGGCGTGGCGCCGGGCACCGGCGCGCGCACCAATCCGAACGCGATCGACATGGTGTCCCGCAACACCGTGTTCACCAACTGCGCAAAGACCGATGACGGCGACATCTGGTGGGAGGGGCTCACCGGAGAGCCCCCGGAGCACGCGATCGACTGGCGCGGCGAGGACTGGACGCCCGAAGCGGAGAGCACCGCGGCCCATCCGAATGCCCGCTTCACGGTCGAGATCGCGCAGTGCCCGTCCGTCGCCCCCGAGTGGGATGACCCAGGGGGAGTCCCGATCGACGTGATGCTGTTCGGGGGTCGTCGCGCCACCGTGGTCCCGCTCGTCCACGAGGCTCGCGACTGGGAGCACGGCGTGTTCCTCGGCTCGATCATGTCCTCCGAGACCACCGCCGCCCAGGCGGGCGAGGTCGGCAAGCTTCGCTTCGATCCGATGGCGATGCTGCCGTTCTGTGGCTACAACATGGCCGAGTATTTCGCCCACTGGCTGAAGATCGGACGCCGCGAGGACGCCAAGCTGCCGAAGATCTTCTACGTCAACTGGTTCCGCAAGGACGAAAACGGCAAGTTCCTGTGGCCGGGATTCGGGGAAAACTCCCGCGTGCTCGCGTGGATCTTCCGCCGCGCGGAGGGAACTGCGCAGGCCATCGAGACGGAGATCGGCCTGGTGCCACCGGTGGGTGAGGGCGGGATCGACACGAGCGGATTGGACATCTCGGCCGAGGCGGTCGAGCAGTTGCTGGCGGTCGAGCCCGAAGAATGGCGCAAGCAGGTGCCGCAGATGCGCGAGCACTACGCGAAATTTGGCGAGCAGCTGCCGGCTGAGCTGAGCGAGCAGCTCCAGCGCTTCGAGGAGCGCCTCGGCGCGTAGCGCCAGCGAACGCGAGGGCAACCACCTCAGGCGCGGCCGCCGGGCCGCCGTACCCTCTCGTGGGTGGCCCTTCCGTTCATTGCATCTGATGCCGGTCTGCTCCTGCTGCAGGCCGGCTGCGTGGCGGCGCCGCGGGCGACGCCCAGGGTTCGGCTATTCGAGCGCCTCGGCGGGCGGGGATGGGCACTGGTGCCGATCGGCTCGATCGTGGTGGTCATCTTCGCGATCCGTTACGTCTCGAGCACGGCGACCGGGCTGACCTACCTGGCGCTGGTCGCGGTGCCGCTGCTCGCGGCCGGGGCCCTGGGCTGGGCCTCGCGCGGGGCGGTGCCGGCGGCCGCACTCGCGGCGATCCCGCTGTTCGTGATCGCGTGGCTGTCCCGCTCATCGTTGGCGGGGGAAGCCGCCGCGGCGATCCTGTCGGCGCTCAGCTGCGTGACGCTGGGAGTGCTGTTGGCAGCGGTCACGCCGCCGGGGTGGTTGAAGGTCGGGATCATCGCGATGGCGGCGGCCGACACCTGGTTGGTGGTCTCGGACCTGCTCCAATCTCCCAACGCGACGCTGGTCGCGGCACATCCGGCAGCGGGCCTGCCACGCCTTCAGAGCGAGGTCTTCGGGTCGGTGACGATGGGATACGGCGACCTGTTCGTGGCCGCGCTGCTCGGCGCCGTGCTGGCGGCGAATCACCGCCGCCAGCTGCAGTCGGCGTTGCTGACGCTCGTGATCGCGTCGCTGTTCGATCTGCTGTTCCTCGTCATCGATGAGCTTCCGGCGACGGTGCCGGTGGCCCTCGCCCTGATCGTGTGCGAGGTCGCGCCGAGGGTCAGTGCTGCCCGTCGTCGGTCGATGCGGGCGGACGCGATTCCTCGGCGAGCGAGGTGATCGCCAGCGTTCCGCGGGCGGCGTCCTCGAGCACCTCGGTGGCCTCCTCGGCCGAGCGGGCATAGAGCTCGACGAGCAGATGGACGACGATCCGGTCGTCATCGTGCTTGTGGAAGCGCACGTGGGTGAAGAACTCACGCGTGCCGTGATCGCCGAACGCGGCGTAGGAGAGCGCATCGCCCGCTTCAGGACCCGAGCACGTCTCGACGTCGTCGGCATCTACCGTGACCGTGCATGAGGCGACCCACGGGGTGCCGGCGATCATCCGCTCCCAGCGGTCCTCGATCGGCTCCACGCGGCCGTTGTGAAAGCCCAGGTGCGGTTGGTCGTGCATGCATTCGAGGCACTGGACGACCGCCTCCTGCATCTCGTCGACGACTTCGCCGCGTTCGCCGCTCTCGGGATCGATCCGGTGGATCCCCTCGTAGTGCACCTGCACCTCGAGATTCTGTGACCAGCAGCGGTAGCACCGCAGCCAGCTCCTTACCTCAGTGGAGCCCTCCATGAATTTGATTCTACGATCCCGCCGTGAACGACCTCGACGACAGCCTGTGAGGCGCCGCCCCGGAGAGCCGATCGGGGTGATTCTGGCCGGCGGTCGCGGGCGGCGGATGGGCGGGGGGAAAGGCGGTCATGGAGCTGGCGGGACGAGCCCTGATCGCCTATCCGCTGGCGGCGATGGAGGCGGCCCTCGCGGACGTCGCGGTGATCGCCAAAGCGGATACGGAGCTGCCCAGCCTTCCCGGCGTGACGGTATGGATCGAGCCCGCAGCTCCGCGGCATCCGCTGGTCGGCGTCACCGAGGCGCTGGCGTTCGCGGGCGGACGCCCGGTCCTCGTATGCGCCGCCGACCTGCCGTTCGTCACGCCGGCGCTCGTGCGGCGGCTCGCGGACGCCGATCCCGAGGGCACGCCGGCGGTCATCGCAGGACATCGGGGCCGGATGCAACCGTTGCTCGGGTGCTATCGCCAGAGCGCCGCTCGCCTGCTCGCAGCTCCGGGCGATGGCGTTGTCCTTCGCGAGGCGGTGGCCCAGATCGGGGCACGGCTGCTCGAGGTGGGGGATCCGCAGGCGCTCTTCAACGTCAACACGCGCGAAGACCTCCAGCAGGCCGAGGCGATGTTGGCGAGCCGCGCCGCTAGCCGAACGTGAAGTCGTAGGCGCTGACCCCGGGGGGAAGCTCCACGGTCACGATCGCCTGCTCTGACTCGGGGAACGAGACGAGCGAGTAGAGACGCTGTCCGATCACTGTGAACCTGCCGTCCCGAACATCGGCGCCGGCATCGCGATTAGGGATCGGACGCCCATCGAGAAGCACCTCTCCGGTACGGGGGACGTTGCCGGCCGAGGTCATCACGAGGTACACGCGGGCGGCCTGCACGCCACCCGTGATCGACCCCCCGCTCGAGACCGCGGTGAGCGCCTGGGAGGTGGCGTTGAACGTCCCCTTGAGCGCGAACTCGTTCAGGCCGATGCTGCCGAGGCTGACGCCCGGATAGGAGTGGAGGCCCGCCTCGGGCGTCTTGTCGAAGCCTTGCGCTCGCTGAGGGTTCAGGTAGGTCTCCGGGGTCGCGAGCTGCGATGACGGGATGATCGCGTGGGCGCTCATCGGCGGGGGGAGTTGCCGGGCACCGGCGTCGTAGAGCAACTGCCGTACCGCGGCCTCGTCCTGCTTGTAGTCCCCTTCGCCGAACTGCGTGTGCCGTACCTCGCCGCTGGCGTCGATCAGGTACTCGGCGGGCCAGTACTGGTTCTGGTATGCGTTCCAGGTGCCGTAGTCGTTGTCCTGGACGACGGGGTAGCGAATTCCGTCCGACCGGATCGCCTGCGCGACGTTGCTCGCCTCCTGCTCGAACGTGAACTCCGGCGTCTCTACCCCGACCACGTCGAGCCCGTAGGGGTGATAGGTCGCGTACAGGCCCTTGAGGAACGGGAGCGTTCGCAGGCAGTTGATGCACGTGTAGGTCCAGAAGTCGACCAGCACGACGTGGCCGCGGAGCGCGGCGAGCGCCAGCGGCTTGCCCGCGGGGGTGTTGAACCAGTCCTGATTGTCGGTGAACTCCGGCGCCCTGCCGAGGCTCGGAAGCGACGGCGTCTTGACCCCGGGGATCGAGACGCCGACCGTGGTCGGCACCGGGCTCGCCGCGGCTTCGCGCGCTCGCACCGCGAACGGCGACTCGGGTCGCAGCGACGCGAGTCGATTTTGGACCGCGTTTGTGTTCTCGAGCGCCCGGGTGGGATCGGTGAGGAATCCCGGCAGGCTTCGGTCCTTTGCGAGCGCCTCCTCGAAGCGCACGTCGAGGTTCGTCGCCATCAGGATGCCGGTCACCAGCAGCACCGCCCCGAGGGTGCGCTCGACCACATGGCCACCGGCACGGCGGCGGACGACAGCGATCAACCGCCGTCCCGCCACCGAGTAGAACAGCAGCACCGCGCTCAACCCGAGCACGTACGAGATCGCAACCGCGACGATCCGGGCCGATGTGCTCCCGGAGGCGCTGACCGAGATGACCGCCGCGAGGATCGGCCCGGCGCACGGCGCGCACACGAACCCGAGCGCGGCACCGACACCAACGCCGGTCCAGAAGCCGCTCCCGCGTGAGCGCGGCCCGAACCGGGCCAGTCTGGATAGCGGGGCCTGTACCCGCGCCGCGAGCTCCGGGATCAGAAGCACCGCCCCGAACCCGATCAGAACGATCACGGCCAGCGTCCGCGTGGCGCCCGCAGCGAGCCCGATGCCCTTGGCGATCTGCGCGAGCGCGACGATCGCGATCGTGAACGTGACGGCGAGCCCGAGCACGATCCCGAGCGGACGACGCCTGCCCCCGACCGCGCTGGCAGACAGGAGCGCGGGGAGCACCGGAAGCACGCACGGCGTGATCGCGGTACCCGCGCCTGCGATCACCGCGAACAGCATCAGGAGCAGCATGGCTGCCCTGGATGATGCTCTGAAAGGATTGCCAGGGTATTAACCGCCAATCGCGGACATCGTCCGCGAGGGCTGGACGAAGCCGGGCTCGCCCACGTGGTGCTTGAGCTCCTTGCGCCACACCGCATCCCGGATGATCCGCTCCATTTCCCGCTCGTCTGCGCCGGCGCGGAGCGGACCGCGCAGGTCGGTCTCGTTGAGCGAGAACAGGCACGTCCGCAGGCGCCCGTCGGCGGTCAGACGGATCCGGTTGCAGTCGGCGCAGAACGGTTCCGAGACGGGATTGATGAAACCGATCCTGCCGTGACCGTCCGCGAACCGGTGGACGCGAGCGGTCGCGCTGGGCCGGCGCGGCTCGGGTTCGAGCGGATAGACGGCGTCGATCGTCGCCCGGATCTCAGCGCCGGTGAGCACCTGCTGGGGAGTCCAGGCATGGTCCGCGTCGAGCGGCATGAACTCGATGAAGCGGACCTCGTAGGCTGCTCGGCGGGCCAGCTCGGCAAACGGCAGGATCTCCTCCTCGGTGAAGCCACGAATCGCGACCGCGTTGATCTTGATCGGATGAGCCTCCGGGAAGCTGGCGAGCAACTCCAAACCGCGAAGCACCTGTGGCAGCGCGTCGCGCCGGGTCAGCCGGTAGAAGCGGTCGCGCTGCAGGGAATCGACCGAGACGTTGAAGCGGTTGACGCCGGCCCGCACCAGCGCCTCGGCGTCGCGCTCGAGCAGAAACCCGTTGGTGGTGAGGGACAGGTCCCGCACGCCGTCGATCTGCGAGAGCATCGTTGCGAGCTGCGGGAAGCTGCGACGGACGAGCGGCTCGCCGCCGGTCAGGCGAACGTCGTGAACCCCCATCGCGCTCATCAGCCCGACAATCCGCGTGATCTCCTCGAACGTAAGAAGCTCCTGTCGCTCGAGCCACGGAAGCCCTTCCGCCGGCATGCAGTACTGACAGCGGAAGTTGCAGCGGTCGGTGACGGACACCCGCAGGTCGGAGATCAAGCGGCCGTGACCGTCTCGGAGAGGCTCGAGTTCCACCCCCCAAAGGCTACCCTTCCCGAAATGCGGGTCGCTGCGGGGATCATGCTCGTCTCCTGCGCTTGTGTACTCGCCGGGTGTGGGACGAGCGATGCCGCTCAGGTCCGGGCCAAGGTCGACCAGTTCGCCGCCGCGTCCGCCGCCAAGGACTACGCCGCGATCTGCGGTCAGGTGCTGGCGCCGTCGCTGTTGACACGCCTCTCGGCGGCCCGCGTCACGTGCCCGGAGGCCATGCAGATCGCGCTCGGAAACGTGCAAGATCCGACGATCAGCATCGGCCGGATCCGGGTCACCGGCCGGCGGGCGTCGGTGATCACGCTCAGCGCGGCAAGGGGGCAGCAGGCATCGCTCGAGGCGATCGATCTGATCAAGACGGCCAAGGGGTGGCGGTTGCTCTCACTGGGATCGCCGTTGGCGACGAGCGGGCGCGGTAGCTGATGCCAGAACCACCACGGGTAGTTCATCTCGACGAGCTCGACTCGGTTCCGGGTCCGGGAAGCCTTACGTGGCGGCCGGTGCGGCTCGAGCTCGGGATCCGCGCATTCGGCTGCAACGCGTATACCGCGGCCCAGGCGGGTCAGGACGTGGTCGAGCCGCACAGCGAGGATCCGGCTCTCGCTCACCAGGAGCTGTACTTCGTCGCAGCCGGGCGGGCTTCGTTCACGATCGACGGCCAGCCCCACGACGCTCCTGCCGGAACTTACGTGTTCGTGCCCGATCCGGCCTCGGAGCGCGGAGCGGTCGCAGCCGAGCCCAACACCACCGTGCTCAGCTTCGGCGGCCCGCCGACATTCGAGCCATCGGCCTGGGAATGGGCGTTCCGCGCGGGAGCGTTGATCCGCAGCGACCCCGAGCGAGCGCGGGAGATCCTTAATGACGGGCTGCGCGCGCATCCCGAGGCGGCGAGCCTGCACTACAACCTCGCGTGCCTGGAGGCCGTGCAGGGTCGGCGTGAGCGCGCGATCGAATCGCTGCGCAGCGCCGTTGAACGCCGCCCTGAGACCGCCGGATGGGCGCGTGAGGATGAGGACTTCGAGAGCCTTCGCGACGACCCGCAGTTCCGCGCGCTAGCCGGAAGCTGATCGGAGGCCAGACCGCAGCAGCGCGTAGGCCACCATGTCCTCGCGGCCGTCCTTGCCGCGCATATAGGAGCGCAGCAGCGCTTCGCGCGTGAACCCGGCGCGCTCGGCGACGCGTTGGGAGCTCGGGTTCGCGGTGGCGGCCAGCAGCTCGATTCGCTCCAAGCCCAGCGCTTGGAACCCCCACTCGCAGATCAACCGCACGGCGCGCGTCGCGTGGCCGTGTCCTCGCGCCTCGCGCGCCAGCCAGTAGCCCACCTCGCCACGGCGGTTCTTCCAGTCAAGCCAGTTGAGCGCGATCGAGCCGAGCAGCTGGGTGCTTGATGCCTCGACGATCGCAAACGGCGCCGCGAGACCCGTATGAATCGCGTCGAAGCGCTGCAGCAGGTACGCGCGCGCATCCGTCTCCCCATACGGATTCGGAACTGACGTCCAGCGAGCGATCTCCGGATCCTGGCAGGCCCAAACCAGCCCGGCGACATCGGTGTCTCGCCACGGGCGCAGCGCGGTCGGCCCGTCGAGCAGCGGCTCACCCGGTAGAACCACCTGGCTCATGCAGTCCGATTCTCCAGCGCCCGGGCCAGCGCGGGGACGTCGAGGCCGGGCTCCTGCGCGGCCAGCCACCGGACCGCCGCCCGCCGGCCTCCGAGCGCTCGGAGCCCCCGCTCGCCGTGCTCGGCGGTGAAGTCCGCGAGCGCGTGCATCCTGCGCGCCTGCAGGCGGCGAGCGCCGAGATCGAGCGTCGCGCGATGAGCGTCGAGCGCATTGACGAGCTCGTCAATCCCCGACGTGGGCGGCACGGATGAGACCGCGAGCACCGGGGTGTCAGGTTCGCCCAGCGAGCGGAGCGCCACGCGCAGATCGGACAGCGCGCGCGTGGCCGCGCGGCCGACGTCGGCCTTGGTGACGACGAGCAGATCCGGGACCTCCATGATTCCCGCCTTGAGAAATTGGAGCACGTCGCCCGAACCCGGCTGGATCACCACCGCCACCGTGTCGGCTACATCCGCGACTTCGGTCTCCGACTGGCCGACGCCCACCGTTTCGATCACGACCACATCGAACGCCGCCGCCAGCGCTCCGGACGCCGCGCGGGTCGCGGGGGCAAGACCGCCGAGACGGTCGCCGGCAGCCGTCGAGCGGATGAACACCTGGCGATCGGATGGGTCGACCTCGATCCGGGCGCGATCGCCCAGCAGCGCCCCGCCCGAGCGCCGCGAACTGGGGTCCACCGCCAGTACCGCCACGGATCTGCCGTCTCCGCGCCACGCCGCCACCAGCCGCGAGAGCAGCGAGGACTTGCCGACTCCGGGTGGCCCGGTGACGCCGACGAGGTGGGCGGGAGCTTCGGAGCCGAGCTTGGCGGGGGACAGTTCTGCGAGCAGCGCCTCGGTCTGCTCGCGCGCCGCCGGCGCGCGGCTCTCGACCAGGTTCAGTACCGCCGGGGCGGCAGCGAGATCGTGCTCACGCAGTCGTCGGGCGAGCGCTGCGCCGTCGAGATCACGCGGGTTCAAGCCGGGGCGCCGATGCCATTGCGCTCGGCGACGAGTCCGACGATATCCCGCATCATCCGGTTGAGGTCCCAGTCCTTCGGCGTGTAGACGGCGGCCACTCCCGCCTCGCGCAGGTTCACCGCGTCGCCCTCTGGAATGATGCCCCCGACGACCACGGGAACGTCGCCGGCTCCCGCCTCGCGCAGCGCCTCGAGCACGGTTGGGATCAGCTCACTGTGCGATCCGGACAGGATCGAGAGGCCGATCACATGGACCCCCTCCTGCGCCGCGGAGGTGGCGATCTGGGCCGGAGTCAGACGAATCCCTTCATAGACCACGTCCATCCCCGCGTCCCGCGCGCGAACCGCGATCTGCTCGGCCCCGTTGGAGTGGCCATCGAGGCCGGGCTTGCCGACGAGAAACTTCAGCCGCCGTCCCAGCGTCTCGCTGATCCGCTCGATCTCCTCGCGCAGCTCCGCCACCTCGCCGCTGGAGACGGCCGCGGCATCGCCGACGCCAGTCGGTGCCCGGTACTCCCCGAACACGCCCCGCAGCGTCTGCGACCACTCGCCGGTCGTGACCCCGGCGCGCGCAGCGGCGACCGTCGCGGGCATGATGTTCGCGGTGTCGCTGCGGGCGGCTCGGTCGAGCTGTTGGAGCGCTTCGTCGACCGCGGCCCGGTCACGCTGGGCGCGCCAGCGCTCCACCGCCCCGCGCTGATCGGCCTCGACCTGCGGATCGACCTTCAGGATGCCCCCGTCCTCCTCGGCGGTCAGCGGCGAGGGTTCGGTCGAGGTGAAGCGGTTCATCCCGACCACGGTCAGCTCGCCCGCCTCGATCCGCCGCCAGCGCTGCCGGTGTGATTCGACCAACGAAGCCTTCATGTAGTCGACGGCTTCGACGGCCCCGCCGCGCTCGGCGACACGCCCCATCTCCTCGCGGGCCCCTGCAACCAGGGCGGCGACCAGACCATCCATCACCTTCGAGCCCTCGAAGATGTCGGGGTACTCGAGCAGATCGGTCTCGTAGGCCAGGATCTGCTGGAGCCGCAGCGACCACTGCTGATCCCACGGTCGCGGCAGCCCGAGCGCCTCGTTCCAGGCCGGGAGTTGGATCGCCCGGGCCCGGGCGCTGCGGCCGAGCGTCACCGCCAGCGCCTCGAGCGCGATCCGATAGACGTTGTTCTCCGGCTGCGCCTCGGTCAGCCCCAGTGAGTTGACCTGCACGCCGTAGCGAAAGCGCCGGTGCTTCTCGTCCTCGACGGCATAGCGATCGCGGCCGAGCTCGTCCCACAGCTGTGCCATCGCGCGCACCTTCGCGTGCTCCTCGACGAACCGCACGCCGGCATTGACGAAGAACGAGATTCGTCCGAACACGCTGCCCATCAGCTCCTGCGCCACCCGGTCGCGCACGGCGTCGAGGACCGCGATCGCGTTGCTCATCGCGTACGCGATCTCCTGGACCGGCGTCGCGCCGGCCTCCTGGAGGTGGTAGGAGCAGATGTTGATCGGGTTCCACTTCGGCACGTGCTCGACCGCGTAGGCGATCGTGTCGGCGATCAGCCGCATGCTCGGTCCGGGCGGGAACGCATAGGTACCCCGGCTCAGGTACTCCTTGAGGATGTCGTTCTGGGTCGTCCCCTGGAGCTGGTCCTCGGGCACCCCCTGCTCCTCCGCGGCGACGATGTAGAGCGCCAGCAGCCAGGCCGCCGTCGCGTTGATCGTCATCGAGGTATTCATCTGATCGAGCGGGATGCCGTCCAGCAGCGTCTCCATATCGCCCTTGTGGGCAATCGAGACCCCCACCTTGCCCACCTCTCCGCGAGCCAATTCGTGGTCGGGGTCGTAGCCGGTCTGCGTCGGCAGGTCGAACGCGACCGACAGCCCCGTCTGGCCCTTCTCGAGGTTTCGCCGGTACAGCTCGTTGGAGCGCTTGGCGTCCGAATGGCCCGCGTAGGTGCGCATCATCCACGGGCGATCGCGCTCCGGAAGGCGCGGCGAAGGCGTCTGCGACATGGCGCTCATTGTATGGAGGGGGATAGAGCCTGCCGGTGGGGTAAGGTCAAGTCCATGCCCGATCAAAGCTCAGCCGCAAACGAGCACGCGATCTTGCAGGAGATCACCGCGCCGCTCTCGACGCTTCCAGACGATCCGGTGCCGCTCGTCGCGGACGTACATTTCCCGCTCGCGCTGCGCGGATACGACCGCCTGGCCGTCGACGCATATGTGAAGAAAACCAGCCAGCTGGTGGCCGAGCTGCAGGCGACCCGTTCGCCCGAAGCCGCGATCCGGCGCGCGCTGGAGCGGGTCGGGGAGCAGATATCGGGGATCCTCCAGCGCGCTCACGAGACCGCCGGGCAGATCACGGCACAGTCGCGTCGCGATGCCGAGGACCGGCTGGAGGCCGCTCGCCGGGAGGCAGCGGAGATCGTCGGCTCGGCTGAGCAGCGGGTGAAGGATCTCGACGCCGACACCGACCGCATCTGGGCCGAGCGCCACCGGATCGTCGGCGACGCGCGTGGCCTGGCCCAGGAGTTGCTCGCGCTCGCGGAGACGGCGGTTGAGAAGTTCCCGGCCGCGGAGGAACCGGCTGCGCCCCAGGAGCAGCCGGGCGCGGCCCCCGGGAGGGAGGAGCCGGTGGTGGCCCTGGGGATGCAGGAGCCGGGCGTGGCCCCGCGGCGGGAAGAGCCGGGCGTGGCCGAGGGTGGGCCCGAGTTGGGCGAGGAGGGGGGCGCGGATGAGCTCGACGAGCTTCCGCCGCAGGGCGATCCTGAGCCGGAGGGGGATCCCGCAGGCGACGTGACCGCGGTAATCCCGCCGCTGGGCGCGAGCGAGGTCGAAGGGCCGCTGCCCGGGGGGCGCCAGGGCAGCGTGGACGAGCCCGACGAGACCGACCGCTAGGCCCGCGCCGGTGCGTCTGATCGATGTCATGCACCTCGGTCACGAACGGGTGATCGGATGCTGGCAGGTGGATGACGTGCTCGTCGATCCTGGTCCCACATCCTCCATGCCGACGCTGCTCGACGCGCTTGCAGATCAGCGGCCGCGGGCGCTGCTGTTGACCCACATCCACCTCGATCACGCCGGCGCGAGCGGGTCGCTCGTCGAGCGCTGGCCTGATCTGGAGGTCTACGTCCACGAGCAGGGTGCCGCGCACCTGGCCGATCCTTCCCGCCTGCTGGTCAGCGCGAGGCGGCTGTACGGCGAGGACATGGATCGGCTCTGGGGCGAAATGGTGCCGGTTCCTGAACGCAACCTGCGGGTGCTGAGCGGGGGAGAGACGGTGCGCGACTCCTTCGAGGTCGCCTACACGCCCGGACACGCCTGGCACCATGTCTCATACCTCCATGGCGGAACGGCGTTTGTGGGCGATGTCGGCGGAGTGCGAATCACACCCTCCTCGGTGACGATCCCGCCGACCCCTCCTCCCGATATCGACCTCCAGGCATGGCACGAGTCGCTGCAGCGGATTGCCGCCTGGCGCCCGGAGCGCCTGGCGATGACGCACTTCGGCTACGGCGGGGAGGTCGGGGCCCAGCTCGACGAGCTCGGCCGCCGGCTCGAGGCCTGGGCCCAGCGGGCGAAGACGGTCGAGCAGGATGAGTTCATCGCGGTGATGGAGGCAGAGATCGAAGCAGGCACGGAGCCGGAATGGGCGACCGCGTACAACCTGGCGGCGCCCCCAGATCAGATGTACGCCGGTCTAGCCCGGTATTGGCAAAAGCGGGCGCAATCCCTTCCGCCCGCGAGCGTCCCACCGGTATCCTGAGCTGATGACTCAGACGGTCGAGTTGCCACGAGTCGGAGGGCCGGGCAGCGGAGTGGGCGACCTGTGGCGGGTGGTGGTGCTCAATGACGAGTTCAACACGTTCGATCACGTGGCGGAGACCCTCGCAAACGTGATCCCCGGCGTGACGCTGGCCCAGGGCTACCGGTTGGCTGACCGGATCCACAACACCGGATGCGCGATCGTATGGAGTGGTCCGAAGGAGGATGCCGAGGTGTTCTGGGAGCACCTCGACGCGGCGGGGCTGACGATGGCGCCGCTCGAGGCGGGGTAGGCGGTCGGTAGCCGGGCGAGCGGGTCGTTGGCGCCGCTCGAGGCGGGTCGGTTGGCGCCCAGGCGGGTCGGTTGGGTCCGCCCAGGCCCTTTAGGGGCCGCAACGTGACGCCGAATCGGTGCCGAACGATGCGCGTCGCATTAGGGCCCTGTCAGGGCTGCAAAGTGACGTCGAATCGGGGCCGAACGATGCGCGTCACGTTAGGGCCCCGATTCCACGGCCTCAACGTGACGTCGAACGACGCCGAACGTGCGCGCCACGCCGGGTCCTCGTCAGCCCACAGCCTCGACGTCGCCGAGCGTCAGTTCCATCACGAGGTGGGGTCCGATCTCAGGGAGCTCGAACACGTCCGAGGTAGCTCGGAAGCCGGCGCGCTCGTAGAGCGATCGTGCGCCGATCCGGACGTTGCACCACACCCGCCGGGCGCCGTGCGCCGCGGCGTGCTCGAGCAGCGCGGCTAGGACTGCCGTCCCGGCTCCACGGCCGCGCGCCTGGGGCGCCGTCGCCATCCCGCGGACCCGCCATGCTCCGGGCTCGCCCTCAGCGCCGATCAGCCCGACGGCCACGAGCTCTTCGCCGCTGAACACGCCCGCGGCGAACGCTCCCGCCGGTTCATGGCCGGCCAGCTCCTGCAGCGACTGATGCGGGCGCAGCACTGCCTGCCGAAGCGGCCGGGTGGACGCGAGGGTGACAGGACGGGCGGTCAGGCCGGGACGGAACGCGCTACGCCCGTCCCGGCAACGCCTTCGAGCGCTGCCGCTCCGGGCTGACCCGGACCACGTTCCAGACGATCCCGAGCCTCTCCAGCAGCGCGATCACGAGGCCGGTGGGATCTGCCAGCCGCTCCCAGAAGCGCAGACCGTGGAAGGCCGACGTCGGGAAGGCGTGATGGTTGTGGTGCCAGGCCTCGCCCATCGACAGCGGCGCCAGCCAGAAGACGTTGCGTGACTCGTCCTCGATGTCGAATCGCTTGCGGCCGAAGAAATGGCACACGGAGTTGATCGACCAGGTCACGTGGTGGAGCAGGAAGACCCGGACGAAGCCGCCCCATAGAAGCGCGGTGAGTGCGGTCCCGATTCCGCCGCCGACGATCCATCCAAGCGCGAACGGAATCACGAAGCCCAGCACGACCCACAACCAGAACAGTTTGTCGACGGCGCGGACCACCCGATCCTTGACCAGGTCGGCTGCGAACCGCTCCCGCTCGGCCGTGCCGACGGTTTCGAACAGCCAGCCGATGTGGGCGTGCCAGAGGCCTTTGACGCCCCCCCAGAACCCAGGTCCGCTCAGATGCGGCGAGTGCGGGTCGCCGTCCTGATCGGTGTAGGCATGGTGCTTGCGGTGATCGGCGACCCACGTGATCACCGATCCCTCGACCGCCATGGATCCCAGCACGGCGATGATCGCCCGAAACGCACGTGAGGACTGAAACGCGCGGTGCGTGAACATCCGGTGGTAGCCGAGCGTCACGCCAAGCGCGGTGATGATGTAGAGCCCGATCAACAGCCCGAGCTCGAGCGGACCGATCGCGCGGTCCCACAACAGGATGATCGCGACGAGCAGGCCGACGAGCGGAAGCGGCACGCCGATCAGGTTCGCGACCTTGTGAGCCCGATTCATGACAGGCAAGGATACGTCGCAGAGGGCGAATTTTCTCTTGGTCTCGGTACTACCGCCGCTCCAGAACTTGTAGCTTTTCTACGACGGATGGCCAATCAACCGTGGCATGAGCTGCCCCCGGCAATCGCCGGGGTGCTGCGGCCGGTACTCAACGAGGTCGCCGACGAGGTGATCGAGGCGGTCCGGACGGTTCCCGCCTACTCGCGACCGCTCGAAGGAGCGTTCGGCGCGGGCCTGCGGGGAGGCGTGGAGCAGGGGCTGGGCCATTTCCTGGACGAGATAGAAGCCGGCGGACCGGTTCCACGGACGGACGTTTACGTGGCCCTGGGGCGGGGCGAGATGCGAGCGGGCCGCAGCCTGGAATCGCTGCTGAGCGCCTACCGAGTGGGCGCCCGCGTCGCCTGGCGGCGGTTCGCGGCGGCGGGGGTCGAGGCGGGGCTCGACCCGGGCACGCTGTATCTGCTGGCGGAATCGATCTTCGCCTACATCGACGTCCTCTCGGCGGAATCCGCGGAGGGTCACGCGCTCGAGCAATCCGCTGCAGCGAGCGAGGCGGAGCTGCGCCGGCGCCGCCTGGTCCGGCTGCTCGTCCGCGAGCCTCGAGTCGACAGCGCCACCGCGGCCCGGGCCGCCAGCGACGCCGGCTGGGCGCTGCCGCGGCGGGTCGCGGCGGTGGCGATCGGCGGTGAGCACCGCGACGCCGTGGTCGCGCGCCTGCCTGTGGACGCGATCGCCGAGTCGATCGGCGAGGTGACCTGCGCGCTGCTGCCCGATCCGGAGGGTCCTGGACGACGAGCCATGCTGCACCGGGTAATCACCGAAGCCGGTGCAGTCGCCGGCTTGGGAACGACCGTCGGGTGGGCCGAGGTCGCCGTCAGCTTCGCACGCGCACAGGGAGCGCTGGGCCTGTCCGGGCAGGTGCCGACGCTGATCGTGGCGCGCGAGCAGGCCGGCGAGCTGCTGCTGCGCGGCGACCCGGAACTCGCGCACGAGCTCGCCGCCGATCGGCTCTCGCCGCTGGCGGAGCTACCCGCGGGGTCCAGGGCGCGGCTGACCGAGACCCTGCGCGTGTGGCTTGCCGAGCAGGGAAGGCTGGGGCAGGTCGCGACCCGGCTGGGCGTCCACCCACAGACCGCGCGCTACCGCCTGGCGCGCCTCCGGGAGCTGTTCGGCACCGCGCTCGACGATCCCGACGAGCGGTTCTGGCTGGAGCTGGCGCTCCGCGTGGGGAACTACTGACTCGCGCCACTAGCCGCTGGTCCTACGCCGCCGCGTGCGGCGTCGTCTCTGGCTCCGGCTCGCGCTCAGGAGCCGTGGGAACCTCGGGGCCGAGCTCGCCGGACGCCAGCTCGTCGTTCCAGACGTAGACGACGGGCACCTGGAAGTGCCCGGCGTTTCGCCGGCGGAACTCGATCATCTCTGGCCCGTCCCAGTAGCGGTACCAGTCGGACTTGGACTCGAACCACGCCATCTGCGTGATCTTGTAGTGGTCGTCCTGGGATCGATGCACGGCGAACCGGGTGGCGCCGTAGCGCAGCGAGAAGGGCGCGACCGCCGCCACCTCGGCAGCGAACACCTCCTGGCGGAAAAGCGTCGCGTACCAGGGGATCCAGACGACGCCGCCCATCTCTACGCTCCGACCTCGGCGCGGATGGCGCCGGGTCCCTCCGCGGTCCTGCCCTGACCTTCCTCGGTCGCGCCGACGAGGATCGCGATCTTGCCGAGATGCTTGTTGTCCCGCAACAGCTGGTGGGCCTCGGCGACCCGCTCGAAGCCCATGGTCCGCCACAGCACGGGCCGGATCTTGGACTCCTCGATCAGCTCGTTGGCCTTGGTTGCCTGCCACGCGTTGGCGAAATGCGAGCCGATGATCTCCTTCTGGCGCATCCACAGGTAGCGGACGTCGAAGTCGAGCTGGTAGCCGGACGTGGCGCCGCAGATGACGACCTTGCCGAACGGCTTGACCGCCAGCACCGAGGTCGGGAACGTCGCCTTACCGACGTGCTCGAAGACGATATCGGGAGGACCACCGAGCATCGCCTCGACCGCTTTGCAGAAGCGCCGGGACTCCTTGAAGCGATCCTTCTCCTCGTCCACGGACTCGTTGCCCCGGCGCATCATCCCCGCGAACCCGGAGCGATCGATGTAGCCGATCGCGCCGAGCTGCTCGATCAGCTGGCCCTTTTCGTCGCTGGAGACCACTCCGACCGCGTCCGCGCCGCTCAGCGCGCAGAGCTGAGTGGCGAACACGCCCAGGCCACCGGCAGCTCCCCAGATCAGGACGCGATGGCCGGCCTGGACCTTGCAGCGGTCGATCAGCATCCGGTAGGCGGTGAAGTACGTGAGCCCGTACGCCGCCGCCTCCTCCCAGGCGAGGTGCTTGGGCTTGTGCAGGAGCTGCTGCGCCTGCACCTTGCAGAACTGGGCGAACGAACCCCAGCTCGTCTCGTAGCCCCAGATCTGCTGGCTCGGAGCGGCGAGCGGATCGAGCCCGTGGACCTCGGGGTCCTCGTAGGAGGCCTGGTTGCAGTGGATCACGACCTCATCGCCGGGCTTCCACCGGGTAACGCCCTCGCCGACCTTCCACACGATTCCCGAGGCGTCGGATCCGCCGATGTGATGGTCCTCGTTGGGGTGGTAGCGGAACACCGACACAGGCTGGCCGAGCGCCGCCCAGACATTGTTGAAGTTGACGCCGGCTGCCATCACCCTCACGACCACCTCGAACGCGCCGGGCTCGGGGACCTCCATCTCCTCGAGCTGGAACGCGTCGGTCGGCTCGCCCTCGCGCTCCTGGCGGATGACCCAAGCGGCCATCGTGCTCGGCAGCTGGCCGGGCTCGGTCTCAACAGTTGCGACTTGGCTCAGATCGACGGCCACTCGGGGTGCACCTTCCTGGGTCGTTGTGTCGGACGGCTCCAGGATCGTACCCGGACGCCGTGGCGCCCGGGTGGCCCGGCTTCGTTACGCCAGAGTGGCCTCGGGCGCCCGATCCTCGCTTTGAAGCTCTGGCGCAAGTCGTAAATTCGGTGACACTAGGGCTGCAGGAGCTGGTTGCTCGAGCTGGGGCGGGGTGCGCCGACGCGAAGCGACGCAGGCTGGATCGAGCGCTGCTCCGCCGCCGCGGCCTCGGTCCCTCCGGCGCCGCCGGCGGTCGAAAGCGAGTACTGGCCCGGGCGGTTGAACTCGACGGCGACCTGGCCCGTCGCCTGAGGATTGATCGGCCCCGTGTTTGCGAGCGACTGGGAACTGTTCCCGGCGGGGTGGACCGTCAGCGACTCGGCTCGCGTTGCCTGATTGGTGACGATGAAGACCACCACGCCGGCGCCGACGGAGGCGGGTGACAGCGAAACCCTCGAGTTGTTGATGTACACGGTCAGGTTGACCGGCGCGGCCGGCCGGGGCTTGTTCGCGAAGGAGCCCCCATTCCCGCAGCCGGAGACCGCGAGCAGCATCACGGCAAACGTGGAGAACGTCGTCGTGCGCATCCTGGTGCTTGGGTCTCCTCTCGAGGTTCTAGGCCCGTCGGTGCCCGGCGTGACCCGCCTCAATCCAGAACCTTAACCGACGGGAAAGCAGAGCGCGAGCCCCGCGCCGAGAGCCGCGCGGGAGGACACCCGGGCGGGTTACGCCTGATGTGAGCGGGGAGGAGTCAGCTGGTCGAGGACTCGCCCAGCGACCGTCGCCTGCGCTCCAGGCGACGCAGCTCGCCCTGGAGCTGCGTCCACGATTCCCGCTCGGCGCGCTCGTACTCCTCGCCGCTCAGCTCACGCAGGCGCTCGCGGTATGCATTCCAGGCACGACGGGTGTCGGCATCGAGCTGGCGAAGCTTGTCGCTGTCGGGGGCAATTGCTGTCACGTCAGGACTCCTTCCTAGCTCTGTGTGGGCGATGCTACCCCCAGGCGCGGTCGTGAAGTGCCGGTCAGCTCCGTGAAGCACCGTGGCAGCACGGTGCGTTCACGGTGCAAGGGCATGTGCGTGCCGTCCGGCGGCGGGCGTATCACGCAACGCTTGGAATTGCTCGACTCGCCGATCGCGACCGCCGAGTTCGCGGTCATCGACACCGAGACCAACGGTCTCGGTGGTGACGCTTGCGAGCTGACCGAGGTCGGCGCGGTGCTGGTCGGAGGCGGCGAGCTGCACGACCGCTTCTCGTCGCTGGTTCGCACCAGTGCGCCGCTGCGGCGGGGCATCCAGCGCTTCACCGGGATCACCCAGCAGATGGTCGATGAGGCGCCCTCGCTCGAATCCGTGCTGCCGCTGATCGACCAGCACCTGCGCGGGCGGGTGATGGTGGCGCACAACGCGCCGTTCGACCGCCGGGTGTTGCGTCAGGCGTTCGGGCGGATCGGGCGGGAATGGCCCGATCCGCCGGTTCTGTGCACAGCCGCGCTGGCGCGGACGATGTTGCCGTTGCAGCGCGAACGGCGTCTAGCCGCGCTCGCGGACGCGCTGGGGATCGAGGTGCAGGCCGCTCACCGCGCGCTGCCCGACGCGGAGACATGCGCGCGGGTCCTGTGCGCGCTGTTTGGGCGGCTGTGCGCGAACGCGACGACGATCGGCGAGGCGGTGGCGCTGCTGAAGCCGCGCCGGCCGCACAGCTTGCGGCAGCGGGGGGCTCGCACGACGTGCGGGATCGCGCATCCGCCGGCACCCGAGGTGAACTTCGCCGAGCTCCCCCGTGATCCCGGGGTGTACCTGTTCCGCGACGCCGCCGGCAACACGCTGTACGTCGGCAAGTCGATCTCGATCCGAAGCCGGGCTCGTGCACACTTCGCTCCCTCGGCGCCGCAGGCCGACTGGACTCCCCACGCGACGATCGTCGATTACCGTGCGACTCGCTCTGAGCTGGGCGCGCTGGTGCTCGAGAACCGCCTGATCAAGCAGCTTCGCCCGGCTGGAAACGTCCGGTTGAGGAGCGCCGACGACCGGCTCGTGTACATCCGCTGCCGGCTGGACATCCCGTTCCCGATCCTGGAGGTCTCGCCCCGCCCCGCCGCGGGCCACGCGGTCACGATCGGGCCACTGCGGGGGCGGCGACTGGCGCTGGAACTGGTCGAGCAGCTCGACTCCGTGTTCGGGCTTCGCCACTGCGGCCGGCGGCTGGTGCGCCGCGAGCATCCGTCGGCCTACGGGCAGATGGGCCGGTGCCTGTCTCCATGTCTCGGCGATCTCGACCCGAACCTGTATCGGCGGCGGCTCGATCAGGCGCTGCGGCTGTTCGTCGAGGGCTCGGACGGCGGGCAACGACTGATCGCCCACGTCGAGGCGCAGATGCGCGAGGCAGCGGCGACGCGGCGATACGAGCGCGCCGGGTGGTTACGGAGGCGAGCCCGGCGGCTCGGCGCCATCCTGGAGCGGGTCGGCGGGGTACTCGAGGCAACCCACGCCCGCCCGCGGCTGCTGCTGGCTGCCCATCCGGTCGAGCCCCGGCGCTGCGACGCGTTCTGGATGGTCTGCGGACGGCTCGTCGACTGGGGGCCTCTCCCGACCGAGCGCGAGGAGCTCGCGGAGCGAACCGCGGCGGCGCTGGTGCGCGGCGGCCGCGCCGGCGAGCTCGGCGCTCACGTGCCCCCGGAGGAGATCGACGAAGTGCGGATCGTCGCCACGTACCTGTCCTCGCACCCGGACACCGCCCAGCTCGTGCTCGATCCCGCGCCGGCGCTCGAGGAACTGCTGAGATTCGCCTACGCGAACGGCAGCTCTACGACCTGCGCCGGGAGCTCCCGCAATCCGACCGTGACCTCGGATCCCGGCGGCGCCTCGCGGCGGATCAGTGCCAGCGCGAGGGGTCCGAGCTCCGGCGATCGCGCGACGCTGCCGAGCCGCCCCACCGGGCGGCCCTCGAACGCGACCTGATCGCCGGTGTGGGCCGGCGCCGACAGCCGCAGTCCGCGCAGTTGGCGGTTCGGCTTGCCGCGGTAATGCAGCCGCGCCACCGTCTCCTGGCCGACGTAGCAGCCCTTGGTGAACGACACCGCCCGCTCGTTCAGACCAGCCTCCTGGGGGATCACGTTGTCATCGAGGTCGAGCCCGTAGCGGGGGCGACCGCGCTCGACCCGGAGGCATTCGGCGGCAGTCTCGGACACCGGCAACGCGCCGCCGGTCTCGAGTGCCGCCACCAACGCCGAGGTCTCGGCCGCCTCGCAGAGCAGGTCGAGGCCGACGTCGGTTCGGATCGCGCGGGCGGGAATGCCGGCGACCTCGACGGCGATGTGGGAGTGCTCAGCCGCCGGCAGCTCCGCGAGGCCGGACGCTGCCTCCGCGCCGGGGCCGATCAGTGAGATGAGGCCCCGCTCCAGCGTGCGCTTGTCGAGCTGCACGTCGTAGCCGATGCTGAACCGACGGATCATGTTGAACAGCCCCTGGAGTGCGAGCCGCTCGGTGTCGAGCAGCAGCTCGTGGCCGGTGTCGAGAATCCGCAGGTCGCCGAGTATCTTGCCCTTGGGGGTGAGGAATACCGCGTAGCACCCGCTGCCTGGCGTCAGCGCCTCGACGTCGTTGGTCACCTGGCCCTGGAGAAAGCGCTTGGCCTCGGTGCCGGCGAGCGCCAGCTTGCCCCGATCGGAGCGATCGAGCAGGCCGCAGCTCTCTGTGAGGGCGCGGTATTCGGAGCCGATCGTGTCAACCGAAGCCACACCCATAAATATAAAAGGCGGGCACGAGGCAGATACGATTTGTAGAAACTAAGATTTAGGGCTACCATAACTTTTGTGATGGGAAGCCAGGAACCAGCGGCGGTTTCGTCCGCGATCGAGGACTACACGAAGGCGATCTACGCCCTCGAGCGGCGCGGCGGCGAGCCGGTGAGCACGACGGCGTTGGCCGAGCGTCTCGGCGTCACGCCCGCGTCCGCCTCGGGAATGGTCAAGCGGCTCGGCGAGCTGGGGCTGGTTGCCCACCAGCCCTATCACGGCGTGTCGTTGACTGCTGATGGCCGGCGGGTGGCGCTCGAGGTGATGCGCCACCACCGGTTGCTCGAGCTGTATCTCGTCGAGGACCTCGGAGTTCCGTGGGATCGGGTCCACGGCGAAGCGGAGGTCCTCGAACACGTCCTCTCCGAGGAGCTCGAGCAACTGATCGCGGCCAAGCTCGGCAATCCCACCCACGACCCGCACGGCGACCCGATCCCCACACCCGAGCTGACGATCGAGGAGGGCTCAACCGAGAGTCTGCAGATGCTCCCCGCCGGTGCACGCGGAACCTTCACCCGGGTGTCGGACTCCGATCCCGACATGCTGCGGTTTCTCGCCCAGCGGGGCATCGCCCCCGGGGACGAGTTCGAGGTGATCGACAAGCAGCCGTTCGACGGGCCGCTGTTCGTTCGCTTCGGCGATGACGTGCATGTCCTCGGTGGCGCGCTGGCCCGCGCGATGCGGGTCGAGGTGGCCCGGTGACGCCACCGCCCGTGGGGATCGGTGCCCCAGTGCTCGAGGGCGTCGCCGACGACGGCCAGGCGGCGCTGAGCGATGCCACCGTCGTCCCCTCGCCGCTCGAGCATCTGCTCGCGCGAGGGCGGCTGCGGGCGACGCTGGCGATGCTCGGTCCGGCGTTCGTGGCAGCGGTCGCCTACGTCGATCCGGGCAACTTCGCCACGAACATCACGGGCGGTGCCCAGTTCGGCTACGCGCTGCTGTGGGTGGTGCTGCTCGCCAACCTGATGGCGATGCTGATCCAGTACCTGTCGGCCAAGCTCGGGGTCGTCACCGACCGAAACCTCCCGGAGCTGTGCCGCGAACAGCTTCCGCGGTGGATGAGCGTCGGGCTGTGGGTCCAGGCGGAGATGATGGCGATGGCCACCGACGTCGCCGAGTTCCTGGGCGCGGCCCTGGGACTGAACCTGCTGTTCGGGGTCCCGCTGCTGACCGCCGGGCTGCTGACCGGAGTGATCGCGTTCGGGATACTCGGGCTGCAGCGACACGGCGTGCGCCGGTTCGAGCTGGCGATCACGGCGCTGCTCGGAATCGTGTTCGCGGGGTTCCTGTACGAGACCTTGAAGATCGGCCCGTCCGCGCAACAGACCCTGAGCGGTTTGGTGCCGAGCCTGGGAGGAGACACGTATCTGTACCTGGCCGTGGGAATCATCGGAGCGACCGTGATGCCGCACGTGATCTACCTGCACTCGGCGCTCACCAACCGGCGGGTGCCGCTGCGCAACGACCGCGAGCGCGGACGCGTGTTGCGCTTCGAGCGGCTCGACGTGCTGGTCGCGCTCGGTCTCGCGGGCATCATCAATCTCGCGATGCTGGCGGTCGCGGCGAAGCTGTTGCACACGGGCACGCTGTCCGGCGTGAGCACGATCCAGGGGGCGCATCACGAGTTCGCGCGGGTGGTCGGCGGCGGCGCGGCCGTGGCCTTCGCCGTCGCGCTCCTGGCTTCCGGTGCCTCGTCGTCTAGCGTGGGGACGTACGCGGGGCAGGTGGTGATGGCCGGGTTCGTCAACATCCGGGTGCCGCTGATGGTGCGGCGGCTCGTGACGATGGTGCCGGCGCTCGTGGTGCTCGCGCTCGGCACCAGTCCGACCAGTGCGCTCGTGCTCAGCCAGGTCGTCCTGTCGTTCGGGATACCCTTCGCGCTCGTGCCCCTGGTTGTCCTCACCGCAAGTCGCGATGTGATGGGCGTCCACGTCAACCGTCGCCTGACCACCGTGGTCGCGTATTGCGTCGCGGCCCTGATCACGGCGATGAACCTGTTCCTGATCGCCCAGCAGCTGCTCTAGATGGCGCTCGCCGACACCTTCAACGAGATCGTCGATTCGCTTCCCGACGACTGGACCGACCTGGAGCTCGACCTGCGGATCTTCGACGAGCGGCGCTACGTCGACGCGGCGGTGCTGCTCGTCACCTGCAACGCTCAGCCGTACTCCAAGCGCGACTGGCACTGGCGGGTGCTGATCGCCCATCGCTTCGGACACGCGGCCGCGGCCCCGGTGGTCCATGCCGCCCTGAAGCTGCTCGATGACGCCGGGATCGACGGCGAGATGGCGCTCCGCGAGGTCCGGACGGGACGGTTCGAGGTGAATCCATGGTGGGGCCGCACCGAGTCCGTCCGGCAGGAATTCAAGAAGCTGCGGGCGCAGTAGCGCCTGAGGAGACGAAGTGGCGCGCGTCGTCGCGTTCATCCCGGATCTGCTGTTCGGCTCCAACGTCCTCGGCGCGCTCCGAGGCGCTGGGCACGAGGTGGAGCTGGTCTCCGATCCGAGCTCCGCCGCGGGAGCTGATCTGCTGATCGTCGATTTGACCGCGGACGCCGAGGCCCGGCTCGAAGCGGTGCGGGGGCTGGTGGGGACGGTGCCGGCGCTCGCGTTCTACTCGCACGTGGAGGCCGAGGTGCGGGATCACGCGCAGGCAGCCGGGATCGATCTCGTGGTCCCGCGCTCGCGAATGGCGCGGGAGGGGCCGGCGCTGGTGGAGCGGCTGCTAACCACCTGAGCGGCTGATGAACTGGGGGTCAAACGTCGCCCCGACGTCGGGGAGGTGCCGGACGATCCCGAACCGGAGCTCCCAGTGCGCCCAGGCGGCGAGCGTCGCTGCGTTGAGCACGCCGAACTGCTTCGCGGCCGTCTCAAACGACGGCTCGACGGCGTTCAGCCCGGCGCTGACGAGCTTCGGATCGAGCCCTGGAACGCGCGACTCGAGGTACGCCTCGCTCTGCCTGGGGTCGGTCAGCGTCGCGTGGTAACCGCGGACCAGCGCGCCGACGACGCCGCGGGCGAGGCTCGGATCCCGCCGCAACGTGGCGCCGGTCGCGCACAGCAGGAGCTCCGGGTAGGAGGGCGCTCCGTAGTCATCGACGCGGAAGATGTGAAACCCGGGCCGCCGCTGCTCGATCGTCACTCCTTCGTCGTTCCAGAACGCGGTCGCGCCGGCAACCCGGCCGGACAGCAGTGCGGCGACGGCGTTGAAGCCGATCGTGACCGTCTTGACCGTTCCCGGCTCGCCGCCGGCACCGGCCACGATCGAGTCGAGCACGGCGGTGTCGCTGGGGTCGCCGGTGATGCCGACGGTCTTGCCGTCCAGCTCGCGCGGCGTGCGGATCTGCGGGGCGGCGATGACCGCCGCCAGCGGGCGCTCGACGATCGCCATGATGCCGATGATGTCCGCCCCCCGTTCGCGCGCGATCGCGAGGTCGTGGATGTCGAGAATCGCGAAGTTCGCCCGGCCGGACTCGAGCAGCTTGATCGAGTCGGTCGATGCCGAGGGAACGATCACGTGGAGGCGAACACCTTCGCGGGCGTCGAACCCGCGCGCGATCGCCGAATAGATACCGGCGTGGATCGCGTTCGGGGTGAAGTCGAGGACGAGCGTCGCGGTGCGCTGGGGCGGGGTGCTCGCGCTCGAGCCGCAGCCGTTGAGCGGCAGGGCCATGCAGGCCAGGGCAATGGGGATCCAGCGCCGCATCCGGCGGGGCAGGATATGAGGCTGGGTTAAGCGGAGCACGCGCGGTTCGTAGAATCCACCACGCGCATGCGCCGCCGCGTCACGTTCAGCCGCAACCTCACGCTGTCGCTATCGCGGACGTGCCGCTGCTATTGCAAGTACTGCGCGTTCGCGACCCACAAGCCGCACCTGTACGCGCCGGAGGAGGTGGAGCGGATCCTCGATGAGGCGGTGGGGCGCCATCGCGTCAAGGAGCTGTTGGTCCTGACCGGCGAGCGGCCGGAGGTCAACGCCGAGGTGGCCGCGCGGCTGCGGGAGCACGGGTTCGACGACTTCACTTCGTATGTGGTGTGGACCTGCGAGCGGGCGTTGGAGCGGGGCCTTCTGCCGCACACCAACCTGGGCGTGCTCGACCGCGAGGATCTGCTGAGGCTGCGCCAGGTGACGGCGTCTCAGGGGCTGATGCTCGAGTCGGTGTCCGAGCGGCTGATGGAGACCGTTCACGCGGGCTCGCCGAGCAAGCATCCGGAGCGGCGGATCGCGACGATCGCCGGCGCGGGCGAGCTGAAGATCCCGTTCACGAGCGGGGTGCTGGTGGGGATCGGCGAGACCGAGGAGGAGCGGATGCTCTCGCTCGAGAAGCTCGCCGAGCTGAGCGGCCGCTTCGGTCACATCCAGGAGGTGATCCTCCAGAACTTCGTGCCCCATCAGAGCTACTACGGCCGCGAGCCGGCGCAGATCGCCGATCAGGCGGCGTCGGAGTACTGGCGCACCGGAGTGACGGCGCGACCGCAGCTGGACGCGCCGGGGTGGGCGTGCGAGGTGACGATCGAGGACCTGAAGCGGCTGGTCGCCGAGGCGCGGCGGCTGATGCCGGAGGTCGGCATTCAGGTTCCGCCCAACCTGTCTGAGTGGTGGGCTGAGCTGATTCGCGCCGGCGCCACCGACCTTGGCGGACTGAGCGCCAACGGCGATCACATCTCACCCGAGCACCCGTTCCCGTCGCCCAGCCAGGTGCGCAAGCGGTTGCGGGCAGACGGGCTGGCGTTGAGCGAGCGGCTGTGCGTGTACCCCGAGTACATCGACCCGGAATGGGTCTCGCAGCCGGTGCTGGACGTGATCAAGCGCTGCTACTGGTCGTTCATCCCCCGGCGCGGGTCGGGGCGCCGCACGGAGATCGCGGTGCGCGACGACGCCGCGCCACGGGCGGTGGCCCGAGCCTTGCGCGGCGAAGCGCTGAGCGCGCAGGAACTGACGGCGCTGTTCTCGGAGACGCGGCCCGGGGTGATCGAGGAGATGCGCGGCGCGGCCGACGAGGTGCGCCGGCGACTGGCGGGCGAGACGGTCACGTTCGTGGTCAACCGCAACATCAACGTCTCGAACATCTGCGTCGTCGGCTGTGCGTTCTGCGGCTTCGGGCAGTCGCGGCGCTCGCCCGATGCCTACGAGCATTCCGAGGCGGATTTCGCCCGGCGCGTGCGGGAGGCGGTGGCGTTCGGCGCCACCGAGATCTGCATCCAGTCGGGAATCCATCCGGACTGGACGCTCGAGGACTACGAGAAGTGGCTGCGGCTCGCCAAGCAGGTGGCGCCGGACATCCACCTCCACGCCTACTCGCCGATGGAGGTGGCGCATATGTGCGACGTCAGCGGTCTGGCGCCGCGCGCGGTGTTCGAACGGCTGCGCGAGGCGGGGCTCGACTCGACGCCGGGGACCGCGGCCGAAGTCCTCCACGACGGGGTGCGGGAGCGAATCTCGCCCAACAAGCTGCCGGTGGCGCGCTGGGTCGAGGTCATCGAGGCCTCGCACGCGACCGGGCTGCGCTCGACCGTGACGGTGATGTTCGGACACATCGAGGAGCCGTGGGAGCTGGCCGAGCACATGCGGGTGGTGCGCGAGCTGCAGGAACGCACGGGCGGCTTCACCGAATTCGTGCCGCTGTCGTTCATCCCGTTCCACACCTTGCTGGGCCGGACCCATGGCGTCGAGGAGATCTCGCGCGAGGAGAACCTCAAGCACACGGCCGCGTTCCGACTCGCCCTGGGCACATCGGTCCGCAACCTCCAGGCGAGCTGGGTCAAGATGGGCATCGATGCTGCGACGGAGGCGTTGCGATGGGGAGTCAACGACCTCGGCGGGACGCTGATGGAGGAATCGATCTCGCGGATGGCCGGCTCCTACCACGGCGTGATGTTGACCCCGGAGGATCTGGTCGGGGCTGCGCACCGAGCGGGGCGGCCGGCGGCGGAGCGCACGACCCTCTACGACATCCGCCGCCGGTATGAGCTACCGGCAGCAGCCGCGTGAATGTAGAGGAGGGAGTCACTCCGCGGGGCGGTGATGTAGTGGTGGACCATCCGCGATCGCTGTTCGCCGGCGTCGAGCCGCTCGAGGTGTTCGTCGAACTGCTCGCCAAGATCGACACCGACACCTCCTCGACCGAGTTCTACGATCGCATCTGCGAAGCGATCTGCCGGCTGACGACGATGCGCCGCGCCGCGATCTTCTTGGCTGACCCGGGCCGGCGCCGCGTCCGCGTGGTCGGTTCCTACGGGACTTCGTTCTCGCAGCTGGCGGCACTGCGTCCGACGCTCGTCAACACCCCGATTGCCCAGCAGGCGCTGCTCGAGGATCAGGTGGTCGTCGTCTCGGAAGGAATCGAGCAGGCCGTGCCGCCCGAATATGCTCGGGTGCTGGGGATCACCACGCTGGTGTGCACCCCATTGAGCGCGGCGGGGCGCGCCTACGGAGTGATCTGCGCGGATCGCGGCGGCGGGCGGTTCGAGCTCTCCGACGGCGAGCGTCACCTCCTGTGGACGCTCGGGAAGACCGCGGCGCTGGTCGCGACCGCCCGCAACGCAACCCGTCAGCAGGAGCGCACGCGCCGGCTCGGTGAGCGGCTCGACCTGGCGCGGGAGATCCACGAGCGAGTGATGCAGCGGCTGTTCGGCGTCTCGCTCGCGCTGAGCGCGGAGACGCCACTCGATCACGCCGAACGCGAGCGCTGCCGGGTCGAGATGCAGCAGGCGCTGAGCGATCTGCGCAGGGCGCTGGAGCGTCCCCTCGCGCCGCTTGCACCGGAGACCGGGACGACGCTCGCGGCCGAGCTCGAACGGCTGCGCGGCGCACCTGGGGCGCCCCTGTCGGTCGACTGGGCCCCTGACGTGACGGTTCCCCTCGACCTCGAAGCACTCGCCCAGTCGGTGCTCGCCGAGTCGTTGCGCAACATCGGCAAGCACGCCGCGCCGACGTCGGTCGAGGTCGTGGTCTCACGCTCGCGCGAGGCGGATACGTTCGAGCTCGAGGTGCGAAACGACGGCGTGCGCCCGGGGCCATCGGGCGGCGGGATGGGACTGCGGCTCGCGGCGTTCGAGGCGCTGCAGCACGGCGGGGTGGTCGAGTTCGGGGCCGCCGGGGTGGATGGCTGGCGCGTGCGCCTGGTGGTGCCGCTGGACCGGGAGACGATGTGAGCGCGTCCGGGGTCGCGTCTCGGCGGGAGGCGACGTGAGCGGATCCGGGGTCGCGTCTCGCCGGCTCTCCAATCGCAAGCTCCGCGTGCTCGTGGTCGACGACCACGACGTGGTCCACTGGGGCTTCCGCGTCCTGCTCCTCGAGCAACCCTGGGTCGAACGCTGCCTGGCCGCCCGGACGGGTGCCGAAGCGCTGGCGCTGGTGGCGAGCTTCGAACCACATGTCGCGCTCGTCGATCTGTTCCTGGCCGGTGAATCCGGCGCCGAGCTGTGCGAGTCGATTCGCAAGGCGTCACCGTCCACCCGCGTGCTGCTGATCTCCGGCGCGGGGCGGATGTCGGCGGCCGCCGCACGGGCAGCGGGGGCGTCGGGGTTCGTCTCGAAGGATCTGGAGGCGGCCGAGATTGCGGCCGCCGTGCGGATGGTCGGCCTGGGGATGACGATGTTCGCCCCTCGGGCCGAGCAGCCGGCGCCATTGCTGACCGAGCGCGAGCGCGAGGTGCTCGACCTGATCGCCGCCGGCGCGACGAACCGCGAGATCGCCGAGCGTCTGTACCTGTCGCCGCACACGGTCAAGGAGCACACCAGCGCCCTGTATCGGAAGCTGCGGGCGCGCAACCGCGCCGAGGCGGTTCAGCGGGCGCAGCGGATCGGGTTGCTGGTGTAGCTCGCACGCTTTGCACCGGTTGCTTCGTTATTCCTATAGCCGGGAGATACGACACCCGACTGCAATAACCTGTTAACCGACAGGCCGGGGCCACGGCTTTCGGACTTGTCGGAAAGGAGACCGGTCAGCTGTGAGCTTCCTTGACTTCGCTCGGTACACGAGTGCGCAGCTGTTGCTGGTGTCTCCGCCAAGGCGCAGGATCGCCGCCGCCGAGGACTTCTATGTCGCGCCCGAACCCTTGCCACCGGGCGAGCCGGGCGAGTTGATCCGTGCCGAGGAGATGGATGCCTACCTGGTGCCCGGAGTCCGGATCCGGGCGCGTGTGTGGCGGGTCCTCTATCGATCCACCACCGCCACCGGTGAGCCAACCGCGGTATCCGGGACGGTCCTGATCCCCAGATCTCGCACTCGCGGGCCCCGGCCGCTGATCGCCTACGCCGTCGGGACGCACGGGATCGGCGACATGGCGGCGCCGTCGCGGTTGCTGGCGCGGGGGCTAGAGTGGGAGGCCGGGCTGATCGCGCTGGTGCTGGCGCGCGGCTGGGCGGTGGCGATCACCGATTACCAGGGGCTAGGCACCCCCGGGGACCACACCTACATGGTCGGCCGTGCGCTGGGCCCGAACGTCCTTGATGGGCTGCGCGCGGCGCGGTGGCTCGATCCGCGGGAGCTGCCCGTCGAAGGCCCGGCCGCGATCATCGGCTACTCCGAAGGCGGCGCCGCCGCGGCGTGGGCGGCTCAGCTTCAGCCCCGCTACGCGCCCGACGTGCCGCTGCTCGCGGTCGCCGCCGGCGCGGCAGCCGCCGACGTCGAGACCGCTGGTCCGAGCCTCGACGGAACGTTCTTCTCGTTCTTCATCGCCTACGGCGGGATCGGCTATGCCGCCGCCTACCCCGAGCTCGAGCTCGACCCGTACCTCACGCCGATGGCCCGCAAGCGAATCGCCGCCCTGCGCGAGTCGACGGTCTTGCAGGCGATGCTGTCCGGGCCGCGGTTCGTGCGCGCCTCCGATCTCACGCAGCCGAACGTGCTCGAGCTCCCCGAGTGGCGCACTCGGCTGCGCGAGAATCGGTTGGGGCAGCTCTCGCCCGGCGCGCCGGTTCTCCTGCACCATGCCCGGCGAGACCAGATCGTGTCGTTCGAGCAGAGCGTGAATCTCCGCGATGACTGGGAGCGGCGCGGCGCCGACGTCAGGCTCTACGTGACACGCGGGGGTGTCGATCACATCAGCGGCGCCGTAGCCGGCACGCCGGTCGCGCTCGACTGGATCGGCCGACGGCTGGCCGGGAAGGTGAGGATGCCCGATCCGGCCCCGGTCCTCGACGACGAGGACACGCGCGCCGCGGCGTAACCGACGCGGTTGCGGACGCGCCCGGCCGCGCAGTATCGTGCTCGCATGAGCCCCGCCCAATCGCTGGTCGGCCGGCGCGTGTTGATCACCGGCGCGGCGCGCGGGATCGGCGCGGCACTCGCCGAGAAACTGGCCCTTCGGGGAGCGAGGCTGGCGCTGGTCGGGCTCGAGGCGGAGAAGCTGGCTGAGGTGGCCGAGCGATGCGGCGCGGGAACGTTCGTGGGGGAGTGCGACGTCTCGCGCAGCGGCGAGATAAGTCAGGCGATCGATGCTGCCGCGGAGGCCCTGGGCGGCCTCGATGTGGTCGTCGCCAACGCGGGGATCGCGGCCGGCGGACCGCTGCGCTCCCAGGACCTGCGGTCTTGGGAGCGGGTGATCGAGATCAACCTGCTCGGCGTGATGTACACCGATCGAGCTGCGCTCCCGCACCTTGAGCGCAGCCGCGGCTACCTCCTGAACATCGCTTCGACCGCGGCGGCGCTGCGCGCGCCGGCGATGAGCGCGTATTGCGCGGCGAAGGCGGGGGTGGAGGCGCTGAGCGACTGCCTGCGGCTGGAGATGCAACCGCAGGGAGTGCAGGTCGGCGTGGCGTACTTCCTGTACCTCGACACCGACATGGTCAAGGACGCCGAGCGGGAGATGCCACTGTTGGAACGGATCAAGGGCGAGATGCCGTCGGTGCTCGGGCGCACCTATCCGCTTGCGCCCGCGATCGACGAGGTGGTCGCCGCGATCGAGCAGCGCCGCCGGCGCATCGCCTATCCGGCGTGGTTCCTGAAGGGCCTGGCGTTCCGGCAGCTGTTCGCATCGGCGCTCGTGGAGCGCGCGGGTAGAACCAGGAACGCGGAAGGAATGGCGGAGTACGACCGGATCGTGGCTGAGCGCGGCGCGCGCGCCACGTCGGCGACCGAACGGACCCGCGAGCTGGCCGGGCTGTAGCAGCCGATTCGGAGTCCGGCGCCAGTCGCCCAGCCTGCCCCCTGCGCCGGCGGGGCAGGAATTCGCTCATCTGCGCCGCATCATCCATTCAATCGCGGGCAGCTTCACCGCATGAGGAACGTAGCGAACAGCCTCCATCGCCGCTCGCATCCCGAGCCCGGGCACGATCACGCGCTGGCCGGATGCGAGCCCGCCGACGCCCGCCCGCGCGGCGTGCTCGGCCGAGATCCAGGCCGGACGCGGCACCGCACGCTCAAACGAGCGCCCCCCGGCCACCTCCCAGCCCGATATCTCCCAGAAATCGGTGTACACGGGGCCCGGACACAGCACGCTGACGATCACGCCGTGGCCTTGGAGCTCCTGGTGGAGCGCCTCAGAGAACGTGAGCATGTACGCCTTAGCGGCCGAATAGCCCGCCGAATAGGGGAGCGGCTGCATGCCGGCGGTCGAGGAGACGTTCAGAATCGCGCCGCGGCCGCGCTGCACCATCGCCGGGACGAACGCCGAGGTGAGGGCAACCCCGGCCTCGACCAGGACCCGAACCTGCTCGAGCTCGCGCTCGGGATCGGACCGGTGAAACGGACCGTTGGTCGCGAAGCCGGCGTTGTTGACGAGGACCTCGACATCGAGTCCGAGCTCGGTGATGCGCCCGCGCAGCCGCGCGCGCGAGGCGGGCTTCGCCAGATCGCACGCGATCGTCTCGGCGCGAACGCCGTACTCGTCGGCGAGCTGCTCGGCGACTTCGCGCAGGCGCTCCTTGCGGCGCGCGACCAGCACCACGCCATGTCCGCGCGCGGCGAGCTCGTGCGCGATTGCACGGCCGATTCCCGCCGAGCCGCCGGTGACCAGCGCGGTCGAAGAGGGACTTGGATCGGGGATCGTGAGCCGGCTCATGGCGGGGCTCCCCCCGTTCGGGGGGAACTCGGATTGTGGCCTGTATCCGTCTCCGGAGCTGTGCGTAGGTTGGGGTGTATGACTCCCACGGCAATTCTGTTCCCTGGCCAGGGCTCCCACACACCCGAAATGCGAGACACGGTCGCGGCAGTCCGTCCGGACCTGTTGGCGCTGGCGAGCGAAGTCGTTGGCTGCGACCCGTTCCCGCGGGCCGAGGAAGGCACGATGTTCGCGCAGCCGGCGATCTTCTGCGCGAGCCTGGCGGGCTGGGAGAGGTTGGGTTCTCCTCACGGAGATTTCATGGCCGGCCACTCGCTCGGCGAGCTGGGTGCGCTGGTCGCCGGCGGTGCCCTGCAGGAACGCGCCGGGCTCGAGCTGGTCGCCCTTCGCGGGCGGCTGATGGAGGAGGCCGGTGAGCGGGCAGGAGACGGCGGGATGCTCGCGCTGCTCGGCGTCGGCGCCGCCGAGCAGGCGGCCGGGTTGGCGGACGCCCACGGCCTCTCGGTCGCCAACGACAACTCTCCCCAGCAGGTGGTCCTCTCGGGAGCAGGCACCGCGCTGCCGGCGGCGGCGGAGGCGGCCCGGGAGTTGGGGTTGCGGGCGATGGAGCTCCCGGTCACCGGTGCCTTTCACTCGCCGATGATGGCTTCCGCCGTCCCCGAGTTCTCCGCCGCCCTGGAGCGGGTGCAGATCGGGACGCCGCGGGTCCCGGTGCTCTCGGCGGTGACGGCAGAGCCGTTCGACGACGTTCGGCGCAGGCTCGTCGAGGCGCTGACGATGCCGGTCCGCTGGCGCGAGACGATGCTGGCGCTGCGCGATCGCGGCGCCGAGCGGTTCGTGGAGGTCGGGCCCGGCAAGGTGCTGACCGGGCTCGCGAAGCGAACGCTGCGCGACGTGGAGCTGGTCAATGCCTGACCGCGACGGTTGCGCGCTGGTGACCGGGGCCTCGCGCGGGATCGGAGCGGCGATCGCTCGCGCCCTGGCGGCAGACGGCTTGCCGGTCGGCGTCAATTACCGAGTCGGTCGTGACCGCGCCGAGGCCGTGGTCGAGGAGATCGAGCGCGATGGAGGTCGGGCGTTCGCGGTCGCGGGCGACGTCTCGGACCCGGCCGCTCCCGACCAGCTGTTTGGGACGCTCGAGTCGCAGTTCGACGCCCCGGTGCTGGTGCTCGTCAACAACGCCGGAATCACCCGCGACGACCTGACGCCGTCGCTGGCGGACGAGGAATGGGAGGCGGTGCTCGACACGAACCTGACCGCCGCGTTCCGGCTCACCCGCCGCGCCCTGCGGCCGATGCTGCGGGCGCGCTCCGGCCGGATCGTGAACATCTCCTCGGTCGTGGGCCTGCGTGCGAACCCCGGACAGGCAAACTACGCGGCCGCCAAGGCGGGACTGATCGCGCTGACGAAGACGGCCGCGATCGAAGTTGCACGGCGGGGAATCACCGTCAATGCGGTCGCCCCCGGCTGGATCGACACCGAGATGATGACCGACGTCTCGAAGGATCTTCTGGAGGCGGTTCCGGCGAAACGCGCCGGGACGCCGGAGGAGGTGGCGGCGTGCGTACGCTTTCTAGCCTCCGAGCAGGCGAGCTACGTTACCGGAGCCGTCCTCAGCGTGGACGGCGGACTCGCCGCCTGACAACAACAACCGATAGGAGTAGCGCCAGATGTCAACTGTGACCAGCCAGCAGGTCGAGGCCCGCGTGACTGAGACGCTTGCGAGCTTCGGACCCGATGTGAACCAGATCACGCGTAACGCGACATTCGAGGAGCTCGACATCGACTCGCTCGATCTGGTCGAGCTCGCCCAGATCGTCGAGGACGAGTACGGCGTCATCCTCAAGGGCGAGGACATGAAGGAGCTCAAGACGGTCGGTGACGCAGTCGACCTGATCACCGAGCGAGCTGCCTAGTGGCTCAGCGCCGCGTCGTGATAACCGGCCTGGGGGCGGTGACGCCCCTGGGAGTGGGGGCGACGCCGCTGCATGAGCGATGGGCCGCGGGCGTGTGCGGAATCGCCGATGGAAAGGGGGCGTGCACCGAGTTCGAGCCGGGCGAGCACCTGTCGGTCAAAGAGGTTCGGCGTCTTGACCGCTTCTCGCAGCTGGCGCTCGTCGCTTCAGCCGAGGCGCTCGAGCAGGCCGGTTGGGGGTCTGAGCTGCCGTATGACCCGCTGCGGATCGGCTGCGTGATCGCCACCGGGATCGGCGGCATCGAAACCGTCGAGACCCAGCACGACGTGATGCGAGACAGGGGGGCAAAGAATGTCTCGCCGCTCGGGATTCCGCAGTACATGCCTAACGCCGGCGCCGCCGCCGTGGCGATGAAGCACGGCCTCAAGGGTCAGATGTACGGTGTGGTGTCGGCCTGCTCGGGGGGCGCGCACGCAATCGGCTCGGCGCTGCGGATGATCCAGTACGGCGATGCGGATGCCGTCGTCGCGGGCGGCGCGGAGGCGACCCTGACCCCGTTCGGATTCGCGTGCTTCAACTCGATGCAGGCGCTGTCCCCAACCGGGTTCTCGCGGCCGTTCGACGCGCGCCGGGACGGTTTCGTGATGGGTGAAGGAGCGGGCGTGCTCGTCCTGGAGGAGGAATCGCTTGCCGTGGCGCGCGGCGCGACGGTCCTCGGCGAGATCGCCGGCTATGGATCGACCTCGGACGGCTACCACCTGACCGCGCCAGAGCCGACAGGGGGGCCCGCATCGAAGGCGATCGAGCTCGCGCTGGCGGACGCCGGCACCACCCCCGAGGGCGTCAGCTACGTCAATGCGCACGGCACCTCGACACAGCTCAACGACGCCGCTGAGACAGCGGCGTTGAAGCGAGCGCTCGGCGATTCGCGCGCCAAGGAGATCCCCGTCTCCTCCACCAAATCAGCGATCGGCCACCTGCTCGGCGCTGCGGGAGCGGTCGAGGCGGTCGCGACCGTCGAAACCTTGGCCACGGGCGTGATCCCGCCGACGCTTGGTTACGAGGTACCGGACCCCGAACTCGACCTCGACTACGTACCCGGCGAGGCGCGGCCCCTGATCGTCCACAACGGCGCCCCGCCGGTGGCGATCTCGAACTCGTTTGCGTTCGGCGGTCATAACGTCGCTCTGGTCATCCGAGGTGTCTCCGAGTGAGCGCCACGGTCCCGGTCGAGCGGACCCGCCTGCGCCCAATCGAGCGACTCGAGGCGCTGTGCGATCCGGGCAGCCTGCGCGTGCTCCGCTCGCGAGTTCTCTCCCCGAAGCTGGGCCCGCGCTCGATCGCGGGTGACGGGGTGGTGGGCGCGACCGGCGCGGTGGACGGCCGGGCGGTCGCCTGCTACGCCCAGGACGGTGCCTATCTGGGCGGCTCGCTGGGCGCGCGCCACGCGGACACGGTGGTCCGGGTGCTCGAGACGGCAAGTCGGGCGAAGGTGCCGGTCGTCGCGTTCGTCGAGTCCGGCGGCGCCCGAATGCAGGAGGGGACGGCCGCGCTCGGCGGCTACGGGCGGATCTTTCGCCACACGGTTGCGCTGACCGGCGTCGTGCCGCAGATCTCGGTGGTGTCCGGAGCCTCGGCCGGAGGAGGAGCGTATTCGCCCGCCCTGACCGACCTCGTGTTGATGACCGAGGACGCCGCGATGTTCCTGACCGGCCCGGGCGTCGTGCGCGAGGCGCTCGGCGAGGAGATCGACGCCGCAGACCTTGGCGGTCCGCGCGTACACGCCCACAACGGGGTCTGCCATCTGGTCGAGCGCGATGAGGCTGCGGCCGCCGCCCGGGTCCGCGAGCTGCTCGGCTACCTGCCTTCGGCGGCCGGCGAATCGGGGCCGATCGGCCCGACGGTGGCGCCGACGTTGGCGGATCCCTCAGCGGCCGTGCCCCGCGAGTCACGCCGTGCCTACGACGTCCGCGACGCGCTGGCCGGGGTCGTCGATGGAGGCTCGCTATTGGAGCTGTCCCCGCGCTGGGCTCGCAACGTGGTCACGGCGCTGGCGCGGCTCGAGGGCCGTCCGGTCGCGATCGTCGCCAACCAACCCCACTATCTCGGCGGCGTGCTCGACGCCGAGGGATCGGAGAAGGCGGCCCGGTTCGTCGGTTTCTGCGACTCGTTCGGGCTGCCGCTGATCGCGATCGTCGACACGCCCGGGTTCATGCCCGGCTCGCGCCAGGAGCGCGCGGGCGTGATCAGGTATGGCGCGTCGCTCGTGCGGGCGTTCGCTGCGGCACGGGTTCCGAAGCTGACCGTGGTGCTCCGCAAGTCCTACGGGGGGGCTTACATCACGATGAACTCACGGGATCTGGGAGCGGACCTGGTTCTCGCCTGGCCTGACGCGGAGCTCGGAATCATGAGCGCCAAGGCGGCCGTGGGCATCGTCAATCGCCGGGAGCTGCGGGTCGCCGGCGACCCAGATGGGGAGCGGGCACGGTTGGCGGAGGCCTACGCCCGAGAACATCTCCACGCCGACGCGGCTGCGTCGGCGGGGTTCATCGACGAGATCGTGGAGCCGGTCGACACACGCGATCGGCTGGTCTGGGCGCTGCGCACGCTCGCGCGATGATCCTCGAGGGCAAGCGGCTGCTGATCACGGGCGTGCTGACGAAGGACTCGCTCGCGTTTGCGGCGGCACAGCGCGCTCAGCAGGAGGGCGCCTCGGTGCTGCTCACAAGCTTCGGGCGGACGCGACGCCTGACCGAGCGCGCCGCGAAGCGGCTCCCCGAGACGGTCGATGTGCTCGAACTCGACGTCAACAACCAGGAGGACCTCGACGCGCTGACCGACACGCTGCGTGATCGCTGGGGCGGAGTCGACGGTGCTCTTCACGCGATCGCGTTCGCGCCCGAGGATTCGCTCGGGGGCAGGTTCATGACCGCTCCGGCGGCGAGCGCGGCGCAGGCGTTTCAGACCAGTGCGTTCTCGCTGAAGGCGCTGGCCGCCGCGGTCGCGCCGCTGATGTCAACCGGCTCCAGCATCGTCGGCCTCGACTTCGACGCCTCGGTGGCGTGGCCGATCTACGACTGGATGGGCGTGGCCAAGGCGGCGCTCGAGGCGGTGGCGCGGTATCTGGCACGAGACCTCGGGCCGCAGGGGATCCGGGTCAACCTGATCTCGGCGGGACCGCTTGGCACCGTCGCCGCACGGGGCATTCCCGGATTCGAGCAACTCGCGGAGCTGTGGGTACGACAGGCGCCGCTCGGATGGCAGATCGACGATCCGGAACCAGTCGCGCGCGCGATCTGCTTTCTGCTCTCGGACTACTCGCAGGCGATCAGCGGTGAGATCCTGCACGTCGACGGCGGGTTTCACGCGGTGGGGGCGCCAAGCGGGGCGTGAGGCGCCCCTTGCCGGCGCCGAGGCGGGGCGTGAGGCGGCCCTTGCCGGCGCCGAGGCGGGGCGTGAGGCGCCCGCCGCGGGCCGCCGAGGCAAGGCGCGCGTCCCGGCCGGGCGTTGGTGGTTATCGGCTTCCCTACGCTGGTGGAGTGGAGCGTCTCCTGACAGACGAGCGCAACGTCCGCGTCGCCGCGGTCTTGGGGGCCGTGACGATCGCGTTCTCCAGCATCCTGGTGCGGCTGAGTCACGCCTCGCCCTCGACCGCGGCGATCTTTCGCTGCGCGTACGCGTTGCCGGTGCTGGGGCTGCTGGCCTGGGTCGAGGATCGGCGGTTCGGCACGCGCGGTTGGCATGATCGCCGGGTGGCGGTGGCCTCCGGGGTGTTCTTCGCCGCCGATCTGATCCTGTGGCACAACTCGATCAGGGACGTCGGCGCGGGGCTGGCGACGGTCCTGGCGAACATCCAGGTCGTGCTCGTGCCACTGGTGGCGTGGGCGGTTTTGTCCGAGCGGCCGGGGCGCAGAGTGCTCGCCGCACTGCCCATCGCGTTGTTGGGGGTGGTGTTGATCTCGGGGGCGCTCGAACATAGCGCCTATGGCCGCAATCCCACCCGCGGGACGCTGTTCGGCCTCGGCGCCGGGATCGCGTACGTCGGGTTCCTGCTGCTGTTGCGGCGCGGAGGCGCCGATCTGCGGCGGGTCGCCGGGCCGCTGTTCGAGGCGACCGCCACGGCGACGGTCTGCTGTGTGATCGCCGGCCTGATCATCGGCGACGCGGAGCTGGTACCCACCTGGCCGGGCGCGGGCTGGCTGATCACGCTGGCGCTGACTTCGCAGGTCCTGGGGTGGCTCCTGATCACGATTTCATTACCGCGACTGCCTGCCGCGATGACGTCTGTGCTGCTCACGATCCAGCCGGTCGGCTCGGTTGCGCTCGCGGCGCTGATCTTCGCGGAGTCTCCGAGCGCTCTGCAGCTGCTGGGCGTTGCGCTCGTGCTCAGCGCGCTGCTCACGGCCACCGGGGGCATCCGGAGCCGGCGGCTGGCGCGGCGGGCCGAGATCCCCGAGCCGGTGATCGAATGAGTTAGCCGTCGATCGAGTGGGATTACCTGAACAGGTCCTCGTTCTCGGGGCGAAGCAGGGCCACCGCTCCGGGACCGTCGCGTGCTGTGACGTGACGCTCAGCTCCGCGGACGATTATCACCGGTTGCCGGCCGTCCTTGGTCCGCGTGAGGTCAGCGGCGGCGGCGATCTGATCGGCGATCGCGATCCAGGTCGCGCTCAGCTCGCGGCCGACGGCGTCGGTGCGGCCCCGCCAGTCGTCGAGCGGTGTGATGCCTGCACAGCCGATCGCGACATCGCATTGACCGTGTCGCCAGGCTCGCCCGAATGAATCGGTGATCAGGATCGCCGGAGCGACGCCGAGGAGCTCGCCCAGCTTGCGGCGGATCGACCGGGCGGAGGCGTCGGGATCACTCGGTAGCAGGATCACGGTGCCCGCCGCGGGGGCGTTCGACGCGTCGACACCCGCGTTCGCGCAGACAAACCCGTGGGTGGTGACGCAGATCATCACCCCGCGCGAGGCACGCAGCACGACGCGCGATTGGTCCAGGACGACCTGCACGTGGCGGGGGTCCTTGTCCAGCTCGCGAGCCAGCTCCCTGGCCCGCGGGCCGGGCTCGACATCGGACAGCCGGCGCAGGCGGCCCTCCGCTTTGGAGACCACCTTGTGCGCGATCACGATCACGTCGCCGGTCCGCAACCGCTCACCGCCGCGCTCGAGCACCATCGCGATCTCGGCGGCGAGCTCGTCGCCGGGCGAGATCTCCGGCAGCCCCTCGAGCGCGACGGCGGTGAGCACGCTGTGGCCTACTGCTGACTGCGCATCAGCCGCCGGATCATGCCGCGGGTGTGCGCCGCACCGCCGTGGGTCGCGGCCAGCCCGTCCCGCAGCGCGTCCAGATCCTCCGGCGTGTCGACGTCGAGCGCCAGCGACGGCACCTCGACGATCTCCGGCGTGGACCCTTCGGACTGCGCGGTTTCGGCGTGCCGTTGACAGCTTCCCGGCCCAAAGGCGGGGGTCAGCGACTCCGGGGGCGTCAGCAGCAGAGCATTGGTTCCGGTCCGGTGGCGGTCGGGGACGATCAGGACGGAGCGCTCGGTGGCGTCCCGCGCGATCAGCTCGTCGAGCTGCGCGGGGTCGATCAGCGGACAGTCGCCCGCGACGAGCAGGACTCGTTCTGCGCCGGATTCGAGCGCGGCGCGAATGCCGCGTCTCACCGCGGGGTTGTGTCCCTGGTCGTCGTCGTCGAGCGCGAGCGCGCCGTAGCCGCCGGCGATCTGCTGCGCTCCCTGATCGCCGGTTACCACGAGCACGCCGTCGACCGAGCCGGCACGCCTGAGGGCGACCAGCACATCGGAATACATCGCCTCGGCGAGCGCACGCCGGCAGGCGGGAGTCATCTCGGCTGCCAGGCGCTGCTTGGCCTCCCCGAACGCCTTGATCGGCAGGATTGCAATTGTTCGCACGGGCGACGAACGCTATCCCAGCGTGAGCGCGAACCGCAGCGTCTCATCGGCCAGGCGGCGCCTGGTTGCGGCGCTGTCCATCAGCACTTCGGTTTCGAGCACGGGCACTCCGTCCGTCCGCTGATCGGCAACCAGGCCATCGATCAGGTTCTCGTAAGCGCGGGCGATGCCGCCGCTGCTGAGCGGCCAGCCCGCCCATTGCATGAAGGCAGCAGTCGGCCCCTTGAGGACTCTGCCTCTCACCAGCGGGCTGACGGCGATGACCGGTGCAGGACTGCGTCTGATCGCGGCGCTCAGCTCCGGGATCGCCAGCATCGGGCCGATCGAGATCACCGGGTTCGACGGGCCCAGCACGATTGCGCATGCCGCCGCGATCGCGTCCAGCACCTCTGGTGTCGGGGCGGCCGAGCGGGCCCCGCGGAAGTCGATCTCGTCGATCGGACCCTCGCCGCGAGCCTTGATCATGAACTCTTGAAACGGCCACCACCGCCCTCCCGCCATCACCCGCGTGCGCACGGGACGGTCGCTCATCGGCAGCACGCGGGCGCGGACGTTCAGCGCGCGGGTGATCGCCGCATGGGCCTGCGTCAGGCGACGCCCGGCCCGCAGGACGCATGCCCGTTCGATCCCGATCGCCAAGTCTCGGTCGCCGAGGTTGAACCAAACCTCGACGCCGAGTGCGCGCAGGCCGTCCATCACGTGAAAGGTGTCGCCGGCGAGCCCCCAGCCGCGCTCGTCGATCAGGTCCGCCAGCCAGAACGTCACCAGGTCCGGGTCCGGTGAGACATAAGCGCCGTAGATCTCGACGTCATCGCCCGTGTTGGCGATCACGGTCAGCTGCTCTGGCCCGACCACGTCGAGCATCCCGCGGGCGAGCTTGGCCCCGCCGGTGCCGCCGGCGAGGACGACCACGGACCCAGTCACAGGCCGGTGATCTTGATACCCGCCCGGGCCTTGTGGCGGACGTTGATCGAGATGATCAGGGGCGTCAGCTGCTCGAGGATGCGCGCCACCTCGAGCGGCCCGCAGTCGACCGGCCGCAAGCCCGGGATGCGGTTCACGAGCTCCGCCACTCTGTGCTTGTCGTCGCGGTGGTCACCACATATCAACACATCCTCCGCGAGCTCGTGATTCAGATCGGCCAGCAGCGCCGCACTGACGGTATGGAAAGCGGACACCACCCGAACGCCGTCGGGCGCCATCTCCTGGGCCTGCTGAGCGGCGGAGCCCTGCCACACGCCGAGCGTGCGGGTGGCCTTGCCGCTGACCGCGGCGGCCAGCGGAACGGTTGCATCGACCAGTAGCTGGCCATCCGCGAGCGCATGTTTCAGGTTCGTGAGCGTTTCGGACTGGCTGCGAAACGGCACGCTGAGGATCACGAGCTCGGCCTCAGTCACGGCCTCGGCGTTCTGGAGCCCGCGAAACGAGGCGTCCGGAAGCAGCCCCGAGGCACGGGCCGCCGCCTCTTGCGCCCGCGCGGCATCGCGCGAGCCGATCACGATCGGCACGCCGGCTTGGCCGAGCCGGAGCGCGAGCCCAAACCCGAGCGCGCCGGTCCCGCCAACGATGCAAACACTGTCCGACACGGCGCGGGAGTCTATGGGCAGTAGTACTGTGCCGCGGGAATGGGGTCCGCGTTGGAGGTGGGGATGGAGGGGAGCCACGAATTCGAGGTCGACGGGAACGTGCTGACCGATGTCGGGGGAACGCTCGGCGCCGCGGTGCTCTCGACGCCGGGGATGATCGCGATGATGGAACGAACGGCCTCGACGCTGGTCTATCCGCAGCTCGAGCCGGGACAGGCAACGGTTGGCTTCGAGGTCTGCGTCAAGCATGTCGCGGGTGCAGTCCGAGGGACCCGCTGCACGGCCCGCGCTCGCCTCGAGGAGATTGTCGACGGGCGCAAGCTGCGCTTTGCGGTCGAGGTCGTGGCCGAGGACGGAAGGACGATCGGCGTGGGAACGCACGAGCGGCGGGTGATCGCCGCAGGAGGAGGTAGCGGATCATGAAGGTCGCGCTGGGGCTGAGTGCGGCGGCACTCGTGGCGTGCGCGATCGCCGTCGAGACCGCCGGCGCGAACGGCACGCCGTCGGCGCCGTTCGGGGTTGCCGCTGCGTCGGTCACGCAACAGGCACAGCAACTCATGTGGAGGGTGGAGCTCGATCATCCATTCTCGCCCGCCTCGCTCAAGCTTCAGCGGCGGACGCTGTGCCTGCTGCTCGAGCGCCTGCGCCACGGCAGCGTGTTCGGCGTGCTGTGCATCGAGCAGGGTCGCCGTCACCCAGAGCTCGTCTACATGCCCGTGACCCGCCGCGGGCGCGGTCCCGGCCAAACCGTGGCGGCAACGATCTCGGCGTTGGGAACGCGCGGGGTCACAGCCAGTTTCGATCCGACCGCGATCGGCCTTCCCTACAACTCGATCCGCTGGCAGGTGCTGAGCACGGTGCGCGCTCAGAGCTGTCCCGCGCAGGGGTGCGTGGAGCTATTTCCAGCCCGCCCGGCGGTTGCCAAGCTGCACAGCCCGCAGCTCGTCGGGTGCGTGCCGGCTGGACCGTCGCTGGTCTATGGCGGATCGACCAAGGTCCACGACGTCGCGCTCACGTTTGACGACGGACCCTGGAGCACGCCGCCGCCTTCCGCGTTCCTGAACATCCTCGAGCGCGAGCACGCGGTGGCCACGTTCTTTGAGATCGGCGATCAGATCTCGGGCTACGACCCGGGTGGCCGTTACGAGCGGCGGATGCTCGCCGACGGCGACATGATCGGCGATCACAGCTGGACCCATCCCGATGTCGCCGCGCTGCCGGTCAGCCTGCAGCGTTATCAGCTGTTGCAAACGGCGGACGCGATCAAGAAGGCCACCGGCGGTTTTAGGCCCTGCCTATGGCGGCCCCCCTACGGGGATATCAGCCCTCAGCTGGTATCGCTGGCGCGCTCGCTCGGCCTGCTGACGATCATGTGGAACGTCGATCCGCGCGACTGGTCGCTCCCGGGCGTCGGCGCGATCTACGGCAATGTCGTCTCGAACGCCCGCAACGGTGCGATCGTGATCCAGCACTTCGGCGGCGGGCCTCGCTACGAAACCGTCGCGGCGCTGCCTAGGGAGATCGACACGCTGCGCGCCAGGGGCTACAAGTTCGTGACGGTGGCGCAGATGCTCGGGCTGCGCCTGATCTACAAGTAGCGGTCATGAGCGTGTGGACTTGGACGCGCTCAAAAGTCCCTGCTAGTGGGTCTCCCCGGAACGTGCCGCCGGGAAGGGCGAGACCCGGGGGCCGTCAGGCGAGGACGCAGAATCCGACGCGCAGCAGCGCTGCGCGAGGGATTCGAGGACAAAGCCTGGCGGTCATCCGGGGCCGCCATAACCGGTGGAACGTTTCGGTGGGACCCACGTCGCCACCACCCAGTTCTTCGTCCGCTGGCGGCGTAGGATCATCGACCGTCCACGTGTTGTCCTCTAGATCGGGATGGCGCACGAGTTCAGCGTGGCACTGGGGGCAGGTTGCGCGCTGGTTGCGCGCATGATGCCGGCCCAGGGTGTAGTTCCCCGTATCGCGAACTCTCTCCCCACACTGAGGGCACCAGAGCTCTGCCATGCGTCGGAATGTACTACGGCGACCTGCTCACGACCCAGGCGTGCGAGCGGGTCGCTACGAACGGGAGCGCGGGCCTGGCGCGTTGATACCGAGTGCGCACGGTCAAGCAAAGCGAGGAAGCAGGCATGAAAAAGCTCGGCATCACGGCACTGGCTGTGTTCGCACTCGCGGGCTGCGGCAGCACTCAGCGAGTCGCGACGGGCGTCCGAACGGTCACGACGACGGCGCCAAACTCCGCTGCGACGAGGCCAGTGACTACCGGGCCGACACCCAACCACAGCGTTACGGGCGGATCGCTGCTCAGCCAGGGACTGCCGACCTACAGCACCGGCACCGCCGTCTACCCCGTGAGCGACATGGTGAACAGTAGCTACAGCGAGTTCCGATGCACGCCACCGTGCAGCGGGACCATCGACATCTCCAGCCTGTCCACTGCGCAGCGCGCGAGCGACATCGTCACCTGGTACAACGAGGACAACAACTTCAACCATGTCGAGGACAATTTCGGCGGCCCGTACAACCTGCCGAAGACGTTCACGATCGACGTGAATACCGCCGCCGCCGGGGGTGCGCCGCCGACCACCGGCTGGACGACGCTGGAGAAGGTGTCGAACAACACCTACAACTCGGGTCAGTACGCGGTCAGTCTCACGGGCGAGAACTGGATTCGGATGAACGTCACCGCCTCGGCTGGGTCATCGGGGAACACTGATGCCAAGTGGCACATGGACATCACGTCGTGCACGTCCAGCTGTACGGCGGGATCGCCGATCGACACCTGGCTGTTCCTGGGCGACTCCATCACGAACAACTCGATGACGCTCACGCCGACCTCGCCGCCCAACTTCATGCAGAGCGTGAACCGAGCGGATCCATCGTTCTACCCGAGTGAGCTCAACGGCGGTCTGAGCGGCTGGCGAACGAGCACGTTCCTGGGGAACGACGGCGGGCTCTGCGTCAACCAGGCCTGCATCACGGATTACCTCAAACAGTATCCAGATGCCCATTTCGTGACGCTGAACCTCGGCTCCAACGACATAGGCCAGGGAGTGTCGGCGGCGACGTTCCTGGCGAACATGAAGACCCTGGTGCGGGACGTGATCAAGGCTGGTCGGGTGCCGATCGTGCCCACCATTCCGTGGGCACCAAGGGTCTGTAACGCGCCTCTCAATGCCGACAATCCGGCAACCGCCGGGACCGCCAACTACGACATCGTGAACGTCCTGTACAAGGCTTACCCGCAGATCGTTCACGGGCCGGACCTCTGGGCGTACTTCGACCACCACCAGAGCCTGATCGACACGTCGAACTGCCCGCATCCGACCAATCCGACCGGCCAGAACGCATACCGGGCATTGTGGGCGAGCACGATGGAGGCCGAGATCTACGCGAGGACCGAGCGACCCTGATCCCCTGCAAAAGCGGGCTTCCCACCACATATCGGTTCCGGGCCAACGCGGGAGCGGTAAAAAGTAGTGGTCATGAGTAGCGTGCCTGAGCGCGTGCGGGTCCGCGAGGTTGGTCCCCGCGACGGCTTCCAGAATGAGCCCGAGGTGATCCCGACGGCCGACAAGGTCCGCCTGATCGAGCTCCTCGGCAGGTGCGGATTGCCGCGGATCGAGGTCACGAGCTTCGTCCGTGCGGACGTGATCCCGCAGCTCGCCGACGCGGAGCGGGTGCTCGAGACCGCCCGGTTGCCCTCCTCGGTGATGGTGAGCGTCTTGATCCCCAACGAGCGCGGCCTCGAGCGCGCGCTGCGCCACCGCTCGCGCTTCCAGGAGATCAACGGCTTCCTGTCGGCGTCGGAGAGCCACAACCAGAAGAACGTTGGCCGCTCGATCGAGGAATCGCTGTCGGGGCTCGAGCGAACGTTCGGGCGAGCGCAGGCGGAGGGACTGCGCTGCGAGGGCGTGATCTCGGTGTCGTTCGGGTGTCCCTACGAGGGACACGTCCCCTCCGAGCAGGTGTTCGCGATCGCCGCGCGACTCGCGGAGGCGGGCGCGGCCGAGATCGGCTTCGGCGACACCACCGGGATGGCCAACCCGCGGCAGGTGCGCGAGTTCTTCGCCGCCGCGCGGGAAGTCCTCCCCGACGTCGAGTTGACCGCGCACTTCCACAACACCCGCGGTCAGGGCCTGGCGAACGTGCTCGCCGCGCTGGAATCTGGAATCGAGAGCTTTGAGTCCTCGTTCGGCGAGCTGGGCGGCTGCCCCGTCCCCCCGGGCGCGACCGGCAACATCGCCACCGAGGATCTGGTCTCGATGCTCCACGAGATGGGGATCGCGACCGGCATCGACCTCGCCCGTCTGATCGAAGCCTCGCGATCGGTGCAGGACCTGCTGGGCCGGTCACTGGGTAGCCATGTCCTGTCGGCGGGCCCGGTGCGGTGGCGCTGAGGGATAGCCTTGCGCGCCTGAGCACCAGCGAGCGACAACGGAGAAGGCATGGCAGAGATCGAGAAGGTTGGCGTGATCGGGTGTGGTCTGATGGGTCATGGCATCGCCCAGGTAGCCGCCGAAGCGGGTTACCAGGTGGTGGTTCGGGAAGTCGACGAACCCACGCTCGCCAAGGGGATCGGCAAGATCGAAAAGCAGCTGGCACGCGCGGTGGATAAGGAACGAGCCTCTCAGGCGGAGGCGGACGCCGTGCGCGCCCGGATCGAGGGCACAACCGACTACGGGGCGCTGGCGAGCTGCGATCTGCTGATCGAGGCGATCACCGAGGATCTCGCGCTCAAGCTCGGGATGTGGCAGGCGGTCGATGCTGTAGCTAAGCCGCCGGCGTTCTTCGCGACGAACACCTCCTCGCTGCCGGTGATCGCGCAGGCGGCCGGCACCAGCCGGCCCGAGCGGTTCCTGGGCCTGCACTTCTTCAACCCCGCGCAGGTGATGAAGCTGCTCGAAGTGGTGCGCTGCGTGACGACCTCGGATGAGACGCTGGCGGTGGGCCTCGAGTTCGGCCAGCGCATGGGAAAACTCACCGTGGCGACCAAGGACAAGGCGGGCTTCATCGTCAATCGCCTGATCGTGCCCTATCTGCTCGACGGAATGCGGGCGTTCGAGGAGGGCGTCGGATCGATCAGCGAGATCGACACGGCGATGAAGGCCGGTGTCGGCCATCCGATGGGCCCGCTGACGCTGAGTGACTTCATCGGGCTCGACACGATTGGCTCGATCTGCAACGTGATGTTCGACGAGTTTCGCGAGCGCCGCTTCGCCGCGCCCCCGACGCTGCGCAAGATGCTGGCCGCCGGCTGGTACGGCCGGAAAAGCGGGATGGGGTTCTACGACTACTCCGGCAAGGAGCCCGTGGAGAATCCGGGCTTGGGGTGAGCGCCATGACGGATCTCGACCACACCGAGGCGCTGGATCAGGCGAGCGCTCGCGCGCGTGCCGGCGGACCGGAGCGCCACCGTGTGCGAGCGGCCGAACAGGGCAAGCTGCCGGTCCGGGAGCGGGTGGAGCGGCTGCTGGACCCGGGCTCCCTGGTCGAGGACGGACTGCTGGCGAGCTGGGAGGGCGACGGGCTCGGAGCGGAGGGGGTGGTCACGGGACTGGGCACGGTTGGCGGACGCGCGGTCGCCGTGATGGCGAATGATCCGACGGTCAAGGCCGGATCATGGGCACCGAAGACGGTCGAGAAGATCCTGCGGATCCAGGAACGGGCGCTGGCGCTGCGCCTGCCGCTCGTCTATCTCGTCGATTCGGCGGGTGCGCGGATCAACGAGCAGGTGCAGATGTTCCCCGGTCGGCGCCACGCCGGACGGATCTTTTTCAACCAGGTGCGCCTGTCGGGAGTGGTGCCGCAGGTGTGCGTCTTGTTCGGGCCCAGCGCAGCCGGCGGCGCGTACATCCCGGCGTTCTGCGATGTGGTGATCATGCGCGACGGGAACGCGTCGATGTACCTCGGGTCGCCCCGGATGGCCGAGATGGTGATCGGCGAGAAGGTCACGCTCGAGGAGATGGGCGGCGCGCGGATGCACACCTCTCGCAGCGGCGTCGGTCACGCGCTGGTCTCCAGCGACGAGGAGGGGATCGACTTCGCCAGGCGCTATCTCGGTTACTTCCCGGGGTCGTTCGTCGAGGAGCCACCGGGAGCGCCACCGACGGCGCCGGCGTCTGAGCGTCCGATCCGCGAGATGATCCCGATCGACGAGAACAAGCCGTTCGACATGCGCGAACTGCTCGATTCGCTCCTCGACGGCAGCTCGTTCCTGGAGATCCATGCGCGGTGGGCGCGTGAGGTGATCGTCGGCTATGCGCGGCTGGAGGGCCGCGTGATCGGCGTCGTCGCCAATCAGCCGAAGGTCAAGGGCGGCGTGCTGTTCGTCGACTCGGCCGACAAGTGCGCCCGGTTCATCTGGACCTGCAACGCGTTCAACATCCCGCTGCTGTTCCTCGCGGACGTGCCTGGGTTCATGATCGGCACCCAGGTGGAGCGGGAGGGGATCATCCGCCACGGCGCGAAGATGATCAGCGCCGTGTCCGAGGCGAACGTCCCGAAACTCTCCGTGGTCGTGCGCAAGGCATACGGCGCTGGGCTGTACGCGATGTCGGGGCCGGCCTTCGATCCCGACTGCTGCCTGGCGCTGCCGACCGCATCGATCGCGGTGATGGGGCCTCAGGCGGCGATCAACGCCGTCTACTACAACCAGCTGCAAGCGATCGATGATCCCGCGGCCCGAGCACAGCGCACCGACGAGCTCCGCCAGGAGTACGCCGAGGACGTCGACATCCTGCACCTGGCCTCGGAGCTCGTCGTCGATGCGGTGATCCAGCCCGAGGACCTACGGTCGGAGTTGATCCGGCGGTTCGCGCTCGCGGCCGGCAAGAACCGGGAGTGGCCGGCGAAGCGCAATCCGGTGACTCCGGCCTGACCGCCGATCGGCGAGGGACGCGTCGACCGCGTCGACGAGCATCAGCCCGAACTCGAGCGTCGCGTCCAGCGCCGAGTGCTCCAGCCTGTCGGGAGTGTCGCTGGGCCGGTGCGATCTCGACGCCAGACCGCGCTGGTCGAGCGCGCCGATCGCGATCGCCGGCCGCCGCGCGGACCTCGCCGGGAACGCCGGCGCGGCACCGCGACCGCGGTGAGGGCCGACCGCGGACGTTCGGTGAGAGCCGACGGAGAGCATCGATCGCTCGCGGGCGAGGTCGCGGCAGATCTGAGTCAGACCCTGGAAGTAGCGCAACGCGATGAGTTGACCGTCGCTGGTCCACCAGCGAGGGCGACCGGCTCCGCACGCCGCCACCCCGAGCACGACTGTGTTGCCGGCGGTGAGGATCCCTCGACGGGCCCTCAGGTAGCGGCGCAGCCCGATCCCAAAGCCGTCACCCGCGCCCTGCAGAACGACCTCAACCGTGGCCCAGCGCGGCGGCGCAGCATCCAGCGCGCTGGCCATCGCCATCGCCACCGCCACGCCGCTGGCGTTGTCCGATGCCGCCGGGCTGTACCCGGAACTGGTCAGCTCGAGCAGTAGCGCGAGCGCGAGTACGAGCCCGACGGTGGGGATGAACTGGGCGACGCCGATCCCGGTGCCGCGATCACCCCCGAGCCGCAGGGCCGCGATCACGAGCAGCCAGACCAGCGCAACCGCCAGCCACCCGAGCCACCCGAGCCACACGGGGCCGAGGCCGCCGAGCGCGCCGGTGGCGCGGGCGAAGGGTGCGCGCAGCGCCTCCCGGTAGACCAACCCGGTTCGGCCCGCGTCGTAGTTGGCGGTGATGATCAGGTGCACCGGGGTCCGCTCGGAAGGGGTCCGCTCGGAAGGGGTCCGCTCGGAAGGGGTCCGCTCGGAAGGGATCCGCTCAGTGTCCCCCGGACGGTCGCCGGCATAGCTCGGGAACGCCACGACGTTCTGGCTGGCGCGCTCGGGCGTCAGCCGCCGGCCGAGGGAGAAGCCCAACCGCTCGTCGGCGACCACCGAGATCAGCGCCGCCAGGACGAGTGCCCCCCCGAGCCGCGGCGAGCTGACCGAGACGAGGCTGCCCGCGAGTCCGAGCGCCACATGCCAGGCATGCGCGAGCGCCCAGTTCGGGCGGCACCAGAACGGCTCGACGCGAACCGTCCGGCCGTCCGCCCCAAGCTGCGCGGCGAGCCACCGCGCCGCGCGCCGCTCGGTGTCGGTGCCCGCCCCCCGACCCTCGAAGGCGGCGAGTCCATTCACTGTCTCGGCGGCTCGCATCCGCGGGGATGATCGCAAGGCGCCCAGTACGCCGGATCCGGTAGAACGGTCGTGATGGGCCTGCCAGATGACAACGCTCTGCTGGAGATTGCGCACGAGGCTGCTCATGCCGCCGCGGGCGAGCTGCAGGCGCGTTTCGGCAGGCGGCCCGAGAACGTCCACGCCAAGAGCAGCCCTACGGACCTCGTGTCGGAGGCGGACGTGGCGGCCGAGAATGCGATCCGCTCCGTGCTGGGGCGCCACCGGCCCGGTGACTCAATTCTCGGCGAAGAGGGGGGAGCGACCGGCGACGGTGAGCTTCGCTGGGTCGTCGACCCGCTCGATGGAACGATCAACTTCCTGTTCGGGATCCCGATGTTCGCTGTCAGCGTTGCCTGCGAAGTCGCCGGGCAGACGCTCGCGGGCGTCGTTCTCGACCCCAACCGGGACGAGTGTTTCGCCGCCACGCGATCGGGCGACGCCTTGCTGAACGGTCAGCGAATTCGTGGTTCCGAGCGCGCCGAGCTCGCGACGGCGCTGGTCGCTACCGGGTTCGGCTACGAGGCCAACGTTCGCTCACGCCAGGCCGTGGTGGTGGCCAGGACGCTCCCGCGGGTGCGAGACATCCGCCGCGCCGGGGTCGCAGCGCTCGACCTCGCGTGGTGCGCCTGCGGTCGCTACGACGCCTACTACGAGCGTGGCGTGCATCAGTGGGACATCGCCGCCGGGGCGCTGATCGCGACGCGGGCGGGTCTCGAGGTGCAGCCGCTGGCGGAGACCGACGCCGATGCCGCCGGCGTCGTCGCGGCGCCGAGCCGGCTGATGGAGGCGCTGCTCGAGTTGGTGGCGGATTGAGGGGGTTGGCGCGCTGACTTGCGCGCGGGGAGCCGGCAATCGTGGCCCCCCAGAGAGGACTTAGACTGGAGCCGCACGCGGCGGTGATGGAACGGTATACATGGCGTCCTCAAAAGGCGCTGTCCTTACGGGCATGTGGGTTCGAATCCCACCCGCCGCACTGGGCTCAGCCGGTGATGCCTTATGCCGGGGCCGGCTCGGCCGGAGGCGGCTCGGTTGACGGCGTAGACGGTCTGCTTCCCCGGCGCCTGGCCTCGTCCTCGGGAACCTCTTGCTCGACGTTCCACCCCTGCGAGAAGCCCTGCATGGCGAAGATGATCAACAGCAGCTGAACCGGCGCCATGATCAGCGTGATGGCCCCGAGCAGGTCCGGGCTGAGCCCCTTGGTGCCAAACATCGTCTGCGGGGCGGCGAAGCCGAAATGGTCGCGGTCAAACCAGCTCGTACCGGATAGCCCGGTGCCGGCGATGACGGCGAGAATCAGGAGCAGGATCGCCAAGGCCGCCGCGATCGGGAGCAACCCCCGGTTCCAGCGCGCCACGTAGTAAGCGATGACCAGATAGACCAGGCACCAGATGATGTTCACTGGCTTGAGCCCCTGCAGCTTGCTCCAGCCGCCGATCGTCACGAGCAACATCAACACGACCGATGCCACGAGGAGAAAGACCACGATTGCCTTGGTTGTCTTGCTCGCGGCCTTACCCCGGTTGGGATAGACCACCACGTAGCCTGGCCGGACATTCCGCTGTGGCGGCATGTTCCGGAACATACAATCTGGCGCGACGGTTCGCAGCACTTCTTGTCGCGGGCGTGGCGAAATTGGCAGACGCGCCGGCTTTAGGTGCCGGTGGACGAAAGTCTTTGGGGGTTCGAGTCCCTCCGCCCGCATGGCGCTGCGAGTTCTCCGTGATGTGCGAACGCGCGTTCGAGCAACGAGTGGACGGAGAAATTGGCGTGCGGGCTAGCATCTCGTCTCACATAGGGGAGTGAGCCAACGGCCAAGCGCACGGTCTCCAAAACCGTGAATCCGGGTTCGAATCCCGGCTCCCCTGCTGGCCGCCCACGCGCGATGGCCGCATCCGGGCTGGTTTGGTTCGGGCTCGTCGCCTCACGGGTTTTGGATATCGCGCCGGAAGAGTCGGAGAATGCCCGCGATGAAATCCCACACCGTCTACCGAACCTTCAATACCGGTCGCCGCCGGGAGTTCGTCCGGATCACCGAAGACGTGGAGGACGCCGTGCGCGAGGCGGGGGTCAGCGAGGGGATGGTGCTGGTCTCGGCGATGCACATCACCGCCGGCGTGTGGATCAACGATGACGAACCGGGGATCCAGGCTGACGCGCTCGAGTGGCTGGACAAGATCGCGCCACCCAGCTGGCATGACCCGGACGGGGAGGTGGCCCGCGAGCTGCTTCCGAACCCGGGCGACTACCGCCATCATCGTGGAGGGGAGGACAACGGCGACGCCCATCTGAAGAACCTGCTCGTCCACCATCAGGTGATCGTGCCGATCACCGAAGGCAGGCTTGATCTTGGCCCGTGGCAACAGGTCTTCTACTGCGAGTTCGACGGCGGTCGGCCGAAGCGGCTCGTGATCAAGGTGATGGGGGAGTAGCGCGGTGGAGATCTCGCGCGTGTTCGCCAAGGGCGCGCTCGACGGGAAGGTCGCCGTGGTCACGGGCGGCGGGACAAATCTCGGAAAAGCCGCCACGGCCGAGCTTGTGCGTTGCGGTGCCCGGGTCGTGATCGCCGGCAGACGCGAGGAAGTGCTGGTGGCAACGGCGCAGGAAATCGGCGGGCCCTGCTCGTGGGTGAGCGCAGACATTCGCGAGCGTCCCGAGACGGACAGGATCGTGCGCGCGGCGCTCGAGCGTCATGGGCGGCTCGACTTCGTCCTGAACAACGCCGGCGGTCAGTACTTCGTGCCGGCGGAAGCGATCACCACCAAGGGATGGCAGGCGGTTCAGCGTCTGAACGTCGGCGGGACGCTCGCGATGTGCGAAGCGGCGTACGAGCTCGCGATGAAACCGGCCGGCGCCGGCACGATCGTGAACGTGACCGTGTCGCCGCACCACGGGATGCCGGCGATGGCCCACACGGGCGCTGCCCGCGCGGTGGTCGAGCAGCTGACGCACGAGCTGGCCGAGGAGTGGGCAGCGCACGGAGTCGCCGTCGCGGCGATCGCGATCGGGCGCTTTGCCACGGAATCCCTGCGCAAGTACCCCGCCGAGCTGTGGCGGAGCGCGGCGAAGAGCGTGCCACTCCAGCGGCTGGGCGAGGTCGAAGAGTACGGTTGGCTCGTCGCGTTGCTGGCGTCGCCGCTCGGGCGAGCCTTCTCGGGCTCGGTGGTGACGCTCGACGGAGCACTCGACAACTGGAACGGACCGTGGCCCCCGGACGCGGTCGCCCGGGATGGCGAGGTGCCGACCGAGGAGCGGCGGCCGGTCCAGGCGGACGGAAGCACCATCGCGAGCTGATTGCGCCCGTGCGGACGGAAGCACCATCGCGAGCTGATTGCGCCCGTGCGGGCTACCATGCCCGTTACCCGCGGGCGAGGTGTCAACGGTTGCACGGGAGCCTTCCAAGCTCTAGGAACGGGTTCGACCCCCGTCGCCCGCTTCGTCGCCCGCGACGCCTGCCCCGAGTCGTGCCTCGATCGTCTCACCCTCCAGCTCGTCCAGAGGCCGGGAGTGGTCCGCGGACGGGTTATCATCGGCGCACCACGGGGAGTGGCGCAGTCTGGTAGCGCACCCGGCTGGGGGCCGGGCGGTCGCAGGTTCAAATCCTGTCTCCCCGACTGGAGGAGAAGCCGGCTCAGGGGTCTCACGAGGGGCGTGGGCCATTGAGTCGGGCTATATCGGTGACTCGATGGCCCACGTCGATCACGTTCTCACAACGCCGTGGGCCGATTGCTCGAGGAGACTGGATCCTCGTCTCGGTTTTTGGATCCTCGTCTCGGTTTTCCTTTATCTTCGCGCGGTCGGCGAGCTTGGCCGGTTCATC